>NZ_BQUN01000045.1 GCF_026008495.1 Streptomyces sp. A012304
CGGCGGAGCTGTGCCCGCGACACGGGCCGCACCCGTCGCCGTACGCCGGGCCGAGGCGCCACGCGCCTCCCCTGACCGCCCCCGCGCGGCGCCCGCCCGGTGGTCTTCCCCCTTCCTTCCCGGCGAGGTGACCCGGCATGACCACACCCACCCCACCGAGCGCCTTCCCGGACGTCGAGGCCCTGGTCGTCGACATCCTGGAGGCCGACTCGGCCCTCTCCACGGCGCTCGTCACCGTCGAGCCGCCGTCGGACTTCGACGGCACGACCGCCGCCGTGCTCGTCAACCGGCGCGGCGGCGCCTGGGTCGGCGAACTCCACGTCGACCAGCCGCTGATCGAGCTGGAGGTGTACGGCCCGACCAAGCAGGCCGCGCACGTCCTGGCCAACTCCGCCCGCCGCGCGCTGATGGCCGCGGCCGGCCGGCGCCACGGCACCAACCTCGTCACCGAGGTGGAGGAGCAGGACGGCCCGCGCTGGCTGCCCGACTACCTCTACGGCGCGGCCAACCGCTACGTGACCGTGCTCAAGGTGTTCATCGACGTCTACTGACGCGCCTCCGCGCGGCCCGGACCGCCCGTGCGCCGCGCCCCACAGACCGAAGGCCCCGCCCGTCCCGTACGGCGGGGCCTTCGCCGTACCCGGAACACCCGGGAACGCACCCCGCACCACCACCCCTACACAAGGAGAACCATCCATGGCAGGCACCAACTCCTCCGAGATCCGCATCGCCGGAGTCGGCCGTCTCTACGTCGCCGACGCCGGCACCGACATCCCGGCGACCTTCTCCAACGACACCGCCACCGACTGGGCCGGCTGGACGAACCTCGGCTTCACCACCGGCGAGGGCGTCACCTTCAGCAAGAAGGACAAGCTGGAGCCGGTGGACGTGTGGCAGGCCGTCAGCCCGGTGCACTTCGTGTACTCGGACCGGGACCTGACCCTGAAGTTCTCGCTGCTCCAGTTCAACGAGGACACCCTGCCGTTCTTCATGGGCGGCAACGACGTCGTCGCCGAGGGTGCCGCCACCGGCGTCTACCGCTACGACGTCGCCGACCGCCCGTACGCCGACGTCCGCGCGCTCGGCCTGGAGTTCACGGACGTCCGCGCCGGCGGCGACCCGGCGACCAACGGCGTGACCTACCGCTTCGGCATCCCGCGCGGCCAGGTCACGGCGGCCGACGACATCAAGCTGGCCCGCAAGTCGGCGGCCCAGCTCGGCATCACCTTCACGGCGATGGCCACCCCCGGCAAGTCGGCGCTCGCCAGCTTCCTGATGAAGGACCCGTCGTACGCCGCGTCCTGACCCACTCGGGGCGGGGCGGTCCCAGCCGCCCCGCCCCGGCCCCGCTCCTTCCTTCCCCACCCCAAGACTTCACGGACTTCGAGGAGTACCCATCACCATGACCCGTTTCGACGTCAACGCCGCCCGCGCCCAGCGCCTGGAAGCCCTCGGCCGCACCTGGTCGTTCCAGCTCGACGGCGAGAGCTTCACCCTGCCCACGGAACTGACCCGCGCCACCGCGAAGGCGCTGCGCAAGCTCGACGACAATGACGTGGACGGGCTGCTCGGGCTGCTCATGGGCGAGCAGCAGTTCGCCCGCTTCGAGCGGCACGAGGTCACCATGCAGGACATCGCCGCCATCCTGGAGGCCTACGGCAAGGAGACCGGGCTCGGCCTGGGGGAAGGCTGAGCCTCGTCGGGTTCGTCGACGAACACGCCGAGGCCCTCGAAGCGGATCTGCTCCGCTACTACGGCATCGACCTGCTCGACTGGCACCGGGACCGCCTCTCCGCGCGGCGGCTCGCGGTGCTCATCCAGCACCTGCCACGGGACAGCGCCCTCAACCGGGACCTGCACGGGGAGGCCGCCGAGTGGTCGGTGACGGACCATCTGCTCGCCGCCGTGGTGGACCATCTGGCGGCGGGCAACTGGATGTTCGCGTGCGTCAACTCGGAGGAGAGCGACCAGCCGGAGCCTCCGGTGCCGGTGCCCCGTCCGGGTGACGGGTCGCCGGAGAGGGCCGATGCCACGGACGGCACGGACGGGGCCGCGGACGGCACCGCGCCGGGCACCCGTGCCGGGCCGGGCGCACCGGGCGGTGCCCCGGACGGCTCGGCGCCCTCCGCGATGCAGCTGGCCCGGTTCTTCGCCTGACCGCGGGGCGGCCCCGGCGCCCCCGCTCGTGCCCGGCGGCCCCCGCGTCGCCGGGCCGATCCCTCGACGGGAGAACGGCGGGGTCCTGCTCCACGAACCTTGCACAACTGCCAGTGCACCCTGCATCGCCGCAGGTCCGGACCGCGGGACCACGGAGAGTCCTCGGCAAACACGGAACGACACCACCGGATTACTCGTACACTAGTTCGAACAGGCGCTTCGCACACCCCAGGAGCGCCATCTGCACCACAGCCCAGCGGACAGACCGGAAAGCAGGCCCGACATGGCGACTGGCACCAGCGACTCCCCGAAGCAGCCGATCGACACCTACACCCGCCTCGCCCATCTCCTGCACACCACGGCCCCCGACGGCGAGGCCCTGCTCGACCGGGTGTACGAAGAACTGCTCGCCCGGGAGTCGCGGGCCTACGCGGCGGGGTGGTCGGACGCGCTGACGGAGGCCCGCCGGACGCACCGCAGCAGCCGGCCGTAGCCGGCTCGGGCACCACCACGGAAGGCCGGCCGGCCCGGCACCCGCACCCGCACCCGCACCCGCACGGCAGGCGGTAGTCGGCCCCGCACCCGCACAGCACACCCCAGCGCCGCGGGACGTATCGGCTCCTCCCCCGACCGTCACCGCGACGCCCTTCGGCCGTCTCTCCCAGACCACGGAACCACAGCGCTCAGGCCCGCCTTTTCCCTCCGCCGCTCGGGAAACGCAGCCCTGGGCTCTTCGGCATGCCCGAAAAAAGCACCGAGGCAAGCCGAGACACAGAGATGCACCGAGGCACGTCGCACCACCCCTCCCTCATTCCTGACGAGGTGAAAATGGCCACCGGTTCGGACTCCGACGTCCTTGACAAGATCGCCGAGATCAAGGACGAAATCAGCACGGTGAAAACCACGCTGAGCACCCATGTCAAATCCAAGAACAATGTGACCAACGCGGAACTGAACGCCGTGAAGGACGAACTCAAGGAGGCGATCAAGAAAGGCAAGGACGAGCAGAAGACGGTCTGGGAAGCCCTGCTGGAGGCCGTCGGCCTGAAGGACGTCTTCGAGGCGTTCAAGCAGGTGGACACCCTCACCCTGATCATCGTGGCGGTGGGAGCCACGCTCGCCTTCCTCAAGGACAGGGTTCTCAACTACGGCAAGATGCTCAACCTGATCTGGGAAAGGCTGACCGGCAAGGTATGGAGCATCAGCCCACAGACCGGCAGGCCGACCCGGATGACGCGGGCCGAGACGGAAGCCTCCCAGGCCGTCTCCATCAATCCCACGAACCTCACCCCGGAAAAGCTCGCCGCCCTCCAGACCGCGCTCAACAGCATCAGCCCGAAGATCAGGGAATTCAACAGCGCGATCAGCGGGATGAAGTCCCCGCGGGCGATCAACGGGATCGCCAAGGCCGTGGGAGCGCTCAAGGCCAAGCTCACGCCGAGCCCCGCCACCACCATCTCGAACACCGCCTCCGCCATCGGCGAGCTCAACACGAAGCTCGACAAGTACGACCCCACGAAGCTCCCCAAGGCCGCGGACCTGCGCGCCGTGCAGTCGGCGGCGACCAACCTCGCCGAGACCGCCGAGACGCTCCGGACGAAGTTCGTGGCGCTGTCCAACGGGTTCGGTGCCGCCGCCGGCTCCCTCGCCGGCGGCACCGCCTGATGACCCCGTTCCGCCCGAAGGAGGTGTGCCATGAGTCTCGTTAGTTCACTGAAGAAGGCGTCCGGCTCCCTGCAGGACTTCAAGTCGAAGGCCGCCGGCGCCGCGTCGGCGGCCAAGGGGGTCGGCAGCGCCGGCAAGTCCGGAGCGACCCAGCTGAAGGCGCTGAAGACCGCCGCGCAGGGCTCCGAGAAGGAGCTCAAGGACCTCAAGACCGCGTCCGACCAGGCCGAGAAGTCCATCGCCAAGGCCGGCCGGACCGGTTCCACCGCCGGCAAGAACCTCGGCAAGTACGAGTCGGGGGCGACCAGGGCGGCCAAGGGCCAGGACAAGATGAACAAGTCGATGAAGGGCAACTTCTTCGGCATGCTCATGGACCTGCTCATGCCGCTCATCCAGAAGGTCGTCGAGATGGCGACCCAGTCGAAGACCATGCAGAGGGTCCTCAAGACGGCCTTCTCCGCGATCAAGTCCGTGATCAGCAGCGTCATGAAGGCCATCGGGCCGATCATGAAGAACGCCGCCAAGCTGATCAAATCGGTCTGGAACGGCATCAAGACGGCCGTCTCGAAGGTCGTCAAGGCCGTCGCCACCGTCATCAAGACCTACGTCGACATCTGGAAGAAGGTCATCAGCACGGCGCTGAAGGCGATCAAGACGGTCGTCTCCAACGTCTGGAAGGGCATCAAGGCCGTCATCTCCCCGGTCGTCAACTGGGTCAAGTCGGCGATCCCGAACGCCTTCCGCGCCGTCAAGGACAAGCTGTCCAGCATCTGGGGCGGCCTGAAGGGCATCGCGGGCCGCGCCTTCGACGGCATCAAGAGCGCGGTGAAGGGACCCATCAACGGGGTCATCGGCATCATCAACCGCGCGATCGGCGCCCTGAACGGCATCAAGGTGTCGATCCCGGGATGGGTCCCCGGCGTCGGCGGCAAGTCCTTCGGCGTCAGCCTGCCGAAGATCCCCGCCCTCGCGGCGGGCGGTGTCGTCATGCCCCGCTCCGGCGGTGTCCCGGCGATCCTCGCCGAGGCCGGTGAGGCGGAGGCGGTGCTGCCGCTGAGCAAGCTGGACCGGCTGCTGCGGCGGGCCGCCGCCCAGGGCTCGCCGTATGCCGGAACCACCGGGTCGGGCGGCCGCGCGCTGCACATCGAGCACTACTACGCGGCCGAGACCAGCAGCCCGCAGCGGACGGCGGACGCCCTGATGTTCCTGGCGAAGGCACGCGGATGAGTGCCGCCGTCGCCGCGGGCGCCGGCAACCTGCGCAACGCGTTCCACAGGAGCGCGCCCGTCCTGCGGTCCTTCCGGAGCACGGTCGAGCAGACCCACGCGACCGTGCGTTCGTTCACCGACCGCGTCAAGGCCGCCGCCACCGCCGTCGACGGTGTCCGCCCCGGCGTCGACCAGGCCGGCACGGCCCTGCAACGGATCAAGGGCAACGCCGACGCCGCCGCCCGCTCCGTCGGCCGCGTCGGCCGCACCGCCGCCACCGCCGCCCCCGGGATCAAGGCGGTGGGCGGCAGGGCCAAACGCTCCACCACCGCGCTCGGCAGGCTCAAGTCCGCCCTCGGCGGTGTCTTCGCCGTCGTCGGCGCGCTCATCGAGGCCTCCGGCGTCGTCGGCGACCTGATGGGCGCCTTCGGCACCGCCATGACCATCGGCGCGGGCGTCATGCTCGTCATCAACGGCCTCACCCGAGCCAACCCCATCGGCTTCGTCACCGGCCTGCTCCTCCCCGTCGCCGGCTGGCTGCTCGACCTCGCGCTCAACTCCGAGACCGGGCAACGGCTGATGCGGCAGCTCGCCGGCCTCGTACTGAAGTACGTCGAGGGCTACCTGACCGTCATGTCCCCGCTGCTCAAGGGCATCGCGAGCGCGGTGAACACGTACGTCACCGGCTACCTGGGGATCTTCACCACCGCCCTGACGGGCATCGGCACCCTCGTCGGCACCGGGTTCGCCGTCCTGAGGGCGCTCACCACCGGCGACACCCGCGCCCTCAGCGGCAGGGTGTCGTCGATCTGGCGGGGCTTCAAGGACCGGGTCAGGCCGGTGCTGACGTGGATCACCCAGGACGTCCCGCGGATGTTCACCCGGGTCAAGGAGGCCACCTCCAGGACCCTGAACGCGATGGGCGGGTTCGTCACCACCGGCGCCCAGACCGTCGCCGGCGTGATCAAGGGCCCGGTCAACGGCGTGATCGCGTTCTGCAACTGGGTCATCGACAAGCTCAACAGCCTCAGCTTCAGCTTCTTCGGCAAGAAGTTCGGCTTCGACCTGGACAAGATCCCGATGCTCGCCGAGGGAGGCATCGCCGTACCGGGCGCCTCCCGCCGGGCCGGCCGGGTGCTGCCGCTGAGCGACCTGGAGCGCCGACACGCCCTCGTCCAGCAGCGGCGGGCGACCACGGCCCGCCGGCAACGCCACCACATCAAGGAGTTCCACGAGAGCCGGGGCGCCGGCGCCCGAGGCACCGCGGAAGACCTGCTCTTCCTCGCATCCGCTCACGCCTGCACATGACAGTGAGGTGAGGCCCCATGGCCGAGACGACAACCGCATACACCGAGGACCTTCCCCCCGGCTCACTCATCACCCGCGACGGGCAGATGCAGTGGGCCGGACTGCTGATGGGCCCCGGCACCCCGTACGAGATCGACCGCGGCGGTCTGGCCGGCTGGGAGGACCTGCCGGAGTACGACTCCTCCGACGCCGACCACCCCACCGCGCACGGCGCCTGGCCCGGCGCCCGCTACGCCAAGCCCCGCAAGGTCGGCGCCACGGTGTGGACCGTGCCGCCGCAGAGCGGGACCGAGTCCTCGCTCAGCGCCATGCGCGCCCTGCGCCAGGCGCTGCTGCTCGGCGACTCCGAACGCTGGCTGGCGGTGCGCCTGCACGGCGAGACCCTGGCCGTGCGGGCCCGGGTCAGCCAGCGGGTGCTGGCCGCCGACCGGACGTACACCACACAGGGCGTCTCCCGGGCGTCCGTGCAGTGGCACGCCACCGACCCGCGCCGCTACTCCGTCACCGAGCAGACCGCCGTCACCGGCGCCCCGCAGCCGGAGAGCGGCCTGAGCTGGCCGCTGACCTGGCCCCTGTACTGGGGCCAGACGTCCTCCACCGGCGATGTGAACGCCGACAACGCCGGCTCCGCGCCCACCCACCCGCTGATCGGTTTCACCGGGCCGTGCACCAACCCGACGGTGACCGACCGCGCCTCCGGCCGCCGGCTGCGCTACCAGATCACGCTCACCGCCGGCGACGAACTCGTCGTCGACACCGCCGCGGGCACGGTCACCCTCAACGGCACCGCGTCCCGCCGCAACACCGCCGCCGCCGACAGCAGCCCCGAGGAGCTGTTCGCCTTCGAACCGGGCCGCGCCCAGCTGGCGTTCCGGCCCGACACGTACGACACGGGCGCCCGCATGACGGTCCGCTGGCGCGACGCCGAGTGGTGACCGTCCCCGCCAGCCGACCCAACCTCCGAGGAGAACCCCAGTGAACCTGCGCAGCTCATGGGTGGCCGAGACCGGCCAGACCCGCGAGGACACCCGTCTGACCCAGATCGGCGCCACCACCCCGGTCAACCCCCTGCAAGTCCGGTCCGGCATCCTCCCCGGTTCCTACGACGGCCAGTACCGTCTGTCGGGCTTCTGGATGGAGGGCCACGCGGGCACCATGTCCGCCACCGTCCACGAGGGCCGGGCGATCATCCAGGCCGACAGCGGCCAGGGCGCCTACCCGGTCGCGCTCGCCGAGCCGCTGCCCCTCGCCTTCGCCGACGGCCAGGCACAGGACCGCTACGACATGGTCGTCCTGAAGATCTACGACGACCTGTACGACGAGTCCGGCTTCACCAAGGCCGCCCTGGAGATCGTCCCGGGCGAGCCGGACACCACCCCGGTGGAGCCCGCCCTGCCGGACATCGCGCTGCCGATCTACCGGGTCCGGGTGCGGGCCGGGGTCAGCGCCGGCAACGGCGGCATCAACTGGAACAACGACGCCCTGGACCTGCGCACGCCCACCGTCGCCCTCGGCGGCATCCTGCCGGTCGTCGGCGATACCGGCAACGGCGCCTACCCGGGCCAGTACCGCGACTCCGGCGGGGCACTCCAGCGCTGGGACGGCTCGGCGTGGGTGTCGTACCCGAGCGCGCTGGGCGGCATCGCCCCGGCCGGCACCGTCACGGCGAGCTACACCGGTCAGTACCGCGACAGCTCCGGCGGCGCGCTCCAGCGCTGGAACGGCTCGACGTGGGTGTCGCACCAGGTGGAGCCGAAGTGGACGGACTACACGCCCGTGTGGCGCGCCGACACCGGGACCGCGCCGAGCATCGGCAACGGCCTCGTCGCCGGCTCGTACGTGAAGATGGGCACGCTCGTGCACGTCCGGATCTACCTCCGGATCGGCTCCACGACCAACCTGTCGGCCCAGGCCACCAACGGCAACTGGAGCTTCTCCCTGCCGACCCCGCCGGCCACCGCGCTCGCCACGGGCTCCTGGAAGGTGGACGGCCGGGTGCTGACCGTGCTCGGTTTCGACTCCTCCGAGGGCCTGATGTACCCGGGCAGCGGGCTGCTGTCGACCAACAACGGCGGTGTCGTCCGCAACCTGCGCGACTCCATGAAGATCGGCAACGCCTTCTGGGACAAGGGCTTCCCGTTCACCTGGGCCACCGGGGACGTGCTGTCGATCCACGGCACCTACGAGTCCGCCTCCTGACCCCTGACCTGCCGAAGGAACCGCCATGAACGCACGTTCCGCCTGGCTGTCCCCGGACGGCCAGACCCGGGAGGACACCCGGGTCACCCAGGTCGGCGCCGTCACCCCGGTGACCGACGCCAAGGGACGCTCCGGTGTCCTGCCCGGCTCCGACGGCGGCCAGTACCGGGTCACCGGCCTGTGGCTGGCCGGCACGACCGGCGCCATGACCGCCACCGTGGGCGTGGGCCGGGCGGTGATCCAGTCCACGGTCGCCCGGGGCGCCTACCCGGTGGCCGTCACCGAACCGGTGCCGCTCACCTTCGCCGACGGCGACTCCCAGTACGGCCGCATCGACCTGGTGGTGCTGCGCGTCTACGACCACGCCTACGACAGCTCCGGCCGTTCGCAGGCCGTGGTGGAGATCGTGCGGGGCACCCCGGCCGCCGAGCCGGTCGCGCCCGCCGCCCCGGACGTCTCCCTGGTCCTGTTCACCGTCGCGGTCGGCGCGAACGTCACCGCCGGCAACGGCGGCATCGACTGGGACGACGCACGCGTCGACCTGCGCCCCACCACCGTCGCCATCGGCGGCATCCTGCCGACCCGCTCCGACGACACCGCCCCCGGTGGCTACCCCGGCCACTACCGGGACATCAACAGCACGCTGCAACGCTGGGACGGTTCGGCCTGGGTGCCCTACCCGAAGGGCGTCGGCGGCATCGCCCCCGCCGGTTCGCTGACCACCGGCGGCTACACCGGCCAGTACCGCGAGTCCGCCAACGGTGTCCTCCAGCGCTGGAACGGCTCCGCGTGGCAGTCGGCGGTGGCGCCGCCGGCGTACACCGGCTCCCTCGACGCCGGGACCACCGCGTCGACGACGTACACGGCGGCCCTCGCCGACACCGCCGTCTCGGCGCTGACCCTCACCTTCACCGCCCCGCCCACCGGGGCGATCCTGCTCGGCTTCGGCGCCAGGATGGTGACCAAGGAGAGCAGCACCGCCACCGCCTTCATGACCCCGCAGCTCACCCGGAGCGGCACCGTGATCATCGCCGCGAACGACGAGTACGCGGCCGTCCACGGGGGTCCCGTCGCCAGCTCCGTCTCGACGCTGTTCCGGATCTACGGGCTCGTCGCCGGCGCCGAGTACGCGGTGACCGCCATGCACCGCTCCAGCAGCGCCTCGGTCACCTGCGAGTTCGACAACCTCTTCCTCCGCGTCGACCCGAGCTCCTGACCTCGACCTCCCCGAAAGGAGTCCCCCATGCCCCTGCGCTCCGGATGGCTCTCCCCCGACGGCCAGTCCCGTGAGGACACCCGGCACGTCTCGCTCGGAGCCCTGACCCCCACCTCGGCGACGACCAGCCGCGGCGGCGTCCTGCCGGGCTCGTCCAACGGCGCGTCCCGCGTCTCCGGCTTCGACCTCACCGCCCAGGACGACAGCATGACCGCCACGATCGCCCCCGGCCGGGCCGTCGTCCAGGGCACCCAGGCGCAGGGCGCCTACCCGGTCGCCCTGACCGAGCCGATCGAACTGACCTTCGACGACGGCGACCCCCAGTACGGGCGCATCGACCTGGTGGCGCTGCGGGTCTACGACACCGTCTACGACGGTCTCGGCCGCGCCGAGGCCGTCATCGAGATCGTCAAGGGCGAGGCGAAGGCCATCCCGACCGTGCCGGCCACGCCCGCCCTCGCCATCCCCCTGTACGCGATCAGGCTGCCTCCGGGGGTGAGCTCCGGGTCCGGCGACATGATCTGGAGCGGCGCGGTGTCGAACCTGCGCACCGCCACGGTCGCCGTCGGCGGCATCCTGCCCGTCACGAACGACAGCGCCAACGGCGCCTACCCCGGCCAGTACCGGGACAACAACGGCGTCCTCCAGCGCTGGACGGGCACCGCCTGGGCCGAGCCGACGGTCGTCGTGGAGACCGCCACCACCGGCGCGACCGCCGGGAGCAACTGGTCGATGACGTCGTTCAACGCCCGCCGCACCCGCGGGGTGTGCTCCTTCAACGTCCAGGTCACCCGCACCGGCGCCAATCTCACCGCCTCCGCGGCCGGCACCACCAACCCGGGCCAGCTCACCGACGAGCTGCTGTGCACCCTGCCCAGCGGCTGGCGCCCGGCCACCGAGATGTTCGCGGTCGCCGGCGACGGCAACGGCAGCGGCGCCGCCCGGATCGCCACCGACGGCGGCGTGTACCTGCTCAACTGGACGACGAGCGGCGTGATCCTCACCAACGCCGTCGTGCGCGTCTCCAGCTGCTACGTGCTGTGACCACCGCCCGGCCAAGGAGCTGACCGCGCATGACCACCAACACCCCGTACCGCGCGATCTTCTGTGATCTGCGCACCGACCGCACCATCGACATCCTGCCCCTGCGTGACGTCACCGTCGACGACTACATCGGCAAGCCCGGCTCGCTCTCGGGCACGGTCCCGCTGCCCGACGCGGCGATGGCCGCCCGCGCCCGCCGCATCGAGGAGGGCCGCACCGCGGTCTACCTCCAGCGCGGCAACGACCTGTGGTGGGGCGGCGTCATCTGGACCAGCACCCTCCAGAGCGACGACCGCGGCGTGCTCTCCCTGGGCATCCAGGCGGCCACCTTCGAGTCGTACGCGTCCCGCCGACGGATCCGGGCGACCTTCTCCTACTCGAACACCGACCAGCTGGCCATCGCCCGGAACCTGTGGACCCGGCTGCAGACCTCGCTGTCCGGCGGCGACATCGGCGTCAGCTACGGGACGGAGACCTCCCAGCAGTACCGCTCGGTGTCCTACCGCGACGGAGACGAGACCGTGTACCTGGAGGCGATCGACGCGCTCGCCGCCCAGGACAACGGCTTCGAGCACCACATCGCCGTCTACCGCGACCCGGCCACCGGTGCGCGGGTGCGCCGGCTGCGCCTGGGCAGCCCGCAGATCAAGATCGGCACGACCGACCTGGTGCTGGACCGGCCGGGCACGATCCTGTCGTACTCCTTCCCGCGCGACGCCACCCGCGGCGGCACCACCGCCCGGGCGCGGGGCGCGTCGGACAACACCAACCAGGCCGTGGAGTCCCGTCCGCTGTACTCCACGGAGAAGACCGCCCAGTCGCTGATCGACGCGGGCTACCCGCGCATCGACCTGTCCTCGGACCACAACGACGTCTCCAGCCTCAGCGTCCTGGAGTCCCTCGCCACGGCGGAACTCGCCGAGGCCACCGGCGCGGTGGTGATCCCCGAGATCAGCATCCGCCTCGACGACCTGGTGCCGCCGGCGCTGCTCGGCCGCACCGTCCGGCTGCGGATCACCGACGAGTGGTGGACCGAGGGCCTGGACGCCCGCTACCGGATCATCGGCGTCAAGGTCAGCCCGGCCCAGCGCGGTCGCCCGGACACCGCCGAGCTCTACCTGGAGGAGATCTGATGCCCCAGCTCCCCGAAGACATCATCGACCGGCTGACCCAGATGGAACGCCGGATCCAGCAGTTGTCCACCGCCGTCAACAACCGGCCCGCGCTCAACCAGGTGACCAACGGCTCGGTGCACGTCAACGGTGGCGTCCTGGAGGTCAGCAACGGCGCGGTGGAGATCGTCGACGGCGCTTCGCTGCTGGTCCAGGGACCGAACCTGCCCGCCCCGACGCTGCGTGTCGGCACCTGGGACGGCTCCGAGTACGGCATGGAGATCCACCGCCAGACCGGCAGCCTCGCCATGACCCTGTACAACGGCGACGGCACCAGCGGGTCCAAGCAGCCGCTGCGGATCTACGACTCCGCCAACCGGGAGATCATCTCCGACGACATCACCACCGGCGGCCTGGCCCGCCCCTGGATGGTGATGGTGCCCCCGCAGGACGTCGCCCTGTCGCGCGGGCCCCAGACCACGTCCACTTCCTGGACGACGATCGCGATGTCGTACAACACCGTCTGGCAGCCGAAGATGCGGCTGCGGATGACCACCGGGGTCAGTTCCGGCGCCGCCGGACAGATCCGGGTGCTCGTCAACGGAACCCAGTGGGGCACCACCGTCACCGCCCCCACCGAGTTCGACCAGACCGCCCTGATCAGCGCCGACTTCGCCTCCGTCTACACCAGCACGGTCAAGATCGAGGTCCAGGGCATCGTCACCAGCGCCTCCGGCACCGTCTACGCCACCCCCACCCTCATGCACGGCCGTCAGTCCTGACGCCGCCCCGCACCGAACGCCAACTGAACGCCAACTGAAAAGGGAGGCACCGCCCATGGCCGAACCCCTCTCCGCCGACGCCCTCGTGTCCGCCCTGCGGGCCGAGGGCGTCGCCGTCGTCGAACACACCGGCTGGCGCACCAACAACCGCAACCACAAGGGAGGCTGGGGCCCGGTCAACGGCGTGATCATCCACCACACCGTCACCACCGGCACCAGCGCCACCGTGAACCTGTGCTTCAACGGCCACTCCAGCCTGCCCGGCCCGCTCTGCCACGGCGTGATCGCCAAGGACGGCACGGTCCACCTCGTCGGCCACGGCCGCGCCAACCACGCCGGCACCGGCGACCCCGACGTCCTGGCCGCCGTCCGCGCCGAGAGGTCGCTGCCCGCCCCCGACCGGCGCACCACCGACGGCAACGCCCACTTCTACGGTTTCGAGTGCGTCAACCTCGGCGACGGCAAGGACCCGTGGCCCGCGGCCCAGCTGGAGGCGATCGTGCGGGCCTCCGCCGCGCTGTGCCGGGCGCACGGCTGGAGCGCCCGCTCGGTCATCGGACACAAGGAGTGGACCAGCGCCAAGATCGACCCGCGCGGGTTCGCCATGTCCGATCTGCGCGCCCGGGTCGCCGCCCGGCTGACCAAGGCGCCGGCCACGCCGAGCACGGGGGCCGCCAAGCCCGCCCATCAGCCCTTCCCGGGCGCCGAATGGTTCCGCGGGCAGCCGAGGTCGGCGATCGTCACCGCGATGGGCAAGCGCCTGGTGGCGGTCGGCTGCTCCGCCTACAAGGCCGGCCCCGGCCCGCAGTGGACCGAGGCCGACCGCGCGTCCTACGCCAAGTGGCAGCGCAAGCTCGGCTACACCGGCGCCGCCGCCGACGGCTGGCCGGGCGCCACGTCATGGGCCGCGCTGAAGGTCCCGTACAGCTCCTGAGAAACGAGGTGGGCCATGTCAGAGGCCACGAAGCGGACCCTCCGCACCGTCCTGCAAACCGCCGTAGCCCTGTGCATGCTGCTGCCGACGGTCGTCGACGCCGCCGGTGTCCCCGGCGCCCTGCCCGGGGTCGCGGCGGCCCTCGCCACGGCCGGCGCCGTGACCCGGATCATGGCCCTGCCCGGCGTACAGTCCCTGCTGCCCGCCTGGCTGCGCACGGACACGCCGACCGGTGAGAGGAGCGACGCGTGAACGAATCCGATCCGGCCGTCGTCGCCGTCGAACTCGAACGCCTGCGCGGCACCGTCGAGGCCGGCTTCGCCCGCGCCGACGGGCAGCTCGCCCTGCTGGTGCAGCGCAGCGACCAGACCGACAAGCAGATCGCCGACCATGAACAGCGCCTGGACGCGCTGGAACGCTCCCGCTGGCCGGTCGCCAGCATCGGCGCCCTGGCCGCCATGGCCACGGCGGCCATCGCCCTGTGGGAACTGACCGGCCGCTGAACACGCCGAAAGGGCGGTCACCCCGTGCACCACGGGGTGACCGCCCTTTCGTCGTTCGACCTACGCCTTACTGGTTGTACGGACCGTAGTCGTAGTCCTCGAGCGGAACGGCCTGGCCGGAGCCGGTGCCGAACGGCGAGTAGTCGATGTCGTCGTAGCCGACGGCCGAGTACATCGCGGCCTTCGCCTCCTCGGTCGGCTCGACCCGGATGTTGCGGTAGCGGGACAGACCCGTACCGGCCGGGATGAGCTTACCGATGATGACGTTCTCCTTGAGGCCGATCAGGGAGTCGGACTTGGCGTTGATCGCCGCGTCCGTGAGGACCCTGGTCGTCTCCTGGAAGGACGCCGCCGACAGCCAGGACTCCGTGGCCAGCGAGGCCTTGGTGATACCCATGAGCTGCGGACGACCGGAGGCCGGGTGACCGCCCTCCTGGACCACACGACGGTTCTCCTGCTCGAAGCGGGAGCGCTCGACCAGCTCGCCGGGCAGCAGCTCGGCGTCGCCGGACTCGATGATCGTCACGCGGCGCAGCATCTGCCGGATGATGATCTCGATGTGCTTGTCGTGGATCGACACACCCTGCGAGTTGTACACCTTCTGGACCTCGCCGACCAGGTGGACCTGGACGGCACGCTGGCCCAGGATGCGCAGCACGTCGTGCGGGTTGGTGGCACCCACGGTGAGCTTCTGGCCCACCTCGACGTGCTCGCCCTCGCTGACCAGGAGTCGGGCGCGCTTCGAGATCGGGTACGCCGTCTCGTCGCTGCCGTCGTCCGGCGTGATGACGATCTTCTTGGTCTTCTCGGTCTCCTCGATCCGCACGCGGCCGGAGGCCTCGGAGATCGGGGCGACACCCTTCGGGGTACGGGCCTCGAAGAGCTCGACGACACGCGGCAGACCCTGGGTGATGTCGTCACCGGCCACACCACCGGTGTGGAAGGTACGCATCGTCAGCTGGGTACCGGGCTCACCGATGGACTGGGCGGCGATGATGCCGACCGCCTCACCGATGTCGACCAGCTTGCCGGTGGCCAGCGAGCGGCCGTAGCACATGGCGCAGGTGCCGACGGCGGACTCGCAGGTCAGGACCGAGCGGGTCTTGACCGTCTCGACGCCGGCCGCGACCAGCTGGTCGATGAGCACGTCACCGAGGTCGACGCCCGCCGGGGCGAGCACCTTGCCGTCCACGACGATGTCCTCGGCGAGGCAGCGCGCGTACACGCTGGTCTCGGCGTTGCCCGCCTTGCGCAGCACACCGGCCTCGTCGCGCTCGGCGATGGCCAGCTTGAGGCCGCGCTCGGTGCCGCAGTCCTCCTCGCGGATGATGACGTCCTGGGAGACGTCGACCAGACGACGGGTGAGGTAACCCGAGTCGGCGGTACGCAGAGCGGTGTCCGCCAGACCCTTACGGGCACCGTGCGTGGAGATGAAGTACTCCAGCACGGACAGACCCTCACGGAACGAGGCCTTGATCGGACGCGGGATCGTCTCGTTCTTCGCGTTCGACACCAGACCACGCATACCGGCGATCTGACGCATCTGCATCATGTTGCCTCGTGCACCCGAGTTCACCATCATGAAGATCGGGTTGGTCTTCGGGAAGTTCTCGTTCATCGCCTCGGCGACCTCGTTGGTCGCCTTGGTCCAGATCGCGATGAGCTCCTGCGTGCGCTCGTCCTTGGTGATCAGACCGCGCTCGTACTGCTTCTGGACCTTCTCGTCCTGCGCCTCGTAGCCGCGGACGATCTCCTTCTTCGCCTCGGGAACGACGACGTCGGAGATGGCGACGGTCACGCCGGAACGGGTGGCCCAGTAGAAGCCGGCCGCCTTCAGGTTGTCGAGCGTCGCCGCCACGATGACCTTCGGGTACCGCTCGGCGAGGTCGTTGACGATCTCGGAGAGCTGCTTCTTGCCGACCTCGTAGTCGACGAACGGGTAGTCCTCGGGCAGCAGCTCGTTGAAGAGCGCACGGCCCAGCGTGGTCTTCAGACGGAACGAGTCACCCTGCTGCCACTCGGGCTCCCCCTCCTCCTGGACCGGCGGAGTCCAGCCACGCGGCGGGATGGTGCCGACGGGGAAGCGGATGTCGATCTTCGACTGGAGCGAGAGCTCGCCCGCGTCGAAGGCCATGATCGCCTCGGCGACGGAGGAGAAGGAGCGGTCCTCACCCTTGACGTCCCGCATCTCACCGTCGGTGGTGAGGAAGAACAGACCGAGGACCATGTCCTGGGTCGGCATCGTCACCGGACGGCCGTCGGCGGGCTTGAGGATGTTGTTCGAGGACAGCATCAGGATGCGGGCCTCGGCCTGCGCCTCCGCGGACAGCGGCAGGTGCACGGCCATCTGGTCACCGTCGAAGTCCGCGTTGAACGCGGTGCAGACGAGCGGGTGGATCTGGATGGCCTTGCCCTCGACCAGCTGCGGCTCGAAGGCCTGGATGCCGAGGCGGTGCAGGGTGGGCGCACGGTTCAGCAGCACCGGGTGCTCGGCGATGACCTCTTCGAGGACGTCGTACACCACGGTGCGGCCGCGCTCGACCATGCGCTTGGCGCTCTTGATGTTCTGCGCGTGGTTCAGGTCGACCAGGCGCTTCATCACGAACGGCTTGAACAGCTCCAGCGCCATCGCCTTCGGCAGACCGCACTGGTGCAGCTTGAGCTGCGGACCGACGACGATCACGGAACGCGCGGAGTAGTCCACACGCTTGCCGAGCAGGTTCTGACGGAATCGACCCTGCTTGCCCTTCAGCATGTCGCTGAGGGACTTCAGCGGACGGTTACCGGGACCGGTCACCGGACGGCCGCGACGACCGTTGTCGAAGAGGGCGTCAACGGCCTCCTGAAGCATGCGCTTCTCGTTGTTGACGATGATCTCCGGGGCACCCAGGTCCAGGAGCCTCTTCAGACGGTTGTTGCGGTTGATCACACGGCGGTACAGGTCGTTCAGGTCGGAGGTCGCGAAGCGGCCACCGTCCAGCTGCACCATCGGGCGAAGGTCCGGCGGGATGACCGGCACGCAGTCCAGCACCATGCCCTTGGGGCTGTTGCTGGTCTGGAGGAACGCGGAGACGACCTTCAGGCGCTTGAGCGCACGGGTCTTCTTCTGGCCCTTGCCGGTACGGATGATCTCGCGGAGACGCTCGGCCTCCTCGTCGAGGTCGAAGGACTCCAGGCGCTTCTGCAGCGCCGCGGCACCCATCGAACCGTCGAAGTACGTGCCGAAGCGGTCCCGCAGCTCGCGGTAGAGCAGCTCGTCGCCCTCGAGGTCCTGGACCTTGAGGTTCTTGAAGCGGGTCCACACCTCGTCGAGCCGGTCGATCTCGCGCTGGGCGCGGTCGCGCAGCTGCTTCATCTCGCGCTCGGCGCCTTCGCGCACCTTGCGGCGCACATCGGCCTTGGCGCCCTCGGCCTCCAGCTCGGCCAGGTCGGTCTCGAGCTTCTTGGCGCGGGCCTCCAGGTCGGCGTCCCGGCGGTTCTCGATCTGCTGCCGCTCGACGGAGACGTGCGCCTCCAGCGAGGGCAGGTCACGCGTACGGCGCTCCTCGTCGACGTACGTGATCATGTACGCCGCGAAGTAGATGACCTTCTCGAGGTCCTTGGGAGCCAGGTCGAGCAGGTAGCCCAGCCGGCTCGGGACACCCTTGAAGTACCAGATGTGCGTGACGGGCGCGGCCAGCTCGATGTGGCCCATCCGCTCACGGCGCACCTTGGCGCGCGTGACCTCGACGCCACAGCGCTCACAGATGATGCCCTTGAAGCGGACGCGCTTGTACTTGCCGCAGTAGCACTCCCAGTCCCGGGTCGGACCGAAGATCTTCTCGCAGAAGAGCCCGTCCTTTTCCGGCTTGAGGGTGCGGTAGTTGATGGTCTCGGGCTTCTTGACCTCACCGTGGCTCCACTGACGGATGTCGTCAGCGGTGGCCAGGCCGATCCGGAGCTCGTCGAAGAAGTTGACGTCGAGCACTATGCGTCAATCCCTCTCAGGGTCGTAAGTCTTGGGGTCTGAAACGGGGGTCCTGGGGCCGGCGGACCTTGGTGGTTCAAGGTCCGCCGGACTCCCGTCAGACCTCTTCGACGCTGCTCGGCTCGCGCCGGGACAGGTCGATGCCGAGCTCCTCCGCAGCGCGGAAGACGTCCTCGTCGGTGTCACGCATCTCGATGGACATACCGTCGCTGGACAGCACCTCCACGTTCAGGCACAGGGACTGCATCTCCTTGATGAGCACCTTGAAGGACTCGGGGATGCCGGGTTCGGGGATGTTCTCGCCCTTGACGATGGCCTCGTAGACCTTCACGCGGCCGGTGACGTCGTCGGACTTGATGGTCAGCAGCTCCTGGAGGGCGTACGCGGCGCCGTAGGCCTCGAGGGCCCACACCTCCATCTCACCGAACCGCTGGCCACCGAACTGGGCCTTACCACCCAGCGGCTGCTGGGTGATCATCGAGTACGGACCGGTCGAGCGGGCGTGCAGCTTGTCGTCGACCAGGTGGTGCAGCTTCAGGATGTACATGTAGCCGACCGAGATCGGGTCCGGGAACGGCTCACCGCTACGGCCGTCGAACAGCTGCGCCTTGCCGGACGGGAGCACCATGCGCTCGCCGTCGCGGTTCGGGATGGTGTGCTGGAGCAGACCCGCCAGCTCGTCCTCACGCGCACCGTCGAAGACCGGGGTGGCGACGTTGGTGCCCGGGGCGACCTGGTCGGCGCCGATGGCCTGGAGGCGCTGGGCCCACTCGTCGGCGAGACCGGAGACGTCCCAGCCGCGGCTGGCGAGCCAGCCGAGGTGGATCTCCAGCACCTGTCCCGGGTTCATTCGGGACGGGACGCCGAGCGGGTTGAGGATGATGTCGACCGGGGTCCCGTCCTCGAGGAACGGCATGTCCTCGATGGGCAGGATCTTGGAGATGACACCCTTGTTGCCGTGGCGGCCGGCGAGCTTGTCACCGTCGGTGATCTTGCGCTTCTGCGCGACGTACACGCGCACCAGCTGGTTCACACCGGGGGGAAGCTCGTCACCCTCCTCGCGGTCGAAGACGCGCACGCCGATGACCTTGCCGGTCTCGCCGTGCGGCACCTTCAGCGAGGTGTCACGGACCTCACGGGCCTTCTCACCGAAGATCGCGCGCAGCAGGCGCTCCTCGGGCGTCAGCTCGGTCTCACCCTTCGGGGTGACCTTGCCGACGAGGATGTCACCGGCGATGACCTCGGCGCCGATGCGGATGATGCCGCGCTCGTCGAGGTCGGCGAGGACCTCCTCGGAGACGTTCGGGATGTCCCGGGTGATCTCCTCGGGGCCGAGCTTGGTGTCACGGGCGTCGACCTCGTGCTCCTCGATGTGGATCGAGGAGAGGACGTCGTCCTGCACGAGGCGCTGCGACAGGATGATCGCGTCCTCGTAGTTGTGACCCTCCCACGGCATGAACGCCACGAGCAGGTTCTTGCCGAGCGCCATCTCGCCGTTCTGGGTGGCCGGACCGTCGGCGAGGACCTGGCCCTCGATGATCCGGTCGCCCTCGTTGACGATGACCTTCTGGTTGACCGAGGTGCCCTGGTTGGAGCGGGCGAACTTGGCCAGCCGGTAGGTGATGTAGGTGCCGTCGTCGTTGGCGGTGGTGATGTAGTCGGCGGAGACCTCCTGGACCACACCGGCCTTCTCGGCCTTGACCACGTCGCCGGCGTCGACCGCGGAGCGGTACTCCATGCCGGTGCCGACGAGCGGGGACTCCGACTTAATCAGCGGCACGGCCTGACGCATCATGTTCGCGCCCATCAGGGCACGGTTGGCGTCGTCGTGCTCGAGGAACGGGATCATGGCGGTCGCGACCGACACCATCTGGCGCGGCGAGACGTCCATGTAGTCGACGTCCTCGGGGCTGACGTAGTCGACCTCACCGCCACGGCGGCGGACCAGGACGCGGGCCTCGGAGAAGCGCAGCTCGTCGTTGAGCGTGGCGTTGGCCTGCGCGATGACGAAGCGGTCCTCCTCGTCGGCGGTCAGGTAGTCCACCTCGTCGGTGACCTGGCCGTCGACGACCTTGCGGTACGGGGTCTCCACGAAACCGAAGGCGTTGACGCGACCGTAGGAGGCGAGCGAGCCGATCAGACCGATGTTCGGGCCTTCAGGGGTCTCGATCGGGCACATACGGCCGTAGTGCGACGGGTGCACGTCACGGACCTCGAAGCCGGCCCGCTCACGGGACAGACCACCCGGGCCGAGCGCGGACAGACGACGCTTGTGCGTCAGCCCGGACAGCGGGTTGTTCTGGTCCATGAACTGCGACAGCTGGCTGGTGCCGAAGAACTCCTTGATGGAGGCGACGACCGGCCGGATGTTGATCAGCGTCTGCGGCGTGATCGCCTCGACGTCCTGAGTCGTCATGCGCTCACGGACGACGCGCTCCATACGGGCCAGACCGGTGCGGACCTGGTTCTGGATGAGCTCGCCGACGCTGCGCAGACGACGGTTGCCGAAGTGGTCGATGTCGTCGGTCTCGACGACGATCATGTCGCCGCTGTCGCCGGTGGTCTCGGTCTCGCCGGCGTGCAGCTTCACCAGGTACTTGATCGTCGAGATGATGTCCTCGACGGTCAGGATGCCCGCGTCCAGCGGGGCGTCCGCACCCAGCTTCTTGTTGACCTTGTAGCGGCCGACCTTCGCGAGGTCGTAGCGCTTGGGGTTGAAGTACAGGTTCTCGAGCAGCGTCTGCGCGGCCTCACGCGTGGGGGGCTCGCCCGGACGCAGCTTGCGGTAGATGTCGAGCAGCGCGTCGTCCTGGCCCTGGGTGTGGTCCTTCTCCAGGGTGGCGCGCATCGACTCGTAGTCGCCGAACTCCTCGAGGATCTGCTCGGTCGTCCAGCCGAGCGCCTTGAGCAGCACGGTGACCGACTGCTTGCGCTTGCGGTCGATACGGACGCCGACCATGTCGCGCTTGTCGATCTCCATCTCCAGCCAGGCACCCCGGGACGGGATGATCTTGGCGGAGAAGATGTCCTTGTCGGACGTCTTGTCGATGGAAGAGTCGAAGTAGACGCCCGGCGAACGGACCAGCTGCGACACGACGACACGCTCGGTGCCGTTGATGACGAAGGTGCCCTTGTTGGTCATGAGCGGGAAGTCGCCCATGAAGACCGTCTGGGACTTGATCTCGCCGGTCTCGTTGTTGGTGAACTCGGCCGTCACGAAGAGCGGAGCCGCGTACGTGAAGTCGCGCTCCTTGCACTCGTCGATGCTGTTCTTCGGCGGCTCGAAACGGTGGTCGCGGAAGGTCAGCGACATCGACCCGGAGAAGTCCTCGATCGGGGAGATCTCCTCGAAGATCTCCTCGAGGCCGGACTTGGTGGGGACGTCCTGACCGTTCTCCAGAGCCTCCTCGACCCGACTCTGCCAGGCGGTGTTTCCGAGCAGCCAGTCGAAGCTCTCGGTCTGCAGCGCGAGCAGGTTCGGAACCTCGAGAGGCTCCTTGATCTTTGCAAAGGAGATGCGCAGCGGGGCGGTGCTGGCGCCGTTGTTCGTATTCGCGGTCGAGGCGTTGCGCGAGGCGGCCAAGAGGGGGTCCTTCCGAGGGCTCGGACTCACTACGCGCGTACCGGCCCCTCTCCCACACAGAGACAGATGCCTCTTTTCTGGTCAAACGGCCAGCTCAGAGATGATCTGTACGTCGGTGCTCGGGTGAGGGCATGCCCCTGGTGACGGGCAGGGGACAGCTAACAGGCAGCGCAAAGGGTCAGTGTAGCCACTTGGCACACTGATGTCCAGTGCGGGTTTTTCGAGACCCTCGTGGTTCTCAACGCCCTCGGTCTGCTTGCCCTCAACGCACGGTGATACTGCCCTCTTCGTCGTCGATCCATGCCTCGGAACTTGGATCGTCGTGACGACGCGTCCTGAGAATTGCGCGCTGCGTGCGGTTCGTCAAGGCCTCGTTCGCCCCGACCGGAGCCGCCCGGAGACACGACGAAGATCACCATACCCCCCGTGTACGGGGGTGCAAGGCAACCGTGGCCGCGCCCCCAGGAACGCCGAAGAGCGACCACCCGGATGGATGATCGCTCTTCTGTGCGTCAGCGTTACAGCCCCAGGGGGACTGTTTCAGCCGTTGCCGCGGTCGTCGCCGACCGCAGGGTGTTACTTGACCTCGACGGAGGCGCCGGCGCCCTTGAGGGCCTCGGCGGCCTTCTCCGCGGCGTCCTTGGCGACCTTCTCGAGAACGGGCTTCGGGGCGCCGTCCACGAGGTCCTTGGCCTCCTTCAGACCCAGCGAGGTCAGCTCACGCACGACCTTGATGACCTGGATCTTCTTGTCGCCGGCGCCGGTGAGGACGACGTCGAACTCGTCCTTCTCCTCGACGGCGGCGGCCTCGCCACCGGCACCGCCGGCGGGGGCGGCGACGGCGACCGCGGCGGCGGCGGCCTTGACGTCGAACTTCTCCTCGAACGCCTTCACGAACTCGGAAAGCTGGATGAGGGTCATCGACTCGAACTCGGCGAGCAGTTCGTCCTGGGTGAGAGCCACGGTGGGCAATCCTTCCACTAATTCGGCTGGTGCCGGATGTACATGTCTGGCGGGCGTGCGCCTTACGGCGTTACTGCGTAGACGTTCGGCCCGTGCGACCCCCGCCTCAGGCGGCGGTGGTCATTTCGCGAGCCGAGTTACTCGGCACCGCCCTGCTCGCCGTCCTGCTTGGCGCGAAGCGCGTCCACGGTGCGGACGAGCTTCGTCGGGAGCGCCTGGAAGAGCTGCGCAGTCTGCGTCTGCTTGCCCTTCAGGGCGCCCGCCAGCTTGGCGAGCAGAACCTCGCGGGACTCGAGGTCCGCAAGCTTCTTGATCTCGTCGGCGGACAGCGCCTTGCCGTCAAGGACACCGCCCTTGATGACGAGGTTGGGGTTGTCCTTGGCGAAGTCACGAAGACCCTTCGCCGACTCCACCGGGTCACCGGTGACGAAGGCGACCGCCGTCGGACCGTTGAACAGGTCGTCGAGCGTCGTGATCCCGGCCTCGTTGGCCGCAATCTTGGTCAGCGTGTTCTTCACCACGGCGTACTGGGCGTTCTCACCGAGCGAACGACGCAGCGTCTTCAGCTGCGCCACGGTGAGACCCCGGTACTCGGTCAGCACGGCGGCGTTCGAGCTGCGGAACTGCTCCGTCAGCTCGGCTACCGCGGCAGCCTTGTCGGGCCTTGCCATAGAGCGTCGGCCTCCTTCCGGGTGATGAGGACCGCTCGGAAGGGGCTGGGACAAACGAAACGCCCCGGCGCAGGGCACGGGGCGTGGCTCGACCGAACACATTCCGTAGGCGGAATCGGTCCGGGAGCAACTTCCACTGTCACCTGCGCGGGTCGTCCGCGTTTCAGCGGATCCTTCGGCCACCGCACCCTCTTGCGAGCGCACGGCAACGACCAGCGGTCTTTGGCTTCTCGAGGAGCGTACGGGAACGGGGCGCCGACAAGCAAATCCGCCCGTAGGGGGCCTCAGCCCCGGGCAGCCTCCTTGGCCTCCTTGATCTTCGCGGCCATGTCGACGGTGTCGGATGCGGGCGGCGCCTGCACGGTCACCGGCTTGCCGAAGTCGAGCAGGGTGATGGTCAGGTCGAGCGGGCCGCCCTTGCCGGAGCCGCGCAGGCGCACCTGGCGGGTGCGGTCGGCGTCGTCGATCCACACGTCCATGGTCAGCTCGTCGACGCCCTGCTTCTCGTACTGGGCGAGGCTCTGCTCGCGGCGCTGGCGGGTGGCCTTGTCCTGCCCCTTGGCCGCGTCGCGGATCTCGTCGAGGGTGGCCGTGCCCCGGTAGTGCGTGGTGGGAACGCCCTCGACGGTCTCGGTGCCGGCCTTGCTCAGGTCGTCGGCGCCGGTGAGGAAGGCGGCCTCGCGGGCCGGGTTCTGGCGGACCTTCTCGGCCATCGGGCCGGTGTCGACCCTCAGACCGCCGGGGGTTCTGGACTTGCCCGGCGCGCCGAACTTGATCCAGTGCTTGCCGTCCTCGGTGGCCTCCTCGCTTCCCCAGTACACCGCTCCGCCGATCAGCCGGACCTCGGCCGTGCCCTTCCCCGGCCCGCCGAAGACGGTGGTCCTCAGGCTCATCACCGGCTCCGGCTCGGTGGCCATCGCCCCCTGGGCCTCGATCCGGCCCTCCTGGGGCATCCGGCCGGTCATCCGGTAGCGCAGGGAGGTGACCTGTTCCGTCGTCTGCACGGCCCGCGTGACGGCGGCCGCGGCCGTGGCCGCGGAGCCGTCCCCGCCCTCCGCACCGCCCACCGCGCCGCACCCCGCGACGAGCAGCGTGGACACCGCGGAAAGCGCGGACAGCCCGACGACACCGACGGAAGACCTCATCCCATTCCCCCCAGGAAACGCACAGAGCGCGCACCGACACAGCGGTCACACGGTCGACGCACAGCGAGGGTGTGAAGGTATCCGAGAGGGACCGGCGCGGTCCTGTGAATTCCTGTCCTGTGCATGCCTACGGCGTCGGGGCGCCGCCCTGCTGCCTCAGCAGCTCCGAGAAGTCCGCCGTGTCACCGGCCGGAGGCGCCTGGGTGGTGACCTCGGTTCCGTAGTCGCTGTAGTAGGCGGTCTGGCTGTACCCGCCGTGCGCCGTCTCGCCCTTCTCGACCTTCTTGACCAGCAGGTCCTTGGCGTCGACCCAGATGTCGACGGTCTCGGCGGTGACGCCGGCCTGCTCCAGGTGCGCCCGCAGCCCGGCGTCGGCGACGTCCGCGACCTCGACGGTGCCGGAGTAGTGGGTGGTGCGCCGCCCCTCGACGATCTCCTCGCCGACCTCCTGGACGTCGTCGGAGTCCAGCAGCAGCCGCACCGACTGGTTCGGGGTGGTACTGCGCAGCTGGGCGGCGAAGTCCGCGCCGGTGCCCATGGCGGCCAGGTCGTCGTACGCGTACTTCAGCCAGCGCTTGCCGCCACCGGCCTGGCCGGCGAAGGCCTGCCCCATGTGGGCGTAGAAGGCGTCGGGCAGATAGCGGGCCTCCATCGAGGTGACGCCCAGCTCGCGCATCGTCTCGGCGGTCGTACCGCCGGTGTAGGTGATGGTGAGGGTGCCGGTGAGGCCGTGGCCCCAGCGCAGGGCGCCGACGGCCGTGAGGGAGAGCTGGTCGCCCAGGACGGTCGTGGACCGGACCCGGGCGGAGTCGGCGCGTCCGGTGGAGCGCTCGGCGGTGCGCAGGGCCGCGAGGGAGGCGGGGGCCGCCGTACGGTCCTGCTCGGGCCTCCCGTCGGACGTGCAGGCCGCCGCGCCGGTCAGCGCGGCCGTCACCACGAGTGCGAGCGCGGCACGCCCCGTCGTGCTCTTCATCGGTCCCCCCTGTGCGTGTGCCCTGAACGCACGCTAACTCAGGGCGGACGGCCCTGACATGGGAACGGGCCCCGCACCTGGGAGGGTGCGGGGCCCGTGACCGACGTGGTGAGCCTCAGGCTCAGACCGCGGCGGGGTCCTCCTCGACGAGGAGGTTGCGGGTGCGGTTCGGGTCGACCGGGATGCCGGGGCCCATCGTGGTGGTGATGGCGGCCTTCTTGATGTAGCGACCCTTGGCGGCGGACGGCTTCAGACGGAGGATCTCCTCCAGGGCCGCGCCGTAGTTCTCCACCAGCTTGCTGTCGTCGAACGACGTCTTGCCGATGATGAAGTGCAGGTTGGAGTGCTTGTCGACGCGGAACTCGATCTTGCCGCCCTTGATGTCGGTGACGGCCTTGGCCACGTCGGGGGTGACGGTGCCGGTCTTCGGGTTCGGCATCAGACCACGCGGACCGAGCACGCGGCCGAGGCGGCCGACCTTGCCCATGAGGTCCGGGGTGGCGACGACGGCGTCGAAGTCCAGGCGGCCCTTGGCGACCTCGTCGATCAGTTCGTCGGAGCCGACGATGTCGGCGCCCGCGGCCTCCGCGGCCGCAGCACGGTCACCGGTCGCGAAGACCAGGACCCGGGCGGTCTTGCCGGTGCCGTGCGGCAGGTTCACGGTGCCACGGACCATCTGGTCGGCCTTGCGCGGGTCGACGCCCAGACGGAAGGCGACCTCGACGGTGCCGTCGAACTTGGTCGTGGAGGTCTCCTTGGCGAGGCGGACGGCCTCGAGCGGGGCGTAGAGCTTCTCCCGGTCGATCTTGGCGTCCGCAGCGCGGAGAGACTTGCTGCGCTTGCTCACTACTGCTCCTGTGTGCTGAAGAGGAGTCGTGGTCCGGGCCGAGCAGGCCCTTCCACGTGCGGCCGGAGCCGCGTTTCTACGAAGGTGCTACGGGGCTGGAGGTCAGCCCTCGACCGTGACGCCCATGGAACGCGCGGTGCCGGCGATGATCTTCGCGGCGGCGTCCAGGTCGTTGGCGTTGAGGTCGGGGAGCTTGGTCTGGGCGATCTCGCGGACCTGCGCCTCGGTGATCTTGGCGACCTTGGTCTTGTGCGGCTCGCCGGAGCCCTTCTCGATGCCCGCGGCCTTGAGGATCATCTTCGCGGCCGGCGGGGTCTTGGTGATGAAGGTGAAGGAGCGGTCCTCGTAGACCGTGATCTCCACCGGGATCACCCAGCCACGCTGCGACTCGGTCGCGGCGTTGTAGGCCTTGCAGAACTCCATGATGTTGACGCCGTGCTGGCCCAGCGCCGGGCCGACCGGCGGAGCCGGGTTGGCGGCGCCGGCCTGGATCTGGAGCTTGATGAGCCCCGTGACCTTCTTCTTCTTGGGAGGCATTTCGGGTCCTCTCCCGTTTCTCTGTTGATTTCCGAGTGCCCGAAGGCAACCGCACAACCCTAACGGGTAGGTTGGCGCGGCCAAAAACCGAGCAGGTCAGACAGGCTGTGTGAGCCCGTCTGACCCGGCCGGTGGCTTGATCGCCGAAGGCGTCAGTTCTTCTGGATCTGGTCGAAGCTCAGCTCGACCGGGGTCTCACGACCGAAGATCTCCACCAGACCCTTGACCTTCTTGGAGTCGGCGTTGATCTCGTTGATCGTGGCCTGGAGGGTGGCGAACGGGCCGTCGGTGACGGTGACCGAGTCGCCGACCTCGAAGTCCAGCACCTGGACCTCGACCTTGCGCTGCGGGGCCGGCTTGCCCTCGGCCTCGGCGGCCTCGCGGGCGGCCTTCTCCTCCGCCTCCGGGGCGAGCATCTTGACGATCTCGTCCAGGGTCAGCGGGTACGGGTCGTAGGCGTTGCCGACGAAGCCGGTGACGCCCGGGGTGTTGCGGACGACGCCCCAGGACTCGTTGGTCAGGTCCATGCGCACCAGGACGTAGCCGGGCAGCTTGTTCTGGCGGATGGTCTTGCGGTCGCCGTTCTTGATCTGGACGACCTCTTCCTGCGGCACCTCGGCCTGGAAGATGTAGTCCTCGACGTTCAGCGAGACGGCGCGCTGCTCCAGGTTGGTCTTCACGCGGTTCTCGTAGCCGGCGTAGGTGTGGATGACGTACCACTCGCCGGGCAGGGTGCGCAGCTCCTCGCGCAGGGCGGTGATGGGGTCGACCGGCTCGGCCGGCTCTTCCTCGGCCTCGGCGACGGCCTCTTCGGCGCCGTCGTCCTCGGCGTCCTCGTCGGCATCCTCGTCCTCGACGTGGAGCGCGGCTTCCTCGGCGGACTCGCCCGCCTCGTCGTCGGCAGCCTCGAACTCGTCCAGGTCCTCGTCCGCACCCTCGACGATGTCGAGCTCGTCGTCGACGTCGTCGGGCTCGATGGCGTCGTTCAGGTTCTGGTCAGACACGGTGGCTGCTTCTTCCTGGATACATAGGGGTGGAACACGCGAAAGGGGCGCCGATCACCCGGCGCCCTTCGCTCTTGGCTCAGCCGAAGACGTACTTGGCGGCGTTGCTGAGTCCATAGTCAATCACGGTCACCAGGCCGATCATGATGACAACGAAGATGATCACGACCGTGGTGTACGTCGACAGCTGGCCCCGCGTCGGCCAGACGACCTTGCGAAGCTCCGCGACGATCTGCCGGTAGAAGAGCGCGAGCCGCTTCAGCGGACCCTTCTTGGCGCGCTTGCCGCCCTTGCGCGTCTTCTTCTTCGCCTCAGGGACCTCGTCCTGGGCATCAGGCGTGTCGATGGAGCCCACGGCATCCGCCATTCGTCCTCACCTGTTCCCGGGTCGTGGCCGTGCCGCGCCCGGTCTGAGCCGCACGGCGGTGCATTGCTGTACGTACATGCGCACACATCCTGGCGAAGGTGTGTGTAGCAGGGCCGGAGGGACTTGAACCCCCAACCGCTGGTTTTGGAGACCAGTGCTCTACCAATTGAGCTACGACCCTTTGTGTGTCCCCAACGTACCGCATCCAGCCGGGTGCTCGGTGTGCACCGCTTGTGGCACGGCTGTTGAAGGCCAACGACGTGAGAGTGTACGTGGTCCTGAGCGTGCCGTCGAACGGAAAGTGGTCCTGGGCGGATTCCGTCTGGTGTTCACTCGGCTGCCCAGTGGGTGAAACCCGTGTGCCGGGCCGGTTTCCTGTCTGAAAACATGGGCCTCATGAGCGCTGCAACCCCTCCCACCGAGCGCCGGGTCTCCGCCCGAGTCGGCGCGATCTCCGAGTCCGCCACCCTCGCCGTGGACGCCAAGGCCAAGGCCCTGAAGGCCGCCGGGCGTCCGGTGATCGGCTTCGGCGCCGGTGAGCCCGACTTCCCGACTCCGGACTACATCGTCGAGGCCGCGATCGAGGCCTGCAAGAACCCGAAGTACCACCGCTACACGCCGGCCGGCGGCCTGCCCGAGCTGAAGGCCGCGATCGCCGCGAAGACGCTGCGGGACTCCGGCTACGAGGTCGACCCGTCGCAGATCCTGGTCACCAACGGCGGCAAGCAGGCCATCTACGAGGCGTTCGCCGCGATCCTCGACCCGGGCGACGAGGTCATCGTCCCGGCGCCGTACTGGACGACGTACCCGGAGTCGATCCGGCTGGCCGGCGGTGTGCCGGTGGAGGTCGTGGCCGACGAGACGACCGGCTACCGGGTGAGCGTGGAGCAGCTGGAGGCGGCCCGCACGCAGCGGACGAAGGTCGTGCTGTTCGTCTCCCCGTCCAACCCGACCGGCGCGGTCTACAGCGCCTCGGACGCCGAGGCGATCGGCCGCTGGGCCGTGGAGCACGGCCTGTGGGTCATGACGGACGAGATCTACGAGCACCTCGTCTACGGCGACGCGAGGTTCACCTCGCTCCCGGCGATCCTTCCCGAGCTGCGCGACAAGTGCGTCGTGGTGAACGGTGTCGCGAAGACGTACGCGATGACCGGCTGGCGGGTGGGCTGGATCATCGGCCCGCAGGACGTGGTGAAGGCCGCGACGAACCTCCAGTCGCACGCCACCTCGAACGTCTCCAACGTGGCGCAGGTCGCCGCGCTGGCCGCCGTCTCCGGTGATCTGTCGGCCGTCGAGAAGATGCGGGAGGCCTTCGACCGGCGCCGCAGGACGATCGTGCGGATGCTCAACGAGATCGACGGCGTGGTCTGCCCGGAGCCCGAGGGCGCGTTCTACGCGTACCCGTCGGTGAAGGCGCTGATCGGCAAGGAGATCCGGGGCAAGCGCCCGCAGAACTCGGTGGAGCTGGCCGCGCTCATCCTGGAGGAGGCCGAGGTCGCGGTGGTCCCGGGTGAGGCCTTCGGCACGCCGGGCTATCTGCGGCTGTCGTACGCGCTCGGGGACGAGGACCTCGTCGAGGGTGTGAGCCGGATCCAGAAGCTGCTGGCCGAGGCCCGCGACTGACTCGTCTCGCGCAGGGGCACCGCACCGGGACGTTCCGGTGCGGTGCCCCTGTCGTTCGTGCGAGCAAGACCACGTTCGTGGATTCCGCTTCCGGGACGGGAGGGGCGTACGGCAGGATCCTGGGATGGAGCGTGTACGTGATGTCTCTGAGCTGCCGAAAGCCCATCTGCACCTGCACTTCACCGGATCGATGCGGCCCGCGACCGTGCTGGAGCTGGCCGACAAGCACGGCGTGCGCCTGCCGGAGACGCTGACCGAGGCCCTGGTCAGCGGGGAGCCGCCGCAGCTGCGCGCGACCGACGAGCGGGGCTGGTTCCGCTTCCAGCGGCTGTACGACGCGGCGCGCTCGTGTCTGCGGGAGCCGGAGGACATCCAGCGGCTGGTGCGGGAGGCCGCGGAGGAGGACGTGCGGGACGGGTCGGGGTGGCTGGAGATCCAGGTCGACCCGACGTCGTACGCGCCCCGGCTGGGCGGTCTGATCCCGGCGCTGGAGATCATCCTGGACGCGGTGGAGACGGCGTCGCGGGAGAGCGGGCTCGGGATGCGGGTGCTGGTGGCGGCGAACCGGATGAAGCATCCGCTGGACGCCCGGACCCTGGCCCGGCTCGCCGTGCGGTACGCGGACCGGGGTGTGGTGGGTTTCGGGCTGTCGAACGACGAACGGCGGGGCATGGCGCGGGACTTCGACCGTGCCTTCGCGATCGCGCGGGAGGGCGGGCTGCTGTCCGCGCCGCACGGCGGTGAGCTGACCGGGCCCTCGTCGGTCCGCGACTGCCTGGACGATCTGCACGCCGACCGGGTCGGTCACGGGGTGCGGGCGGCGGAGAACCCGCGGCTGCTGGCGCGGCTGGCCGAGCGCGGTGTGACGTGTGAGGTGTGCCCGGCGTCGAACGTGGCGCTGGGCGTGTACGAGAAGCCGGAGGACGTGCCGCTGCGGACCCTGTTCGAGGCGGGCGTGCCGATGGCCCTGGGCGCCGACGACCCACTGCTGTTCGGCTCCCGGCTGGCCGCCCAGTACGAGATCGCCCGGGAGCACCACGGTTTCACGGACGCGGAGCTGGCGGAACTGGCCCGGCAGTCGATCCGGGGCTCGGCGGCCCCGAAGGAGACCCAGGAGAAGCTGCTGAGCGGGGTCGACGACTGGCTCGCGTCCTGAGCGGGGTCCGCCGAGGCGGTGACCCGGGGGCGGTGAGGTGCGGCCCCCGGGTGCGGGGCCGGTGTCAGCGGGACCGTGTGGTGGCGGACGGGACCGGTTCCGGCAGCAGGGGGTAGCGGGCCGACAGGCGCATCGCGCCCTCGGTGACCGCCGGGTCCTCCGCGGCCGCCTGCACTCCGTCCAGGTAGGAGTGTGCCGCCGCCTCGTAGAGCTGGTCGATCGCGGCCAGTTCGGCGGCCAGCGCCTCGGCGCGGGCCTCGCGCCGCTCGTGGAGCGTCTCCTGGTCCCGCCTCGCCGCGGCGGCCGCGGCGGCGGCCGCGGCCAGCGTGACCTCGGCCTTCTCCAGCCGCTTGTGGTGGTGGCGGTAGGCGGCGACGAAGGGGTGCTCCTCGGACAGCGCCAGCAGGAAGGCGATGCCGCCGGAGAGCAGCAGCAGCGAGATGAAGGTGACGCTGACGGTGTGCTCGTCCAGGTTGAGCTGCTCCAGGACGGTCGGTGCCGGGGGCAGGTCGACGTCGAGCTGCCGGGCGAGTTCCTCCATGCCGGGCGTGGAGCTGTCCCGGAAGACGATCCGGGCCCTCAGGTCGCCGAGGTACCAGGCGGCCCAGCCCCACAGGGAGGCGAGCGCCGCGGCGATCGGCAGGACCACCCGCAGCGAGGCGGTGGCTCCCCGGCGGCGCCACTGGCGGCCCGCCTGGAAGGGGCCGGCCGTCATGACGACGCCGACGGCGGCCGACAGCAGATAGGCGCTGAGCCTGCCCTCCGGTGTGCCGTCGTGGATCGCCAGGAACAGGGTGACGTACACCGGGAGTTCGACCAGGACGAGCAGCCCGGCGAGGACCAGCCGGGGTTTGCGGGCCATGGCCGTGGTCTCCGTGAGGCCCTCCCAGCGTCCGCCGGCGGGGGCGGGGGCCGGGGTGACCTCCGGGTCGAAGTCGTCGTCCCGGTCGTCCCGGTCGTCCCAGCCGTCGGCGTACGGCGGGTCGCGGTCGGGGTCCTGTCGCGGGGCGTTGGCGCCGTGCCGGGACACCAGGTGGGGCAGGAGGCGGTCGCGACGGTCCTGACGGGCGGCGATCCGGGTGGCCGCCCGGTCCAGCTGGGCGGTCGCGGCGTCCCGGCGGCGGGTCTCCTCCTCCTGGGCCGCGTGCGCCGTGCGGGCCTCCTCCTCCCGGGCGGCCGTCTCGGCGTACAGCCGTGCGGAGGCGCGCAGCTCCCGTTCCTCGTGCGCGTGGTGCCGGGCCACGATCCGGTCGCGGGCGTGGCCGCGCAGCCCGGTCAGCCGACCGAGGTAGGGCAGGCGGTGGACCGAGGCCAGGACGTACGGGTTGAGGGTGCCGTCGGCGGCGGCTCGGGCGCCGGCCGCCCGGGCCTGCGCGAGCAGGCTCCTGGCCTCCCTGGTCTCGGTCAGCGGGACGTCCCCGCGCTGTGTCGCGCCGCCGGTGCGGCCCAGGCCGGGTGCCCGGCCCGCGCCGCGCCGGAACGGCAGGCTGTCGCGGAGCCGGCGCGGCTCGTCAGGCCCCGTAGCCGTCGTCGACATCGACCTTCACCTCCTTCTCCAGCACCTGCTGCCAGAACTGGTCCATCTGCTCGACGCGTTCGGGGGTGGTCTTGCCGCCGCGCATGGCGAAGCCGACGCGGTGGACGGTGGTGTCGGGCAGCGCGGGCAGTCCGCGGCCGGTCACCAGGGCGTTCACGGCGGTGTCGCGCTGCGCCTGGGTGGCGAGCCGGTACTTGGACAGCTTGAAGTCGGGGTCGGCCTGCTCGAAGTCGCTGATGACCAGGACGTGGTAGGTGCCGTCGCCGTCGCGGGGCACCTTGGCCGCGCGGTCGAGACCGCCGAGGACGTCCGAGCCGGGCTGCCTCTGGCGGGCGCAGTCGAGCATCTTGTCGGCGCCCGCCGCGGCCAGGACGCGGGTCTGCGCCCACAGGGGCTCGCGGTCGGAGCGCTGGTCGTCGTCCGGGTCGATGTCGATGCGCGGGACCTGGCAGGAGGAGGCGACGGACGCGGAGGTGATGGGCGCGTAGGAGAGGTACTTGCACTTCTGGTCGGCGAGGAAGCGGGGCAGGGTCGCCTTCAGCTTCTCCTTGGCGCGGAACCCGTCGTCGCCGTCGGCGCCGGAGCCGGAGCCGTCCACGACCACCGCGCAGTCGGCGGAGAGGCGCTCGGGCCCGTCGAACGTGCCGCAGGAGGCGACGAGCAGGGCGGCGACGGCTGTCATCCCCGTCACCCCTGCCGCGCCCGGGCGGGGCACGCCCGTCCGCCGCCCGCCCCGGGGCCTCGCGGTGGTGTGTGGCTTTCTCATCGTGTCCCCCGTCCTGCCCGGCCGGATGCCGCGGGTGCCGGGCCGATCCGCTGTTCGAGGATCTGGAGTGCTCTGCGGACCAGGGCGTCGTCGAGCATCCAGTCCGGTGCTCCGGTCCATGTCTCGTCCAGGACCGCGTCGGCCACGGTTCCCGTGGGCTGGGACGGGTCCTGGCGGGCGGCGCGCGCGTACGCGGCCTCGTAGTGGGCGAGTTCCTGGTCGGCGCAGGCGGCGAGGGCCAGGCCGCGCTGCTGGCAGGCCGTCACCTCCGTGCGCCACTGCGATACCCAGCCGCCGAAGCGGGCCAGGGCCGCGGGCACGTCCTCGCGCCGGTGGTCGTACTCCGTGACGATCCGCGCGGACTCCTCGTGCACGCTGTCGATGTCCCGCGCGTGCCGGGTGACGAAGCGGGACCGCAGGTCCTCCAGTGCCATGCGCAGCCCGCGTTCGAGCTGGCGGGTGTAGTGATCGGTGCCTATGCCTGCCTTGCCGTCCCGGCGTCCACGGCGGGTGGCCCGCCAGCGGGTGCGCGCGGTGAGGCGGCTGCGGCCGTAGTCCGCCGGGACGGACCTGACCTCGCTCATGCCATCCCCCTCGTCAGATTCCCCGGACCGCCCCTGGGCCGCCTGTGGGCTGCCGCGCGGGCGCCCTCGGCGCGAGCGGCACCTCGCGCGCCGCGCCGGAATCCGGGATTGGCGCGCAGCCTAGGCGAAAAACGAACGCGGGCGGGAGGGATTTCCCGCAACCGATTTCCCGTGCCCGGAAATCAGCCGGAGAGCGACCGGTGATCGACCGGTGATCGACCGGCGCCCGGCCCGAGCCGGGTCGCCCTTCCTGGAAAACTTCTGAAACGCAGGCTGGGCGGACGGGACACGGAATACGCTTCCCTTCCGCCGGCCCGGGCCATCCCGGAAAAGCCGAAAAGATCTTCGAATTCCGGGGGCGAGGGGCGCATCCAGAAGCACAAAGGGGCGCATTGAGGAGCGCCATGAGGCGTGAAGGGGGGCGCATGAAGGAAAACACCGCCGAGGCGGCGCGGCCGGTGCGGATCGCCGACGGGTATTTCCCCGTCGAGACGCTCGGCCCGGGCCGTCGGCTGGCCCTGTGGTTCCAGGGGTGCGCCCTGGCCTGCCCCGGCTGTATGTCCCGGCACACCTGGGACCCGGCCGGCGGGCGGGCGGCCACCGTGGGCGAGCTGCTCCAGCTCTGGGAGGCCGCGCTCGGCCACGGCGCCGAGGGGCTGACCGTCAGCGGCGGGGAGCCGCTGGCCCAGCCCGCCGCCCTGGCCGCGCTGCTGCGCGGCGCCGACCGGCTGCGCCGGCGTCACGCGCGCGTGGGGCGACCGCTCGCGGACCTGCTCGTCTACACCGGCCATGAGCCGGAGGAGGTGCCGGAGGTGGTGCCGGACGAGGTGTGGGCGGCGCTGGCGGGCGCGGACGCGGTGGTCACCGGCCGGTTCCGGGCCGGTGAGCCCACCGACCTGGTCTGGCGCGGCTCGGCCAACCAGCGCCTCGTCCCGCGCACGCCGCTGGGCGTCAGCCGCTACGCCGAGCACCTCAGCCGGACGTATCCGCCGGGCCCCCGCGTGAGCGTCCGGGCCCAGGGCACGCACGCGCGCGTGTACGGCGTCCCGGGCCGCGGTGAACTGCGCCGACTGGAGACCGGGCTGGCGGCGGACGGAATCAGGCTGAGGGAGGCGAGTTGGCGGCCGTGACGGGGGTGTGGGGGCTGCATGGGACGGCTGGGGCGGGGGTGAGGGGGCTTGAGCCGGTCGTGACAGGGGCGAAGGGGTGGCGAGCGGCCGGCGTGAGGGGGGCGCGCGGGCGGCGGGTGGCGGGGGCCAGGGGGTGGCGG
>NZ_BQUN01000046.1 GCF_026008495.1 Streptomyces sp. A012304
CCGCCCGCCCCTGCCGCCCCGCGGCCCGCGCCGCCCTGCCCCCGCTCCTCCGCCCACCGTCCGCCTACTGCGGGGTGCGCGGGGTGTGCGTGGTGAGTTCGGCGCGAAGGTCGCGGCCGGCACCGGCCGCGTCCCGGGCCTGCTGCAGCTCCTTCAGCTCGTCGTCGGTGAGGCTGTCGACCCAGGCGGCCATCCGCCGGTGCTCGGCGTCTTCCTCCTGACGCAACTGCTGTTCATACCAGTCGGGTTCGTCCTCGCCGGGGATCCAGTGGCGCACGGCCGCGTCCCGCGCGCGCCGCTCCTCGACCTGCTCAACAGCCTGTTCCACGATGCCGCACGGGTACCCCGCCCGCGCCCGCGGCTCCGGCCCGGCCACAATCCGCGCGCGGGCAGCGAGCAGTGCCCGGGTGGTCTCCTCACCAGCTCCGCACGCCGCAGCGAACGCGGCCAGCAACTCCTCACCCGGCAGCCGCCGGCCGGTAAGCGCGTTGTGCAGGGCGCTGCGCGAGATGAGGCCCCCGGCCGCCGGCGAGGCGGCCAGCTGACGCAGGCTCGGTCCGCCGGCCGCCGCCCTCACCTTCTCCATGGCCCCGGCCAGCCCCGCCCGGGTGGTGATCTGGCGCCCAGGTACGTAGCCGACCGGCTTGCGAACAGGCCCAAGGCGCACGGCGGCCTCGGCCGCCGCCCACACCCGCCCGGCCTCCTCCTCGTCGGCGCCCGCGCCCCGGGCCGCAGCGCGCACGGTGTACAGGGTGGGAAGCCTGCCGGTCAGGGCCCGCCTCAGCGTGCACGCCGAGACGGGCATGCCCCGCGCGCTGGCCCGCCGTGCGAGGGACGCGAAGGTGAGCCGCCCCTTCGCCGCCCGCGGCTCACGCGCGGCCCCCGGCGGCGAGGGAGGCCAGGAGCCGGGCGGCGCGCCCGCCGGCGAGCAGCAGGCCCGCGGCCACCGTGAGCACGCTCAGCACCGTGGGGATCGGACGCTCGAGGACGGCAAGCACAGTCACCGCGGCGATCGCGGTGATGGCGACGGCCGCCTCGCTCGCACCGAGCCTGCCGGAGGCAGGCGCGGCCGCGGTGGCCGGCTGGGCGCCGACGGGCTCGGCGGTGGTCGGGACAGCGGACATGACGGGACCTTCCGAGTTGATCGACACGACGGCCGGCCGGCAGCGGGTGCGCCGGGCGCGGTGAGCCGATGGTGGCAGCACCCGCCCAGCCCCCGCGACCTCCACCGGATGGCGCCCGGACCCGACGTACCTTCCGTCTCCGACGCAAAGCCGCAGGCCAACTGCCACAAGCGAGCAAGACCCGTCCACGGGCTGCAGAGCCGCTGCGCCGCCGCGACCACGCCCAACACCACGACCAGCACCGCGGGATGCGGCGGATACTGTTGGGAGGCGATGCGGCTCGGAGGAGTACGTGGCGAGAGACGAGATCGGCCACCCGGCGTTGACCGGCGGGCCCTGGCCCGTGATCGGCGTACGGGTACGCCGCGAGGACAGCAGCCCGCGGGCGGCGTCCTGGCAGCCGGCCCCGCACGCCGTACTGGAGGACGTCCTGCTGCCCTGTACGTGGCCGGAGCTGGAGCGCCTCGCACAGATCGCCACCGGCCTGGCCCGGGCCCGCGTGTACGTCACCGACCTCGGCGCCGCCGGGCCGGACCGGCCCCTCGTGCTGTGCCTGCGGGGAGCCCCCGGCGCCGTACAGGTACAGGGACGTCTGACCCCCATCGCCGAGACACTCACCGCCCGGACCCGCGCCGCCACACTCAGCGTCGCCGCCGTACACCGCGAGGCCGGCCGCCCACAACAGGCGCAGCTGTGGCGCGCCCGGGCTCGCCAGATCCTCAAGGACGGCCGCGCCGCCCGCCGCGGCCGGAGCGTGCGGGCCACCTCGGCCGGACTGCCCACCCTCGGCCAGCGCCCCTGAACCGAGAGCCCCAACCTCGGGACCCCCGCTCGCCCTGGGCGCCACCCAAGGGCCCGCCACCCCGCAGCCCAAGCTGACCCCCACGAAGACACACCCCACCCCAACCCCACAACGAACCGTGCCCCGAAAGGTCACGCCTACCCGGCTCGCCGCTCTTGCCGCCCCGCGCAGCGCCGTCCCGCTCGCTCCGGCTTCCGTGTCCGCCTGCGCCGTGCCGCTCGGGCCCGCTGTCGATGGTGAGTTGTTCGGCGATGTTCGGTGAACAACCCCGAACATCGCCGAACGTGCCGTCCGAGACCGCGCCCCGCCGCCGCCCGCCGGTCTCGCCGAGGCCCTGCATCCCGCCGCCGCGCTCTGGCCGGCGCGCGGACCGCAGACGCCTGGCCGTGGCCGCCCGTACCGGCCCGGACCGGGCCCCGCGCGTGCTCGCCCGTCCGCCCCGTCGGCCGTGCCGCGCTGTCCCACTTGACCGCGCACCCGCCGTCCCTCCCGGCCCGGCCGCGCCCG
>NZ_BQUN01000047.1 GCF_026008495.1 Streptomyces sp. A012304
GGTGGGATGGGGGCTCAGGTCGGGGCGGTGGGCGGGATGGGGCTCAGGTCGGAGTGGGGGCGGGACGGGCTCAGGCCGGTTCAGAGGCCTGCCGGACGCCAGGGCAGTTCCGCTGTCACCCGGGTGGGTCCCCCGGCCGGTGAGTCCACCACGAGAATCCCGTCCACCGCGTCCAGCCGTCCCGCCAGCCCCGCCAGTCCGGACCCCGCGGAGGCGTCCGCTCCGCCCACCCCGTCGTCGACGACCTGCACCAGCAGCCGGTTGTCGACCCGCCACACATCCACCGTCGCCGCCCGCGCCCGACTGTGCTTGCTGACGTTCTGCAGCAGCTCCGACACCGTGAAGTACGCGATCCCCTCGATCGCCGGCGCCGGCCGCTCCGCCAGATCCACCTCCACCCGCACCGGCACCGCGCAGCGGGAGGCCACCGACGACAGCGCCGCGTCCAGCCCCCGGTCCGTCAGCACCGCGGGATGGATCCCGCGCGCCAGGTCCCGCAGCTCCTGCAACGCCGTCTTCACCTCCCCGTGCGCCTCGTCCACCATCCGCGCCGCCGCCCGCGGGTCCTCCCGCAGCTTCTCCTTCGCCAGCCCCAGATCCATCGCCAGCGCCACCAGCCGAGCCTGCGCCCCATCGTGCAGGTCCCGCTCGATGCGCCGCAGGTCCGCCGCCGCCGTGTCCACCACGACCCCCCGGTCCACCTCCAGCTCCACCACCCGCGACGCCAGCCGCGACGGCCCGAGCAACCCGTGCACCAGCAGCCGGTCCACCGTCGTCAGCGCCCGCACGATCCACGGCACGGCCAGCGTGACCAACAGCCCCACCAGCGCCGTCACGGTGATCTCGAACGGGTTGTTCAGATAGATCTGGTGCTGCTCGTCGCCGTACAGCTGAAGCCCGTCCTGGCCGCCGTACATCGGGAAGAACCAGAACCACAGCGGGTACGTCAGCATCGACCAGCCGAACGTGCACAGGATCACGGTGACGCAGAAGGAGAACGTCGCCCACGGCAGGATCACCAGCGCGTACAGCACATGCCGCCAGGACGCGCCGCTCTTGAGGACGGCGTTCATCCGGGCCAGCGCACCCCGACCGCGCGGCCGCAGCGGCTCGGGGGCGGCCACGTCCAGTCCGAGCAGTCCGCGCGCCCGGACCCGCTCCAGCGCCGCGAAGCCCCGGCACACCGCCAGCCCCGCCGCCAGCACCGGGATGCCGACGAACGTCACGATCAGGCTCGCGCCGAGCGACAGCGCCGTGACCGCGAACGTGAACAGCGCGATGCCGATCGGCAGGCTCAGCAGCACATAGGCGAGCTCACGCCAGGCGCGCGCCTCCAACGGCGCCCGCAGCACGGCCGGCAGCCGGTGCCGGCGCCGGCCGTCACCGGGTCCGTACTCGTCGGCGTACGGCGTGTATGCCCCGTACTCGCTGTACTGCGTGGCCATGGATGTCGTCCGTTCTACTCGTCGTCCCGCAGGTGTCGTCCCCTACCTCCACCCTCCTCGGCGACGGGCGCACGGACCATGGAGTCCGTCGGCGTCTCGGACGGGGGGTTTTCCCTACCTCGCGGGCCGGGGCTGGTCGGTACGGTCCCGCCACGGCAGCTCCGCCGTCACCGTCGTGGGGCCGCCCTCCGGCGAGTCCACGACGAACAGGCCGTCCACGGCGCCCAGCCGCTCCGCCAGCCCCCGCATCCCCGTACCACCGTCCAGCCGCGCACCGCCCCGGCCGTCGTCCCACACCTGCACCAGCAGCCGGTCGTCCACCCGCCACACCTCCACCGAGGCCGACCGGGCACCGCTGTGCTTGCTGATGTTCTGCAGCAGCTCGGAGACGGTGAAGTAGGCGATGCCCTCGATGGCCTGCGCGGGCCGGGACGGCAGGTCCACCGTCACCTTCACCGGGACCGTGCAGCGGGAGGCCACCGACGACAGCGCGGCGTCCAGACCCCGGTCGGTCAGCACCGCCGGATGGATGCCCCGGGCCAGGTCGCGCAGCTCCTGGAGCGCCAGCTTCACCTCGCCGTGCGCCTCCTCGACCATCGCCGCCACAAGGTCGTCGGCCTGCCCCTCCAGCAGCTTCTCCTTCGCCAGGCCGAGCCCCATCGCCAGGTTCACGAGCCGGGCCTGCGCGCCGTCGTGCAGATCGCGCTCGATGCGCCGCAGATCGGCGGCGGCCGTGTCCACCACGACCCCACGGTCGGACTCCAGTTCGGCGATACGCCGTTCCAGCTCGTCGGAGGGCGAGAGCAGGGCCCGCACCATCGCCCGGTCCGCGTTGGTCAGCCCGCGCGCCACGAACGGCAGCACCGGCCACAGCACGAACAGGGAGGTGAAGACGACCGTGAAGGTCACGATCCCCCACGGCAGTCGGATGAAGTCGTACAGGACCGTCCGCCAGGCCACCGGGTCCTTCAGCACCAGCCACATGCCCTGGAACAGGTTGCCCGCCCGGCGCAACGGCAGCGGGCTCGGCTCGTCCACCCGCACCCCGAGCAGCATCCGCGCCCGCCCCCGCTCGAACCGGCCGATGCCCCGCGCGCCCAGCAGCCCGAGCGCCAGCAGCGGCAGACCCACCACCGTGAGGGTCAGCATGGCGCCGGTGAACAGCACCGTCATCACATACGTGAAGCCGGCCAGCGACATCGGCAGGTTCGCCAGGAGATGCGCGATCTCCTTCCAGGTCTGCACGTCGTAGGCGAGACGGGCGGGCGGCAGCGGACGCTCCTCCCGCCCGGCCCCCGTGTCCCGGCCGGCGGCGATCACGGTGGGGGCGGTGGGCCTGACGGGTCTCGGCGGTACGGCGGGGCCGGTGGGCGCACCGGCGGGTACGGCAGCGCCGGTGGGTACAGGGGTGGCTGGGGGTACTGGAGTGGTGGGTCCGGTGGGGCCGTGAGATCCGGCGGGCACGGCTCCGCGCGCGGGCTTGGATGCGGTCATATGGGCTAGCGTGCCGCGCGCCGCGCCCGCGCGCCATGGAGTCCGCCGCCTCCATCGCCTGGGGAAAACCCCACCCCCATTGCCCCAGGTGTGACGGCCTGCTTACCGTGCCTTTATCAGGCCCTAGACTCCCGTGCGTACAGATCGTCGAACAGGCCGAGGCCGAGGCCGGAGCCGGGGAGCGAGGGACGGACGGTGCCGCAGACGTCGCACGCAGCGCTGAGGGACTCGACGGTCGTCGTAGCGTCGGACGACTACTTCCACGCGTACACGGTCGTCGGACTGCTCGCCGCCATCGGCGTGCTCTTCGTCGCGATCGCCTTCGGCGCGGGCCGCCTCCTGCGCCCCGTGGTCCCCACCCCCGAGAAGCTCCTGACCTACGAGTGCGGCGTCGATCCCGTCGGCGAGGGCTGGGCCCACACCCAGGTCCGCTACTACGTCTACGCCTTCCTCTACGTGATCTTCGCGGTCGACTCGATCTTCCTCTTCCCCTGGGCGACGGTCTTCGCGGCCCCCGGCTACGGCGCGACCACCCTGGTGGAGATGTTCGTCTTCCTCGGCTTCCTCGCCGTGGGCCTGCTCTACGCATACAAGAAGGGCGTCCTGGCATGGACGTGACCCCGACCTCCTCCGAGCCCGTACTGCTCCCCGAGCCGAAACGACTGGGCGCCCTCGCCCGCCTCGCCCCGGAGCCGATGAAGGTCGTCCTCAACTGGGGCCGCCGCTACTCGCTGTGGGTCTTCAATTTCGGCCTCGCCTGCTGCGCGATCGAGTTCATCGCCGCGTCGATGGCCCGCCACGACTTCATCCGCCTGGGCGTCATCCCCTTCGCCCCCGGCCCCCGTCAGGCCGACCTGATGGTGGTGTCCGGCACGGTCACGGACAAGATGGCCCCGGCCGTCAAACGCCTCTACGAGCAGATGCCCGAGCCGAAGTACGTCATCTCCTTCGGCGCGTGCAGCAACTGCGGCGGCCCCTACTGGGACTCGTACTCGGTGACCAAGGGCGTCGACCAGATCATCCCGGTGGACGTGTACGTCCCCGGCTGCCCGCCGCGCCCCGAGGCACTGCTCCAGGGGATCCTCAAACTCCAGGAGAAGATCGCGCGCGAGTCGCTCGGCGAGCGGTACGGCTCCGGCACGGCCCGCCCGTCCGCCGCCGCGCTGCAGAGCGGCCTGGTGCAGCCCCCGACCCCCGAAGGTGACGCCCGATGACCACGGCCGGCTGGCTGCCCGCCCCCGCCGAGGAACTCTTCGGCCCCGACGCCACCGCCGAGGAGTCCTACGAGGTCCTGGCCGTGGACGTCCCCCCGGGCTCCTGGATCACCGCCCTGGAGACCGCGCGCGACCGCCTCGGCTGCACCTACTTCGACTGGCTGAGCGCCGTCGACGAACCGGGCACGGGCTTCCACGTCTGCGCCCACGTCGTCGCCCTCGCCCCGGTCCGCCGACTGCTGCTGCGCACGACGGTCCCGCACGCGACCCCGGCACTCCCCTCCGCCGTCGGCGTCTACGCGGGCGCCGCCTGGCACGAACGCGAGACGCACGAGATGTTCGGCGTCGTCTTCTCCGACCACCCGGCCCTGGACCACCTCCTCCTCCCGGACGGCTTCGAGGGCCACCCCCTGCGCAAGGACTTCGTCCTCGCCTCCCGCGTCGCCAAGGCCTGGCCCGGCGCGAAGGAACCCGGCGAATCCGAGCACGGCGGCCCCAAGCGCCGCCAGATGCTCCCCCCAGGCGTCCCCGACCCCAACGAATGGGGCCCCCTGAAGGGCCAACTCCCCCCTGCCCCGACCCGCCCGGCCCGAGGCGCCCCGGGCGAACGCCCGTCCCGCACCACCCCGGGCGAGCGCCCCGTACGCCGCGCACGCACAGCCTCCGAAGGCTCGGCCAGCCAGGGCGCCTCGGCAGCCACGGGACCGACGGCGGCGGGTGAGCGCCCCGCCCGGCGTGCCCGGACCTCGGCCGAGGGCTCGGCCAGCCAGGCGTCGGTATCAGCGTCGGGCACGGCGGACGAGGCCACCCCGGCTTCGCCGCAACCGACACCCGAACGCACCTCCGGCAGCCCGACCGGCCCTCGCCGCTCCCGAAGCGCGAGCGAGGGCTCGGCCTCCCAGCGGGGAGAAGGCACGGCACCCGCAGGAGAACCGCAACCCGCGCCGGAGCACAGGGACACCAACAGCACCACTGACACCACAAGCGCGACGGCGCCCACAGACCCCTCCGCCGAGCCCTCGGCGACTCCGCCGCGCCCGGCAGGACCGCGGCGGGCGCGCAGCGCGTCCGAAGGCTCCGCGAGTCAGCGGCCCTCTACGGCCCCCCGCCAGCGCCCCTCCACGGCCCCCCGCAGCTCCGACGCCCCCTGGCACCACGCCCGCCCCGCCTTCGGCGAACCGGAACCGACGAAGCCGGAGGACCGGCCCGAGACCCCGACTCCGGAGACCCCGACGTCGGAGTCCCCGACTCCGGAGACAAAGACGCCAGAGATAAAGACCTCGGAGACCTCGGCCCCCGACGAGCCCACGCCCGACGAGCCCACGCCCGACCAACCCACCCCCGAGAACCCCCACGGAGGCCCGCAGTGAACGACGCTCTCGACGTCGGCCTGCGACTCCTGCTCGTCTTCGTCGTCTTCCTCACCTTCCCCCTGATCATCGGCCAGACCGAGCACAAGGTCATGGCCCACATGCAGGGCCGCCTCGGCCCGATGTACGCCGGTGGGTTCCACGGCTGGGCCCAGCTCATCGCGGACGGCGTGAAGTTCGCGCAGAAGGAGGATGTCGTCCCCGCGGGCGCGGACCGTCGTATCTTCCAGCTCGCCCCCGCCGTGGCCCTCCTGCCGTACCTCCTCGTCCTCCTCGCCATCCCGATCGGCCCGAGCGAGGGCGCGGTCGGCGAGGTCATCGACGCGGGTGTCTTCTTCGTGCTCGCCGTGATGGGCGTCGGCGTCCTCGGCTCGCTCATGGCCGGATGGGCCAGCGCCAACAAGTTCTCCCTCCTCGGCGGCCTGCGCACCGCCGCCCAGCTCCTCGCCTACGAACTGCCGATGCTGCTCACCGCCGCCTCGGTGGCGATGGCGGCCGGTACCGTCTCCCTCCCCGGCATCCTCGACGCCTTCGAGTGGTGGTGGCTGCCCTGGCAGATCGTCGGCGCGATCGTCTTCTTCGTCGCCGGCCTCGCCGAACTCCAGCGGCCTCCCTTCGACATGCCCGTCGCCGACTCCGAGATCATCTTCGGCGCGTACACCGAGTACACCGGCCTCCGCTTCGCACTGTTCCTCCTCGCCGAGTACGCCGGCATCGTCGTCCTGTGCGGCCTGACCACCGTCCTCTTCCTGGGCGGCTGGCACGGCCCCTGGGGTGCTGACGGCCTCGGCTGGGTCTGGACCCTTCTGAAGACCGCGCTACTCGCCTTCCTCGTGATCTGGCTCCGCGTCACCTATCCCCGGCTGCGCGAGGACCAGCTCCAGAAGCTCTCCTGGACCCTCCTCGTCCCCCTCTCCCTCGCCCAGATCGCCCTCACCGGCGTCGTCAAGGTGGTGATCCAGTAACCATGGCCCCCATTCCCGGCAGTGGCCTCGCCAAGGGCCTGGCCGTCACCCTCCGCACGATGACGCGCAAGACCGTCACCGAGCAGTACCCCGACGTCCAGCCCGATCTGCCGCCCCGCACCCGAGGCGTGATCGGCCTGTTCGAGGAGAACTGCACGGTCTGCATGCTGTGCGCCCGCGAGTGCCCCGACTGGTGCATCTACATCGACTCCCACAAGGAGACGGTCCCGGCGGCGACCCCCGGCGGCCGCGAGCGCAGCCGCAACGTCCTCGACCGCTTCGCCATCGACTTCTCGCTCTGCATGTACTGCGGTATCTGCATCGAGGTCTGTCCTTTCGACGCCCTGTTCTGGTCCCCGGAGTTCGAGTACGCCGAGACCGACATCCGTGACCTCACCCACGAACGCGACAAGCTCCGTGAGTGGATGTGGACCGTGCCGGCCCCGCCCGCCCTCGACCCCGGCGCCGAGGAACCCAAGGAGATCGCCGCCGCCCGCAAGACGGCGGAGAAGCTCGCCGCCGCGCAGGCCGAACCCGCCGAACCCCAGGAGGGCCGGTCGTGACCCTCGTGCAAGCGCCGCAGGGCTTCCTCTCCCCGACCGGCGTCGAGATCGCCTTCCTCCTCGTCGGCCTGGTCACCTTCGGCGCCGCCCTCGTCACCGTCACCACCCGGCAGCTGGTCCACGCCGCCCTGTGGCTGGTGGTGACCCTCGGCGGCCTGGCCGTCGAGTACCTCCTGCTCACCGCCGAGTTCATCGCCTGGGTGCAGGTCCTCATCTACGTCGGTTCGGTCGTCGTCCTCCTCCTGTTCGGTCTGATGCTCACCCGGGCCCCCATCGGCCGTTCACCGGACGCCGACTCCGGAAACCGCTGGGCCGCCCTCGCCGTGGCCGTCACCGCCGCGGCCGCCCTGGTCTGGGTCGTCGTCGACGCCTTCCGCACCACCTGGATCGACCTGGACGGCCCCGCCTCCGGCTCCACCAAGGTCACCGGCGCGAGCCTCTTCCAGCACTGGGTGCTCCCCTTCGAGGCCCTCTCCGTCCTCCTCCTCGCGGCCCTGGTCGGCGCGATCGTCCTGTCCCGCAAGGCGAAGGCGGAGAAAAGCTCTCCCCCTGTGAACTCCCGGGCCACCACCGAGAGTTCCCCATCCGTCCCGGATGCCCGGAAGAAGCCGGCCGAGCAGGAAGGCGCCCACTGATGCATCTCGCCTATCCCGCCGTCCTCTCCGCCCTCCTCTTCTGCACCGGCCTGTACGGCGTCCTGGCCCGCCGCAACGCGATCCTGGTCCTGATGTCGGTCGAGCTGATGCTCAACGCCGTCAACCTCAACCTGGTCGCCTTCGACGTGTGGCTCAGCCGCACCGCCGAGGAGACCCTGCACTCCGGCCAGGCCCTGACCCTGTTCACCATCGCCATCGCCGCCGCCGAGATCGGCATCGGCCTGGCGATCGTCCTCGCCGTCCATCGCAACCGCGGCACCGCGGACATCGACAAGCTCCGCGACACCGCCGAGGGCCACGACACCCCCGACGACAGCGCCACCCCCGCGGCTGAGAAGGCTGAGGCCACCGCGTGACCACGACCACCCTCGCCGTCCTCGTCCCCCTCCTGCCGTTCCTCGGAGCCGTCGCCGGCCTGCTGCTCGGCCGCACCGCCCCCGGTTTCGTCCGCCCGCTCGCCGTCCTGCCGACCCTCGCCTCCCTCGTCCTGGCCGCCCTCGTCGCCGTACGGCAGGGCGGTGACGCGGCCGTCGACGCGGCCACCGAACTCACGCCCACCGGCTCGATCCCGATCGAACTCGCCCTGCACATCGACGGCTTCGCCGCCCTCGTCGCCGTCCTCGTCGGCCTCGTCGCCTCCTGCGTGCAGATCTACTCGACCGGCTACCTGCGCGAGGACCCGCGCTACCCCTCCTACGCCGCCCTCGTCTCCCTGTTCACCTCCGCGATGCTCCTCGTCGTCTACTCGGGCGACCTGATCGTGCTGCTGATCGGCTGGGAAGTCATGGGCATCTGCTCCTACTTCCTGGTCGGCCACTACTGGGAGACCCCCGAGGCCCGAGCCGCCTCCATCAAGGCCTTCCTCGTCACCAAGCTCGGCGACGTGCCCTTCCTCATCGGCCTGTTCGCCCTGGCCACCGACGCCGGCTCGTTCCGGATCACCAGGGTCCTCGGCGCCGTCGCCCACGGCGGACTCGACCACCCGACGCTCATCGCCCTGCTGCTCCTGGCGGGCGTCGCCGGCAAGTCCGCGCAGTTCCCGCTGCACACCTGGCTCCCCGACGCGATGGCGGGCCCCACACCCGTCTCCGCGCTGATCCACGCCGCGACGATGGTCGCCGCCGGTGTCTACTTCATCGCCCGGCTCCTTCCGGTGTTCGAGGCCTCCCAGGCCGCGATGGTCGTCCTCGCCGTCATGGCCGCCGTCACGATGGCCGGCTCCGGTCTCGCCGCGCTCGCCCAGGACGACATCAAGCGCGTCCTCGCCTACTCGACGATCGGCCAGCTCGGCTACATGACCGCCGCCCTCGCCGTCGGCGACCGCGGTGCCGCCGTCTTCCACCTCCTGTCGCACGGCGCCTTCAAGGCGCTGCTGTTCCTCGCCGCCGGCGTGATCATCCACGCCGCGGGCACCAACTCGCTGGCCGCCATGTCCCGCATGAGCCACCTGCGTGACCGCGTCCCCGACGCCTTCTGGACGATGACCGTGGCACTCCTCGCGCTCGCCGCGATCCCGCCGTTCAGCGGCTTCTTCTCCAAGGAGTCCGTCCTCGCCGCCGCCGAGCACGTCTCCACCGGCCACACCGAGCACGCCCCCGCCGCCGCGGGCTGGATCGTCCTCGTCGCCGGTCTGCTCACCGCCCTCCTCACCGCCGCCTACGCGACACGTCTGTGGCTGCTGGCCTTTCGCGGCCGGGGAGCCGAAGCCCCCGACCACGGCCGCCAGCCGCTGCCCATGACCGTCGTCCTGTGGGTGCTCGCCGTGCCCTCCCTCGCCCTCGGCGGGTTCGCCTACCGCTCGCTGCCCGACTGGTTCGACGGCCGCGACCTCGCCCCGACCTTCACCACCTCCGTCCTCGGCACCGGGATGGCCCTCGTCGGAGCCCTCGCCGCCTACGCCGCCTGGCGGCACCTCACCGCCCTGGCGGCCCGCGTCCCGCTGGGCGCGGTCGCCGCCCACCCCGAGGGCGACGCCGGACAGGTCGAGGCCGAGGCCATCGCGAGCCACGCGCCCGCCTACGGAGACATCGCCTCCGCCCCCGACCCGGCCGACCCCGGACGGCTCCTGCTCGGCCCGCTGCACCGCCACGCGGCCGTCGGCTTCCACCTGGACGCCGTCTACCGGACCCTGTTCGTCCGCCCGGTGCGCGGCGGAGCCAGCCTCGTCCGGTTCCTCGACCGGGAGGTCGTCGACACCTACGTGAGCGGTGCCGGCACCCTGCCCCGCTGGCTCGGCACCGCCGTACGGCGCGCCCAGACCGGCAACGTCCAGACCTATGTGAGCGCGCTGCTCGCCGGCACCGTCGTCCTGGCGGTCGCCGTCCTCCTCGTCGCCACGGGAGCGTGAGCAGGCGTGATCGATATCAGCGAGTCCGTGATGCAGTTCCTTCTGGCGTTCATCGTCGTCGGCCCGCTCCTCGGCGCCGTCACCGCTCTTCTGCCGGCTCCGCCCGGGCTGAAGGGGAAGTCACCCGACCAGGCCGTGCTGCGGCACGGCGTCACCGTGACCGGCGCGATCCTCATCGCCGCGGTCGTCCTCGCGCTCGGCTTCGACCACGACCAGCCGTCGAAGATGCAGGCCAGCACCGACATCAGCTGGATCCCCGCACTCGACGTACGTATCCACCTCGGCATCGACGGCATCTCCCTCCCCCTTCTGGTCCTGACCGCGCTGCTGACCTTCCTGTGCGCGCTCTACTCGTACTTCAACCTGCCGGCGGGCCCGAGCCCGAAGGCCTTCGTCGCGCTGCTGCTCGTCCTCGAGTCCGGCACCCTCGCCACCTTCGCCGTCCTCGACCTGCTGCTGTTCTTCCTCGCCTTCGAGATGGTCCTGATCCCGATGTACTTCCTCATCGCCCGCTGGGGCGGCGAGGACCGGACCCGGGCGGCGTGGAAGTTCATCCTGTACACGCTGCTCGGATCCGTGGTCATGCTGCTCGGCCTGCTCCTGATCGGAATCACGGCGGGCACATTCGACATGGTGGCACTCGCCACTGACAACGGCCGGTCGCTGACCACATCCGTGCAGGTCATCGCCGTTCTCGCGGTCGGGATCGGGCTCGCGGTCAAGACCCCGATGTGGCCGCTGCACAGCTGGCTCCCCGACGCCCACACCGCCGCCCCGACCGTCGGCTCCGTTCTGCTGGCCGGAGTCCTGCTGAAGATGGGTACGTACGGGTTCGTCCGGATTCTTCTCCCGGTCGCCCCCGACGGCTTCCACACCTTCGCGCCCTACCTCGCCGCCTTCGCCGTCGTCGGCATCATCTACGGATCCCTGGCCTGCCTGGCCCTCGCCAAGCGGGGCGCGAAGGGCGACCTCAAGCGCCTCATCGCCTACTCCTCCATCGGCCACATGGGCTTCGTCCTGCTCGGCATCGCCTCCACCACCCCGACCGGCGTCAACGGCGCCCTGTTCGCCAACATCGCCCACGGCCTGATCACCGGCCTGCTCTTCTTCCTGGTCGGCGCCCTGAAGGACCGCACCGGCACCACCGACCTCGACACCCTCGCCGAGGAGACCGGCGCCGCCCTCTACGGCAAGGCCCCCCGCCTCGGCGGCCTTCTCGCCTTCGCCGCCGTCGCCTCGCTCGGCCTGCCCGGGCTCGCCGGGTTCTGGGGCGAGATGCTGGCCCTGTTCGGGGCCTTCGACCCCGCCGACGACCTCAGCCGCCCCGCCTTCCTCACCTTCACCGCGATCGCCGCGTTCGGCACCCTCCTGACCGCCGCCTACCTGCTCGTCGTGGTCCGCCGCGTCTGCATGGGCGCCGTCCCGACAGACGCCCCACGTCTCACCGACGTCCGCACCTACGAGTTCGCGGCCTGGACGCCGCTCGTCGTCCTCACCGTCGTCGCCGGCCTCTGGCCCAAGGCCCTCCTCGGCCTGACCGACCCGGCCGTGCAGCAGCTCCTCGCAGGAGGCACCCGATGAGCTCCCTGGCCGCCCCGTCCGTCGTCCAGTCCGTCGACTGGCTCGCGATCGCCCCGCCCACCCTCGCGGCCGTCGTGGGCCTCGCCGTACTCGTCGCCGACCTGTTCGTGCCCGAGCGGAAGAAGCCGCTCCTGGGCTGGCTGTCGGTCGCGGGCCTCGCCGCTTCCACCGCCCTCCTGCTGCCGCTGTTGGACGCCGACCGCTCCACCTTCTGCCTGACCGGCGGCACACGCGCGTGCAGCTACACCGCCGACCGCTTCACCCTCGTCATCCAGTTCCTCGTCCTCGGCGGGGCACTGCTGGCCGCCCTGCTGTCCGTCACCGCCCTGAAGGACGCGCGAGGACGCCTGCCCGAGGGCGAGTTCTGGTTCCTGCTGCTGTCCTCCGCCGCCGGCGCCGCGCTGCTGCCCGCCTCCCGCGACCTCGCCACCCTGATCGTCGCCCTGGAGGTCGCCTCCCTGCCCGCCTTCGCCCTGGTAGGCATCCGGCACGGCGACCGCAGGTCCTCCGAGGCGGCCCTGAAGTTCTTCCTGTCCTCCGTCACCGCCACCGCCGTCAGTCTGCTGGGCATCAGCTTCGTCTACGCGGCCACCGGCACCCTGCACCTCACCCTGGTCGCCGACCGCATCCAGGACGTCGACGGACAGCTGCACACCCTCGCCCAGACCGGCGTCGTCCTCACCCTCATCGGTTTCGCCTTCAAGACGGCCGCCGTCCCCTTCCACTTCTGGGTCCCCGACACCTACGTCGGCGCACCCCTGCCCGTCGCCGCCTACCTCTCGGTCGTCGGCAAGGCGGTCGGCTTCTCCGGCCTCATCCTCGTCACGGTCGTCGCCTTCCCGTCGTACGCCGACGTCTGGGGCCCCGCCCTCGCGGCGCTGGCCGCCCTCACCATGACCGTCGGCAACGTCGGCGCCCTCCGTCAGCAGGCCACGCGCGCGTACAGCGCCGTACGGCTGCTCGCCTGGTCCTCCGTCGGCCAGGCCGGCTACCTCCTCGTCCCCATCGCCGCCGCCGCGTACGCCGACGACCCCGAGCACGCCGTGGGATCGACCCTCGCCTACGCCCTCATGTACGCCGCCGTGAACCTCGGCGCCTTCGCGGTGGCCGCCCTCGTCGGCCGTACGAGCGAGACGAACCGCGTCAGCGACTACCGGGGCCTGTACGCGAGGAACCCCCTCACCGCTCTCCTCCTCGCCTTCTTCCTCCTCTGCCTCGCCGGACTGCCGCCGGGCATCATCGGCCTCTTCGCGAAGGTCACCGTCTTCTCCGCGGCCGTCGACGCCGGGCTGGGCTGGCTCGCCGTGGTCATGGCCGTCAACGTCGTGATCGCCCTGTACTACTACCTCCAGTGGACGGCCCTGCTGTTCCGCGCCCCCGAGGGCGAACCCGGCGCGCACCGCGTCCCCGCGCCCCTCACGGCCGCGCTCGCCGTCACCGCCGTCCTCGGCATCGCCCTCTCCGGAGCCCCCCAACTGGTCCTGCGCTTCGCCGACACGACGCTCTTCTGACCCGTCACCTCCCACGCCACGTGGGCCGTCACCCGGACGGCCCACGCCCGCCCCTGCCCGCACAAGGGAACTAGTGCCCGCCGCCTGGCGTTGACGCATACGGGAGGGTCCACTGGTCGTGACACGAGTGACACCAGCAGGACCGCAGATCAGCGAGCAAAGGGTTGCCCCTGCCGCACGACTTGGAGGGCGTACCGTGCACCGCCGGCACAACGGGCTCAGGACCGCAGTTCTCCTCGGGGGACTGTCCGCACTCATCATCGTCATCGGCAGCTTCTTCGGCCGTATGGGGCTCGTCGTCGCGGTCCTCGTCGCACTCGGCACCAACGCGTACGCGTACTGGAACAGCGACAAGCTGGCGCTGCGCGCGATGCGCGCCCGCCCGGTGAGCGAGTTCGAGGCCCCCGGCCTGTACCGCATGGTCCGCGAACTCTCCACGCAGGCCCGACAGCCCATGCCCCGCCTCTACATCTCCCCTACCGAGGCCCCCAACGCCTTCGCCACCGGCCGCAACCCGCGCAACGCCGCCGTGTGTTGCACGGAGGGCATCCTGCGGCTCCTGGACGAGCGGGAGCTGCGCGGCGTGATCGGCCATGAGCTGAGCCATGTCTACAACCGCGACATCCTCATCTCCTCGGTCGCCGGCGCCCTCGCCTCCGTGATCATGTTCCTGGTCAACTTCGCCTGGCTGATCCCTATCGGCCGCTCCGAGGACGACGACGGCCCCGGCATCCTCGGCATGCTGTTGATCATGCTGCTGGGTCCGCTCGCCGCCTCCCTCATCCAGATGGCCATCAGCCGCTCCCGGGAGTACGAGGCGGACGCGTCGGGCGCCCAGCTCACCGGCGACCCACTCGCCCTCGCCAGCGCCCTGCGCAAGCTCGAACACGGCACCAAGCAACTCCCGCTGCCCCCTGAGCCCCGCATCGAGACCGCGAGCCATATGATGATCGCGAACCCGTTCCGGCCGGGCCAGGGACTGTCCAAGATGTTCTCGACACACCCGCCGATGGCGGAGCGCATCGCCCGGCTCGAGAGGATGGCAGGTCACCCGTAGTGAAGACCATTCTGAACGTCATATGGCTCGTGCTCAGCGGCTTCTGGCTGTTCCTGGGCTACATGTTCGCGGGCCTGCTCCTGTGCATCACGATCATCGGAATACCGTTCGGCATCGCGGCCTTCCGCATCGGCGTCTACGCCCTCTGGCCGTTCGGCTACACGACGGTCGAGCGTCGCGACGCGGGCGCCCCCTCCTGCCTCGGCAACGTCCTGTGGCTGGTCCTCGCGGGCTGGTGGCTGGCCCTCACCCACATCGTGACCGGCATCGTCCTGTGCGTCACGATCATCGGCATCCCGTTCGGCATCGCCAACTTCAAGCTGATCCCGGTGTCACTGGTCCCGCTGGGCCGCGAGATCGTGCCCACGGACCAGCCCTTCGCCGCCCGCTGACGCCGGCCGCCCGTTGTCCACAACCGGCGGGTTTTCCACAGGCCACCCCCGATTGTCAGTGCCGTCCGGCACCATGAACGCATGACCCGCAGATCATGAACGCACCACCCACAGACCCCTGCGCAGATACCGCCCGGACCGGCACGTGCCCCCTGGCCCCGTAGCCCGCGGACGGGGCCCCACGAACCGCTGACGGCGACCTCCATGAGCCGCAGACCGTGAACCCCACGACCCCCGGACCGTGAACCCCACGACCCTGGGCCCGTGCATTCCACGAACCGGCAGACCGTGGACCCTACGAAGGCCACCTCCGCACCGGCCGGCGCGGCCGCAGACCGTGGACCCTACGACCGGCAGACCGTGGACCCTACGACCGGCGGACCGTGAACCACACGATCCGCACACCGTGAACCCCACAACCCGCCCTCACCGCCCGCGGTCGGCCACCCAGCCCCGCACCCCGTACGCCACCACGCCCACCGCCAGCACACCCGCCCCCGCGATCACCGAGGTTCCCGGCAGCGCGAAGGCCAGGACCAGGCAGCCGAGCAGGCCCAGTGCGGGCAGGGCCCGCGTCAGCGGGGCCGGATCCAGCGTCCAGGCGGACGCGTTGGCCACCGCGTAGTACGCCAGCACACCGAAGGAGGAGAAACCGATCGCGCCCCGCACGTCCACCGTGGCGGCCAGGACGGCGACCACCGCGCCCACGGCCAGCTCGGCTCGGTGCGGGACCTGGAAACGCGGATGCACCGCGGACAGCGCGCCGGGCAGATGACCGTCCCGCGCCATGGCCAGCGTCGTCCGCGAGACCCCCAGGATGAGGGCGAGCAGCGACCCCAGCGCGGCCACGGCGGCCCCGACCCGGACCACCGGCACCAGCCCGGGCACGCCCGCCGCCCGCACCGCCTCGGCCAGCGGCGCGTCCGCGTCCCCCAGAGCCCCCGACCCCAGCACCGAAAGGACGGCGACCGCCACACACGCGTACACGGCCAGCGCGATGCCCAGGGCCAGCGGGATCGCGCGGGGAATGGTCCGCGCGGGATCCCGCACCTCCTCGCCGAGGGTCGCGATCCGCGCATACCCAGCGAACGCGAAGAACAGCAGGCCGGCGGCCTGGAGCACGCCGCCGAAGCCCCCGGAGACCCCGACGTCGAGCCGCCCGGCGTCGGCCTCCGCCGACCCCAGACAGACCACGACCACACAAGCGAGGACCGCCAGCACCACCGCCACGATCACCCGCGTCAGCCAGGCCGACTTCTGGATGCCGCCGTAGTTCACCGCCGTCAGCGCCACCACGGCCGCGACCGCCACCGCGTGCGCCTGCCCCGGCCAGACGTACGCCCCGACCGTCAACGCCATCGCCGCACAGGAGGCCGTCTTCCCGACCACGAACGACCAGCCCGCGAGATACCCCCAGAACGGGCCCAGCCTCTCGCGGCCGTACACATAGGTGCCGCCCGAGGCCGGATACAGAGCGGCCAGACGCGCCGACGCCATGGCGTTGCAGTAGGCCACCACCGCGGCCAGCGCCAGTCCGAGCAGCAGCCCGGAACCGGCGGCGTGCGCGGCGGGTGCCAGGGCGGCGAAGATGCCCGCACCGATCATCGAGCCGAGCCCGATGACCACGGCGTCCCCGACGCCCAGGGTCCGCCGCAGTTCGGCGGGGGATCCGGACTGTGTCATGGGCCGCACCCTACTGAGCCGGGGAACCGCGGGTCGTCGTCGGGGCGTCGTCCCGTCCAACACGGCACGAACGCGCGGTGACGACCTGCCGGACAGGCGGGCCGAGAAGGCCGGGAGCAACATCACAGTCCCGGGACAGTGCGGGCACAGCGCGGAAGGGCAGGTTCAGGGCATGAGCATCATCAGCTGGATCATTCTGGGGCTGTTGGCCGGAGTCATCGCCAAGGTCCTGCTCCCGGGCCGGGACCCGGGCGGCCTCATCGGCACCACCGTCATCGGTGTGGCGGGCGCGTTCATCGGCGGCTGGATATCGGCCCGCTGGCTGGACCACCCCATCAGCAAGGACTTCTACGACGGCGCGACCTGGGCCTCGGCGATCGGCGGATCGCTGGTGCTGCTGATCGTGTACCGCATCCTGTTCGGCCACTCGCGGGACTGAGCGGACCGCGTCCCGACGGGAGGCGGACGCGAGGGTGGGCACCGCCCCGGGCGCCCACCCACACTGTGATGCCTACCGGTAGTTCACGAACTGGAGCGCGAAGTCGAAGTCCTGCCCCTTCAGCAGGGCGATGACGGCCTGGAGGTCGTCGCGGCTCTTGGAGCTGACGCGCAGCTCGTCGCCCTGGACCTGGGCCTTGACGCCCTTGGGGCCCTCGTCACGGATGAGCTTGGCCACCTTCTTCGCGTTCTCCTGGGAGATACCCTCCTTGATCTCCGCGAAGAGCTTGTACTCCTTGCCGGAGAGCTGCGGCTCGCCGGCGTCCAGCGCCTTCAGGGAGATCCCGCGCTTGATCAGCTTCGACTGGAAGACGTCGAGGACAGCCTTCACCCGGTCCTCGGAGTTCGCCTCCATCAGGATCTTGTCACCGGACCACGAGATCGAGGCGCCGACGCCCTTGAAGTCGTAACGCTGGGAGATCTCCTTGGCGGCCTGGTTGAGGGCGTTGTCGACCTCCTGCCGCTCGACCTTCGAGACGATGTCGAAACTGGAGTCGGCCATGTCCTGTGGCTCCTTGTATCGGGTGCGTATCGGGGTGCGTGTCGGCGTCCGTGAGGGCTGTCGCCGAGCCCGGCGCGGGGCGCGGGCCGCATCCGGACAAGCCTAGCCACCCCGCTCCGTCGGGGCGGCGCGGAATCCAGGTGCGAAGCACCCCCGTCCATCAGGTATCGTTTACGTCGTTGCCAGGGAGCACCGCCGAAAAGCGGTTCGAACAGGCAGCGAAACCCGGCGGTGTGCCCGAGCGGCCAAAGGGAGCAGACTGTAAATCTGCCGGCTCAGCCTTCCCAGGTTCGAATCCTGGCGCCGCCACGCTGAGTGAAACCCCTCCGAACTGCGGAAACGCAGGGCGGAGGGGTTTTCTCGTTGATGCTCGCGGGATGCGTGCAAGCCCAGTGGCGTGGATCACTCCGTCTGGGGCGGTGGCGCCTCCCGCGGTGTCTTCGCGGTCCGCTTCACGTCCGCCTCCACCTCGTTGCGCGGTTTGCCCTCGTCCTTGGCGTACTCGGTGACCGCGGCCTGGACGTCCCGGGCGAGGTCGCGCCAGGCGCGCCACGCGGTTTCGTAGGTGTCGGTCTGCGTCTCCGACCAGGGGGCGGCCGTGGGCGCGCCGTAGGTGTCCCGCAGGTGCAGGACCCTCGCGTGTGCCTCGTCGGCCGCGCGCTGTTTCTCCACGAGTTCCTCGAAGGTATGTGCCACATGTACGGATGCTAGGGAGATGGGCGGACTTCCGCGCGACGAGCGGGGCGTGCGGCGCGACGCGGTACCCGCGTGGCGCACTCGGGCAGACTGGGCGCATGTCCAGCCGCCGCAGAGCCTGCCCCGAGTGCCGTCGCGAGATCGCCGTCGTCGCCGGACGCTTCGCACGGCACGACCCGCCGGGAGCGCGGGACAACGGACAGCTCACTTCCTGCCCCGGCTCCCGACGGATCGCCCAACTCGGCGCGGTCCAGCCCTCGTTGGACGGGTACGTCGTGCCCGACATCCCGGGGCAGCTGCCCCTGTTCTAGAACGGGCGGTGCGGGGGCCTCAGTTGCCCGCGACCGCCTTCACCGCCACCGACACCGGCGTCGACCCGCCGATGAGTTCCAGCGTCAGGCCGGCCGTCGCCGGAGTGTCCAGCAGCTCCGCCAGGACGGCGGCCACGTCGTCGCGCGGGACAGCGCCACGGCCCGTGCGCGCCTCCAGCCGGACCAGGCCGGTGCCCGCGTCGTCCGTCAGCGAACCCGGGCGCAGGACCGTCCAGTCGAGTCCGTCCAGGCCCTGGACGTAGGCGTCCGCCTCGCCCTTGGCGCGCAGATAGACGTCGAAGATCTCGTCGCCCTGCCGTCCGGCGTCGGCGCCGTAGGACGAGACGACCAGGAAGCGGCGTACGCCCGCGCGGAGCGCCGCGTCCGCGAACAGCACGGCCGCGCCCTTGTCGACGGTGTCCTTGCGGGTCGCCCCGCTGCCCGGGCCCGCGCCCGCCGCGAACACCGCCGCGTCCGCGCCCCGCAGGCGCTCGGCGACCTCCTCGACCGACGCCGACTCCAGGTCCAGCACGACCGGTTCGGCGCCGACGGCCCGCAGGTCGTCCGCCTGTTCGGCCTTGCGGATGATGCCCGCGACCTCGTCCCCGCGCCCGGCGAGCAGCCGCTCCAGCCGCAGCGCGATCTGACCATGACCCCCAGCGATGACAATGCGCATGCTTCCGACCGTACGCCCGCACACGCGCGTACGCCGCCCGGCCCGAGGGCTCGCGCGGCCGTGCCGCCTACGACAGTTGGCCGCGACCCTGCCGCGGGAACCCGAGTTCCGCGGCCGCCGCCGAGTTGCGGTACTCGCGGACCGCGCTGGTACGGGCCACCACCCGCCCCCGGTGGATCACGATGCGGCTGTACGCCAGGGACAGCGCGCCGGAGAGACGGTCGCCGCGGACGGCCAGCAGGTCGGCGGGGAAGCCCGCCTCCACGCGGACCTCGGGCAGGCCCAGGGCGGCCCGCGCCGACGCGCTGACGGCGTCGTAGGCGTCCTCGGGGCGCAGGCCGTGGCGGGAGGCGAGGAGGTAGGCCGCCTCCAGCGGGTCGCCGCGGCCGACGGGGTTCGACACGTCCCGCAGCGCCCCGCTGCCGGCCGCGACCCGGACCCCGGCCGCGCGCAGCAGCCGTACGGGGGCCGTGCCGCGGCGTTCGGCGGCGCCGCAGCCGCCCTGGGGGAGGCAGACCACCGTCACGCCGGCCGCGGCGAGCCGGTCGGCGGTGCGGCCGGCGGTCTCGGCGGGCAGCCGGTCGAGGCCCGCGCAGGGGCCGAGGGTGACACCGGGGCGCAGCCCGCCGGCCATCGCGGCGAGCCGGGCGAGGCGGGCCGGGTCGGTGGCGTCGGTGTGCAGGTCGACGGGGCAGCCGTGCTCGGAGGCCACTTCCAGGACCGTCTCGACGTAGCCCGTCGGGTCGGGATCGAGGTCGGGGCAGCCGCCCACCACGGAGGCGCCCATCCGCACCGCGTCGTGCAGCATCGCCAGCCCGTCGGCGCCGGCCACCCCGGTGAGCACCCGGGGCATCGCCACCGTGGTCAGCTCGGCGAGCCCGTGCAGCGAGCGCCGGGCGCGGAGGGTGGCGGCCAGCGCGCCGAGGCCCTGGACGTCGCCCACGCGCACGTGGGCGCGCTGCGCGGTCGCGCCGTGGCCGAGTTGCAGCAGCGCGGCCTCCGTGGCACGGCGCTGGACGTCCCGGGGGGCGTAGGAGACGGGGCCCTCGGTGTCCGCCGACAGCGCGGTGTCGGCGTGCGCGTGGGGTTCGGCCGGGGCGGGCAGCAGGAGGTAGCCGTCGAGGTCCACGCGGGTGCCGCTCGTACGCGACGGGCCGGCCGTCAGGCTGCCGGCCGTGCCGACCGCCTCGATGCGCCCGCGGCCCAGCCGTACGTCCACGGTCCGGCCGTCCGTGAGGCGCGCGCCGCACAGCAGGAGGGCGGCAGGGTCGGGCTGCCCGGACGGCGCGGAGGACGACGAGCGGGGCGGCTGCGGCCGGGTGTCGGGCATCGCGCTCCAGGGGCTCGGGGACGGGAGGTCTCGGGGCAAGATCACGCAGAGTGAGTCGAGCCTAGGGCGGCCGTCCGGCGCTGTCGGGGAGGAGCGCAATAGTCGTACCGGCGTGGTCCGGCGGGTCCTGACGGGGGTGATCAGGTGGGCGGGAGGGGCTCACGGGCGCGGCGGGACCTCGGCGGAAGGGGCCGTGGTGGGGGGCGTGCAATGGATTTGGGTGAACGGCGGCGGACCGTGTAATGTCTTCATCGCTCGCCCCAATAGCTCAGTCGGCAGAGCGTCTCCATGGTAAGGAGAAGGTCTACGGTTCGATTCCGTATTGGGGCTCTGGTGTGAGAGGTTCCCGCCGCGAGGCGGGACCGATCGCATCAAAGCGGTGTAGCTCAGTCGGTAGAGCAAGCGGCTCATAATCGCTGTGTCACCGGTTCAAGTCCGGTCACCGCTACTGACAGTAGCCGATTGCGGGGTCGGTCCTTCGATCGGCTACTCTTTCTTGCGTTAAATCGTCCCATCCGTTCGTCAAGGAGCACTCACGTGGCTGCCACCGACGTCCGCCCGAAGATCACGCTGGCCTGCGTGGAGTGCAAGGAGCGGAACTACATCACCAAGAAGAACCGGCGCAACAACCCGGACCGTCTTGAGATGAAGAAGCACTGCCCGCGTTGCAACGCGCACACCGCGCACCGCGAGACGCGATAAATCAGGCTCGTACACGAGGCCGTCCCCGAGTGATCGGGGGCGGCCTCGCGTCGTTGAGCGACCCATACCGGTCAGTAGAGCAACCAGGAGGTGCCGAGCCCATGGCGCTCGACCAGTCCTTCGTCGGGCGGACCTACCCGCCCACCGAGCCCTACGAGGTGGGCCGGGAGAAGATCCGCGAGTTCGCCGAGGCGGTCGGGGACGACAACCCGGTGTACACCGACCCGGAGGCCGCCAAGGCGCTCGGGCACCCCGATGTGATCGCCCCGCCGACCTTCGTGTTCTCCATCACCTTCAAGGCCGCCGGAGAGGTCGTCCAGGACCCGCAGCTCGGCCTGGACTACAGCCGGGTGGTGCACGGCGACCAGAAGTTCGCCTACCGCCGCCCGGTGCGCGCCGGTGACCGGCTGACCGTGACCTCGACCATCGAGGGCATCAAGTCGCTCGCCGGCAACGACATCCTGGACATCCGCGGTGAGGTCCACGACGAGGCCGGCGAGCACGTCGTGACCGCCTGGACGAAGCTGGTCGCCCGCGCGGCCGAGGAGGGCTGAGATGACGGCGAAGGTCGCTTACGACGACGTCGAGGTCGGCACCGAGCTGCCCAGCCGGTCCTTCCCCGTGACGCGCGCCACGCTCGTGCAGTACGCGGGGGCCTCCGGGGACTTCAACCCGATCCACTGGAACGAGAAGTTCGCCAAGGAGGTGGGCCTGCCGGACGTCATCGCGCACGGCATGTTCACCATGGCCGAGGCGATCCGCGTCGTCACCGACTGGACCGGCGACCCGGGCGCGGTCGTCGACTACGGCGTGCGCTTCACCAAGCCCGTCGTCGTCCCCAACGACGACCAGGGCGCCCTGATCGAGGTCAGCGGCAAGGTCGGGGCCAAGCTCGACGACAACACCGTGCGCGTCGACCTGACGGTGACCAGCGCGGGGCAGAAGGTGCTGGGGATGTCGCGGGCGGTCGTGCGGCTGGCCTGACCGGCTGTTCGAACGGTGGGGTAAGGGGCGTTCTCCCTTGCGGGGCGCCCCTTACGCGTGCCCGAGCGGGTGGGCGGGGCTGTCGGTGGCGTCTCGTAGGCTTGGGCGCGTGCTGGAACTCCACGACGCCCCGCTCGCCCCGCTGACCACCTTCCGGCTGGGCGGCCCCGCCACCCGGCTGGTCACCGCGACGACCGACGCCGAGGTGATCGCCGCCGTGCGCGAGGCCGACGCCGACGGCACACCGCTGCTCGTCATCGGCGGCGGATCCAACCTCGTCATCGGTGACAAGGGCTTCGCCGGAACGGCGCTGCGGATCGCCACCAGCGGCTTCGAGCCGGCCGGTACGACGCTGGAGCTGGCGGCGGGTGAGGTGTGGACGGACGCCGTCGCCCGCACTGTGGAGGCCGGGCTCGCCGGCGTCGAGTGCCTGGCCGGCATCCCCGGCTCGGCGGGCGCGACGCCGATCCAGAACGTGGGGGCGTACGGCCAGGAGGTCTCCTCCACCATCACCGAGGTCATCGCCTACGACCGCCGCGCGGGCGAGACGGTCACCCTGAGCAACGAGGAGTGCGCCTTCTCCTACCGGCACAGCCGCTTCAAGGCCGACCCCGAGCGGTACGTCGTCCTGCGCGTGCGCTTCGCACTGGAGGACGCGGGCGGGCTGTCGGCGCCGATCAAGTACGCCGAGACGGCGCGGGCGCTGGGCGTGGAGCCCGGCGACCGGGTGCCGCTCGCCGACGCCCGCGAGACGGTGCTGAAGCTGCGGGCCGGCAAGGGCATGGTCCTCGACCCCGAGGACCACGACACCTGGTCGGCCGGGTCGTTCTTCACCAACCCGATCCTCAGCGACGCCGACTTCGCGGTGTTCCACGCGCGCGTGAAGGAGCGGCTCGGCGACGGCGTGGAGCCGCCCGCCTATCCGGCGGGGGAGGGGCACACCAAGACCTCCGCGGCCTGGCTGATCGACAAGGCGGGCTTCACCAAGGGGTACGGCAGCGGACCCGCCCGCATCTCCACCAAGCACACCCTCGCTCTCACCAACCGCGGCGAGGCCACCACGGAGGACCTGCTGACCCTGGCCCGCGAAGTCGTGGCCGGCGTCCGCGAGGCCTTCGGCATCACCCTGGTCAACGAGCCGGTGATGGTGGGGGTCGGGCTGTAGGGGGCGGGCCGTAGAGCCTCGGGGCGACCGGGGTCCGGCGCTGACCGGGACTCGGCCGGGCCTTGTGGGCACGAGAGGCCCGGGTCGAGCCCAGGGGCTTCAGGGAGGCAGGCGAACCGGGCCGGCCTGGGCGGCCCTCTGCGTCCGGCAGCGCCGCCGCGGCCTTGGCGCCTCGCGTCGACCAGTTGGGGGCTCTCGGCCCTGAGCGCGCTTCCCGTACCCCGTGCGGTGCTTTCCCCGTACCGCCGCGCCGTGCAGTCCCGGCTCTCCGTGCCCTCGCGCCCGGCGCCCGGCGCGCCCGCGCTCCCCATCCCCGCGCCCGGCGCACCCCGCGCTCGGCCCCCCGGCTCTCTCTCCCCCCGCGCCCCCGCCTTTTCCGTCCCCTCCCCCCTCTCCCCGCGCCCCCG
>NZ_BQUN01000048.1 GCF_026008495.1 Streptomyces sp. A012304
CCCCGCCCGCGTCGGTTCCGGCGGCGATCCACACTGACACACCCACGACGAATTGCTTAATCGCTTGAATCGCTGTACGTTGCGAGCCGGGTCTCTCCCTGCGTCCTTCCAGCCCCGTCCGGGCATCAGCAAAGGAACAGGAAGGGGCCGCTGGCCACGCACAACAGCATCCCCCCGCCGGCGCATCCGCGGCCCGGCAGGAAACGATCAGGCCACGCAGGCCCTGGAGCAGACGATGATCCCCGCAAACTCGAAGATCAAGCAGACCACGGTCGAAAAGATCGCAAAGCGCTACCACGTGAGCGGCTCGACCGCCGCCTCCTGGACGCTCGAGGAGACCTTCCCGCCGTGCCTCGACAAGGGCTGGGGCAAGACCCAGCTGTACGACGAGGCAGCCGTCGATGAGTGGGTCCTGGCCCACAAGCCGGAGGCCTGGGTGGTGGCTCACCCCAAGCAGAAGGAGAAGGCCACCGCGCTGCCTGCCGGCGGGCCCAAGGACCTTCTCCCTCTCGACCGCATCGGAGTGCTCGAGGGCCGGTTCCTTTCCCGCGAGCCCACGCCGGTCGCGACCCTGCGCACGTACATCTCCCGAGGCGTGCTCGCCCGGCCCGACCGTCGCGCCGGCGACGGAGGCCAGCCCGAGGTCACCGAGGACATGTGGTTCCGCGAGACGGCCTACAACTACATCACCCGTCCGCGCCGGGTCCGGCGCAAGACCGGCAAGAGCGACGGTGAGCGGAGGGAGCCGAGCGAGTTCCTGCAGCGGTACTTCGAGGAGAACCCGGGCCTGCTCACCCTCGAGAAG
>NZ_BQUN01000049.1 GCF_026008495.1 Streptomyces sp. A012304
GGGGGAGGCGGGCGCGTGCACGGGGGGTGCCGCGGACAAGGGCGACGGATACGGCGTCGGGTCCGCGCCGTCCGCCTCCAGGCTCAGCTGGGTCTCGGCGAGGCCGACGCCGCGCTGGAAGGCGGCCATCAGGCCGGGGTCGTGGCCGACGTGGTCGTCGTCCTGGCGGGGGGCGGGGCCGCCGCGCAGCTGGGGCACGAGGTGCTCCTGGGCGCGGCGTCGGGGCAGCTGGGGTTTGCCCATGGTGCCGCGCACGGCGCCCACGCGGGGGGTGGGGGCGAGACCCGCGTTCTCCTCCACACGGGGCCGGTCGCCCGGCCGGATACCGGGCACCGCCTCCGCCGGGTTGGGCCGGTGCTCATGGGCGCCACGGACGGGCAGGGGGGCCGGGTTTCGGCTGTCCACCCGGGGGGTGTCGTGCCCGGGCCGCCGGGTGGACGACCCCACCTGGGCCGACACGGCAGGCGATCCACCCCCCAGGGTGGCCCCGGGCCGGGGGTGGGAACCGGCGGACCGGTTCGGGGGTACGGTCCGCTCGGCCGGGGAGGCGGGGTGCGGGGGCGCGGTCCGCTCGGCCGCGGACGCGGAGTACGAGGGTGCGCTCCGCTCGGCCGCGGACGCCGGGTGCGGGTCCGAGGCCACGGAAGGGCGGGTCGGGGAGGCGGCCTGCGGGTTCGCGGGGGCGGCCTGCGGGTTCGCGAGAGTGGCCTGCGGGTCCGCGGGGACCGCGTGACGGTTCAGGAGTGCGGGTTGTGGGTCCGGGGACGGGGAAAGCCGATCCGACGACGCGGCGCGCCGGTTCGGGGAGGCGGCCTGCGGGTTCGCGGGGACGGCCTGCGGGTCCGCCGGCGAGGGACGGTTCGCGGGGGCGGCGGCCTGTGGCTCCGCCGGCGAGAGTCGGTTCGCGGGGGCGGCCTGCGGGTCCGCCGGCGAGGGGTGGTTCCGCAGCCCCGTCGGGGAGGGGTGGTTCCGCGGGTCCGTCGGTGCGGGCCGGCGGCCGGCCGGGACGGTCCGCCCGGTGATCGGTGGTCGTGCGTCGCGCGGGGTGCGCGCGGGGGACGTGCGGGTGCCGTCGCCTCGGGTGCCGCGGGCGGGCGAGGGTGCGGGCGCGGCTCCGGTCGCGGCAGGCCCGGCGGCCGGGGCGGCCTGGTCGGTCTGCCGCTGTCGTCCCTGGCCGTTCGGATCGTTGCCGCTCTCCTCTCCCCGCGGCACCGGCAGCCCCGTCGAGCCGAGCAGCGCCTGCGGGACGACCAGTACGGCCTGGACACCGCCGTAGATGTTGGTCTGGAGGCGGACGCGGATGCCGTGGCGGCGGGCGAGCTGGGAGACGACGAAGAGGCCGATGCGGCCGTCGGCCAGCAGTCGGCCGACGTTGACCTGGTCGGGGTCGGCGAGCAGGGCGTTCATCCGGCTCTGCTCCTCGACGGGCAGGCCCAGTCCGCGGTCCTCGACCTCGACGGCGAGCCCGGAGGTGACGAGGTTGGCGCGCAGCAGCACCTGGGTGTGCGGGGCGGAGAACACCGTGGCGTTCTCGACGAGTTCGGCGAGCAGGTGGATGACGTCGGCGACGGCGTGCCCGCGCAGCTCGCCGTCGATCGGCGGCACCAGCCGGACCCGCGAGTACTGCTCGACCTCGGCGATGGCGGAGCGCAGCACCTCGGTCATGGAGACCGGGTTGCTCCACTGCCGCCGGGAGACGGCCCCGCCGAGCACGGCGAGGTTCTCGGCGTGGCGGCGGATGCGGGTGGCGAGGTGGTCGACGTGGAAGAGGCCCTTGAGCAGGTCGGGGTCCTCGATCTCGTTCTCCAGCTCGTCGAGGATGGAGATCTCACGGTGCACGAGCGACTGAAGGCGCCGCGCGAGGTTGACGAACACCTCCAGCTTCTGTTCGCTGCCGGCCTGGCTGGACAGCTGCGCGGCCTGCACGACGGCGGTGACGGCGCCGTCGTGCGCGTGGGCCAGGTCGGCGGCGAGCAGTTCGAACTCGTCGGCGTCGGCGGGCGGCCCGCTGCGCGCCTTGCGCTGTGCGGGGACCTCGCCGCGGCGCAGGGTGTCCACCAGGGAGCGCAGATCGGCCTCGCCGCGCGCGCTGCTGCGGCGCAGGGCGGTGAGGCGGTCGGTGACCGAGCGGGCGGCGCGGTCGGCGGCCACGGCCGCGATCAGGATGCCCACGGTGGTCACCGTGACCGCGCCGGCCAGGACGGCCCACAGGGTGGTGCTGGCGCGGACTCCGGTGGAGCGCACGATGAACAGCACGGCCGCGCAGGCGCTGAGGGCGACGGCGGTCGGGGGCAGCACGGCGAGCCGGAGCAGCTGGGGCCGTATATGGGTCTCGGCCGGTGCGGGTGCGGTGCGGGCGACCGGTCGTCCGTGCCGTCCGCCCTCACGGCGGTCTGCGCGTGCGGTCGGTGCGCGGAGGTGAGACATCGGTGTCCTCGTACTGTCAGTCCGTCGGGCGTGGGTGTTCGCGCGGGGTGCGCGACTCTGGTGTGCGCCAGGGCGGTGTCGGTCGAGAGAGCCGAGAATTCGACCGCACGTCGCCCGACGGACACTCACAGTAGTCGCCAAGGCATCATGTGCGGTGGGCAGTTGACAAAGTCCCCCAGGGAGCGTCCCGCTCTGGTATGAGGTCTCGCACGAAAGACCGATAAGCCGCCGATTCGGCCGGACGTCGTACGGAAAGAAGTCGATCAGGCCTGGTCGGAGGCGGTCACAAACGAACGGAGGGCCGCCGGGGGTCCCTCACCCCTCAACCGCCCTCCACCGTGAGTCGTCCGGCGACCCGGCGCCCCCTTTCAGTCCGTCGAGGGCTCCCCACGCTTGACGACGACCCCCGGAATGTCACTCAACGTATCGGCCGTGGCCTTCACTTCTCGTACTGTCGAGACGGGTGTTCGCTTGAACCCTCAATCACATCGGCCCGAGCATTCGTTTGATTCATCAAACACATTCGGTGGAGGCTACCGGCGCCGCCAAGGAAGCACCGCCGGATCCGCCTCGACGCTCTCCACCTGGTGCAGCGCCTCACCGATGGCCTCACCGATCTCCGCGAACTGACGCACCTGCTCCCGGGTGAGGGCGTCGAACACGGTGCGCCGCACGGCCTCGACGTGGCCGGGGGCGGCCTCCTCCAGCAGGGCCCGGCCCTCCCGAGTGAGGACGGCGACCTGGCCGCGGCCGTCGGCCGGGTCCTCCCGGCGGTCCACCAGGCCCGCCTCGCTCAGCCGGTTGACGGCGTGGGTGAGGCGGCTGCGGGTGATCTTCAGCCGCCGGGCCAGCTCGGACATGCCGAGCGCGTCCCCGGGCGCCGAGGAGAGATGCGCCAGAAGGCTGTAGTCGGCGTGCGTCATCCCGGCGTCGCGCCGCAACTGGCGGTTGAGGTAGTCGGCCAGGAGGGTGGTGAAGTCGACGTAGGCCAGCCAGGCCCGTTGCTCTTCCGGGCTGAGCCAGCGGGGGGTGGGGGACATGGCGCCCACCGTACCCCCCGGTCGTTCGAGGCTTCGATCAGCGCCGGAGGCGGCGGGCCGACAGCATTCCGGCAGCCACCAGAGCCGAGGCGACGCCCAGCGCGCCGACCGCCGTGGCCAGGCCGCCCAGGGCGGAGTCCAGGCCGATCAGCACCAGTGGGCAGACGAACTCGCCGAAGAAGAACGCCGCCGTCCACAGGCCGGTGCCGCGGCCGCGGTCGGCGTACTCGAGCCGGGACATCGCCGCGGTGAGCAGGGAAGGCAGCAGGACGCCGGTGCCGAGGCAGTTGAGGACCGCGCCCGCGATCAGGAGCGCGGGGCTGCCGGACAGACCGATCACCAGGAACCCGGCGGCGCAGACGGCGAACAGCGCGGGCAGCCGGCCCTCCGGCGTCCCGGGCAGCCTGGTGAAGGCGATCGAACCGGCGACGGTGGCGGCGCTGGCGAGCGCGGTGGCGAGGCCGATCAGGCCACTGGACTCCACGCCCAGGTCGTCGAGCAGGTACGACATCTCGACGGGCACGGTGTAGAAGACCATCGCGCCGAAGACCGTCAGCGCGCAGATGCCGGCGAGGCGCCGCACCGGGAACGGGCGGGCGGGCGCGGCCGGTTCGTCCGCACTCGGGGTCGCGCGGGGCCGGGGCAGCGCGGCGGCCATGGCGGGCGCGAGCAGCAGGCCGACGGCGTAGATCCAGAAGGGGGCCCGCCAGCCGGCCGAGCCGACCGCGCCACCGATCACGAAGAACGCGGTGGCCGAGGCGGAGGCACACATGGTCTGCAGAGCGAGGTAGCGCTCGCGCACCCGGCCCGAGTAGTAGTCGCCGATCAGTGTGGTGCAGCAGGTCATGATGGCGGCCTCGACGATGCCCACCAGCACCCGGCTGGCCACGATCGCGCCCAGCGACTCCAGCCACAGCGGGGCGGTGCCGAACACGGCGTACAGGACGGTCGCGACGACCAGGAGGCGTTTGCGTCCCAGGCGGTCGACGACGACACCGGCGAAGGGGGCCAGCAGGGCGAGGGCGAGCGCGGGGACGGTGAGGACGACCGGGACCAGGGTCTTGGCGCCGGGCACGGACGCGAAGTGGTCCTGCATCTTCGGCAGGACCGGGGCGATCAGGACGGCACCGAGGACCGGCAGACAGCTGCCGGCCATCAGGAGCGCGGCGCGCGACCGCCCCGGGTTCTCGACGGCGGCAGGGGCGGCGTTGTCGGCGGACGCGGGCACGGAGACGGATCCAGGCATACGGGGCTCCACGGGCGGTGGCCAGGGGTGCTGGGCCGTACCGCCGCGATGGCCTCGCGCCATGCCGCGGGGTACCGGCGCACCCGAGGGGACTGCGCCCGCGTCGGCGGGCGTCAGGAACTGCACCGACTATGGGCCAGGCGGTCCCCGGCGCCTAGGCGTCGCGCGATCGATTTGCCCGATCACCTTCATCCGTCCCGTGGATGCCGCTCCTGCCCTGCCCGCCGACGCGGGCGGCGACCCGGGCGGCCGTCTCGCGCAGCCAGATGTGCGCGGCGTCGTGGGTGTGGACGGGATGCCACCACAGCGCCTCCTGGAGCGGGACGGCGTCGTAGGGCGGCTTCATGATCCGCACGGGGGCGGTGCCGCGCAGGCGTTCGGCGAGGAGTTCCTGGACGAGGGCGATCCGGCGGGTGCCGGCGACCATGAAGGGCAGCACCGAGAAGGTGTCCACGGAGATCTCGACCGTGGGTTCGATGCCGAGCATGCCGAGCTGACGGACGGCCGGGGCGTCGTAGGTGCGCTGGTAGGTCACCCAGGGCAGCCGCGCCAGGTCCTGCGGTGTGAGTTCCTCGCCGACCTCCGGGTTGCCCTCGGCGACGAGGAAGACCCAGTTGTCCCGGTAGAGCTCGGTGGTGGGGAAGCCGCTGATGACGCCGTGCGGTATGAACAGGCCGTCGGTGGTGCTCAGGAGGGTGCCCGCGATGTCGACGACATCGGTCGGGGTCTGCCGGAAGCGCAGCCGGACGCCGGGCGCCTCCCGGTGCAGCTCGCGGGCGAGTTCGGAGCCGAAGACGGCGACCGCGTAGTCCGAGGCCATCAGGGTGAACTCGTGGGAGGCGGTGGCGGGGTCGAAGCCGGACTGGCTGGTGAAGAGGCGTTCCAGCAGGTCACAGGCGGCTGAGGTGCGGTCGAGAAGGACCTGCCCGAGGGCGGTCAGCTCGTAGTGGCCGCCGACGCGGGAGAGCAGGTCGTCGTCGAAGTGGCGGCGCAGCCGGGCCAGGGCGGCGCTCATCGCGGGCTGGCTGAGACCGACGCGGCGGCCGGCCCGGGTCACGTTGCGTTCCTCCAGCAGCGCCCGCAGGGCGACGACGAGGTTGAGGTCGAGGCTGGCCAGGTTCACGACGCGCTCCAGAGGGACGAGGACCGAGGCAGAGGGGCGAGGCAGAAGGCGACACATAAACGGTATGGATGTTGATCATCCATCGAATCGATTTCCCAGATTACGCGGGGCGGGGTCAGATTGGTCCCCTCGCCACGAGGAGGACACGTTCGTGAAACACGCCGCCCCGTCCGCTCCTTTCGCCGGTCCCTTCGCCCTCGCCACCGTCTCGGCGACCGGCGGGGCCCCCTACCCGGCCCTCGTCACCCCGGACGGCCGGGCGCTCGACCTGCGGGCCGCGCTCGACGACCCGGCCCTGACCACCCGCGCCCTGCTGGAGCGCTGGGACGAGGTGCTCCCCCGCCTGCGCACCCTCGCCGCGGACGACTCCGCCGCCCGGCGGCCGCTCGACGGCCTGCGGACGCACGCCCCGGTCGAGCCGCGGCAGATCTTCCAGTCGGGCGCCAACTACCGGCAGCACGTGATCGACCTGGAGGTCGCCCACCGCGCCCCCGACGACCCGCGCACCGTCGAGGAGGCCCGCGCCGAGATCGCCGCGGTCATGGACCGGCGGGCGGCGGAGGACCTGCCGTACGTCTTCATCGGCCTGCCGAGCGCGCTCACCGGCCCGTACGACGACGTCGTCCTCCCCTCCTGGGCCGAACAGCCGGACTGGGAGCTGGAGTTGGCGGCCGTCATCGCCCGGCCGGCGCACCGGGTGTCCGTCGAGGAGGCGCTGGACCACGTCGCCGGGTACACCATCGCCAACGACCTCACCGACCGCGCCACCGTCTTCCGCCGGGACATGAAGGCCATCGGCACCGACTGGCTGCGCAGCAAGAACGCCCCGGGGTTCACCCCGCTCGGCCCGTGGATCGTGCCCGCCGAGTCGATCGCCGACCCGGGCGACCTGCGGGTCACGCTGAAGCTCAACGGCGAGACCATGCAGGACGAGTCCACCAAGGACATGCTCTTCGGCGTCGCACGGCTCGTGTCGTACATCTCGCGGACCGCCCGGCTGCTGCCCGGAGACCTGGTGCTGACCGGCAGCCCGGCGGGGAACGGCATCCACTGGGGGCGGTTGCTGCGCGACGGCGACGTCATGGACGCCTCGATCACCGGGCTCGGCGCCCAGCGCACCCGCTGTGTCCAGGAGGGCGTGTGAACCGCCTCGATCCCGAGAGCGCGATCGCCGAGGCCGCCAAGGCGTGCTCCAACTGGGGTCGTTGGGGCGAGGACGACGTCCTCGGCACCCTCAACTTCCTCGACCGGGCCAAGCGCCGTGAAGGCGCCGCCCTCGTCCGACGCGGCGTCAGCTTCTCCCTGTCGCAGCGCTTCGACATGAACGGTCCGCAGAAGGGCTGGCGGCGGCGCACCAACCCGGTGCACACCATGCTCGACACCGGTACCGACGCCGCCCTCGGCAACCAGGGCTTCCCGCACGGCATCGGCGGCGCCGACGACATGATCGCGATGCCGTTGCAGTGCTCCACCCAGTGGGACGGGCTCGGGCACATCTTCGACCACGGCGTCGCCTGGAACGGGCGGCGGGCCGACAAGGTCGTCACCTCCGACGGCGACCTCGTCACCGGCATCGAGCACATGGCACCGTACGTCGCCGGACGCGGTGTCCTCCTCGACGTCGGCCGGGTCGTCGGCGACGACGGGGAGCTGCCCGACGGTTTCGCGATCACCGAGGAGCATCTGACCGCCACGGCCGAGGCGCACGGGGTGAGCGTCGCACGCGGTGACCTCGTCGTCGTGCGCACCGGGCAGCTCACCCGGGTCCGGCGCGAGGGCTGGGGCGAGTACGCGGGCGGGCCCGCGCCCGGTCTGTCGTTCACCACCGCCGGCTGGCTGCACCGCGCCGAGATCGCCGCGATCGCCACCGACACCTGGGGCTTCGAGGTCCGGCCCAACGAGTTCGACCACGCCTTCCAGCCGTTGCACCAGGTCGTCATCCCCCACATGGGTCTGCTCATCGGCGAGATGTGGGACCCGGACGCGCTCGCCGAGGACTGCGCGGCGGACGGCGTGTACGAGTTCTGGCTCACCGCGGCCCCCCTTCCCATCACCGGCGCCGTCGGATCCCCGGTCAACCCGGTCGCCGTCAAGTAACCAGCGGAACGAGGGAGTTCCCCATGACCACATCCCGCAGCGTCCTCGTCATCGGCGGTGGCGCCTCCGGCAACGCCGTCACCGTCCTGCTGCGCCGCGCCGGCCTCGCCGTCGATCTGATCGAGGCCAGGCCGGACTGGAACGCCACCACCGGCTCCGGTATCACCCTCCAGGGCAACGCCCTGCGGGTACTGCGCGAACTCGGTGTGTGGGATCGGGTGAAGGCCTCCGGATTCGCCTTCGGCTCGCTCGGCGTCACCGCCCCCGACGGCACCGTCCTGTTCGTCGCCGAGGACATCAGAACCGGCGGCGAGGACCTGCCCGCCACCCTCGGCCTGCAACGCCCCCAGCTCCAGCGGATCCTCATCGACGCGGTCCGCGCCTCGGGCGCCGGCGTCCGCCTCGGCACCACCGCCACCTCGCTGGAGCAGGACGCCGACGGCGTCCGCGTGCGCTTCAGCGACGGCACCGAGGGCCGCTACGACCTGGTGATCGGCGCCGACGGCCGCAACTCCGCCACCCGTGCCGCGATCGGCGTCACGGACAAGCCGGAACCCACCGGCATGGCCATCTGGCGGATCGCCGCGCCCCGCCCCGAGGGACTGGACCGCGCCGACCTGGCCTACGGCGGCCCGGCCTACATCGCGGGCTACACCCCCACCAGCGAGCACACGATCTACGCCTACGTCGTCGAGGCGTGCCGCGACCGCGCCTCCATCGCCCCGGACACCCATGCCGACGAGATGCGCCGCCTGGCCCGGCACTACGGCGGCCACTGGCCGGAGATCACCCGGCACATCACCGACCCGAAGAAGGTCAACTACACCTGGTTCGACCGGCTGCTGGTGGAGGGCCCCTGGCACCGGGGCCGGGTGGTGCTGATCGGTGACGCCGCCCACTGCTGCCCGCCCACCCTCGCCCAGGGCGCCGCGATGTCCCTGGAGGACGCCTCGGTCCTCGCCGAGCTGCTCACCGGCGGACGGGACTGGGACGACGAGCTGTTCCAGACCTACCACGACCGCCGCATCCCCCGGGTGCGGGCCGTCGTCGAGGCCTCCGTGCAGCTCGGGCAGTGGCAGCTGGACGGTGTGCGCGACGCCGACGTGCCCGGCCTCATCGGCCGCACCATGAACCTCCTCAAGGAGCGTCCGTGACGACACCCACCGTGGACGTGCACGCCCACGTCCTGCTGCCCGAGGTCGACGCCCTGGTGGCGGACCTGCCGGGGGCGGCGCGGGCCCGGGAGCTCGATGCCCGCCGCAACGGCCCCGCGGCCCTCGCCGTCAACGGCCCCATGGTCCGCGAGCGCGCCCCCCGGATGACCGACGTCGCCCTGCGGCTGGCCGCGATGGACGCGCAGGGCGTCGACGTGCAGCTGGTCAGCCCCTCCCCCTCGCACTACCACTACTGGGCGGACGAGGAGACGGCCGAGAAGGTGTACCGGCTCGCCAACGAGGCGACGGCCGCGCACTGCGCCCAGGCGCCGACCCGGCTGTACGGACTGGGCCTGGCGCCGTTGCAGCACCCGCGGCAGGCGGTGCGCGCGCTGCGGCACGCCCTGGACCAGGGCCTGCGGGGCGTGGAGATCTCCAGCCACGCGCCGGGGCGCGAGCTGTCGGACCCGGCGTACGAGTCGTTGTGGGCGCTGGCCGAGGAGACCGGCGCGCTCCTCTTCCTGCACCCCTTCGGCTGCACGCTCGACGAGCGCCTGGACCGGTGGTACCTGTCCAACACCGTCGGCCAGCCCGCCGAGAACGCCGTCGCGCTGTCCCATCTGATCTTCTCCGGCGTGCTCGACCGCCATCCCGGACTGAGGCTGATCGCCGCGCACGGCGGCGGCTACCTCCCCACCCACGTCGGCCGCTCCGACCACGCCTGGTCGACCCGCTCCGACGCGGGTGCCGGCTGCGCCCACCCGCCGAGCAGCTATCTGCGCCGACTGTACTTCGACTCCCTCGTCCACGACCCGCGCGTCCTGCGCGCGCTGATCGATGCCGCGGGTGCCGACCGGGTGCTGCTCGGTTCCGACTTCCCCTTCGACATGGGAACCGAGGACCCGCTGGGCGCGCTGCGCGCCGCCCGTCTGCTCGACGCCGACCTCGAAGCCGTACGCGGCGGCAACGCCGTCTCACTGCTGCGTCTCGCCTGACCCCCCACAGGAGGAATCCGCCATGAGCGCCCGACTGCTCACCCATCTGCGGCACGTCGACCTCGCCGTGCCCGACTACGACAAGCAGCTCGACTTCTACGCCGGCGTCTGGGGCCTGACCAAGGTCGCCGAGGACTCCGGGATCTCCTTCCTCGCCGCCGAGGGCTCCCCCGAGCAGTACGTCGTCCGGCTGCGCAAGGCCGAGGAGAAGCGCCTCGACCTCGTCTCCTACGGCGCCGCCACCCCCGAGGACGTGGACACCCTCGCCGAGCGGCTCCTCTCCCAGGGCGTGCGGCTGATCTCCCGGCCGGGCAAGATCCACACCCCCGGCGGCGGCTACGGCTTCCGCTTCTTCGACGTCGACGGCCGCACCATCGAGGTCTCCGCCGACGTCGAGGTCAGGCAGCACCGCAGGATCGAGGAGAAGGAGTCGATCCCGGTCAAGCTGTCGCACGTCGTCCTCAACTCCCCCGACCTGGACCGCACCCGGGAGTGGTACGAGCGCCACCTCGGCTTCCGCCTCTCCGACACGCTCAGCTCACCGCACATGGGCGAGGTCATGCACTTCATGCGGATCAGCAACCAGCACCACTCCATGGCCATCGCCAGGGGCCCGCACACCTCCCTGCACCACATCTCCTTCGAGCTGCGCGGCCTGGACGAGTACATGCGCGGCTCCGGCCGGGTGATGCGGGCCGGCGTGCGCAAGGTCTGGGGGCCGGGCCGGCACCTGGCGGGCGACAACACCTTCACCTACTTCCTGGACCCGCACGGCAACACCGTCGAGTACACGACGGAGCTGGAGGTCCTCGACGAGGACACCTGGCATCCGCACGTCTACGACTTCTCCCAGCCCGAGGTCACCGACCAGTGGGGCACGGCCAACGCGATGAACGAGCTGGTCGCCAAGGAGTCCTTCAACGACGTCGACCGCGGCGTGTTCGTCGCCCCGCCGGTGTGAGGCCCGGATGCGCATAGCCAGCTACCTGCACGCGGGCCGGCGCCACTGCGGCGTGGTCGAGGGCGACGTCGTACGGCCGCTGCCGGAGGGCACCTCGCCGCTCGACGCGCCCGGCGCGCGGCCCGCGGGCCCGGCGGTGCCGCTGTCGGACGTCCGGCTGCTGCCGCCGCTGGAGCCCGCCACCGTCCGGGACTTCGTCACCTTCGAGGAGCACGTGGAGGGCGTCCGGCGCTCGGTCGACGGGGACGCCGGCGTGCCCGAGGCCTGGTACGACGCCCCGACGTTCTACTTCACCAACCCCTACGCCGTCGTCGGCCCGTACGACGACGTGCCCGTGCCGCCGGGTTCGCGGGTGCTGGACTTCGAGCTGGAGGTGGCGGTCGTCGTCGGCCGCGCGGGCCGCGACCTCACGCCCGAGCAGGCCCGCGACCACATCCTCGGCTACACGATCCTCAACGACTGGTCGGCGCGTGACCTCCAGTCCCGGGAGATGCAGGTCCGTCTCGGCCCGTGCAAGGGCAAGGACACCGCCACCACGCTCGGCCCGTACCTCGTCACCGCCGACGAGCTGGAGCAGTACCGCGACGACGAGGGGTTCCTGCGGCTCGCCCTGACCGCCGAGGTCAACGGCGAGGTCGTCGGCAAGGACCTGCTGTCCAACATGAGCTGGACGTTCGAGGAGATGATCGCCTACGCCTCGCGCGGCACCTGGGTGCGCCCGGGTGACGTGCTGGGATCCGGCACCTGCGGCAACGGCGGCTGCCTGGCCGAGCTGTGGGGCCTGCGCGGGGAGCGGAACCCGCCGCCGCTGACACCCGGGGACATCGTCACCCTCACCGTTCAGGGCCTCGGCTCGGTGTCCAACACGGTGGTGGCCGGCACCGAGCCGGTCCCCGTTCCCTCCGCCCGCCGACGCGCCCGGGAACGGCCGTGACGGAGCCGCGTCCCCAGCGGTTGCTGGGCAAGGTGGTCGTCGTGACGGGAGCCGCCCGGGGCCAGGGCGCCGCCGAGGTCGAGGCCCTCGTCCGGGAGGGCGCCCGGGTGATCGCCACCGATGTCGAGCCGACGGGCGACTGCCACCGGCTCGACGTCACCAGCGGCCGGGACTGGGCCGCACTCGCCGCGCGGCTGCGGGAGTCGTACGGCGGCGTGCACGGGCTGGTCAACAACGCGGGCATCACCTGGCGGGCCCGGCTCGACGAGGTGCGGGCGGAGGACTTCGACCGGGTCCACGCCGTCAACGTCACCGGAGCCCTGCTGGGCATCCAGCACCTGGTGCCGCTCATGCCGCCCGGCTCGTCGATCGTGAACGTCGGTTCGACGGCCGCGCTCACCGGCCACTACCCGGTCGCCTACACGGCCAGCAAGTGGGCGCTGCGCGGCCTGTCGAAGGCGGCCGCGACGGAGCTCGGGCCGCGCGGGATCCGGGTGAACACCGTCCATCCGGGCTTCATCGAGACCGAGATGACCGCCTCCGCCGCCCCCGCGTTCCGCGCGGCCAACATCCGCGAGACCCCGCTCGGCCGCACCGGAACGGTGGCGGAGGTGGCCCCGCTCGTCGTCTTCCTGCTGTCCGACGAGGCGTCCTTCATCACCGGCGCCGAGATCCCCGTCGACGGCGGGCTCACCGCCCACGGCGGCGTGAAGTCCGTCTCGGACGCCCTGCGTTCCTGAACTCCCCCGGGAAAGGTCCTGTTTCCGTGAACAGGGTCAGCGCGTGGACCGCGTCATCACGGACCTCGGCGTCCTCGACGTCACCCCGGACGGCCTCGTTCCCGTCGAGACCGCGCCCGGGGTGACGCCGGAGCGGATCGCGGACCGCGCGGACGCGCCTGTCGACGACGGGCGCCCGCGAACGGTCAGTTGTCGTAGACGTCGAGCCGCCCGCACATCCCGAACCTGCCGTGTTCGGAGGGTTGCCGCGACCGCACGACGGCGTCCCCGAAGTACGTGACGTCGCCCCGCTCCAGCGCGTCGAGCTGCTCCCCGGTGGCCCGGGCGGCGGCCTGCGCACCCCGCCGCCACCGCTCGCGCCACTCGGCGACCCTCGGCCGTACGAGGGCGGCGGCGGCCCGGTGGAACGCGGCCAGCGCGTCCGGCCCCTCCGCCTCGCGCAGCGCCCGGAAGCCCTCCAGGGCCAGGTCGCGCCGGGCCCGGGCGGCCCGCTCCCGCTCCTCCTCGGGCGCGTCCGCCGGAATGACGGTGGCCCGCGCGTACGTCTCCGGATCGGTCAGGTACTCCGGTGGCAGGGTGAGGACCGCGTCGCCCGCCTCCGGCAGCCCGCTGTTCTGCATGAGCACGGTGATCCGCAGCTCGTCCTCGTTGACCAGCCGGTGGACGGTGCCGGGCGTGAACCAGGCGACCGTGCCCGCCCGCAGCTCGGTGACCTGGTGGCCGGAGGTCGTCAGCGTCTGCACCGAGCCGCGCCCGCCGGTGACGACGTACGCCTCCGAGCAGGTCAGATGCAGATGCGGGGTGCCGCCGCACACGCCGTCGGCGGCGGGCCAGTCGTACACCGACAGGTGCGAGACGGCGACGCCGCCGGGCAGCCCGGTGAAGCCGGGGACGGGCCCGCTGCCGCTGCCGGTTGCGCTCAGGAGATCGTCCACCCCGGTTCACACCTCCCCGGCGAGGTCCAGATCGCCCTGCGCGGCCGGCGCGGCGGCCGGTCCCCCGGAGCGGCGCCACGGGCGCTGAAGGGGCGCGGAGACCGCCCGCCACCAGGCCTCGGCGGGCAGCTTCCCCGCCGGTTCGAACGGCTCCCCGGGCCGTGGCGAGGCCACCGCCTGCCCGGCCTCGTCCGCCGCGTCCTTCGTCCACTCCCCCGGCTCCGCCCACGCGTGCGTGGCGAGGTTGAAGGTGCCCCAGTGGATCGGCAGCAGCACGCCGTGGGGCTCGCCGCCCTGGAGGTCGAGATGGGCCTGGAGGCCCTGCGCGGGCGTCATGTGGATGTCCGGCCAGAAGTCGGAGTACGCGCCGATCTGGATCATGGTGGCGTCGAACGGGCCGTACGCGGCGCCGATGTCCTTGAAACCCTCGAAGTAGCCGGTGTCGCCGCTGTGGTAGACGCGGTGCTCGTCACCGGCGACGACCCAGGACGCCCACAGGGTGTGCTGCGTGTTGCGCAGGCCCCGGCCGCAGAAGTGGCGGGCCGGTGTGGCGGTGAAGGTCAGACCGGCGATCTCGGCGCTCTCGTGCCAGTCCAGTTCGCGCAGTCGGCCGGGGGCCACGCCCCAGTGCTCCAGATGGGCGCCGACGCCGAGCGGCACCGCGAACACGGTGTCCGTGCCCGCCAGTTGCTTGATCGTGGGCAGGTCGAGGTGGTCGTAGTGGTCGTGTGAGATGACGACGGCGTCGATCGGGCCGAGCGCGGCCAGCGGGAGCGGGACCGGGTGCAGCCGCTTGGGGCCGGCGAAGGGGAACGGGGAGCAGCGCTCGCCCCAGACCGGGTCGAACAGCACCCGTCGGCCGTCCAGTTCGGCGAGCACGCTGGAGTGGCCCATCCACGTCAGGCGCAGGCCCGTGGCGGGCGGCTTGGCGAGGTCGGCGAGGGTGGTGGCGTGCACCGGCACCGTGCCCGTGGGGGCGCGGCGGGGGCGGGTTTCCTTGTCGAAGAAGACCTTCGCGAAGTCGAGCGCCGAGCCGGAGGGGCGGGTGCGCGCGGGGCCGCCGGGGTTCTGGAAGACCCCGTCCTTGAAGTGGGGTGATCTGCGAATGCGCGCCAGGCGCTCACCGCTCGGGTCCGCGCCGAACGCCTCGGGCCGCAGTGCGCTGAGCCCGGGGCTCGGGGAACGGGATCCGGCCACGGTACCTCCAGGTCGAGTCGCTGAGGATTCCCATTATGGTCGGCCCCTGCGACATCACCGGACCGGCCTGGTCACGAGGGCGGACGGACCGGCTCCGACGCGGTGGTGACGGGCTCTCGATACTGACCTACCATTCAGTAACAGCGGGCCGTCGTCCCGGCGGGCGCCGCGCCCGCGCGGTCCGCGTGGAGGAGCCCGTATGACCGCACCCCTGTTGTCCCTCACCTGGACCGACGACGTCACCGGCCGGCGGGGCTTCCTCGTCGTGGACCGGCTCGTGCGGGGTGTGTGCAGTGGGGGGCTGCGCATGCGCGAGGGGTGCACCCTGGAGGAAGTGACCGGACTGGCCCGCGGCATGAGCCTGAAGGAGGCGCTGCACTACGACCCGGCGGCGCGTTACGTACCGCTGGGCGGCGCCAAGGGCGGCATCGACTGCGATCCCCGGGACCCCGAGGCGTACGGGCTGCTGGTGCGGTACCTGCGGGCGGTGCGGCCGTACGTGGAGAGCTGCTGGACCACCGGGGAGGACCTGGGGCTGAGCCAGGACCTGGTGGACCGGGCCGCCGCGGAGGTGGGGCTCGTGTCGAGCGTGCAGGCCGTCTACCCGCTGCTCGACGACGAGGCCGCCGCCCGCGCGCGGCTCGCGGACGCGTTCGCGGTCGAGGTGGACGGCATCGGTCTCGACGAGCTGGTCGGCGGCTCGGGGGTGGCCGAGTCGGTGCTCACGGCCCTGGACCGGGCCGGGGTGGCGCGCGGCGGGGCGCGGGTCGCCCTCCAGGGGCTGGGCACCATGGGTGGGGCCACCGCGCGGTTCCTGGCGCGCGCGGGGCTCAGGGTCGTCGCCGTCGCCGACGTCAAGGGCACGATCGCCAACCCGGCGGGCCTGGACGTGGAGGCGCTGCTGGCCGCGCGGGACGGCCACGGCACCGTCGACCGGTCCGCCCTGCGCCCCGGTGACCGCCTGCTGCCCGGCGACGCGTGGCTGGCGGCCGAGGCGGAGGTGCTGGTGCCGGCGGCCGTGTCGTACGCGATCGGACCCGCCGAGCAGGAGCGGATCACGGCGCGCTGGATCGTCGAGGCGGCCAACATGCCCGTCCTGCCCGAGGCGGAGGAGGCGCTCCACGCGCGCGGGGTGTGCGTGCTGCCCGACGTGGTCGTCAACTCGGGCACGAACGCCTGGTGGTGGTGGACGCTGTTCGGTGACGTCGGCCCGGACGCGGACGAGGCGTTCGCGCACGTACGTCGCTCGATGCGCACCCTCGTGGAGCTGGTCCTGACCCGTGCCGAGGCCGACGGGACGACGCCCCGGGCCGCCGCGCACGCCCTCGCCGCCCGCCGGCTGCCGCTGATCGAGGAGCGGTTCGGCCGGCACCGCCCCGAGCGGGCGTCCTCGGGCGGCTCTCAGGTCGACGGACTAGGGTGACCGCGTGACAAGGGTCCGGTTGAGTGTGGCCGAGCGGCGCGAGGAGCTGCTGCGGGCCGCCATCGAGCAGATCGAGGCGCGGGGCGTGACGGCGGTCAGGATCGCCGACGTCGCCGCGACGCTCGGTGTGAGCAACGCGCTGGTGCTCTATCACTTCGCCACCAAGGAGAAACTCGTCGCCGCGGCGTTCGCGTACGCCGCCGAGGACGACCTCGCGCGTCTGCGCAAGCTGCTCGGCCGCCGCACGACCGCGCTGCGCCGGCTGCGCTCGGCCGTGCGCTGGTACGCGCCGTCGGGTCAGGCCAAGGGCTGGCGGCTGTGGATCGAGGGCTGGGCGGTGTCGCTGCGCGAGCCCGCGCTGCGGGAGGTCGCCCGCGACCTGGACCGGCAGTGGAAGGCGGCGCTCATGGAGGTGATCGCGGAGGGTGTGGCCGCGGGCGAGTTCCACTGCCCGGACCCCTCCGGCACGGCGCTGCGACTGACGGCCCTGCTCGACGGGCTGGCCGTGCAGCTGACGTCCTACGGGGGCGCGGTGTCCCGGGCACGGGCGCGGGAGTGGGTCGACGAAGCCCTGGCCCGGGAACTCGGGCTGGAGACAGGGGCGTTGAGCGCGCACGAGCGCTGAGCACGCCGCAGGCCCCGCCGGTAAGCGGGACCTTCCCGGCTCACAGACCTGGGCGTCGAGCACACACGAACACCGAACGCTCCACAGGGCCCGCCGACGCACCGACCCGCCCCGGCTCAGATCAGCTCGTACACCGCCGTCACGGTCGTCGTCGCGCGGATCACGCCCGGGGCGACGGACACGCCGTCGGCGGCCGCCGCGGAGATCTCCGTGGCCGCGGGGGTGGGGCGGGGGTAGCCGGAGGCGTCCTCGTTGAGGGAGACGAGCCGGCCGAGGCGGTGGCCGCTGAGCCGCGCGTACTGCTCGGCCTTGGCACGGGCGTCCTCGTGCGCGGCCTCACGGGCGCGGGCCATGAGCGGGACGGGGTCGGACAGGTCGAAGACGACCGAGGTGATGCGGCCCGCCTCGCCCGTGGCGTCGGTGATCGCCTGGAGGACCGCCCCCGTCCGGTCCACCTCGCGGACCTTCACGGAGAAGGACTGCGCGGCCCGGTAGCCCTCCAGGCGGGAGGCGCCGCCCGTGTGGTCGTAGACAGGGCTGAGGGAGATGCTCTCCGTACGGACGTCCCGCGCGGCGACGCCCTTGCGGCGGGCGGCGCCGAGCAGGGCGTCGGCGGCCTTGTTCTGGGCGTCCAGGGCCGTCTGCGGGGTCGCGGCGAGGACCTCGACACCGGCGCCGACGATCGCGAGGTCGGGGTCGGCGCTCGCGCTGCCCTCTCCGGTCACGGAGATCGTGGCGGGGCTCGGCGCGAGGCTCCCCACGGCGGGCCGGTCGGGCAGCGCGGCGGCCGCGGGCGCGGCGACGGCCGGCAGACCGAGCGCGAGGAGCACCACGGCGGCGACGGTGACGGACGTGCGGGGACGGAACATGCGGACCGTTCCTTCGGGTGGGGGGACGATGCCCGGCCATCCCAGCACCCGCCCCGCCCACCACGGGCGCACCACTCCCGGGCGATCACCTCACTGGTGGAGCGTCGGCGACGACACGGCCGCGACGGCACCCACGAGACGCCCCACGCCCGGCTTCCGCGACGGCACTCCCCGGCGGAGCCGGTGCGGAACACGCCGCCCGGACCGGCCGACAGCTCATCCGCTGAAGGGTGTCCGGCGCGGCGGTCCCGCGTCCCGTGCCGCCTGCGCCGATCACGCCACCGCGGCGATCCGCATCTTGATGTCGTCCGGCGACAGGGTGCCCTTGGCGGTCACGTGGTCGCCCGAGGACTCCCCGCGCAGCCGGCGCCCGATCCACGGCACCAGGTATTCGCGTGCCCAGTGCACGTCGTCGCGCCGGACGTCCAGCGTGCCGCGCGGCGGGAGCGGCGGCCAGGGCTGCTCGGGGTCGGCCGGCACCTCGAGGCCGAGGACCTGCCCGGCGCGCAGCGCCACGCGCGTGTGCCCCTCGGGTGAGAGATGGAGCCGGTCGTGGTCCCAGGCCCGCCGGTCCTGCACCGACTTCAGGGACCACAGGTCGAGCACCGGGCAGCCGTACCGGTCGGCGATGGCGCGGACGTGCCCGTTGTAGGTGGCGATCTTGCCGCGCAGGTGCTTGAGCAAGGGCACGCCGCGGGTGTCGAAGCCGGTCGTCACCATGACCGTGCCGGCCGCCGCGGTCAGCGCGGCGACGGCCTGTTCGAAACGCTCGGCGACCTCGTCCGGGTCGGTGCCGGGGCGCAGGATGTCGTTGCCGCCCGCGCAGAAGGAGACGAGGTCGGGCGCGAGCTCCACCGCCTTCGGCAGCTGGTCGGCCATGATCTGGTCGAGCAGCTTGCCGCGCACCGCCAGGTTCGCGTACCGGAAGTCGCCCTCGGGCCGCAGGTCCGCGAGAAGTACCGCGAACCGGTCGGCCCAGCCGACGAACGCCCCGTCGGGGCCGGGGTCGCCGACGCCCTCGGTGAAGCTGTCCCCCACCGCCACGTACGACCCGATCACTGATCTGCTGTCATTCTTCGAATCGTCTGCCACAACAGTGCATGATTCACTGTGGAATGTGACCTACGCGACCGTAGGCAAGGGTTGACGGGCGGTGAGAAAAGCCACTCCTAAAGAATTTGCCAATCTGGGAACAAGCACCCCCGTCAGGGGCGCCGGGCGAGCGACCACACCCGGAACCCGCTGAACCGGAAGTGGCTCCAGGTGGTACGGAACGCGAAGTGCCCGCCGGTGTACGGCTCCGGGTCGTCGTGGTCGAAGACGAGCCGCCCGTTGTTCCACCACCGCACGGTGGAGCCGTCGGAGACGATACGGACGTGGTGCGGCTCGTTCGCCACGAGCAGCGGCTCGGTGTAGTCGTGAACAAGCGGCCGGACACCCGCCTGGCCGACGTAGCGGCGCAGCCGGGTGGTGGTGTTGGTGTTGGCGCCGTAGCCGACGTAGTACGTCTTGAGGTGGTCGTACTCCGCCAGCGTCCCGCCCCTCGGTGTGGCGAACAGGTCGTCCGGGGAGCGGACGTCGACGGCGTTCCAGAAGTTGTTGAGGTCGGAGACACGGTCGTTGACGCCGCCCTCGGAGACCGGGGTGGCGGTGTACTCCAGGACGTACGGCCCTTCCAGCCGCCGCCGGAACCAGATCGTGGCGCCGGCGGGCACGTCGACCTCCAGGACGCCGCGGGAGGCGGTGACCGTGCCGCCCCGCTCCAGTTCGACGGCCCACTGGCGCAGACCGTGGCGGAAGTCGTCGTGGGCGATCGGCCGCCGGTGCAGGGGCGCGGCGCTCGCGGGGGCGGTGGGTGCGAGGGCGGCCAGGGCGGCGCCCGCGGCGAGGGCGCCGAAGGCCCTGCGGGTGGTCGTCATAGGAAACGGCTCCTCCTCGCATAGAAAGCGCTTGCTGCGCTGACAGGGATCACTGTGCCGTGCTCCCGCCCCGGTGTCGACCCCCGGCCGGACACACCGAGGGCCGGACCCGGGATCGGGGTCCGGCCTTCGGTGGCGTGTCAGGCGGGAGGTGCCGCGCGGGGTCAGCCGACGGAGACGCCGTGCGAGCGGAGGTAGGCGACCGGGTCGACGTCCGAGCCGTAGTCCGGCGTGGTGCGGATCTCGAAGTGCAGGTGCGGGCCGGTCACGTTGCCGGTCGCGCCGGACAGGCCGATCTGCTGGCCGGCGCCCACGGTCTGCCCCACCGAGACGGAGAGCTGCGAGAGGTGGGCGTACTGGGCGTAGTAGCCGTCGCTGAGCTTGATGACGACCTGGTTGCCGTACGCGCCGCCCCAGCCCGCGGCGACGACCGTGCCCGCGCCGACGGCCTTGAGCGAGGTTCCGGTCGGGACGACGAAGTCGACACCGGTGTGGTAGCCGCTGGACCACATGCTGCCGGACATCCGGTACGGGGTGCCGACGGTGGCGCCCGCGACCGGGCTGGCGTACCCGCCGGCGGTGTTCGCGCTGTCGGTGGCCTGGGTGGTCGAGGCGTTCGACGAGGAGGCCTTCGAAGCCTCGGAAGCCTGCGAGGACTTGGAGGACTTGGAGGTCTTCGTGGACTTCGCGGACTTGGACCCCGAGGACCCCGAGGACTTCGAGGACTTCGAGGAGGACGACGAACCGGACGGCGACTTGGTGGTGCCGGTCGTGGCCTTCTTGCCGATCGACAGCTTCAGGCCCGGGTGGATCAGGGACGGGTCGTCGCCGACGGCCTCACGGTTGTCCGCGTACAGCTTCCGCCAGCCACCGCTGACCTTCTGCTCGTCCGCGATCTTCGAGAGGTAGTCGCCGGTCCGGACCGTGTAGGTCCGGGTGCCCGTCGCGGCCGTCGCCTCGGCGGCGGTCTGCCGTGCCACCGGAACGGACTGGACGACCTTTTCCGAGGCGGCGGAAACCGACTGGCCCGCCGACTGGGCCGGCGCGGCCTGGGCGCCGGTGGCACCCATCAGCGGAAGGGCGAGCGCGGCACCTCCGGTTCCGGCGACGGCGATGGAACGGGTGAAGCGCTGGGTCTTCGGTCGGCGGTGCTTACCCTTCGCGGGCATGACGAATTCCTCTCCGGCGCCTGCGAGGTGAGCTGTCGGGTGCGGACTGGAGATGTCCGGCCGCGCCGAGGCACGGCTTTACCCCAAGCCTGTTTCCGGAGACCGGGACAGGCGGTTCTACCTGTGGGTCCCCCGCTCCTGCCGTGCACGGGTGAGTGGTCCGGGCTCCGGGCGGCGGCAGGATTCGGCGTCCGTCCGGATTGGGGTGGAACGTAAGCGACCAAGACGCACAGGGACAAGCGAAGGTTGCGCTGTCGACGCCTTTCTCTTGATCCGCTGTGAGAATTCCCTGTCACACTGCGTGAATCAAAAGGCTCGTCTTTTCCCTAACTCCCGCGAAAAGCGCCACCATTACGTGAACATGACGGACGACGTACGGTCACGAATATGACGCTCCTCACGTGACGTCTCTCCAGGTTTCCTTATTCCAGAGCGAGTTGGAACGAAATAGCCAATCCGGACAGAATTCTCAGATGCGACGCAGACGGATAACCGACGCATCAAGGTCACCGCGCAACCCGGTGCGCAGCCCGTGGTGCAACAGCACCGCACCCCGATGAATTTCGCCCGTTTCACGGCATTCGTACGAGGCTGTCGGGTCGAGTCCACGCAGCCGCAGCGCGGGAACCGGCTCACCGTGGCGCTGCGCCTGGAGCCACGCGAGGACGACCGACTCCTCCCCGCGCACGTACTGCACGGCGCTCAGCCCGCCCTCCGGGGGCCGCAGCCGGTAGAGGTCGCCCCGCTGCACGACGGGCCGGATCTCCTTGTAGAGCTCCACCCACCGCCGGGCCTCGGCGAGTTCCTCCTCGGTCCACTCGGTGAGATCGCCGCCGATGCCGAGCACACCGGCCATGGCGCTGACGAACCGGAAGCGCAGCGAGCTCACCCGGCCGTTGAGCTGCGCGTTGGGGCTGTCGGTGACCCAGGCGGCCATCGTCCGCGCGGGGTGGATCTGGGTGAAGCCGTGCTGGATGGCGAGCCGGTCCAGCGGGTCGGTGTTGTCGGAGGTCCACACCTGGTCGGCGCGGCTCATGATCCCGAGGTCGATCCGCCCGCCGCCGCCCGAGCAGGACTCGAACGCCACGCCCGGATGGGCCGCCCGCAGCCGGTCCAACAACGCGTACAGGGCCCGCACGTGGTCGACCCAGAGCCGCTGGGGATAGGGGTCGTCCGGCCAGCCGGCGTCGGTGAAGCAGCGGTTGAAGTCCCACTTGACGTAGTCGATGGGCGCACTGGACAGCAGGGTGTCCAGCTGCTGCCAGAGGTACTCCTGGACGTCCTCGCGGGCCAGGTTGAGTACGAGCTGATTGCGCAGTTCCGTCCGCTTTCGACCGAGTTGGAACTGCACCCAGTCGGGGTGCGCCCGGTACAGCTCACTGTCCGGGTTGACCATCTCCGGCTCGACCCAGATGCCGAACTGCATACCGAGGGCGTGCACCTGGTCGGCGAGCGGCTTGAGTCCGTGCGGGAAGCGGTCGGGGTTGGGCGTCCAGTCGCCGAGCCCGGCGTGGTCGCCGGTGCGCGCCCCGAACCAGCCGTCGTCGACCACGAACAGTTCGACGCCGATGGCCGCGGCGCGCCGCGCGAGGGCCGTCTGCTGCTCCTCGGAGATGTCGAACCAGGTCGCCTCCCAGGAGTTGAACAGCACGGGCCGGTCGCGGTCGGCCCCGGGGACGATGTGCGCCAGCTGGTAGGCGTGCCAGGCGCGGCTCGCGCCGCCGAAGCCGCCGTCGGACCACAGCCCGGCGAAGACGGGCGTGGTGAAGGACTCCCCCGCCGCCAGCGTCAGCAGGCCCGAATCGTCGTACCCGGCGCCGCCGGTGACCTGCACGCGCGCGTCGGGGAGTTGGGCCACGGCGATCCGCCAGGAACCGGACCAGCCCAGGGCGCAGCCGTAGACCTCCCCGTGCTCCTCGGTCGCGTCGGTGTCGAGGGCGACCCAGGGCAGGTGCTGGTGGCCGGTGTGGCCGCGCCGGCTGCCGATGACCTTCTCGCCATAGGTGAGGGGGGAGCGGGCGAGGCGGGACTCGGCGGCCCAGCGACCGTGCAGCTGGGACAGGCGCCAGCCGTCGCGGTCGGGCAGCGTCCAGGTGGCGGAGTCGGCGCGCAGCAGCTCCAGGGGCTGCTCGCCCTCGTTGCGCAGGGTCGTCCAGCGCTCGACGACATCGCCGCGCATCCGGTAGTGCAGGGTGATCGCCAGCCCGGCGTCGCGGAAGCGCAGCCGCAGCTCGTCGCCGTCCGTCTCGTGGCCCGCGAAGGTCCACTCGGTGCCGCGCCGCTCGGCGGTGCGCACGGACAGCGCCGGCCGTACGAAGCGGGCGCCGCCCTCCACCGGGTACTCCTCGCGGCCGTCGAGCGGGGACTCGAAGGGCCAGTAGTCCGGCAGCGGGCGGACGGCGAGGGCCTCGGCGTCCGCGAGCGCGATGCGCGCGCCCCAGTGCAGATGCACCAGCTCGTCGGCCTCGGTGACATGGACGGCGTAACTGCTGGCGGGCCCCGAGAGGAGCCAGGTACGGCCGTCGACGGCGGACTCGGGCATCAAACCCCCACTGATTCGAACACGTGCGATCAAACATCCACATCATCAGGGGAGGTGATCCCAGCGGGCAACTCCTCACCGCATCGGCGGACCTCCGCTGACCTGGGGACACCCCGGATGGCCCGGCACCCGTGCCGTATGGTCGAGATGTTCCGTCGGCCTCCGAGCCGCGCCGACCGGAACCGACAGGGAGGAGCCCCCGTGACGCAGCAGATCCCGTCGACCGAGCCCGAGCTGGCCGGTGTGCGCAACTTCCGTGACGTGGGCGGTCTGCCGACCGTCGACGGCCGGCGGGTGCGGCACGGCGTGCTGTTCCGCAGCGGCCACCTCGCGCACGCGACCGACGAGGACGCCGCGTTCCTCGCCTCCCTCGGCCTGCACACGATCTTCGACTTCCGCAACGCGGCCGACCACAAGCTGGAGGGCCCGGACGTCGAGCTGCCGGGCGTGCGCAATGTGAACCTGCCGCTGTCCGACCCGGCGGACGGCGCCGAGTTCTGGCGGATGGTCCGCGACGGCGGCCTCGACCAGCTGCGCGAGATCCTCGGCGACGGCAAGGCGGCCGACCGGATGATCGCCTCCTACCGCACGATCATCAAGGACCGCACGGCCGAGCACTCCCGGGTGCTGCGCGCGCTCGCGCAGGACAGTGTCCCGGCCCTGATGCACTGCGCCGCGGGCAAGGACCGCGCCGGCCTGTCGGTGGCGGTGACGCTGCTCGCCCTGGGCGTGGAGCACGAGGCGATCGTCACCGACTACCTGGAGTCCAACGCCAAGCACCGCCGCTACAAGGTGCACCGCAACGGCACCTCCGCCGACACCTACTCCCCCGAGGTGATGGAGCTGCTCAGCCCCCTCTTCGAGGCCCGCGTCGAGTACCTCACGGCGGCGTTCGAGACCATCGAGGAGACCTGGGGCGGGGTCGACGCCTATCTGGAGCGGGGACTGGGTCTCGACGCGGGGACGCGCGAGCTGCTGCGGGCACGCCTGCTCGACTGAGCGAGCGCCCCTGTTGGCCTCTGAGCGCTACTGGTTCACTCCTGAGCGCCACCGGTTGGCCCCTGTGAGCCACGGGCCGGCCCCTGCGAGCTACTGGTTGGCCCCGACCTCGAAGAGCAGCCAGATGAACGCCGCGAAGACGTGTCCCACCGCGATGTAGATGATCAGCCGGATCCAGAGGCTGCGCGGGAACCGCTCCTCCAGGTCGCTCATGGTGTTCCTCCAGGGGTGGGGCCGAGGCACAGCGCGGCCGTCGGGCTCTGCAGCAGGGTGTGGACGAAGAGCAGCTCGACCCCGTCGGGGTCCTGGGCCGCGATGCGGTGCGGGGTCAGCGAGTCGAAGTGCGCGCTGTCGCCGGGGGCCAGCAGATGGGTGGCGTCCCCCAGGCGCAGCCGCAGCCGCCCGGTGAGGACGTACAGCCACTCCTCGCCGGGGTGCACCCGCACGATGTCGCCCTGCGAGCCGTACGGCACCCGCACCCGCAGAGCCTGCATTCCGCGACCGGGCGCACCGGCCTGCCAGTACGTCCAGCCGCCCGCCGCCGTGGGTTCCATGTCGGCGGCGCGCAGAACGGCGTCCCGGTCGGCGACCGTCTCGCCCAGCAGCTCCGAGACGGTCGTACCGTAGACCCGGGCGAGCGCCAGCAGCATCGGCAGCGAGGGCTGCCGCAGCCCGGTCTCCAGTCGGGAGAGGTGGGCGGGCGACAGTCCGGCGGCGCGGGCCGCGGCCTCCAGGGTGAGGGCGGCCCGGCGGCGCAGGGCGCGCAGCCGGGGCGCGACGGCGGGCAGGTCGTCCGCGGGCGGGCCGTCCGGGGCGTCGGGCCCGGGTCCGACGGGCTCGGGGGCGGAAGAGCTCATGGCTCCATTCAGCACCGGCCTTTGCCTCTGCGGCAAATCTCTTGCCTCAGAGGCAAAAGCGGGTGGTCTACCGGTTGGCCACGGCCTGCTTGATCAGTGTCTTGCCGAAGTCCCAGATCAGCCCGCTGCCGTTGTGGGCGTCGTCCATCACGGCGGTGAACGCGTCGACGAACCGGTCCACCTCCCGCTCGCCGATGATCAGCGGCGGGATCAGCTTGATCACCTCCAGGCGGTCGCCGGAGACCTGGGTGAGGATCCGGTGGCGCTGGAGCAGCGGGACGACCACCATCTGCGCGAACAGACCCTTGCGGGCCGCCTGGAGCATGGTCCACCGGCTGCGCAGTCCGAGCGACGTCGGCCGTCCGAACTCGATGCCGACCATCAGGCCCCGCCCGCGCACATCGGCGAGCAGCTCGTAGGTGTCGATGAGCGCGGCGAGCCGCGTTCTGAGCCGCTCCCCCGTCGCCCGGGCGTTCGCGACGATCTGCTCGTTCTCCATGACCGACAGCACGGCCAGACCGGCGGCCATCGCCTGGGCGTTGGCGCCGAAGCTCGCCGAGTGCACCAGCACCCGGTCCATGGAGGAGTAGACCTTCTTGAAGATCCAGTCCTTGCCGAGCGTCGCCCCGACCGGCACATAGCCGCCGGAGAGCGCCTTCGCCACGCACACCAGGTCCGGTTCGACGCCCTCCTCGTGCTGGTGGGCGTAGAAGTCGCCGGTGCGGCCGAGCCCCGTCTGCACCTCGTCCGCGATCAGCAGCGCCTTGTGCCGGTGCAGCAGCTCCTGGGCGGCGCGCAGATAGCCGGGCGGGGCCTCGTGCACGCCCTTGCCCTGGATCGGCTCCACGATCAGGGCGGCCACATCGCCCTGCCGCAGCTCCCGCGCGAGGGCGTCGAGGTCACCGAGGGGCACGGCGGTGTCGGGCAGCAGCGGGGCGAACCCGTCGCGGAAGCCGGTCTCGCCGTTGACCGACAGCGAGCCGGTGGTCAGGCCGTGGAAGGCGTGGTCGCAGTAGAGGACCCGTGGCTTGCCGGTGGCGTACCGGGCGAACTTCAGCGCGGTCTCGACGGCCTCCGTGCCGCTGTTGCCGAAGAACACCCGGTCCAGGTGCGGGCTGTGGGCGAGCAGTTTCTCGGCGAGCAGGCCGGGCAGCGGCTGGCAGTCGAACCGGGTCAGGTCGGCGAGCTGGGCGTCCAGGACGTCGTGCAGCGCCTGGCGGACCACGGGGTGGTGGCGGCCGAGGCCCATCACCCCGAACCCGGCGAGCATGTCCAGGTAGTCGTCGCCGTCCGCGTCCCAGAAGTAGGCGCCTTCGGCCCGCTCGTAGACCTTGTCGAAGCCGATGGTGTGCAGCATGCGCGGCAGCTGGTGGTTGAGGTACCTGCCGTGCAGCTCGTAGCGCTCGGCTCCGCGCTCGGCCAGCAGGGCGGCGAGGTCGAACGTCCCCGCCCGGGACGAGGGCGACTCGGATTCCGCGGTCGTCATTCCTGTTGCTCCTTGGACAGCTCCTGCGTGGACACCCCGGCCGCGCCCCCGGCCCCCGACCCCACGTCCGCGGACACCCCGGCCGCGCCCCCG
>NZ_BQUN01000050.1:0-28718 GCF_026008495.1 Streptomyces sp. A012304
CCCCCGCGGCTCCTGCGGCTCCGGCGGCTCCGGCGGCTCCGGCGGCTCCGGCGGCTCCGGCGGCTCCGGGCGACGACACGATGACGTCCCGGGCGCGTTCCCTCCTGGTCCCCGTGGCCGAACCGGAGGAACGCCCCACGCCGCCCCCCGCCGTCGCCCCGGTCCTGCCGGGCCGCCCGGTCGCGGACCGGCCGCAGGTGCGGGCGCCCGGCCCGGAGCTGGGCGACGAGAACGGCGTGCCGTGCCCCTGGTGCTCCACCCCGAACCGCCCCGACCGGCACTTCTGCGGGCGTTGCGCGATGCCGATGACCAGGCAGGAGCAGGCCTCGGAGCACCGCCCCTGGTGGCGCCGGCTGCTGAACCGCGACCAGGAGACGCCGTGGGCGGGTGACCGGCCCCGGCTGCGGCGGACGTTCGACCGGATCGTGACATGGGTGATGGCCGCGGCCGTGCTCGCCCTGCTGATCGTGGCGGGCGTCAACACCCCGGACGCGATCCAGGCCACCCGCGACCACTTCGCGAAGCGCGCCCCGGTCGCCCCGGACCAGGTCGTGGCCTCCCGCTCCTACCCGGGCCACAAGCCGGAGCTGGCCTTCGACAAGATCAACAACAGTTGGTGGGGGCCGGGCGTCTCGCGGTCGGGCCAGGGCGAGTGGATCGAGGCCCGCTTCGCCGAGCCGACCCGCCTGCTGGACCTGGTCATCACCTCCGGCACCTCCGTCCGCGCCGACCAGCTCTCCCAGTCGGCTCTGCCCCACCGCATCAAGGCGACGATCACCCGCAAGGACGGCACGACGACGACCCGCGACCTCGTCCTCGACCAGAGCGCGGGCGGCCAACGCCGCGCCTTCCGCGTCGGCGAGGTCACCAAGGTGCGCTTCACCATCGAGTCCGCGTACGGCGCCTCCGCCGCCAAGCAGGTGGCGATAGCCGAGATCGAGTTCTTCGGCAGGTCGAGCACGAACACGTCGTGACGACGACCGGACGACTCTGGATGAGACAGCGGGCCGGAGCCACGATGCCCCGGCCCGCACCGGTCCGTGGAGGGAGCCTGGGCCCTGTGTTCGCACCGAGCCGGTGGCAGCGGGCGTGATGACGGACGAGGCCCATCCCGTCGACACGGGATGGGCCTCGTCACTGGAGCGCCGGGCAGGCCTTGCACCTGCATTTCCCCGCAGGAAGCGGGGCGTCTTTCCTTGGACCACCAACGCAGAACCGTTTCACCGCTGTTGTGGCGTCCGGCTCAAGATCGATACTACAGCATCCCGGCGTCTCACGCGACTTCGTCCACGTCGAGGTCCGGCCCGACGACCAGCGTGACCAGTCCCGCCGCCGCGTCCGCGGACGGCGCCGCCGTCACGCCGGCCGGCAGCCGGGAGGTGAGGACCGCGGACTGCTTCTCCAGGCCGGCCGGGAAGGCGACCGTCGTCCTGGCCACCGTCTGCGGCGCGTTGCCCGTGCCGACGACCGTGAGCCCCGCCGCGCGCAGCTTCTCCGCGACCTCGGCGGCGCGGCCGGACTGCCCCGTGCCGTTGAGCACCTGCACGCGCACGTTGGACGCGTAAATGAGGTCCTTCACCGCCGTCTGCAACTGCGCCTTGGTGATCTCCTTGTCCTGCGCCAGGGAGGTGAACAGGTCGGCCGCCTGCGGGTACTGCCACGCCACGTTGGCCAGGTCTTGCGGGAAGTCCGCCTCACGCGGGTAGTTGGGCACGGTGAGGAAGGCCAGCCGTTCCTTGGGGATGCCCTTGAGTTCGTCGGCGAGGGAGTAGATCTGCTTGATGCCGGCCATGTCGGGGTCGGTGGTCAGCGACTTGGTCGCGGACTGGAGGAAGCCGTACAGGGAGTTGGGGCTCGTGAGCTTGTCCTTGGCCTTCGTGACGAGCGCGTTCATGAACTCCTGCTGGCGGCCGATGCGTCCGATGTCGGAGCCGTCACCGACGCCGTAGCGGACCCGGACGTACCCGAGAGCCGTCTCGCCGTCGACGGTCTGGCAGCCGGGCTCCATGTCGAGGTGGGCCTTCTTGGAGTGGATGGCCTGCTTGGGGCAGACCTCTATGCCGTCGAGGGCGTCGACCATGCCCTTGAAGCCGGAGAAGTCGATCGACATGAAGTGGTCTATCCGCAGGCCGGTGTTGGCCTCGACCGTCTTGATGCTGCACGCGGCCGCCTCGGCGACCTTGCCGGTGCTGCCGCCGATCGCGAACGCCTCGTTGATCTTCGCCTTGTGCGGGGCGGAACTGCTGCCGTCGCCCCGTTCGCAGGCCGATATCTCCACCCAGGAGTCACGCGGGAACGACACGACCGCCGCCCACTCCCGGTTCGCGGGGATGTGCAGCACCATCAGCGTGTCCGACTGCATGGTGGTCAGGTCGCTGCCGCCGTACTTGGCGTTGGCGCCGTCCCGGCTGTCGGAGCCGACCAGCATGATGTTCTTCGACCCGGGGCTGAGGTTCTCGGGCCGGTTGTCACCGAGCTTGTCGCCCACGTCGGCGGAGCCGATGTTGTTGTTCAGGTCCTGGTAGATCCACGCGCCGACGCCGCCCACCGCGAGGACGACCGCCGAGGTCACCCCGGTGCTCCAGACGAGTATCCGCCCCCGCCGCGTCAGCCGTGTCCCCCCGGGTGCCCGCCCGCCGTGGCCGGCCGCCCTGCTGCCGCTTCTGCCGCCGCTCCCGCCGGTGCTGCCCACCGCCGACCGCCGGCGCCTTCCCGTTCCGCTCACCCGCGCTCTCCCCTCCGCCTCGGCCGTTTCACCCCGTACACCGTGCTCGGATCGTCCGGCGCGGGTCACGGCCGGACGACGGAACCCTACACGCAGGTAGAAATACGTCCGACAAACACGGACGACTCATCGCCTGCCCCGTCTGTGCCCCGGCCCCGTACCCGGCCGACCCCCCACGGGCCGACCGGGTACGGGCTCATGTCACGGGGTGTCGATCAGCTCGTACGGCGGGACCGACACCGTACGGGCGCCCGGCGTACCGCCGAGGACGACCTTGCGCAGGGAGACGTTGTTGTTGAGGCTGGTCTCCTTCAGACGCTTGGCCGGGTTGGCGAGGACCTCGATGTAGTACGTGCCGTTGGGCAGGTCCGTGATGTCGAAGGACTGACCGGGGCGGTACTGGGTGTAGGTGTCGCCGGAACCGACGTCCAGGACCTCACGCACGGAGATCGAGTTCTGCTCACCGCACGCGGTCGACAGGTCGGTGTTGTACGGGTGCCAGTTGGCGTTCTTCACCGTGTAGTCGATGGCGTCGGTGTTGGCCAGGCAGAACGCCTCCTTGCCGCTGCGCACCTCCTTGGTCTTGTCCGCGCTCAGCAGCCGGTAGCTGGCGAAGTCGGTGAAGTGCCAGTGCTCGTGGCCGACGCGCGGGTCCCACTCCATGGTGCCGGTGGGCGTGTAGCCGACCTGCTTGCCGTTCGCGTCGTAGAAGTACTGGTAGGCGTCCATCAGGTCCGCGCCGGGCTTGCGGAAGCCGTCGACGACCAGCGGCGCGGGTCCGGCGTTCCAGACGTTGGCGCTGAAGGCGAGGTAGTCCTTGCCGGGCGCGTCGCCGTCCTCGCCGTCGGTGATGGAGATGTCCCAGGCCGGCAGGGACCGCAGGTCCGGCTTGGGCACGTTCGCCGGGACGCTCGCCCGGCCGGTGGGCCGCTTGGCGTTGGCCTTCAGCGCGGGCGCGATACGGGAGCCGTCGGTGTGGTCCTTGCCGTCGCCCAGGTGGTGGGCGAGGCCGCGGTCCTCCAGGGCGTGGGAGAGCGCGCCCGGCGTGGGGGCGTCGGCACCGCGCGGGCCGTAGTGGTGGCCGCCGTGTCCCTGCGCGCCCGACGCGGAGTGCGCCGCGTGGGCGTCGTGGCCCGCGTGTCCGGCGGCGGAGCGCAGACCGGCGGCGCCCTCGCCCTCCTCGCCGTCCTTGATCTCCCGGACGGTCACCTTGATGGTGGGCCGGTTGTCGGGGATGGCGAACAGGTCGCGGTACTTCTTCGCCACGGCGACCTTGGCCGTGTACTCGCCGGCCGGCAGGTCGACCGGGTTGTCGTAGTCGACGGTGCTGGTGTTGGCCGCCCAGCCCTTCTCGACACCCCACACCGAGCCGAGCGTCCACGGGTTGGTGGGGCAGCTCTCCGGGTAGTGCGAGGTCGCCGGGGCGTCCGGACGGAGCCGGCCGGAGGCGTTGTTCGGGCAGAAGGTGCCCTTGCTGGCGGCGACCTCCTTGCCGGAGGCGTCCGTGAGGGACACCTCCAGGAAGCCGGGCAGGCCGCTGAAGTCCTTCACCAGCCCGGCGGGCAGCTTCTTGGTGGTGGTCTTCGTCCCGTCGCGCAGGATCTGCTGGGCGACGACGGGGTCCTTGTACGACTTGCGCGTCACCTTGAACTCCAGCGGCGCGTTGTCGACCGACAGGTACGTGCCCAGGTCGAGGTAGACACCGGGCTCCCCCTCCCACCGGCTGAGCGTCACGGCGTTCGACGCGGCGATCAGCTTGAGCTGCGGCACGCCCGGCTTGCTCTGCGGAGCCGCGCCGGCGCCGGGTGCGGCCCCGGCGACGGCGACGACGGTGAGCGCGGCCCCCGCGGCGAACGCCGCGCGCTTGAGGCCCTTGCTGTGTGACTGACTGGTCATCGGTTCCTCGTCTGCGAGTGCCATGGTCAGTGGCATCGGACTGGACAGCCCACCGAACCCGGCCACCTGCGGACATCCGCACGGACGCACCCCACGCGCCCCGACCGCTTCTGTGAGCACTCTGTGAGACAGGCGAAAACCTTCTCGGGGTTGCCTGTTGGGTAGGAAATTCACAGGAGGAACCTCGGCCGCCGGAGCAGCCGTGACCGACCGGTCACCGGTCCGCGGATGTCCGCGGGGCTGTCAGAGGCCGTAGCGGGGCTTCAGGTGGCGCCAGAAGTCGCGCAGCATCCACTTGTCGAAGTCGGTGATCCGGGTGGCGCTGCCGGCCTTCATCAGGAAGCAGCACTGGCCGGTCGGGGTCCAGTCGTAGAAGTCGTCGAGGCCGAAGGTGTGGCCGACCTCGTGCAGGTAGATGTGGATGTTCTGCTGGTCGAGGGCGGAGACGAAGTACTCCTGGCCGAGGCGCTGGCCCCAGTCGCCGCCGGCGCCGCCCTGGAAGCCCTTGGTGAGCCAGAGGGACTGGTCGTAGTGGCGGGCGGTGCCGCCGGGGCAGCGGGAGTAGTTGCCGTCCTGGTGGAAGAAGCGGCCGCAGTCGGGGGCGCACTGCGGGGCGCCGCCGCCGTCCAGGATGTTGGTGTAGATGTCGACGGAGTTGTCCGTCCACTGGAGGGTGGAGCGGTTCTTCACCGCCCAGCCGACGATGTTGACCGGGACGGTGGTGTACGGCCAGTTGTTGTAGCCCCGGCCGTTCTCCGTCTGGGCGGCCATCCACAGCGCGAACTGCCGCTTCAGCGACGCGTGGACGCGGTCGCGCAGGGCGGCGCTGACCGGGGCGTCGGACTCCCAGCGGACGCAGTAGTTGATGTAACCGCGGTTGGCCATGACCTGGTCCCAGCCGTAGTTGCGGAAGCCGTACAGGTCCGGGTAGGTCGTGGAGACGTGGTTCCAGACCTCGTTCAGCGGCTGGACCAGGTTGGCCGGCGGGTTCCACTCGTCGGCGGCCTCGGCGCGGGGGGCGGCCACTCCGGTCGTGTGCAGCAGGGCGGCCAGCGCGGCGAGCACGGTGAGCAGCCGTGCCGTCCGCCTGCGCAGCAGTGATCTCATCGGTGAACTCCTCGTGTGGGGAACGGGATTCACGTACGTCCGTGAGTGGCCGCGCCTCCGCCGAAGGTTGCCGCCCACAACGCCGGGAAGGCGCGGCTCTCGCTCGTACGGCTCGAACGGCTCGAACGGGAGGGCCGAGGGGGACGTGCTCGTGGTGCGCGAGGTTCCGCACGGCCGTCCGACGGCCCGTCCCCGGTCCGGGTGGTTGGCGACGGAGTTCGGGGTGCGGGTGGGCGGCGGGTGCGCATCCTGAGGCCGTGCGTCACTCTCCGGCCCCACTCCTGGGCGCCCTCCTCGCCGCCCTCGTCCTCCTGGTCGGCCCCGCCTCGGTTCCGCTCGGCGGCGGCTCGCAGCGTGCGGGGGCGCCGGCCGCCGGGCCGGCCGTGACCGGCGCGTTCGGCGCGTACGTCGGGTACGACTCCGACGGCGTACGGCGGATCCCCGCGCTCGACACCTGGCTGGGCCCGGCCACGCCCCGCGTCGGGCACGCCTACCTGCCCGGCGACCGGTGGAGCAACATCGAGGGGGCGCCCGGATATCTGGAGCACTGGGCGCGATGGCGCGCCGCCCGCGCCGACCGGCTGTTCGTGCTGAACGTGCCGATGCTGGAGCGCACCGAGGATCACCTGCCCGACGCGGTGGTGCGGGAGGAGCTGCGCCGGGGGGCGCGCGGGGAGTACGACCACCACTTCCGGGTGCTGGCGCGGCGGCTGGTGTCGCTCGGGGTGCCGGACACGGTGCTGGTCGTCGGCTGGGAGATGAACGGCATCACCTACACCCACCGCTGCGGCCCCGACCCGGCCGCCTGGAAGGGGTACTGGACGCGGATCGTGACGGCGATGCGGTCGGTGGAGGGGCAGCGGTTCCGGTTCGAGTTCACGCCGAACCGGGGGCGGGACGCCGTCCCGTGGCCCGACTGCTACCCCGGGGACGCCGTCGTCGACGTCATCGGCATGGACGCCTACGACCAGCCCGAGGGCATGCCCTTCGCGGAGCAGGTGCGGGAGCCGTACGGGCTGGCGGACCAGGTGCGGTTCGCGCGGGAGCACGGCAAACCGGTCGCGTACCCGGAGCGGGGGCTGTTCCGCAACGGCGACAACCCGGAGTACGTGCGCGGCATGCTCGCCTGGTTCGCCCGGCACCGCCCGCTCTACCAGACCATCAGCGACTACTGCCCGCACGGTGTGTGGCGGTGCCGGGACAACCCCCGGTCCTCGGCGGTCTACCGGGCGCTGGTGTCGGGGCACACCCCGCCGTTCGGCTGAACCCGCGGCGCGTCAGCGGGTCGCGTGCCGCACCGCACCCCGCACCCGGCCCGATGATCCCGAAATGCGACAAATCCGACGAGACCTTCCCGCGCGTCCGCTGCGCGGCGTCGGCGCCGCCCGCAGGAAGGTACCCACCAGCAGCAGCCCACGCCCCACCCCCTCCGCTCCGCTCCGCGCGCCGGGAAGCCGGCTTCGCATGTCGGGTGGTCCGGGGGTTCTCCTCCCGTCCCTCCTCTCCGTGCTCCTGCTCGCGCTGACCGCCGTGCCCGCCGGGGCGGAGGGCGCCAGGAGTGCCGTCGGGGAGGACAGGGCCGACGGGGCGGGGTTCCGGGAGACGACCGCCCGGACCGTGGGGGCCCATGAGCGGGCTCGCGCGCGGGCCGACCGGCTGCGGGCGGAGGACGCCGCCCCCGCGCGGATCGAGGCCGCCGACCGCCACCGCGGGGCGCTGCGCGAGGCCCTGGAGGAACGGCTGGGCGCGGCGGCGCGGCAGGCCGGTGACCCGGTCGCCGTCGACCCGTCCGGACAGGCCGGCCGCTGCCCCGTCCCCGTCCGAGCCGAAGCCCCCGCCTCAGGTGATTCCCGTCCGGGGGACCGCCCCGCCTGGACCGCCCCGACCCGCCACTACTGGCTCTCCGCCGGCTACGCCGCCCAGGGCTCCCGGTGGAGCCACCGCCACACCGGCCAGGACTTCGCCGTGCCCACGGGCGCCCCCGTGTACGCCGTCGGTCCGGGCATCGTCCACGCGACGACCTGCGGTGACGGCTTCGGCAACCAGGTCGTCGTACGGCACCCCGACGGCTACTTCACGCAGTACGCCCATCTCGCCCGCGTCGACGTGCGCCGGGGCCAGGAGGTCACCGCGGGCGAGCGGCTCGGCGTCTCCGGCGCGACCGGCAACGTCACCGGCCCGCACCTGCACTTCGAGGTGCGGATCACTCCGTACATGGGCTCGGCGGTGGCCCCGCTGCCCTGGCTGCGGCGGAAGTCGGTCGAGGTGGCGCCCCCCGCACCGACGCCGTCGACGGCGGACAAGCGGCGGGAAATCCCGCGCGAGGAGTGACGGCGCCCGGGCACACTGCCGGTGACGTCGAGGGGGGTGAGGATGAGCAAGCGGCGTTACGTGGCCCGGGGAGTGCCCGGCGGCTACCGCGTCTGGGACAACCGGCGACGCGGCTACTGGGGCGACTTCTACGAGTTGTGCCCGGACGACCTGCTGACCGAGCTGAACGGGCCGGCCGATCAGGGGCGGATCGTCGAACTGATGCGGAAGTACAAGAAGGCGAAGCGCTGAGCGCTCAGGCGGCCCGGGGCGAGCGGGGCGTCGTCGGCCGGTACACCGCCAGCGCCCAGATCACGAAGACGTCGATGCCGATCAGGATGATGGACCAGAGCGGGGCGTACGGCAGGAACAGGAACTGGAGGACCAGGCTCAGCGAGGCCATGAAGAGGCCGACGGTCCGGGCCCGGTCGGCGCCCGTGAGGATGCCCCAGCCGGTCACGGCCGCCACGCCACCGAGGATCAGCAGGATCAGCCCCCACCCGGTGAGGTTGATCTCGTAGACGTAGTCGCCGACGCGGGCGTAGACGTCGTCCTCGGCGAGGGCGGCGATGCCCTGGAACATCGCGAGGATGCCGTTCATCAGCATCAGCACGCCCGCGAAGGTGACACCGCCGGCGGCCGGACCGGGGTGCGCCGGCGGTGGCCCGGGACGGCCGCCGAGGGCGGGCCCGGTGCCCTGGTGCGACGGGTCCCAGATCGGGGTTCCCGATCGCTCGGGCCGCGAGTGCGCGTGGTCGCTCATGGCGGATGTCTCCCTGGGCTCGTCGTCCTCACGACCATCCGCCCGGTGCGGGCGCGCCACCACGGGAGGTGAGCCGTCCGGGTGAGCACGGCATGCGGAGCCGGGCACCGGACCCTTCACTGGACACAGGCGGCGGACACGGATCCGCACGTCCGCACGTCCGCACGCTGGAGGCGAGATGCCCACTCCCCACGCCCGCCGAGCGGCACCGGCGGTGCTCGCCGCGCTCACGGTGCTCCCCCTTCTCCTCACCGGCTGCGGGGACGACGAGGACACGCCTTCCTCCGTGGCCAGCAGAGCCGCCTCCGCCGCGGAGTCGCTCGCCTCGCGGGCCGGGGAGGCGTTCGCCTCGGTGACGGCGCAGGCGGGCCGCACGCTGGACTCCATCAAGGGCGGTGTGGAGGCCAAGGGCGACGTGAAGGCGGGCACCCCGACCACCGACGCCGACGGCCGCAGCGCGGTCGAGGTGACGGCGACGAACACGACCGACGCGACGCGGTCCTTCGCCGTGCAGATCAACTTCCTGGACGCCGACGACAAGTGGCAGGACACGGTCCTGGTCACCGTCTCCGACGTCCCGCCCGGAAAGACCGGCACGGCGTCCGCCCGCAGCACCCACAAGCTCTCCGGCGAGGTCCGGGCGGAAGTGGCCCGGGCGGTGCGGTACTGAACGCGACGGCCCCAGCGCGGAGAACCGGAACGGGCAACGGCGGCGACGAGGACGCGAACGACAACCGGAACGCGAACGGGAACGACGACGACACATGAGCGACGAGCCCCCGCATACGACACCCCCCACGCCGCGCCCCGCCGCCCCCTCGGCCCCCTTCCCACGGGAGGACTACGCGCGGCGGATGGACCGTGCCGCCCGCGACGCGGCCGCCGCCGGGCTCGCCGGGCTGCTCGTCACCCCCGGCCCCGACCTGGTGTGGCTGTGCGGCTACCGCCCGACGGCGCTCGTCGAACGCCTCACCCTGCTCGTCCTCGCCCCCGACACCGAGCCCCATCTGCTCGTCCCCGCCCGGGAACGGCCCGCCGCCGAGTCCTGCCCCGGCGCGGGCGCGGTCCGTGTCACGGAGTGGCGCGACGGGCAGGACCCGTACGCCGCGGCGGCCGGCCTGCTGCGACCCCACGGCCGCTACGGCGTCTCCGACGCCACCTGGTCCGTGCACCTGCTGGGCCTCCAGGAGGCCCTGCCCCTCACCACCCACCGCGCGCTGAGCACCGCGCTGCCGTTGCTGCGCGCGGTCAAGGACGAGCACGAGATCGCCCGCCTCGCGGCGGCGGCAGCGGCGGCGGACGCGACGTACGAGGAGATCCTCACCGTAGGTTTCGCGGGCCGCCGCGAACGGGAGGTCGCCGCCGACCTGGACCTTCTCCTGCGCCGACACGGCCACGACCAGGTCGACTTCACGGTCGTCGCCTCGGGCCCGAACGGCGCGGACCCCCACCACGGGGCGGGCGAGCGGGTCATCGGCGTCGGCGACATGGTGGTCCTGGACTTCGGCGGCCTGCGGGACGGCTACGGCTCCGACACCACCCGCACGGTGCACGTCGGCGGACCCACCGCCGAGGAACGCACGGTCCACGACCTCGTCCGCGCGGCCCAGCAGGCCGCCTTCGAGGCCGTACGCCCCGGCGTGCCCTGCGGGGAGATCGACCGGATCGCCCGGGCGGTCCTCACCGACGCCGGTTACGGCGACCACGTCCCGCACCGCACCGGCCACGGCGTCGGCGTCACCACCCACGAGCCCCCGTACCTGGAGCAGGGCGCGCGACACCCCCTCCTCCCCGGCATGTGCTTCTCGATCGGCCCCGCCCTCCACCTGCCCGGCCGCTACGGCGTACACGTCGAGGACGTCGTGACCTGCACCCCGGACGGCGGCCACCGCCTGAACGACACGGGCCGGGGTCTGGCGGTGGTGGACTGAGGCGGGACGGACGTCACCGGCCGGGCCCGGTCCAACTCACGAGGGCCCCTCAGATGTACTGCTCGGCGTATTCGGCGGTGGGGGCGATGGGCGTGATGACGTCGATCAGGACGCCGTTGGGGTCGGCGACGATGAAGTGCCGCTGGCCGAAGTCCTCGTCGCGCAGCCCGAGGAGGGGGCGGAGGCCTTCGCGGGTGACGAGCCGATGCCATTCCGCGTCCACGTCCTCGACCTCGAAGTTGAGCAGCAGACCCTGGGCGGGGGTGCGGTAGCCCTCCGGGAGCGTGGGGTGGGTGTGGTCCAGGAGGGCGAGTTCCCAGCCGGCCTCCCCCGGCTGCCGGAGGCTGATGTACCAGTCCGCCTCGAAGGTGACGCTGAACCCCAGCAGGCGGGTGTAGAAGTCGCGGGACTCCTTCGGCCGGGCCGTGCAGATCACCGGATAGAAGCTGGTCAGCCTCATGACGAACCCCTTTCACATACCGTCGGTATGTCAGTGTGCCGGTAACCTATTGACGTACCGGTGGTATGTCAATGCGGGGTGTGCGATGCGGGAACAGGGCGTCCGGGCGCGGCAGCGGGAACAGACCAGGCAGGCGCTGCTGAGCGAGAGCAGGCGGCTGTTCTCGGAGCGCGGCTACGCCGCGGTGGGGCTGGCGGAACTCGTCCGGGCGGCCGGGGTGACCAAGGGGGCGCTCTACCACCACTTCCCCGGCGGAAAGACGGATCTCTTCCGGGCCGCGCTCGAAGAGGTGCAGCGGGAAGTGGGCCGGCGGGTCGCCGCGGCCGCCGAGGCCCAGGACGACCCCTGGGCGCAGTTGACGGCCGGCTGCCAGGAGTTCCTCGCCGCGGCCACCGCACCGGAGATCCAGCGGATCATGCTGGTGGACGGCCCGGCCGTGCTCGGATGGAGCGAGTGGCGGGCCATGGACGAGGCCGCGTCGGCCCGCCATCTCGCCGAGGCGCTGACCTCACTCGTCGAGGCGGGGATCATCGCCCCGCAGCCCGTGACGCCCCTGGTCCATCTGCTGTCGGGGGCGATGAACGAGGCGGCACTCTGGCTGGCGTCCCCGTCCTGCGGCCCCGACGACCTCGCGGACACGACGGCCGCGCTCACGCGCATGCTCCAGGCCCTGCGCGCCGACCGAGCGTGATGCGAGGCGATGCGCGATGAGTTCCGCCGGGCCGGGGAGTCTCACCATGGTCACCGACTTCAGCAGGAGGAAGACATGGTCCAGCAGCTACTGAGAGTCCAGAACTTCAGCGTCTCCAGTGACGGGATCGGCGCCGGCGAGGACCAGAGTTTCGAGAGGCCGTTCGGCCACGCCGCCGATCCGGAGAAGCTGTTCTCCTGGGCCGGCGCCACGGCGAGCTGGCCCATGCGCACCGACCCCGGGGGGAGCCGGGGCCTCGACGACTACTTCACGCGGGACTACGCGCGCAACATCGGCGCCGAGATCATGGGCCGCAACAAGTTCGGGCCCCAGCGCGGGCCCTGGCAGGACCACGAGTGGCGCGGCTGGTGGGGCGACCGGCCCCCGTTCCACACGCCCGTGTTCGTCATGACCCACCACCCGCGTCCCTCGTTCACGCTCTCCGACACCACGTTCCACTTCGTCGACGCCGACCCGGCCACCGTCCTCGAACAGGCGCGGGAGGCGGCGCGGGGCAAGGACGTCCGGCTCGGCGGCGGAGTCACCACCATCCGGGAGTTCCTCGACGCCGACCTCGTCGACACCCTGCATGTGGCGGTCACCCCGGTGAAGCTCGGCTCCGGGCTGCGCCTGTGGGAGTCGCCCGACGAGCTGCTCGACCGCTTCCACCTCGAGGTCGTGCCCAGTCCGAGCGGTGTGACGCACCACCTCTTCTGGCGGAGGTGACACAGAGCCCCCGGGGGTGGGCACGGGCCGGCACGACCGTCCGCGAGGGCGGGAGAGCCGGCTCACACCGGCCCCGGTTGCATGACCATGCGAAGCAATGCATAATATTTCTGTGTCTAAGGTACTCACCTCCCTCCCCACCGGCGAGCGCGTCGGCATCGCCTTCTCCGGCGGGCTCGACACCTCCGTCGCCGTCGCCTGGATGCGCGACAAGGGCGCCGTCCCGTGCACGTACACCGCCGACATCGGGCAGTACGACGAGCCCGACATCGCCTCCGTCCCCGGCCGTGCCTCCGCGTACGGCGCCGAGATCACGCGGCTCGTCGACTGCCGCTCCGCGCTGGTCGAGGAAGGACTCGCCGCGCTGGCGTGCGGTGCCTTCCACATCAGGTCGGGCGGGCGTCCGTACTTCAACACCACGCCGCTCGGCCGGGCCGTGACCGGCACGCTGCTGGTGCGCGCGATGCTCGAGGACGGCGTGCAGATCTGGGGCGACGGCTCCACCTTCAAGGGCAACGACATCGAGCGGTTCTACCGCTACGGTCTGCTCGCCAACCCGCACCTGCGCATCTACAAGCCCTGGCTGGACGCCGACTTCGTCAGCGAACTGGGCGGCCGCAAGGAGATGTCGGAGTGGCTGCTCGCGCACGGGCTGCCGTACCGCGACTCCACCGAGAAGGCGTACTCCACGGACGCCAACATCTGGGGCGCCACCCACGAGGCCAAGACGCTGGAGCACCTCGACACCGGCATCGAGACCGTCGAGCCGATCATGGGTGTGCGGTTCTGGGACCCGTCGGTGGAGATCGACACCGAGGACGTGACGGTCGGGTTCGACCAGGGCCGTCCGGTCACGGTCAACGGCAAGGAGTTCGCCACCCCGGTCGACCTCGTCATGGAGGCCAACGCGATCGGCGGCCGGCACGGGCTCGGCATGTCCGACCAGATCGAGAACCGGATCATCGAGGCGAAGAGCCGCGGCATCTACGAGGCGCCCGGCATGGCGCTGCTGCACATCGCCTACGAGCGCCTGGTCAACGCGATCCACAACGAGGACACCGTGGCCGCGTACCACACCGAGGGCCGCCGTCTCGGCCGGCTGCTCTACGAGGGCCGCTGGCTGGACCCGCAGGCGCTGATGGTGCGGGAGTCGCTCCAGCGCTGGGTCGGTGCCGCCGTCACCGGCGAGGTCACCCTGCGGCTGCGGCGCGGCGAGGACTACTCGATCCTCGACACCCGCGGCCCGGCGTTCAGCTACCACCCGGACAAGCTCTCCATGGAGCGGACCGAGGACTCCGCGTTCGGCCCGACCGACCGGATCGGCCAGCTGACCATGCGGAACCTGGACATCGCCGACTCGCGGGCGCGGCTGGAGCAGTACGCCGGTCTGGGCCTGGTCGGCACCGGGCACCCGCAGCTGATCGGCGCAGCGCAGGCCGCCGCGACTGGTCTGATCGGCGCCATGGACGCGGGCGGCGCCGAGGCGATCGCCTCGCGTGGCGCGGCCACGGACGAGGAGACGATGCTGGACCGCGCGGCGATGGAGTCCGGCACCGACTGAGCAGGCCGCACATCCGCGAGGCGGTGCGCGAGGTGGGACGACCCCACCTCGCGCACCGCCTTCGGTGTTCCTCCGGAAGTTCTCGTGCGAACCGGTGAGTACTCCCGGCCTTCCTTACGTACTCCTGTGTGTCCGATCCCGCCGAGCACGACGCACGACTGGCGGATGACCCCGACCGGGCAGGAGGAACGGTGCGCTTTTCGCGGAACGTGGTGGGTACGGCCTTCGTGGGTGGCGCTCTCAGCTTGACCCTCGCCGCTCTCGCCTATCCGTCCATGCTGGGCCTGGAGACCGTCTCCACGTCCGGTGACAGGATCATCGCCAACACGCAGTGGGGGCCGCTGACCGAGTCCGACAGAGCATTCGTGGTGGCGGTGCGGGCGGCCGGCCTGTGGGAGTACCCGGTGGGCTTCATCGGCCTGCAGAAGGGGCAGAGCCCGGCGGTCAAGACCGCGAGTGAGCACCTCATCGACGGGCACGCGGCCCTGGACACCACCTGCCGCAAGATCGCGCCGATGCTGAACATCACCCTGCCGAACGTGGCCAGCCCGCAGCAGATCGGGTTCGTCAACACGCTCCAGGCGGCGCAGGGCCAGCAGTTCGACATCGAGTTCGCGAACATCCTGCGCATGACGCACGGCTCGATCTTCAACACGGTGGCCAAGGTGCGGTCCACCACGAAGAACGGTCTGGTGCGCGCGCTGGCCGACCAGGCCAACGACACCGTTCTCGACCACATCACGGTGATGGAGAAGACCAACCTGGTCGACTACGACCAGACGCTCTTCAAGCAGACCACCCCGCCCAAGCTGCCGAGTTCCGACATGACGCCGCCGCCGCCGAACGTGGGCGAGCCGATGATCGTGCTGACGCCGCCGCCGACCGCCACCTCCACCCCGGTGGACATCGACGCCGCGTCCGTGGTGGGCGGCGGCGGCGTGACCCCGGCCCCGGCACCCCCGCCGGCGGGCTGAGCCGGCGGGATTCCCGGTCAGCCCAGCCACACCGTCGTGTCCGGGCCGAGCAGTCCGTCGTCCGTCAGGGGCGCGCTGCCGAGCAGGATCTCCCCGGGTGGCAGGGGGACCGGCCGGGGGGACAGGTTGGTCAGGCAGCGCCAGTCCTCGGTGCGGGTGAACGACAGGACGCCGGGTGGCGTGCCGGGCGTCCAGGTCAGCTCCTCGCCGGCGAGGAGCTTGCGGCGCAGGCGCAGGGCCGTGCGGTAGAGCTCCAGGGTGGAACCGTCCGTGCCGTCCTGCGCCTCGACGGCGTACCGCGCGAAGGACGGCGGCTGCGGCAGCCACGCGCCGGCCGCGCCGAAGCCGTACGACGGTCCCGTGGTCGTCCAGGGCAGCGGCACCCGGCAGCCGTCGCGGCCCTTGCGGAGGCGGCCGGTCTGCTCCCACAAGGGGTCCTGGAGGACCTCGACGGGCAGGTCGGCGACCTCGGGCAGGCCGAGTTCCTCGCCCTGGTAGACGTAGGACGATCCCGGCAGCGCGAGCATCAGCAGGGCGGCGGCGCGGGCGCGGCGCAGGCCGGCCTCCTCGTCGACGGGCGGGGCGTGGCCGTCGGAGAGCAGCCAGGCGTCGACGTCGGTGCCGGGCGGCAGCATCAGGCGCGAGGCGTGGCGGACGACGTCGTGGTTGGAGAGCACCCAGGTGGCGGAGGCGCCCACCGCCCGGGCCTGGGCGAGCGAGTCGGCGATGACCACGCGGAGCGCGTCGGCGTCCCAAGGGGCTTGCAGGTACTCGAAGTTGAAGGCCTGGTCGAGTTCGTCGGGGCGGGCGTACAGGGCGCGGCGGGCGCCCGGGACCCAGGCCTCGGCGACCGCCGTGCGGGGCGGGGTGTAGGAGTCGAGGACGCGGCGCCAGTCGCGGTAGACGGCGTGGACCTCGTCGCGGTCGTAGAAGGGGTGGGTGCCCGGCTCCATGACGAGCAGGGCTTCCTCGTCGCTGAGTTCGGGGGAGCCGAGGTCGCGCAGGGGGTCGCGGAGGTCCTTGGCGAGGGCGTGGGCGACGTCCACGCGGAAGCCGTCGACGCCCCGGTCGGACCAGAAGCGCAGGGTGGTGCGGAAGTCCTCGTGGACCTCCTCGTGGTCCCAGTTCAGGTCGGGCTGCTCGACGGCGAAGAGGTGCAGGTACCACTGGCCGTCGGGGACGCGCTGCCAGGCGCTGCCGCCGAAGACGGACTGCCAGTCGGTGGGCGGGAGTTCGCCCTGCGGGCCGCGTCCGTCGCGGAAGACGTAGCGGGCGCGGGCCGGGGAGCCGGGACCGGCGGCGAGGGCCTCCTGGAACCAGACGTGCCGGTGGGAGGTGTGGTTGGGGACGATGTCGACGATGACCTTCAGGCCGAGCCGGTGGGCCTCGGCGACCATGGAGTCGAAGTCGTCCAGGGTGCCCAGGCGCGGGTCGACGTCCCGGTGGTCGATGACGTCGTAGCCGCCGTCGGCCAGTTCGGACGGGTAGAACGGGCTGAGCCAGAGCGCGTCGACGCCGAGGGCGGCCAGGTGGCCGAGGCGCTCGGTGACGCCGCGCAGGTCGCCGAGTCCGTCGCCGTCGGCGTCGGCGAAGCTGCGCGGGTACACCTGGTAGACGACGGCCTGGCGCCACCAGTCGGGACGGTGCGGGGAGAAATCAGTCACGGTCGGAAGACTGTCCACTTTGCCGGGAAGGGCAACATGCGCGCCCCTCGGAGTGAATCACTCCGCACATGGGGATTTCGTGACGGAATCTTGAACTCACCGAGGTTTGAGGCAAGTTGACAGCGCTCTATCAGGCCGATCACGATGGGCCCCACGCCGTGGCCCGGGTGTCGACCCGTGTGTCGGACGGGCTCGGTGTCTCTGCTGCTTTCCTGATCTGACCAATCAGTTCCGGCATTCGCCAAAGATGGGATTCGCATGTCCATAGCGAGACGTGTCACCGCGCGACGCCTGCTGGGGACGGGCGTCGCGTCGCTCGCCCTGTGCACGGCGTCCGTCGCCGCCGCCACCGGTGCCTGGGCCGGCACCGGGGCGCCCGGCGGCGACGGCTGGAAGTCGGGAGGCCAGTACCAGCCGGGGACGGGCGCGGGCACGGAGACGGAGACCGACCGCTGCCAGTTCTCGCTCGACGGCAAGAACTTCTTCGACTCCGTCCGCGTCGACGACCAGAGCCTCAGGCCGACCGACGACGGCAAGGTCCACATCACCGTCCGCGCCGCCGACAAGGCCACCACCTGCACTGCCTCCCTGGCCTCCTACCTGGCCCACGGCGCGGACTTCAGGACCTCCGGCGAGCAGGTCTTCGTCGACTTCGACACGGTGACGGTCAAGCCGGGTCAGACCGCGACGCTCGACATCGCCGTGCCGGACGCGGGCTGCTACGCGCAGATCGACCTCTACCGGGGCGCGGTGAAGTTCGACGGCAAGCTCGACGCGCAGGACGGCTTCGTCCACGGCGAGCTGCCCAAGGGCCCGGACCGCCCGGTCATCAAGGACAAGCTGATCGCTGCCTGGAACGGCGGCAAGAAGGACTGCACGACCGTCGAGCAGCCGCCGTCGACGCCGCCGTCCACGCCTCCGTCCACCCCGCCGTCGACGCCTCCGTCCGAGCCGCCGGTGAGCGAGTCGCCGTCGGTCCCGGCCTCCGAGACCCCGCCCACGAGCCCCTCGGAGAGCCCGTCCGAGCCGCCCTCGACGTCCACCCCGACGCCGAGCGCCTCGCAGTCCACCACCCCGCCGGCGCCCACGCCCGACGGCGGGGGCGGCGACCTCGCGGAGACCGGCGCCAACGGCAACACCGGCGTGATCGTCGGCGGCGCCGCGGCGCTGCTGGCGGGCGGCGCGGCGATCGTCCTGGCGACGCGGCGGCGCAGGGCGACCCGCTAGCGGGCACGCCCGGGGGCCCCGAGGCGACCCGTCGGCGGGCACGCCCGGGGGAACCCGATGACTCGACGCCGGCCGGGCCGTGGGAAACCGGCCGGCGTCGGCTCCGTAACCCGTCAGGGAGCTACGGCTTCTCGACGGTCGTCAGCCACAGGTTCACGTAGCGCTCCACGTCGACACCCAGCGCCACGTCCAGCAGCGGCTGTTCGCGGACGCCGTCGTGGATCTCGGACTCGCCGGGGCGGGGACGACGGTCGACGACGGTCTGGCCGCGCGTGGGCCCCTCGCCGAGGGAGACCTCGACCGGGAGGCGCTCGGTGGTCAGGCCTCCCGGATCGACGACCGCGCAGACCGCGCCCGCGTCACCGAGGCCGCCCGTGGGGGTGGGGTCGCCGGAGGTGGCCGGATCGCGGTGGGCGAGGAGATCGCCGGCCAGCCGCAGCCGGGGCTCGGAGCTCGCGCGCAGCCGTTGCACGTCCGCCGCCGGGACCAGGACCTGCCGGAACACGTCCAGGCCGTACATGGTGATCGGGACGCCGGCGGTGAGGAGGATCGCGGCGGCCTCCGGGTCGTGCCACACGTTGAACTCCGCGACCGGTGTGGCGTTCCCGGACGCCACCGCGCCGCCCATGAACACGATCCGCTCGATGTTGCGCACCACCTCGGGATGGGTGCGCAGGAGCAGCGCGATGTTCGTCAGGGGCGCGATGGGTATCAGGGTCACCGGGCGCGGCGAGGCGAGGATCTCGCGCCGCAGCAGAGTCACCGCGTCCACGTCGACCGGGACCCGGGTCGGCGCCGGCAGCCCGAGGTCGCCCATCCCGTCCAGTCCGTGCACATGCCGGGCCACCCGCACCGGCTCGATCAGCGGCCGTTCGGCGCCCCGGGCCACCGGGATGTCACCCGCGCCCGCCGTTTCCAGCACCGTCAGCGTGTTGCGGACGACGCCGTCGACATCGGTGTTCCCGGCCACGCAGGTCACCGCGCGCACGTCGAGACCGGGATGCCGTACGGCGAACAGCAGGGCCAGGGCGTCGTCGACACCCGTGTCGCAGTCGATGATCACCGGGATGGGCCGAGCGGTCACGGCGCGCTCCTCTCACAACGGATACGTCGGCGCACCCGGGCACGGGGTACGTCGGCGCACCCGGGCACGTCAGCTTCACGACGGTACGTCAGTGACCTTACGCAGCCGCCCAGAGGTCGGCGCCGCGATCGGCGACCCGGGCGGCGATCCGGCCGAGCAGCTCCGCCACCGGCACCGCTCCCGGCCGCGCGCCGTCGCGCAGCCGTACGGCGGCCAGCCCGGCGCCGGCCTCCCGCTCCCCGATCACCGCCTGGTACGGCACGAGGCGCGCCGCGCGGATGCGGGCGCCGAGGGTGCCGTCGCCGGGGCCGGACACCTGCGCCCGCAGCCCGCGCGCCACCGCCTGCCGGACGACGGCGTGCGCCTGTTCCTCCTGCGCCTCCGACACCGGGAGCACCGCCAGCTGCACGGGCGCCAGCCACGCCGGGAAGGCGCCGCGGTGCTCCTCGACGAGGTGCGCGACCGCCCTCTCCACACTGCCGATGACGCTGCGGTGCACCATGACCGGCCGGTGCTTCGCGCCGTCGGCGCCGATGTAGTGCAGGTCGAAGCGTTCCGGCTGGTGGAAGTCGATCTGGACGGTGGAGAGGGTGGCCTCGCGGCCCGCCGGGTCGGTGATCTGCACGTCGATCTTGGGGCCGTAGAAGGCGGCCTCGCCCTCGACGGCGTCGTAGTCCAGGCCGGCCGCGTCGAGCACCTCCCTGAGCAGCGCGGTCGCCCGGCGCCACAGTCGGGGATCGGCCACGTACTTGCCGCCCTCGCCCGGGAGGGAGAGCCGGTAGCGGGCCGCGCGGATGCCGAGGTCGGCGTAGGCGCGGGCGATGAGGTCCAGCGCGGCGCGGGCCTCCTCCGCCACCTGCTCCAGGGTGCAGAAGATGTGCGCGTCGTTGAGGTTGATGGCCCGTACGCGGGTCAGCCCGCCGAGCACGCCGGACAGCTCGGCACGGTACATGCCGCCCAGCTCCGCGATCCGCAACGGCAGTTCACGGTAGCTGTGGGAGCGGGAGCGGTAGATGACCGCGTGGTGGGGGCAGAGGCTGGGGCGCAGCACCACCTGCTCCGCGCCCAGGTCCATCGGCGGGAACATGTCGTCGCGGTAGTGGTCCCAGTGGCCGGAGATCTCGTACAGGTCGCGTTTGCCGAGGACCGGCGAGTACACGTGCCGGTAGCCGGCGGCGCGCTCGGCCTCCCGGACGTACTCCTCCAGGGTGTGCCGTACGACGGCCCCGTCGGGCAGCCAGTACGGCAGCCCGGCGCCCATCAGCGGGTCGGTGTCGAACAGGTCGAGCTCACGGCCGAGGCGGCGGTGGTCGGGCAGGTGGTCGTTCATGGGGGGCTCCCTCGCTCGGGGAGGGGCGAGGAACCTGCGGGAACGACGAAGCCCCGGGGCACTCGCCCCGGGGCTTCGGACCTGCGGTCCATCGGTCAGCGCGCCGGGACACTCTCCGGCGTCGTCGTACGGAACACATGGGCGCGCTGCATGCGGGGACCGTAGCAGGGGGCGGGAGACGCGGACGACCGCTTTTCCGGCAGCCGTCCGGGCGCACGGGGGGTGCGGGTGACACAGACACCGCGGGGGCCACCCGGGTGTATCAGCGTGGGTAACCCGGACGGACCGTCGCGCTGGTGGGGCTCCGGGGGTGGTGGTGCCGTGAGAAGCAGGCACCCGCACCGGCACCCCGGGAGGCATCCCCGATGACCCGCCGTACCCCCCTCGGCTCCGCCGTCCTCGCCGCCGGGGTCGCCGGGCTGCTCGCCCTCGTCCCCGGCTGCGCCACGCTCGGACTGGAGCATCCGCCGACCGCGCGGCCCGCCCTGCCGACCGTGCCGCCGTCGTCGTCCCGGCCCGCCGCACCCGTCGCCACTCCCGGCCTCACCGACGCGCAGGCGCAGGCCGCCCTCATCACCGACACCGACCTCGGCGAGCCCTGGACCCCGACGCGGGGCGCCGCCACCTGGCGGGACGGCATGCTCAAGGCGACCACGCCGACCGCCGACTGCCGGAAGCTGCTCGACGGGCTGTACGCCGACGAGCTGCTCGGCGCACCCGCCCTCGCGGTCGTCGCCCTCGACGACGCGGTCACCGGGGCGCAACTGCGCTACCAGCTCACCGACCGGCGGCCGAAGGACGTGGACCGGGTACTGGCCTGGCTGCGGACGCTGCCGCGCGAGTGCGCGCGGTTCACGGCGAAGGGGCCCGACGACCTGGTGCTGGACGCGCAGGTCAGCGAGTTGCCGCTGCCCGAGGTGGGGGATGCGCGGCAGGGGCTGCGGGTGACGCTGACCGACTGGGACACGGAAGGGGATCCGCTGGTCCTCGCGCTCGACGTGGCCGTCGTGCGGGCGGGGCAGGACACGTTCGCGTTGACCAACGGCGGGGTGAACGAGGTGCCGAACGAGGCCACGCAGGCGGCGGTGCAGCTGGGGGTGCAGCGGCTGGCGGAGGTGCGCAAGAGGGGGCGGGTGCAGGTGTGAGCCCGCCTCACCGGTGAACGGTGTTCAGTCCGGGTCGAAGCGGGTTCTGCGGGAGACGACCTCGTGGGCCACGTCCAGGACCGTGCGGCCGTGGGCGAAGGCGTGGGCGCGCAGCAGGGACAGCGCCTCGTCGGACGCGACGCCGCGCTGGGCCATGACCATGCCGATCGCCTGGTACACCTCGTCGTGGTCGGTGGCCAGCGGGCTCAGCCACAGCCCGTCGCCGCGCCGGCCGGCCTCCTCGCCGCGCGGCAGGGCGACCAGGGCCGCCGTCAGGACGTCGGCCACCAGGTGCGCCGTCCGCACCTCGTCGTCGGCCAGTTCGCCGGGGGCGTCCCGGTAGAGGTCGAGGGTGCCCACGCACATCGCGGCGTCGCCGAGCGGCAGCGCGTACACCGCCCCGATCCCCGCGGCCGCCGCCTCCTGCGCGTACACCGGCCAGCGCGAGACGTCCTGGCCGGCCGTGAGGTCGCAGGCGAAGACGGGCGTCCCGGTCTCCGCCGCCCGCACACAGGGCCCGTCGCCCAGAGTGGCCTGCACCTCCATGAGGTACGCGGCCCGCGTACCGCTCGCGCTCAGCGGTACGGGCATCCCCTCGCCGCACAGCGACACGCTCGCGCCGCTCACCGGCAGCAGCCGCACCGCCGCAGCGCACAGCCGCTCCGGCACGTCACCGGGTTCGACGCCGCGCACCTCCCGGGCGATCACGTCGGCGACCCGGTCCCGGTTCCGATCGCCCACGGCGACCACCTCCGCGCCGCCCCCCGCTCCCGCCTTCCGTCGCCGGACGGGTACCCCGGCCCTGCCGCGAAAACCGGCCCGCCAGGACGGAGACGACGGTCGCGACGGCGAAGGGCGCGGCCGGGAGGCCACCGGTGCCAGAGGGGCCGCTGGGCTGTCCGGTGCCGGAGATGCCGCCGGGCGGTCCGGTGCTAGAGCGGCGGCTGGGCGGGGGCCGGGCCGAGGGTGGTGGTGCCCGGGGCGGTGCGGGGGGCGAGGCCCGTGCGGTAGGCGTCGAGGGCGGCCTCCACGCGGCCCGTGCGGCGCAGCAGGTCACCGAGGAGGCGGCACAGGTCGGCGAGGTCTCCGGCGGCGCCGGCGCGCTCCAGGAGACTGAGGGCACGGACGTAGTGCTCCTCGGCGGCCTCGGTGTCGCGGGTGTCCTCGGCGATGATGCCCAGGAGCCGGTGGGCGCCGGCGGAGTGCACGGCGCCGCGCTCCGGGGAGAGGTCGCCGAGCACGCCGTGCAACAGTTCCGCGGCCTGGGCGGACTTTCCCCTGCGGTGCAGGACGTCGGCCAGTTCGACGGCGACCTGGCTGCTGTAGAGGGTGGCGCTCCGGTCGGCGAGCATCTGCTGCGCCTGCCTCAACTCGGCCTCGGCGTGCTCCAGTTGGCCGTTCTGGGCGTAGACGTAGCCGCGCATCCAGTGGCAGTTGGCGAGTTCGGTGCGCAGCTGGAGCTGACGGTAGAGCTCGGCGGCCTTGGCGAGGGAGGTGTCGGCCTCCGCGAGGCGGCCCTCGGCGAGGAGGGTGCGGGCGACGGAGCGGTGCATCCGGGCGACCAGGGCGGGGTCCTGGACCTGGGGCGCGAGGGCGAGGGCGAACTCGGCGGCCTGGGCGGCGCGGGCCTGGGCGCCCATGTCCATGTAGGGGCCGATGACGGAGGCGTACAGGATGAGCAGCGCGTCGGGGTCGTGCAGGCCGCCCCGGTTGAGTTCGTCGAGGGTGGATTCCAGCAGGTAGACGGCGTAGCGGAGTTCACCCGCGAGGTAGTGGGACACGGCTCGTCCGCGCAGGGCGGGGACGCGGGCGGTGAGCGGGGTGTTCGCGAGGCAGGACTCGGCGCGCTCGAAGTGGCGGCGGGCCGTCTCCAGGTCACCGGTCTCCAGGCCGCACTCCCCGAGGCCGAGCAGGGCGGTGGCCTCCTCCTCGACGAGCCCGTGTTCCTCGGCCTCCGCGAGGAGCCGCGCGTACTGGTGTGCCGCGTCCCGCGCCTGACCGGTGGCGAGGACGCGCCGGGCCTCGGTGAGGCGCAGCCTGAGGTCGGTGACCAGGCGGGCGGAGCGGCCGGTGGCCAGCTCCTCGAAGTCCACACCGAGGCGCCGCGCGATGTGTTTGAGCGCCTCGTCGGAGGGCCGCACCCGGCCGGCCTCCAGGGTGGAGACGTAGGCGGGGGTGTACGTCGGTTCGGCCAACTGCCGCTGGGTCAGGCCGCGTTCGGTCCGCAGCCGCTGCACCCGGCGCCCGATGACCTCCGGCTCGTCCCGCTCTCCCACGCCCCGACCCACCCCAACTCCCCTTGGGGCCCTTGCCGTTCGGCTCGCGCAACCCCTAAGTTAAACATCGAATTAACAACGCTTAATACACGGTTGACGCCAGCAGCCGTGGCAGAAGTCGCTTTTTGTCCGCCGAAGTCGCCGACGTTTGTGAGGTTGCCGTGCCCGGTCGCGCATCCGCACCCTGCGGACACTCTTCCCGTCGGTACGCCAGAGCCCTCGCCGCCGCCGTCGTCGCCATAGCGGCCCTCGTCACCGCGGCCAACGCGGTCCCCGCCCACGCCGCCCCCGCCCACCCGTCCAGCGCCGACGGAACGTCCGGCGCCCGGCCCGACGACTGCCTTCATACGGAGCGTGGATGACGGGCGGGTACAGCGTGTCCGAACGGCGAAACCGCGGCGAATTGATTGATTCCCCTGGTGAAAGGGGGTGTCGATCAACCCGGTGAGTGCCAGTCTCGGTGGCGCACCGTCCCGCACTCGCAGCCACCGGAGAACAGTCCCATGCCCCAGGCAGTCATGCGCAGAACGATGTCCCGCCTCGGCAAGGCCACGGTCGTGGCCGGCACCGCCGCCGCCCTCACCGTCGGCCTGGCGGGCAGCGCCCTCGCCGCCGCCCCCGCCCCGCTGCCCTGGCAGGCCTCCGCCTTCCAGGACAAGTACCAGCCGTACTTCGACTACGACCACGACGGCTGCTACCCGTCGTCCGCCGTCGACCCGAGCGGATGGCTCAACGGCGGCCTGCGGCCGGTCGGCGACTACGGCGGCGACTGCCGGTACATGGGCCGCGCCAACACCTACGTCCGCTCCGCGTGCGACCCGACCTGGTGCGCGTACGTGTACGCCCTGTACTTCGAGAAGGACCAGGGGCCCATCGGCGGCCACACCCACGACTGGGAGGCCGTCGTCGTCTGGCAGAAGCGCGGCAGCGAGGCGCCCTCCTACGTGTCCGTCTCCGCGCACGGCGGCTACAGCACCAAGAAGTTCGGCTCGATCGAGCGGTCCGGCAACCGCGCCAAGATCGTCTACCACCTGGACGGCTGGACGACCCACGCGATGCGCTTCGCCAAGACCGGCGAGCAGGCGGAAGCCTGGGCCGACGGCGGCTGGGACCGCCCGACCCTGGTCGCCATGGACAAGCTCAGGGCCAGCAACCCCACGGCCTTCAACGCCCTGTGGAACAAGGACTGGAACTGGATCCCCGGGGAGGGCGCCAACTTCCCCCTCCAGGACTACGGCAACCACTTCAAGACCACCCTGACCCGGGCCAAGGACAGCGTGAACGCGGCCGTGCCGAACGCCATCCCCTCGTTCAACCCGAGCACCGCGCTCTGACACCGAGCTCTGACCGAGCCACCCCGAGCAGCGGCCACCGGCGGCCACTCCCCCCGTCACCGCCGGTGGCCGCTCCGCCTCGGGCCGGCTAGCCGTGGGTCTGGAGCTGCCGCAGCTGCTGCCGGACGTGGTCCAGGGCGCCCTCGCGGCGGCCCGGCACCCGGCCGCGCAGATCGGCCAGGGCCGGACCGAGGTCCCGGGCACGGGCCGCGTCGGTGATCCGGCCCCACTGGTGGTGGGCCCGGTCCACGGCCGCCTCCACGGCCGGCGCGTCGGCCGCCTGCCCGACGGCCAGCCGCGAGGCGGCCACCGCCATCCAGGTACGGCAGCTGCGCTCGGCGTCGCCCGCGAGCATCGCCAGGTCGGCCCGCACCTCGGTCCAGTGCAGCGCCTGCTCCGACCCGGCCCCGTGCGCGGCCACGGCAGCCTCCTCCAGCCGAGCGGCGAGAGCATCCGCGCTGGAATGGTCACCGGACTGCACAGCGGTACTGATGGCGGCGTGCGGGTCACCTGACGACGACACGTGCGGGTCACCTGGCGGCGCCTCCCCGGAAGCCGCCACCGGGGGACCGGCCGGGGCGGGCCGGGGAGCCCCCACCGGGGAACCCTCCGACACCGGCCGAGGGGCCGCCGCCGGGGGACCGGCCGGATTCTCCTGGGACGCCGACGGAGACCCGGCCAGACCTTCCCGAGTCCCCGCCGGGGAAGCGGTCCGGGGCTCCCGGGGCGGCAGCGGGGACGTGGGGAGTGGTTCCTGGCGTGGGTACGGGTGTGGACCCGTGGACAGGACGGCGTCACCCGTCTCGCCCTCCCCCGCGATCCGGGCCAGCGCCATCTGGTGCAGTTGTTCCGGCTCGGGCCGCCCACCGCTGCGCAGGACCGTCGCGACCGCCCGCATGTACGTCGGCGCGGCCACCCTGCGACGCCCTCGCGGCGGCGCGATCCGCCCGTGCACGGCGGCCGTCGGACCGCAGTCCAGGACCCTGCCCCGCAGCCACCCCCAGGTCTCCGCGTCCGCGTGCAGATCGAGCAGTACCGTCGTCGACCCGGCGGCCCGCAGCCGCAGCTCCTCCCGGAACCAGTGCCAGGGGAACGCCGTGTAGCGGACGGTCGCCGGCGTCGTACGGGCCAGCGCGAGGTGCGGCAGCCGCTGACGGCGGTCGAGCTGGAGCTGGCCGGTGACGAACAGCGTCAGCGGCCCGGGCGCGGCCGCGGCGGCCCGCAGCCGGGTGAGGACGGCCTGCGGCTCCAGCGGATCGGCGAGTTCGACGACGTTCGCGGTCTCGGTGCCGGCCAGCACCGCGGGCGGCACGGCCGCGAGCACGGGGAGCACCGAGGCCGCGTCCACCAGGCACCCCTTGCCCCCGGGTGAGGCCGCGAGCAGCAGCACGGTTCCGGGCATCGTCCCCTCCCCCCTGTCGATCAATTACCTCAGCACCGTAACCGCTGCCGCCGCGGAGGTAGGCCTCAGGAACGCAAACGTCCCCGTACGGGGCCTTCGTCGGCCTCCGCCGCCGTCGGCCGGACCGCGAAGACCGTGGTGTCGTCCGCGAGGTGGCCGCCGCAGTGGCGCAGGGTGCGGTCGCGGACGTAGGCGACGAGACGGTCGGGGTCGGCGGTGCGCGGGTCGCGGGCGACGGCCCGCGCGAGGTCGTCGGCGAGCGGGTAGAAGGCGCCCGCTCGGTCGCGGGCCTCGGTGACGCCGTCGGTGACGAGCAGCAGCGTCTCGTCGGGCGCCAGCGGGGCGCGCAGCACCGGCGGGGGGCCGTCGGCGGCGAGGTCCCCGAGGCCGAGGGGGAGCCCGTCGCCGTGCGGCAGCGGCCGTACGCCGGCCGGTCCGACGGCGAGCGGCGGCTCGTGGCCGAAGCCGACGACGTCCACCGCCCCGCGCCGCCCCTCGGGGAAGCCGAGCAGGACGGCGGTGGCGAACCGGTCGCCGTCGTCCCGTCCGAGGGCGACGGTGTGCCCGCGGTGGCGCCGCATCCGGGTCTCCAGCCGGCCGGCGACGGTCGCGAGGTCCGCCTCGTGGTACGCGGCCTCCCGGAAGGTGCCGAGCAGCGCGGCCGCCGCCTCCACCGCGCCCAGGCCCTTGCCCTGGACGTCCCCCAGGAGGACGCGGGTGCCGTGCGGGCCGGGCTGGATGTCGTAGAAGTCGCCGCCCACGCGGGCGTCGGCGTCGGCGGCGAGGTACACGGCCGCGTGGTCGAGGCCGCCCCAGCCCGGCGGCAGCGGGCGCAGCACGGTCCGGCGCGTGGTCTCCGCGATGTGCCGCATGTGCAGCATCCGCCGCTCGCCGCGCACCCGCAGGTCCGCGGCGACGACGGACAGGACACCGCCGACGAGGACGAGCACGAAGTCGGCCGGGCCCGCCCGGTACTGGTCCGGCCAGGCGGCGTCCGTCGCGACGTACGTGACGAGCGCGAGCACCGCGAACAGGGCCGTCGTCCACACCCCGCACAGCGCGGAGGCGATCGCGGAGACGAACACGCACCAGGAGACGATCCGGAAGTCGCCGGTGGTGTGGAAGTCGGCGAGGGCGATCGCGACGAGCATCACCAGCGGCACCAGCCAGGTGACGCTGCGGCCGCGGATCCGCAGGAGCTGGTGGCGTTGCAGGACGTCCCGGCGCGCCGCGCGCGGGTAGCGGTCGAGCAGCCCCCGGCGCCCTCGGTCGCTCACCGCTTCAGCGAAGCACGCGGCGGCGGGCGCCGCATCCGGGCGGCCGGGTGGTTCCCGGCAGCCGACTTGCCACCGGCCCTGCCCAGGTGTGCCCTGGTAGGCGGGGGCGAGGAGAGAGAGGAGTGCTGTCATGGCACACGCGGCACCCGTGTCACCCGCGCCGGGCGCACGGACCCCGACCCCTTCCCCGACACCCGATGTCTTCGGCCCGCGCGCCCACCGGATCGCGACGTGGGCGCTGCCCGTGGTGCTCGGGCTGGTCTACGGCTACTGGGCCGCGGCCAACCGCCGCTCCGGCGGGCCCATCACCGGCTGGAACATCCTGTTCGGCTTCGTGACCGCGCTGGTGTTCGCGGTGCTGTACGTCGCCGTGCGGGCCGTGGCGCCGCGGCTGAAGCGCGAGAGGCACGCCCTGCTGTGGGCGGCGTTCACCGGCTGCGCGATCGGTTTCCTGGTCAACCAGAGCGGGTCGAGCGTGCTGTACTCCGCGGGCCAGGGGGTGGTGGTCGGGGCGGGCGTCTTCGCGGTCGCCTTCTACCGCTACTACACGCACGAGGACGCGGCCGGACACCGAGTCCGGTAGGCGCGACACCCCACAGCCGGCGCGCGCCGGCTGTGGGCGCGCGTGGGCCCCGGCGATCGCTCGCCGGGGCCCACGCCATCCCTCATCCCTCCACTCATCCATGAGACACCCGTTCGGGTGAACCCTCCACCGGAGAGCCGCCTGAGAGCGGAATGCCCAGCTCCGGGCGGGGGCGGGGACGGTGACCCTCCGTGACCACCCGGATGGCCGACCACGGCTCCCCCCCCCCCCCCCCCCCCCCCTGCCCCGCGA
>NZ_BQUN01000050.1:28818-49644 GCF_026008495.1 Streptomyces sp. A012304
AGCCCTGTCCTGCCTCCTGCTGCCCTTCGGCACGCTGGCGGCCTGGGCGGCGTACGGCCTCACCGACACCGGCCGTTACGTCACCACGATGGCGCCGCTGGCCTCCGACCCGGCCGTGCAGGCCGCGGTGGCGGACACGGTCGGCGACGACATAGTGCGCCGCACGCCCGCGCTGCACGGCATGGACCCGTACGTGCGGGACGCGGTCCGCTCGTTCACCGCGACCCGCGCCTACCGGGCGGCCTGGAACGCGGGCAACGAGGCCGCGCACACCGCCGTCATGACGGCGCTGCACGACGACCGCGACCGCGCGGTCACCGTGGACCTGGCGCCCGTCGCCGCCAGCGTCCGGCATCAATTCGCAGCGGAGAACATGCCGTTCGCCCACCGGGTCCCGGTCACGCACGCGCGGGTCGCGCTGCTGCCGGCCGCCGATCTGGCCACCCTCCGCAAGGGCTACCACGTGCTCGACATCGCCGCGTTCTGGCTGCCCCTCGCGGCCGTCGCCCTCGCGGTCACCGGGATCGCCGTCGCCGCCTGCCGCCGCCGCGCCCTCATCGCGACGGCCCTCGGCACGGCGCTGGGCGGCGCCCTCCTCGTCCTCGCGGTGGCCGTCGGCCGCCGCCTCACCCTCACGGACCTGCCCGACCCGGCCCACCGCCCGGCCGCGGGCGCCATCTACGACGCCCTCACCTCCCCTCTGCGCACGGCGTCCTGGCTGCTGGTGGCCCTGGGGCTGACGCTGGCGGCGACGATCCACCTCGCCCACGCGACCCGCCGCCGCGCCCTCACCGCGTACGCCGACGCCGCGCCCACGCACCACCCGACTCCGCTGGTCGCAACACCCCTCACCCCGGAGCAACCCCTCACCCTCCCTGCCCTCCCTGCCCTCACTGCCCTCCCTGCCCTTCCCGATCCCCCTCCCGCGCCACCCCCGCCAGCACCCGCAACGCCCAGCCCAGTTCCTCCTCGCCCGCCGACGCGAGGCCGAGGCGGACGGCGTTCGGGGTGCGGTGGGGGGCGAGGGTGAAGGCGGTGCCCGGGGTGACCGCGATGCCGCGGGCGGCGGCCGCGGCGGTGAAGGTGTCCGCGCGCCAGGGCGCGGGCAGCTCCCACCAGGCGAAGTAGGCGTGCGGGTCGGTCCGTACGGTGAAGCCGCTCAGGCACTCGGCGAGGATCCGCTGCCGCCGCGCGGCGTCCTCCCGCTTCGCGGCCACCAGCCGCCCCACCGTCCCGTCCCCGATCCACCGCACCGCCGCCTCCAGCGCGAACCGCCCCGCGCTCCAGCCCCCGGACCGCACCGCCGCCGCCACGGTCTCCGCCCGCCCCTCCGGTACGACGAGGAAGCCGACGCTCAGCCCGGGCGCGACCCGCTTGGACAGCCCGTCGACGACATGGGTGAGGCCGGGGGCGTACGCGGCGAGCGGGGTGTCGTCGGGGCGGAGGAAGGACCAGATGCGGTCCTCGACCACGGGGAGGTCCAGTTCCTCCACCGCGCGCGCCAGCGCGGCCGACCGCCGTTGGCTCGTCCTCGTCGACGTCGGGTTGTGCAGGGCGGGCTGGAGGTACAGCGCGGAGAGGGAGGCGGTGCGGTGGGCCGCGGTCAGGGCGTCCGGCCGGAGGCCCTCCGCGTCGCAGGCGATCGGCACCAGCGTGATGCCCAGCCGGGCGGCGATCTCCTTGACCAGCGGATACGTCAGCTCCTCCACCCCGACCCGGCCGCCCGCCCGGACCAGGGAGGCCAGAGCCGCGGCGATGGCCTGGCGGGCGTTGCCGGTGAAGAGGAACCGCCCCGGGTCGGGGCGCCAGCCGGGCACGGCGAGCAGTGCGGCCGCCGCCTCCCGCGCGGCGGCGGTCCCCGTGGCGGCGGCCGGCCGCAGCGCCTCCGTCAGCACGTCCGGCCGCAGCACGGCGGCGAGGGAGGGCGCGAGCAGCTCCGACTGGCCGGGCGCGGAAGGATAGTTGAGCTCCAGGTTCACCGGCGCTGCCGTGGCCCGCTCGATGAGCCCCCGCCCGCGCGGCACGTCCGGCGCCGCCCGCACGAAGGTGCCCCGTCCGACCTCGCCCACCACCAGCCCGCGCCGCACGAGTTCGCCGTACACGCGCCCCGCCGTGGAGGCGGCGATGCGGTGCCGGCGTGCGAACCAGCGCTGCGGGGGCAGCCGCTGGCCGGGCGCGAGCCGCCCGGAGGCGATGTCGGCGGCGATGCGGTCGGCGATGACCCGGTAGTCGCCCATGTGTCCGTCCCCTCCCCGTCGGGATTGCACCGAGGGCAAAGATTCCATTGCACCGAGAAGTTGACCAACCCTAGGGTCGACACATGGCACCCTTCCTCGCATACGAGGACAAAGGCGCTGATACCGTGCGCCCTCCTCTCGTCCTCGTCCACGGCCACCCCTTCGACCGCAGCATGTGGAACCCGCAGATCGAGGCCTTCCGCACCACCCGGCGGGTGATCGCCCCCGATCTGCGCGGCTACGGCGCGTCCCCCGTCCACCTGGGCGTCGTGCCCCTGTCCCGGTTCGCGGAGGACATCAGGGAGCTGCTCGACGCGCTGGCGGTGGACACCTTCGTCCTGGCCGGGCTGTCGATGGGCGGCCAGATCGCCATGGAGTGCTACGACCGTTTCGGCGACCGCGTCCGGGGCCTGGTCCTCGCCGACACCTTCCCCACGGCGGAGACCCCCGCCGGCAAGGCGGCCCGGCGGCGGACGGCCGACCGGCTGCTGGCCGAGGGCATGCGCGGCTACGCCGACGAGGTGCTGGAGAAGATGGTCGCGCCGTACGCCGACGACGACGTCAAGGCCCACGTCCACCGCATGATGACGGCCACCTCCCCCGAAGGTGCCGCGGCGGCCCTCCTCGGCCGCGCCGAACGCCCCGACTACCGGGCCCTGCTGACCCGGGTCACCGTCCCCGCGCTGGTCGTGGTCGGCACGGACGACGAGTTCACCCCGGTCTCGGACGCCGAGGCGATGCACGCGGCCCTGCCGGACTCCGAGCTGTGCGTGATCGACGGCGCGGCCCACATGCCGAACCTGGAACGGCCGCGGGAGTTCAACGCGGCCCTGGCGAAGTTCCTGGAGCGGGTGGACGGCGGCAGGTGAACTCCGGGGCTCTCCGCGAGGGTCCCGGTAATCCTTCGCGGGCGCGGCCCCCGCCCGGATACCGTCGCCCCCCATGAGCAGCACAACGACCCTCTGGCGCCCCACCGGACCCGAGGAACTGGCCCTGGTGGAGGCCTCCGGCTGGACCGCGTGGCCGCCGCGGCTGCCCGAGCAGCCGATCTTCTACCCGGTGCTGAACGAGGACTACGCCGTCCGCATCGCCCGGGACTGGAACGTCCCGGCCTCCGGCGTCGGTTACGTCACCCGCTTCGAGGTCGACAGCGCGTTCCTCGAGCGGTATCCGGTGCGCCAGGCGGGCGGAGCGACCATCCTGGAGCTCTGGGTGCCGGCGGAGGAGCTGGATGAGTTCAACGCGCACATCGTCGGGCGTATCGAGGTCGTCCGGGAGTTCCGCTGACGTGCCCGGCCGACGGTGGCGGGTCGCCGCGTGGGGCGCGGGGCTGCTGTTCGCCGGGGTGAGCGCGGTCGTCGGCTGCCGGGCCGCCGACACCGACGCGACGACACCTGTGCCGCAGGCGCTGGCGTTCCTGCCGTGGCTGCTCGTGCCCACCGGCCTCGGGCTGCTGCTGTCCCTCATGGCCCGCTGGTGGACGGGGCTGGTGTGGGGCGTCGTCCTGCTCGGGACGCTCGCCTGGTTCATCGAGCCGTACGGCACGGGCGGCGAGCCGCGGGGGCCGGCGGTGGCACGGCTGCGGGTGCTCACCTCCAACGTCGAGTTCGGCCGGGCCACCGAGCACCTGATCGCCGCCGTCCGCCGCGAGAAACCGGACCTGGTGTTCGTGACGGAGTGCGAGTACGGCTGTCAGGCGGCGGTACGGCGGGAACTCGGCGGCGCCTACCCGCACCGGCGGGCCGTCGCGGGGCACACCTCGGTCGGGTCGGTCGTCCTCAGCCGGTTCCCGCTGACGCCCGCCCCGGCCGTGCCCGGCCGCATGGGCATGCCCGGCGCCGTCGCCGACGTCGACGGGCGTCCCGTACGGCTCCAGCTGGCGCACCCCAAGCCGCCGCTGCCCCGCCAGGTGTCCCTGTGGAAGGAGGAGCTGGGGCGGCTGCGGGACTTCGCCGACGCCCACCGCGACGACGGCCCCCTGATCCTCGCCGGCGACTTCAACGCCTCCCAGGACCACGCCGCCTTCCGCCGCGTCCTCGACACCGGGCTGCGCTCCGCCGCCCGCCTGGCCGGCCGGCACCGCGAGCCCAGCTGGCCCACCCGCACGACCCCGACGTTCGGCACGCAGATCGACCACGTCCTCGTCTCGGAGGAGTTCTCCGCGAGCCGCGCCCGCTTCCTCGACCTCCCCGACACGGACCACCGGGCACTGCTGGTCGACCTGAGCCTGCACCGGGATCGGTGAACAGGCAGGGGGCGCGCGGCACACCGTCGACGCCGGGCCGCCCGCCCCCTGCCGAAAACGTACGGCCGTCAGTTACACGCCGATGTCACAGCCGTCCGCCCGCCACACGGCCACGACCGCCGGCCGCACGAGCTTGCCGGGCCCGTCGGGCCAGACGCTCGCCGGCTTCTCCACGCTCGCGCCGTTGACCTCGCCCGGATGCTGCACGGCCACCAGCACCCGCCGGTCCTGCACCAGCGGGCCGCAGGTCTCCGCCCCGACCGGCACGGTCAGGAACTGCTTCAGCTCACCCCGCCGCGCGCCCCGCGTGGCGACACCGAAGAGACCGTCGTGCGAGCCGAGCTGGTTGCCGTCCGTGGAGATCCACAGGTTGCCGTGCGGGTCGAAGGCCACGTTGTCCGGGCAGGAGATCGGGCTGACGTCGTCCTTCGGGAAGCCCGCGAAGTACGTCGCCGGGTCGTCCGGGTCACCGGCGACGAGGAACAGCGTCCACGCGAACTTCTTGCTGTCGGCGCGGTTCCAGCGCTCGGTCAGCTCCAGGACGTGGCCGTGCTTGTTGGCGTTGCGCGGATTGGCCTCGTCGGCCTTGGCGTTCGTCCCGACACCGCGGTTGGAGTTGTTGGTGAGGGCGACGTACACCTTGCCGGTGTGGGGGTTGGGCTCGATGTCCTCGGGCCGGTCCATCTTCGTCGCGCCGACCTTGTCACCGGCGAGCCGCGTGAAGACGAAGACCTCCTCCGCCGTCATGCCCTCGACGTGCGACACGGCGCCGTCGGCGGTCGCGGTGGCCAGCGGGATCCACTCGCCGCTGCCGTCGAACTCGCCGTCGCCCGGGAGCTTGCCGGTCCCGTCGATCTCGATCGCGGGGGAGTCGCCGGTGAGCTTGGCGACGTACAGCGTGCCCTCGTCGAGCAGCGACAGGTTGTGCTCGCGGACCGCCCGCGACGAGCCCTTCTTCATCCGCTTGCTGCCGACGAACTTGTAGAAGTAGTCGAACCGCTCGTCGTCGCCGGAGTAGATCACCGGGCGGCCGTCCTCGGTCAGCCGCACCGTCGCGCCCTCGTGCTTGAACCGCCCGAGCGCGGTGTGCTTGCGGGGCGTGGAGGTCGGGTCGTACGGGTCGAGCTCGACGACGTAGCCGAAGCGGTGCGGCTCGTTGGGCTCCTGGGCGACGTCGAAGCGCTTGTCGAACCGCTCCCACTTGCGCTCCGTCGCCCCGGTGCCGAGCCCGTACCGCTTGTCGGTCGCGCGGCCGGCGTTGGCGAAGTACTGGTTGAAGTTCTCCTCGCCGTGCAGCGTCGTGCCCCAGGGGGTGGTGCCGCCGGCGCAGTTGTTGAGGGTGCCCAGCACCTTGGTGCCGGTCGGGTCGGCGGAGGTCTTCAGCAGGTCGGAGCCGGCGGCGGGCCCGGTCAGCCGGAACTCGGTGGTGGCGGTGATCCGCCGGTTCAGCGGGTGCCGGGGCACGGCGACCAGCCGGCCGGTCCTGTGCTCGCCCTCCACCACGACGGCGGACAGGCCGTGCGCGGCCCAGGCGATCTCGACCTGCTCGCGGGTCGGGTTGGCGGCGTCGTAGCCGCGGAACATCAGCACCTCGTCGGTGTACTCGTGGTTCGCGACGAGGAGCTGCCGGTTGCGCTCGCCCGGGAGGGGCAGCAGCGCGAGGAAGTCGTTGTTGTAGCCGAACTGGCCGGCCTGGGCGGCCGCGGTCTGCTTCTCCGGGTCGAAGGCCGGCGCCCCGCGCAGGATCGGCTCGCCCCAGCGGATGACGACGTTCTGCCGGTAGCCGTCCGGGACGGTCACCGCGTCGGCGGTGTTCGGCGCGACGGGCGTGAAGCGCAGGCCGCGCGCGCCCGCGGACGGTTTTTTGGACACCGTCGCCGCGGATCCGGTGCCCGTGGCGGGTGCGGCGTGCGCCGGGCGGGCCCCGCCCACGGCGGCCGTACCGGCGGCGGCCGCGACGGTGACGACGGCGGCGGCCCGCATCATCGAACGGCGGTTGATCGCTCCCGCGATCACATCGCCGACGTACTCGTTGTCGCTGGTGTTGGGCACCTCGTGGAAGCAGGCGTCACCACACCGGAAACGACAGGTCAGGGCGGATCGCCCGCCGGGATGTGACTGGGACGGCGTTCCGATCAGCGGCAGCAGCTTGCGCACCTTGATTCTCCCCTTGCGTGCCCGTGGTGTGAGCGTGACGGTAGGGGTACGTATGTGCGGAAGCGCGGACGCTGAGTGAACGAGGGGTGAATCCCCGGGAGCCACAAGGGTGTTGTGCGGGCGGCTGCGGCGCGTCCCTGACACGGCCGAAGGCACTATTGACACTCCCCCGTCCGCCCGCTCCCCCCTCCCCAAGATCGCCACGTGGGGCGGCTAACCTTACGTGTCCGTCCTGGCCAGGGATTGACGGGCATCAACTCACGCGAAGGGTTGCGCACATGGGCATTCTCACTCTCCTGCGGAACGCGTTCGGCCGGTCACGCAAGGTACACACCGCCGAGGCAGAGGGTGCGGAACGGATTCCTTCGCAGGCAGAAGCCACGGAGCCGACGCCGACGGAGACCACGCCGACGCCGACGCCGACGGCGGAGGCGGCGGAGGCGCAGGCGACGACGGCCGAGGCGGTGAAGCCGCAGGCCCCCGCCCCCCACGTCCCCGACCCCCGCTCGGCCACCGACGAGGAGCACGAGCTGGTCGCGGCGGCCTTCGACAACGTCACGGTCCCGAACCCGTCCCGCCCCCGCGAGCCCGAACCGACGGCGCCCGCGACGACGGAAGAGCAGGCCACCGCGGTCACGGAGGCCCCGAAGCCGACGGCCGAGAAGCCGGAGCCGGTCGCCGAGGTGGCGGACCCGGAGCCCGTGCAGGTGGCCGAGAAGCCGGAGCCGGTCGCCGAGGTGGCGGACCCGGAGCCCGTGCAGGTGGCCGAGGAGACGGAGCCGGTGGCCGAGGTGGCGGCTCAGGCCGCCGATGAGCCCGAGGGCACGCCGGCCGTCGAGGAGACGGCCCCCGAGGCCGAGCCCGAGGCGCAGCCCACGGCCGAGCAGGCCGAGGACGAGCCGGTGGCCGTCACGGAGACGCCGACCCCGGCCGTCGACGAGCCCGAGGCGGCGACGTCCACGGAGGAGCCCGAGACCGAGGCCGAGCCGGTCACGGAGACCCCGGCCGCCGAGGAGCCCGCTGCCGAGAAGCCCGCGACGGACGAGCCCACGGCGGAGGAGCAGGACGCGGAGGAGCCCACCGCGGACGCCCCGGCGACGGAGGCCCCGGCCGCCGAGGAGCCCGCTGCCGAGGAGGCCGTTACCGAGGAGCCCACCGCGGAGACCCCGGCGACGGACGAGCCCGCCGAGGAGCCCGTCGCCGAGACCCCGGCCGTCGAGGAGTCCCCCGAGGCTGCCGAGGAGGCGCCGTCGAAGGTGGAGCCCGAGGCGGAAGCCGAGGAGGCCACCCCGGCGACGGAGGAAGCCCCGGCCCCGGTGACCGCCGAGGAGGCCCCGGCGGAGCCGGCGGCCGAGGAGGCCACGCCGGAGACGGAGACGGAGCCCGAGGCCACGCCGACCGCCGAGGAGACGGCCCCCGAGGCCGAGCCCGAGGCCACCCCCGAACCGGCCGCGGCCGACGAGCCCATCCCCGAGCCCCAGGCCGAACCCGAGCCCACCCCCGAACCGGTCGCCGCCGCAGCCGCCGCCGCAGCCGCGCCCGCGATCCCGTCGCACCTCACCACCGCCCACCGGGCGGCCCGCGACGCGCTGGAGAAGGCGGGGCTGCTCGACGCCCGGGCGCACGTGTACCTCGTTCTCGACCGCTCCGCGTCCATGCGCCCGTACTACAAGGACGGCTCCGCTCAGGCCCTCGCCGACCAGACGCTGGCGCTCGCCGCCCACCTCACCCCGCAGGGCACAGAGACCAAGGTCCACGTCGTCTTCTTCTCGACGGAGGTCGACGGCACCGCCGACCTCACCCTCGCCGACCCCGAGAACAGGATCGACGAGCTGCACGCGGGCCTGGGCCGCATGGGCCGTACCAGCTACCACGCCGCCGTCGAGGCCGTCGTCAGCCACCACGAGAAGCACAGCGAGGGCCCCGCCCTGGTCGTCTTCCAGACCGACGGCGCCCCGGACGCCAAGACCCCCGCCACCCAGTCCCTCACCGACGCCGCGAAGAACCACCCCGCCGTCTTCTTCTCCTTCGTCGCCTTCGGTGAGCACGACAACAAGGCCTTCGACTACCTCCGCAAGCTGAAGAACGACAACACGTCGTTCTTCCACGCGGGCCCGGCCCCCCGGGAGCTCACCGACCAGGAGCTCTACGAGGGCGCCCTCGCCGGCTGGCGGCCCTGACCGGCCGCATCCCCCCGTAACCCGCCGTAACCCGCCGCACCTGCGGAACAGCGTCACGGGGCCGCCCCTTCCCACCCCTTAAAACGGGAAGCGGGCGGCCCACCCCTGTCGGCTACGATTTCAAGGTTCGCAAAACGACCGACCTGGGAGCAGCCCGCGATGGCTCGACACCTCATCACCAGCGCCCTTCCGTACATCAACGGAATCAAGCACCTGGGCAACATGGTGGGGTCCATGCTCCCGGCGGACGTGTACTCCCGGTACCTCCGCCAGCGCGGCCACGACGTCCTCTACATCTGCGCGACGGACGAGCACGGCACCCCCGCCGAGCTGGCCGCGAAGGAGCAGGGCCTCCCGGTCGACGAGTTCTGCGCGCAGGCGCACGACGCGCAGAAGGCGGTCTACGACGGCTTCGCGCTCGCCTTCGACTACTTCGGCCGCAGCTCCAGCCGGCAGAACGTCGAGATCACCCAGCACTTCGCCCGCCGCCTGAAGGAGAACGGCTTCATCGAGGAGCGGGCGATCCGCCAGGTGTACTCGCCCACCGACGGCCGTTTCCTCCCGGACCGCTACGTCGAGGGCACCTGCCCCCACTGCGGCTACGACAAGGCCCGCGGCGACCAGTGCGAGAACTGCACCCGCGTCCTGGACCCGACCGACCTGATCGACCCGCGCTCCGCGATCTCCGGCTCCACGGACCTGGAGGTGCGGGAGACCAAGCACCTCTTCCTCCTCCAGTCCAAGCTCCAGCACGAGGTCGAGGAGTGGGTCGCCCGCCACGAGGACGACTGGCCCCAGCTGGCCTCCTCCATCGCCCGCAAGTGGCTGAACGAGGGCCTGCACGACCGCGCGATCACCCGTGACCTCGACTGGGGCGTCCCGGTCCCGGCCGACACCTGGCCGGAGCTGGCGGCGGAGGGCAAGGTCTTCTACGTCTGGTTCGACGCGCCGATCGAGTACATCGGCGCGACGAAGGAGTGGGCGGACCAGGACCCGGAGAACCGCGACTGGAAGTCCTGGTGGTACGAGGCCGACGACACGGTCCGCTACACCGAGTTCATGGCGAAGGACAACGTCCCCTTCCACACCGTGATGTTCCCGGCCACCGAGCTGGGCGTGCGCGAGCCGTGGAAGAAGGTCGACTACGTCAAGGCGTTCAACTGGCTGACGTACTACGGCGGCAAGTTCTCCACGTCGCAGAAGCGGGGCGTCTTCACCGACCAGGCGCTGGACATCCTGCCCGCCGACTACTGGCGCTACTTCCTGATCGCCAACGCCCCCGAGTCCGACGACTCGTCCTTCACCTGGGAGCACTTCACGGCCACGGTCAACAAGGACCTGGCCGACACCCTCGGCAACTTCGTCAACCGCGTGCTGTCCTTCTCGAAGAAGCGCTTCGGCGACGAGGTGCCGCAGGGCAGGGCCGCCGGTGAGGCGGAGGCGCGGCTCGGCGAGCAGATCGCCGAGCTGCTCGCCGAGTACGAGGCGCAGATGGAGGCGCTCCAGTTCCGCAAGGCGGCCGCCGCCCTGCGTGCCCTGTGGTCCGCGGGCAACTCCTACCTGGAGGAGAAGGCCCCCTGGCTGGAGATCAAGACCGACAAGGAGGGCGCGGCCCTCACGCTGCGCACGGCGATGAACCTGATCCACCTCTACGCGGTGGTCTCGGAGCCGTTCATCCCGGCCACGGCGAAGACGATGCGCGCGGCGTTCTCCCTGTCCGACGACACGGCGACCTGGGTCACGCCCGACGAGGCCCGCGCCCTCACCGCCGTCCCCGCCGGCACCCCCTTCACCGTCCCGCCGGTCCTCTTCGCCAAGCTGACGGACGAGGACCTGGAGGCGTACAAGGAGCGCTTCGGCGGCGACCCGGCGTAAGACACCGAGGCGCCACGGCCCGGAAAGCCCTCAAGGCTTCCCGGGCCGTCACCGTGGAGTCAGTTCCCCGACGCGTACACCACGAAGTCCGCCCAGGCTTCCGGAGCCAGCGCGAGGCGGGGGCTGGCGTCACGGTGCTTGGAGTCACGGACGTGGACGGTGCGGGGCGCTATCGCGACCTCGACGCAGGAGTCGCCCTCGTTGCCGTCGCTGTAGCTGCTCTTGAACCACGCCAGTTCGGAGGCGTCTCCGGCGGAGGGCTTGCGGATCATGTCTCTCCCAGCAGTTGCTCAATGAAGGCCAGCGACTCCCGAGGCGGGAGAGCCTGAGCCCGGATCGTGCCATACCGCAGCTCAAGAATGTGTACCTGCCTCGGGTCCGAGACGGGACGCCCGTTGAACGCCCCGTCGGAGCGTCCTGTCGCCGTACCGTCCGCGAACTTCAGCAGCTCAAGCCTTCCGTCCAGACCAGGATGGACCTCAACGTGGGTAGGCATCACCTGAAGTGTGACGTTACGCAACCGGCCCACCTCCAACAGGCGTTCGAGCTGCTGCCGCCACACCATTGTGCCTCCCAACGGGCGTCGCAACAGGGTCTCTTCCAGCACGAAACCGAGTGCGGGGGCGGGGTCCCGCTCGAAGATGGAATGGCGAGCGACACGAGCGGCCACCAACCGCTCCACCTCGGCTTTCGAGTACGGCGGTTGCCTCGACTCGAATGCGGCACGAGCGTGCTCCGGCGTCTGCAACAACCCGTTGATGCTGTTGCAGACGTAGATCCCGATCTCTACGGCCTTCTCCTCCATGTCGGCCAGATCCCGCACCTTCTTCGGGTACCGGACCTTCTCCACGTCCTCCTTCATCGCGGAGATCAGCCCACCCGCCCCCAACACCTCGTCCGCCATGTCCAGATACTCGGGCCGAGGGATCCGCCGCCCGCCCTCGATCTTGCGGACCATGTCCTCGCCGTACCCCACCGCCGTACCGAACTCGGCGGCCCGCATCCCCACCGCCTCCCGCCGCAGCTTCAACTGCCGCCCCACGGTGGCGACAACGGCCACACCCCACTCGTCGTCCGGATCCACCTCCCACCCCGGCTCGTCCGCCTCTGTCCTGAGCCGACCTGCCTCCGTGTCCACCGACATGCTCCGCGCCGCCCCTCCGTCGTACCGCGTCGTACCAGCCACGCCCCTACCCGTACGCACCGCCCCGACAAGCCCGGACACCACCGGACAACACCTGGGCAGTCACCGTACGCAACGGGATCGTCACTCCTCACGGTAAGCAGATCCAGCCACACAGAGTGACGTGATGCGGAAACTCGCTGGGCTCAGCGCGACAGAGCACCACCCAGACATGCGACGGCCCTCGCCGGGACTAGCGATCCCTGCGAGGGCCTGACCACCGTCGCCCCGCCGACCAGGCCGACGGGGCGAAACAACAGGGACCGAATCGACCGACGGCGTCAGCGGCCCCCTCGGGCATGCCCTCGTGGGTCGGACCGGTCAGTCCTCCGCCTGAACGACCCCCCTCCGCTCGTCGGCGCGGTCGGCGGGCCGGCGGGCGCTGCCACGGGTGCGGAGCCGGTCGGCCGCGACTCCGGCGGCGGCCAGCAGGGCGCTCGCGCCGAGCGATCCGAGGAACGGCGGCAGCGTGTCACGCAGCAGTGAGCGCTCGGTCGCCGTGTCCGGGCGCGTCACCGAGGACGGTGGCGGGGAAACCGCCGTCGCCGGGCCGGTGGAGAAGAGGAACAGACCGAGCGTGCACAGACACGCCAGGAACGCGCGGTGCGAACGGTACCGCAGTACCGTCCCCCGGCTACCGCTTTGCCCGGGAAAAGCCCCACGCGAGCCCGTCCGTCGTAGCTTGAACATGTCGCCCCTTTGAATGAAGTGGGTGGGAGAGACCGGGCCGTCGCGGACCAGCGGGCAGCAGGGAGCGCGGCCCGGTCTCGGCCGACCGGCCCATGGATGACCAGCCGGTCCTTCAAGTCGACACCCGCCGATAGGGGCGCTGACGCGTCTGACGGGGCAGATCTTCGACTGTCGCGCTCTGACACGCGCCCCCGCGCGCCGTCTGCCAAACGGCTGACATATGGGATGCTCTGGCCCTCTCGGTCTGACACAGCTTTGACACAGCGGAGGAGCCACGGCCATGGCGTCAGGGGCGCCGGATGAGCAGGAGCCACCAGGTGCGCTGCACCGCATCGCGCGCGAGGTGGCCGCCCTGCGCGTGTCCGCGGGCAACCCCTCGCTGCGCCGGATCGAGACGCTCGTCAGCGAGAACGAGAAGGTGGCGACCGCCAGCCGTCAGACGATCTCCGTCATCCTCCGGGCCCGGCAGCGGACCCGGCTGGACACGCTGCGCGCCGTGGTGCGTCAGCTGGTGCGGCTGGACGGCGCGAACGGGACGCCGGAGCACGAAAAGCGCGTCTGGTCCAGGATCGAAGGCCTGTGGTACGACGCGCTGCGGGAGGAGAAGTCGGGTGGCGCCCCGGACACCACCGAGGCCAGCCGGCGCTTCGCCGCCCGGATGCGGGAGAGCGTCTTCGGTCCGCTGGGCGGCGACTTCGACGTCATCGGCGACCGGCTGCGCCGGCTCCTCTCCGCCGGGGAACCGGACGACGGAGTGACCCCGGCCGCGCTGTCAGGCGTCGCCCAGGGCACGCGGACACCGCGGCGCCGGGAGGTCGTGCTCCTCCTGGACCTGTTGGCGCGGGACGGCCGGCCGCTGTCCCCCGAGGACCGCCAGGCCCTCCTCCTCGACTACGTCGACGTGCTCCGGCGCTGCGCCCCGTCCCTGTACGACCAGTTCATGACGGACGAGATGCTGGACGCCTACCGTGACCACACGGTGTGGCTCGTAGCCCACGCGGTGGACGCCGAACGTGAGGAGCGGCGGCGTCAGAAACTGTCACACCGCGCCGACCGGGCACGTCTCACCGCCCGGGTGAAGCGCCTGGAAGGCGACGCGGCCGCCGCCCGGGACCAGGCGACCCGCGCCGATGTCGCGCTCGTGTCCCTGCGGGAGGAGCGCGACCGGCTCGCCGCGCTGACGACGGCGCAGCAGGCGGCCGACTCCCTGCCCTCGTGGGGCAGCCTGGCGCCGCAACCCGTCATCGCGGACGTCAAGGACCCGGGCGCACAGTACGACTACTCGGCGTTCGCCGCCGACCCGCTCTTCTCTGACAGCACCTCTGACACCTATGACTGCTATGCCGCGTACATGGCGGCGCCCGAAACCGTCCGCCCCGACGGCTACGACAGCCCGCCCTGGGCCGGCTTCGACACCTCCGCGTACGACGATGCCTACGGCGATGTGTACGACGATGCGTACGGCGCCGTCGGCCGCTGGCCGATGTACGGCGTGGCACGCCGGCGGCTGATGATCGTGCCGTTCCCGGCCGCGCCGCTGCCGGACGTGCCGCCGCCGGACCTGGCTCCGGCCCTGCCCGAGCCGGAGCCGGAGCCGGTGGGCGCGTCCCCCGGTTCGCGCAGGCTGCTGCGCACGCTCGTCGCGCCTTTCCGGCGGAGCAGCGGACGGCACGCGCGAGGCCGTCAGAGCTGATCCGCCGGCACCGGTCACCGGGGGGCGCGGCCGTCAGGTGGCTGTCAGGGCCGACGTCAGGCCGTCAAGAAGCCGGTGCAAGGGGCCGTCACTTCAGGACGCCCGCGCCCGTCGTCGTGGCCAGCGCGGTGGGCAGGCTCTTCGCCGACGCCTCCAGGCCCGCCGTCAGGGTCGGCGTCCAGTTCACCGTCGTCTTCAGGTCCTTCGACGAGGCGGCGTTGTACGCGGCGACCAGGTCGGTGACCGTGCCGTTGACCAGGTTGCCGGAGCCCTTGACCGCGCCGGTGCCGTCGCCGCTGAGCACCTTGGCGGCCTTCGCGCCGGACGGCAGCTTCCAGTAGTTGTTCTCGGCGACGACCTGGGCCTTGGCGCGGGAGTTGATGCTGTACTGCGGCGCGTACCCGTTGAGGGTCGTGACGTCGTAGTAGTTGTTGTAGATGTGGATCTGGCCGACGCGGGCCAGGGGGGCGCGCTGGACGATGCCCTTCCACACGTTGTGGTGGAGGGAGACGCGCAGCTTGCCGGCGGGCTCGCTGTCGCTGCCGCCGATCAGCATGGTCTTGTCGTGGCAGTTGAAGAGGTTGCGGGAGACGGTCACCAGGTCGGAGCTCTTGGTGATGTCCAGGGCGCCGTCGTGGATCTGGTACTCGCGACCGTAGTAGGTCGGGTTGGCCGTGTCGAAGTGCGGGGCGTCGGTGAAGGTGTTGTGGTCCGCCCAGACGTGGGTGGCGCCGCGCAGGGTGACGGAGTCGTAGTTGGAGTTCCAGTTGCCCTTGTCGCCGTCGGTCGGGTCCCACTGCGGGAAGCAGTCCTCGGTGGCGGCGAAGGTGAGGTTGCGGACGATGACGTTGTCCACGTTCTGGATCTGCACCATGCCGCCGGTGATGCCCGCGCCGGTGCCGGGCACGCCCACGATCGTCGTGTTGGCGGGGACCTTGAAGACGATGTTCTTCGCCTGGTTCTTCTGCGCGGCGGCGCGGGCCGTCTCCTGCGTGCCCGAGGGCAGCTTGGAGCGGCCGTAGGTGGCGGGGTCGTACGCCTTCAGGTACGCCGACAGCGAGTAGCCGGTGCCCTTCGCGTAGTCGGCGCAGGTCAGCTTCTTTCCGGCGTCAGTGGTGTTGGCGTCGATCATGCCCTTGACCTTGATGATCCGGGGCGTGGTGTCGGTGGCCGAACCCAGCGCCTTCACGAGCTGGGCGCGGGTGGAGACGGTGAAGGTGTGGGCGGCGTCGGCCTTCGCGCCCCCGGTGGTCCCCGTGCCGGAGGACGCCCAGCCGTCCTTGGCGGCGAGCGTCTGGTGGTACAGGTCGGCGGCACCGGCGTTGGCGTTCATCACGAACACACCGGCGCCGACCCCGGCGGCCACGACGGCGGCGGAGACGACGAGCGTGCGCCGCGTACGGAGGGACCGGCGGTGGGTGGGAGCTGCCACGGAGGAGTCCTTACGAGTGGGTCGATCAAGCCTTACGCCCCGTCAGTGGCCGCCCGTTCGTGAAGAGTTGCCGCACGGGCGGAGATTTTTTCTCCGCCCCCTCCGCCTCACGATCAAACACCTTCACGATTCCCTCACGCCCACCGTAAGGTGCCCTCAGGGGGCGGACGGCCCTCAACGGGGAGGGAACACCACACATGGGCCGATCAGCCCTGCCGCCGCGCCGTCGTGCCGCGGCCGCCGCACTCGTCACCGTCTCGCTCGTCCTCACCGGCACCGCCGCGCTCCCGGCCGCGCCGGCCGCCGCCGCGACCGCGCTGCCGCCGTGGACCGGCCCGGCCACCCTGTCCACCGAGCGGTCCTACGCCCAGGAGGTCGTCGTCACCTCGAACGGCACCGCCGTGGCCCTGTGGTCCGAGTCGGTCGCCGACAACACCCCGCGCACGCTCTACACCGCCGTCCGCGCCGCCGGCGGCGACACCTGGAGCGCGCGGGCGGTGCTCGCCACCGATGTCGGCGAGGTGCGGGCCGTGGCCCGGACGGACGGCTCGGTCGCCGCGCTGTGGACCGAGGGCCGGACCTCCAGCACCACGGGGGCGGTACGGCTGGTCGCCGCCGTCCTGTCCGCCGGGCCGTCGCCGGTGTGGTCACCGCCCGCCGAGCTGGTCGGCACGGCGCAGAACCTGGAGGTCGACGAGCTCGACCTGGCGGCCGGTCCCGGCGGGGCGGTCGCCGCCGTGTGGCGGTCCAGTGTGCCGAGGGCCTACGCCGGTGAGGCGTACGCGGCGACGCTGGGCGCCGACGGGAGCTGGACGGCCCCGGTGAAGGTCAGCAACGCCTCGGCGTACGGCGGGCCCTCCACCAAGCCGCAGATCGCCCGGCCGCAGATCGTGACCGACGCGCAGGGCGGGCTCGTCGTCGCCTACTGGATGAACGCGGGCGGGATCGTCAAGCTGATGACCACCGCCCGGCCCGCCGGGGCGGAGGCCTGGCAGACCCCGCAGCCGCTCGCCGACGGCGTCCGCCGGCCGGCGCTGGCCGCCGGCCCGGACGGCTCGGCCCACCTCGTGTGGCAGGCCCGCGACGGCGGGGCCTTCCAGTACGTGCGCCGCGCCGACGCGTCCCACGAGTGGAGCCTCCCGCAGTCCACCGGGTCCGACGTCGGTGAACCCACCTGGGACGCGCCGGAACCGCTGGCCGCGCCCGACGGCGACGTCACCCTCGTCTGGCCGGACAGCGCCAGCGCCACCAAGGGCGTGCGGACCACCACCCTCGACACCTCCAGCGGCCTGTGGTCACCGCCGAGGAACCTGAGCACGACGTACGTCGGCCGCACGTACGACACGTCGGTCGCGCCGGACGGGTCCGTCCATGTGCTGTGGACGCAGAACCTGTCGAGCCAGTACGAGGGTCTGTTGCAGGCCACGCTCGCCGACGGCACCTGGTCGGACGCCCGCCGGGTCGGCGGCTCCTACCAGACCGTGGACGGCCTGATCACGGCCCGTTCGGCGACCGACGTCACCGCCCTGTGGGACTGGTCGTACGACACCGGCAGCCACGGCGTCCAGGCGTCCCGCACCGCCTGGCCGAAGCTCGCCGTGACGGCGGCCTCGGTCCCGCAGAGCGTCAACCTCAGGACCGGCGGGTGGGCGCCCACCTGGCAGACGAACACCGCCGTCACCTCGTGGACCCTCACCCTCACCGACGGCGCCGGCCGTACCGTGCGCAGCCTCACCGGCGCCCCGGGCTCCACCTCCGTCGCGGCCTCCTGGAACGGCCGCACCACCAGCGGCGCGCTCGCCCCCAACGGCCGCCTGAACTGGACCCTCAAGGCCGTCCAGTCCGGCTCCGGCACCACGTCCACCCTGGCGACCGGCACGGTGACGGTCAGCGGCGGCGCGGCGGTCCACCGCGACTTCGGCGGCCGCGACCGCACCCCCGACGGAGTGGGCGACGTCCTCCTGCTGACCTCCGCCGGCCGGTTCCACTTCGCGCAGGGCACGGGCGGCGGCGGCTTCGAGCTCGGCGACGTCGGCACCGGCTGGCCGACCACCGCCAAGGCGGTGCCGTTCGGTGACCTCAGCGGCGACCGCTGCAACGACGTCCTGGTCCGCCTCGGGGACGCCCTGCGCCTGTCCAAGCCGGCCTGCGGCGCGCCCCTGGCCTCCGCCACGCCGTACAAGACCCTCTTCACCACCGGCTGGAAGCAGTACGACGTCCTGACCTCCCCCGGTGACATCACCAAGGACGGCCGCCCCGACCTCATCACCCGCAACGCCGCCACCGGCGCGGTCTACCTGCACAAGGGCACCAGCACCGGCACCCTGGCGGCCCGGGTGAAGCTGTACGGCGACTGGCGCTCCTACAAGAAGGTCGTCGGCGTCGGCGACCTGAACGGCGACGGCATCGGCGACCTGCTCGCCCAGGACAAGGGCAACAACCTGTACCGCTACCTCGGCACCGGCAGCGGCACCTTCACCGCCCGCGTCAGGCTCTTCACCGACTGGGGCGGCACCTACAACACGGTCATCGGCGCCGGCGACATCAACCGCGACGGCAGGGCGGACCTCGTCGCCCGCGACAGCGGCGGCTACCTCTACCGCCAGTACGGCACCGGCACGGGCACCTTCGGCGCCCGCGCCCTGATCAGCAAGGGCTGGGGCACGTACATCGCCTTGTCCTGACGCCGCCCGACCCCGACCGGCGGCCGTACCGCGCCACGCGCCCCTCAGCGCAGTACGGCCGCCAGCAGGTCGGTGCCCAGCGCCGTCACGCCCGGGAGATCGAGGGTGTAGCGGACATGGCGTCCGTTCCGCCGGGACGTGAGCAGGCCCGCGCGGCGCAGGACGGCGAGGTGGCGGGAGACCTCCGGGAGGGAGAGTCCCCAGACGTGGGCCAGCTCGCCGGTGGTGTGCGGGCCGCGGGCCAGGGTGCGCAGCAGCCGCAGCCGTACCGGATGGGCGAGCGCCTCCAGCCGCAGGGTGACCGTTTCCAGCGACACCGGCTCCTGCGAAGGGCTCGGCTCGGCCACGGGGTACTGCACCACCGGGTGCCACCCGGGCGCGTGGACCGCCACCAGGTGCGGGCGGCCGAAGACGCTGGGGATGAAGGTGACCCCGGTGCCATGGGCGGTGGTCGCCTTGTCCTGCAACTTGTCCACGATGATGCAGTCGCCGTCCGGTGCCAGGGTGACCGCGCCGGAGACCGACGCGAGGGCCGGTCCGAGGCCCTGACGCTTCAGCAGGTCGTTCTTCAGACGCAGGTCGGTGGCGAGCCGTACGGCGGCGCCCGCCCAGGCGGCGTCGAAGAAGGCCTCGGCGCACTGTTCGAGGGTGTGGCGCACCCGCGCCCGCACCGCGGCCGGGTCCGCGAGCATCCGTTCCGCGAAGGCCTCCTGCGCCGCGCCACGGGCCTGGGCCAGGTCGAGCGCCCGCCTGCGCGCGGTCGCGTCGGTGAGCGGCGACGGCGCGGGGAAGCGGACCCGGTCGCTGCCGCACGTGGTGACGAGCGCGGCCGTCACATAGATGTCGTCGTCGATCCGGTCCACGTCGTCCAGTTCCTCGGCGAGGGTCGGCCGGGGCCGGGCGGGGATCAGGAAGTCGGCCTGTGAGGAACGCCAGAGGAACTCCGACTCCCGGAGCCGCTCGGCCAGCTCCGGCCGCAGCCCGGCCCAGACGTCCCCGGCCCAGCCGGCGAGCTGCGGATGGTGCCCGGGTTCGGCCAGCACGTGCAGCATCGCGGTCAGCTCGGCCAGCGGTGAGGCGGCGAACCGCACGCGCTCGGACGGCAGTCCGCCGATGTGGATCCTCAACGTCATCCACGCATCATCACCGCCCGGACGGCCGGCTACGGCGTCGGTTGACGGTGTCCGTCAACCGACGTGCCCTCGCCGGCCACCGGACGCACCGTGTGACGCCATGACGATCACCACCGAGTTCCGGCCCCGAGCCCTCGTCCGTGCCTTCGGGGGCTCCCGCTATGCCGTCTCCCTGGCCGTGGACGCGCTCGGCACCGGCCTGCTGCGGCCCTTTCTGCTGCTCTACGGGGTGACGGTGCTGAGGCTGTCCGCTCCGGTCACCGGTGCCGCGATGACGGCCGCCGTCGTCGCGGGTCTGGTGTGCATGCCCGCGGTGGGCCGATGGCTGGACCGGGGCGCGCGCAGCACGGTCGTGGCGGCGTCGATGCTGGTGCGGGTGGTGGGCGTGGCGGTGCTGCTGGCCACCCCGGCGGGGCACGTCTGGCTGTTCGCGACGGCGGCGCTCCTCCTCGGCGTCGGCAACCAGGCCTGGCCGGCCGCCCACGCGGCCGTGGTGGCCACGGTCACCCACGGCCGGGAGCGCGACGCCGCTCTCGCGGCAGGACGCGCCCTGCGCAACGCCGGCCTGGGCGTAGGCGCGCTCATCGCCACCGCGTGCCTGGCGGGCGGCACCACCGCGTTGCGGACCCTGGCGGCCGTCACCGGGCTCGCCTGTCTGGTGGCGGCCGTCCTGGCATGGTCGGTCCGCCTCCCCGCGGATGCGACCGCTGCCGCTGCCACGGACATGGCCGCCGGGCCCGCCCCCCGGATGCGCTCGCTCCTGGCCGCCAACGTCGTCTACGCGTTCTGCCTGAACATCCCGGAGATCGCGCTCCCACTGATCCTGGTGACACAGCTGGACGCGTCCCCGGTGTGGTCGGCGGGCATCTTCGTGGCCAACACGGTGCTGGTGGTCACCCTTCAGGTGCCGGTCACCGTCCTGCTGTCCCGCTTCTCCCGGCGGACCACGCTGGTGCTCGCCGGTCTGGTCCTCACCGCGTCCTACCTCGGCTTCCTCGCGGCCACCTCGCTGGGCGACGGCTGGGGCGCCCCCGCCGTCGCCGCGGTGTCCGTCGTGTGCACCCTCGGCGAGATCATCTACGCCGGCAGCGCCACCGCGCTCGTCACCCACCTCGCCCCGGCCCACGCCCTGGGCCGCGCCCTCTCCCGCTTCGAACTCTCCACAGGCGTCAGCCTCGCCCTCTCCCCCACGATCATCACCACCCTCACCCCCACCCTCCTCTGGACCACCCTGGCCACCACGACCCTCCTCGCCACAACAGCGCTCGCCCACTGAGCTGACCTGGTAAGGCCCCGGGCATGGAAAAGTGGGGCCCG
>NZ_BQUN01000050.1:49834-85329 GCF_026008495.1 Streptomyces sp. A012304
TTGAGCGGGAAGGCGATCGTCTCGCGGATGTTGGGCTCGTCGGCCAGCAGCATGACGATGCGGTCGACGCCCGGCGCGATGCCACCGTGCGGCGGGGCGCCGAAGCGGAACGCGCGGAGCATGCCGGCGAACTTCTCCTCGACGGTCTCCCGGTCGTAGCCCGCGATCTCGAAGGCCTTGAGCATGATCTCCGGCTCGTGGTTCCGGATCGCACCGGAGGACAGCTCGACGCCGTTGCAGACGATGTCGTACTGCCAGCCCAGGATGTCCAGCGGGTCCTGGGTCTCCAGCGCCTCCAGACCACCCTGCGGCATCGAGAAGGGGTTGTGGGAGAAGTCGATCTTCCCGGTCTCCTCGTCCTTCTCGTACATCGGGAAGTCGACGATCCAGCAGAAGCGGAAGACGTTCTCCTCGAAGTGCCCGGCGCGCTTGGCGGCCTCCACCCGCACCCCGCCCATGATCTTCGAGACCTCGTCGAACTCGCCCGCGCCGAAGAAGACCGCGTGCCCGGCGGTCAGCGACAGCCGCTTGGTCAGCTCGGCGACGTTCTCCTCGGTCAGGAACTTCGCGATCGGGCCGGACAGCGAACCGTCCTCCGCGACGCGCACCCACGCCAGGCCCTTCGCGCCCTGCGCGATCGCGTACTCACCGAGCTGGTCGAAGAACTTGCGCGGCTGGTCCTGGACCGCCGGCACCGGCAGCGCACGCACGTGCTTGCCGGCGAACGCCTTGAACTCCGAGCCCTGGAAGATGTCGGTGATGTCCACCAGCTCCAGCTGGGCGCGCAGGTCCGGCTTGTCGGAGCCGTACTTCAGCATCGCCTCACGGAACGGGATCCGCGGGAAGGGAGAGGTGACGTGACGGCCGTTGCCGAACTCCTCGAACAGCTCGGTCATCAGCTTCTCGACCGGCTGGAAGACGTCCTCCTGCTCGACGAAGCTCATCTCGATGTCGAGCTGGTAGAACTCGCCCGGCGAGCGGTCCGCGCGCGCGTCCTCGTCACGGAAGCAGGGCGCGATCTGGAAGTAGCGGTCGAAGCCCGAGATCATCAGCAGCTGCTTGAACTGCTGGGGGGCCTGCGGCAGCGCGTAGAACCTGCCCGGGTGCAGACGGGACGGCACCACGAAGTCACGCGCGCCCTCCGGGGACGTCGCGGACAGGATCGGGGTCGCCATCTCGTTGAAGCCGAGCGCCACCATCTTGCTGCGGATCGCGGAGATGACCGACGTACGCAGCATGATGTTGCGGTGCATGCGCTCGCGGCGCAGGTCCAGGAAGCGGTACTCCAGGCGCCGCTCCTCGTTGACCCCGTCCTCGGTGTTGATGGTGAAGGGGAGCGGCTGGGCCGCGCCGAGCAGCTCGACCTCGCCGACCTCGACCTCGACCTCGCCGGTGGGCAGCTCCGGGTTCACGTTCTCGGCGCCACGGGAGACGACCTTGCCGTCCACACGGACGGTCGACTCCTTGGTCAGCTTGTCGAGGGCCTCGTACGCGGGCGTGCCCGGGCGGGGGACCAGCTGGGTGATGCCGTAGTGGTCGCGCAGATCGATGAAGAGGATGCCGCCCAGGTCGCGCCGATTGTGCAGCCAGCCACTCAGCCGGACGTCGGTGCCGACGTCAGAGGCGCGGAGCTCGCCGCAGGTGTGGGACCTGTACCGATGCATCGTCGTTCATCCAGCCTTCGCGGATCGGGGGCGCTGTCAGAGTCACGCGGTGTGCGTTCCGTGTGGTCACGTTTCTTGTTTCACGTGAAACACGAAACACCCCCCAGCGTACCGGGCACCCCGGGACCGACTCCCCCCATTACCCGTCCGGCCATGACCCGTCCGGCGATCAGTGGCACACTTCAACCATCTCTTCTTAAAGTGGGGCAATGCGCACTGGCGAGCCCCTGCCCGCCGTGGAGGAGGTGCTCGCCTCCCTCGCGACCGGCCTGTGGCACTGGGACACCGCCACCGGGCTGGTCACGGTCGACGCCGAGGCAGCTCGGCTGCTCGGGTTGCCCGCCGAGGCGAGCGTCCTCACCGAGGCCCAGACCCGCTCCCGGCTCCACCCCGTCGACTGGAACGAGATCACCGGCGTCATCCGCCTCGCTGTCGCCGAGGGCACCCTCGCCGAGGTCCGCGTCCGGATCATGGACGACCGGGGGCGGGTGGTGCGCGTCGTCCGCAGCCGCTCCAAGCCGTCCTTCGACCCGGCGAGGAAGGCCTACGAGCTGATCGGCACCCTCCAGGAGGTCACCGAGCCCAGACCCGGCACCCCCGCCGGACGCACCGCCGTCACCGGCGACTGGCGGCGCTCCCGGGAGGCGTTCCTGCTGGACGCGGGCCGCGCGCTGGCGGAGGCACGCTCCACGGAGGAGGTGCTGCGGGTCGCGGCGGGCCTGTCGATGCCGGGCTTCTCACCGGCCGGCCTGGCCGTCTTCGGCGTCGAGGGCGACCGGCTGACGATCATCGGCCACCACGGGCAGCGGCCCGGCGACGAGGCCCCCTTCATCCAGATGCCGATCCAGACGGACTACCCGGCGGCGGAGGTCGTCCGCACCGGCCGTGCCGTCTATCTCTCCTCCCCCGAGCAGTACAAGGCGCGCTATCCGCTCACCTGGCCGCTGGCCGAGCGCTTCGGGCGCCATTCCTGGGCGTTCCTGCCGCTGACGGTGGCCGGCCGCACCATGGGCGCCTGGATGGCCGCCTTCGCCTACCCGGTGGCCTTCACCCCCGACGAGCGGTCCGTGCTCACCACCGTGGCCCGGATGCTCGCCCAGGCCCTGACCCGGGCCGGCGCCGCCGAGACCCAGCGCGAGCTGACCGACGGCCTGCAACGCTCGATGCTGCCCACCCTCGGCCCCGCGATCCCCGGCATGGCCCTCGCCGCCCGCTACATCCCCACCGGCGGCGGCCTCCAGGTCGGCGGCGACTGGTACGACATGATCCCGCTGCCCGGCGACGGCGGACGGTTCGCGCTGGTCATCGGGGACGTGCAGGGACACGACGTGCGGGCGGCCGGCCTGATGGGCCAGTTGCGGATAGCGCTGCGCGCGTACGCCGCCGAGGGCCACCGCCCCGACGCGGTCCTCTCCCGCGCCTCCCGCTTCTTCTACGGCCTCACCCACACCGACGACCCGGACAGCGCCGCCGATCTGCGCTTCGCGACCTGTCTCTACCTCGAGGTCGACCCCGTCACCGGGGTGCTGGAGGCCGCCCGGGCCGGTCATCTCGACCCGGCGATCCGCCTGGCCGACGGCACGGTCCTGGTCCGATCGACGGCCGGCGGACTGCCCCTGGGCATCGACCCGGACGCCGACTACCCCACCACCCGTCTCGCCCTGGAACCCGGCGAGGCGCTGATGCTGTGCACCGACGGCCTGCTGGAGACGGGCGGGCACGACCTCGACACCGGCTGGCGGCGGGTCCGCAAGATCCTGGAGGCCCACGAGGGCGGTCTGGAGGAGCTGGCGGACGCGCTGGTCCAGGGTGTGCACGGGCCGTCGTCGCACCACACCACCGGGCCGCTGGCCGACCGGCGTGAGGACGACATCGCCCTCCTCCTGCTGTGCCGGCAGGGCGCGGGCTGCGGCCTGGACACACCGGTCCCCGAGCGGCCGAACGTGCGGCGGACCATGCTGACCGTCGCGCAGGCCGAGCCCGAGCGGATCGCCGTGGCCCGCCGGCACCTGCGTGAGCTGCTGCACGACTGGGCCGACGCCGAACAGATCGACTCGGCGGTGCTGCTGGTCTCCGAGATGCTGACGAACGTCCTCGTGCACACCGACGCCGACGCGCTGCTGGTCGCCGAGGTGACGGGCGCGGCCGGCGAGCGCCGGATGCGGATCGAGGTCACCGACACCAGCGACGACCTGCCGCACAAGCGCCGGCCCGGCGAACTGGCCTCCTCGGGCCGTGGCCTGGTCCTCATCGAACTCCTCGCGCACGCGTGGGGGGTGGCGCCACGCGGCGAGGGCAAGAGCATCTGGTTCGAGCTCTACGAGCCGGGCGAGCCCGGCGGGCCGGGGGAGTCCGGTGAGCCGGGGGAGGCCGGGGAGTCCGGTGAGCCGGGGGAGGCGGCGTAGCGCTCCCGCAGCTCGTACGCCACCCCGAACGCCGCCGCCGTCAGCGGGACGGCGAGCAGCATGCCGAGGATCCCGGCGACGGACGCCCCGGCGGTGATGGTGAGCATCACCGCCGCCGGATGCATCTGCACGGTCCGGCTCTGGATCATCGGCTGGAGCACATGCCCCTCCAGCACCTGCACGGCGAGCACCACGCCGAGCGCCCATAGCGCGATGACGAACCCCCGGTCGGCGAGCGCCACCAGCACGGCCACCGCCCCGGAGATGAACGCCCCCAGGTAGGGGATGTAGGCGCCGACGAAGACGAGCGCGCCCAGCCCGGCGGCGCCCGGGACGTCCAGGACGAGGAGTCCGACGGTGATGCAGACGGCGTCGATGAACGCGATGACCGTCGTGCCGCGCATGAAGCCCTCGACGCTCTGGAAGGCCCGCCGGGCCATGGCCTCCACGGTGTCCGCGCTGTCGTGCGGGGCGAGCGTGCGCAGGGTGGCCACGACCCGGTGGGAGTCGCGCAGGAAGAAGAAGACCAGCAGCAGCGCGAGGACGGCCATCGCGATGGTCTCGCCGACGACACTGACCCCGCTGATCACCCCGGAGGCCGCCGTGCCGCCGAACTTCGACAGCAACTCCCGGGCGTTGGAGGCGAGGTCGTCCAGCGAGGTGCCCGCCGCCCCGAAGTGCCGGGCGAGGTCCTGCGCCGCGTCCCTGAGCGAGGCGACGATCTGGTCGCCGGTGTCGATCAGCGCGGCCACGACGATGTACACCGCCCCGCCGACCACGGCCACCACGGCCACACAGGTCACGCCGGCGGCCATCGACCTGGGCACCCGGGCCTTCACCAGCCGCCGGTGGAACGGCCCGAGCAGGGCGGTCCCCAGCAGCGCGAGCAGCACCGGCACCACCGCCGTACGCAGCTCCGCGCACAGCCGGATCCCGACGTACACCACGCCCGACACCAGCAGGATCACCGCGCACCAGGCGGCGAGACGGCGGACGGGGGCGGGCAGCGACGATGGCACGCGTCCAGCGGACCACGCACCGCGCGAGGTGTCCTGCGCGGGCGGACCGACCGGGTGACGGGTCGTCACCCGAGCCGGCCGGCTCAGTCGTACGCCCTCGACACAGCGTCGTCGCGCCGTCGTCCACCTGCGTGGACCAGTACGGCAGGGGGCCCGGTGAGGCCTACAGTCCGCCCTCGGACATCCCGTGCACGGCCGGGATCGTGCCGAGGCGGCCCTTCTGGAAGTCCTCGAACGCCTGCTGGAGTTCCTCGCGGGTGTTCATGACGAACGGGCCGTAGTGGGCCATGGGCTCACGGATGGGCTGTCCGCCGAGGAGGACGACCTCCAGGTCCGGGGTGTGCGAGTCCTGCTTCGCGTCCGCGCGGACGGTCAGCGAACCGCCGGCACCGAAGACGGCCGTCTGGCCCAGGTGGATCGGACGGCGCTCCACGCCCACGGAGCCCTTGCCCGCCAGCACGTACGCGAGGCCGTTGAAGTCCTCCCGCCACGGCAGGGTCAGCTCCGCGCCCGGCGCGAGGGTCGCGTGGACCATCGTGATCGGGGTGTGGGTGATGCCGGGACCGGCGTGGCCGTCCAACTCGCCGGCGATGACGCGGAGCAGCGCGCCGCCGTCGGGCGTGGTCAGCAACTGGACGCTGCCACCACGGATGTCCTGGTAGCGCGGGGGCATCATCTTGTCCTTGGCCGGGAGGTTCACCCACAGCTGGAGGCCGTGGAAGAGACCGCCGGACATCACCAGGTGCTCCGGCGGCGCCTCGATGTGCAGCAGGCCCGCGCCGGCCGTCATCCACTGGGTGTCGCCGTTGGTGATGGTGCCGCCACCGCCCTGGCTGTCCTGGTGGTCGAAGATCCCGTCGATGATGTACGTGACGGTCTCGAAGCCTCGGTGCGGGTGCCAGGGGGTGCCCTTCGGCTCGCCCGGCGCGTACTCCACCTCGCCCATCTGATCCATCATGATGAACGGGTCGAGGTGGCGGTAGTTGATCCCCGCGAACGCCCGGCGCACCGGGAAGCCCTCCCCCTCGAAACCGCTGGGCGCGGTCGTGACGGCGAGCACGGGACGTGCCACGGCGTCGGCCGGTGCCGCCACGCGGGGCAGCGTCAACGGGTTCTCGACGGTCACTGCAGGCATCTCGGTCCCCTCCTTGGGCGATGTGCGAGCCACTTTAGTTGAGCGTTGAACTTTCTGCCACCCCAGAACGACGAAAGCCCGGAGGGCATTCCCTCCGGGCCAGGGCCGCTCGAACGGGCCGGTCAGCCGTACATCCGGCGCATCGCGAAGTCGACCATCTGCTCGACGGCCTTCGCGTCGAAGACCATCCGGTGCTCGCCCTCCATGTCGAGGACGAAGCCGTAGCCGGTGGGCAGCAGATCGAGCACCTCGGCGCCGGTGATCACGAAGTACTTGGACTCCTTGCCCGCGTACCGGCGCAGCTCCTTGAGCGTGGAGAACATGGGGATCACCGGCTGCTGCGTGTTGTGCAGCGCGAGGAAGCCGGGGTTGTCACCGCGCGGGCAGTAGACCTTCGAGGTGGCGAAGACCTGCTGGAAGTCCTCGGCGGCCATCTGTCCGGTGGTGAAGGCCCGCACCGCGTCCGCGAGCGAGGGCGGGGACGGCTCGGGATAGAGGGGCGGCTGCTGGCCGTATCCGCCGACACCGCCGGGCTGCTGCGGCGGGGCGTACTGCTGCTGGGCGCCCACGTTCTGGTCGTAGCCGTACATGAGCGACAGGGTACCGAGGAAGGTGGCCGCCACGGGGGCCGGGAAGATTTATGTAGCGGTCGCTAGAGAATGTCGGTACGTTTTTATGTAACGGCTGATACAGAATTCGGCACACGACTCCGGGGGTCCTCCTATGTCCACTCACCTCTCCGACGCGCCGATCCCGGCCCGCACGGTCCTCGGCACCGGACCCGGACTGCTGCTGGCGCACGGCGCCGGCGGTTCCGTCGAGGCGAACTACGGCCCGGTCATGGACGCCCTGGCGGCCGGACACCGGGTCGTCGGCGTCGACTACCCGGGCACCGGCACCACCCCGCGCAGCCCGCACCCGCTCGACCTGGACACGCTGGCCGACGCACTGGTGGCGGCGGCCGACGCCGAGGGGCTGGACCGGTTCGCCGTCTCCGGCTTCTCCCTGGGCGGCCCGGTGGCGATCCGGCTCGCCGCGCGCCATCCCGACCGGGTGACGGCACTGGTGCTGACCGCGCCTTTCCCGTACCCCGACGCCGAACTCCGGCTCAACGCCCGGGTCTGGCAGACGCTGTGCGGCGCGGACGACCCCGACACCCTCGGCCGGTTCGTCCTGGCGCGCGCCCTGAGCCCGGCCGCACTGGAGGCGATGACACCCGACGAACTGGAGGCCGCGGCGAGGGAGACGGGGGCGACGGTTCCGGAGGGCACCGCCGACCATGTGGACCTGGTGATCCGGGCCGACGTCCGCGCCGACCTGCCGAGGATCGTCGCGCCGACCCTGGTGATCTCGCCCGTGGACGACGCCCTCGTCCCGCCCCGGCTGCACCGGGCGACGGCGGCCGGGATCCCGGGGGCGCGACTGAGGGAGATGCCGGGTGGGCATCTGCCCTTCGCCGAGCACCCGGCCCACTGGGCACGGCTGCTCACCGAGGGCCTCGGTGCGGGCCTGGGATAGACCCTTCTCACACTTCGACGGATGGGGGTTGCGACTTATTACCGACGGGTAGCATCATCGTAGCTACTTGTTGGTACGTGAACTAGCGCGAGGATCCAGTGCCTCGCCGATCTCTCTACGGAGCCGGGAGCCGTCGCCATGGGGCACTACAAGTCGAATCTTCGCGACATCGAGTTCAACCTCTTCGAAGTACTGGGACGCGACCAGCTGTACGGCACCGGCCCGTTCGAGGAGATGGACACCGAGACCGCGAAGAGCGTCCTCGAGGAGCTGACCCGCCTCTCGGAGACCGAGCTCGCGGAGTCCTTCACGGACGCCGACCGCAACCCGCCGGTCTTCGACCCGGAGACCAACACCGCGCCGGTGCCCGCCTCCTTCAAGAAGAGCTACCAGGCGTTCATGGACTCCGAGTACTGGCGTCTCGGCCTGCCCGAGGAGATCGGCGGCACCACCGCCCCGCCGTCCCTGATCTGGGCGTACGCGGAGCTGATCCTCGGCGCCAACCCGGCCGTGTGGATGTACTCCTCCGGCCCGGCCTTCGCCGGCATCCTCTTCGACGAGGGCAACGAGGTCCAGAAGAAGATCGCGCAGATCGCCGTCGAGAAGCAGTGGGGCTCGACGATGGTCCTCACCGAGCCCGACGCGGGCTCCGACGTCGGCGCCGGCCGCACCAAGGCCGTGCAGCAGGAGGACGGCTCCTGGCACATCGAGGGCGTGAAGCGGTTCATCACCTCCGGTGAGCACGACATGTCGGAGAACATCCTCCACTACGTGCTCGCCCGTCCCGAGGGCGCCGGCCCCGGCACCAAGGGCCTGTCCCTCTTCCTCGTCCCGAAGTACCTCTTCGACTTCGAGACCGGCGAGCTGGGCGAGCGCAACGGCGTCTACGCCACCAACGTCGAGCACAAGATGGGCCTGAAGGCCTCCAACACCTGCGAGATGACCTTCGGCGACCGCCACCCCGCCAAGGGCTGGCTGATCGGCGACAAGCACGACGGCATCCGCCAGATGTTCCGCATCATCGAGTTCGCCCGCATGATGGTCGGCACGAAGGCGATCTCCACGCTGTCGACGGGCTACCTCAACGCGCTGGAGTACGCCAAGGAGCGCGTCCAGGGCCCCGACCTGGCGAACTTCATGGACAAGTCCGCCCCCAAGGTCACCATCACCCACCACCCCGACGTGCGCCGCTCGCTGATGACGCAGAAGGCGTACGCGGAGGGCATGCGCGCGCTGGTGCTGTACACCGCCTCGGTCCAGGACGCGATCGCGGTCAAGGAGGCGGCCGGCGAGGACGCCAAGTCCGAGCACGCGCTCAACGACCTGCTCCTGCCGATCGTCAAGGGCTACGGCTCCGAGAAGGGCTACGAGCAGCTCGCCCAGTCGCTCCAGACCTTCGGCGGCTCCGGGTTCCTCCAGGAGTACCCGATCGAGCAGTACATCCGCGACGCCAAGATCGACACCCTGTACGAGGGCACCACCGCGATCCAGGGCCAGGACTACTTCTTCCGGAAGATCGTCCGCAACCAGGGCGCGGCGCTGAACTCCCTCGCCGAGGACATCAAGAAGTTCCTGGCGCTCGGCACCGGCGGCGAGGAGCTGGCGGGCGCCCGTGAGCACCTGGCCAAGGCGGCCGTCGAGCTGGAGGCCATCGTCGGTCTGATGCTGACCGACCTCGCGGCCACCGAGCAGGACGTCAAGAACATCTACAAGGTGGGCCTGAACACCACCCGCCTGCTGCTGGCCTCCGGTGACGTGGTCGTCGGCTACCTGCTGCTCAAGGGCGCCGCGGTCGCGGCGGAGAAGCTGGAGACGGCCTCCGCCAAGGACAAGTCCTTCTACACCGGCAAGATCGCCGCGGCGAAGTTCTTCGCGGCCAACGTCCTGCCGGGCGTCACCCTGGCCCGCAAGATCGCCGAGGGCGTCGAGCTGGACCTGATGGAACTGGACGAGGCCGCCTTCTAGATCCGCCTCGGGCGCCGCCCCCGACCCACCGGGGGCCGGCTCCCGACCCACCTCGGGATCCGCCTCGGGGGTCGCCTCCCGATCCGCTCGGGCGCCCCTCCGATCCGCCCGGGGGCCGGCTCCCGACCCCACCTCGGGGGCGCCCCTGGTCCGACTTCGGCGGGCTTGCGCCGAACGCCGCACCGTCCTCACGAGGGCCCGCTCTCTTCACCGGGAGCGGGCCCTCGTCCGTCGTTAAGGTGAACCCATGAGCCAACCCTCCCGCTTCGACCGCGGTCACACCGACGACCTGATGTCCTTCCTCACGGCGAGCCCGTCGCCGTACCACGCCGTGGCGAACGCCGCCGAACGGCTGGAGAAGGCCGGTTTCCGACAGGTCGCCGAGACGGACGCCTGGGACGGAACGAGCGGGGGCCGTTACGTGCTGCGCGGGGGCGCGATCATCGCCTGGTACGTCCCCGAAGGAACCGCCCCCCACACCCCGTTCCGTATCGTCGGCGCACACACCGACTCCCCCAACCTGCGCGTCAAGCCGCTGCCCGACACCGGGGCGCACGGCTGGCGCCAGATCGCCGTGGAGATCTACGGCGGCCCCCTGCTGAACTCCTGGCTCGACCGTGACCTGGGCCTGGCCGGCCGGCTGACCCTGCGCGACGGCTCCACCCGTCTGGTCAACGTCGACCGGCCGCTGCTGCGGGTGCCGCAGCTCGCCATCCACCTCGACCGGGCCGTCAGCACCGACGGCCTCAAGCTCGACAAGCAGCGCCACCTCCAGCCGGTCTGGGGCCTCGGTAACGATGTCCGCGACGGCGACCTGATCGCCTTCCTGGAGGCGGAGGCCGGGCTCGACGCCGGCGAGGCCACCGGCTGGGACCTGATGACGCACTCGGTGGAACCGGCCGCATACCTGGGCCGCGACCAGGAGCTGGTGGCCGGCCCGCGCATGGACAACCTGCTGTCCGTGCACGCCGGTACGGCGGCCCTGGTCGCCGTCGCCGGCGGCGGTGACGACCTGCCGTACATCCCGGTCCTGGCCGCCTTCGACCACGAGGAGAACGGCTCCCAGTCGGACACCGGCGCGGACGGTCCGCTGCTGGGCAGTGTGCTGGAGCGGTCGGTGTTCGCGCGCGGAGGGACGTACGAGGACCGGGCGCGGGCCTTCGCCGCAACCGTCTGTCTCTCCTCCGACACCGGCCACGCCGTCCACCCCAACTACGCGGAACGGCACGACCCCACCCACCACCCGCGGGTCAACGGCGGCCCGATCCTCAAGGTCAACGTCAACAACCGCTACGCGACGGACGGTTCGGGCCGGGCGGTCTTCGCCGCCGCCTGCGAGAAGGCGGGCGTGCCCTTCCAGTCCTTCGTCTCCAACAACTCCATGCCGTGCGGCACCACGATCGGCCCGATCACCGCCGCCCGGCACGGCATCCGCACGGTCGACATCGGCGTGGCCATCCTGTCGATGCACAGCGCACGGGAGTTGAGCGGCGCGGACGACCCCTACCTGCTGGCGAACGCCCTGGTGGCGTTCCTCGAGGGCTAGGCTCCCCGCCCCCTCACCTGGGCAAAGGCTCGCTTCCGCATGGGAGTTGCCCGGCGGGGTACCCGGATGCGGTGACCGGAACGACCGGTACACCGGATTGGGAGGCGACACTCATGGGCCTCGGCGGGTGCATCATCCTCATCGCCGTGGGAGCCATCCTCACGTTCGCGACCGACTGGGACATGCAGGGGGTCAACCTCGACCTGGTCGGAATCATCCTGATGATCGTCGGCCTGATCGGCGTGACGACCTTCAGCAGCATCGCCCGGCGCCGCCGCGTGGTGGTGCCTCCGGCCTCGACGACCGTGGTCGAGGAGGAGCGGCACCACCACCGGGGCGGCTACGGCGACGGGTACGGCGTGTGACCGCTGCCGCGATCAAGCGTCCATACCGGCCAGCACCAGCGGCAGCCGGTCGGCGCCGCCCTCGCTGACCACCACCGGGACACCCCAGTCCTGCTGGTGGACATGGCAGGCCGGGTACTCGTTCGCCGGGTCGTCGTCGCAGGACGCGGCCATCGCGGAGACATGCAACACCCCTTCCCCCACCGCCGCGTTCAGCTCCAACGTGCGGCCCAGGTCCGTGTCCGCGCCCTCGCCGGACAGCAGCAGCTCCGGCGGGGTGGCGGAGACCAGGAGACGGGTGGAGGGGCCGTACCGCGTGTCCAGCTTCTGACCGGCCGGGGCCTGGAAGATCACGTCCAGCCGCAGTCGGCCCGGCGCCACCTCGGTGGCGGCCCGCTGGGTGCGGTGGGCGACGGCCTCCACCCGCACCGCCTCCTCCGGCAGCCGCAGCCGGGTCAGCCGGTGACGGGCGGACTCCACGACCACGATGTCCTCCCCCACGAGGACCGCGTCACTGGGCTCACGCAGATCGGTGGCGAGGGTACTGACCTCGCCGGTCGCCGGATCGTAGCGGCGCAGCGCGTGGTTGTAGGTGTCGCAGACGGCGACCGAGCCGTCGGGCAGCGCGGTCACGCCCAACGGATGCTGCAAGAGGGCCTGTCCGGCCGCGCCGTCCCGGTGCCCGAAGTCGAACAGGCCCGTGCCGACGGCCGTGTGGACCACGCCGTCGCCGTCCACCCAGCGCAGGGCGGAGGTCTCGGAGTCCGCGAGCCACAGCCGCTCCCCGTCGGCGGACACCGTGAGCCCGGACGGCTGCGCGAACCAGGCCTCGGCGGCCGGCCCGTCGACCAGCCCCTCGTTGGTGGTGCCGGCCGCGACGCGGACGGTGCCGGCGGCGGGATCGTACGCCCACAGTTGGTGGACGCCGGCCATGGCTATCCACACCTGGCCACCGAAGAGCGCCACGTCCCACGGCGAGGAGAGGTCGATCTCCCGGGCCGGCCCGGACGTCGCCGAGCCCTGCCACCACTGCTTTCCGGTACCCGCCAGGGTCGTCACCGCGCCGGAGGCGAGATCGAGGCGGCGCAGGGCGTGGTTGACGGTGTCGGCGACGACCACCGAGGTGTCGTCCAGCAGCGCCAGCCCCTGCGGCTCGTTGAAGGCCGCCGTGTCCGCTGCGCCGTCGACGAAGCCGCGCGCGCCGGACCCGATCCGCCGCACCACCGTCTCCCCGTCCCCCTCCAGCTCCACCAGCTGATGCCGGGTGGTGTCGCTGACCAGGAACGTCCCGGACGGCAGCAGGATCGCCTTCCCGGGAAAGCGCAGGACGGTCGGCTCCGGCTCGGGCGCCACATACGGGCCGTCGCCGCGCCGCAGGGTGCCCTTCGCCTCGTGCTCCGCCTCCAGCTCCGTCACCAGCCGCTCGATCGCGTGCACATGCCCCTCACCGGCGTGCTGCGCGACCACGTACCCCTCCGGGTCGACGACGACGAGCGTGGGCCACGCGCGCACCGCGTACTGCTTCCAGGTGGCCAGCTCCGGGTCGTCCAGAACGGGATGCTCCACGCCGTACCGCTCCACGGCGTCGACCACAGCGCCGTGCTCCGCCTCATGGACGAACTTCGGCGAATGCACACCGACGACGACGACCGTGTCCCGGTGCTTCTCCTCCAGCTCCCGCAGCTCGTCCAGAACATGCAGACAGTTGATGCAGCAGAACGTCCAAAAATCCAAGATGACGATGCGTCCGCGCAGGTCGGTGAGGGTGTACTGCTTGTCGCCCGTGTTCAGCCAGCCACCCTTGCCGATCAGCTCGGGGGCGCGGACTCGGACGCGACGGGGGGTCGGGGCCGGGGTGGAGTCGGTCATGGATCAAGGGTGCCACCCGGGTCGGACGATCGGCCCGTCGGCCCAATGGCCGCGTCCGGCGGGCGGCGGCGGGGAAGCGGTGGAGACATGAGATTCCTCGTACGCGACCGGCTCCTCGGTCTCGGTGACGACTACTGGATCGAGGACGACCGCGGCACCAAGGTGTTCCTCGTCGACGGCAAGGCGATGCGGCTGCGGGAGACCTTCGAGCTGAAGGACGCCCACGGGCGGGTCCTGATCGACATCCATCAGAAGATGTTCGCCCTGCGCGACACCATGGTGATCGAACGGGCGGGCGAGCCGCTCGCGACGATCCGCCGCAAACGCCTGTCCCTCCTGCGCAACCACTACCGGGTCTCCCTGGCGGACGGCCGTACCGAACTGGACGTCAGCGGAAAGATCCTCGACCGGGAGTTCGCCGTCGAGTACGAGGGCGAACTCCTCGCCGTCGTCTCCCGCCGTTGGCTCCATGTGCGGGAGACGTACGGCGTCGACGTGGTCCGGGAGGACGCGGACCCGGCGCTGCTGATCGCGGTGGCGGTGTGCGTGATCCACCTGGCGGAGAAGGAGCGCGAGGACTAGAGGACCAGAGGACCAGAGGATCAGACGAGTGGTCCCGAGGTGATTCCTGCTTTCGGCTGCAGAAGATTTATGAGGAAAAACCGCTCGACTCATAACGTGCGAGGCGGAGATGACATTAATTAAGAAACGCTCTACTTGACATTTCCGCCGCATCGGGCTCACCCGTTTGCCACGCATCTGGAGGAGGCCGGCCAGCGTTAGCGGAACATGACCAACGCAAGGTTTCACCGCCTGCCATGTCGGGGCGCCAGGGAAGATGGTATTCCTGCGACCCGTGATATGACAGCGGGTAAATACGCTTACGCGTCCGGTGAAGCGATCTCGGCGCATCAGGCCCTGGGTGCGTGGCGCGTGAATGACGTCCGGGTCGAGCACCAGGTCACCGAGGGGCTGCTCCGCGAATTCCTCACGCTGCTGGAGGCGGCCCAGGAGGACCTGAATCGACGGTGGGACGGCCAGGAGAACTCCCGCCGCCACGCGGACCTCGCGTGACGAGCGAGGATTCGCATGAACCACAACTATGTGGATCCCGCCTTTGCCCGGCGTGAATGGTATTCCGACCAATATTCTTATGGGCCGGGCAACGGCTGGCACGGCGGTCCTGTCGATGACGTCCACAGCGGAGACGTCCTGGTCCCTCCGGACGCGGGCTGGGACCCGGCCGAGGAACTCGCCTATCTCCTCCAGGAGGCCATGCCGACGGAGCAGACGTCCCGGGTGCCGCCGCCCCGGGGCGAGTCACCTCCCGGGTTCGACCCCACCGAACCGATGGAGAACCGCGCGCACATCACCGCTCCGATGCCGCCCCTGCGCAGTTCGTCCGCCGGACATCGGAAGAGCCGCGTCTCGGGAAAACCCCAGCTGAAATGGTTGCAGACGGGCAGTTTCGTCATCATCGCGTTCGTCGCCGTGATCGTTGCGATGGTGAGCGTCTTCGGCGGCATGGCCGCCTACGGGCCTTTGCAGCAGAGCACGCACGGATCGAACGGTGCACAGAGCGGGACGATCCCCTGGTGGCCTCTGCTGGTGTACGGCCCCTGGATGGTGGCCTCTCTCTCCATTCTGCGCACCGCCTTGCACCAGCGCCGCGCCGTGCATTCCTGGCTGATCGTTCTGCTGTTCTCCTCCGTCGCGATCATGCTCTGTGTGGCTCAGGCCGAAAGGACCTTGACGGGTATCGCTGGAGCCGCCCTGCCGGCCCTCGCGTCGCTGGCCTGCTTCCAGCAGCTCGTCCGGCAGATCACCCTGACGCTGCCGCCCCGTCAGGGCACGCCCCGCCACCGCCAGTAGCGCGACGGCCCTTGCTCGCGGCACTTCCGAAGAGGGTCAGGACGGCTGCGGCGTACGGTCCTCGTGGGCGTCGTACGGTCCGCCGTGCCCGTGCCCGCAGTCGCCTCCGGGGCTTCCGGGTTCCTCAGGGCCCGGCTCGGAGGGCGGCGGGGTGTCCTCGTGCGGGGCGGGGGCGTCCGGGACCTCCGGAACCTCCGGGACTTCAGGGACCTCCGGGACCTCCGGGGTGTCAGGGGTGTGCGGGTTGTCCGAGGGAACGTCGGGCTGCGGGTCCGGTGCCGGTTCCGGGGTGTTCGGAGCGCCCGGTTCCGGTGCCTGGTTCGCCGGGGGTTCTTGGACCGGGGGTTCCTCGGCCGGGGGTTCCTCGGCCGGCGGTTCCTCGGCCGGCGGTTCCTGAACGGGGGGTTCCGCGGCCGGGGGCTCCTGAAGCGGAGGTTCCTCAGCCGGCGGTTCCTCAGCCGGGGGCTCCTGAACCGGAGGTTCCGCGGCCGGGGGCTCCTCAGCCGCGGGTTCCGGCTCCTTGTCCTTCCCTTCCGGCCCGGGTTCCGTCGACGGCGGCGCGGCGGGCGGCTCCTCCGCGGGCTGCTCGCTCACGTCGTCGCCCGTCCCCGTCCCGCCGGCCTCGGTGACCGGCGCGGGTGCAGCGGGCGTGCCCGGGGATACGACCGTGTCGGCGTCCGCCGCGGGAACCTGCCGCACCACGGGCACCGGGACCACGGGCACCTGGCCCACGGACACCCGCACCACCGCCTCCTGACGCACGGGCACCCGGCTCACCGGCTCCTGACGCACAGGCACCTCGGCCACCGGTACCTCCGCCACCGGTACTTGAGCCACCGGCGCCTTTTCCGGCGTGACCGGTGAGGCGTCGGGGGAGGCGTCCACCGAACCGAGGGCGAGGCAGATGGCCAGGGTGCCTGCCACGACCGCGCCGCCCGCGACCGTCAGCGGCGTCTTCGCGCCACCGGTGGCGGCGTGGCGCGCCCCGTGCAGCAGCCCGCCACCGTGCCCGCCGGCCGCGGTCGCCGCGCCGGCGGACCCGGCGGTGAGCGACAGCAGGTACCGTCCCGCGCCGCCCAGCGCGAACACCAGCAGGGCCGGACCGACGAGCGCGGGCAGGCGGTTGTTGGCGCGCATCAGGGTCGTGAGCCGCTCGCGGCAGTCGTCGCACGTCTCCACGTGACCGAGCAGCCGTTCGGACTGCCGTGCCGTGGCCGCGCCGCGCACATACGCGGGCATGCGGGCGCAGTGCACCTGGCAGGCGGGGTCGTCCGGGACGCCGGTCTGGGTGCTGAGGTAGGCCTGTCGCATGCCCTCGCGGGCACGGTGCAGCAGGACGGCGGTCGCGCCCTGCTTGGTGCCGAGCTGCGGCCCGATCGCCGCCAGCGGCTGGCCCTCCGCCTCCGCCAGCCACAGCGCCTTCACCCAGCGCTCGGGCAACTGGCCCAGGACGCGCATCAGCAGGTCGACGGAGGACACCTGGTCGGCGGGGTCGTCCCCGTGCCCGGCGGCCTCGGTCCGCTCGTCGGCCTGCGGATCCCGCGGTGTCTCCCGGGCTGCGGTCCCCGCGGCGATCGCGAGATGCCGGACCGTCGTCATGAGGTACGCGGGCACGTTGTCGATCTCGTGCCCCGCCGACAGCCTCCGCCAGACCCGGAAGTGGGCCTCGGCGACGAGGTCCTCGGCGACCCAGGCGTTCCTGGTGAGCGAACGCGCGTACGCGACGAGCCGAGGCTGCTGCTCCTCGTAGATCCGGGCGTAGGCGTCGGTCGCCGTCGCGGTGGAACCGTCGGTCATGGCAGCAACGCTCCAGTTGCCTACGAAGAGGGAGAAAGGGTTTGTCAGCGTAGATGACAAAAACTTCAACTAAGTCTCGACATCACGCAAGGTGATACAGGTCACACCAACACCCTGCGCACGCCGCGTAATACGAGCCCCCCGCGCACGGTCGAGGAGGCATCGGCGGGAACACACCCGGCCGACCCTCCCGCCCGAATCGGAGAACGACCGTGCACCTCACCCTGGAACAGCCCACGGGCGCCCGCCTGATCACTCGCCATCAGGAGGTCGCGGTCCCCGTCACCCTCCGCTACAGGCGCGACGACCCGCTCGCCGTGCAGCTCGTCTTCCCGGGCTGCGCCACGCTCGACGGCGAGAAGGCGGCCTGGACGTTCTCCCGCGCGCTGCTGGAGGACGGGCTGGTCGCCCCCTCCGGTCCGGGCGCGGTGCACATCTGGCCGTGCGGGCCGTCCCACACGATCGTGGAACTCCACGGAGCGGAGGGCGTGGCCATGATCCGTTTCGACTCCGCCACCCTCCACCGCTTCCTCAGGCGGTCGTACGCCGTGACCGAACCCGGCGGAGAGGTGGCGGGCCCGGCCCTGGACCAGGGCCTCGTCGCACTGCTCGACGGCGCGTGAGCCCCCGCCGGTCCGGCGCCGGGAAGGCGCAGCGCCGAGAAGGCTCAGCGTCGAGGCGGCTGGAGGCCCAGGACGCGGTCCTTCAGGGCGGGGAACTGCTCGCGGGTCGTCGGCACCCTCGCCGGGTCGAAGTCCACGGTGAGGACCTCCTCGGCGGGGCCGGCCTCGGCGAGCACCTCGCCCCAGGGATCGACCACGATCGAGTGACCCGCCTGCGGAACTCCGGCGTGCGTCCCGGCCGTTCCACACGCGAGCACGAACGCCTGGTTCTCGACCGCCCGCGCCCGGGCCAGCAGCGTCCAGTGCGCCCGGCGGCGCTCCGGCCAGCCCGCCGAGACGACCAGGGTCTCGGCGCCGGCGTCGACGAGACCGCGGAAGAGTTCGGGGAAACGGAGGTCGTAACAGGTCGCCACACCGAGAGTCGTCCCGGGCAGCCGTACCGTCACCAGCTCCCGCCCCGCGCCCATCAGCACGGCCTCGCCCTTGTCGAAGCCGAAGCGGTGGATCTTGCGGTAGGCGGCGGCCAGATCACCGGAGGGGGAGAAGATGAGAGACGTGTTGTAGAGGGGGCCTTCCGGGTCCCGTTCCGGGATCGAGCCCGCGTGCAGCCAGACACCCGCGTCGCTCGCGGCCTTGGCCATGGCCTCGTACGTCGGGCCCTCCAGCGGCTCGGCCTCGACGGCGAACTCCTCGTAGGCGAACGCCCCGGTCGTCCACAGTTCGGGCAGCACGACGAGGTCCGCGGAGCCGGCCTGTTCCCGCACCAGCGAGGCGACTCGCGCCCGCCGCGTCGCGGCCGATTCGCCCTCGTCCACGGCGATCTGGATCAGCGAGGCGCGCACACTACCACCGTCCTGGCATTCGAGTAGTCCACACGGGCCTACGATCGTCACACGAAAGCACTGCCGGTGTGCCTCAGAGCAGCGTAACTTAACGTCCCGAGACACCCGCCGACAGCCACCTCCCGCAGGCAACGCCGCCGCCACAACCGCCCGAGTACCGACCGCCGAGGGGTCCCGTTCCGTGAGTCTGCATCCCACCCTCCAGCCCTACGCCGACGCCTGGACCCACTCCATCGAAGCGATATCCGAGCTGGTGCAGCCTCTCGTGGAGGCGGACTGGAACCGCCGGACGCCATGCCCCGGCTGGTCGGTGCGCGACATCGTCTCCCACGTCATCGGCCTGGACTGCGAGATGTACGGCGACCCGCGGCCCATCCACACCCTCCCGCGCGACCTGTTCCACGTCACCACCGAGTTCCAGCGCTACATGGAGATGCAGGTCGACGTCCGCCGGCACCACACCGCGCCGGAGATGACGGCCGAGCTGGAGTACACGATCATCCGCCGCAACCGCCAGCTGCGGAACGAGTCGCGTGAGCCGGGGGCGAGGGTCCGCGGCCCCTACGGCACCGAGCTGACCCTGGAGGAGTCCATGCGCACCCACGCGTTCAACGTGTGGGTGCACGAGCAGGACCTGCGCGCCGCCCTCGGCAGCCCCGGCAACCTCGACTCCCCCGGCGCGCACATCGCCCGTGACGTGCTGCTCGCCGAACTCCCCGGCGTCGTCGCCGACCGCGCGCAGGCCCCGCGCAGCTCCGCGATCGTCTTCGACGTGCACGGGCCGGTCGAGTTCCTGCGCACGATCCGCGTCGACATCCAGGGCCGCGGCACGCTGGAGACGGTTCCCGCGCTCGGCCCGGCCGCCGCGTTCAGCCTCGACTGGGAGACGTACGTACGGCTGGCCTGCGGGCGGGTGACGCCGGAGGCGGTGGCGGACCGGGTGAAGGCGGAGGGCGAACCCGAGCTGACGGCGGCGATCCTGCGGAACTTCTCGGTCACGCGGTAGCGGCGCCCAGGGGGACGGACGCGGACGGGGCCCGCCGTGAGTGTCACGGCGGGCCCCGTCCGAAGGTGCTGAGACGTCAGCCGATCTTCGCGTAACCGAAGTTGATGAGCTTCTTCACGTCGGTCGTGCGGTTGGCCGCGGACGACGACGTGAGGACCGTGCCGATCACCTGCTTGCCGTTGAGGGTCGCGGCGAAGACCAGGCAGTACTTGGCGTCGGTACCGGAACCGGTCTTCACACCGAGCGTGCCGTTCCACCCGAGGAGGGTGTTGGTGTTGGTCCACGCCGCCATCGTGCGGGTGGCACCGGTCTTCGTGATCGTCTTGGCCGTGTACGACTTGGTCTTCACGATCGCGCGGAAGTTGGCGTTCTTCAGCGCGTCCCGGGCGAGCAGCGTCAGGTCGCGCGGCGTCGACCGGTTGGCGCCCTTGCTGATGCCGTCGAAGGAGTCGAAGTTGGTGTTCTTCATGCCGAGCGACTTCGCCGTGGCGTTCATCTTGCCGATGAACGACTTCACGCGCGCGGCGCGGGTCGTGCCGGTGCCGAACTTGTCGGCGAGCGCGTACGCGGCGTCGCAGCCCGACGGGAGCATCAGGCCGTACAGCAGCTGACGGACGGTGACCTTGTCACCGACTATCAGCTTGGCGTTGGAGGCGTAGTTGTTGGCGACGATGTAGTCGCTGTACGCCTTCTGGATGGTGACCTTGGTGTCCAGGTTGAGGTTCGGCTGTGCGAGCACCACCCGGGCGGTCATGATCTTGGTCGTGGACGCGGTCAGCCGCGGCGTGTCGGCGTACTTGGCGTACAGCGCCTTACCGGTGGCCCCGTTCATCACGAACCCGCCCTTGGCGGTGATCGAGGGCACCGCGACAGCGGCCTGCGCGGGCGCCGCGGTGAGGGCACCGGTGGCGAGCATCGCGCCGGTCGTGAGGGCGACGGCTGCGGCTCGGCGGATCCGGAGGCCCTTTGTGGCGGTTATCAACTGAAATACCCCGATTACGTCGAATACCCCTGCGATGCGGCCGAGTTGGAGGGGAAAGAAGAATGGGGCCGCACGTGTGTGACACGTAAGTAGCACAGAAGGTTGTACGGCCGCTGCGAGCAATCTCGCAGTCGTCGCGCCGGCCGGTCCCGGGGCGGTCCGCATGATGGACGCGGACGGCCATGCGTACCTGTTGTATCTATCCTGTGGTCATGCCGTCCTCCGCCCCGCCCGCCCCCGTCAAGCAGCCCCCCGCCGCCGACCGTGTCTACGCCCATGTCAAACAGGGCGTCCTGGACCGCCGCTACGAGGGCGGCACCCTCCTCACCGAGGGCGAACTCGCCGAGGCCGTAGGCGTCTCCCGCACGCCCGTGCGCGAGGCGCTGCTGCGCCTGGAGGTGGAGGGGCTGATCAGGCTCTACCCGAAGAAGGGCGCCCTGGTGCTGCCGGTCTCCGCGCAGGAGATCGCGGACGTGGTCGAGACCCGGCTGCTGGTGGAGGAGCACGCGGCGCGCAAGGCCGTCCCCGCGCCCCCCGGGCTCATCGAGCGCCTGGAGGCGCTGCTGGAGCGGCAGAAGGCCCAGGCCGCCGCCGGTGACCTGGCCGAAGCCGCCGTCACCGACCGCTGTTTCCACGCCGAGATCGTCCGCAGCGGCGGGAACGAGATCCTCTCCCGCCTCTACGACCAACTGCGTGACCGTCAGCTGCGGATGGGTGTCGCGATCATGCACTCCCACCCCGACCGGATCGCCAAGACGCTCGTCGAGCACGAGGAGATCCTGCGCGCCCTGCGCTCCGGGGACGCCGAGGAGGCCGTCGCCGTCGTCCACCGCCACATCGGCTGGTTCTCCCACCTGGCCCGGGGAGAGGTCCGATGAAGTCCGGAGGAGATTCGGTGAACACCGCCACCCTTCCGGGTGACCCGCCGGGCGGCCGCCGCGCCGTCGCCGTCTGGGGGATCGGCGTCAGCGTCTACTTCGTCGCCGTCATCTTCCGTACCTCGCTCGGGGTGGCCGGCCTCGACGCCGCCGACCGCTTCCACGTGGGCGCCTCCGCCCTGTCCACCTTCTCCATCCTCCAACTGCTGGTGTACGCGGGCATGCAGATACCGGTCGGCCTGCTGGTCGACCGGCTCGGCACCCGAAAGGTGCTGGGCATCGGCGTCGTGCTGTTCACGGCCGGACAGCTCGGCTTCGCGCTGGCCCCGTCGTACGGCATGGCGCTCGCCTCGCGGGCGCTGCTCGGGTGCGGGGACGCGATGACGTTCATCAGCGTGCTGCGGCTCGGCTCCCGGTGGTTCCCGGCGCGGCGCGGGCCGCTGATCGCGCAGTTCGCGGGGCTGGCCGGCATGGCGGGCAACCTGGTCTCCACGCTGGTGCTGTCCCGGCTGCTGCACGGTGTCGGCTGGACGACGGCCTTCGGGGGCAGCGCCCTGGCCGGCGTCGTCGTCCTCGTGCTGCTCCTGCTGTTCCTGAAGGACCACCCCGAGGGGCACGAGCCGACGCCCTCCGCGCACCGGGGCGCCGCCTACGTACGGCGGCAGATCGTCGCGTCCTGGCGGGAACCGGGGACCCGGCTGGGGCTGTGGGTGCACTTCACGACCCAGTTCCCGGCGATGGTGTTCCTGCTGCTGTGGGGCCTGCCGTTCCTCGTCGAGGCACAGGGCCTCAGCCGGGCCACCGCGGGTGAACTGCTCACGCTCATCGTCCTGTCCAACATGGCCGTCGGACTGGTGTACGGGCAGGTCGTCGCCCGGCACCACGAGGCGCGGCTGCCGCTCGCCCTGGGCACCGTCGGCGCGACCGCGCTGCTGTGGGCGGCGATGCTCGCCCACCCCGGCGACCGCGCCCCGATGTGGCTGCTCGTCACGCTGTGCACGGTGCTGGGGGCGTGCGGGCCCGCCTCGATGCTCGGCTTCGACTTCGCCCGGCCGGCGAACCCGCCCGAGCGGCAGGGCACCGCGTCCGGCATCACGAACATGGGCGGCTTCGTCGCCTCCATGACGACCCTGTTCGCGGTCGGCGTGCTGCTGGACGCGACCGGCGACGACTACACCGTCGCGTTCTCCTCGGTGTTCGTCCTCCAGGCGGTGGGCGTCGTGCAGATCCTGCGGCTGCGCAAGCGGGCGGCCCGGCGGGAGCGGGAGCGGCTGGTCGCCAGCCGGGTGTCCGCGGTGCACGTGCCCGTGTAGCCGACGGGTGCGGCTCCGCGGCGCACGGGCCGTGCAGCCACGGGTGCGGGCACCGCCAAAAGACGTTGTCCGCACCCTTGTTCGCCCACTACCGTCGGGGCCGTCGACGTGTAGCTCAGCAGCAGAGCACCGGGCTGAAGACCCGGAGGGCGCGGGGGCGGAACCCGCCACGTCGGATCCTCGACGTGAAGCTCAGCAGCAGAGCACCGGGCTCTCAACCCGGAGGGCGCGGGGGCGGAACCCGCCACGTCGGCTTATGAACCACGACGCTGACCAGCAGCACCTCGCAGAGGCGAACCCGGGCTACGCGTCCGGCCAACTGGCCAGGGCGCTCAGGACCGCGCACACCCACCACGACCCCGACACCCGCCGCCGCGCCGAGGAGCGGAGCCGCATCTGGCGGGCCGTCCTCGCGGGCATGGCGAACGGGCTGCTCGCCATCGGCTCGCGCACCCCCGTCGCCGGACTGCCGGCCTGGGTGACGCCCGAGGTGGTCCGCGGCGGCTTCGCCACCGGCGCGCCGAGCGCCGGCGGGCCCCTGACCAGCGACGAGATCGCCACCGCCCGGCGGGCGGGCATCCCCCACAACCGGCGCGCCCTGTTCGCGTACTGGCTGTCCGAGGAGGGCCTCGACCGGCTCTACGACCTGCTGGACAGCGGACGCTACGAGGTGACCGTCCCCGAGGAGGCCGCCCTGCTCACCGTGGCCTGGCTCGCCCGGGCCGGCGAGACGGACGCGGCCCTGAGCCTCGTCGAGGAGCTGGCCCCGTTCGCGGACCGGCTGCGTTTCACCCCGGCACCCGTCGAGCGGCCCGCGCCCGCCGCCGGCGCGGTGCACCGCCGTACCGTCGGCGACGCCCGGTACGCCCTGGAGCGGCGCGGGCCGAACACGGCTGTGGAGACCCAGCGGGAGGCACTGGCCGTCTGGCAGCCGTTCGGCGACGAACTGCTCGCGCACTGGCTGGAGACGGCCGACGACGGTCAGGTCCTGGCCCGCACGCCCGACGCGACCTGGCACGCGCGCGGCGCCGAGCTGCTGCGCCGCTACCGCGACCTCGCCCGTCGGCACACCCACTGCACCAAGCACCTCAACCCCAAGCAGAATGTGGCGATCCTGCGGGGTGCCCTGGAGGAGACCGTCGCGGGACGTCCGCTGGGCAGGCGGCGGCTCGGGCTGCTGCGGCACGCCGTCACGTCCATGGTGCGCAAGCGCGGACTGCCCGGTTCCGCCGAGCTGGTGGAGCTGCGCCGGGAGCAGGCCGCGCAGGCGGCGCTGCCCTCGCACCACGCGCTCGCCCAGCTGATGCTGCGCCGGCTGTCCGGGCTGCCCCCGGCGGAGGGCGTCGCCGACGTCGAACCGCTGGTCGCGCCGGTGGGCGCGCGGGAGGCGCGGGAGACGGGCCTGCCCTCGGGAGCGGTGATCCCGCGCGGCCTGCGCCGGCCGGTGGAGGCCGCGCTGAGCGCGCCCCTGGACACGCTGGTGGAGCGCGGGATCGTGCCCTCGGCGGAGGTGCTGGCCGAGCTGGTCCCGCAGCTCGTCGCCGCGACCACCGCGCAGGCCTACCCCGACGAGGCCCTGCGCGGGCTGTCCGCCGCCACCTACCGGGCGTTCCGCAATCGCCGTTCGCTGCTGCTGCTCGACCTGGAGCGGCAGGTGCGGGTGGAGGAGCTGCCGTGGGTGACGGCGGTGAGCCGGTGGCGCTCCGGGACGGACGCGGACGAGGTGGCGGCCGTGGCGCTGCGGCAGCTCGGTGAGCTGGCCGTGCGGGCGTTCCCCGGCACGATCCTGCCCAATCCGCTGGTGCGTGAGCTGTCCGTGCTGGCCGGCCAGGCCGAGCTGGGCGCTCCCCTGGTGGAGGAGCTGGCGGCGGACATCTTCATGGGCACCTTCACCCCGAAGTTCCTCGCCGCGGCCCGCGTCGCCGCGGAGCTGCTGGGCGGGGGCTCGCTCTACGAGCGGTACTACGACATCGACTACCGGGCCGTCCGCAACCTCGCGATCGCCGAGGCGGGCGAGGCGCGGACACGGTCGGCGCGACCCCGGACCTCACCGGGCTTCGCGAAGCTGTGCGTCGCGCGGGCCGGGGCGTCCCGGTCCTCGTCCCGGTGGCGGCACGGCTACGGGTCGGTGGCCGCGAACGGCACGGTGATCGAGCAGGCGCAGATCCTCACCACGCACAACCTGGCCACCCTGGTGCACCGTGTCGGCATCGCCCCGGCCCCCGGCTGGGAGGACCTGGCCCGCCGCTGCTTCGTCACGGTGTGCCGGCTGACCGCGCGCCTGCACGGCAACCCGCGTCCGCTGCCCACGGTGAAGGACATCGCCTACGCCTGGCGGCAGATGCTGTTCCACCTCTCCCTGTGCGGCCCGCAGGAGCAGTCCCGCACCCTGGCCTGGCTCCCGCAGGAACTCACCCGCCACCCGTCCGAGGTGAGCCACCGCCTGGCCCCGGCGCTCGCCGGCCTCCGGCAGACGGCGGACGGCGGCCCCGCGGACTCCGGCACCGGCCGGCGCCTGCTGGGCTGGACGACGAACGGCCACTGGCTGGCGGCGGAGCCGCCGGCCGCGGCGCGGGGGTGAGACGGACCCGGGGCGGCACCGGATGCCGGTGACCCCGACGAGACGGGAACAGGGGGCGGCCCGAGGCCGCCCCCTGTCCGCTCATGCCCAGGTGATCAGGCGCTTCGGCTGTTCCAGGATCGCCGCCACGTCGGCCAGCACCTTGGAGCCCAGCTCCCCGTCCACCAGACGGTGGTCGAAGCTCAGCGCCAGGGTGGTGACCTGGCGCGGCTTCACCTTGCCCTTGTGGACCCACGGCTGGAGCCTGATCGCGCCGACCGCGAGGATCGCGGACTCGCCGGGGTTGAGGATCGGGGTGCCGGTGTCGACGCCGAAGACGCCGACGTTGGTGATGGTGACCGTGCCGCCCTGCATGGCGGCGGGCGACGTCCTGCCCTCGCGGGCCGTGGACACCAGCTCACCGAGCGACTCCGCCAGCTGCGGCAGTGTCTTGGCCTGGGCGTCCTTGATGTTCGGGACGATCAGGCCACGGGGCGTGGCGGCCGCGATGCCCAGGTTCACGTAGTGCTTGACCACGATCTCCTGCGCCGCCTCGTCCCAGGACGCGTTGATGTCCGGGTTGCGCTTGATCGCGACGAGCAGGGCCTTGGCGATCAGCAGCAGCGGGTTGACCCGCAGGCCCTGCATGTCCTTGTCCCGCTTCAGCTCCTCGACGAGCTTCAGCGTGCGGGTGACGTCGACCGTCACGAACTCCGTGACGTGCGGCGCGGTGAACGCCGAGCCGACCATCGCCGCCGCCGTCGCCTTGCGGACACCCTTGACCGGGACACGGGTCTCCCGGGCCGTGTCGTACGACACCACCGGTGCCGGAGCCGGGGCGGGCGCCGGGGCCTCGGTCACCGGCTGGGGCACCGGCTCGGGCGTCTGCGTCGGGGCCGCCGCCGCGTGGACGTCCTCACGGGTGATGACGCCGTCCGGGCCGGACGGGACCACCGTCGCCAGGTCGACGCCCAGGTCCTTGGCGAGCTTGCGCACCGGCGGCTTGGCGAGCGGGCGGGGCTTGTCGGTACCCCCGCCGGACACGCTGTGGCCCGCCGGGCCGTGTCCGTTCAGCTCGGACTGGACGGCCGCCGCAGCCGCCTCCTGGACGCGGGCCTCGGCGGCCTTGCGGGGACGGCGCTTGGTCGAGGAGGCGGCCACGCCGTACCCGACGAGGACCGGCTGGCGGCCGGAACCCTCCGCCTTCGGCTCCTCGGGCTGAGCCGCCACCGCGCTCCGCGCCCGCTCGGCGGCGGGGGCGGGGGTCTCGGCGGGAGCGGGTGCTTCGGCGGGAGCGGGTGCCGTCCCGCCCGTCACGTCCACCGCGATGATCGACGTGCCCACGTCGACCGTGGTGCCCTCGGGGAAGTGCAGCGCGCTGACCACGCCGTCGTAGGGGATGGGCAGTTCGACGGCGGCCTTGGCCGTCTCCACCTCGCACACCACCTGGCCGTCCGTCACCGTGTCGCCCGGCTGGACGTACCACTTGAGGATCTCGGCCTCGGTGAGCCCCTCACCCACGTCCGGCATCTTGAACTCGCGTACGGACGCTTCCGTCATCGTCGTCACGACCCTCTCCTCAGTACGCCAGGGCACGGTCGACGGCGTCGAGCACCCGGTCCAGGCCCGGCAGGTACTCCTCCTCCAGCCGCGCCGGCGGGTACGGGGCGTGGTAGCCGCCGACCCGGAGCACCGGGGCCTCCAGGTGGTAGAAGCAGCGCTCCGTGATCCGGGCGGCGATCTCCGCGCCCGAGCCGAAGAACACCGGTGCCTCGTGGACCACGACCAGGCGGCGGGTCTTCTCCACCGAGGCCTGGATGGAGTCGAAGTCGAGCGGGGAGACCGAGCGCAGGTCCAGGACCTCCAGGTTGCGGCCCTCCTCGGCGGCCGCGGCGGCGGCCTCCTGGCAGAGCTTCACCATCGGGCCGTAGGCGGCCAGGGTCAGATCGGTGCCCTCGCGGACGACCCGCGCCTTGTGCAGCGGGCCGGGGATCGCCTCGGTGTTGACCTCGCCCTTGTCCCAGTAGCGCCGCTTGGGCTCGAAGAAGATCACCGGGTCGTCGCTCTGGATGGCCTGCTGCATCATCCAGTAGGCGTCGCCCGCGTTCGACGGGGAGACCACCTTCAGGCCCGCCACGTGCGCGAAGAGCGCCTCGGGGGACTCGGAGTGGTGCTCGACGGCGCCGATGCCGCCGCCGTAGGGGATGCGGACGACGACGGGGAGCTTGACCTTGCCCAGCGAGCGGGCGTGCATCTTCGCGAGCTGGGTGACGATCTGGTCGTAGGCCGGGAAGACGAAGCCGTCGAACTGGATCTCCACCACCGGGCGGTAGCCGCGCAGGGCCAGGCCGATCGCGGTGCCGACGATGCCGGACTCGGCGAGCGGGGTGTCGATGACGCGGGACTCGCCGAAGTCCTTCTGCAGGCCGTCCGTCACCCGGAAGACGCCGCCGAGCTTGCCGACGTCCTCACCCATGACGAGGACCTTCTCGTCGGATTCCAGGGCGCGGCGCAGCGACTCGTTGATCGCCTTGGCCAGGGCCATGTTCTTGCTGGTCGTGGTGGCGGCCATCTCAGATTCCCCCCTCGGCGTCCGCGAACGACGCCTGGTAGGCGGCGAACTGGGCCCGTTCCTCGTCGACGAGCGCGTGCCCGTCCGCGTACACGTTCTCGAAGATGGCGAAGTGGTCCGGGTCCGGCATGGCACGGACCGCTTCGCGCACTCGCCTGCCCAACGCCTCGCTCTCGGCCTCGAGTTCCGCGAAGAATCCCTCGTCCGTGTGGTTTGAGGCCTCCAGGTGGCGGCGCAGACGCAGGATCGGGTCCTTCGCCTCCCAGGCCGCCCGCTCGTCGTCGTGGCGGTAGCGGGTGGGGTCGTCGGAGGTGGTGTGGGCGCCCATGCGGTAGGTGTACGCCTCGACGAGGGTGGGGCCCTCGCCGCGCCGGGCGCGCTCCAGCGCCCACTTCGTCACCGCGAGGCAGGCGAGGACGTCGTTGCCGTCGACGCGGACGCCGGGGAAGCCGAAGCCCTGCGCGCGCTGGTAGAGCGGCACGCGGGTCTGCCGTTCGGTGGGCTCGGAGATCGCCCACTGGTTGTTCTGGCAGAAGAACACCACGGGGGCGTTGTAGACCGCGGAGAAGGTGAACGATTCAGCGACATCGCCCTGGCTGGAGGCGCCGTCGCCGAAGTAGGCGATGACCGCGCTGTCGGCGCCGTCCTTGGCGACGCCCATGGCGTAGCCGGTGGCGTGCAGCGTCTGGGAGCCGATGACGATCGTGTAGAGGTGGAAGTTGTTGCTGTTCGGGTCCCAGCCGCCGTTGTTGACGCCGCGGAACATGCCGAGCAGGTTGGTCGGGTCGACCCCGCGGCACCAGGCGACGCCGTGCTCGCGGTAGGTGGGGAAGACGTAGTCGTCGTCGCGCAGGGCCCGGCCGGAGCCGATCTGGGCGGCCTCCTGGCCGAGCAGCGACGCCCACAGGCCCAGCTCGCCCTGGCGCTGGAGGGAGGTGGCCTCGGCGTCGAAGCGGCGGGTGAGCACCATGTCGCGGTACAGGCCGCGCAGCTCCTCGGCGGTGACGCCGGCGACGTACGGGTCGTACTCGGCGTTCTCGACGCGCTCGCCCTCGGGGGTGAGCAGCTGGACGAGTCCGGGCTCGGCGCTGGTCTTCTTGGCCGCGCGGGTGCGGGTGGTGCGGTTGGCGCCGGCGGTGCGCCTGGTGCCAGTGGCCTTGGCCGCCGCGGCGCGGGGGGTGCCGGTCGTCTTGGTGCCGGTGGTGCCGGCGGCCTCGGTGCCGGTGGTGCCGGCCGCCGCCTCGGCGCCGGTGCTGCCGGCCTTGCTTCCGGCGCTGCGTCGCGGCTTGCGCGCGGCAGTGCTCTCCACGGTCACGTGTGCTCCTCCGTCGGTCCGGCCCCCGGGGTTGCCGGGTACCAGTGCGGCTCACCTGTTTCCGACACCCGTGCACGGGGTGGGTGTCACTCGGCCGGGAACAGGCGTGACAGGTGCCCCGGCGAGCGCCCTGCAAAGTTCACGTTACCCAGTGCTCCACATTTCTGTGAAACACCTCCTGACCTGCGTTTTTGCTTGGATTTCCAAGTAAATCGGCAAAGTCGGGAAGGACCCTGGTCACAGCCTTGCAGGAGGCCGGAGCAACGGCACGTTATCCCGCTGACCCAGCTCACGGGAAGAGTTCGGGGGCGACACCCGCCCGGGACGCGAAAACGGAGCAACCGGGATATTCACCTCTCGGATTCCAGCCATTCGGCCCAATGGCCGCCTCCTCGGCGCACGGCCGGGCACCCCGGATCGAGCGAGACCGCGGAAGATCGCCACGGATCACCGGGGACCGCCCGGGATCACCACGGACCGCCCGGGATCACCGCGGACCGCCGGGGATCACTTGTGACGCATGGTGACGTTCTGTGACAACGGCCAGCTCACGGCGGTGAAACGTGCCCTAGCATCGGGCGCGTGCCGCGCTCCTGTGTACCACCCCTCGTGCCCCACGCGCCCCCTCTGGGCGCCCTGCTCCGCCGTTACGCCGCCGGTGCCCCGCTTGCCTGCGAGCCGGTCGACCAGGGCCTGCTGAACCGCGGCTACCGGCTGCGCACCACCCGCGGCCGCTACTTCCTCAAGCACCATTTCGACCCGGACACCGCCGACCCGGCCTCGATCGTCCGCCAGCACCGCGCCACCCAGCGCCTGGCCGACCTGGGCGTCCCCGTCGCGCCGCCGCTGCCCGGCCGCGACGGGCGCACGGTCGCCGTCGTCGGCGGTCACGCCTACGCCCTGCACCCGTGGATCGACGGCCGCCACCGCCACGGCGCCCAGCTCACGCCCGCCGAGTGCGGCCGGCTCGGGGCGCTGCTGGGGGTGGTGCACGCAAGCCTGGAGCGCGTGATGCCCGCGCACGCCCGGGCGCGCGCCACCCCCGCCGCGAGCCCTGTCCCGGCCGACACGTTCGCGCTGATCGACGATCTCCTCGCGCGCGTGCGCCGGCACCGCCCGGCCGACTCCTTCGACGAACTCGCCCGCCACCGGCTGCTGGAACGCCGCATCCTGCTGGAACGCCACGCCGACCGGCGGCCCCCGCACGCCGCCCCGGTCGGCTGGGTGCACGGCGACTTCCACCCCTTCAACGTGCTCTACCGGGGAGACGCGCCCGCCGCAATCGTCGACTGGGACCGGCTCGGCGTGCAGCCCCGCGCGGAGGAGGCCGTCCGCGCCGCCGCGATCTTCTTCGTCCGCCCCGACGGCACCCTGGACCTGCCCAAGACCCGGGCGTACGCGCGCGCGTACCGGCGCGCCACCGGGGCCGGGCCGTCCGAACTGGCGGCGGCCGTGCACCGCGTGTGGTGGGAGCGCCTCAACGACTTCTGGATGCTGCGCTGGCACTACGAGCGCGGCGACACCCGCGCCGACTCCCAGTTCCCGGCGGCCTCGGCCCTCGTCGTGTGGTGGACGAGCGAGTACGACGCGGTGTGCGCCGCGTTCACCGGCTGAGAGGGGGCTCGCCGCCGCGCCCGGGACGCCGGCGGCCGTCAGGGGCGCGGGCCCGGGCCCACGACACGCGCGCGTGGTGCCCCGTCAGGGCTCCACGCGCGCGTACATGTTCGAGACCTACGGAGGTCACCCCGCCGGGGTCAGCCCTCCTCGCCTTCGGTGCCGCCGTTCGTGACCCCCGAGATGGTGCCGCCCTCCGAGGTCCCGCCGTCGCCTGTGCCGCCGTCCGCGGTACCCGGGTCGCTCGTGACGGGGTCGCTCGGCTCCTCCGTCGGCTGCGTCTCGGTCGCCGGGTCCGACGGCTCCTCGGACGGCTTGCCGCTGTCGCTGGGCGACGGCGACCACGAAGGCGTCCACGACGGCGACCAGTTGTTCCCGGAGCCCGACCCGCTGCTGCCGTCCGAGGAGTCCTCGGTGGACTCGTCGCTCGTCTCCTCGCTGGGCGAGGAGCTGGGCTGACTCTGCGACGCGGACGGCGTGGCGCTCGGCGACTTGGAGGTCTCGCTTCCGCCGCCCTTGGAGTTGTCGCCGTTCAGCGCGAGGGCGACGCCCGCGGCGATGGCGACCACCGCGAGGACGGCGAGGATCCACAGCTTGCCGCGGCCACTGCCCTTGTTGCCGTGACCCTCGAAGCCGCCGTCGTCGCCACCGCCGTAGCCCTGGGGCAGGATCGGCTGGGGGATCTGCGAGGTGCTGGAGCCGTCGGCGCCGTGCGGCATGACCGTCGTGCTCGCGAAGCCCGCGGCGGCGGCCCGGCCCCCGGGCGCGTCGACCGGGCCGGTGTTCCAGGTGCCGGTGTGGCCGCCCTGGTCGTACAGCATCTGCAAGGCGTACTGGACCAGGCCGCGCATCTCCTCCGCGGTCTGGAAACGGTCGTCGGGCTCCTTGGCCAGGGAACGCATGACGAGGCCGTCGAGTTCCGGCGGGCAGCCGCCGTCGGAGCTGCGCGACGGCGGCACCGGGATGTCCTGGACGTGCTGGTAGACCACCGACAGCGGGGTCTCGCCGGTGAACGGCGGGCGCAGCGCGAGCAGTTCGTACAGCAGGCAGCCGGTGGCGTACAGGTCGGAGCGGTGGTCGACGGCCTTGCCGAGGGCCTGCTCCGGCGACAGGTACTGCGGAGTGCCCATGACCATGCCGGTCTGCGTCATCGTCGTGGACGCGCCGTGCAGGGCGCGGGCGATGCCGAAGTCCATCACCTTCACGGCGCCGTTGTGGGTGATGATGACGTTGGCCGGCTTGATGTCGCGGTGCACGATGCCGTGCTGGTGCGAGTAGGCCAGCGCCTCCAGGACCCCGGAGACGATGATGAGAGCCTGCTCGGGGCCCGGCGCCTCGGCGTTGAGCAGCAGGTCGCGGATGGTGCGCCCCTCGACCAGCTCCATCACGATGTACGGCACGCTCTGGCCGCCGACCGTGTCCTCGCCGGAGTCGTACACGGCGACGATCGCGTGGTGGTTGAGACCGGCCACCGACTGGGCCTCACGCGTGAAGCGGGCCTTGGAGACCGGGTCCTCGGCGAGGTCGGCGCGCAACAGCTTGACCGCGACGGTGCGTCCCAGGCGCACATCCTCGGCCGCGAACACCTCTGCCATGCCGCCCCGGCCGAGTCTGCCGGTCAGCCGATACCGGCCGTCCCCGACCAGCCCGCCGTTACCCCACATCTCCGGCGCATCTGACATACCGCCGCCAGTCGCCTCGGGGTCGGACGGGCCCTGAGCGCGCTGCTGCTGTGCCATCAGTCCTCGCCGTCGTTTCTGCCCGCGGTGCGCGCGGTGTTGTTACGGTCTCCGTCGGCCACGCTACAGCCTCCGCGCAAGCCGCCGGTCCGGGACGAGCCCGGGCACCGGTCGGAGAGAGACCGGCCATGAAACCCGCATTCCGTGCCCACGTGCAAATTCTGTGTACCGGGCGTACGCCCCCTGTAACGCTTCCGCGACGCTTCTTTCGCGTAGGGTCACGGAACGGGCACCGAGCTTGACGTGTCAGTGCCCTGGGGCAGACTTGGCCGGGAATAGCACTTTCGATCAATGGCGAGCACGGCGAGCGAGAGCGCCTGAGGGCCTTACGGGGGACGCAGAAGATGAGCCAGGACGGCGCACAGGGCCGGTTCACGGGGCGGGCGCTGGCCGGCGGCCGCTACCAGCTGCGTGATTTGCTCGGCGAGGGCGGCATGGCCTCGGTCCACCTCGCCTACGACTCGGTGCTCGACCGTCAGGTGGCGGTCAAGACACTGCACACCGAACTCGGCCGCGAGCAGGCCTTCCGCGAGCGTTTCCGCCGTGAGGCGCAGGCCGTGGCGAAGCTCACGCACACCAACATCGTCTCGGTCTTCGACACCGGCGAGGACGACGTCGACGGCATGACGACGCCGTACATCGTCATGGAGTACATCGAGGGGCGGCCGCTGGGTTCGGTGCTCGAGCAGGACGTGCGGCAGCAAGGCGCGATGCCCGCCGACAAGGCGCTGAAGATCACCGCGGACGTGCTGGCGGCGCTGGAGATCAGTCACGAGATGGGGCTGGTCCACCGTGACATCAAGCCCGGCAACGTGATGATGACCAAGCGTGGCGTGGTCAAGGTGATGGACTTCGGCATCGCGCGCGCGATGCAGTCCGGCGTCACCTCGATGACGCAGACCGGCATGGTCGTCGGCACTCCGCAGTACCTCTCGCCCGAACAGGCCCTCGGCCGCGGTGTGGACGCCCGCTCCGACCTGTACTCGGTCGGCATCATGCTGTTCCAACTGGTCACCGGGCGGCTGCCGTTCGACGCGGACTCGCCGCTGGCGATCGCGTACGCGCACGTGCAGGAGGAGCCGGTGGCTCCGTCCTCGATCAACCGTTCGCTGCCGCCGGCGGTGGACGCGCTCGTCGCCCGTGCGCTGAAGAAGAACCCGAACGAGCGCTTCCCCACCGCCGTCGCCATGCGCGACGAGTGCCTGCGGGTGGCGGCCTCCTTCCAGCCCGCCCCGCCGAGCATCGTGCCGGGCGCGCCCTCGCAGAGCGGCTCGGGCGTCGGCTCCGCGGTGTTCCCGCCGGTCGGCCAGAGCCCCCAGACCGCGGGCAGCGTCCAGACGCCGTACCAGCCGGCCCCGACGCCGAACCCGTACAACACCCCCTCGACGCCCGCCCCGTCGTACGGCTACCCGCAGCAGGGCGGCTACCAGACGCCCGCTTCGGCCTACGGCGGCCACCAGCAGGCGCCGACGCCGCCGGCGTACACCATCTCGCCCCAGCAGCCGTCGACGACGGTGGCCTCGGGCGGCGGGCGCAAGAGCAACAAGCCGGTCATCATCGGTTCGGCGGTCGTCGCCGTCGTGGCGGTCGGCGCGCTGATCGCCAGCCTCGCGCTGAACGGCGGCAGCGAGGACCCCAACGGCAAGGGCGGCTCCAGCGCCTCGGCATCGGCGACGGCGACGAAGGCGGCCGGCTACCGCGGCCCCGACACGTCGAAGACGATCGAGTCGACCGAGTGCTCCGAGCCGCAGGAGTCGTACAACGACCCCGCGAAGATCCGGGTGCCGAACTTCAAGTTCAAGTACATCGCCTCGGTCAAGGCCTGCTTCCAGGCCGCCGGCTGGAGCATGAAGATCAAGTACGTGGACGAGAACACGTACGGCGACGGCGCGGTCATGGACCAGTTCCCGTCGGCGGGGACGGACGTCGACCCGAAGAACATGCCGGAGATCGAGCTGAGCGTGTCGTCGGGCAACCCGGCGTCCTGACGGGGGGTCGGCCTTCTGACGGGGGCCGGCTTTCTGACGGCGGGTCGGCCTTCTGACGGCGGGTCGGTCTTCTGACGGGGGTCGGCTTTTTGAGGGTGGCATGAGAAAGGGCCCGGCGTACTGACGCCGGGCCCTGCTTCGTTCGTGGCCTGTTTCTACAGAGGGGACCGGGTCACAGGTACGGGCCGCCCGAACGGCCGCCCGTGCGCGGGTCGTCGCCGTCGTGACCGCCGACGCCCGGCGGCAGGGCGCGGCGCATCTGCTCCAACTGGGCGCGCGCGGCCATCTGCTGGGCGAACAGCGTGGTCTGGATGCCGTGGAAGAGCCCCTCCAGCCAGCCGACCAACTGGGCCTGCGCGATGCGCAGTTCGGCATCGCTCGGGGTCACGTCGTCGTTGAACGGCAGGGACAGCCGCTCCAACTCCTCGACCAGCTCCGGTGCCAGGCCGTCCTCCAGCTCCTTCACCGAGCTGGCGTGGATCTCCTTGAGCCGGGCCCGGCTCGCCTCGTCCAGGGGAGCCGCGCGCACCTCCTCCAGCAGCTGCTTGATCATGCTGCCGATCCGCATGACCTTCGCCGGCTGTTCGACCTGCTCCGTCACCGGGATCTCACGGGAGTCCTCGTCCGCGTCGATGCCGCCGAGCGCCATGCCGTCCTGGCCGACCACCAGGATCTTCTGGGCGTTCTCCGGCGACCTTTCGTTCCTCGGCATCTCCATGCCGCCATTCTCTCGCACCCCTCTACCTCATCACCGTGGTGCCCCCTGAGGTGGAAGATCCACCGTTTCCGTTCGGCGCAGTCCGAAATGCGGGCAAAATTCACCTATGTGAGTCTTGTGGCGTCTTTTCGTGGCAACCGACACCGGGAGGGGGTCACGGGCGTGACTCCATGGCGGCGGGGGTGGCTGGGGTGGTGGGGGTGGGCAGCAG
>NZ_BQUN01000051.1:0-6103 GCF_026008495.1 Streptomyces sp. A012304
CCTCACCCTCAGAACTCCTCGTCCCCCAAGAACTTCGTGTCCTCCCCCTCTTCCTCCAGCGCCTGCCGGACGACTCTCAGGGCCATGCCCTGGGAGTAGCCCTTGCGCGCGAGCATTCCGGCGAGGCGGCGGAGCCGTTTGTCGCGGTCGAGGCCGCGGGTCGAGCGCAGTTTGCGGTCGACGAGTTCACGCGCGGTGGCCTCTTCCTGTTCGGAGTCGAGCTGGGCGACGGCCTCGTCGATCAGTGTCGCGTCGACGCCCTTGGTGCGCAGTTCCTGCGCGAGTGCGCGGCGGGCCAGTCCCCTGCCGTGGTGCCGGGACTCCACCCAGGCGTCCGCGAAGGCGCTGTCGTCGATCAGTCCGACCTCCTCGAACCGTGAGAGCACCTCCTCGGCCACGTCGTCGGGGATCTCCCGCTTGCGCAGGGCGTCGGCGAGTTGCTTGCGGGTGCGCGGGGTCCCGGTGAGCAGGCGCAGGCAGATCGCCCGTGCCCGCTCAGCCGGGTCCCCTGAAGACTCTCCCTTCTCGGCCCTCGACGAGGAGGAAGTGCCTTCGTCTTCGGTGGGCGGTTCTCCGAAACCGCGTCGACGGCGCCCACGCCCGCTCCGTGGGCCGCCCTCACCGCCATGTCCCGCAAAACCGCCGCGGCGCCGGCTCTCACCGTCCGTCGTCCGGCCGCCGTCGAGTGAGCCGTCGTCGTAGGGCCAACCGCGCGAGCTGTCGGCCGTCCGTCCGTCCGACGGGTCGTCGCCCCGGGTGAGGCCGTCGCCGTCCTGGATCCCCGGCTTCCGGGGGATGCCGGGGTGGGCGTCGTACTCGGCCCAGTCCGTTCGCCGTGTCACGGATCAGCTCTTGGCAGCCGTGGCCTTGGTCTTGGCGGCCTTGGCGGCGGGAGCGGCAGCCGTCTTGGCGGCGTCGTCCGCGGGCGTGCCCGGGGTGGCCGCGGCGTCCGCGCTCGGCTCGGCCGCGGGCTCCTCCGGGCGTACGCCGACGCCCAGCTTCTCCTTGATCTTCTTCTCGATCTCGTTGGCGAGGTCGGGGTTGTCCTTGAGGAAGTTGCGGGCGTTCTCCTTGCCCTGGCCCAGCTGGTCGCCCTCGTACGTGTACCAGGCTCCGGCCTTGCGGACGAAGCCGTGCTCCACGCCCATGTCGATCAGGCCGCCCTCGCGGCTGATGCCCTGGCCGTAGAGGATGTCGAACTCGGCCTGCTTGAAGGGCGGGGCGACCTTGTTCTTGACGACCTTGCAGCGGGTGCGGTTGCCGACCGCTTCGGTGCCGTCCTTCAGGGTCTCGATGCGGCGGATGTCGATGCGCACCGAGGCGTAGAACTTCAGCGCCCGGCCACCGGTCGTGGTCTCCGGGGAGCCGAACATCACGCCGATCTTCTCGCGGAGCTGGTTGATGAAGATCGCGGTGGTCTTGGACTGGTTGAGCGCGCTGGTGATCTTCCGCAGGGCCTGGCTCATCAGGCGGGCCTGCAGACCGACGTGGCTGTCGCCCATCTCGCCCTCGATCTCCGCGCGCGGGACGAGTGCGGCGACGGAGTCGATGACGATCAGGTCGAGGGCGCCGGAGCGGACCAGCATGTCCACGATCTCCAGGGCCTGCTCGCCGTTGTCGGGCTGGGAGAGGATGAGGTTGTCGATGTCGACGCCGAGCTTGCGCGCGTACTCGGGGTCGAGGGCGTGTTCCGCGTCCACGAAGGCGACCTGGCCGCCGGCCTTCTGGGCGTTGGCCACGGCGTGCAGGGTCAGCGTGGTCTTACCGGAGGACTCCGGTCCGTAGATTTCCACGACGCGGCCGCGCGGCAGTCCGCCGACGCCCAGAGCCACGTCGAGGGCGGTCGACCCGGTCGAGATGACCTCGATGGGCTCCTTCGACCGCTCGCCCATGCGCATGACCGCGCCCTTGCCGAATTGCCGTTCAATCTGTGCGAGTGCGGCGTCCAGGGCCTTCTCGCGGTCGGTTCCTGCCATGGGTTCCACCCGATTTGCTTGAGTCGATCGCTTCACGTCAAAGACGCTAACGCCTGCCACTGACAATGCGCCTCGACGCCGGTTCAGCCTGTGGATAACTCGGGCACTTCTCCGCCCAAACCGGGACAGAAACCCCGTTGAGAGCCTCGCCGGAGCCTCCATAAGAATGGATGTTCGATTTTCGTGTCAAGCGCACCACGCGGCACACGACGACCGCGTACACAGGCGCAGGAAGGGAGCCCCTCGGGCCGACGACAACGCCGCCCACGGCCGTGAGGGGTGACGCGCAGCCCTCACCACCGTGGGGCTGAGGGCTGCCACCTCATCGCTCGGGCCGCCCCTCACCGCTCTGAGAACTCACATGCTGCCGCTCGTCACCGACGCGTCAGCCGGACTGCCGATCCGACCCGGACGGCCGCTCCGGCCGTGCCTTGGTCCACAGTCGCCGTGCGCGCGTGACCAGGGACGGTCCGTCGCCTCGTCTCCGGTGCCCGTGGACGCGGGGGTCGTCCGTGACGTCGTACCGCTTCACGTACGCGCCCAGGAACGCCTGCAGCGTGGCGATCGCCGGGATGGCGATCAGGGCTCCGACCGCGCCGAGGAGGGCGGTGCCGGCGACGACCGAGCCGAAGGCGACGGCCGGGTGGATGTCGACGGTCTTCGAGGTCAGCTTGGGCTGGAGCACGTAGTTCTCGAACTGCTGGTAGACCACGACGAAGATCAGCACCCACACCGCGTACACCGGCGCGACCGTGAAGGCGATCAGCATCGGCAGCGCGCCCGCGAGATAGGTGCCGATGGTCGGGATGAACTGCGAGACCACGCCCACCCACATCGCGAGGGCGGGCGCGTACGGAATGCCGAGGGCCAGCAGGAGGACGTAGTGCGCCCCGCCGGAGATCAGCGCCATCAGCCCGCGCGAGTAGATGTAGCCGCCGGTCTTGTCGACGGCGATCTCCCACGCGCGCAGCACCTCGGCCTGTCTGGCCGGCGGCAGCACGGAGCACAGGGCGCGGCGCAGGCGGGGCCCGTCGGCGGCGAAGTAGAACGAGAACAGCGCGATCGTCAGCAGTTGGAACAGGCCGCCCAGGACCTGGGCGGAGATGTCCAGGACGCCGGCGGCGCTGTTCTGCGCGTACTTTTTCAGCCAGTCCGAGTTGAGCAGGCCTTCCTGGATGTCCACCCGTCTGAGCTCGGTGTGGAACGTGGTGTTGATCCAGTTGATCACGGAGTCGAGGTACTGCGGGAAGTCCTCGATCATCTTGGTGATCTGTCCGGCGAGCATCGAGCCGAGCAGCGTGAAGAAGCCCGCGAACGCGATCAGCAGTCCGAAGAAGACCAGGAAGGTGGCGAGTCCCCGGCGCATGCCGCGGGCGGCCATCCGGCTCACCGCGGGTTCGATGGCGAGGGCCAGGAAGAAGGCTATGAGGATGTTGAGCAGCAGGCCGGTGATCTGGTGGAAGGCCCACGTGCTCAGCTGGAACGCACCGAAGAGAGCGAACGCGAGCACCATCGCGCGCGGGAGCCAGCGCGGCATGCGCCCGCCCGGCACGGCGTCGCCGCCGGCCGGGGGCCTGGCGGGCGGCGTCGTGTCCGACGGCGATGCGTGCGGGCCGGTCTTCCCGGTGTCGTCAGTGGTGGCCACGGACCAAGTCTCGCCCACGCCACCGACAATCGGAGAGCCCCCGGCGATCTCCGTGACGGATCAGCGCTTCTCCTGCGGAACGTTCATCACCGTGCACACCACACGCCACACGTCCTTGGCCTCCCAGCCGGCCGCGAGCGCCTCGTGCACGGTGTGCCCGTCGAGTTCCGCCATCACATGGTCGCGCGCGAAAGTGTCGGCGTAGCCCGCGCCGAAGTGCTCGTTCATCCGCTGCCAGAAGACCGTCAACCGCATGACATCAGTATCCCGCCCCCGGGGGTGGCCCTGGCCGGGACCGCCTGCGGAGACCGCTTTCCGCCCTACGGTCTGACGCATGGCCGAAACAGGAGCATCCCCACTCCCCCCGACGCCCCCGGCGCGCTCCCCGCTCTTCCGCGCCGAGCACTTCGTCTGGCTCACCGCGCGCGTGCTGGAACAGCGTCTCTTCGCGTATCACTTCCTCCATGGCGCCGCCGACCCGGTCGAGACCGCGCTCGACGCCTACCGCAACGAGGACGGAGGGTACGGTCACGCGCTGGAACCCGATCTGCGCGGCCCCGTCAGCCAGCCCTTGCACACCGCGCGCGCCCTGCGCGTGCTGGACTCCCTCGGGCGCTGTGGCGGGCAGCGGGTGGAGCGGGTGTGCCGATACCTGTCCTCCGTCTCCACCGCGGACGGCGCGCTTCCGGCGGTGCATCCCAGTCAGCGCGGCTACCCGACGGCCCCGTTCGTGCCGATCGTGGACGACCCGCCGAGCGAGCTTCTCGCGACCGGCCCGGTGGTCGGTGTGCTGCACCGCAACGAGGTCTGGCACGCGTGGCTGTTCCGGGCCACGGACTTCTGCTGGCAGGCGGTGGACGCGCTGAAGGCGTCCCACCCGTACGAGATCGAGGCCGCTGTGGCCTTCCTGGACTCCGCTCCCGACCGCCCGCGCGCGGAGGCGGCCGCGGACCGTCTGGGCCGTCTGGTGCGCGAGCAGCAGTTCGCCGTACTGGACCCGGACCGCCTGGACACGTATCCGGTCGCCCCGGGATACGCGCCCGGCGAGCACCACTTTCCGTACGACTTCGCGCGTACGCCGGGGTCTCTCGCGCGCGCGTGGTTCACCGACGACGAGATGGCGCGCTCCTTGGACTTCCTCGCCGGCGAGCAGCAGGAGGACGGCGGCTGGCCGATCCGGTGGCGCCGCTGGGCGCCGGGCACGGCTCTGGAGGCGCGTCCCATGGTGACCATCGAGGCCCTGCGCACCCTCAGGGCGTACGGCCGCCCCATCGGCTGACGTCGAGGAGCGCGCCGCTGCCGCCGGTCACCCGCCGATGGCTCGCACGCCCGCGGTGACCACCACGGCCGCCGCGACGACGAGCAGGAACGGTGCTCGCAGGACGAGCGCCACGGCGGCCGCGGCCAGCCCGGCGGCCTTCGCGTCGAGGACGAGCGTCTGCCCGTCGGCGAAGGTCTGCTGGGCTGTGAGGGCGGCGAGCAGGGCGACGGGCAGCAGCGCCGCGAGCCGTCGTACGAGGGGCCGTTCCAGGGCGCCCGCGGGTACGAGCAGCCCGGCGAGCTTGACGGCGTAACAGCCGAGGGCGGTCACGCCGATCGCCATCCAGATGTTCAACGATCCCCCTTCGTGTCGTCTCCGTGAGCCCCGGTCCCGCGGCGGCCCTCCGCCCAGAGGGCGACCGGCGCCGCGAGCGCGGCGACGAGAACGGGCACTCCGGACGGCAGGAGGGGCAGCAGGCCGAGCCCGAGCAGCACCGCGAGGCCGGCGGCGAGGCGTTCGGTGACGGTTTTCAGCATGGGCGCGAGCAGTGCCAGGAAGACGGCGGGCCCGGCCGCGTCGAGCCCCCAGGCGTCGGTGTCCCCGATGGCCTCCGCTCCCATGGCTCCCAGCAGTGTGGTGAGGTTCCACAGCGTGTACAGGCTGAGCCCCGTCACCGCGAAGCCGATCCGCGCTCCGCGTCGGTCGCGCTGCGCCAGCGAGACGGCGGTCGTCTCGTCGATCACCCACTGGGCGGCGAACGGGCGCACCGCGCGCGGGAGGGCCAGCAGCTGCGACAGGCGCAGGCCGTAGAAGGCGTTGCGCACGCCGAGGAAGAACGCTCCCGCGGCCGCCGTCAGCGGGTTGCCGCCCGCCGCCAGGGCCCCGACGAGCGCGAACTGCGAGGCCCCGGTGAACACCAGCAGGCTGAGCGCGCAGGTCTGCCACACCGTGAGTCCGCTGCCTGCCGAGGTGACCCCGAAGGCGAATCCGGACAGTCCTACGGCGACCCCGACGCCGAGGGCGTCCCGTACGACGGCGGAGTCGGGCCTGCCTCCGTCGCCGGCGGGTGTGTCTGCGAGTGCTGTCTGTTCTGCCACGTGTCGGACGGTAGGAGCAGCCGCCGCCGAGCGTCTTGTACGTTCTTGCGCTCGCGCTGGTAGGCGCCGGGCGGCACGCCGACGATCCGGGTGAAGTGGCGGTTGAGGTGCGGCTGGTCGGTGA
>NZ_BQUN01000051.1:6224-13942 GCF_026008495.1 Streptomyces sp. A012304
ACTCGGGCGTCGGTGAGCCAGGTGTGGGGCGGCATGCCGTAGGCGTCGCGGAACGCGCGCAGCAACGCGAAAGGGCTGGTCCCCAGGCCGGCGGCCAGCTGTTCCAGCGTCGGCGGATCGGTCATCCGCTGCTCCAGCACGGCACGCGCGCGTGCGGCGACGCGTGCTCCGGCGGTCCGTACCGGCCGCTCCGGCAGGGGCCCACCGTTGAGTCGCAGCAGTCGGGTCACGGCGACCCGCAGCAGTGTGTCGGCGGCGAGCGCGTTGCCCTCGTCCGCGGCCCGCAGCACCCGATGCACGAGGGTGACGGCGTACGGGTCGTCGAGCACGGGGCTGACGAAGCCCGGCGTGCCACGGATGAGCGTGGTCTCGGCCGCTATCTCGGCCACGAGCTCGGGTGAGGGGTACACCGCCCCGTAGCGCCATCCTTCGGGCACGCCGGCGCGTCCGGTGTGCGGAGTGTCGGGATTGACCAGGGCGAGGGCGCCGGCCCCGGCGTACTGATCACCGCCGCCGTGGTGGAAGACCTCCACGCCTTCCGCGATGGCCGCGATCACGAAGTTCTCGTGCGTGTGCCGCACGAACGTCTTCCGCACGTACCGGGCCCGCAGCAGATCGACCCCGGGCAACTCCGCGTACTGCCAGTGCCGCGCCCGCTCGAGCCCCATGCCTCCATCCTCCCCCACCCGGCGAGACGGCTCGCGTCGGCAGGGCGCCCCGGGCTCCGTCTGGCCGTCCCCGCCCGCCGGGGGGGGACGGCATCCGCCCAGGTCAGAGCGATTGTCAGTCCTCGGGTGCAGGATGGACGCATGGTCAGCTCCGCACACCGAGCCCTGGACGGCTTCTCCCCCGCGACCCGCGGCTGGTTCACGGGGGCGTTCTCCACGCCCACCGCGGCCCAGGCCGGCGCGTGGCAGGCCCTCCGCGAGGGCTCCGACGTGCTGGTGGTGGCCCCGACCGGCTCCGGCAAGACCCTGGCGGCCTTCCTCGCCGCCCTGGACCAGCTGGCCTCGACGCCCCCGCCGGCCGACCCGAAGAAACGCTGCCGCGTTTTGTACGTGTCCCCGCTCAAGGCCCTCGCGGTCGACGTCGAGCGCAATCTGCGCAGCCCTCTCACCGGCATCCGTCAGGAGTCGGTCCGTCTGGGCCTGCCCGAGCCGGAGGTGAAGGTCGGCATCCGCTCCGGCGACACCCCGCCCGCCGAGCGCCGCTCCCTGTCGACCAGGCCCCCGGACATCCTGATCACCACACCCGAGTCCCTGTTCCTGATGCTGACGTCGGCCACGCGCGACGCCCTGACCGGCATCGAGACGGTGATCCTGGACGAGGTCCACGCCGTGGCCGGCACCAAGCGCGGCGCGCACCTCGCCCTCTCCCTGGAGCGCTTGGACGAGCTGTTGCCGAAGCCCGCCCGCCGTATCGGCCTCTCGGCGACCGTCCGCCCGGTCGACGAGGTGGCCCGCTACCTCTCCCCGCGCCGCAAGGTGGAGATCGTTCAGCCGGAGTCGGGCAAGGAGTTCGACCTCTCGGTCGTGGTGCCGGTGGAGGACCTGGCCGAGCTGGGCGGCTCCCCGGTCGCCGACGGCTCCGAGGGTGCCGAGCGCCCCTCGATCTGGCCGCACGTCGAGGAGCGCATCACCGACCTCGTCCAGGCCCACCGTTCCACGATCGTCTTCGCGAACTCCCGCCGTCTCGCGGAGCGGCTCTGCAACCGTCTCAACGAGATCGCCTACGAGCGGGCCACGGGCGAGCCTTTCGACGAGGACCACTCCCCGGCCCAGCTCATGGGTGGCTCGGGCGCGGCCCAGGGCGCCCCCGCCGTGATCGCGCGGGCGCACCACGGCTCGGTCTCCAAGGAGCAGCGCGCGCTCGTGGAGGAGGACCTCAAGGCGGGCCGGCTGCCCGCGGTGGTGGCCACCTCCAGTCTGGAGCTGGGCATCGACATGGGTGCCGTCGACCTCGTCGTGCAGGTCGAGTCCCCGCCCTCCGTGGCCTCCGGCCTCCAGCGCGTGGGCCGCGCGGGACACCAGGTCGGAGCCGTCTCCACCGGTGTGGTCTTCCCCAAGTACCGGGGCGACCTCGTCCAGGCGGCGGTCGTCACCGAGCGGATGCGCACCGGCGCCATCGAGTCCCTGAGGGTTCCGGCCAACCCGCTGGACGTGCTGGCCCAGCAGCTCGTCGCGATGACGGCGATGGACACCTGGCAGTTCGACGACCTGCTGACCATGGTCCGCCGTGCCGCCCCCTTCGCCTCCCTGCCGGAGTCGGCGTTCACGGCGGTGCTCGACATGCTCGCCGGCCGCTACCCGTCCGACGCCTTCGCCGAGCTCCGCCCGCGCGTGGTGTGGGACCGTGTCGCCGGCACGGTCACGGGCCGTCCGGGCGCGCAGCGGCTCGCCGTGACGTCCGGGGGCACGATCCCGGACCGTGGTCTGTTCGGTGTCTTCCTCGCGGGTGCCGATCCCAAGAAGGGCGGCGGCCGGGTCGGTGAGCTCGACGAGGAGATGGTCTACGAGTCCCGTGTGGGTGACGTCTTCACGCTGGGCACCAGCTCCTGGCGCATCGAGGACATCACGCGCGACCGGGTGCTGGTCTCCCCGGCGCCGGGTGTCCCGGGCCGGCTGCCCTTCTGGAAGGGCGACCAGCTGGGCCGCCCGTTGGAGCTGGGCCGCGCGGTGGGTGCCTTCCTGCGCGAGGTCGGCTCGCTGCCCGAGGAGGACGCCCGGCTGCGTCTGCTCACCGCGGGCCTGGACGCCTGGGCGGCCGACAACGTGCTCTCGTACCTGGCCGAGCAGCGCCAGGCCTGCGGCCACGTCCCGGACGACCGCACGATCGTCGTGGAGCGCTTCCGCGATGAACTGGGCGACTGGCGGGTGGTCGTGCACTCCCCGTTCGGCGCCCAGGTGCATGCCCCCTGGGCCCTCGCGCTCGGCGCCCGCCTCTCCGAGCGGTACGGCATGGACGCCCAGGTCATGCATGCCGACGACGGGATCGTCCTGCGTCTGCCGGACGCCGACCTGATGGGTCTGGACCTGCTCGACCAGCAGCCGATGAAGGCGGGCACGGAGTACGACCCCGAGCAGGCGCCCGTCGGCGCGGCGGACGTCGTCTTCGACAAGGGCGAGGTCGACCAGATCGTCACCGACCAGGTCGGCGGCTCCGCCCTGTTCGCGGCCCGTTTCCGCGAGTGCGCCGCCCGCGCGTTGCTGCTGCCGCGCCGCAACCCGGGCAAGCGCACCCCGCTGTGGCAGCAGCGCCAGCGCGCCGCCCAACTGCTCCAGGTGGCGAGCGAGTTCGGTTCGTTCCCGATCGTCCTCGAGGCGGTCCGCGAGTGCCTCCAGGACGTCTTCGACGTCCCCGGCCTGGTGGAGCTGATGGGTGACCTGGAGTCCCGCAAGGTGCGCCTGGTCGAGGTCACCACACCGGAGCCCTCCCCGTTCGCGCGCTCGCTCCTGTTCGGCTACGTCGCCCAGTTCCTCTACGAGGGCGACTCCCCGCTCGCCGAGCGCCGCGCCGCCGCCCTGTCCTTGGACTCGCGGCTGCTCGCCGAGCTCCTCGGCCAGGCTGAACTGCGCGAACTGCTCGACGCGGAGGTGCTGACCGAGCTGGAGCGGGAGCTGCAATGGCTCACCGACGACCGCCGTGTGAAAGACACCGAAAGCGTCGCGGACGCCCTGCGGGTGCTCGGCCCGCTCACCGACGCCGAGCTGGCCGAACGCGGCGCCGAACCGCACTGGGCGCAGGAGCTGGCCTCCGCGCGCCGCGCCATCCGGGTCCGGATCGCCGGCGCCGCCCACTGGGCGGCGATCGAGGACGCGGGCCGCCTGCGTGACGCTCTGGGCACCGCCCTGCCCGTCGGTGTCCCGGAGGCCTTCACCGAGCCGGTGAAGGACCCGCTCGGCGACCTCCTCGCCCGCTATGCCCGCACCCACGGACCGTTCACCTCGGCCACCGCCGCCGCCCGCTTCGGCCTGGGCGTGGCGGTCACCGAAGGTGCCCTACAGCGGCTCGCAGCGGGCGGGCGCATCGTCCAGGGCGAGTTCCACCCGGCCGGGATCGGCCAGGAATGGTGCGACGCGGCCGTCCTGCGCAGGCTGCGCCGGCGCTCCCTGGCCGCGTTGCGGCAGGAACTCGAACCCGTCCCGCCCGCGGCGCTCGCCCAGTTCCTGCCCCAGTGGCAGCACATCGGCAAGGGCCACGCCCTGCGTGGCATCGACGGTCTGGTGCGCGCGATCGAGCAACTCCAAGGGGCGTCCGTGCCCGCCTCCGCCCTGGAGAAGCTGGTACTTCCGTCCCGCGTGACGGGCTACGCCCCCGCGATGCTCGACGAGCTCACCGCCGCCGGAGAGGTGGTCTGGGCCGGCGCGGGCGCCCTCCCCGGCAAGGACGGCTGGGTGTCGCTGTACCTCGCGGACGCGGCCCCGCTGCTGCTGCCCCCGCCCCACCCCCTGGGGCTGACGGCACTGCACCAGTCCGTCCTGGACGCCCTCTCCGGTGGCTACGGCCTGTTCTTCCGCCAGATCGCCGACCAGGTCCGCGCCACCACTCACCCGGACGCCACCGATCCACAACTCGCCGACGCCCTCTGGGACCTCGCCTGGTCCGGCCGCCTCACCAACGACACCGTGGCGCCGATGCGCTCCCTGTTGGGCTCCGGCCGCACAGCCGGTTCCACGGCCCACCGCGCCAAGCGCGCGGTGCCGCGCGGCCGCTACGGCTCCCTGACCGCCGCGGCTCGCCCCGCCTCCCGCAGCGGTCCGCCGACCGTCGCCGGCCGCTGGTCCCTGCTGCCGGCTCGCGAACCCGATCCCACGGTCCGCGCCCACGCCCTCGCCCGTACCCTCCTCGACCGGCACGGCGTGGTGACGCGGGGCGCCGTCTCGGCCGAGGGTGTCGAGGGCGGCTTCTCCGCGACGTACCGCATCCTGTCGGCGTTCGAGGACAGCGGTCAGGCGCGGCGCGGCTATGTCGTGGAGGGCCTCGGCGCCGCGCAGTTCGCGATGGACGGCGCTGTGGACCGGGTCCGCGCGGTGGCCAACGCCCGTGACCGCGGCGAGCCCCTTCCCCGGCCGGCCGAGGCCCACGAAACCCACCTCCCCGAGTCCCTGGACGCCCCCGACGGTTTCCCGGCCGCCGACCTCGCATGGGACAGCCCGGATCCCGACTGGACCGCTTCCGGCCCCGACGACCCCTTCTCCTCCCCCGCACCGCACGAGTACATCTCCGCCCGCGACCTCGCCGCTCCCGGCGCCGGCGGCCCCCGAGGCGGCGGCTTCCCGTACGACCCGTCGCCGGCCGGCCGCCATGGCCGTACCCGCATCGCTTCTCCCGCCTCGCGGGCGGTCGTCCTCGCCGCCGCCGACCCCGCCAACGCGTACGGCGCCGCCCTGCCCTGGCCGGAGCCGCCGACCGGCGCCGGTCACAAGCCGGGCCGCAAGGCCGGCTCCCTCGTGGTGCTCGTGGACGGCGAGCTGACGCTCTACATGGAGCGCGGCGGGAAGACCCTGCTGGCCTGGCCGTCCACTCCGGACGGCGAAGCCACACCCACCGACGACCCGCGCCTGCACACCGCGGCGGAGGCCCTCGCCTCGGCCGCCCGCGCGGGCTCCCTCGGCACGGTCACGGTCGAGCGCGTCAACGGCACCTCGGCACTGACCTCGCCCCTGGGCACCCTCCTGGAGGGAGCGGGCTTCATCGCGACGCCTCGGGGCCTGCGTCTGAGAGCATGACGACCCTCACACCGCTCAGGCGCCTCACTGCACACACAGGGACCGCACACGGACCACGCTGAACACGCCGACCACGCCGACCACGCCGACCACGCCGACCACGCGATAGTCCCGGCGCACACGCTGGCCCCGCATACGCCGCGCAGCGCACAGCACCACATGCACCACACCACGGCGGGCCACCCTCGCACCACACCACAGCGCACCACCCATGCCCCCTCCCACCCCACCCATGCCACCCTTGACCCATGCCCGAAGGTGACACGGTCTGGCAAGCCGCGAAACGGCTGCACGGCGCCCTCGCCGGCAAGGTGCTGACCCGCTCCGATCTGCGCGTGCCGAAGTACGCCACCGTCGACCTCACCGGCCGCACCGTCCTGGACGTCACCCCGCGCGGCAAGCACCTCCTCACCCGCGTCGAAGGCGGTCTGACCCTCCACTCGCACCTGCGGATGGACGGCTCCTGGAAGGTGTACGCCCACGACCAGCGCTGGACGGGCGGCCCGGCACACCAGATCCGCGCGATCCTCGGCACCCACGACCGCACCGCCGTCGGCTACCGCCTGCCCGTCCTCGAACTCCTGCGCACCACCGACGAGGAACGAGCCGTGGGCCACCTCGGCCCCGACCTGCTCGGCCCGGACTGGGACCCCGAGCGGGCCCTCGCCAACCTCCTCGCGGATCCCGCCCGCCCCCTCGGTGAAGCTCTCCTCGACCAGCGCAATCTGGCCGGCATCGGCAACGTCTACAAGAGCGAGCTGTGCTTTCTCCTCGGAGTCACGCCCTGGCTCCCCGTCGGCGCCCTCCCCGCAGACCGCGCCGCTCACCTGCCCGCGCTCGCGAAGAAGCTCCTGGAGGCCAACCGCGAACGCCCGATCCGCGTCACGACGGGCCGCCGAGGCCAGGACCTGTTCGTCTACGGCCGCGCACCCCGCCCCTGTCTGCGCTGCGGCACTCCCGTCCGGGTCGCCGACCAGGGTGACGGCTCCCGTGAGCGCCCGACGTACTGGTGCCCCGCCTGCCAGGCTGGCCCCTACCCGGCGCCCGGTTCACCCGCCACGCGCCGCATCCGCCCTCGCACCACCAATTGACGGTCCGTCAGAAAGACTCGTACGGTCCCTTCATGGGCGTGAAGGCGTACGACCTCACCGGACGCACCGCGTTCGTCACCGGCGCGGCCGGCGGCATAGGCCGCGCCTGCGCCGTGCTGCTGGCCCGGGCCGGCGCCACGGTGCACGGCGCGGACCTCGACGCGCAGGGCCTGCACGAGACGGCCACGCTGATCAAGGACCAGGGCGGAACCGCCCGTACCCACCACCTCGACGTCACCGACCGCGCGCGGCTGCGGCAGGCCGTGGAGTGCTGCGAGCACCTGGACGTCATGGCCGCCGTAGCCGGGATCATGCACAGCAGCCCAGTGCTGGAGACGCGGGACGAGGACCTCGACCGCGTCCTCGACGTCAACTTCAAGGGGGTGTTGTACGCCTGCCAGGAGGCGGCGCGACTGATGCTCGCGCGGAACACCACCGGCAGCATCATCACCATGGCGTCGGGCGCCGTCGACACGGGCCGCCCCGGCCTCCTGTGCTACGGCGTCTCCAAGGCGGCCGTGGTGCAGCTCACGAAGACCCTCGCGACCGAGGTCGGCCGATACGGCATCCGGGTCAATGCCGTCGCCCCGGGCTGGATCCGTACCCCCATGACCGACCGCGACGACGCCGACGCACAGGCACGCACCGAGGCGCTGATGTCCCGCATGTCCGCCCTGGGCCGGGTCGGCACCCCGGAGGAGGTGGCTCACGCGGTACTCCACCTGGCCTCGGACGCGTCGTCGTTCACCACGGGCCAGATCCTCCGCCCGAACGGCGGCGTGTCGATGCCCTGGTAGCCCCACCCGCGTCGCCGTCCTGCGCCTCCTCGGCCCACCCGAGCCGCTGTCCTGCGCCTCCTCGGCCCACCCGAGCCACCTTCTCGCCCCTCCTGGCCCCA
>NZ_BQUN01000052.1 GCF_026008495.1 Streptomyces sp. A012304
GGCGGAGGGCCTCGCGGAGGGAGAGGATCTGGTCGCTGTCGAGCAGCTGCTGGGCGACGCTGATCGCGACGTCCAGGTCGCTCGGTTCGACGGGAAGGGTGCTGTCGTCCGCGCACGCGGACGTGGAAAGATCGGTCATGCCGACTCCTGCCGTAATCAGGATGTTCGGTAGAGGGTCGGGCGGTGCGATCGCCCCGGGTGCGCCAACACCTGGGAGCTGCTGTCCGGCCCTCGCTGTCTATTCGGTTGTGGGGGCGTCCGGCTTGGGCGCCTTCTTGCGTTGGTCCCTCTTGAGCGCCTGGTCGACGGCCTGCCAGCTGCGGCCGAGGGCGCGGGCGACCTCGGCGACGGAGCCGAGTTCGGCGACGCCGTCGCGTAGGGCTTGGGCTCGTCGGGAGGCGGCCTCGGATGCGGCTTGGTTGAGCTGCGCCAACAGCTCTTCCTCGTCGCGAACCCGGTCCTGCCAGGGCTTGGGTTCCATCAGGGCGAGCGTATCCAACAGGGGTGTTGGATGCAAGGTGGTCACGCCGACTCCGCAGGCTGGTGGTGGACGAGCAGTGCCCAGTCCTGAGGCGTCTCGTAGCAGTAGCCACACCACCGGCACCGCAGCCGCGTGTCGCCGGGCAGCCGGGAGATGACCGCCCCGCACACCACGCCCTCGGCGGTCACCGCGACGCACGTACCGAGCCGCTGCCGCCGTGGCGCCGGATCGCCGACGATCGTCCGGGCCTGCTGCTCCAGCCCGCCCACCTCGCGCGCCAGGTCCCCGGTGCCGGGGTAGTGGGCGACGATCCACTCCAGCTCCATGCCCAGCCACCGGCAGTCCGCGGCCAGCTGCCCCGGCGGGGGCGCCCCGTGGCGGGGCCAGCGCACCCGCTGCACGTCCACCCGCCACAGGTGCACGACCTCGGCGGCCCGGGCCATGTTCACCGTGTCCAGGACGTCCTCGTCGAGCGGCGACCGCGGGCCGGCCGCCGCCTTCGTCGCGACGATGTCGCCCCAGTCGGCCCGGCGGGGCACCAGGCATTCGGCGACCTCGGCGTACAGGGTGGGCAGTTCCGCCAGCCGCTTGGCGAGCGCGACGGTGTGCCGCTCGCACAGGTACCGGCCGCCCGTCTTGTCGCCGCACAGCTCGCAGAAGGTCACGGTGATGCCTCCAGCCGGTTGAACAGGCTCTGCTCGACCAGGCCGGCCGCCCACTCCAGGTCTGCGGCGTACTCGGCGAGCCGGCCGCGTGAAGGATTGTCGGCGTACATGGCGATGGCGTGGGCGTGGCAGATCGCCGGCGTACACCAGCAGGCCAGCACGCGGCCCTTGAGGGTGGCGGCTTGGTCGAGCAACTCGGGGCGGTCGAGCAGGTACCGGATGTACGCGGCGACGGCGGCCTCAGGAGTGCCGTACTCCTTGAGGGCGTACGGGTTGGCGAGCGGGTGGGCCTCGAGGTTCCAGCCGCCCATGGTGAAGCGGCGGCCGACGTACACGAGCCCGTTGGGGGCGTGCTCGAGGCGGGGCCCGTAGTCGTGGGTGCGGCCCTTCAGGTTGATGACGATGGTGGTCACAGCAGGCCGTCCCGGCGGGTGGCGTCCTCGACGCGGTCGAGGGTGTCGTACAGGTTCAGCTCGAAGTCCCGGACGGAGGCCTCCAGCAGCTCGGCCGGGTGCGGTGTCGACTCAACAATTGTTGGCATCGGGCGGCTCCGGTTCTGTAGCCGGTAGAGGCGGAGGGTGTTGAGGTAGTGGTCGGCGGCCGCGCGGCGGCGGGCCTGGCGGGAGCGCTCAATGCCGCGGCGGGTGTTGCGCCAGTCCCAGCACGCGTTGAGGATCACCATGAGGTTGGCGCCGATGGCGATGCCGCAGATGAGGATCTGGAGTTCGTTCGGGGTCACGCGGCGAGTCCTTCCGTGGTGGGCCACTGGCTTCCGTCGAGGCCGCGGCGGTGGGTGTCGGGGACGACGGCGAGGGGCCAGCCGAGGTGGTGCAGGCCCATGGCGCAGAGGATGTAGGCGTCGGCCTGGTCGTAGCGGCCGGGCCCGTCGCAGTCGATGCCGTAGCGGGTGCGGACGGCGTCCCGGACGGCGCCCTTGGAGCCGGAGCCCTTGCCGGTGGCGTACAGGGCCCGGCAGCTGGGTGGTACGACGGCGTAGGGGATGCTGCGCCGCCAGCAGGCGTGCCGGACCATGACGCGCAGCCCAGCCAGGTCCTCGTGCCGGTGGGCGACACCGCCGCCGAACGACGGTCCCTCGATCACCACCAGGTCGGCGCCGGCGATGTGCTCGTTGACGCGCTCGATGATCCAGGCGAGTCGCGGATGGCCGCGCAGGCCCGTTCGGGGACGGATGGTGTCGGTCCAGCCCTCGCCCGCCACCCCGGTGCAGGTGAGGCTGACGTCGAGCCCGATCACCTTCGGAACCGCCTGCATCGCACTTCCCCCGTTCACGCCGCGGCCCGTGCGCTGAGCCGGCCGAGGATCGTCGTGAACTGGTGGATGGCCTGGAGGTCGGACACCTCGCCCGCCGTGCTGCCGGGCGGAACCGGGATGCGCGCCACCCGGCAGAAGTTGAGCTGCTTGACGCTGGCCGGCTTGCTTCGCCAGGGGGCGGAACGGGCGGCGAGCCACCGGCTTCCCATGGCCCGGGCCTGCTGCTCCAGCCAGGCCTTCGCGGGGGCGAGGGGGAGCGGCACGTCGTTCTTGGGCGCGACGAGCCCGTTGACGGCGTCGAACCGGCGCAGCCAGTACGTCCGGTCGGCCGGGTTGCGGATCAGGAAGACGTAGGCGGCGTCGCCGACGGGGATGAACCACACCCCGGACTCCGTCCGCAGCCAGCGCACCGTCGACCCGTGGAACAGGTCGATCTCCTCGACCTGGATGCGGGATAGGTCCAGGCGGCGCTGCGCCTTCTCCTCGGCCTCCCGCACTGCCTCGCGTAGCGTCTGGTCCTCTGCGGGCATCGGGGCCTCGCGGCCCGTCAGGTCGACGATCGAGGCGAGCTTGTGACGGGTGGAGGCGCCCATCACGTCGAGGAT
>NZ_BQUN01000053.1 GCF_026008495.1 Streptomyces sp. A012304
TCGGGTCTGTCAAACGAGCGGTGTAACCAGGGTGGTTGGGGTTACTGACGGGCTGCGGAGAGTCGGCCGTCGAAGGTGATGTCGAAGGCATTCAGGGCGGTCTTCCAGCGCATGGTCCAGCGAGCCTGGCCCTTGCCGGTGGGGTCCAGGCTCATGATGGCCAGGTAGACGCACTTCAGGGCGGCGGTCTCGTTGGGGAAGTGGCCGCGGGCCTTGACCGCACGGCGGATCCTGGCGTTCACCGATTCGATCGCGTTCGTGGTGCAGACGATGCGGCGGATCTCGGTGTCGAAGCGGAGGAAGGGAGTGAACTCCTCCCACGCGTTCTCCCAGAGCCGGACGATCGCCGGATACTTCCTGCCCCAGGCGTCGGCGAACTCCGCGAATCGCTCGAGCGCGGCTTCCTCGGTCGCAGCGGTGTAGACGGGTTTGAGGAGCTTGGCGATCTTGTCCCAGTCCTGGCGGGCGGCATAGCGGAAGGAGTTCCGCAGCAGGTGGACCACACAGGTCTGCACCGTGGTGCGGGGCCAGACGGTCTCCACCGCCTCGGGCAGGCCCTTCAGGCCGTCGCAGACCAGCATGAGGACGTCGTTCACGCCGCGGTTCTTGATCTCGGTGAGGATGTGCATCCAGTGCTTGGCGCCCTCACCGCCGTCGCCGGCCCACAGCCCGAGGATGTCGCGGCGTCCCTCGGTGGTGACGGCCAGGGCCACGTAGATCGGCCGGTTCGCCACGGCGCCGTCGCGGATCTTGACGTGGATCGCGTCGATGAAGATCACCGGATAGACAGGGTCGAGGGGCCGGTTCTGCCATTCGGTCATGCCGTCCATGACCTTGTCGGTGATGGTGGAGATGGTCTGCCTGGAGACGTCAGCGCCGTAGACCTCGGCGAGGTGGGCCTGGACCTCGCCGGTCGTCAGGCCCTTCGCGGACAGAGAGATCACCATCTCGTCGACGCCGGACAGACGCTTCTGCCGCGTGCGCACGATTTTCGGTTCGAAGGTTCCGTCCCGGTCGCGGGGCACGGATATCTCGACCGGTCCGACGTCGGTGAGCACGGTCTTGCCACGCTTCCCGTTGCGGGAGTTGCCGCCGTTCTTGCCGGCTGCGTCGTGCTTGTCATAGCCGAGGTGGTCGGTGATCTCGCCTTCGAGGGCGGACTCCAGCAGGCGCTTGGTCAGCTGCTGCAGTGGTCCGCCCTCGCCCGTCAGTTGCAGGCCCTCGGCCTGCGCCCGGCCCACCAGTTCGTCGATGAGCTGGTCGTCCACCGCCCTCGACGGCTGCGGTTCAGGCGTCTCGACGGACTCGGGCCCGGTCACGTTCTCACTGG
>NZ_BQUN01000054.1 GCF_026008495.1 Streptomyces sp. A012304
GTCCACACAGTCCTCATGCCCCTGAACACGGCCAGCAGACAGACCTAACGGAGTCCTACTAGTGATGCCAGCTACTGGACCGTCCCTGGCGCCGGTACTCGACCTGTTCGCCAAGTGCGTCGTCGAAACCGAGGTCACCGGGCAAGGCACCCTGTCCCTCGGCTTCGACGACGGCACTCGGCTCAGCATCGAGCCAGACCCCGACTACGAGTCGTGGAACCTCACCGGCTCAGGAATCGATCCCGTCCTGGTTGGCCCAGGCGGCGAAACCGACTGGCAACACTGATCATCGCCGCAACCGACACCGTTGCGGCACTCAACCTGTTGCAACGACCGCTGGAATCCGCCCCATGGCTCCGACCACAGCTGGTCAGCATGCTGGCAAACTGACTGAGCGGATCACCGAACTCACGGAGGGCAACAGGAAGCTCGAACACGAGCTGGCCCGGCTCCGGCCACTCACCGATCACGTCCAGGAGCTTGAGCGAGACCTGGCCGCGGCCCGCACGAGCCTGCGGCAGATGATCCGGGAGCGTGCTCTCGAACCCGGATCAGACGGTGCTGAAGGCTCTGCTTGATCATTTCAGCGCCAACTCCGAGCCCGCCCCGGAGGCGATCTCCGAGCTGACGAGCCTGCTCGCCCCTGGAGACGCCCGCCGTTGACTGCCTGCCTCCGGCAGGGCTGGCCGAGCGGTCGATGCGCTACATCTTCCGGCCCGGCAGGTTCGCGAGCTGCGACGCGTAGGCGAATCCGGCGAGCGTGAGCAGGCCGAAGACGATGTCGCTGTAGCTCGCGGTGGAGGCATACGGGGGGAGATCAGGAGTGTGTCGATGGCCACGTCTGCCCCTGAGCCACCGTCCGTCGATCCGGCCACAGTGATCGAAGACGCGGCGTCGTTCAGCGCGGAATCACCCAGCCCGGCCTCCAGGTCCCGGCGGCGTCTTGGCCGGCCGTCGTGGCGGCGAGGTGGGTGCGGAGGGTGGCCAGCGCTGGATGGGGGTTGTCGCGGTGCCAGAGGAGCGAGTGCGGGTAGACGGGCGTCGGGTCGGTCACCGGGATGCGGCGCAGACCGTGGCCGTCGGGCCAGATGAGGCGGGTGTGCTCGCCCTGAAGGTGGCCAGGGCCGGGGTGTCGGCGATCGTGTCGAGGAGCGCGTCGGAGCCGAAGTTGGGGCCGGTCACCTCGATGGTGAGGCCGAACTCGGCGACGAGGTCGTCGTAGTAGGCGCCCCATTCGGTACCGGGGGCGATGCCGGGCATCCAGATCCGGTGTCCGGTGAGCTGGGCGAGGGTCACCGACCGGGCGCTTGCCAGTGCGTGGGCGGGGCCGGTGAGGAGCTGGAGCGGCTCGTCGAGCACCCGGACGGAGGCGATGTCCTCGGGAAGGGGACGGCCGGGCGGGGCGACGGCGCGGAAGGACGCGTCGATCGCACCGGAGCGTATGGCGGTGACGGCTGTCTCGATGTCGAGCAGCATCATCACGTCGAGGTCGATCTCGGGGTGTGCGCGGTGGAAGCCGCGCATCAGGCTCGACTGCGCGCTGCGCGAGGCGATCACGTCGACGCGCAGCGGACGGCGGCCGGGGCGCACGGACGCGCCCGCACGCTCGGCGACGCGGAGCAGCTCGCGTGCGTGGGGCAGGAACGCTTGCCCGTCGATGGTGAGCTCAGCGCCGCGTGGGGCACGGGTGAACAACCGAACGCCGAGGGTGCGCTCCAGCGTGGCGATGCGTTTGGAGACGGCCTGCTGGGTGATCGACAGGTCGGCGGCGGCGTTCTGGAACTGTCCGGCTTCCGCGACGGCGACGAAGGTACGTACTGCTTCGAGATCCAGCTGTCCGGGATCCGCTGGACCGGGAGGCAGGCGACGCTGCTGGTCTACACCAAGGGCCGCACGGCGGACGAGAGCTTGGTGTTGTCGCCACGGGCGTCGCGGCTGCTGGAGCAGTGGCTGCAGCACAGCGCCCTGCTGCGCAGGCATGCCCCGGCCGAGCTGGTCGAGCACGTGTGGCTGGTGACGCGGCAAGGCAGGCTGGCCCGCGCGGCCTTCGAGGAGTACATGATGCGCGGGTGGGTCAAAGCCCACGACCTGCACGGTGACGACGGCGGTCCGTTGCGCATCGACCGCCGGCGTCTGCGGACGACGTTCATCGCGCAGCGCGGTCAGCGGCAGTGGTCCCTGCGGGCGACGGTCGATCCGAACCACTCGCCTCAGGTCGAGGGTGATCACTACCTGTCGGCCGCGACTCCGGCGCAGAAGGCGGTGGTCGAGGAGATCGCCCGAGACGCGCAGGACGATCTGCTCCGGCGCGCGAGTGCCCCGCTGGTCGCGACGAGGCGGCCAGCGCCGCCGGGCTGCCGGATGAAGCACGCCGCCTCGGCCTGGCCGAGGGGGCCCTGGCCGAGTTGCTGTCGGGTGAGCAGGATGTGTTCAGCGGGTCCTGCGCCGACCAGTTCGCCGGGCTGCACGGGCCGAAGGGGCAGCCGTGTCCGGCCCGGCCCTGGGTCTGCCTGCTCTGCCCGCTGGCGCTGTTCGCCCCGCGTCACCTGCCGAATCTGCTGCGGCTGAAGGCCTTCTTCGCGCGGCAGTTCCGCCAGATGCCGCGCGAGCAGTTCGCCGCCGTCTTCGCTCCTTACGCGCGCCGCCTGTCGGCGGACATCCTGCCGCGGTTCGAGAACTCCGCTATCGCGGCGGCACAGCGCAAGGTCGGTGACGAGGACGCCGAGTTACCGCCGCGAGCAGAGGAGACCACGTCGTGAGCCTGCTTCCTGTCTCCGCGGAGCCTGCGGTCCCGTCGGCGTTCGCCGGCGCCGACATCGCCGCCACCACCCGCTTGAACTGGCTGGGCGGCTGCCCGCGGCCTCGCTTTGAGGACGACGTGTGGTCGTTCGTCGGCTGGGCCGATGCACCGGTGCAGATGAAGGTGACGGAGAAGAACGTGCTGTTCGACCGGATCACCCACCGGCCCTGGCGCGTGGTCGCCGAGGAACTCGCCCTGGCCTGGATCGCCACCCAGGACGAGCGCCTCCTCGCCTTGCCGAGGGCCCGCCGGCTCCCGCGCCACCCGCGCACCATCTATGCCCGCGTCTACCACCTCACCTTCTGGCTGAACTGGCTGCACGAGCGCCGGATCACCACGCTCGCCGCAGTCACCCAGGACCACTGCGAGGCGTTCCTGCGCGAGTACGGCATCGTCCGGGACAAGGAGACCGGCGCTGTCCTGCGGAACAAGGCCGGCGGCTCGCTGCGGACGGTGGTCTCGGCCATGCAGGACATCACCGACTACGGAGAGCTGCTGTCGGCCGATCGGCACCGGCCCGGTTTCCGGCCCTGGGGCGCACGATCGCCCCGCGTCGTGACCGGGGCACCGTCCCGACCGCAGGTGGTGATCAAGACCGAGCCCTTGGACGACGGTGTCCTGCGGCCGCTGCTGACGGCATGCCTGCACCTGGGCGACGTGCTCGGACCGCACATCGTGGACTTGCGGACCCAGCTGCAGACCGAGCGCGAGTCCTGGCGCAACGTCGAGTGGTCAAGAAATCTGCGGGACGGCGACCGGCTTACCGAGCTTGTCGAGGAACATGTGCGGAGGGGGCAGCCGCTGCCGCGGATTGAGGACTTCCAGGTGACCAAGCGTCTCCGGTTGGGGTGGGACCCGAAGGATCCGTTGCTGACAACCAACTTCCAGCATCTGCTGCGGCCGACGGGACACCGCGACATTCACAAGGCTCTCTTCTCGCAGACCCGGCCGCTGCTGGAAGAGGCGGTCGCAGAGGTCGGCACCGAGTACCTCTGGTGTCGCGACCCTGCCGACGCCCCTCGCGCGGATACCGGCGGGTTGATCCCTTGGTCCTTGCCCCTGTCGAACAGGGCCGCTGATGCCCTGATCCGGGTCGCAGGTCACGCCTGCACGGTCGCCACCTCCGCGTTGACGGGGATGCGGTCCAGCGAACTGATGGAGCTGACGGTCGGCTGCCGCCGCACGGACGACGCCGACGGCACCGGCCTGGCCCGGCACCGCCTGGTCAGCAAGGTCGTCAAAGGGCGTCTATGGGGCGGCGAGGTCGACGAGTGGGTCGTCATCGAGGAAGTCGTACGTGTCATCGCTCTGGCCGAGCAGCTCACGGACTCTGGGCCTGGGCAACCGTTGTTCGGCGCGTTCAACGGCTTCGAGTCCAACGGGGCCATGACCTGGCTGCGGCAGTGGGTCGCCTCGCCCGCCGGGCGCCGCATGGGCCTGGAGCCGATCCCCGACGAGCCGGTGCATCCCCGCCGTCTGCGGCGGACGCTGTCTGTCGAGATGGCCGCCCGCCCTGGTGGCTTGCTGGCCACCAAGGTTCACTTCAAGCACCTGCAGGTGGCCACCAGCGAGGGATACGCCGGCCGGCCGGGCGGCGCCCAGGCCGTCTTCCACCATGAGTGGAAGAAGGAGGAGGCAAAGGAGAAGCTCAAGCGGACCGTCGAGGCATACCGGCAGTTCGAACAGGGCCAGATGCCCGCCGGCCCGGGAGCCGACGCCCTGCTGGCTTCCTTCCGCGCCGTCGAGGAAGAACTGGCCGATCACAGGCCGGGCCCGGCGAAGGTGGTCACCGACCGGCAGATCGAGCTGCTACTCAAGAAGAAGGCGTCCGTCCTGCACCTGTCTGCCGCGAATTACTGCTGGTTCGAGGACCCGGCCAAGGCGCTGTGTCTCAAGCTCGCCGGCACCAGATCCGCCGCAGCTCCGCTGACCGGGCTGTGTGACAGCTCCCGCTGCCCGCAGGCCACCCACCACATCGTTCACCGATCCGTCTGGCAGACCACGGCGGACAATGGCGCCGTCCTGATGGCCAGCCCTCGCATCCCGGCCGGAGAGAAGGACCGGCTGAGGGCCGAGCACGAGCGGTCCATGCGGGTTCTGGAAGAGATCGACACGGCAGCCGGAAAGGCCGGATGACATGGCTCTCAGCCAGCAGCAGCGCGACCAGATCGAGAGGCGCATCCGCGCGGCCATCGACCGGCTACTGGCCGGGCAGATCCCGCCCGGCGGCGCCTGCGACGTCAAGACGCTCGCCCGTGAGGCGGGCATCTCCCGCGCGTCCCTCTACCGGACCTGGGACCACCTCAAGGACGAGTTCGAGAAGCGGCGGGCAGCCGCCTGGGCGGCCGGCCAGCAGCCCGACCCGCGCGAGGGTCGCATCGCCCGGCTGCGAGACCTCAACCAGCGACTCACCGGCAAGCTCGTCCGCACCCACACCGAGCTCACACAGACGAACTTCACCGACTCCGACGCGAGCTGAGCAGGTTCAGCGTGTCCCCGGCACCCGTTCCGAACGAGGGGAACAACGCCAGAAGCGTAGTCCCGCTGTCCCTCCGCTGATGGTGGAACCCAACCCGTGTTGCAGGGGGTCAGCCATCGAAGCTCCGCCAAGGGATGTCGAGCTGCACGAGCGGGTGCAGCGCGCTCCGGTGACTAGCACCAACGCGGACCTCAACCTTGTCCTCGTCCCAACCAGGCGTAACGGTGGCGACAAGCCCAGAAGCAACCAGGAGGTCTGTCGGCGCTACCGGTGCCAGGAACGGCTGCAGGGGAACGCGCTGCAGACAGCTCTCAAGCTGCGGCAGGAATCGCCTCGGAAGGTCGAAGGAATAGGCCCCGTAAGGTGCGGTGACCGCTGCTTCCTTCAAGGCGAACTGCAGGAGGAATCTACTCAGCGGTTCTTGTTCTGCCGCGGAACGGCGGTCCTCGAAGCGGGCGTCCTCAAGCCTTACGGAGGGATCAACATCGGTGTCACCCGCTGTCCGGGGTATCGACCAAGTCCAGCCTCCCTGGCACTCGACACCGAAGACAAGGAGTTCCGCACCCTCCTCCGCGCGCAACTCAGGCATCGGCACGATCCGGTTGTGGCCGCCCATAATGGCCGGCCTCCGCGCGGCCAGCCGATAGAAGCCAGCCAGTGCCCTGGGGATGAAGTCGGGCATGGCGACGTCCGGGGCCTGTGTGCTGCTCTCCGGGTACCAACCGGTGACAAAGCCTTCCAGAGCCCTGCCGGGGTTCGCTCCTACGTCGCTGAGCCAGTCCAGGTCCGGAATAGGCGGCAGCGTGACCGGAGGCCGCACCAAGTCGAGGATCTCGCGTTTCAACGGAGGGCTGATGCACAGGTCGCAGCGGCTGAGCACGTCCTCGCTGGCTTCACACATCGAGACCTGCACCACGCCGAGGTACAGGCAGACGTCATCGAGCCGTACAAAGAGGTGGAGGGGGGCCTCCTCCGGAGCCCCTGCTGTGCTGAAGGGCATGGGCCCCATGAGCTTCGACGTGACCGGAGCAGGAGCAGGTCCGATCAGGCGGAACTCTTCGGCATTCCACACCCCGCTGGCCGCAGGGTCGTCGCCAGCCTCCGCAACGATGACCGTTGATGTGGCACCGAGGGCAACGGTTGCGCCGGACACAAGGAAAACGTCCGCGTCGGGGCCGGCCAGGGCAATGGCCTCAGTCTCACCGACGCGGTCCAAGAGGGTCAGCTGCACCTGGCAAGGATATTGGGGAAACGATCAACTGCTACCGCAATAGACCGCTGCCAGCGGAGCCGCCGACGTCGTGCGAGCTCCACCGTCAGGGGTGCATCCAAGCTCGAGGCGTGGACGCGAGAAATCCGAGACAGCCTGAACGCCACCGAGCTCGACTTGGTGTTCCAGATCGGTCTCTAACCGAGACACACGGGAAGGTGGACACGGCCCTCGCCGTGTTAACACACCAATCGCCGATCGCGCTTCCGGCGCGGGTCAGTCCGAGAAGGGCGGCGAAGACGGCGGGGCGATGCTGCATGCTGGGTTCTCTCCCGAGCTCGAAGGGATGAGGGAGCGGGCGGCCGGCCTTTGCCGGTGCTGCGGCCGCCCGGTTGTGCGGGCCCCGTCCCGGCCTGGACGGTCAGGACGGGGCTGGCTCACGCGGCCAGCCGGTGAACGGCCGGGGCTGTGGACGGCAAGTAGCTGTCGGCGCTGGGCTCGTAGCCCCTGGCGCACGGGTCGCAGCAGCCCTGGGTGCGCAGCGGGAGGCAGAAGTAGTAGCGCCGGCCGCACTGGGGGCAGGTCTGGCGCGCGGCCATCGCCCGGTCCAGCGCCCATTCCTGCGCGAGCGTCGGCGTCCGCTTCGGCCGGGCGAGGCTCACGTCGTAGAGCCAGCCCCGGGTGGGGTGGTTGCACGACTGGTCGGGCCGGTACGAGCAGCCCTTGCTGCGCAGGACCGCGACCGGTCCATGCCCGCCGGGGCTGAGGCCCTTGTCCCGTAACTGGCGGCGCGTGACCAGGCCCTCGGGACAGGTGCGCCGGTCGTACTCCGGCAAGGTCGCGGTGCTGCGCGGCACCTTCTTGACCTCGCGGCGGCGCCCCTTCTTCCGGGGGCGGGGCATCACCGGTTCCAGGCGCCGTGGAGCCGGGCGGGACGCTGCGGGTAGCGGGGGCCGGGGCGCTGCGGGCGGGGCCGGCCGATCCGGCGGCGCGGGCGGGGGATGAGCACGGTGTGTCCTCCAACAGAGTTGATGGCGGGCAGTGCTGCGCCCGCCGGCGGAAGCCGCTGCGGGACGTGGGGTGTTGCGGGCGGCCGGTCGGCCTGTCCGGTCCTCGCCCGCGCGGGGCGGGCGAGAGCCAGGCAGGGCGGCAGGTCAGCGCTTCTGGAGCGGGTGCACGTTGTCCGGGGTGTCGTTGGCGTCCGGACGGCCGGGGCCGGGAGGTGGATGTGCGCTCGATCTGGTGACCGGCGTTGTGAATGTGGGTGAAGAACGCCGGGCGCAGGGTCAGCCCGCGCAGCGCGAACGCAGAAGCGACGGTCCAGGCGAGGACGGCGAGCCCGGTGCCGGTGGTGCGGCCCTCGTCGGGAGCGGCGCACTGGCGAAGTGTCGGTATTCGACAGTTGCAGTATTCGCCCCCAGGGTGAGCAGCTCCGTAGCTCAGCCCGGCGTCGGCCTACTCGTCGAAAGCCGTACTCCGACACCACACAGAGGATGCCTCAGACGGGATGCGCCTTTCGGCCCCTGAGGACCCCCGGGTGTGCGCGGGCGTGCCCTCGGGCGGGGTGACGGCGCCGCGCGCTTACCTGATGGGGTGATTGCGGCCGTGGCTGTGTTGGCGTGTCTCTGCCATTGGGCATCTCCTCGTCGCGGTTCGCACCCGCACGCGCGGGCCTCGCGGTTCTCGCCGGGGGAGGAGCAAGCATGACGACTCACACTGCTGCAGGCGTACTTGAAGGTCTTCTGGACGAGGCGATGCGCGCCACAGGAGCCGACGCGCGCTGGACGACCGACGCGGACGAGATGTGGTGCCGTGTCGTGCCCCGGTCCGGGACGCGACCGGAGCAGGGCTGGAAGCTGCACGTGTCGGCGACGGCCGCCTCTGCGCCGACGGTCCTCGCGCGGGCGCTGGATGTGCTGCTGCGGGAGGACTCGGCGTTCAAGTTCGCCCGGTCCCTGGAGCAGGTGAGCGCCCTCAACTCCCGTGGCACGCCCCGGGGCAGCTCGGGCAAGTTCCTCACCGTCTACCCCCGCTGTGACACCACTGCGGCGCGGCTCGCACAGGAACTCCACCGGGCCACGGCCGGGTTGTCCGGGCCCCCGATCCTGTCCGACTGTCCCTACGCGGCGGGAAGCCTGGTGCACTACCGCTACGGTTCGTTCGTCGGCCGGCGACGGCTGTCGGAAGACGGACTGCTGGTGTGGTTCATCCGCGATCCCGACGGCAATCCCGTGGAGGACAAGCGAACGGGCCAGTACCTGCCGCCGCCTTGGGCGGTCTGCCCGTTCCCCGCCACGGCGCCTTCCTCGCCCCGCAGGCCGGTCCCGGAACGCGCAGCACTGATGCTGGGCGGACACTTCGCGGTACGGGAAGCGATCCGGCACACAAACAAGGGCGGTGTCTACCGGGCAACCGACGTCCGCACGGGTGCCCCGGTGGTGATCAAAGAGGCCCGGCCGCACGTGGAGGCCGACGCCTCCGGCCGGGACGTCCGTGACTGGTTGCGCGCCGAGGCCGAGATGCTGGACCGGCTCAAGGGCCTGCATCTGGCTCCGGAGCCGCTGGAGCTGTTCGAACACGCCGGGCACCTCTTCCTGGCGCAGGAGGAGGTGCCCGGGATCAGCCTGCGCACGTGGGTCGCGGAGCACTTCCGCAACGTCGGCGCGGAGCGGTACAGCGCCGACGCCCTCGCCGTCGTCGCACGGCTGGTGGACCTGGTGTCCGAGGCCCATGCCCACGGCTGCGTCCTGCGGGACCTCATGCCCGGCAACGTCATGGTCAGGCCGGACGGCGAACTGCGCCTGATCGACCTGGAACTCGCCGTGCCCGGCGCGGCGTCCGGCGCGCCGACGCGGCTGGGCACCCCGGGCTTCAGCGCCCCGGAACGCCTGGCCGACGCACCCGTGTCCCCGACGGCCGACTACTACAGCGTCGGCGCCACCGCGTGCTTCGTCCTGGCCGGGAAGGTCCCGGCCCTGCTGGCCGACCAGCCCGCCACCAGGCCCATGGAACAGCGGATGGCCGCATGGCTGGCCGCCTGCGCCGGACGGCTGCGGCTACCGGACGGGCTGGTGGCGATGCTCCTCGGGCTGACGAGGGACGATCCCGCCGCGCGCTGGGACCTTCACCGGGCGCGCACGGTTCTGCGCACGGCAGCCCTCACCACGCCGACCGGGACGGCACCGGCGGCCGGCTGCGCCGCCCAGAGCGTCGCCGCGCGGCCGGAACAGGACGACGGGGACCAGGACGCGGTGGCCGGGCTCGTCGACCACCTCATCGGTTCGATGACGCCCGGGGACGACGCCCGGCTGTGGCCCGTGTCCACCCGGGCCGGAGAAACCGACCCCTGTACGGTGCAGCAGGGCGCTGCCGGGGTCCTGGCAGTACTGACGAGATACTTCGAACTCACCGGCGACCCCCGCATGCCCGAGGTGATCTCCACCGCGGGCCACTGGGTCACGCGCCACACGGACACCAGCTCCACACGTCCCGGCCTGCACTTCGGCGGCCGCGGAATCGCCTGGGCCCTTTACGACGCAGGGCGCGCCATCGACGACCGCAGGCTCACCGACCACGCGCTGGCCCTGGCCCTGGCCCCGCTGAACCCCACGCCCAGCCACGACATCACCCACGGCACCGCGGGCAGCGGACTCGCCGCCCTGCACCTGTGGCACCGCACCGGCGATCCGCGCTTCGTCCGATTGGCCATCGACGCCGCCGACCGACTGGTCGACGCCGCGCGCCACGAACCATCCGGAGTCAGCTGGGCGGTCCCCGCCGAAGCCGTTTCCCGGGCGGCCGGCAAACGCTACCTCGGCTTCGCCCACGGAACGGCCGGCATCGGCTGCTTCCTGCTCGCCATCGGGCTCGTCTCACAACGCCCCGAGCACAGGGAGCTGGCCGTGAAAGCCGGCGAGGACCTGCTGGCCAACGTCGTACTCACCGGCGGAACGGCCCACTGGCCCGCGCAGGCCACCGACGCGCCCACATCCCCGTACTGGTGCCACGGCTCCGCGGGCATCGGCACGTTCCTCATCCGGCTGTGGCAGGTCACCGGCGACGACAGGTTCCGCGACCTCGCTCATCGCAGTACGCACGCCGTGGCGGAACACGCCTCCCGCGCCGCCCTCACCCAGTGCCACGGGCTGGCCGGCAACGGGGACTTCCTTCTCGACATGGCCGCCGCCACAGGCGATGCCACCTACCGCACCATGGCCGAAGAGCTGGCCCGCCTCATCCTCACCGAGCGGGCCCACCGCAACGGCCACTGTGTCTTCCCCAACGAGTACGGGGACGTCTCGACCAGTTGGAGTGATGGGTCCGCCGGAATCCTGGCCTTCCTCCTCCGGCTCCGTCACGCCTCTCCGCGGCACTGGATGGTCCAGTTGCCGGCCTGAGCGGCAGAACGTCTGCCGCCGCACTCACAGAAAAGGAGAAACCCATGGAAAACCGGGACCTCGAACTGCTGGCCCAGCTCCACGCCCTTCCCGAGACGGACCCCGTCGAAATCGACGGAACCCCGTACGCGCTGACATGCGGTTGCACCGGATTGCTGACCCTCCTGGAAACGGTCTGCCTGGGCGCCACCTGCTAGACGGCCCGATGGCCGGCACGCCCGGCCGGCGGCTGTGCCGGACAGCCGCTGGCCGGAGCCGGGGCGTCACGCACCTACCTTCCGCGCGCCGCACCTCACGAATCTCCCTCAGCGTGCATCGCGCAGCTTGAGAATGTACGTGGTGGTAAGGGCTACTGCACGGTCGTCAGGGGCCCCGAGATGGTCCAGGGCGTACAGCACGTCATCTGGCGCCGCATCGGCACCCACGACATCCTCACCGGCCCGTGACACCGTACTGCGTCAGGAGCGGCGGGAGGGCGGTCAGCCACTGGCGGGCTCGGCGCCCGCCCCGAAGGGCGGGATGTCCGTGACCGCGACGTCCAGCCGGAGCCGGGCGGACCGCACCGGGTGCCGCCACTGGGGTGCATGGTGCCTTCGTCGCCCTCGCTGGTCTCGATCTCGTACAGGGCCGTGGTGGTCACGCGCTCACCCCCGCGAGGGCGTCGGCCAGGAGCGCGGTGACGTCGGCGCCGTGCGGGTCGGCGTAGGTGTCGTGGTCGCTGACGTGGAATACGGCGTCCTTCGCGGTGACGGTGAAGCCAGGGATGACGAGTGCGGCGCGGCCTTCCAGCTCAGTGTTGAGGAGGTCGGCGTCGCGGGAGGCCAGCCAGGTCTGGGTGTAGGGCCCGAGGCGCAGCAGCGTGTAGCCGGTGCCGTCGGCGCGGCGGGCTTCGACGTGGACGCCGTAGTGGGCGGGGCCCATGCCGGCGTCGTCGGGGAGGGGCAGGTTCGCGGCGGCGTGGGTGAGCATCGCGTAGGCCGGCTGCCAAAGGCCGAGGATCGCGGTCGTCTCGCAGCGCAGCCAGCCGCGGTCGGTGTAGCCGAGCTGGCGGCCGTGGCGGTAGGCCGCGGCGTGCGGGGTGTCGGGGTGGACTAGGGCAATGGCGATCATCTTGGTGCCGTGGTCGTCGCCGGGCCGGGTGTGCGCGCGCTCGAGGAACGGGCCGACGCGCACGGCGATGTCCTGGGAGCGGCCGGGCGTCCAGGGCTCCGGGTGGCGTACGGCGGTGAGCATCGCGTGGAACTTGTCGACGACGGCCTGGTCCTCGGGAGTGAGGGCGCCGTGGCCGTGGCCGCAGCGACGGAAGCGACGGATCATCGGGCGGTTTCCTGCTCCGGGTTGGCGGTGCGGGTGCCGGCGGGCGTCGAGGTCGGACGGATCGGGCGCAAGGGGAGAGCCTCCTGCTCGGTGGTGTGGGGCGGGAGCACACGGAGCGCCGCGCCCGGCCGGGAAGGGCGGGGCGCGGCGCTCCGGGGTGCTGCCTACTGGGTGGCGTCGGTGACCACGAGGAACTGATCGCTGGGCAGGTCCATCACGACCTGCGCGTTGGTGCCCTGGGCGCGCTGCGCAGCGGCGTACTCTTCGGCCGGCCACGAGCCGCGGGGGCCTCCGGCAGGGAACCGCTCCAGGACGGTGCGGGACGGGGCGGTGGGCGTAGCCATCACCCATCACCACCGTTGACGCGCTCGTGGGTCTCGATCAGCGTGCCGATGGCGTCGGGGGTTGCCGCCCTGCCGACCCACTGCCCGAGTGCGGTGAAGACCGGGACGGTGTCCGTGTCGGCGTCGAACACCACGACGTAGTCGCCGTACCTGTCGAAAACCATCTCCTGAAGCGCCCGGGCCGGGGCGGCGGCCAGGACCTCCAGGGCGTCAACGGTCAGCCGGGCGGGCTCCGCCGGGTTGTCGGACTGAGCGAGGACGCCAGAGACGTGCAGCAGGTCGCCGGGCTGGATCTCGGTGAGAAGCGCGTGCACGATCCCGGGTTTGCTGGTGGTGCAGGACCAGGTCACGTCGTCCACGGCGTCGTCGGTGGGGGAGACGATCAGCTGGAACCGGGCGGTGTACGGCGCGTCGCCGGGGGTGGGGACGGTGTCGAGGAAGCCGTCGACGGTGAGGTTCTTGGTGTCCATCAAATCGCCTCCGCCAGGGCGGTGGTGCGGTGGGCGGCGTCGTAGGCGTCCAGGACGGCCTTGGCCGGGTTGCCCTTGTCGGCGACCTGGTAGCCGTTGGCCCGCGCCCACGTCCGGATCGCGGCCAGCTCTTCCTTGCTGCGCTTGCCGGTCGCGGCCGGGGCCGTGGCGGGGGCCAGGGGCGTGGCGTCCTGTTCCGCCGAGGTGGGACGGCCGCCGGCCTTCACTGCGCGCAGGTGCGCCTGCGCGGCCTCGAGTTCGGCCTTGGCCTTGGCGACGCGCTGCTCTGCCTCCCGCTGGGCGGCGTCGGCGGCGCGGCGCTCGGTCAGCTCGGTGAGGTCGGCGCGGACGCGGGCGGCCCTGTTGCGGATGCTGGCGGCGGGGTGGTTCTCCGCCCACGCGAGCAGGGCCTCGATCCCGTCGGTGCCCGCCGTGCCGTCGGACGCCTGGGCAGCCGCCTCCGGGGTGCTGCTGCTGTCGTCCGTGTCCGGGGCCGGGACGGTGGCGGGCAGGTCGGCGTGCTTCACGGCTTCGGCGAGCTCGCTCTCCGACAGTCCGAGCGTGCTGCGGACGTGCTCGGGGTTGTCGCCGTTCTTCAGCATGGAAGCGGCGGTGGCGGTGAGGGCGTTGACGGTCATGGAATCTCCGGTGGGGGTGTCAGGGCTGGCCAGGTGCGGAAGCAGCCGCACGAGGTCGTCTTCGGCGCAGGGCAGTCCGAGCGCGCCCAGCAGGTCGGCCAGGTCGTCCTTGTCGCGGGCGTGGTGGGCAACCACCAGGGAGGCGGCGGACTGGTCGCTGCCGAGCGGGGTGAGTTCGAGGGCCTCGGCTTCGAGGGCCTCTTTCATGTCGGTGAACATCGACTGGCCCTCCTACGCTGCGGTGGTGCGGGGCTTGCGCTGGGCGATGTCCAGCAGCTCGCGGTTGCGCTTGCGCTGGGCGTCGGTGAGCGGCCGGGCCTTCGCGTCGTGGCGGTGCCAGAGCGGCGAGGCCGGCGGCTCGGGGTAGGCGAGGGCGTGGTCGACGTCGCGTTGGGTGCTGCTCAAGGGAGCCTCCGTCGGGAGGGTCAGGCGTGGTCGTCGTCGCGCCGGCGTTTGGGCTGGAGGTCGGAGGCGAACCGGCCGAGGCGGGCCTCAACCGGATTTGCAGCGATCCAGTCCTCCGCGCACGCCTTGTGGACTGGCTCCCCGTAGTGGGAGCGCATCGGCGTGGGCTTGTCGCACAGCACGCAGGGGCGGTCCTGCCAGCGGTCGAAGTGCTGACTGTCGCGCCATTCGAGAAGGGAGCCGGGAGCCGGGACCAGGCCCGGCTCGAACAGCGCCTTCTTACCTCGCGGGCGGGTCACGGCCGGAAGTCGGGCAGCTGCTGAAACACGCGGTCCAGCAGGTCCTCGGTCGGCTTCCAGGGCCCGAGCTGCCCGACGGCGGGGACCGGCAGCGGCAGCTCGTGGACGTCCTGGAGGACTAGGTGCCAGGTGCCGGCCTGCGCCCAGGGCGTGCAGGGCTCGGAGCCCTCGGGGTCCTGGTGGCAGTCGACCAGGCGCGCGATGCCGATCACGGCTCCGGTGGTCAGCTCCCGGCCGCGGATCGTGCGGGCGATCAGCGGGACGCGCAGGGCGGGCCGGTCGATCCGCTGGCCCGCGTGCAGGAGCATCCAGCCACGCCAACTGGTGCGCCTCGGGCGGTTCTCGATGCCCTTCTGCCCGGTCAGGATGCAGGTGGCGTGCGGCTGCTGGACGCTGATGCCGCGAATCCAGTCGCCCTGCGGGAGGGTGGCGGTGCTCATGCTGCCCGCCCCCAAACGGCCGTTCCCGGGCGCCCGGCGCGGCGGCCGTTGATGGACGGCACCGTGGTGTGCGCGGGGGAGGCGACGGCGGCGCGGCCCGAGTGCTTGCCGTCGTACAGGGCCGCGTCGGCGGCCCGCTGCAGCACGGTCAGGTCGCGGGAGCCGACCGTGTGCGGGGTCGCGGCGCCGACCGAGGCGGCCACGTCGACGGTGCGGCCGTCCTCGAGGGCGACGGGGGTGTGCAGCATGCGGACCAGCTGCGCGAGGCGCTGCTCCAGGCGGCCGGAGGGCAGCTCCAGGACGACGGCGAACTCTTCTCTGAACTAACGAGAGCGTCCCGTGATCAGGTGACGGGACGCTCAGTCCTGAGGAGGGAAGGGCCGGTATGGGGCCGGAGAACGGCTGCGAACGGCGCGGGTGTTAGTTTCCTCCCCGTGTTACAACACCAGGATGAGACCAGGACGGCCTACGACGGGGTCGTCGAGCTGTATGCGTCGATGTTCGCTAATCGGTTGGAGACGCAGCCGTTCGCGCGGAACATGATCGGCACCTTCGCCGAGCTCGTGCGTGCCACGGGGAACCTGCGGGTAGCCGACGTCGGGTGCGGCCCCGGTCATCTGACGGCCATGCTGCATGACTTGGGGCTGGACGCCTTCGGGCTCGACCTCTCCCCGGCCATGGTCGCCCACGCCCGGCGGGCCCATCCGGCGCTGCGGTTCGACGAAGCACGAATGGAAGCCCTGCCGATCGAGGACGGTGCACTCGGCGGAGTGCTGGCCCACTACTCGATGATCCACACCCCACCTGGAGAATTGCCCGCGCTGCTCGCCGAGCAGGTGCGTGTCCTGGCACCAGGGGGTTTGCTCCTGCTGTCCTTCTTCGGGACGGAGGGACCAGAGCCGGTCCGCTTCGACCACAAGGTGACGCCCGCATATAGCTGGCCGGCGGACCGGTTCGCCGAGCTGCTGGCCGCGGCCGGGCTCGTCACGTTCGCCCGGCTGCTCCATGACCCAGCGTCCGAGCGAGGCTTCCTCGACACCCACTTGCTGGCCCGCCGCCCGTAGGACATGGGTCGCGGCCGAGGACGGGTCGGTGGAGTCCATCTGCGTGGATGAAGCTCGCCTAACTCGAAGGTTCTTTTGCCGTACTGATTCGTGTCGTGATCTGGCTGAAGCGGGGCATGCCGAGATCGGTCACTTGGCGTTGACGGACTTGCTCTGCATCGAGCTGGGTGAGCTTCTCCTCTGCGCTGGCGAGGCTGACTTGGAGCCCTTCGATCTCACCGAGCCATCCCTCCTGTTCTGCTTCGGTGATTCGAGCGATCAGGTTGTCGCGGATCTCGACGAGGCGGTGTCTCTGAGCCGGATCCGGTCGAAGCATGGAGCATCGAATACACGCGTGTTCGTGGATGCAGGGAGTTCCGAATGCGCGAGCGCAGATTCCGATGGACAGTTTGCGTCGCTCGAAGTGCCCGAGGAAGGCATCCCATTCCTCGTTGGTTGGGGTTCTGTACTCCTCACTGGGTCGGAGTGCTCGGCGCCGGGCGATGAACGCGCGATGGGCTTCGATAGCCTCGCCGGGGTAGATGGCGTTGTATCCCATGGTCGTGTTGATGCTGGTGTGCCCGGCGATGACTTGCGCGATGTGCGGGGGAAGGCCGCTGCGGATGGCGTCGGTGATGAAGATCCGCCGAAAGTCATGGGGCGAGAAGTCCAAGGGCTGTCCGGCTGAGTCGGTCAGATTCGTGGAGGACAGCACCTCTTGGAGTGCTTGGCGCAGGAGCTTCGGGGAGAGGCGGGAGCTCTCGCCACTGCGGCACCACTGGAAAAGTAGTGGCATCTGCGGATTCCAGGTCTTCTCGGCCATGTCATAGCTGGAGACGTAGGGGACGGCACCGGTGCGCGGGTCGCGGATGCGGGCGATGATCGCGCTGAGTACATCGGCGAGCTCCGGGCTGACCAGGATGACTCGTTTCCTCATCGGTCTTGGAGGGCGCGATCTGCAGGAGGGGGACCATCTCGCCGTTCGTGGGCAGTCTGTACTGGATCAGGCTGTGATGGCTGGCCTCCAGCATCTCCTCGATGCGGACACCGGTGTGCTGAAGAAACTCGACCATCGCCCAGGCCCAGAACGCGCGGCTCTCCGCGAGGGCCAGGTCGACGCGCCGGCCGGTGGCGATGTTCACCGCCCAGGTCGTGCCGTCCTTCGCTGCCCGCCTGAAGGTGTCGCCCGCGAAAGCGAACTGACCGCCTGGCGGGGTGTTCATCAGAGCCTGTAGTCGGGCTGCGGCCTCTTTCAGGCATGATGAAGCCGCTCGGGCGACGACAGGGAGAGCCGGAAGTCGTTCCCTCGTCCGGTGGTCCATCCGGGCTTTGCGCCGCTTGTTGTCTTTCACGACAGCGACATCCGCGTCCTTGATCGGGCTCGGCACCGCCCAAGGCCCCCAGCGTGCCGGCTCGTCGATGGCCCACTGGGCGATGTCGAGATAGAACGCCCGGACGGAGAGCATGATGCTGGCGACGTTGGCGCGTCCGGTCACTACTTCACGCACTTTGCCGTCTGGCTGGCGGCGCCGTTCGATGCGGGTCTGGCATCTCTGCTTCCAGGCCGCGCTCACCTCGGGCGCCAGGTGGAGAGAGTCGATCCCTGGATGATGTTGTTCTAGATCGCCCCAGAAGTTGCTGGCCAGGTGCCGGGACAAATTGTTCAGGGACGTGTAGTCGAGACGTGGCTGCCGCTCTTTGAGATAGTCCACCAAGAGATCTCGGACAGGGCGACAGCGGACACCGAACCGGTCGACGAGCTGCTCCATCGACACCTGCCCACTGGTGTTGGCCAGGTAGCGCAACGAGCTGGGGGCTTCTGCCGGCAGGGTGCCCAAATCGCGCAGCCAGGCGTAGAAGAGGGTGTTGCCGCGCGCCTTGGCGTTCGCTGTCTTGTTCGCCGCTTTGAGTGCGGCGAGATACTCCACGGCGTCGCCGACTGTGATGTCCGCCAAGGTGCCGCCCTTTGCGGCCACGATCTTGACCAGGGAGTGCAGGGCATCACGCCCAACCTTGGACGACCAGGTGGCAGAGTCGATCATCGCTTCAAGCTGGGCGAAACCTTCCGGGGCACGGGCAGGGATCAGCCCAATCCGCAGGCTCGTCATGTTGGCCGAGGTCCGTGACAGCAGCCAGGGGAGGGCGGGCCTGACAACGTCTGCGCAGATCAGACTCAGCAGCCCTCCCGACAGTGCCTGCCGTTGCGAGGAGCCAGCAGCCGTTCCAATCCAGCCGGGTGCCAACCGGGCCCAGTCATTGCCAGGACGCGTGCTCGCGGGGCTGGCGTTCCAGCGCTGCTGCCAGGTGGTCCCAGGGAAGGTCTCCAGCCACTGCAAAATCTGGCGAGCTCCGCGGATTCTGGCTCGGTGTTGTCTCACGTCCGCTGGCCGCAGAGGAGGTTGCTCCAGACGATCCAGGATGTCGGCTCGCGCGCAGGCAGTGGTCGGCCAGTCGTCCTCCGCAGGTCTGGGCGGGAAGCGCAAAGCCACGGCTTTCAATGCCTCCCCGGCCAGGCTCAGGGACGCGGGAGGCGCGATATGCGTCGCGGCGGACAAGGTCTCCGTCGATGTCACCAGGCAGTCCCGAAGAGGTTGTTGAGGGATTCAGGGTTGTAACCGGCTGCCGGGGGCGCGGGAGTCCGCTCGGCGAACTTGGCCCGTCGGGCATGGTGTGCCCGAACGTGTTCGATCACCTCATCCCGGTCGGCCGGAAGATAGAGCTGTGTCGTCGAGAGGTGTGCATGGCCGAGCACCCACTGCACGTCGGTCAGCGGCATCTTCGGATCCCTCGCCAGCCGATAGGCGGCGGTGTGTCGGAGATCGTGGAGAGTCCAGTTCGTACCGAGCAAGCTGTTGGCCCGGTTGAACATCGCACGGGCCGCCGGATAGTTCAGGGGACGCCACGGGCGGCGTAACGTCCACCACAGCCCCTCGTTCCCCCCGCGGGGCACCCCAGCCCGCCAGGCGCTCTCCTGATAGAGCCGCAGCCAGACGAAAGCGTCCGCTGAGCAGGGGAGTTGTTGATAGGCCCGGCTCCCCTTGCGGACCACCCCCAGGACCTGTTGGCCGGGCAGCGCGTCGCGTTGCCGACTGGTGAGCAGTTCCTCAGCGCGAGCCCCGTTGGAAACCCAGAAGGCCAGCAGAGCTCGATCACGGTCGTGCTTTAGCGCGGCGAAGAGCGCGTTGAACATCGCGTCGGGGATCCGCCGAGGCGCTCGCTTGGGGATGGTCGGCCGGTAGCGGCCCTGTCGTTCGTGGCGAAACCGCTCGTCAGGGTTGTGGTGAGCGTGTGCCCTGCCATGACGCCGCGAGCGATCCAGTGGAAACGGGTTCAGGATCGGGCCGGTTCCCTCGGAGAGGTGGAAGTCGTAGAAGGCCCGCAGGACGGTCTCGCAGTGCGCTCGCGTTGTCGGCGCGTATCTCGGCCCTGGTGACGACTTTCCCGTGATCGGATTGGGGGCTCCAGGCGGCAGCTTCTCTGTTGCTGGCTTTGGTGCTGTCCCCGTCTTGATGTCCCGTCGGTGGCGCCAGTGCAGCGGTGCGGGCTTGTTCGCGATCTTCATCCAGCGGGCGAAGTCCCGAGCATCCGACCGGACTGCACGATCCCAAGCGATCCCCCAGCCCCACAGGAAGCGCCACCAACGCAGCAGATCCATTCCGTACGACCGGATCGTGGCTGCTGGCTTGTCACAAGCCAGCAGCTCCGCGAAGAAGGCGGCCACGGGTTCGACCTCGACCCCGTCCGCGTCCAGGAGGACAAACGGCCTCCATCGATCTCCCGTCTCCGCAAGCTGTCCGGCCTCGGGCAGCACGAAGCTCGCTAACTCCCTCTCGGGATCACGTCCAAGCATCCACGGAAGCTAGCAGAAGGGCCCCCTGACCTGCGAAAACAATCGAGCTAGTTCAGTCAACGGTTCATCGCCTCCGAGGCGGCCGATGGCGGCGCGCGGGCCCGCCCACGCGGTGAGCCGCGCGGCGGTCGCGGTCAGGACGGCGTCCCCGGCCGGGTGCCCGAAGTCGTCGTTCACGGCCTTGAAGTGGTCCTGGTCGACGATGACCACGGCCGTGTCGTCGCCGTGGCGGGCCAGGAGCCGGCGGGCGCGGGCGGTGTAGGAGTCGCGGCGCAGCAGGCCGGTCAGCGGATCGCGGCGGGTCGCGGCGAGCTGCTTGTGCAGGGCGACCGCGTGGACCGCCCAGCCGGTCAACGGCACGGCGGCGGTCGTCAGTAAGAGGGTGGGCTGGCCGAACCGGCCCTGGACGCGCAGGTGGGACGACATACTTGGGTTCTCCGTCTCGTCTCGTACGGGATGGATGGGCCCGGGGCAGGCGGTCTGGTTGTCCGCCGTTCGCCTGTCCCGGGGCGGATCTACAGCGGGAAGTCGCTGCGGTTGGTCCAGCTGACGGGGTTGTGCCAGAGGCCGGCCTTCGCGGCGGGCCACTCCATCTGCCAGCCGGGCCTCAGCCCGCGCGTTTCTCCAACGGGTCGAGGACCCGCAGGAGCGAGCGCTCATCAGCCGCTTCGCCACGTGGGGGCACCTCAGGCGTCTCCGGTCCCGCGCGCGACGTCGCCCCATTACGCACGGGCAGTGCCAGACCGTGCGGCACGACATCTACGCGGCGGTTGCTCTGCAACGCTGGCTGCGTCAGCGCGGAAGCAGTCTGAGCAACTGCGATCAGGCCCAGATCGACGACTGGCTGGCCCAGGCGGGCCGAAAGCACACACAGGCCAGAAGCTTCCTGATGTGGTCTGCTGCACGAGGCCACATGTCGCGGTGCACGTTCCCCCTCGCGGTACGTCGCGCGGCACCGAGCGACTCGCTGAAGAGGACGAGCGCTGGCACATCAGCAGACGGCTTCTCCACGACGCCGACCTCGCCCTGACCGAAAGGGTGGCTGGCTGCCTCGTCGTGCTCTACGGCCAGCCGGTGTCCCGCATCGCCCAGCTGACGACAGACAAGATCCTTGCTGGAGCTGGTGGCGTTCAGCTCCAGCTGGGATCCCGTCCAGTTGAGATTCCAGAGCCGCTTGGATCGCTGCTCCTCGAACTCGCCCGTAGCCGGCAGGCTTTCGCCGTCCTGGGACAGAACGAGCAAGGCCCGTGGCTCTTCCCGGGTGGCCGCGCCGGACAAGCGATGACCGCAAGCCACCTGACAGTACGGCTCAACCGGCTCGGCATCCGCGCTCGTGCCAGCCGCAACACAGCCCTACTGGATCTTGCAGCTCAGATCCGAGCGTCGGTGTTGAGCGACGTACTGGGTATCTCCATCACCTGCGCGGTGGCCTGGTCCCACGACGCTGGCAACACAAGGCTCGGCTATGCAGCGGACTTTGAGGTCGGGAATTTCGCAAGTCTGAATAGCCGTAGCTGCCAGTATGCGCCCCGGGAAAGTGATGTCACACCCATCATGACAGGTCAGAGGTAGTTTTCGTAGGAGGAACGGCACAGGTGACGAGCCTTGTTCGGCTCTCCCTGGAGCATCCAGAATCTCCGCTATGAATCACTCGGGGAAAGTCGATCAGGACGACATCGTGCGAGCTCGGAATGTGCTGCTCACATCGGGGCGCCGCACGCCGCGCGAGGAAGTCGACGCGTACCGAGTACTCGCCCAGGTCAGCCCCGCCTCGTACCTGCCGCTCTTGGCCAGGGCGCTGCAACGTCTGAGTTACGACACCAGTTCCGGTAAGAAGCATGCGGCCTGCCTCGCGCTGTGCGAGGAGGCAGTCACCGTGGCGCGGTCCATGGATCCGGCCGAACCTGCCCGCGCGGACGTTCTGTACGAGGCCCTCGACACGTGCCAGAGAGAGCTGTACAGCTTGGGTCGACGCGCCGAAGGGCTCGCTATGCGCGCCGAGATGCTCGCCATTGGCCGTGCACAGGCTGAACTATCCGGAGGCCCCGTGGTCAAAGGGCTGCATGAGTGGGCTGCCGGACTCTCCGAGGAGGGCCGGTATGCCGAGGCTGCCGATGCCATGACCGAGTTGGTCGCAGCGATCTTGCCCGACGGGCCCAGCAGTGGGGCTCTCGCCTGGTCACTCCTGGAGTGGATCGCCGCTCTCCATGACGCCGGCCGGTCCGGCGAAGCACTCGCCGCGTTCGAGACACTCGTCAGCATGGAAGCGGCCGAAGCCGCCAACGACCGCGGCCCGATGGCCTGCCATCTCTACTCGCTCATCGGGTACGCGCGGATGCTCGACACCCACGGCCGAGGAGGGCAGGCGGCCCTCGTGCGGCAAGAGGCACTCGCCTTGCTGACGGAGTTGGCCGATACCGGTGAGCGGAAGTCCTGGAGTGGCTATCAGGCGTCGTTTTGGGCGGTGCTGCTGACCTTCTCCGGTGCCGAAAGCGATCGGTCTGCGCCCGATGGACCGCGTCCGCCTTCGGGGGCGGCGCCCATGCAGTGGTCGCCCGATGCCAAGCGGCGTTACTTCGACAGCCGTCATGCCCTCCGTGAAGAGGTGGACACCCTTGCTGCGCGAGCCACCGAGGATCCGGACCAGCATCTGGCCGAACTGGTCCGGCTGCATCGGGTCCTCACCGTCCGCTCCGCCGTTTACTGGGAGAACCGTACCCATCTGTTCGCGGAGCGAGTGCGCTCCCTGTTCGACGACGGAGTGGGTCTGGCCCGTCGGCTGTCTCAGCACGATCCGACAGACGGAACGCGAACACTGGCCAGGATCTTGATCGACCGATCGACCTTCCACACCGCCGCCCGCGAGTTCGGGCCCGCCCTCGACGACTTCCGCCAAGCCCTGAGCTACCTGGGGGAGGCTAACTAACCTGAGCCGGCCGACGTCCGCCCCAGGACTCGTATACGCGAGCAGCTCCGCCAGACCGAGGAAGATCGGCGATTCCGCAACTTCCAATAGCCCGGGTTACCAGTATCGGGCATCTCCGGGTAGACCAGCTCGGTCATACCGATTCTCCTTGGGAGTGAAGGGATGCCGGGCAACGTGGATGGAGCGCTGCCCGGCGGTGGTGGGGGAGCAGGACGGCGGCGTCGCGCAGCGCCGTCAGCTGACGATCATGTGGGCGGGGTGGCCGTTCTTCATGTGGTCCACGCGCTGCGGGCAGTCCTCGCGCGGACCGAGCCCGGCATGGGCCTCGCGGCTGGCGTACGCGTGGAACCAGCACTGCGTGCACTGCTCCCGGGGCGGGTTCGTCGCCTTCTCGCTCGCCATCTCAGCCATCTCCTTGCGGGTGCAGGGCGCGGGCAGCCCAGATGAGGCGCTGCCCAGCTTCGTCGGTGATCAGTGCGGCGGCCTCGTGCAGCGGACAGGAGGCGTCACCGTCACGGTCGGGCTCGACCTGCTCGGCACGGCGCGCGGCGACGGAAAGCAGCTGCGCGACAGAGGCCATGAACCCGCCGGGCGGGTCGGTGTCCTCGATGAGCTCGCGCAGGATCGCGGCGAGCTCCTCCTGGTCGACGTCGTCGGCGCTGAGGTCGTCCTCGATCTGCTGGAGAGCCAGCGAGGCGATCCCGGCCGCGGCGCGGACGCGCTCCAGTCGCGTGCGGGGCACGGCCGCCGTCACAGCACGAGGCCGGCGGCGGCCAGCGCGAGCAGGACCAGGGCGGCGAGCGACAGGTCGACCGCGCGCCGCAGGTGGGTGAACTTCCGTACGGCGAGGGTGGACAGGACCCGGACGCGGGCGGCTCGGGTGTCGCCGTCCATGCAGGCGCGGATCTCGTCTTCGTCCAGGCGTGCCCAGTAAGGGAAGGACGCCTTGTCGTCGCCGCGCAGGCGGGGCCTGACGACCAGGAGCAGCAGCACGGCGGCCGCGCCCAGGGCGAGGACGGCGAGTGCGCCGAAAACCTTCGTCGCGGTCGGCAGGTTCTTGTCGGCGACGGACGCGAGGCCGGCGAGGACGGCGCCGTTGAAGGCGAGCAGTAAGGACGACTTGCCGTCCGTGCGTCCGGAAACGCGCGGGTTCGCAGATTCTGGGACTGGCGTGACGACGAACCCGGCCGCCTGCCCATCGTTGGAGGCGGCTCAGGGAGCGGGTTCCACTGGCCATTAAGCACTGGGCCGGCCAGATGAAGATCCGTATCTTGGCCACATGGCGGATGAGGAAGAGCCGAGACTCTTTGTGAACCGGTGGGGCGACACGTCGGACCCGGCATCTGTAGGACGCGCTTCCTACCGGGATGAGTGCGTGTGCTTCGACCAGGCCAAGCCGCATCCGCGAGCCCGTGTCGGTTTCCACGCCGAACGCCAGGACACCTCGACCGCTGGATGGCGACATCTGCTGGAGTTGATCGACGAGGCGGTGGAGGACGGGCGGGAGGAGTTCCGACCTCTGGTCGACCTCAGTGCCGAGGAGCGTCGGCAGGTCATCACCCTGCCGACGAGCATCGCCAAGCTGACGGCGGTCAAGCACTTCGTGCTCTACGGGAGCAACCTGGTCCGGATACCGCCCGAGATCGGTGCGATGACCAGCCTGGAGGAGCTCACTCCCTACACCTCGTACCGGCTGCACTGGTTTCCCTACGAGATCACCAGATGCTCAAAGCTGGTCCGGAGCACGGTGAGCACCCGCGCACTGTTCGGCAACTACATGCTCCGTCCTCCTTTCCCTCGACTACAGCCACCACGAGTTTCCGTCACTGATCTCGACCTGTCAGCGCTTGATGCCCGGCGCTGGGGTACCACGGCCATCCGTGGATGCAGTGTCTGCGATCGGCCGATCGAGCAGGGTGGCCTCCACCAAGCGTGGATCTCCCTTCGGGTGGCCACCGACGTCCTGCCTCTCCTGGTCAACGCCTGCTCGGCAGCATGCGTTTCCGCCCTGCCCTCCGGTGCCGAGGACTACGTCCAGCTGCGGGACTGTAAAACGTTCGGTGTAACTCCTGATCAAGGAAGATGCACCGATGGCCAGTGAGAACGTGACCGGGCCCGAGTCCGTCGAGACGCCTGAACCGCAGCCGTCGAGGGCGGT
>NZ_BQUN01000055.1 GCF_026008495.1 Streptomyces sp. A012304
GACCGGGTCGGCTCCGATGGGGATCCAGGGGGCGGTGGCCTCCGGCGGGGGGCGGGGGGAGACGGGGGGTTCCGGGGGGCGGTTTCCGATGCCGCCCGGGGCCGGCGCCCGGCCCAACATGCCCCGCCAGCGGCCGCCCGAGCCGCGGTGAGGGGCTGTGCGGGGCGGCCGCCCCGCCTCAGGCTCCCCCGGGCGGGCCGGACGAGCCGGACGACGGCGACCGGCACAGCCGCAGCCCTTCCGGTGTCCAGCACGGCAGGTGGCCGTGCGTGCGGACGACGTCCTGGCCGTTGCCGCGGGTGAGGTAGGTCAGGAAGCTGGAGGCGAGGGAGTCGGCCGGGGGACGGCCGTAGGTGTAGGCGTACTCGATCTCACGGTACGGATAGGCGCTGGTGCCGTTCTCGATGGCGTCGACGGACGCGGGGTCGCCGTCGAGGTCCAGCGCGTGCAGGCCCTTCGCGCGGTCGGCCAGGTTCAGCTCGCTGTAGCCGATCGCGCCGGGGGTGGCGGCGACCGTCGCGAGGACCTGGTCGGTGGAGTCGAGTTCGCAGCGCACGACGGCGGCCGTCGGGTCGTCCTTGTGGAGGCAGTCGACGGAGGAGTTGGCGATCTCGCCGCGGCCCAGCACCCGACGCTGGAACACCTGCCGCGTCCCGGAGTTGGCGTCCCGGCTGACCAGGATCACCGGCAGGTCCGGCCCGCCCAGCCGGCTCCAGTTGGTGATCTCCCCCCGGTACAGACGCCGTACGTCGAGCGTGGAGAGGTTGCGCAGGCGGACGTCGTCGTTGACGACCAGCGCGAACACGGAGACGGCGACACGGTTCTCGCGCAGTTGCTCCAGGCCGGACGGCTTCGGCCCGTCGGAGAGGGCGACGAGCGGCGGGGAGCCGTTCCGGCTGCGGGCGCCGGCCGCGGTGAGTTCGCGGATGCCGGCCGTGGAGCCGTGCGGGTCGACCGTGAGGTGAGCGCCCTCGCAGTCGCGCTCGTACTTGCGGGCCACCTCGCGGATCACCGGGGCGAAGGCGGTGGAGCCGGTCAGGGTGAGCGAGCCGCGTTCGCAGCCGATGGGCGGCGGGGCGTCGTCGCGGACGACGACGAGCGTGGCGAGGGTGATCACGCAGAGGGTCAGCATCACGGAGATCAGCCGGGCGGCCCGGCTGAACAGCGGCGGGGTGTCGTCGGGGGTCGCGCTGCGGTTGGGGTGCACCTCGCCGTCGCGCAGTCCGCCGTACAGGCGTATCCCGTGGCCGACGTCGCCGCCCGACAGGAGCACCAGCAGTTTGAAGTGCTCACCGCGGTTGAGGGGGACGCGCGGGATGCGCAGGGTGTTGCCCTCGTAGCCGAAGCCGCGGTCCGCGGTGAAGTGGTCCATGAGGTGGTCGGTGTCGGTCGGCTGGGTGACCGACACCCCGCGGATGGTGCGGTCGGTGAAGACCGCGGTGAGGCCGTGGCGCTCGGGGCCGGTGTAGTCGTCGTGGTCGATGCCCTGTGAGCCGTCGTTCTCGATGCGCAGCAGCACGAGGGTGGCGTTGTCCATGCCGGGGGCCTCGTCGAACAGGCCCAGGCGGCGGTTGGGGCGGCCGGATCTGACGTCGTCGCCGATCGGGTTGTCCATCTGCACCCGATAGCCGACGCGCTTGCGGCGCGGCACCCGGCGTTCGTACCAGACCATGACGCCGGAGGCGACGATGCCGAGGAAGGCCGTCCCCACGGCCACGAGGTTCTCGGCGTTCAGCCAGTCCATTGTGGGTGCCCCCGCCACTCCCGCCGGCCCGATGGTGGGGTCACCGTACGGCTGTCCGAGGGGACGATCCGGATCCACGGCCAGAAGTTCGCCGTACGTTCACCGCTTGGTGTAGGTGAGCTTCTCCCCGGTGGCGGGGTTGACGCGTTGGAGGCTGCCGTCGGGCAGCAGGGTGACCTCGGTGGCGGCGCCGGGGGTGCAGGAGGAGAGGGGTTCGCCGGCGGTGACCGTGGACGGGCCGATCCGCAACGGACCGTCGGCGGTGGGCCGTTGGGCGAGTCCGGCGCTGAACTCGCAGTGGTAGGAGTCCCCGTCGGCGACGAGCCTGAGAACCGTGTCGCCCACCTCGCCCTGGGTCAGGATCAGACGGCGGGTGTCGGCGGCGCCCGCGTTGTCGATGGAGGCGCTCCAGGTGCCGAGGTACGCCTGCGGGATCGCGCCGGCCGACGGGGACGGCTTCGGCGACGCGCTGGGGGTCGGGGTGGGCGTCGGCGCGGAGGTGCTGGGCGCGCTGCTCGTCGCGGGGGCGGGGCGCGCGGTGGGCGTGCCCTCGCCGCTCATCACCGCGTACACCGAGCCGCCCGCCGCCAGCGCGACGACCGCCGCGACCGCGACGAGCAGCGCGGTGGTACGGCCACTGCGCCGCGGGGGCTCCTCCGGCTCATCGGCCACGGCGGTGGGGCCGGGGCCGTACCGGTTGTACGCCGGGGCGGGCGGGGCGGTGGCGTACGGGTTGTGCGGGACCGGGGCGCCCGGCTGCCAGGGGTCGGGCGGCGACGGGTAGCCGTAGGCGGGCTGCGGATGCTGCTGGGGGCCGCCGTACGCCAGGTGCGCGGGCGCGGGCGTCGGCCGGGGCGGGGGGCCGGCGGGGTCCGCGACCAGCGTCGGCAGCTCGCCCTCGGGTGTCCCGTCGCCCTGCCGGCCGCTGTGTTCGGGGGTTCCGTCCGGGTCCTCCGTGTCCAGCAGCCGCACCGCGTGCCGGCCCAGCTGCGCCACCAGCGCGCCCGGCAGCCACGGGTCGCGGGAGTGGCCGTCGGAGACGGTGTCCCGCGCTCCCGTCCGCTCCAGGATCCAGGCGGGCGAGGGCCGGGCGGCCGGGTCCTTGCGCAGACAGGCGCGGACCAGGTCGGCGATGCCCTCGGGCACCTCCGACAGGTCGGGTTCCTCCTCGGCTATGCGGAACATCAGGGCGTGCAGGCCGCCCTCGGCGCCGCCGAAGGGAAGGGTGCCGGTGGCGGCGTAGGCGAGGACGGAGCCGAGGCAGAAGATGTCGCCGGCGGGGGTGATGCCCTCGCCGCGTACCTGCTCGGGCGCCATGAAGCCGGGCGAGCCGATCACCGCGCCGGTCCGGGTGAGGTCGCTGCCGGCGACCGTCTCCATCGCCCGCGCGACGCCGAAGTCGATGACCCGGGGCCCTTCTATGGTGAGCATCACGTTGGACGGCTTGAGGTCGCGGTGGACGATGCCGGCGGCGTGGATGTTGGCGAGGGCGTGCGCGAGACCGGCGGCGAGGATGCGCACCGAGCGCTCGGGCAGCGGCCCGTAGTCCTCGCCGACGACCTGCTGGAGGCTCGGCCCGGCGACGTAGCCGGTGGCGACCCAGGGGACGGCGGCCTCGGTGTCCGCGTCCAGCACGGGCGCGGTCCAGTACCCGCCGACCCGCTGGGCGTTGCGGACCTCCTGCCGGAACCGCGCCCGGAACTCCTCCCGGGCGGCCAGTTCCTCGCGGACCAGCTTCACGGCGACGGTCCGTCCCCGGTCGGAACGGGCGAGGTAGACCTGCCCCATGCCGCCGGCGCCCAGCCGCGCCAGCAGGCGGTAGGCGCCGATCCGCTGCGGATCGCCCGGGCCCAGCGTCTCCATGATCGCCCCACCTTCCCCCCGCACTTGTGAACGGGGCGAGGATAATCCCGCCGTTCCGGGAGTCGGGCGGGTGCGGGTCCTACGGTTCTGTAACGGGGGGTCCCAGTTCGTCCAGCACCTTCGACAGCCGTTCCAGCGCGGCGACCGCCTCCGCCAGCTCGGCCTCCCCGTACGCCTCGGCCAGCCGGTCGGCGAACGCCGCGTGTCCCGGATCGATCCCGGTGATCGCGGCCCGCCCCCGCTCGGTCGGCGCCAGCAGCTTGGCCCGCCGGTGCGCGGGGTTGGGCCGGTACTCCGCGAGCCCCTTCTCCACCAGCAGGTCCGCGATGCGCTGCACGCTCTGCCGGGTGATGCCCATGGCCCGGGCGATCCCGGCGACCGGCAGCGGCTCGCGCAGCACCGCGCCCAGCACCTGCCACCACGCCGCGGTCAGCCCGGCCGGGCGGGCCAGCTCCTCGGCGACCGCGAGGAACTGCCCGTTGAGCCGGAAGACCCCGAGCGCGCCGCGGCTGAGCAGGTCCTGGCGCTCGCGGCTCATTCGGCGGCCGCCTTCTCCAGGACGGCGTAGGCCTCCGGGTCGGAGTCGTGGAACAGCCGGTACCAGGCGTCCAGCACGTCTCCCTCGTACACGCCGAGGAGCCGGAAGATCTCCCGGGCGAAGGCGACGGGCTCGGTGGGGCCCGCGGTGATCAGGCCGCCGTCGGTGACGGCGTCGGCGTCCACGTACCGCTCGCCGCCGCCGTACCCGGTCGCGGCAAGGTAGAAGGAGACGGCGCTGGTGTGCCGCCGGTCGTCCAGCAGCCCCTCGCGGGCGAGGCCGGCGGTGGCGCCGCAGATCGCGGCGACGGGCACGCCGGCCGCGAGGAACTCCCGGGCCTTGCGCGCGAAGGGCGCCAGCTCGTCGCCCGCGTCCCACAGGTCGGCCCCCGGCAGGATCAGCAGCGAGCTGTCCTCGGGCCGGAGGTCGTCCAGGGCCAGGTCGGGCCGGACGCTCAGGCCGCCGATGGACCTGACCTCACGGGCCGTCGGCCCGACCGTCCGGATCGTGTGGCCGGCGCGGGCCAGGTAGGCCGTGGCGTGCCCGGTCTCCCAGTCCGCGAAGGTGTCGTACACACCGAGATGCACGGTCCTGCCGTTCATGGCTCCTCCTCGACTCACCCACTCTTCTTATGACAGAAGACTGTCACTACGACAGCGTGCTGTCAATACCTTGACGTGACGGCCGTCCGTTTCACCGTTTTCGCAGTCCCCGCGTCCCCGCTTCCGACGCCCGACAACCTGTCGCGGAAAGCCGTCGCCCACAGACAGGACGCCGATTCCGATTCCGCATCGCGGACATTTACGCTCACCCGCATGACCCCTCAGATCGATCCCCGGGCCGGCGCCGCCGTGAAGGCCGCCGACCGCGCGCACGTCTTCCACTCCTGGTCCGCCCAGGAGCTCATCGACCCGCTCGCCGTGGCCGGCGCCGAGGGGTCGTACTTCTGGGACTACGACGGCAAGCGCTACCTCGACCTCACCAGCGGACTCGTCTACACCAACATCGGCTACCAGCACCCCAAGGTCGTCGCCGCGATACAGGAGCAGGCCGCGAAGCTCACCACCTTCGCGCCCGCCTTCGCCATCGAGGCCCGCTCGGAGGCCGCGCGGCTGATCGCCGAGCGCACCCCCGGCGACCTCGACAAGATCTTCTTCACCAACGGCGGCGCGGACGCCGTGGAGCACGCGGTACGGATGGCGCGGCTGCACACCGGCCGGCCCAAGGTGCTCTCGGCGTACCGCTCCTACCACGGCGGCACCCAGCAGGCCGTGAACATCACCGGCGACCCGCGCCGCTGGGCCTCCGACAGCGCCGCCGCCGGCGTCGTGCACTTCTGGGCGCCCTTCCTCTACCGCTCGCGCTTCTACGCGGAGACCGAGGAGCAGGAGTGCGCGCGGGCCCTGGAGCACCTGGAGACGACCATCGCCTTCGAGGGGCCGTCGACGATCGCCGCGATCGTCCTGGAGACGATCCCGGGAACGGCGGGCATCATGGTGCCGCCGCCGGGCTACCTGGCGGGCGTGCGGGAGATCTGCGACACGTACGGGATCGTCTTCGTCCTCGACGAGGTCATGGCCGGGTTCGGGCGCACCGGTGAGTGGTTCGCGGCCGACCTGTTCGACGTCACCCCGGACCTGATGACCTTCGCCAAGGGCGTGAACAGCGGGTATGTGCCGCTGGGCGGTGTCGCCGTCTCGGGTGCCGTCGCGGAGACGTTCGGGAAGCGGCCGTACCCCGGCGGCCTCACGTACTCGGGGCACCCGCTGGCCTGCGCCGCCGCCGTCGCGACGATCGGCGTCATGGCGGAGGAGGGCGTCGTCGACAACGCCCGTGACCTCGGCGCGTCCGTCGTCGGGCCGGGGCTGCGGGAGCTGGCCGAGCGCCACCCGAGCGTCGGCGAGGTGCGCGGTGTGGGCATGTTCTGGGCGGTGGAGCTGGTGCGCGACCGCGAGACGCGCGAGCCGCTCGTGCCCTACAACGCGGCCGGAGAGGCGAACGCGCCGATGGCGGCCTTCGCCGCCGCGGCCAAGAAGGCCGGGGTGTGGCCGTTCGTGAACATGAACCGCACCCACTTCGTGCCGCCGTGCACCGCGACCGAGGCCGAGCTGAAGGAGGGCCTGGCGGCGCTGGACGCGGCGCTGTCCGTGGCCGACGAGTACACGGCGTGACCCCCCGCTCGGCACCGGTGCCCGGGCGGGTGTTCGGGCGGGGATCCGGGCGGGGATCCGGGCGCGGATTCGGGTAGGGATTCCCTCGAATCGAACGCGTAAGGTGGCGTGCTCGTAGATAAGTACGAGCGATCAACGCTGGCGCTCAGTACGAGCACGCCACTTTCACGTCGTGACGAGGGAGACGCCCTGACCATGCCCGGCAGCCCCGGCAACGGCGCCGTGACGCGCAGCACCCTGCGGCAGCAGATCGCCGACGCGCTTCGCGACGAGGTCCTCGCGGGACGGCTCCAGCCGGGCCAGGAGTTCACGGTGAAGGAGATCGCCGAGCAGTACGGCGTCTCCGCGACCCCCGTCCGTGAGGCGCTGGTGGATCTGTCGGCGCAGGGGCTGCTGGAGGCCGACCAGCACCGGGGCTTCCGGGTGCACGAGTACTCGGTCGAGGACTTCCGGGGCATGATCGAGGCCCGCAACCTGATCATCGAGGGCATGTTCCTCGCGCTGGACCAGGACCGTCAGCGCTTCCAGAACCTGGAGGACCCGCGGATCGTCGCCGCCGTCGCGGGCGTGCGCCGCCGCGGCGAGGAGGCCCAGCGGGCCGCGACCGCCGGCGACCTCACCGTCCTCATCGGCTACGACCTGCGGTTCTGGCGCGAGCTGAGCGCCCTGTTCGGCAACCCGTACCTGGCCGACTTCCTGCACCGGCTACGCGTGCAGACCTGGGTCTGTCTGGTGCAGCACCTGCGGCGGCTCGGCGAACTGCGCGGCCGGCTCTGGTCCGGCCACACCGAACTGGTCGACGCCCTGTACCGACGCGACACCGCCGCCGCCCGCGCGATCCTCAGCGCGTACAACGACCACTGCCTGGCGCTGATCGAGGGGCCGGCGGCGCGATGAACCGGACGGCCGGAGCGGACGCGGCCGGGAGGGGAGCGGTCGGTACCACGGCCGCCGTCGACCTCTCGGTGGTGGTTCCCGCCCACAACGAGGAGCGGCGGCTCGGCTCCACCCTCGACGCGATCATCCGCCATCTCGAGGCGTCGGGCCACGCCTCCTGGGAGGTGATCGTCGCCGACGACGGCTCCACCGACGCCACCCGCGAGATCGTCACCCTGCGCCGCGACCCGCGGCTGCGGCTGATCACCAGCCCCCGCAACCGCGGCAAGGGCCACGCGCTGCGGCTCGGCGTGGCCGCCAGCCTGGGCCGCCGCGTACTGCTCACCGACGCCGATCTCGCCACGCCCATCGACGAGCTGGAGCGGCTGGAGGAGGCGCTCGGCGAGGGCTGCGCCGCGGCGGTCGGCTCCCGCGCGGCGCCGGGCGCCACCTTCGGCGAGCGGCAGCACCGGGTGCGTGAACTCCTCGGCACCGCGGGCAACTTAATCGTCCGCGCCACGGCCGTGCGCCGGATCCGGGACACCCAGTGCGGGTTCAAACTGTTCGACGGCGACAAGGCGCGCGCCGCGTTCGCCGCCTCCCGGCTGAACGGCTGGGCCATCGACATGGAGGTGCTGCGCCACTTCCAGCGGGCCGGCTGGGCCGTCGCCGAGGTGCCCGTGCACTGGTCGCACCGGCCCGGCTCCAAGGTCCGCCCGCTGGACTACCTCCGTGTCCTGCGCGACCTGGTCCGGCTCAGGATCCCGGCGCTCGGCCCCGCCGACGCCGTCGCCGCCGTGCTGTTCCTCGTGATGGCCGTCGCCCTGTACTCCGGCCGCTTCTTCGACCCCGCCCACCGCTACCTCACCGACTCCCTCCAGGACCAGAACCAGTGGGAGTGGTTCTTCGCGGTGACCGCCGACAACGTCGCCCGGCTGCGCAACCCGCTCTTCAGCGACCTCCAGGGCGTCCCCGACGGCGTGAACCTGATGGCGAACACGGCCATGCTGGGCCTGTCGGTGCCGCTGACGCCGGTGACGCTGCTGTTCGGCCCGGCCGTCACCCTCAGCCTGGTGGCCACGCTGGGGCTGGCCGCCACCGCCGCCGCCTGGTACTGGCTGATCGTGCGGCGGCTCGTGCGCCAGCGCGCGGCGGCCTTCGTGGGCGCCTCCCTCGCCGCGTTCGCGCCGCCGATGGTCAGCCACGCCAACGCCCACCCGAACTTCGTGGTGCTGTTCATGATCCCGCTGATCGTGGACCGGGCGCTGCGGCTGTGCGCGGGCACCCGGGTCACCCGGGACGCGGTGGTCCTCGGCCTGATGGCGGCCTACCAGGTGTTCCTCGGCGAGGAGGCGTTGCTGCTCGCCGCGCTCGGCATGCTGCTGTTCGCCGTCGCCCACGCCGCCGTACGCCCCGACGTGGCCCGGCGGGCGGCGCCGCCGCTGCTGCGCGGCCTGGCGATCGCCGCGGCCGTCTGTCTGCCGCTGGTGCTGTACCCGCTGGCCTGGCAGTTCTCCGGCCCGCAGAGCTACACGCACATCGACCACGGCGCCGGCAGCGCCAACACCGTGCGCGCCCTGCTCACCTTCGCCGAACGCTCCCTGATCGCGGGCGACGCCGAGCGCGCGAACGCCCTCTCCCTCAACCCGACCGAGCAGAACGCCTTCTACGGCTGGCCGCTGCTGCTGCTCGCCCTCGCGATCACCGTGGCGCTGTGGCGGCGGCCCGTCGTGCGGGCGCTGGCCGCCACGGCGGCCGCCGCGGCCGTCCTGTCCCTCGGCCCGCGCGTCCACATCCCGCTGACCGGTGTGGAGGTCCCCGGCCCGTGGGCGCCGCTCGCCGGCCTCCCGCTGCTGGAGTCGGTCATCGAGAGCCGGGTGGCGATGATCTGCGCGCCCGTCCTCGGCATGCTGCTCGCCCTCGCCATCGGCCGGCTGGCGACGGCCCGCTCCCTGGGCACGCAGTACGCCGGCCTCCTCGCCGTCTGCCTCGCCCTGCTGCCGCTCGTCCCGGCCCCGCTGCGCGCCGAGCCCCGCGCCGAGGCGCCCGCCTTCTTCACCGACGGCACCTGGAAGGCGTACGTCCGCCCCGGCGAGTCGCTCGTGCCGGTGCCGCTGCCCGATCCGGCCGCCGCCGAGGCCCTGCACTGGCAGACCGTCACCGACCTGGGCTTCCGCGTCCCCGGCGGCTACTTCAACGGCCCGTACGGCGACGGCGACCGCTCCGGCGTCTACGGCGTGCCGCTGAACTTCACCGCGGCCCTGCTGCGGGACGTGCGCGACACGGGCGTCGTCCCGGCGATCGACGACCGGGCCCGCGAGGAGACCCGCGAGGACCTCGCGCACTGGCGGGCGGGCGCGCTGGTGCTCGCCCCGCAGCCGCGCGACGCACAGCTGCGGGCGACGGTGGACCGGCTCGTGGGCCGTCCCGGGAAGTGGGTGGACGGTGTGTGGGTATGGGACCTGCACGAGGCAACGCGCGGTACGCAGGGGAGGAGCTGACGCGGGCCGCACCGACTACCCTTCCCTGACCGGGCCCTTCGCCGACCGGGCGGACGGACCGGCCGTGGACCGACCCCGTGGACCGAGCAACGCGCTGAGTGAGGAGTTCCTTCTTTGGCCTGTGACCTGTGGCTGGTACCGCTCGTCGACGTGTTGTGCCACACCCCCGACAACCCGTTCGCCGAGGAACTCGCGCAGTACAACAAGGTGCTCGCCGAGTCCGGACTGCCGCCCGTGCCGGTCTACCAGTACATGCCGGGTCTGTCCGGCGACGTCGCCCCGGTGGCCGGCTTCGACTACGACGCCCTGCACTTCCTGCGCCGCGCCTACCTCCTCCAGGTGTGCGGGCTGCCGGTGACCCCGGTGGACGCCCTGGGTGGCGACTACGAACAGCTCCTGGAGATGTTCGAGACGACGGCCCAGCAGTCCCACCTGGTCTGGCACTACGACCACGCGGGCGCCTATGTCCCCGTGGACTTCCCGCAGCCCCTCTCCAACGACGAACTCCTCGCCGGAGGCGGCCCGTTGGGCTCCTCCCAGTCCCTCCTGCGGGAACTGGAGTACGTCGCCCCGTCCATCGGCATCGACCCGGCCAACCCCCCGGCCGCGCCCCAACCCCCGGCCGCGCCCACCGAGTTGGAGGAACCCGCGGTCCCGGCGCCGTACGACCCCAGCCCCTTCGCCCGCGAACGGCACGTCTGGCTCGGTCTGCACGCGGCGGCGACGCGGAGTCTGGCGCAGGGGTCGATGATCGTCTTCAGCTGAGGCGGGTCAGCCCAGCTGGGCCAGGCCCTTCCGCAGGTCCTCGCGGTCCATGACGGGGAACACCTCGACCTCGGCGTCGAACTGGTCGAACAACGGCTCCAGCGTCGCGGGCAGCCGCCAGTTGTCCTCCAGGTCGCAGATGAGGAAACAGGTCCGCTTGCCGTGCTCGGGCCCGAAGTAGGCGGCCTCCGGCTTGATCCGCTCCAGGATCGCCTGCATCACTTCGGGCACCTTGCCGGTGCGGAAGAGCTCGTTCGTCCTGTCCGTGCTGAGATTCGCCTTGATCATCACGCGCATCACAGTCACCTTCTTCTGGTTCTTCCGGCTTCCCGGCTCTGCCGGCCGGTTCTCCGGTGGGCGCACGCGCGTACGGCTTCAGAATATGCCCGGTCGCGGTTCGTCTCTCGGCGGATCAGCCGCGCGGCAGCGTCTGTGTATAGACGCTGTGGACGATCTTCTGCACCACCTCGGCCTGCCCGTGCCTAACGGCCGAAGTGCAGGGGCCCGTTGATGTCCCGTGCCTGGACGACCGCGCCCTGGAAGGTTCCGCCGGAGATCTCGTTGCGCACCTCGCCCGTGCCGGTCCGCAGCTCCGGCAGGGCCTCGGCCTCGCGCCGCCAGGTCTCCAGGGCGCGGGCGAACGCCGGGTCCTGCCGGGCCCGCTCGGCCAGGGTCCCGGCCAGCTCCCGGGCGCGGTCCATGCTGTCGGCCGCCTCGTCGAGCGCGACCAGCTCGCCCTCGCCGTCCGGCGCCCCCTCGGGGTCCGGCCGGCGTCCGACCAGGTCGCGCAGCGCGAACCAGATCTGCTGCCCGGCGGCACCGGCGGTGCCGGAGGCGAGGGCCATGAGCAGTTCGGGTGCGATGGGGTCCACGGCTGTCCTTCCCCGTACTTCGCTCGTGTACGTCGCGGCCGAGCGTAGGGCGGCCCAGGTGCCGGGGCGGTATATCTGGCCCGGGACAACCCGTAGGGGTGAGCGAGCAGATGGCGTACGAGGCACCGGAGCCGCCGCAGGACGGCACGACGAACGTGCTCATCGGTGACGCCGTCAACGTGGTGCAGGGCCGTGACGTCAAGGGTCACATCATCTTCGCCGGCGGCAGCGGCACGCCGTGGCCGGCGTTCGCCTGGCTCGCGGCGTCCCTGGCGCTGTCCGCCGGGGCGGGCGGGTGCGGCTGGTTCGCGCTGGACGGCATGGCGGCCGTGGAGCCCTCGCCGTGGACGTGGGTCCTCGCGGGGACCGCCCTGCTCTGCCTGGGGGCGGCCGGCTGGTCGCTGCGCGGGTGCGCGGCGGCCTGGCGGAGGTACCGCAGCCTCGGCATGCGCCACCGGCTGGCCGTCGCCGCCGATCATCTGGCGCAGGCCGGCACCCGCATCTGGACCAGGGAGGAGAAGAACCGGCGGCTGTACGACCCGAAGGCGCTGCCGGTGCGCTGGCGGACCGACACCGCGCTGAGCGACCGGTGGGAGATCGTCCGCGACACCAAGAACATCGCCCCGGGTGACCTGGAGGGGCGCTTCGCGGACGTGCTGAGGGTGTTCCGGACGGTGCCCGCCCGGCGGCTGGTCGTCCTGGGCGGGCCCGGTTCCGGCAAGTCCGTCCTCGCCGTGCGCTTCCTGCTGGACCACCTCGCGGACCGACTTGAGCACCGTCCGACGGAGCCCGTCGCGGTCCTGCTGCCGCTGTCGTCGTGGAACCCGTCGCAGCCGTTCCGCGACTGGGCCGTCGGCCGGATCGCGCTCGACCATCCGCAGTTGGCCGACATGGGTGGCACGGGCACCTCGGCGGCGGCCGAACTGCTCGATCACGGACGGCTGCTGCTGGTCCTCGACGGCCTCGACGAGCTGCCCGCCGCCGCCCGGCCGAAGGTGATCGAGGCGCTCAACGAGATGCGGGACTCCGCCAAGGGCGGCCAGGTCCTGCTGACCAGCCGCCGCGCGGAGTACCGGGAGGCGGTCCGCGCGGCGGGCGTTCTGCGGGCCGCCGCGGTGGTCGAGCTGGAGCCCCTCGGCACGGAGGAGTTACGGCGGTTCCTGCCGCTGACGGTGGACAAGCGGGTACGGGAGGACAAGCCGGCGGAGGGCGACGGCCGGGCGCGGGGAAGCACGGCCGGGAGCGACCACTCGGAGGGTCCGGGCACCTCGGACGGCGAGGCTCGCTCGGCCGGATCGGACGGCGCGGACGGCCCGGACGGCCCGGACGGCGCGGACGGCGCCAAGTGGGGTCGGGTCCTGGCCGCCGTCTGTGACACCGTCCCGGCCGTCGGTCCGCTGCGGCGCCGGCACGCGGCCGTGCTCCGCCAGGTCCTGTCCACCCCGCTGATGATCGCGCTGGCGCGCACGGCCTACAGCGACACCCCGCGCTCCCCCTCCGAACTCCTCGACCGGCGCCGCTTCCGCGACGCCGAACGCGTCGAGGACCACCTCCTGGACCAGTTCGTCGCCACCGTCTACCGCCCGGCCCCGGGCAGCTACGCCGCTCCCGCCGACCGCTGGACGGGCGACGAGGCGAAGGACTGGCTGACCGCCCTGGCCGGCCGGCTGCAACGGCTCGGGCTGCGGGAGATCACCTGGTGGCGGCTGAGTCCCGGTGTCCCGGAGTTCGGCCGGCTGGCGCTGGAGTCCGCCGCCCTCGCCCTCACCCTCGGCGTCACCGCGTGGCTGGTCTTCGGTCAGCCGCCCCGGCCGCAGGCGCCGCCCCCGCCGTACGTGCTGGCCGTGCAGGCGGCGGCCTGCCTGATCGCGCTGCTGACCCGGCCGTTCGCCGGCCCGGACACCGGGATCGCGCCGCGCCGCGTGGCGGTGCGCGGCCGGCTCGGGTCGTTCATCGAGCAGGTGATGTACGCGACCCCCGTCGTGCTGGCGATCGGGCTGCCGCTCCAGGTGACGCCGGCCGTGCTGGCCGCGCTGCCCCTGCTGTTCGCGTCCCGCGTCTTCGTGGACCACGCGGTCGACGTCGCCACGGCCGGCAGCCCCCGGGAACTGTTGCGGGCCGACCGCAGGGCGGTGGCGTTCCTCGCCCCCGGGTACGCCCTGCGCGGCGAAGGCCCCAACGCCCTGCGCACCTGGTTGCTGGCCTGGGCGGCCCTCGGCCCGCTGCTCGTCACCGCCGCCTGGCACCGGGGCGGCGGCCGGCCCGTCGTCGGCCCGCTCGTGTGGACCACGACCGCGCTGGGCTCGCTGCTGGCGCTGGTGCTGCTCGGCGTCGCCGGGTCCGCGTGGTGCGGCTACACCGTCACCCGGGTCGTGCTCGCGTCCACCGGGCGGCTGCCGTGGGCGCTCGCCGACTTCCTGGAGGACGCCCACCGCCGGGGCGTGCTGCGCCAGGCGGGCGGGGTGTACGAGTTCCGCCACGCCCGTCTCCAGGACCGGCTGGCCGGCCGCCCCGCACCGGAACCGGCCGGACCCGGCGTCCGCCTGCCGTTGCCGCCCCCCACAGCCAACCTGGCGGCACTGCCCGTCGCCCTGGTCACCCTGGTCGCCCTCAGCTTCACACCCGGGGCGTCGGGGCCGTACACCCTGGCGCACGTGTGGTGCCCGCCCCTCGGCCTGCCGGAGGGCACCGTCCTGAAGGAGGCGGGCAGGAAGGGCGACGAGACGTACGAGTGCGGTTGGAGCGGCGAGACGAAGGCCGAGGACGCGCCGCTCCTGGACTTGGGCGGCTGGCCCTTGGCACGGGTCCCGGACAGCGGGTACGTCGGCTCGTACGGCGTCCACCTCACCCTCCACGTCATGCGCCCGAGGTACTCCCGGAGTGCCGTCGAGGTCGCCACCGACTACTACGACCTGCTGCGCGAAGGGGTCGGGGCGACCCGGCCGGTCTCCGGTCTGGGCCAGGAGGCGGTGATCAGCGGGGGCGGCAGCCCGACCGACCTCGTCGTCCGGGTCGACAACATGGTGATCACGACGCTCGTGGTGGACTCCCGCGGCGCCTGCCGCCGGACGAGCGACGAGACCGCCCTGTCCCTGACCGGCGAAGTCCTGCGCTACCTGAACCTGTCCGAGGGCCGTCCGAGGCTCGACGAACCGATTCCGTCCGCGTGCGGAGGCCCCTCGCGGGAGCCGGTGGAGGAGACGGTGGAGGAGACGCCTCCCGCCCCGCCCCCGACACCGGACCCCACTCCGTCCCCGTCGGCCGAGCGGCCGCCCCTGCCGACGGAGCTGCGGATCGACGACGACGGCGTGAAGAGGACCCACGAGTGCCGGGGCGGCGCGGTGTCCGTGTACGGGGACGACGTGACCCTCACACTCCTCGGCTCCTGCGGGGAGGTGTACCTCTGGGGCGAGGGCGCCCGCGTGTGGGTGACGCACACGGACGTCCTCGGGCTCACAGGCGACAACAACAGCGTCTATTGCCAGGAGCCCGCCGACGAGGTGGTCGAATACCCCTCCTCGTACGGCGGGCCCGTCTCCGGCATGGCCATCAACTGCCGGAGCTGAGACTCCCTACAGGAACGAGTTGATCTCGATCGTCTCGTCCCGGCCCGGGCCCACGCCGATCGCGGAGATCGGGGCGCCGGACATCTCCTCCAGCGCCTTGACGTAGCTCTGGGCGTTCTTCGGCAGGTCGGAGAAGGACTTCGCCTTGCTGATGTCCTCGCTCCAGCCCGGCAGCATCTCGTAGACCGGCTTCGCGTGGTGGAAGTCCGACTGCGAGTACGGCAGCTCCTCGACGCGCCGGCCGTCGATCTCGTAGGCGACGCAGACCGGGATCTCCTCCCAGCCGGTGAGGACGTCGAGCTTGGTGAGGAAGAAGTCGGTCAGGCCGTTGACGCGGGTGGCGTAGCGGGCGATGACCGCGTCGAACCAGCCGCAACGGCGGTCACGGCCGGTGGTGACGCCCCGCTCGCCGCCGATGCGGCGCAGCGCCTCGCCGTCCTCGTCGAACAGCTCGGTCGGGAACGGGCCGGCGCCGACACGGGTCGTGTACGCCTTGAGGATGCCGATGACGCGGCTGATCTTCGTCGGGCCGACACCGGCGCCGGTGCAGGCACCGCCGGCGGTGGGGTTGCTGGAGGTGACGAAGGGGTACGTGCCGTGGTCGATGTCCAGCAGCGTGCCCTGGCCGCCCTCGAACAGGACGACCTTGTCCTCCTCCAGGGCCTGGTTGAGGATCAGGACCGTGTCCGCGACGTACGGCCGCAGCTTGTCGGCGTAGTCCAGGAGCTCCTCCACGACCTGGTCCACGGCGATCGCGCGGCGGTTGTAGAGCTTGGTGAGCAGCTGGTTCTTGACGTCGAGGGCCGCCTCGACCTTCTGCTGGAGGATCGACTCGTCGTACAGGTCCTGCACACGGATGCCGACCCGGTTGATCTTGTCGGCGTAGGTCGGGCCGATGCCGCGGCCGGTGGTGCCGATCTTCCGCTTTCCGAGGAAGCGTTCCGTCACCTTGTCGACAGTCACGTTGTATGGCGTGATGATGTGCGCGTTGCCGCTGATCAGCAGCTTCGACGTGTCGACGCCGCGCTCGTTCAGACCGCTCAGCTCGGAGAGCAGCACCGAGGGGTCGACGACGACTCCGTTGCCGATGACCGGCGTACATCCGGGCGAGAGGATTCCGGAAGGGAGGAGGTGGAGTGCGTACTTCTGGTCGCCCACGACGACCGTGTGGCCGGCGTTGTTGCCGCCCTGGTAGCGCACTACGTAGTCCACCGAGCCACCGAGCAGGTCGGTCGCCTTCCCCTTGCCTTCGTCACCCCACTGAGCACCGAGCAGCACAAGTGCGGGCACGCGCGTACACCCCTTCCGGGTGGGGCATGTCCAGGGTCAGGGGCGTACGCGGAGGCTTGCTCCACCGCGTGCACCGCGACCGTCGTCGGCCGCAGTACCGCGACCGTCGTTGGCCGCACCGCGACCGTCGTCGGCCGCACACCGTCGGACCCGGATGCCCCGGAATAGACGAAGCCCCTGGCGCAATAGCGCAAGGGGCTCTTGCACAAAGATGCTACCCGAGGAAGCGAGGCAGGACCGAGGTGGCGACTTTCGCGACGGCGGACCAGCTGCTGGTGATCATCGATCCGGTCGCCCGGAGGACGGACGGAGAGTCCGTGAGGATCGCGAAAGACGTGCTCAGCGCGGGTGCGGCCGCGAAAGTGTGCCTACCGGAGGGGCCCGAGGAGTTCGCCCGGGCGTTGGCGCGGCGCGGCGCGCGACGGCCGGTGGTCGTCGGTGACGACCGTGCGCTGACCCGTGCGGTGGCGCTGCTGCACCGGCAGCGGGCGCTGGCCGAATGTGTGCTGTCGGTGGTGCCGGTGGGCAGCGCCCTGGGCGTCGCGCACGCGCTGGGCGTCCCCACGAGCGCGGTGGCGGCGGCGCGGGCCGTGCTGGACGGTGCCGAGCGGCGGCTGGACCTGCTGGTCGACGACAGCGACGGGGTGGTGCTGGGGACGCTGCGGATCCCGGCGGTGCCGGGCTCCCCCTCCGGTGAGGCGGCGCTCGCGGGCGGGATACGGCCCTTGCTGCGGACCTGCCAGTCGCTGGTGCGGACCCTGGTGCCCTCCCGGCCGTCCCGATGCGCCTCCGCCCCCGTCCCGCCGGGGCCGACCCGGCTGCGGGTGGAGGTGGACGGCGAGACGCTCGTCGGCCTGGACCAGCCGGTGGAGACGGTGTCGGTGACCCCGGACGCCTCCGGCACGGCGGTCGTCGAGGTCCGTCCCCTGTCGGTGGGCGCGGAGGCCTCCCCCCTCCAGGCCCGGGGCCGGACGGTGACCGTCTCCGGCGCCGACTTCCGCTACCGCGCCGACGCGGGCGTCGCGGGCCCGGTCCGCAGAAGGACGTGGACGGTGCGGGAGGGGGGCCTGGGGCTGATGCTGCCGGGGCGGTGAGGTCCGGCGGCGAGCCGGTGATCGCCTCGGCCGGATCCGCGCCGGTCATCTCCCTGGACACACCCTGCGGTCGGCCCAGACGTGATCACCTCACCTCGACGCCGAGTCCCTCCAGGCCCCGGATCACGAAGTTCGGCTTCCGCTTCGGCTCCGCCACCGGGGCCAGCGTCGGTGCTCGCTCCAGGAGCGCCGCCATGGAGGCCGCCAGTTCGATGCGGGCCAGGGGCGCGCCGATGCAGTAGTGGATGCCGGCGCTGAAGGAGATGTGCGGGTTGTCGACGCGGGTCAGGTCCAGCCGGCCGGGGTCGCGGAACACCTCCGGGTCGTGGTTGGCGGAGCCGAACAGCATCGCGATCTCCGCGCCCCGGGGGATCACCGTCCCGTCGATCTCGATCTCGTCCAGCACCCAGCGTTCGAAGAGCTGGAGCGGGGTGTCGTAGCGCATCAGCTCCTCGACGGCGGACGGGATCAGGGAGTGGTCCGCGCGCAGCGCGGCGAGCTGGTCGGGGTTGCGGAACAGCGCCCACCAGCCGTTGACCGTGGCGTTCACCGTCGCCTCGTGTCCGGCGTTCAGCAGCAGGACCGCCGTGGAGATCATCTCCTGCTCGGTCAGCCGGTCGTCCTCGTCGTGTGCCGCGATCAGCCCCGAGATCAGGTCCTCCCCCGGCTCCTCGCGCCGGGCCGCGATCAGCTCCCGCAGATACGCGGAGAACTCCACCGAAGCACGCACGGCCTTCGCCGCCGTCTCCTGCGACGGGTTCAGCTCGTACATCCCGCAGATGTCCGCCGACCAGGGCCGCAGCAGCGGCCGGTCCGCGTCCGGGATGCCCAGCATCTCCGCGATCACCGCGACCGGCAGCGGCTCGGCGACATCGGTGAGCAGATCCCCGCCGCCCGCCGCGACCAGCCCGTCCACCAACTCGCCGGCCAGCTTCCGCACATACGGCTTGAGCTGCTCCACCGTGCGCGGTGTGAACGCCTTCGACACCAGGCGCCGGATCCGGGTATGGTCCGGCGGCTCCAGATCGAGCATCCCGTGGTCGTTCAGCGTGTGGAACGGCTCGTGTTCCGCCGGCGGCGCCGTCCGCCCGAACTCCTCATGGGTGAAGCGGTGCTGATACGTCCGCCCCAGCCGCCGCTCGCGCAGCAGCGCCGACACGTCAGCGTGCCGGGGAACCAGCCACTGGTCGGTGGGCTCGTAGTAGACCACTCGGCCACGCCCCCGCAGCTCGGCGTAGGCCGGATACGGGTCGGCCACGAACGCCGGGTCCCAGGGGTCGAACGCGAGGTCATCAGCCACTGTCATGCCCGGACGCTAACCGCTCGTCGGGCTGCTGACCAGGGCCGTACCCGTCCTACCCCGGTGTCACCAGCCTCGACTCGTACGCGAACACCGCCGCCTGCGTACGGTCGCGCAGGCCCAGTTTCACCAGGATCCGGCTCACATGGGTCTTGATCGTCGACTCGGCGACCACCAGCCGCTCCGCGATCTCCGCGTTGGACAGTCCGTGGGCGATCAGCACCAGGACCTCCGTCTCACGTTCGGTGAGGTCGCCGTAGGACGCCTGGGCGGTGCGGGACAGGCGGGGGCCGTCGGTGAGCTTGGAGAACTCGGTGATCAGACGTCTGGTGACGGAGGGGGCGAGGAGGGCCTCGCCGGCCGCCACCACCCGCACGCCGTCCGCCAGCTGGCGGGCCGAGGCGTCCTTCAGCAGGAAGCCGGAGGCCCCGGCGCGCAGGGCCTGGTAGACGTACTCGTCGAGGTCGAAGGTGGTCAGCACCAGGACCTTCGCCGTGCCGTCCGCCGCGACGATCTCCCGCGTCGCCTCGATGCCGTTCATCTCCGGCATGCGGATGTCCATCAGGACCACGTCGGGGGACAGCTCCCGCACGCGCGCCACCGCCTCCCGGCCGTTGACGGCCTCACCGACGACCTCGATGTCGGGCATCGCGTTCAGCAGGACGGAGAAGCCTTCGCGGACCATCATCTGGTCGTCCGCGATGAGGACCCGGATGGTCATGCCCCGACCTCACCGGCGGCGGGCACCGGCAGGAACACCGTCACCTCGTAGCCGCCCTGCTCCGTGGGGTCCGCCGTCATCTCGCCGTTCAGCATGGAGACCCGCTCGCGCATGCCCGTGATGCCGTGCCCGGCCCCGGGCGAGGGCTTCACCAGGGACGGGTTGGGCGGCGGGCCGTTGACGACACGCAGGCCCAGGCCACCGAGGACATAGCCGATCTCCACGCGGGCGCCCGCCCCCGGCGCGTGCCGCAGGGTGTTGCTCAGGGCCTCCTGGACGATGCGGTACGCCGACAGCTCCACACCCTGCGGCAGTTCCCGCACCGCGCCCGTCACCACCTTCTCCACCTCCAGGCCGGCCTCCCGCACATTGGCGAGCAGCGCGTCCAGCTCGGCGAGCGTGGGCTGCGGGGCGTCCGGCGCCTCGTAGTCCTCGGCGCGGACCACGCCCAGCACCCGGCGCAGCTCGGTGAGGGCCGCCACCGCGTTCTCCCGGATCGTGGCGAACGCCTTCTCCAGCTCCTCCGGCGGGTTCTCCACCCGGTAGGGCGCTGCCTCCGCCTGGATGGCGACCACCGACATGTGGTGGGCGACCACGTCGTGCAGCTCGCGGGCGATGGTGGTGCGCTCCTCCAGCAGGGTGCGGCGGGAGCGCTCGTGCGCGGTCACCGTCTGCTGGGCGGTCACCTCCTGCTGCGCCTGTCGGCGTATGTGCCAGACGGTCACGGCGAGCAGGGCTATCGCGGAGGTCACCAGCATGGGCGCGACATTGTTGCTGTAGTGGCCCCAGCCGAAGGCGGTGTCGGCTATGAAGCCGTAGAGCGCCGTCAGCAGCCACATCCACGCCGCCGTCCGGGGCCGGGTGCGGACGGCCACGACCGTCAGCACCACCAGGTGGGAGATGAAACTCCCGGGCAGCCACGGCCAGTTGCTCCACGCCGTGCCGATGGCGGCGACGAGCGTGGTGGACAGCAGCGACAGCCAGAACGCGCCGACCGGGCGGACCAGCGTCAACAGGACCGGGGCGAGGGCGAGCAGGCCGCACACGACGGCCGTCGTGGTGCCTTCGCCGTCCACCCACGCGCTGAACAGCGCCAGCAGGCCGCCGGCCGCGATCAGGGCGTGCGACCGCCAGGTCGCGTACTCGCGCCGGCGGCCGGTCAGCCGGCGGGTCAGGGGGCCGGTGGGCTCCCTGCGGGGCAGCGGGCGGTAGGCGAAGGCCTCGTGGAACAGGTCCTGTCGCAGCCCGCGCAGAGCGTCCATGGCCGCCCGGAACTCCGGGCTGCTCGGCCGGTAGGCGCCGTACGGGTCTTCCGGGGGCGTCATATGCGTCTGCGTCGTCTCGGTCACATTCGGAACGGTAGGCGGCGGCCGGTGTCGCGGTCGTCACCAGTGAGGGGGGTTCTGCCGGGTCCCTCTGAAGTACTACGGGTGGGCCGGGTCTGTACATGGGGGGCAGGGGTGGGCCGGGTCGCTGTCCGGGGGGCCCGGAGCGCTGCGGGCGGGCCGCGTCCAGGACCCCGGGGGTCATGAGTGGGCCGGGTCAGTAGCCGGAGGGTCTCACCAGGCCCGACTCGTACGCGAAGACCGCCGCCTGGGTGCGGTCGCGCAGGCCCAGCTTCACCAGGATGCGGCCCACGTGCGTCTTCACGGTCTGCTCCGCGACGACGAGGTGACGGGCGATCTCCGCGTTGGACAGGCCCTGCGCGATGAGGGTGAGGACCTCCGTCTCACGCTCGGTGAGATCGCCGACGCGCTCCTTCAGCGGGGCGCGGGGCGTCTCGTTCAGCCGGGAGAACTCGGCGATCAGCTTGCGGGTGATGCCGGGCGCGAGCAGGGCGTCACCGGCCGCCACGACCCGCACCGCCTCCGCGAGCTGGTCGGCGGAGGCGTCCTTCAGCAGGAACCCGGACGCCCCGGCGCGCAGCGCCTCGTACACGTACTCGTCGAGGTCGAAGGTGGTCAGGACCAGCACTCTGATGTCCGGGTGGGCGACGGTGATGCGGTGGGTGGCCTCGATGCCGCCCAGCTCCGGCATGCGGATGTCCATCAGGACCACGTCCGGCGACAGTTCGGCGACCTTCGCCACGGCGTCCAGCCCGTCGACCGCCTGCCCGATGACCTCGATCCCCGGGTGGGCGTTGAGCAGCACGGTGAAGCCCTGCCGGACCATCTGCTGGTCGTCGGCGATCAGTACGCGGATGGTGCCGCTCGTCATGGGCCGTCCTCTCCTGTCGGGGGCGCGGGTTTCCCGGAGGCCGGGGGCCGGTGGTCGTCGGGGAAGATCAGTTCGAGGTCCGGGGGCGGGGGCCCGTCCTCAGGGGGCGGGGACGCCGTGCCGTCCCTGGGGAGGTAGCCCGTGACGGAGAAGCCGCCGTGCAGGGTGGGGTGGGCGGTGACGTGGCCGCCCAGCATCGTGGCGCGCTCCCGCATGCCGAGCAGGCCGTGGCCCGCGCCGGGGGACGGCCGGACGTGGCCGCTCGGGCGGGAGTTGGTCACCTCCAGGTGCAGGCCTCCGCGGTCGTGGGTGAGGGCGACGCGCACCTCGGAGCCGGGTGCGTGCCGCAGCGCGTTGCTCAGGGCCTCCTGGACGATGCGGTAGGCCGACAGCTGCACGCCCGGAGGGTACGCCGGGGCCTCGCCGCGTATCTCGGTGACCACCCGCAGCCCGGCGGCGCGGGTGTTGTCGATGAGGGCGTCGAGGCGATCGAGGGTGGGCTGGGGCGCGTCCGGGGCGGATCCGGCGCCGGCCGCGCCGAGGCCGTAGGGGTCGTCGGGGTTCTCGGAGCGCAGCACGCCGAGGACGCGGCGCAGTTCCGCGAGCGCCTCCAGCGCGTTGTGCCGGATGCCCTCCAGGTTCTCCCTCAGCTCCTCGGACGGGTTGTCCACCAGGTGCGGGGCGACCTGGGCCTGGATGGAGATCACGGACATGTGGTGGGCGACCACGTCGTGCAGTTCGCGCGCGATGCGGTTGCGCTCCTCCAGGAGGGTGCGGCGGGCGCGTTCCTCGGCGGTGATGGTCTCCTGCTCGACGAGCTGGGTGCGGGCCTCGCCGAGGCCACGGAAGGCGGTGCCGACGAGGACGACCACCGCGAAGACCGCGACGGCCGTGACACCCGTCGAGGTGTACGTCGCCCCGCCGACCAGGCCCTGGATCACCCAGGTCGCCATGCCGGTGCCGGCCAGCGCGGCGAGGGACACCCGGCTGGGCACGCGGAGCGCCAGGAACAGCAGCACGATGGCGTGGGCCAGGACTTCGGAGTGGTTCCACGGCCAGTCGGGCCCCGGGAGCGGATGCCCCACCAGGATCGGCCGGGCGGCCACCGCGGCGACGACGGTGCCGGCCAGGGACAGCGCCCACGCGGGGACCGGCCGCCACAGCGCGAGGACGACGGCTCCGCCCTGCGCGAACGAGGTCACCACGGCCAGGTCCACGCTCAGGTCGTAGCGGCCCATCTGTTCCGTGCCGGCCAGGGATATACCGAGGGCGATCCAGCACACCACCACGTATCCCGGCACCCGCAGCCAGCGCAGGCCCCGCCACCGCGACACGGCCCGGGGGCGCGTGGTGTCCGTCCGCCGCCGGGGTGTCGCGCCGAGGACGGCGCGGAGGTGACGCACACGGGACGGACGTGGGGGTGCGGGGGTGGCGCGGTCGTGGGGGCTGCTGCTCTCCTCGCCGGTCACGGGCTCAACCCTAGGCACTGTGGACCGCCTTCGCCGTCCTCTGTCCGACACGCCGTCCGGCACGACGGTGGGCGCGGATCACCCGGGAGCGGCGGCCGCCGCGACGGCGGGGGCGGTGTTCGAAGCCGTGGAACGCCGCCCAGCACACCGCCAGCGCCAGGGCGAACACCGGCAGCCACAGCAGGCGGGCGCCGATCCAGTCCCACCCGTCGGGAGTCGTGTGCAGGCCGGGCAGGCGGCCGGCGAGGAGGCCGGTGACGGTGGTCGCCATCAGGGCCGTCTGGTGCCAGAGGAAAACGGTCATCGCGGAGAGGTTCACCAGGGCCACCGCCGCCCAGGCCACCGGCCGCCGCATGGCGCGGCGCAGGTGGTCGCGCAGCAGCAGGGCGAGGCCGCACTGGGCCAGGCCGAAGGTGACGGCCGCCAGCGTCGGCGGGTCGAGGTTGGACACGCCCTCCCCGGGGACCCCCACCATCGACGCCGGATAGCCCGCCCACGCGATGAGCACCGTGGTGACCGCCGCGCCGCCGGTCAGCAGCATCCAGCCCGCGCGCGGACGCTCCAGCTCGCCGCGCGTCCAGGCAGCGCCCAGGGTGTACGGCACGAGCCAGCCCGCCGCCACGTTGACCCAGCCGAGCCAGGACGGGCCGTCGAGGCCGAAGCGCACCAGGTCCACATGGAGTACGACGGCCAGTGGCCACAGCGGGTTCAGCCGGGCCAGCAGCGGGGTCGCCGCGGTCAGCGCCGCGAACACCAGCAGGAACCACAGGGGGGACAGCGCGAGCTTCACCAGGGTGCGCACGGTGACGAACGACGCCCCGCCGAGCAGCAGCGCGAGCGCCGCCACCGTCCACACCGCGAGGACGGCGACGACCGGTGTGAACAGCCGGGCCATCCGGCTCCGCAGCCACGCGCCGTAGGTCACGCCCCGTGCGCGGGCCGAGGCGCGGCTCCGGGTCGCCACATGGCCGCCCACCATGAAGAACACCGCGAGTGTCTGGAACGTCCAGGACACCGGGGCCAGCCACGGCATGGACTGGAGCGGGCTCGCGGTGCGCAGGGCGTCGCCGTCCGGGACGAGGGCGGTCACCAGCCAGTGCCCCAGGACGACGCCGAGAATCGCCAGGGCGCGCAGCGCGTCGACGGCCCGGTCGCGACCGGCGGGCGTGGCGGCGTCGAGCCGGCCGGCGGCCTGCCGTATCCCGGCCCACGGGCGGTGGGGGCGCGTGGCGGGCCGTGCCGGGTGGGGGTCGGTCTCAGGCACGGGTGACCTCCGTGGTCTCGCCGAGGACGATCCGGGCGAGGTTGGCCAGGGAGGCCGAGCCCGGTCGGAAGTAGTCGCTGTGGCCGCCGTCGCCGGCGGCGAAGACGTCGGCGCCGAAGGACGGCGACACCGGGTCCGTGCCGAAGCCGAGCGTCGTGCCGAACAGGCCGACGCTGACGTGCGGGACGTCCGCCACCCAGTCGTCGGTGCCTCTGGCCGCCCACACCCGCGCGCGGGTGTGCAGGTCGGCCGCCGAGTCGGCGCCCGTGCCCGGGCTGCCGAGCAGGACCAGGTCGTCGACGTCCAGGCCGTCGGCGGCCCGGCCGCAGACCACCGAGCCGTAGGAGTGGCACAGGAGGGCCACCCGGGTGTGCGGGCCGGTGACGCGGCGCAGGTCGCGGAGGAACTCCCGCAGCGCCGGGGCCGCTTCGTCGGCCCGGTCCGTGGTGGTCACGGACGTGCTGACGGTGGCCGGGGTGGTGTAGCCGAGCCAGGCCACCACAGCGGTACGGCTGCCCGGGCCGGCCGCCTGTCGGGTGAGCCGCTGGTGCAGGGCGGCCGCGGCCGCGTGGAACCGGCCGTAGGTGTCGAGCGAGGTGTCGGAGCCCGGCACGAGGACCGCGACGCGGTCGGCGTGGGCGAGGTCGCCGAAGACCTCGGTCGCGAGGCCGGCGCCCCGGCCGTCGAAGGAGAGCAGTCTGCGGGTCGGCGCCGCCAGCGCGCGGTCGGCCGCCGCGCGGCGCCGGTCCCCGTGGTCGGCGGCCATCCGGGACGCCTGCTCGGCGTTGGCCCGGTTGGCCGCGTACGCCCGCTCCAGCGTCGCCGCCGTCAGCGCGGGGAGGGCGGCGGGGGCCGGGGCGGGGACCTGCGGCGGCCGGACCGCGGCGGTGAGGGGGACGACCACGGCGGCGGTGACGAGGACGGCGAGCAGGAGTCGGAACCAACGGCGGCCCCCGACCGTTTCCCGCTCATGGCGCCGCGGCTGATCAGCCGACCCACGACCACGACCACCACCGTGCCCACGACCACGGCCACCACCGTGCCCACGGCCCCGCCCGCCACCACGCTCCGGCCCCCGCTCACCGCCCGCGCCGAACCCCATCGCCCGCCCCTCCCCGTCCGGTCCGCCCCGCCCGGCCATCGCCATCGGGCTTCACTGGACGCGAAGTTACGGATCGGCGGACGTCGCTCGCGTCCCGCCGAGGAGCTGTCCTCAGACGTAGCTCTCAGGTACTACGGGTATGACCGGGACGCCACGTCAGGGGCACACGAAGGGCGTCTCGGGGCGCGTCTCGACAGGCTCCGGCGAAACCGCCACCGCCACCGCAGGGTCCTCGGCAGAACCGGCGGAGCAGGGCAGAGCCAACAGAGCCGGCAGAGCCCGCACAGCCCCCAGCTCTCACCAAGCCAGCTGTGCGATCTCCTCCGCCACCACCGCGCACGCGTCCGCCACCGGATCGATCAGCGGGAAATGACCGACGTCCTCCAGCAGCGTCAGGCCCACCACCTCGCCCGCCTTCGCCGCCGCATCCGCGTACGACTCGGCGACCGCCTGCGGAACGACCAGGTCGGTGCGGCCCTGGACCAGCGTCGTCGCGATGCCGGTCGGCAGCAGCAGCGCGGGGTCGGCGTACGGCCGTCGCTCGGCGAAGTGCTCGTCGCCACCGAGAAGTTGACAGGACGCGCCCGCGCACACCTCGAGCTTCTCGGCGATCTCGAGGTCCGCGATCGGGGCGAGCGCGACGACGCCCCGCAGCGGGGCGGGGCCGCCGGTGCGCCAGGGGGCGTCGGCGGGCAGTACGTGCCGGGCGGCGGCCCACAGGGCGAGGTGACCGCCCGCCGAGTGCCCGGTGAGCACCATGCGGCGCGGGTCGGCCTGGGGCAGGGCCTCCCGGACGAGGGCGGGCAGCGCGTCCAGTGCGGCGGCCACGTCGTCGAAGGTCTCGGGCCAGCGGCCGGCGACCGGGGACTGCCCGGACGGCTCGCCCTGCGCCCCCCGCCGGTACTCGACGTTGGCCACGGCGAAGCCCTGCCGGGCCAGGAAGTCCGCGAACGGCGTGACGTGCCGACGGTCGTACGGCGCGCGCCAGGCACCGCCGTGCAGGACGACGACCAGCGGCGCGGGGCCACCCGGCCCTCCCGGTCCCCGGGGCGCGTAGAAGTCGATCACCTGGTCGGGGTGGTCGCCGTAGGGGGCGGTGGTGTCGGGGTCGACCGCCGGGTGCGAGAAGGCCGACTCCTCTTCGGCGGCGGCCCGGGCTGCGACGACGTCGTCCGGCATGCTCCAACCTCTCAGCGACTAAACGGGTTTGGACGGAACGGGTAGGCGGACCAGGTGAGAATTCGGCCGTTGGCGGGGACGCTATCAGGACGGTGACGTGCGGGGACACGGGGATGTCACGCTCGGTGAGGGTTTAACGGTTCTGCAGATTCGTTACACCTACGCCCCTGGCCCGGCCGCGGAGGCCGCGAGCCGGGTCAGCCCGGCCACAGACACCCCCACGGCCACCCTCCGCAACAAGCAGCCGCCCCCCGCCGCAGAGGGCCACCCCCACCACAGACGGCCACCCCCGTCACAGACCGGCGGCCCCCAGACGGCCCCTCACGTCACAGACGGCGACCCCCGCCCCAGACGGCCCCTCACCGTCACATACGGCCGCTCACCACCTCCCCCAGAACCCGGGCCGCCCTCTCCACGTCCCCGAAGCCGACATACAGCGGTGTGAAGCCGAAGCGGAGGACGTCCGGGTGGCGGAAGTCGCCGACGACGCCGCGTTCGACGAGATGCTTCATGATCTTGCCGGCGTCGTCGCAGCGCAGGGCGACCTGGCTGCCGCGTTCGGGGTGGGCGGACGGGGTCAGGGACTCCACGCGGCCCTGGGGGACGTACGCCGTGACGCACTCCAGGAAGAAGTCCGTCAGGGCGAGGGACTTGGCGCGGACGGCGTCGACGGAGACCCCCTGCCAGACATCGAGGGCCGCCTCCAGGGCGAGCATGGACAGGATGTCGGGGGTGCCCACGCGCCCCCGCAGCGCGCCTGCCGCCGGTTCGTACCCCGGGCGCATGCCGAAGGGTTCGACGTGGGAGTTCCAGCCGGGCAGCGGGGAGTCGAAGCGGTCCTGGTGGTCGCGGCGCACGTACAGGTACGCCGGTGAGCCGGGGCCGCCGTTCAGGTACTTGTAGGTGCAGCCGACCGCGAGGTCGACGCCGTGCTCGTCGAGGCCGACCGGCAGGGCGCCCGCGCTGTGGCACAGGTCCCAGACGGCGAGCGCGCCCGCGGTGTGCGCGGCGGCGGTCAGCGCCGGCAGGTCGTGCAGCCGGCCGGTGCGGTAGTCGACGTGGTTCAGCAGCACGGCGGCCGTACGGTCCGACAGGGCCGCCGGCACGTCCGCCGGGGCCACCGGACGCAGCCGGGACCCCGTCAGCCGGGCCGCCGACCCGGCGATGTACCCGTCCGTCGGGAAGGTGGTGGCGTCGACGAGGATCTCGTCCCGGCCGTCCCCGGCCATCCGGACCGCCGCCACGACCGCCTTGAAGACGTTGACACTCGTGGAGTCTCCGACGACGATCTGGCCGGCGTCCGCGCCCACCAGCGGCGCGATCCGGTCACCGATCCGCTCCGGCGCCGTCCACCAGCCGCTCTCCTCCCAGGAGCGGATGCGCAGCTCGCCCCACTGGCGGCGTACGACGTCCTCGACGCGCCCGGGGACGGACACCGGCAGGGCGCCCAGCGAGTTGCCGTCGAGGTAGACGACGTCGTCCTCCAGGGCGAACTCGGCGCGCTTGGCGGCGAGTCGGTCCCCGGCGTCCAGCTCTGCGGCCTTGGAGGCGAGTTCAGACATGGGACCTCGCCGTCCACAGCTCCGGGAAGACGTTCTTCTGGGCGCGCTTCTCCAGCCAGGCCACGCCGGCCGAGCCGCCCGTGCCGGCCTTCGCGCCCATCGCGCGGCGGGTGGCGACGAGGTGGTCGTTGCGCCAGCGCCACACCAGCTCGGCGACATCGGTCAGCGCCTCGCCGAGCCGGGCGAGCTCGTCGCTCTCGTCACCCGAGTAGAGGGCGGTCCACACCGCCTCGACCTCCAGGGACGGCTCGTAGCGGCGGGCGACGTCACGGGTGAGCACGGCCTCCGGGACGGCGTGCCCGCGCCGGGCCAGCAGGCGCAGCACCTCGTCGTACAGGCTCGGCTCGTGCAGCGCCTTCTCCAGTTCCGCGTGGACGCGGGGCGCGCCGCGGTGCGGGACCAGCATGGACGCGGACTTCTCGCCCAGCAGGAACTCCATCCGCCGGTACATCGCGGACTGGAAGCCGGAGCCCTCGCCGAGGGCGGCGCGATAGGAGTTGAACTGGGCCGGCGTGAGCTGCCCGAGCGGCTTCCAGGAGGCGTTCAGCGCCTCCAGTTCCCGTACGGAACGTTTCAGGGCGGCGATCGCCGTCGGCACGTCGTCGGAGCGCAGGGCGCGGGCCGCCGTCTCCCACTCGTGGACGATCACCGTGAACCACAGCTCCATGACCTGGGTCGTGACCAGGAAGACCATCTCTCCGGGGTCGTCGGAGAGGGTGTGCTGGAGGTGGGTGAGCACGTCCGCCTTGACGTAGTCCTCGTACGGCGTCGTGCCTGCGAAGTCGAGGTGCGGGGTCTCCGGCTCGTGAGCCTCGGGAGCCTCGTGGGACATCGCTGTCTCCTGTTGTGTACTCCGGGTAGCGGTCCGCCCCTGCCGTATCGACACGGGGGCCCCGGTCCCCAGGGGCATCCTGCGCATCGTCACCCGAAAGCGCAAGGCCCGCCTGATCGCGCAGGCGGGCCCGGGCTTCTCCGGCCGACCGGAACCTAGCCGAGGGTCTGGGCCGCCGTCGGGGAGGAGTCCTTCAGGAACTGCGTGCAGCGCTCGTACTCCTCCTGCTCGCCGATCGACCCGGCGGCGCGGGCGAGGGCGTGCAGGGCGCGCAGGAAGCCGCGGTTCGGCTCGTGCTCCCAGGGGACCGGGCCGTGGCCCTTCCAGCCGCTGCGGCGCAGGGCGTCCAGGCCGCGGTGGTAGCCCGTACGGGCGTAGGCGTACGACTCGACGACGCTGCCGCGCTCGAAGGCGTCGTCCGCGAGCTGGGCCCAGGCCAGGGAGGACGTGGGGTGCTTGGCGGCGACGTCGGCGGGGGGTGTGCCGTTCGCGAGGAGTTCGCGGGGCTCCGGGTCGTCGGGGAGGTGGGTCGGGGGCGGGCCCCCGAGGAGGTTTTCGTGAATGGACATGGGTCCAGTCTGGGGGATGGACACGGCGATGGCCGTACGGTCCCGACGCCCGCGCCACCAACGAACACAGCGAGCCCGGTGCCGTCGCACCGGGCTCGACTGCCGACCTTGGAGTCGGGCGGAAACTACTTGATCTTGGTGCCCGCCGACCGCAGGTTCTGCGTCGCCTCGACGACGCGGGCCGCCATCGAGGCCTCGGCCAGCTTGCCCCAGGTGCGCGGGTCGTAGGTCTTCTTCGAGCCGACCTCGCCGTCGACCTTCAGGACGCCGTCGTAGTTCTTGAACATGTGGTCCGCGACCGGACGGGTGAAGGCGTACTGGGTGTCCGTGTCGATGTTCATCTTCACGACGCCGTTCTCCAGGGCGGTGGCGATCTCCTCCTCCGTGGAGCCGGAGCCGCCGTGGAAGACGAAGTCGAAGGGCTGGGAGCCGGCCGGCCTGCCGAACTTGGCGGCGACGCCCTCGTTCAGCTCCTTCAGCAGGTCGGGGCGGAGCACGACGTTGCCCGGCTTGTACACGCCGTGGACGTTGCCGAAGGACGCGGCGAGCAGGTAGCGGCCCTTCTCGCCGAGGCCGAGCGCCTCGACCGTACGGATCGCGTCGTCGACCGTCGTGTACAGGGAGTCGTTGATCTCGTGCGAGACGCCGTCCTCCTCGCCGCCGGTCGGGGTGATCTCGACCTCCAGGATGATCTTCGCGGCGGCGGCCCGGACGAGCAGCTCCTGGGCGATCTCCAGGTTGTCGGCGAGGGTCTCGGCGGAGCCGTCCCACATGTGCGACTGGAACAGCGGGTTGCGGCCGGCCTTGACGCGCTCCTCGGAGACCGCGAGCAGCGGACGGACGTACCCGTCGAGCTTGTCCTTCGGGCAGTGGTCGGTGTGCAGGGCGACGGTCACCGGGTACTTCTCGGCGACGATGTGCGCGAACTCCGCCAGGGCGACGGCGCCCGTGACCATGTCCTTGCTGTACTGGCCGCCCAGGAACTCGGCGCCGCCGGTCGAGATCTGGATGATGCCGTCGCTCTCCGCCTCCGCGAAGCCGCGCAGAGCCGCGTGCAGGGTCTGGGTCGAGGTGACGTTGATGGCCGGGTAGGCGAACTTGCCTGCCTTCGCCCGGTCGAGCATCTCGTTGTAGACCTCGGGGGTTGCGATGGGCATTCGTCCGCTCCTTGGGTGTGCGGGTTGCTTCTGCGTTTACGGCCCTGACCTAGACCTTGGGTGCGACGTCATCGTCGTCCCCATCTTTCCAGACATGGCCCGATGCTCCAGCGGGTGTCCGCCCGCCGGTCAGTCCAGGCCCAGCTCGTCCTTGGAGTACGCGTACAGGTAGGGCACGCCCGCACCGTCCTGGATCTTCTCGGCGGCACCGGTCGCCCGGTCCACGATGGTCGCCACGGCCACGACCTCGGCGCCCGCCTCGCGCACGGCCTCCACGGCGGTGAGCGGGGAACCGCCGGTGGTGGAGGTGTCCTCGACGACCAGGACCCGGCGGCCCGCGATGTCCGGGCCCTCGACGCGCCGCTGGAGCCCGTGCGCCTTCGCCGCCTTGCGCACGACGAAGGCGTCCAGCCGGCGGCCGCGCGCCGCGGCGGCGTGCAGCATTGCGGCCGCGACCGGGTCGGCGCCCATGGTCAGGCCGCCGACGGCGTCGAAGTCCAGCTCGGCGGTGAGGTCCAGCAGCACCTGGCCGACCAGCGGGGCGGCCTCGCCGTCGAGGGTGACGCGGCGCAGGTCGACGTAGTAGTCGGCCTCCAGACCCGACGACAGGGTCACCTTGCCGTGCACCACGGCCTTGTCCTTGATCTGCTGCAGCAGCGCGCCGCGTGTGTCCGTCATGCCGACCAGCTTAGAGGCGGGTCCACCGCCAGGTCGTCGTGGCCTCCAGCGGCTCCAGGGGTGTGACCAGGCGCGGGAGGGTGTTGAGGCCGTTGGGCGGGCCGGTCTGCGGCTCCACGCACACGGCCGCCTCCTGCTCGTCGTAGACGACGACCCACTGCTCCGGGCTGGTCACCTCGACGCTGAGCTGTCCGGGCCAGGTGAGGGTGACGGCGACGCCGTCCGGCATGCCGAAGCAGTCGTCCCAGGGGCCCGGCTTCGGCTCGACACGGTTACCGGTGGGCAGGTGGTCGTCGCCGCGCTCCTCCTGCCAGGCGGGCGAGAAGTCGAGCCGCACGTCCTCGCCGACGGTGCCGTCCTTGCCCATGAGGGCCCGGTTGAACCAGGGATGCCAGCCGATCTGCGCCGGGAACGACGAACTGTACGTCTCCACCGCCATGCTGAGCGTCAGGGCGTCCTCGCTCAGCGCGACGATCTGCGTGACCCGGCCGGGGTGCGGCCAGGGCTCCACCAGGTCGTACGTCAGCACCGCCTCGTCGGCCGAGCTGCGGGCCACCCGCCAGGCGCCGTCGCGGACAGTGCCGTGGATGGCGTGCGGCGGGGCGTTCAGCGGCATCTGGCGGAGGGTCGCTCCGTCCAGGAAGCGGCCGTCCCTGATCCGCCCGCACCAGGGGACCATCGGGAAGCAGCCGAACCGCTCGCCCTGCCGCAGCAGTTCCGTCCCGCCGACGCGCAGCCCTCCGACCCGTCCGCCGTTGCCGGGCTGCACGGTCACCTCCGCGTCGCCCGCGGTCAGCGTGATGTCTTCGTTACTCACGGGACGACCCTACTGGGGTGATCACGGCGGGCAAGAGGGCCTCAGCGCCGCCGGCGCAGCGCGCGGCCCACGACGATCGCCGACGCGACGACGAACGCGGCGGCCGGGGCCGCCCAGCGCAGGGTGTTCCCCGGGGCGACGGTCTGCGGGGCGGGGACCGGTGCGTACCGGCCGCGCGGCGGGGCGTGGTCGACCTCCTCGGCGCTGCGCCCGATCATCGTGCGGCGCGCGTGCGCGGCCTCGGCGGGCGGCTCCCCGGAAGAAGCGGAATCTTCCCGGCCGACGACATCGCCCTTACCGACGGCGTCCTTCTCGCCGTCGCCCTCGTCCCTGCCGACGGCGTCCGCCCCGCCGTCGGCCTCGTCCCCGGTGGCGGTCTCCTCGACGATGCCGGTGGCGGTCTCCTCGACGATCCGGTCGGCGTCGTCGGTGCCCGGCGGGGGAATCTCGGCCTCCGGTGGCCGGACGTCCGCCGTCTCCGCCAGGTTCTCCGCGAAGCGGCTCAGCAGCCGGGCGACCGCCGTGCCCACCGCCTCCGCCGGCAGTTCCGCGATACGGCCGTCCGCCGTCGCCGTGCCCTCGAAGCGCAGGGTGGTGCCGTCGCCGGTGGCGCGCGGGCGCAGGGTGAGCCGGAGCCGGACCGACCCGGAGCCACGGGCCTCGGTCGCGTCGCCCTCGACGCCGTACGTGCCGTCCTCGCGGGAGACGACCCGCAGCGCGCCCCGGTAGGTGATGGTGTGGCCGCCGACGCGCAGCTTCAGCCGGCCCGCGACAGGCTCGGTACCGGCGTCCTGCTGGAGCCCGGGGACCGCCCGGGCCACCTGCGCGGGGTCGGCGAGGGCCGCCCGCAGCCGCTCGGCCGGTACCGGAACGAACACCTCTTGCTCCATGAGAGCGGAGCCTACCCAGGGGCCGGTGGAAGCACCCGCCGAAACCTGATTCGCCTGACGCGCACGCCCACCGCGCGTACTCTCCCGGTCCTCCCGGCTCCGGTCCCTCCCCGCCCTGCCCGTACCGCTGGTCCACCAGTCCGCCAATCCGCTGATCCGCTGGTCCGCCAAACCGCTAGTACCGCGGATGCACCAGCGTCGAGGCCCGTAGCCCCGTCACCGGGGTGCGCAGTGCCCGCGCGTGGTGGCCGAGGCGCAGGGACGGCCGGGCGTCGGCGGCGGTGGCCAGGACGAAACCCCGGTCGCGCGGGTGGCGGCCGGGGCCGGTGCCGATGCCGTCGACCCGGTAGGCGGCGGTGCGCAGGCCGGCCGCGCGCAGGGTCGCCTCGACGGTCCAGAAGACGCGGGGGCGGGAGACGGCCGGGCCCGCGTGGACCACGAGCCGGCCGCCGGGCCGCAGGGCGCGGCGGGCGAGGCCGTAGAACTCCTGGGAGTACAGCTTGGTGCTGGCGGTGATGCCCGGGTCGGGCAGGTCGGCGATCACCACGTCGTACGCCGCCGGAGGGGTCCGGCGCAGATGGCGGAAGACGTCGGCGATGGTGACCCGGACGCGCGGGTCGGCGAAGGCGTGGCCGTTGAGCCGGGCGAGGGCCGCGTCGGTGCGGGCCAGTCCGATCAGGCCGGGGTCGGTATCGACGACGTCGACGCGGTGGGCGCGGTGGTGGGTGAGGACCTCGCGGGTGGCCAGTCCGTCGCCGCCGCCGAGGACCAGGACGCGGGTGTGGGGGCCGTGCATCGCGGGGTGGACCAGGGCGCGGTGGTAGCGGCCCTCGTCGTGTCCGCCGGCCCGGAGCCGGCCGTCGAGGTAGAGGCCGAGGGGACGGCCGTGGCTGCCGCCGGTGAGGACGACCTCCTGGACGCCGGTGCGCACGGCCACCCGTACGTCCTCGCCGTAGACGGCGTGGCGGGCGGCGCGTTCGAAGTCGTCGACGAAGGCGGTGGCGGAGGCGAGGACGCCGAGCACGGTGACGTTGGCGGTCAGCAGCAGCCAGCGGGCGCGGCGGGTGAGGTCGCGGTGGAACAGGCCGAGGACGAGGGCACCGCCGGCGACGACGTTGACCGCGCCGGTCAGCAGGGAGCTGGTGAGCTGGCCGAGGAGGGGCAGCAGCAGGAAGGGGAAGGCGAGACCGCCGACGAGCGCGCCGACGTAGTCCGCGGCGAACAGGTCGGCGACGGCGCAGCCGGCCTCCTGGCGGCGGATGCGCTGGATCAGCTCCATCAGCAGGGGCACCTCGGCGCCGATGAGCAGGCCGATGGCGAGGGAGAAGGTGACCAGCAGGACGCGCGGGCCGTTGCCCCACAGGCCGCCCCAGTCGCCGGTCCACGCGAAGACGGCGTACAGGGCGAGCGCGCTGAAGCCGCCGACCAGGGCGAGCGTCACCTCGACCGCGGCGAACCCGGCGGCGGCGAGCCGGCGCAGCCGTTTGGCGGCGAGGGAGCCGATGCCCATCGCGAACACCATGACGGACAGCACGACGGACGCCTGGGTGACCGAGTCGCCCATCAAGTAGGAGGCGAGGGCGACGAGTTCGAGTTCGTACACCAGTCCACAGGCCGCGCAGACGAAGACGCACGCGAGGACCAGCAGCCGCCCGGTGTCCGGCCGGACCGGGAGCCGCGCGGGGCCACGCCAGGGGGGAGGGGCACCGGGCGGGGCGGGGGCGTGCGGTTCGATCACGACTGCGACGTTACGTCACGAGTGCGGAGCGTTATGTCACCCACACGTGTGGAACCCGAGGATTGTCCGGCGCCGGGGTTTACCGCACGCGAACCCCGGAAGGAGCGGCAGCTCCGGAGGCGGGGGCGGGCACCTGGCACAGACCGTGGGAGTTCGCCGGCGCGCGGACCCCGACCCGGGTCCTGGTCGCCACGAGCTGGCCGTCCTGCGGGTAGGCGTGCCAGGTGCGCCAGTGCACATGCCCCTCGTGGTGCTGGGCGAGCAGGGCGGTGAAGGCGTGTGGGCTGCCGGGGAAGACGCCGACGAGGCCGTGCGGATGGTCGGAGACGAGGGCCAGCAGTTCCTGGGCGCGGCCCGCGAACTGACCGGGTGTCAGGGCCTCGACACGGGCGGCGAACTCGTACTCCCAGTCGCCCACACGTTTGGACACGCCGAGCGGGAGGGGGGTGCTGCTGCCGGGGATGCACGCGACAGTCTCGGAACAACAGCCCTGTTCCTCCTCCAGCAGCACCTGGTGCGACGCGCCGAGCAGCCTCAACTGGAGTTTCGCCCCGGACAGTTCGAGGTCGAGCGTGGCGAGGGCGGGCAGCGGCTCCCGCCCCAGGGCCCAGGCCAGGTCGGCCGCGCGCGTGTCGGTGTAGGACGTGTTCAGGGTCCTGAGCATGGATCGACTCCGCTAGAACGCAAAAGAAAAAGGGGTAGGTCCGCCGCACCCTGGTCGTCGCCGGGGGACAGGCCCCGGCCGGCCCGGTTCGGGAAGGGCGTCCGCGCGGGACGTCCGGGAGTCCGAGGGCTGCGTTGGTGGATTAGAGGGAATCATGAACGGTGGTGCCGCCACAGCGTTTTTACCCAACTTCGTGGGGTTTCCATCCCTCAGAGGGCGCCACTGCTCAACTGTTCAACCACGGCGTGCGCCGTGCGGCTCGGACGTGCGTCCACGCGCCCCCGGACGAGGTACGACCGCGGGGCCCGAGCGGTCAGGGGCGGGCCCCGCGGTCCGGATGCGGCTCCCCCTGGGGGAGCTCAGCTGCCCCGTGTCAGCTGCCTCCACCGCATCCGCCGCCTCCTCCGCAGGACGACGAGCCGCCGCCGCAGGACGAGGAACCGGAGTCTCCGCCCCCGGCCCACCAGCTTCCGCTCGTGCTGCCGCTGTCGCCGCTGCCGCTGGACGAGCTGCGGGACGACCGGCCGGCGCGGGCCGCGCGCGTGCGCTGCCGCGTGCTGTGGGCCTTCCTGCGGGCGGCGAGCACCACCACCCCGACCAGGACCACGAAGAGCGTCAGGATGAAGCCGTAGGTCATGGCGTCACCCTCCTTTCGAATCCCCCGAAGCGGCCCCCCGTGGGCGCCTCGCGCACCGGGTGAGCGGTGCGTGAACGGGGGATGCCCGGCCGCCTCACCGGCCAAAGCACACTTGAGGAAGTCCAGAGCTTCGGCGCAGGATGACCGGCATGACCTCCACCGCACGTCCCTTCCTCAACCGCCGTCTCACCGAGTTCGGGACGACGATCTTCGCCGAGATGTCCGCCCTCGCCCTGAAGACCGGCTCGATCAATCTCGGTCAGGGGTTCCCGGACACGGACGGGCCGGAGGAGATCCGGGAGGCGGCCGTGCGGGCGCTGCGCGACGGGCGCGGCAACCAGTACCCGCCGGGGCCGGGTGTGCCCGAGCTGCGCACCGCGATCGCCGCGCACCAGCTGCGCCGCTACGGGCTGTCCTTCGACCCCGACACGGAGGTGCTGGTCACGGCGGGCGCGACGGAGGCCATCGCGGCCGCGCTGCTGGCGCTGCTGGAGCCGGGTGACGAGGTCGTCGCGCTGGAGCCGTACTACGACTCGTACGCGGCGTGCATCGCGATGGCGGGCGCCGCGCGGGTGCCGGTGACGCTGCGGCCGGACGCCGAGGCCGCGCGGTTCCGGCTGGACCTCGACGAGCTGCGCGACGCGGTGACCGACCGGACGCGGCTGCTGCTGGTCAACACCCCGCACAACCCGACGGGTACGGTCCTCACCCGTGCGGAGCTGACCGCGATCGCCGAGCTGGCGGTGGAGCGGGACCTGCTGGTCGTCACCGACGAGGTGTACGAGCACCTGGTCTTCGACGACGCCGAGCACGTGCCGCTGGCGACGCTGCCGGGGATGCGGGAGCGGACGGTCACCATCGGCAGTGCCGGCAAGACGTTCTCGTTCACCGGCTGGAAGGTCGGCTGGGTGACGGCGCCCCGGGAACTCGTCTCGGCCGTCCGTTCGGCCAAGCAGTTCCTGACGTACGTCGCCTCCGGGCCCTTCCAGTACGCCGTGGCCGAGGCCCTGCGCCTGCCCGACTCGTACTTCGCGGACTTCCGCGCGGACATGCTGACCAAGCGGGACCTGCTCGCGAGCGGCCTGGAGCGGGCGGGCTTCAAGGTCTTCCGCCCAGCCGGCACGTACTTCATCACCACCGACATCCGCCCCCTCGGCGAGAGCGACGGCCACGCCTTCTGCCGCGCCCTGCCGGAACGGGCCGGGGTGGTCGCCATCCCCAACGCGGTCTTCTACGACCACCGCGAGGCCGGCGCCCCCTTCGTCCGCTTCGCCTTCTGCAAGCGGACAGGCGTGCTGGAGGAAGCGGCCCGACGCCTGAAGTCCCTGGCCCGGTGACCTCCCTCCCACGGCGGTCGGGGGGGTGGTGTCCTCGGCCCGCCCGTGGGTGGCGGCTGCCCGGCGAACCGCTGGACGAGGCAAGAGCCCGGCCCGGCCGCGACCCTGCGTGGTCGCGGCCCCGGCCGGGCTCTCGTTCGTCGGGGGTGGCCCTGCGGCCTTACTCGTCGCCCTCCTCGGGCTTCTCCGCCTCGTCGATCTCCGACTCGAGGCCCAGCTGTTCCACGAGCCACTTGTCGAACTCGATCGCGGCGCGCACCCAGCTCACCGTCGACGAGACGAACAGTTCGATGTTCACGCCCGCGCCGATCAGCAGCTGCGCCTCGCCGATGAGGCGGACGGTGCCGTCGTCGTGGGTGTGCGTGTAGACCTTGGGCCACAGGGTGCGACGGTTCCAGTCGTCGATGGCCTCCAGCACCTGCGGCTTGGCGTCGATCTGGTGGGGCCGGTCGTAGAACGTCCGCACCGAGTAGACCGCCTGGTCACCCTCGCCACGGAACATGAAGTACGTACGGAACTCCTCCCACGGCGCCGCGAGGTCACCCTCGTCGTCGACGACGTACTTCAGCTCCATCTGGTCGAGAAGCTGCTTCACGAGGTCCTGATCCGGGACGACGGGGCCCGCCGGTCCCTGGGGCTGCGGCTCGGGCTGGCCCCCGAAGTTCGGAATCGAGGACGGGTCGATGCTCACCGTGTTTTTCCCTTCGTACGGATCCCGCCATCCTCCCCCATGCGGGGAGGGGGGTGGCAAGCCCCGCCGGGGCCTGTCAGCCGTCGGCTGACATGATCTGGCCGGTCGGTGACGGTCGAGTGCACGGGACGGGGACACGATGGCACGGCTTCGGGGCGGGACGGCGATGCGGCCGGCAGGACCGGGACGGGCCCGGTGGGTCCTGGTGGCGGCCGCCGCCGCACTGCCCGCCCTGATCCTGATCTGGCTGGTCACGGCCGTGGTGCGGGGCGCGACCTCGGACGACCGGTCCGGTCGGGGGCCGCGGGAGGTGGCGTGCGCGGAGGCGCTGGAGTTCGGCGGGGCGACGCTGCCCGAGGAGGCGTACGACACGAAATGCACCGTGCAGGCCTGGCAGGACGTGCACTACAGCGCCGAGTTCCGGATGCCCCGGACGGCGGCACTCGACTGGCTCGAACGGACCTATCCGCAGGCGCCCGAGCCGAGGAATCGGTTCTGCGTGCCGAAGTCCGCCGACCTGTGCCTCAGCCTGGACTTCTCGGGCACCACCGAGGAGGGCGCGGGACAATTCCCCGGCTCGGCCCGCCCGGGCTTCGGTGCGGCCGCCGCGCAGGTCAGCGTGGAGTACGAGGGCGCCGACGGCGCGCTGGTGCGGTTCTCGGCGTTCACCATGTGAGCGGCGGCGGCCCGCCCCGGGGAGCCGGACGCTGTTGGTTAATTCCGCCCTGCTGGATCTCATCCAGCGGGGCGGAGTGTTGCGAAG
>NZ_BQUN01000056.1 GCF_026008495.1 Streptomyces sp. A012304
GATCTCGCCTTCACCTGCTGGAGGGGCGAGATCACCTCCCCCGCCGGGCGCGGTCAACCCGCCTTCAGCGCCCGGCGCGGCCGCCTGCGGCCGGTCAGGTTGATGCGCACGCAGGAGAGGGGGAAGGGCGTGTCGCAGACCATGCAGACCCTTTCCGTAGAGTCGTTGACGGTGTCGCACGCTCTGCACTTGCGCATGATCGAAGCCTCCTGAGGTGTGCCGGGTGGGGAAAGGCGCCTGCGGGTGATCCAGTGGGTCCCGGGTGAGGGTGATCAGGCGGCGGGGGCCGAGCGCACGCCCCCGCGCGGCGGGCGGTCAGCTCTTGCTGCTGGACAGGTGCACGGCGACTCGGGGTCCGAGCCTGCCGCCGACGAACCCGATGATGAACTCGGCCATCGGCCCGTCGAAGGGGAGTACGAGCAGTGCGAGGGCGGCGAGCGCTACCGCTCCGGTGACGTGTGGGGCGTGGGCGGCGAGCGCAGCGGCTGAGCGGCGGGCGAGTCCGGTGCGATCCATGCGATCCATATGGCGAACCCTACGGGAATATTTCCAATTACCCAACTCGAATCGTCCGGGTGTTACGGACTATGCGGCGCGCTGCCCTCTCGCGTTCCGGATTTTGTTACGCATTCTGCGGGTGTCGCGGCGACTGCGGGGCTATTGTTACGGTGTCGACCCGACAGTCTGTTACGGGTTCTTGTGTTGCTGCGGCGGTCACGCCGCATCGGGATGCTTCGTCTCCTGGAGTGCTTATGTCTGATCGTTCTGTGCCGCCCGACGCGACGAAGGCGGAGCCGGGGCCCGTCTGGGCAGGCGCCGGCCCCGACGGCGCGCCCGAGGTGCTGCGCGTCTCGGTGGCGCGGACGCAGCTGTATCCCCTCGTAGACAAGGCGCGGGACGGTGTCGTGACGGTCGTGACTAAGGGGACGGGGCGAACAGAGGTCCGGGCCGCCCTGGTGTCGCTGAAGGCGCTCGATGCGGCGGCGCGGGCGCAGGTCGGAGGATGGCCGTCGCTGTCCAAAACGGCTGCCCGGCCCAAGCTGGGGGACCTGGTGGCCGCGGCCGCGGGGAGCGGGGGCCAAGGCACCCCGGGGACGCCGCAGGTCCTGCTGGACTACAAGACGCCGGTTGCCGTACTGGTGAATGCCGCGCTGCTCCCTGACGACGGCGGCCCGATCCGGATTCCCGCGCTCGGGCGCCGACAGATCACGCTGTCGGTACGAGAGGTGACCCGGGACTGGACGTCGCTGCTGGACGAAGCCGAAGCAGGCGAGGTGTGGGTGGAGGTGTACCGGTCGCGGTCCACGACGGCGCCCCGCGCGGTGCTGATCCCCGTCGTGGCGTTGAACCCCGAATATGCAGGCCTGCTCAAGACGTGGCCCGTGCACGACGCGGACGACGTCCTCGGCGAACTCGACGCCCTGGTTGAGGAGGTGGTCAAGTCGACAGCACAGGACGCTGCGCGCGGCGTGGTGGTGGCGCGGAACGGGAAGCCGCTCGCGGTCCTCATGCCCCGCAACGAGGCGGCCAGAGCCACCGCACACCAGCCCGGTGTGACACCGTCGGCCGATCACCTCCGGACCGACGCCGCGGCCCCGGAGGAGCTGTCGGCCGCCCCTTCCGGCACCGGGACTTCAGTCGCTTCGGTCGCTGTCGCGGCCGAACCTCCGCCCGAGGCCGACGCACCGCCTGCAGACCAGCCGACAGCCAACTTCGAGGCCGGAACAGGAGCGGTGAGCCGTCGGCCGGTGGCGGCCCTGGAGGCCGTCCTCCAGGAGGTGCTGGCCCCTCAGGGATCCGACACGCCGCCGACGGAGGCAGCCTGGTTCGGAATCCCCGCCCTGGACCGCGTCGTGGCCGGCCTGCAGCCCGGGAAGCTGACGCTGGTGGCGGGCGCCCCAGGCGCGGGTCCCTCACTGCTGGTGGCAGCCGCAGCGCGGGACACGGCGCTGCGCCGACAGCTCCCGGTGCTCTACGCGGCATCCGGTCTGACCCGCACCGATGTGGCGATGCGCGTCATCGCGGCGGAGGCCGGGGTGAACTACCGCGCCCTGCGCACCGGCCAGCTCACCGAAAACGAACAGGACAAGGCGAACGGCGTGGGTGAACTGCTGTCGCGTCTGGGCGGAAACGTCTGGCACATCGACGACGGGGCCGGGCTGACCGCATCGGACATTGCCGAGGCCGCGCAGGACGTCGACGGGCTCGCCCTGGTCGTAGTGGACCGACTGCAGCGTGCCCACGACCCATCGGTGCCCCTGTCCGGGCGGGCCCTGCCGGCCGCAGCACAGGCGCTGACCCACGTGGCGCGGCGCCTGAAGATCCCCGTCGTGGCCGCGGTCGACACAGACGAGACACCCCTCGTCGCGGCGCTGGACGCAGACGTCACCCTGACAGTGACACGGACCGACGAGCGGGCAGAAGTCACCTACGCCGAACGCGACTTCGGAATCCTGGCGAGCACCGAACTGCGGGCGGACCTGGCGTGTGCCCGCTTCAGCGATCCGCTCGAGGCCGCGGAGCCCACGGCACCGCAGGCCGTCGACCCCAACCCGCCCACCCCGACCATGACGCCCAGCGCCGGCATCACGGACGAGATCGAGCACGAACTCCTTCAGGCGGCGCACCCGTTCATCTTCGGGGCAGCAGAAGGTATCGGCGCGCGACTGCGTGGCACGCTGTCCGCGCTCGGGCAAGCGGCCCGCACCGGGGACCATGGCGACATGGGCGACCTGCGGACTTCGGTGGCCGACCTTGCCGCCCGCCATCCGACAGTCCCGGACACCAACGAGGGTCGACGCCTGGCAGCGGCACTGACCGCATACGCCGCCGCCCGGCCGCCGATGCCGGGCGCCGTCTCCGCGCCCCGCCCGGAACGCCCCACAACCCTGGCGCCCGACCCGCAGGACACACCGGCGGCCACCAAGGAGCTCGGGTCGGCGGAGACCGAACTGGTCGCCGCGGCCCTTCCCCTGCTCACCGATGCCGGGCCCTTGTCCCTCACCGCCCGATCCGCTCTGTCCCAGCTGCGAGACGCGCTCCGCACGGGCGACGACCAGGCCATCAACGAGGCGAGGGCGCGGACAGCGTCCCTGGCCGGCCAGCGCCTGCGACTTCCGCACACCGAGGAGACACAAGAGCTCCGGGCTGCACTGGAGGCCTACGCCCGCGCCGCGGCCGCCGCCGGCATCACCCCGGCGGCCGTACCTGCACCCGCCGCCTCCCTGACGGTCCAGGAGCCGGCCCGGGACACCGAAGAGCACCAGATCCCCGCCGATGCTCCGTACGACCCGGACGAGGAGACATCGGCGACGTTCCAGGACACCACGGTGCCGCCGGAGGACACCGGCAACGTCCGGCGCGGTCGCACCTACACCTTCTTCACCAACAAGATCGCGGCCGCCGTGGACCAGGCGCTCCAGGAGACCAACGGCGACGTCGACGAGGCGATCAAGCTACTCAAGCGCAAGGCCGTGCCGGACGCTATGGCCCTGTTCAAGCTCTCCAGGGTCGGCGCCACGTACGAGCATTCCGTGTACCCGGAGCCCTTGGAATTCCTCTCCAAGCCGTCACAAAAGGAATCCGACCAGATCTGGGAAGGGCGCCACAAGTGGCGCAATGAAGCCCTGCGAACCGCGGTGAAGAAGGGCATGCAAAAGCCGCTGGACGTGACGGCCCTCGACACCAACTGCGCCTACCTGTCAGCCTTCAAGACTCACCTGCCGATCGGCGCACTGCGCCACCACACCCGCGGGTTCCTCCCCAAGGAGTCCGGCATCCACCGCGTTGACCACTTCGAATGGCCTCACGAGGACCTCCCGAACCCGCTGGGCGGACGGGTCGAGCCGGGCCCGTACCTGCTGGACGAAGCCACCGTCCGGCTCCTGATCCGCTGCAACGAACTCGGCCTGTCCGCCCCGCCGAGGATTCTGGAATCATGGACCTCGGGCGGAACGGAAGCCCTGCTGGAGAAGTTCCGCCGCATCCTGAACGAGGCACGCACCAAGGCAATCCAGGAATCCGACAAGCCCACCGAGGAGTACGTCAAGGCGATGTACTCCCGATTTACCTCAACCATCGGTGAATCAGGAAAGAACCAGGAACTCCGGCGAGCCGACTGGGTCCACATCATCCGGTCGCAGGCTTTCGCGAGCCTCTGGCTGAAAGCCCACCGGGCCTATCAGGAAGGCCTTACGCTGGTGCAGGTCGCCGGTGTAGACGAGATCCACCTCGTCGGCGACTGGCAGAAGATTTGGAAAGAAGGCCGGATGCCCGGCGAGATGAAGAAGAAGCGCCTCTACACCCTCGGGGAGAACTAACCCATGCCGTACGACGACAGCGGCTGGAGGAATTTCGGCCGCCTCGGCGCGAACCGCTCCCCGGAGAACGTCCGCGGCGGCCAAGCGCTCGGCGCGGCCATGGAGGAAGCCCTGTCCCGGCAGATCCGCGAGGGCGGCATCCGCTCCCCGGTCACCACCAACCGCGGGTTGAACGCGCGGCTGAACTACCTCGACAGCGACGCCGGCCGGCAGGCAATGGCCGACGCCGGCATCGACGTGACACCGCGCACGATGAAGAAGTGGTTCGACGGCACGCAACAGCCACTGCCCGCGAACAAGGAGAAGATCGACACCGCGTACTGGAACCTGCGCACCGAGCGGTTCCTGAACAACCTGGGGGCCTTCAAGCAGCACCTGAACAACCGCGGCCGGGGCACGTCCATCGAGATCCACCCCATCAACCAGGATCTCGTCGACGAGCCCGCACGGCGCCGGAACCTCATGGGCGAACAGGCGCACCGATTCCTGCCGAACGTCCGCTACATCTGGGACGACGCGGTAGACGCCATGCGGGAGGGCGACAGCGAGAAGCTCGAGGAGATCTGGGACGACGTCATCGCCGACCTGGACAGCGACTGGGGCGCCTACACATACGTCTCCTACGTGGGCCTCGGCGCCTGAGCGGTCCCGCGCTCGAGGTGCAGGCCGGCCGGGCCGGAACATGGGAGCGGGGCGGGAGGCACTGCCTCCCGCCCCGCTCCCATGTCATTCGGCTGTCAGTGGTTCTGTGGCTGCTCGGCGCAGCACGCGGAGCGCCAGCACACGCAACGGTGGCAGTCCTGGCAGTCTTGGGTTCGAGGACAGCCGCACCGGCAGTCGTGCGGACGGCACTGCGGGCGGTGTCCGGGCGTGGTGACGTGGCAGCGGACCGCTTCGAGGTTCCGTGCGGCCTGCGCCCGCGTCTCCTGGTCCTCACCGCGCTCGACGGCGTGGACCAGCCGCCAGGTGGAGATCGGCGCGGTCTCGGCTTCCATGCTGGTGGGGAAGGTGTCCTCGTCGACGAACCGGGAGGCGTCGTAGTCCCTGTAGTCGAAGTCCTGCACGCACACGACGTGAATCGTCCCGTCCGGCCGGAGGTATCGGCGGTAGTGGGGCTCGCGGTTGAGGCTGCCGGGGAAGGTCAGGTCGAGCGGCATGTCGGCTTCCTTGGAAACGGCGCGGCCCGCGCCGAAGGGGCGCGGGCCGCGCCCGGTACTGGGGCCCGGGCGGGGGAAGCCCGCCCGGGGCGGAGTGGGGCGGGGGCGGAGGCGGCGCGTGCCGCGCGGTCATAACCGGTCGCGGGGCAACGGGTCGCCCGCACGATGAGACACGTGGAAGCTGGCGATCGCCGTGGACAGAAGATGCCTGATGCGCTGCTGCATGTCTGAACCTCCGGAGAAGTAGGGCGGACCCGAAGTGGCCGACCCGATGAACCTAACTCTACAGCGATAAATCCAATTAAGCAATTAGGGCGGTAGCTTGCCGTACGGGTCGAGGACCACGTCCCCGCAGCCGAGATGCCGGGCGAGGTCGTGGCCGCCCAGCGCCGCGATGCCGCCCAGGCCCTGACCGCGTAGGACGTCGGTGCCGACGATGAAATGAGGCCGGACCACCAACTCCCCCACGATGAGCTGATGAGTGCGGGCACTGCCGTAGTGGAGCGGGTGGTCCGCGTCCCTGACATGGCTGCCCGGCTCGCTGACGCGGCTGGAGCCGACGAAGGAGACCGTCCCGTCCCCGGCCCGCTGGACGTACATCCAGGCGGGCACATGGCGGGCGTGCGGGTCCAGGCGCAGGCCGGCCAGGGCGGCGTCGGTGGGGCGGAAGTCGTTCATGGGGTCCAATCGATCAGTAGGGGGAGGGTCGCTCCGCCAACTCGCAGTCGCGGCGCGGCCCTGATGGGCCGTGGGCGCGGCCGGGGTCGCCGGCGCCGGTTGCACTTGCTGTCGTGATGCCGCCCATAGCGCTCCTGCGAGTAGCGGTCGTAGCGCAGCGAGGCAGGGGCGCTGAGGTAGTCGGCGACCACCGCCGGCATGCTTCAAGGGGTCGCGGGCCGGGGCCCCGCCGCGCGGCGGGGCCCCGGCCCGCATGGGTCAGCTGACGCGACGGAAGAAGTCGGCGGCGTCCCGGGCGAAGTTGCGGTTGGCTTTGAGCCACAGGTGACGGCGGGCATCGGCAACGGGATTGCCCATGCCGCCCTCCGGACGCTCTGCTTCGAGCTCCGCCTTCGCCATCTGGCCGTGCCAGGTGGCCACGGCGTCGCGGCTCGACTGGAGGGTGTCGAGGAGGGCCTGCCACAGTCCGGTCTCGTACTGGGCGAGCGTGATGGCCTCGAAGAACCCGTCCATGCGGACGTTCTCAGCCGTCAGCTCCGGTGCCCGCAGCCGCTCCAACGAGGTGGTGCCCCGCCGCAGCGCGTTGGACTTACCCGCATGCGCAGCGGTCGTGAGCCTCTCCGCATGCATCCGGCGGTCACGCTCGGCACGGACGTCGTTGGTGCGGGTGCTGCTCATGGGGGATTCCTTCCTGGGGCGCTCGGGGAGGCTGTCGGGTGCGCCCGTCGGAGAGTCGGGCGGACTGGCTGACAACAAGCTCCACTCTACAGAAATAAATCCAATTAAACAACTTAGTTCGATGGAAGCTCGCGCCGCCGCACGGTCGGCCTGCGCCGGCTGGCCGCTGCGGCAGGGCCAGCCAGGACGGTCGAGGTGCTGCGGTGCGCCCGGTGACTCGGATCGGCTTGCGGCCGCGCATCGCCTACCGCAGCATCCAGAGGTCGGCGTAGGTGAGGACGGCCCTGCGCGGGCGTGTGCCGAGCAGGAGCTCGACCAGGACGTCGGCCTCGGTCGCGATGAGGGCGATGTCGAGGGAGCTGGCAAGGCGGGAGCCGTCCAGGATGGCGGGCAGGTGTTCGTAGACGAGCGGTCGGCCGAGTGCTTCACGGCGTTCGGCCAGCGTGCGGATTCGATCGGTGATCGTCGGTGCGGACGCGGATGAGGGCGTAGGGGTGGTCACAAGGCCTCCGGGGTGGTCGGGCCCGGTCCAATCATGATGCCTGCCCCGTCAGGGCAAGTCGTGGAGTCCGGGGCGATCCATGGTGATATCGAGGGTCGCCGGGTATCCAAGGGATATGAACCACTCGGCGAGTCGGTGGTGTATCTCAGGAAGGTATCGGTGGGTGTGACCCAAGATGGACGTGTGCTCCTGCAGCGCCCCCGCCATGACCGTGTCCCAGTGCAGTTGGCGGACCGCGCGCTCCACCGGCGAAGCAGCGCTATCGGGGCCGCCGTTGGCCGCCGTCCAGGCTTCCCGCTCCTCGTTGGTGGCCTCGAAGCCGCAGAAGCCCAGCTCTGCGAATAGGGCCGCCAGCTTCTTCGTGAGGCTCACGCCCGGGTCGCCGATCCATTCCTCGCTGAACATCTGATCCAGTGACCGACGCTCGCCAGGCCGATTTCCTTCCTCGCGCCACATGCACTCGCCGGGTTCGGCCTCGGGGAGGAAGGCCAGGAACAGGCGGCGGATGACGAAGGTGTACGGATCGATCAGCGTGGGTCGCATCGGTACTCCAAGCGGTGAAGGGATGGGGGAGGCGGGGAGTGTTGACCAGCGTGCGAGCTGCCTGCGCCCCGACCTGACCTAAGCCTACGGCAGTAATTCCAATTATGCAATGGAGAGCTGACGTGCCCTTACCGATCCGCGCCCGCCCGCCGTCCTCCTCCTCGTGTGCCGCGCCGGCCTTGGCGGTACGGGTCAGGTGAGCAGGGTGGCAATGCGCTCCAGGGCGGCTGTGCGCTGGTGGGCGGTGTACTCGTTCTTGGTGGCAAGCACAGCCATGGACGGCTGTTGCCACAAGGGCGCCACGACGGCGGCGATTTCGCGCGCGGCGTGTTGCCAGTGCGGATCGGCGTCCGCGGGCATGAGGAACAGCGGGATCTGGAGGCTGGGCGGGTAGGGTTCGCGGTCCAGCGGCCCTGGCTCATGGGCGAGCTCGGCGGCCCGGGCGCGCACCGGCTCGGCCGGGCAGGCGCCGGTGATCTGTTCCGTGGACGGGGTGATGCCGGCCGCGGCGTACAACTTGGTCTCGGCTGCGGTGAGCCGGGAACGTTGGTGGATGTCCCTGCAGTCTCGCGGGTCTCCGGCCCGGTCGACCAGGAGGCCGTGCCTCCACACCATGCCGTTACCGAGCACGATCAGCGCCTGATGGAGCGCTTGTGTGCGGTTGCTGTAGGCGCAGGGGTAGCGGCCGATCAGGCCGGTAAGGGTTGCGCTAACGGGATCCACGTCATCTATCCGATCGGCGAAGGAGCCAGGGGGCGGCGTGATGAGGGCTCAGCACGGTTCTGGTGGGCACCCACAAGCGGGGCGGGAGGCTGCGCTCCCGCCCCGCTTGACGCCCTTGCTTGCCGGAAGGGCGGGGTGTCAGCTGCGCTTGGCGCGGAGCTGGAGGGTGCGCGCGTAGTTCTGGTACCGGGCCTTGGCGATCACGGAGCGGTCCGTGGTCCGCAGAACGATGCCCTCGGGGCGGCCACCGGCGTCCGGGTCGAGGGCGACCAGGGTCTTGGACAGGTGATGGGTGAGGAAGGCCTGCATCTCATCGATGCCCGTGGGCAGTTCGCTGGCCGCGACCCTGGCCAGGCGGGGCGCCATCTCGATCTCCTCCTCTGACGCGGTCTCGGTGAGTTCGTCCTCAGTGTGGAAGTACTGGCCGCCGCCGTCGCGCCAGCTCGCGATCCGGGCCTGCGGGAGCTCCAGGGTTGCGGCGTCGATCTCCGCCACGTCGAAGAGGCGGTGCCCCAGTGTCGTTCCGCCGGTGTACTGCTTGCTCGCGGCGGTGATCTTGTTGCCGCCGTAGACCTCCAGGTAGTACACGCGGATGCCGTCAGCGGGTGCGCTGATCCGCTCGGCCAGCGGGCGGAGCGCCTCGACGATCCCGAGCTTGGGATTCCAGACCCTGTCGCCGCGTGCGTAGAGCAGTTCCTCCCGGCTGCCCAGGAAGTAGTCGCCGCCGGGGAGGGTGATGATCCGCGCGTTCGTCCCGTCGATCTTCTCGGTGAGGATGACGTCGCCGCTGAAGGCGGTCGCGGTCTCCAGCAGCCCGCCGCTGCGCGGATCGAGCTCGTGGTACGTGAGGATCGAGGGGTACTTGGTCGCCGAGTTGAGCGCGTCGAGATCGAGGTTCGCGAGAGCGGGCATGACTGCTCCAGGTCGAGGGTGTCGGTTGGTGGACGGGGTGGGGTCGGCCGGAGTGTCGGCCGACCCCGAGAGAATTTCTAGCGGCAGCCGGGGTGTGAACCGATCACAGCCGACAGGCCCGACATGCCTTCGGTATGCAGTGTGTAGAGGGCGTATGCGGGGACCGCGAGGGCCGCGAGCCCGAGCAGGAGGCCCAGCACGATTCCGGCTGTGCGACCGATCACCAGCTTGTTCATTGAGACCTCCTGCTCGGGTGGGCGCGATCCTGAGGGGGCGGTGAGGCGACGAGCGTGATCACTCGCCCC
>NZ_BQUN01000057.1:0-77578 GCF_026008495.1 Streptomyces sp. A012304
CCCCGGCGCCCCGCCCCCGCCCCGCCCCGCCCGAGAAGAGAGCGCACGACGATGGCGATCCACGGCACCCCACCGAAGAACACCGCCGAGCGGCAACCGGCCGCCGCCGTACGGGACGCCGCGGCCGCCCGTCGGCGGCGCCGCCGTCTCCTCGTCCTCCGGGCGACCGGCTACACACTGGTCGCCGGCTGCCTCGCCGCCATCGGCCTGGCCATCTGGCAGGTGTCCGACCAGCCGGTCCTGGCCGGTGTGTACGTCGGACTGGCCTCGGTCTGCGTGGCCGGCATCAGCGTCTGTGTCACCGTCTACCTCCACGTCCGCCGCAGGGACACACCGGACGACGACTCCTGACGCCGGGGGTACGTCACAGAACCGGGGGCTGGCGCGCTCGTTACTCACCGGTTAAGCTCATACGAGCGAGCCACCCGCTCGCGAATCCGCCCCGACGGCCTGGTGACGCAGCCATCGCGGCGGGGGAAAGTCGGTTCGGTACACCAGGTGCCGCAGTACGACCCGGCCTCGGGACAGGGCCGGTCGGTCATCACCGTTCCTCGGGCGTGTGCACGTCCGCAGCGACGGTCCCGGGCGTGTGCGCTCGCAGCCCGGCAACAACACCCGCGCTCCTTCCGCACCCGGTGCGCCCAGGCCTGAGTCGTAGGCTCCCCGGCGCACCCGGGTGCGTTCCCAGTCGTCACCCTCATTTCTGGAGTCCCGCGATGGCCACTCCCCTGTCCCCCTCCTCCCAGTCCCCGCTGTCCCCGCTGCGCACGATCGCCGTCGTCGGCCTCGGCACCATGGGCACCGGCATCACCGAGGTCCTCGCCAGGGCCGGCCGCGAGGTGATCGGCATCGACATCAGCGAGGCCCAGGCCGCACGGTCCGTCGCCGCCCTGGAGGCCTCCACCGCCCGCGCCGTCGAGCGCGGCCGGCTCACCGAGTCGGAGCGCGCCGACGCCCTGGCCCGCGTCCGCACCTCCACCGACCTGCGCGCGGCGGCCGACGCCGATCTCGTCATCGAGGTGGCGCCGGAGTCGTACGAGATCAAGCAGCAGATCATCCGGGAGCTGGACGGGATCGTGCGGGCGGAGACGGTCCTGGCGACCGGGACCAACGCCCTGTCCGTCACCCGGCTCGCCGCCGACTCCGCCCGCCCGGAGCGGGTGCTCGGGCTGCACTTCTTCAATCCGGCGCCGGCGATGAAACTGGTCGAGGTCGTCTCCTCGGTGCTGACCGCGCCGACCGCCGTCTCCGCGGTCACCGATCTCGCCCTCGACCTCGGCAAGGAGCCGGTCGCGGTCGGCGACCGCCCCGGGTTCGTCGCGGACGGGCTGCTGTTCGGCTACCTCAACCAGGCCGCCGCGATGTACGAGGCGAAGTACGCCTCCCGCGAGGACATCGACGCCGCGATGCGGCTGGGCTGCGGTCTGCCGATGGGCCCGCTCGCCCTGCTCGACCTGATCGGCATCGACACCGCCCGTACCGTCCTGGACGCCATGTACGCCGAGTCCCAGGACCGGCTGCACGCCCCGGCGCCGATCCTCAGGCAGCTCAGCGAGGCGGGACTGACCGGCCGCAAGGCGGGCCGCGGCTTCTACACCTACGAGGCGCCCGGCAGCGCGACGGTCGTCGCGGACGCGTCGACGCCTGTCGCCGGCAGCGGTGGGGCACCCGGGCGTCCGGTGCGCAGCGTGGGCGTCGCCGGCTCCGGGACGATGGCCTCCGGTATCGCCGAGGTCTTCGCCAAGGCCGGCTTCGACGTCGTCCTGGCCGCCCGCAGCGAGGAGAAGGCCCAGACCGCCAAGGCCCGTATCGGCAAGTCGCTGGCGCGCTCGGTCGACAAGGGCCGGCTCACCGCGGAGGCCGCCGCGCGGACCCTGGACCTGATCACCCCGGCCGGTTCCTACGACGCCTTCGCCGACGTCGACCTGGCGGTCGAGGCGGTCGCCGAGGACCTGGACGTCAAGCGGCAGCTGTTCGCGACGCTGGACAAGGTGTGCCGGCCGGGCGCGGTGCTGGCCACGACCACCTCGTCCCTGCCGGTCGTCGCGCTGGCCCGGGCGACCTCGCGCCCGCAGGACGTCATCGGCATGCACTTCTTCAACCCGGCGCCCGCGATGAAGCTGGTCGAGGTCGTCCGCACGGTGCTGACCGGCGAGGACGTGCACGCCACCGTCCACGAGGTCTGCGGGAAGATCAAGAAGCACGCGGTGGACTGCGGCGACCGCGCGGGCTTCATCGTGAACGCGCTGCTGTTCCCGTACCTCAACAACGCGATCAAGATGGTGCAGGACCACTACGCGTCCCTCGACGAGATCGACGCGGCGATGAAGCTGGGCGGCGGCTACCCGATGGGGCCCTTCGAGCTGCTGGACGTCGTCGGGCTCGATGTCTCCCTCGCCATCGAGCAGGTCCTGCACCGCGAGTTCCGCGACCCGGGCCTGGCTCCGGCGCCGCTGCTGGAGCATCTGGTGGCCGCGGGCTGCCTCGGCCGCAAGACCGGCCGCGGCTTCCGCGAACATGCCCGCCGCTGACGGCGTCGGCGACTGGTTCCGAGCCGGTGAGGACTGGGGCGGTCTGCTCGATCCGACCGCCCCTCCCCCGCCCGTCGCGGGCGGGGGAAACCCCGGTCATGCGCACCGAGCTGCGCACATGCAGTACGTTCGGGTCATGTCCCAGCCCGCCAAGTCCTCACGTACACCAGCCACGCCCGACGCCCCGGAAAGTGCCGCGGGCAGTCGCGCGGCGGCGCAGCGGCTCAAGATGCGCCGGGAACTGGCGGCCGCGGCGATGGAGCTGTTCGCGACCAAGGGGTACGAGGCGACCACCGTCGACGAGATCGCGGCCGCGGCCGGGGTCGCCCGCCGCACCTTCTTCCGCCACTTCCGGTCCAAGGAAGAGGCGATCTTCCCCGACCACGACGACACGCTGATCCGCGCCGAGGCGGTGCTGAACGCTGCCCCCGCGCACGAGCACCCGCTCGACACGGTGTGCCGCGGCATCAAGGAAGTCATGAAGATGTACGCGGCCCGGCCGGAGATCTCGGTCGCCCGCTACAAGCTGACGCGCGAGGTGCCCACCCTGCGCGAGGCGGAGATCGCGTCGGTGGCCCGCTACGAGCGCCTCTTCACCCGCTACCTCCTCGGTCACTTCGACGAGCACGCCCACGACGACGACGCCAATGACGACCCGCTGCTGGCCGAGGTCGCCGCGTCGGCCGTGGTCACCGCCCACAACCATGTCCTGCGGCGCTGGCTGCGGGCCGGCGGCCAGGGCGATGTCGAGGCACAGCTCGACCACGCCTTCGCGATCGTGCGGAAGACGTTCGGGACCGGCATCGGGGCCGGCCGCACCGGCTCCGCCACACCGAGGCCGGCCCCCGCCGCGGTCTCCGCGCAGGGCGAGGTCCTGGTGACGGTCGCCCGCACCGACGCCCCGCTGGACGAGGTGATGCGCACCATCGAGCAGGCCCTCAAGGAGCGCTGAGCCCGCCTTCCCGCTGTGACGACGGCCACCCGCCCGGGTGGCCGTTTTGGCATGTCAGGGCACCTTTTCGCGCGGAATCCCGACCGAATGACGACCTGGTTCGATCGATCATCGCTCATTTGTCAAGTAAAGATTTCATCTGAGAGCAAGTTCTGGCACTCAGTGCCTTGCGGGGTGACACGCGGTGTCATACGTTGAAGGTGTCCGGGCGGCCGGCGTGCAGAGACCTTCCGTACGCCGGCTGTCCCCGCACCCCCTTGGAGTGCGCGCCCGGACGCCTGCGTCACAGGCAACCTCCCGCGCCACAAAGCGCTGCCGAACAGCACCACCCGCCGAACCGACGGCCCACCTCACACCCTCAGCAGCACCGACGTAACCCTCAAGCGCCCTTCCCTCAGGGCGCTCACCGCCGGAGGCAACACCGTGACCGTGAAGGACATCCTGGACGCGATCCAGTCCGCGGACTCCACGTCCGCCGACTTCGCCGCTCTGCCGCTCCCCGACTCGTACCGCGCGATCACCGTGCACAAGGACGAGACGGAGATGTTCGCGGGCCTCGCGACCCGCGACAAGGACCCCCGCAAGTCGATCCACCTGGACGAGGTGCCGCTGCCGGAACTCGGTCCGGGTGAGGCCCTGGTGGCCGTCATGGCCTCCTCGGTCAACTACAACTCCGTGTGGACCTCGATCTTCGAGCCGCTGTCCACCTTCGGGTTCCTGGAGCGCTACGGCCGCACCAACGAACTGGCCAAGCGCCACGACCTGCCGTACCACATCATCGGCTCCGACCTCGCGGGCGTCGTGCTGCGCACCGGCCCGGGCGTCAACGCCTGGAAGCCGGGCGACGAGGTCGTCGCCCACTGCCTGTCCGTCGAGCTGGAGTCCTCCGACGGCCACAACGACACGATGCTCGACCCGGAGCAGCGCATCTGGGGCTTCGAGACCAACTTCGGCGGACTCGCCGAGATCGCGCTGGTCAAGTCCAACCAGCTGATGCCGAAGCCGGACCACCTCAGCTGGGAGGAGGCCGCCGCCCCGGGCCTGGTCAACTCCACCGCCTACCGGCAGCTGGTCTCCCGCAACGGCGCCGGCATGAAGCAGGGCGACAACGTCCTCATCTGGGGCGCGAGCGGCGGACTCGGCAGCTACGCCACCCAGTTCGCCCTCGCCGGCGGCGCCAACCCGATCTGTGTCGTCTCCAGCGAGCAGAAGGCGGAGATCTGCCGGTCCATGGGCGCGGAGGCGATCATCGACCGCACCGCCGAGGACTACAAGTTCTGGAAGGACGAGCACACCCAGGAACCCAAGGAGTGGAAGCGCTTCGGCAAGCGCATCCGCGAGCTGACCGGCGGCGAGGACGTCGACATCGTCTTCGAGCACCCGGGCCGCGAGACCTTCGGCGCCTCCGTCTACGTCACCCGCAAGGGCGGCACCATCGTCACCTGCGCCTCGACGTCCGGCTACAACCACGAGTACGACAACCGCTACCTGTGGATGTCGCTGAAGCGGATCATCGGCTCGCACTTCGCAAACTACCGCGAGGCCTGGGAGGCCAATCGGCTCATCGCGAAGGGCAAGATCCACCCGACGCTGTCGAAGGTCTACTCCCTGGAGGAGACCGGCCAGGCCGCCTACGACGTGCACCGCAACCTCCACCAGGGCAAGGTCGGCGTCCTGTGCATGGCGCCCGAGGAGGGGCTCGGCGTGCGCGACCAGGAGAAGCGCGCCAAGCACATCGACGCCATCAACCGCTTCCGCAACATCTGAGGACACCCGAGGTCATAGATGACTGAGCGTCAGAAGGACCGGCCGTGGCTGATGCGCACGTACGCCGGTCACTCCACGGCCGAGGCGTCCAACGAGCTGTACCGGCGCAACCTCGCCAAGGGCCAGACGGGTCTGTCGGTGGCGTTCGACCTGCCGACACAGACCGGCTACGACTCCGACCACATCCTCGCCCGCGGTGAGGTCGGCCGGGTCGGCGTGCCGATCGCGCACGTCGGCGACATGCGCAGGCTGTTCCAGGACATCCCCCTGGAGCAGATGAACACCTCGATGACCATCAACGCCACCGCCATGTGGCTGCTGGCGCTCTACCAGGTCGTCGCGGAGGAGCAGGGCGCGGACATCACCAAGCTCCAGGGCACGACCCAGAACGACATCGTGAAGGAGTACCTGTCGCGCGGGACGCATGTCTTCCCGCCCGGGCCCTCCCTCCGTCTGACGACGGACATGATCGCGTACACGGTCTCCCACATCCCGAAGTGGAACCCGATCAACATCTGCAGCTACCACCTGCAGGAGGCGGGCGCCACGCCGGTCCAGGAGATCGCGTACGCGATGTCCACCGCGATCGCCGTGCTCGACGCGGTGCGTGACTCCGGCCAGGTGCCGCAGGAGCGCATGGGCGACGTCGTCGGCCGGATCTCCTTCTTCGTGAACGCGGGCGTACGCTTCATCGAGGAGATGTGCAAGATGCGCGCCTTCGGCCGCATCTGGGACCGCGTCACCCGTGAGCGGTACGGCATCCAGGACCCCAAGCACCGCCGCTTCCGCTACGGCGTCCAGGTCAACTCCCTCGGCCTGACCGAGGCGCAGCCGGAGAACAACGTCCAGCGGATCGTCCTGGAGATGCTGGCCGTGACCCTGTCGAAGGACGCACGCGCGCGTGCCGTCCAGCTCCCCGCCTGGAACGAGGCGCTCGGCCTGCCCCGCCCGTGGGACCAGCAGTGGTCGCTGCGCATCCAGCAGGTCCTCGCCCACGAGAGCGACCTGCTGGAGTACGACGACATCTTCGAGGGCTCGAAGGTGATCGAGGCGAAGGTGGGCGAGCTGGTCGAGGAGTCGCTCGCGGAGATCGAGCGGATCCAGGAGATGGGCGGCGCGATGGCCGCCGTCGAGTCCGGCTACCTCAAGGCCCAGCTCGTCGCCTCGCACGCGGAGCGCCGGGCCCGGATCGAGTCGGGCCAGGAGAAGATCATCGGCGTCAACATCTTCGAGACGACCGAGCCGAACCCGCTGACGGCCGATCTGGACACGGCGATCCAGACCGTGGACCCGGCCGTCGAGGCCCGCGTCATCGCCTCGCTCCAGAACTGGCGGGACACCCGCTACCAGCCGCCCTTCAACCACCCGCGCCCCTGCAAGGCGCTGGAGCGGCTGAAGGAGGCCGCCAAGGGCACCGACAACCTCATGGAGGCCACTCTGGACTGCGCCCGGGCCGGCGTGACGACCGGTGAGTGGGCGGGCGCGCTGCGGGAGGTGTTCGGCGAGTTCCGGGCGCCCACGGGGGTCTCCTCCGCCCCGGTCGCCGTGGCCGCCGAGGCGGGCTCGGCCCTGTCCGAGGTGCGCCGCAGGGTCGACCTGACGGCGGCGGACCTGGGGGTGGGCAAGCTGCGGTTCCTGGTCGGCAAGCCGGGCCTGGACGGGCACTCCAACGGCGCCGAGCAGATCGCCGTCCGCGCGCGGGACGCCGGCTTCGAGGTGGTCTACCAGGGCATCCGGCTGACGCCCGAGCAGATCGTGGACGCGGCCCTCGCCGAGGACGTGCACGCGGTCGGCCTGTCGATCCTCTCCGGCTCGCACGCGCGGCTCGTGCCGGACGTCCTCGAACGGCTGCGTGTGGCCGGTGCCACAGATATACCGGTGATCGCCGGTGGCATCATCCCCAACGGTGACGCCGAGCAACTCAGGGCAGCCGGAGTGGCGGCGGTCTTCACCCCGAAGGACTTCGACATCACCGGAATCATCGGCCGCATCGTCGACGAGATCCGGAAAGCGAACAAGCTCGACCCCCTGGAGGTCCCCGCATGACCAGCCCCGTCAACCGCCTCCGTCCGCGGCGTTCCTGCCTGGCCGTGCCGGGCTCGAACCCCCGCTTCCTGGAGAAGGCGCAGGGCCTCCCCGCGGACCAGGTCTTCCTGGACCTGGAGGACGCGTGCGCGCCGCTCGCCAAGCCCGAGGCACGGCACACCATCGTCAAGTTCCTCAACGAGGGCGACTGGACGGGCAAGACGCGGGTCGTGCGTGTCAACGACTGGACGACCGAGTGGACGTACCGCGATGTCGTCACGGTCGTCGAGGGGGCGGGCCAGAACCTGGACTGCATCATGCTGCCGAAGGTGCAGGACGCCCAGCAGGTCGTCGCCCTGGACCTGCTGCTGACGCAGATCGAGAAGACGATGGGCTTCGAGGTCGGCCGGATCGGCATCGAGGCGCAGATCGAGAACGCGCAGGGCCTGAACAACGTCAACGAGATCGCGCAGGCCTCCCCGCGCATCGAGACGATCATCTTCGGCCCGGCCGACTTCATGGCGTCGATCAACATGAAGTCGCTGGTCGTGGGCGAGCAGCCGCCCGGCTACCCGGCGGACGCCTACCACTACATCCTGATGAAGATCCTGATGGCCGCCCGCGCCAACAACCTCCAGGCGATCGACGGCCCCTACCTGCAGATCCGCAACGTCGACGGCTACCGCGAGGTCGCGCGCCGCGCCGCAGCGCTCGGCTTCGACGGCAAGTGGGTGCTGCACCCGGGCCAGGTCGAGGCGTCCAACGAGATCTTCTCGCCGTCGCAGGAGGACTACGACCACGCCGAGCTGATCCTGGACGCGTACGACTACTACACGTCCGAGGCGGGCGGCAAGAAGGGCTCGGCGATGCTCGGTGACGAAATGATCGACGAGGCCAGCCGCAAGATGGCGCTGGTCATCTCCGGCAAGGGCCGCGCGGCCGGCATGCGGCGCACCAGCAAGTTCGAGACCCCCGACAACTAAGGAGCGCTGAGCGCGATGCAGTTCGGACGCACCTACGAGGAGTTCGAGGTCGGGGCGACGTACAAGCACTGGCCGGGCAAGACGGTCACCGAGTACGACGACCACCTGTTCTGTCTCCTCACCATGAACCACCACCCGCTCCACATGGACGCCCACTACGCCGAGAACACGACGGACTTCGGCAGGAACGTGGTGGTCGGGAACTACGTCTACTCGCTGCTGCTCGGCATGTCGGTCCCCGACATCTCCGGCAAGGCGATCGCCAACCTGGAGATCGAGTCGCTCAGGCACGTGGCGCCGACCTTCCACGGCGACACGATCTACGGCGAGACGACCGTGCTCGACAAGTGGCCGTCGAGGTCGAAGAACGACCGCGGGATCGTGCACGTCGAGACCAAGGGCTACAAGCAGGACGGCACGCTCGTGTGCGTGTTCCGCCGCAAGGTGATGGTGCCGACCGAGACGTACATCAAGGAGCGCGGCGGCGAGCAGCCCGGCCGCCCCGAGCTCAAGGAGCAGGAGAAGTAGCCATGGCGCGACTCGCCCAGACCGCCGGTCTGACCGACGTCCAGCAGGAGATCCTCTCCACCGTCCGCGACTTCGTGGACAAGGAGATCATCCCGGTCGCGACCGAGCTGGAGCACCGCGACGAGTACCCGCAAGCCATCGTCGACGGCCTGAAGGAGCTGGGCCTGTTCGGCCTGATGATCCCCGAGGAGTACGGGGGTCTGGGCGAGTCGCTGCTGACGTACGCGCTGTGCGTCGAGGAGATCGCCCGGGGCTGGATGTCCGTCTCCGGCATCATCAACACCCACTTCATCGTGGCGTACATGCTCAAGCAGCACGGCACCCAGGAGCAGAAGGACCACTTCCTGCCGAGGATGGCGGCCGGCGACATCCGGGGCGCGTTCTCGATGTCGGAGCCGGGCCTGGGCTCCGATGTGTCGGCGATCACGTCGAAGGCGGTGAAGGACGGCGACGAGTACGTCCTGAACGGTCAGAAGATGTGGCTGACGAACGGCGGTACGTCGTCCCTGGTGGCCGTCCTGGTCAGAAGTGACGAAGGACACCCCGAGGGGACCGCGCCGCACAAGTCGATGACGACCTTCCTGATCGAGAAGGAGCCGGGCTTCGGCGAGGTCCGCCCGGGCCTGACCATCCCCGGCAAGATCGACAAGATGGGCTACAAGGGCGTCGACACGACCGAGCTCATCATGGACGGCCTGCGGGTTCCCGCCGATCGGGTGCTCGGCGGGGTCACCGGGCGGGGCTTTTACCAGATGATGGACGGCGTGGAGGTCGGCCGGGTCAACGTCGCGGCGCGTGGCTGCGGTGTCGCGCAGCGTGCGTTCGAACTGGGTGTCCAGTACGCGCAGCAGCGTCACACGTTCGGGAAGCCGATCGCCCAGCACCAGGCGATCCAGTTCAAGCTCGCGGAGATGGCTACCAAGGTCGAGGCGGCGCATGCCATGATGGTGAACGCGGCTCGCAAAAAGGACTCCGGGGAACGAAACGACCTTGAGGCTGGGATGGCGAAGTACCTCGCCTCCGAGTACTGCAAGGAGGTCGTGGAGGACTCCTTCAGGATCCACGGCGGCTACGGCTTCTCCAAGGAGTACGAGATCGAGCGCCTCTACCGGGAGGCCCCGATGCTGCTGATCGGTGAAGGTACCGCCGAAATCCAGAAAATGATCATCGGGCGCAGGCTACTGGAGGAGTACCGGTTCCAGGGTTAGATGTCCGGGTTCGGGGTGTTTTCTTCGAGAAGAAGATCACACCCCGTCATCTCGGTTCAGCAGCCGACTCGGCTTCCTGACTTACCCAGTTGTGGCCCCGAACCGCTACCATCGCGGAAAGCCGCCGTCCCCCCGTCGAAGCGCGGCATCATCCGCTACGAAGGTCATCCATGCCCCACAGCCAAACCTCTGCACACCGCGACAGCCTGGTAGGCGCACGCCTCGCGCGCGGAGCATCGCCGTGGCTTCTGCCGACCGTCGCCACCGCAGCCGTCAGCCTGCTCCGGGCCCGCCGCTCGGGCGCCGCCAAGGCCGTCGCCGTACCTGCCACCGCTCTGGCGGCGGGGATGCTGTGGTTCTTCCGCGACCCCGAGCGTGAGATCGCGTCGGGCCGGGTCATCTCCCCCGCCGACGGTGTGGTGCAGAGCATCATGCCGTGGAAGGACGGACGGACCCGGGTCGCGATCTTCATGAGCCCGCTCAACGTCCACGTCAACCGCGCGCCGCTGGCCGGCACGGTGACGTCCGTCGAGCACATCCCGGGCGGGTTCGTGCCGGCGTTCAACAAGGAGAGCGAGAACAACGAGCGCGTCGTCTGGCACTTCGACACCGAGCTCGGCGACATCGAGATGATCCAGATCGCCGGCGCCGTCGCCCGCCGTATCGTCCCGTACATCCCCCAGGGCACCAAGGTCGAGCAGGGCGAGCGGATCGGTCTCATCCGCTTCGGCTCGCGCGTCGACATCTACCTGCCCGAGGGTGTGGAGGTCGCGGTCGAGGTCGGGCAGAAGACCGTGGCTGGGGTGACTCGCATTGACCGTGATTGACCCTGAGACACAGACGGGCTGGGTGCCCGAGGCCGACGAGGCGGACGAAGAGGAGGAGATGCCCCTCTCCCTCCGGCTGTCGATAGCGGACACCCTCACCCTCGGCAACGCCACGTGCGGCTTCATGGCGGTGTACTTCACCACCACCGGCATCCTGATCCCGCACCTCACCGGCAGCCAGGAGTCCGGCATGGCCCGCCACAGCGCGGCCACGGCGGTCATCCTGATGCTGTGCGCGGCGGTCTTCGACCTCTTCGACGGCCTCGTGGCGAGGAAGCTGCGCTCCTCCCCGATGGGCGCGGAGCTGGACAACCTCTCGGACCTGATCAGCTTCGGCCTGGCGCCGGCGTACTTCGTCCTGGTCTACGGAATGGTCGCCGACGACGCCCACCAGCGGGTGGCGGCGGTCGGCGCGATCGTCGTCCTGCTGGCGGTGGTGCTCAGGCTCGCGAGATTCTCCTGCGTGACCATGAAGGACGGCATGTTCCAGGGCATGCCCTCCCCGTTCGGCGCGCTCACGGTGGTCTCGATCGTGCTGCTGGAGCTGCCCTTCGTGGCCACGCTCCTCGCCATCCTCGGCACCGCCTGGCTGATGGTGAGCAGGGTCGAGTACCCGAAGCCGCGGGGCCGCCTCGCCGGCGCGATGCTCGCCTGGATCGTGCTGTCGATGGGCCTGCTGGCCGGCTGGGCGTTCGACGCCCCCAGCGGCCAGCTGCTGCTCCAGACGGGCTGCGCGCTGCAGCTGGTCATGGGCGCGGTCATCCCGCTGTTCGCCACGGCCCGCCGGGTGAACAACTTCCGCGACAACCGGCGGGAGGCGCGAGCGGCCCAGCTGCCGTAGCGCTCCGCCGCGAAGGGCCCCGGACCGGGTTGGTCCGGGGCCCTTGGCATGTCAGGCCCCCTGTGCCGGGGCGGGCGCCCCTGGGGGCCACGCCCCCCAGCCCCCCGCCACGCCCGGCGGCCTGCGCCTGGGCCGGCATCCCCGGGAGCCGCGCCCCCAAACCCGGCCGTGCCCGGCGGCGCCTGGGCCTGGGCAGGCATCCCTGAGGACAGACTCCGCATTGCCGCCTGCGCCAGGGCTGGTATCCCCGGGGACCCGCACTCCTAGCCCCCCACGCCCAGCGGCCTGCACCAGAGCAGGGCACCCTGAGGACCGCACCCCAGACCCCGCATTGCCGGGCGGCCTGCGCCAGGGTGGGGCTCCCCGGGGACCGCGCCGCCCAGACCCCCGCCACGCCCGGCGGCCTGCGTCTGGGCTGGCATCCCGGGAACCGAGCCCCCAAACCCCGCCATGCCCGGCGGCGCCTGGGCAGGGGCAGGCATCCCTGAGGGCCGCACCCCAGACCCCGGCGCGCCCGGCGGCCTGCGCCAGGGCGGGGGGGGATCCCCGGGGACCGCGCCCCCAGACCCCGCATTGCCGACGGCCTACGCCAGGGCGGGCCTCCATGAGGACCGCGCCCCAGACCCGCCATGCCCGGCGGCCTGCGCCAGGGCGGGGATCCCCGGGGACCGCGCCCCCAGGCCCCGCCACGCCCGGTGGCCTGCGCCTGGGTCGGGGTCACCGGGAGCCGCGCTCCCGGAGGCCCGCTTCGGTGCTGAGTGGGGCTGGTTCTCGGGCGCCGGCGGGGTGTGACGCGCCGATCGGTGTCGCGAGGCGGGTCCGGGATCAGGTCAGGAAGTCCCGGCCGATGCGTTCGGCCACCCGCTCCAGGATGGGGCCGGCCTCCGCGATGCACCGCGTGACGTCCGGCTCGACGTCCGTCAGCGGGTACGCCCGCCGGATGCCGGCCCGGCCGAGCGCCTCCGGCGGCAGGGCGAGCCGGCCGCACACCGCGACGACCTCCTTGCCGGCCGCCCGCGCGGCCGCCGCGACGCCCGCGGGCGCCTTGCCGTGCAGGGTCTGCTCGTCGAGCGAACCTTCACCGGTGATGACCAGGGAGGCCCGCTCCAGGGCCGGCGCGAAGCCCAGCACGTCGAGCATGACCGCGATGCCGGCGCGGAACCGGGCGCCGAGGAGCAGGGCGCCGTAGCCGATGCCGCCCGCCGCGCCCGCGCCCGGCGAGGCGGCGTACTCCGCGGCCTTCGGGCCGACCGCCGCCTCCAGGACCTTGGCGTAGTGCGCGAGGGCCGCGTCCAGCGTCTCGACGTCGTCCGGGGAGGCGCCCTTCTGCGGCCCGTACACCGCCGGGGCGCCCTTCGGGCCGGTCAGCGGGTTGTCGACGTCACTCGCGAGGACCAGCTCGACGTCGGCCAGCCGGGGGTCGAGGCCGGAGAGGTCCGCGCGGGCCAGCGCGGCGAGACCGCCGCCGCCCGGGGCGACCGGCTCGCCGTCCTCGTCCAGGAGACGCGCGCCCAGCGCGGACAGCATGCCCGCGCCGCCGTCCGTGGTGGCGCTGCCGCCGACCCCGAACACGATCGTGCGCACCCCCGCGTCCAGCGCGGCGCGCAGCAGCTCTCCGGAGCCGTACGTGGAGGCCGTGAGGGGCGCGAAGACACCGCCCGGGAGCCGTTGCAGTCCGCTCGCCTCGGCCATCTCCACGACCGCGGTGTCGCCGCGCAGCGCGAACGCCGCGGTGACCTCCTGGCCGAGGGGCCCGGCGACCCGTACCTCACGGCGTTCGAAACCGGCCGCGACCGCCGCGTCGACCGTGCCGTCGCCGCCGTCGGCGACCGGGAGCGCCTCGATCTCGACGTCCGGTACGACCCGGCGCAGTCCCGCCGTCACCCGCTGGGCGACCTGCACGGCCGTCAGCGACCCCTTGAACTTGTCCGCGGCCACGAGCACCCTGCGGGTGTCCTGCGCTGCAGCGTCCGCCACCTTGCCATCCCCTTGCTCTCCGGGCCCGCGCACATCGGGGCCAGTCGCGCCGCAGCGACCTTAACCGCAGGACGCCCCCGCCGTCATGCGCCGTCCGCACCCCGGGCGTGGGCCGCCGGAATCGGGTACACCGGAACCATGACCCCTGTGGGCAGCGAGCAGGAACTCGCCGACCGCGTCCTCGGGGGCTGGCTGGGCCGGATCTCCGGAAACATGCTGGGCAAGCCGGTCGAGCAGGGCGACCTGTGGACGCGCGAGCACATCGACCGCTATCTGCGGCGGGCCGCCGCCCTGCCGCTCACCGACTATCTGCCCGAACCGGCCGCCGGGGGCGACTGCCCGCCGCTGCGTCCGGAGTGGCGCCAGTGCGTGCGCGGCCGCGTCCACGGCAGCTGCCGCGACGACGACATCGACTACGCCATCCTCGGCCTGGACCTGCTGGAGACGCACGGCTTCGGCTTCAGCACCGAGCAGGTCGGTGAGCTGTGGCTGCTGCGCCTGCCCTATCTCCAGACCTTCACGGCGGAACGGGTGGCCTACCGCAATCTCGCCGACGGCCTCAAGCCGCCGCTGACGGCGACGTACGACAACCCCTACCAGGAGTGGATCGGCGCCCTGATCCGCGCCGACATCTACGGCTGGACCTGCCCCGGCGCCCCGCGCCGTGCCGCCTCCCTGGCCCGCCGGGACGCGGTGCTGTCCCACACCGGCAACGGCGTGTACGGCGCCATGTGGGCGGCGGCGCTGATCTCGGCGGCGTTCACCGCGCCGACGGTGCGGCAGGCGCTCGACGAGGCGCTGGCCGTCGTCCCGGCGAGCAGCCGCCTCGCCCGCACCGTGCGCCGCGTCGCGTCCCTGCACGACACCGGCATGAGCTGGGAGGACACCGTCGCCACGGTCGCGGAGGAGACGGCGGGCATGGGCTGGATCCACACCGTCCCCAACGCCGCCGTCCTCACCGCGGGGCTGCTGTACGGCGACGGCGACTTCACCCGGACCATCGCCCTCACCGTCCGCGGCGGCCTGGACACCGACTCCAACGGCGCTACGGCCGGCTCGGTCACCGGTGTCCTGACCGGTGCGCGGGCCCTGCCCGCACAGTGGACGGACCCGCTGGAGGACACGGTGCGCAGCGCGGTGTTCGGCTTCGACGGGGTGCGGATCAGCGAGCTGGCGGAGCGGACGGTGCGGCTGGTGGGGGCGGGCGTGGCGTGACCGGGCCCGGCGCCGCGCTTCCGTGCGCGTCCGGCGGTGCGGGGTGTCGGCTGGTTACCCTTCCCGCGTGACCACTGCTGAGACTGACTACGCCGGCTACATCGCCTCCCTGCCCCGTGTCCTGGCCGGCGCCGCCGCGCTGTTCCGGGACGCGGACGGGCGGGTGCTGCTCGTCGAGCCCAACTACCGCGAGGGGTGGGCGCTCCCGGGCGGCACCATCGAGTCCGACGACGGCGAGACCCCGCGCCAGGGCGCGCGGCGGGAGACACTGGAGGAGATCGGCCTCGACCGCGAGCCGGGCCGGCTGCTCGTGGTCGACTGGGTGCACGGCACGAACCGGCCGCCGCTGGTGGCGTACGTGTACGACGGCGGGGTCCTCGGCGAGGAGGACCTGAAGGCGATCCGGCTCCAGGAGGAGGAGCTGCTGTCCTGGCGGCTGGTGCCGCGCGAGGAGCTCACCGAGTATCTCCTCGGCGAGCTGGGCCTGCGGATCCTGGCCGCGTTGGACGCGCTGGCGGAGGGTTCGGGAACGGTGGAGCTGGAGAACGGCGTCCGGGTGTCCTGACCGGGCTTCCGGGGCCTCGGCCCTGGGCGTCGCGCGGCTCGGCGTCCACGGCGCGCAGCCGGCGCGACGGTAGCACCGGGCGGTCCCGTTCGATATGTGTTCGCGCGGGCCGGATCCGCCGTCCTACCCTCGGTGACATGACCAAGCCCCTCGTCGCCGTCCTGAGCGGGGCCGGTGTCTCCACGGACTCCGGCATCCCCGACTACCGCGGGCCGAACGGGCTGTGGCGGCGCGATCCGGAGGCCGAGAAGCTCGTCACGTACGAGTACTACATGGGCGATCCGGAGATCCGGCGGCGGTCCTGGCAGATGCGGCGGGCAGGCGGCACGCTCCAGGCCGAGCCGAACGCCGCACACCGGGCGCTCGTCGCGCTGGAGCGGTCCGGGGTGCCGGTGCGGGTGATCACGCAGAACGTGGACGGGCTGCACCAGCTCGCCGGGATGCCCGCCCGCAAGGTGCTCGAACTGCACGGCACGGCGCGCCGCGTCGTCTGCACGAAGTGCCATGCGCGCGGTCCTATGGAGGACGTCCTCGCCCGGGTCGAGGCCGGCGAGGACGACCCGCCGTGCCTGGAGTGCGGCGGGATCCTGAAGTCGGCGACGGTGATGTTCGGCGAGCGGCTCGACCCGGTGGTGCTGGGCGAGGCCGTCGCCATCACCAAGGCCTGCCAGGTCTTCGTCGCGGTCGGGACGAGCCTTCAGGTGCAGCCGGCGGCGGGACTGGCGGGTGTCGCCGCCGAGCACGGCGCCCGGCTGGTCGTCGTCAACGCCGAGCCGACGCCGTACGACGAGATCGCCGACGAGGTCGTGCGGGAGCCGATCGGCACCGCGCTGCCCGCGCTGCTGCGCCGGCTGGGCGACGAGGGCGACTAGCGCATGCTTCTTGATCCTGTGCCGGACGAGGACCTCGGCTGTCTGCGCCGAGTCCTCGCCGTGCCGCTGGCCCTGCTCACGCTGGTCGCCGCGTTCTTCTGCTGGACCGCCGTGACGATCCGCCCGGGCGGGTCGTGGGACGACGGCGCGTACGCCGCCATCGTCCTGGCGTGTCTCCTCACCGTCACGGCGTCCGGTACGGCGACGGGGTTGTGGCTGCTGCCGTCGGTGCGCCGGGTGATGGGGTGGACATGGATCGCTCCCGCCTGGCTGCTGGGGGCGGTCGCGGGCGTCCGGTGGGCGTGGGTCGGCTAGGTCCTGGGTCAGAACAGGGCTGCCTCGCTCTTTCCGCTCTCGAAGTCCAGCAGGCGCTGCTTGCGGGCCAGGCCGCCGCCGTAGCCGGTGAGGCTGCCGCTCGCGCCGATCACCCGGTGGCAGGGGACGATGATGCCGATCGGGTTCTTGCCGTTGGCGAGGCCCACGGCTCGGGAGGCGGTGGGGTTGCCGAGGGCGGCGGCGAGTTCGCCATAGGTGCGGGTCTCGCCGTAGGGGATCTGCTGGAGTCCGGCCCAGACGGTGCGCTGGAACGGCGTTCCGTGCAGGCGCAGTTCGAGGCTGAACTCCTTCAACTCGCCCGCGAAGTAGGCCTCGAGTTGTTCCTCCACGTCCGCGAAGAGGGTGTCGTCGCGGGGGCCGAAGCTCTCCTCGGGTGGGCGGTGGCGCTGCTCGGTCATGTAGAGGCCGCACAGGACGCCGTCGTCGGCGACGAGGGTGAGGGGGCCGTAGGGGCTGTCGATGACGGTGTGTTGCTTCACGGTTTTTCCTTACACGGGCAGGAAGTTGATCGGGTGGCTGTCGGTCGCCCACAGGTACTGGACCGCGTACGCGCGCCAGGGGCGCCAGGCCGCCGCCCGGGCGGTGAGCGCCGCCGGGGTGGAGGGCAGGCCCAGCTCCTGGGCGGCGCGCCGGATTCCGAGGTCGGTGGGGAGGAAGGCGTCGGGGTCGCCGAGGGCGCGCATCGCGATGACGTCGACCGTCCAGGGGCCGAAGCCGGGCAGGGCGAGCAGCCGGGCGCGGGCCTCGGCCCAGTCGCTCTCCACGCCCAGGTGCAGCGTGCCGTCCGCGAGCTGGGCGACGAGGGTGGTGAAGGTGGTGCGGCGGGTGCGGGGCATGGCCAGGGACTCGGGGTCGAGCGCGGCGAGTCGGCCCGGTGTCGGGAAGAGGTGGGTGAGGCCGCCCTCCGGGTCCTCCACCGGGTCGCCGTGCGCGGTGACCAGACGGGCGGCGTGGGTGCGGGCGGCCGCCGTGGAGACCTGCTGGCCGAGGACCGCGCGGACGGCGAACTCGGCCTCGTCCACGGTGCGCGGTACGCGGCGGCCCGGGGCCTTGTCGACCAGCGGCGCGAGCAGCGGATCGGTGCGCAGCTGGTCGTCGATGGCGACGGGGTCGGCGTCCAGGTCGAGCATGCGCCGGCAGCGGCTGATGGCGACGGTGAGATCGCGCAGGTCACTGAGGGTGAGGCGGCAGCCGATGTGGTCCGGGTTCGGGGTGAGTGCCACGATGCCGTGCCCGTACGGCAGCCGCAGGGTGCGCCGGAAGGCGCCGTCGCGCCACTCCTCCACCCCCGGCACGCCGGTCGCCGCGAGGTGCCCGAACAGGTTGTCGGGGTTGAGGGGGGCGCGGAACGGCAGGCGCAGCTGGAGCGTGCCCGGTGTCGCGGGCCGGTCGGCGTTCTTCTTGGGGGCGCGGGCGCGCAGTTCGCTCGGTGCGAGGGCGAAGACCTCGCGCACGGTGTCGTTGAAGGTGCGGATCGAGGCGAAGCCGGCGGCGAACGCCACGTCCGCCATGGGCAGTTCGGTGGTCTCGATCAGCAGCCGCGCGGTCTGTGCGCGCTGGGCGCGGGCCAGGGCGAGCGGGCCCGCGCCCAGTTCGGCGAGGAGTTGGCGTTCGACCTGGCGGGTGCTGTAGCCGAGGCGTGTGGCCAGGCCCGGCACGCCGTCCCGGTCGACGACCCCGTCGGCGATCAGCCGCATGGCGCGGGCGACCAGGTCGGCGCGCTGGTTCCACTCGGGGGAGCCGGGGCTGGTGTCCGGCCGGCAGCGCTTGCAGGCGCGGAAGCCGGCCTGCTGGCAGGCGGCGGCGCTCGGCTGGAACGTCATGTTCTCCGGCTTGGGCGCCACGACCGGACAGCTGGGCCGGCAGTAGATGCCGGTGGTCAGGACCGCCGTGAAGAACCATCCGTCGAATCGCGCGTCCTTGGACTGCACGGCGCGCACACAGCGCTCCCGGTCGGTGTACATCCCGTTCTGCATGCGTCCAGCATCGACCACCCGAGGGGGCGGCGCTGGCGAGAATCCGACATCAACCTCGCCTGTACAGCACCGCCCGCGCGTCGGGTCATGCCTGCCAGGCGCGTTCGCGCAGCAGGCGCAGACCGTTCAGCCCGACCAGCACCGTCGATCCCTCGTGTCCGGCCACGCCGAGCGGCAGGGGGAGGTGGCCGATCAGGTCCCACAGGACGAGGACGGTGATGAACGTACCGGCGATCACCAGGTTCTGCACCACCAGCCGCCGGGCCCTGCGGGAGAGCCGTACGACCGCCGGGACGGTGGTGAGGTCGTCGCGGACGACGACGGCGTCCGCCGTCTCCAGGGCCAGGTCCGAACCCGCCCGGCCCATCGCCAGTCCGGAGTGGGCCGCCGCGAGCGCGGGCGCGTCGTTCACCCCGTCGCCGACGAACAGCACCTTGCGGCCGGTGAGGTGCAGCTCGCGGACGGCGTTCACCTTGTCCTCCGGCAGCAGCTCCGCGCGTACGTCGGTGATGCCGGTCGCCTCGGCGACCCGGGCGGCGGCCCGCGCGTTGTCACCGGTCAGGAGGACGGGGGTGGTGCCGGTGAGGCCGGCCAGTGCGGCGGTGGCGGCCGGGGCGGCCGGGCGGAGGCGGTCGGTGAGGGTGAGGGTGCCCAGGGCTGTGCCGTCGGCCCGGACCTCGATCACCGTTCCCGCTTCCGAGGGGGCCGGGGCGCTGTCGGGGTCCGCGCGGCCGACGCTCACCGTACGGCCCTCGACGACGGCCGTGACGCCCTGTCCGGGGACGGCCGTGAAGTCCTCGGCGGGCGGGATCCGCAGGCCCCGCGCCCGCGCCGCCGCGACGACCGCCCGGGCCAGTGGATGCTCGCTGGGGTGTTCGGCGGCCGCGGCCAGGGTGAGGAGGGCGTCCTCGTCGAGGCCGGAGCCGGGCCGCGGGGTCACCTCCGTGACCTCGGGGGCGCCCTCGGTGAGGGTGCCGGTCTTGTCGAGGGCGGCGGTGTCGATCTCGCCGAGGCGTTCCATGGCCACGGCCGACTTGACCAGGACGCCGTGGCGGCCGGCGGTGGCGATGGCGGACAGCAGGGGCGGCATGGTGGCGAGGACCACCGCGCACGGCGAGGCGACGATCATGAAGGTCATGGCGCGCAGCAGGGCGTCGGTGAGGTTCGCGCCGAAGGCGAGCGGGAGCGAGAAGACGGCGAGGGTGGCGACCACCACGGCGACGGCGTAGCGCTGTTCGATCTTCTCGATGAACAGCTGGGTCGGCGCCTTGGTGCGGGAGGCCTCCTCGACGAGGGTGACGATACGGGCGATGACCGAGTCGGCGGGGTCGCGTGCGACGCGGACGCGGAGGGCGCCGGTGCCGTTGAGGGTGCCGGCGAAGACCTCGTCGCCGGGGCGCTTGACGACGGGCAGGGGTTCGCCCGTGATGGTCGCCTGGTCGGCCTCGCTGACGCCGTCCTCGACCCGGCCGTCGGCGCCGATGCGCTCGCCGGGGCGGACCAGCAGCAGGTCCCCGACAGCGAGTTCGGCGGCGGGGACGGTCTCCTCGCCGTCGGCGGTGAGGCGGGTCGCGGTGTCGGGGGCGAGGTCGAGCAGGCCGCGCACGGAGTCGGCGGTGCGGGCGGTGGCCAGGGCCTCCAGGGCGCCGGAGGTGGCGAAGATGACGATGAGGAGGGCGCCGTCGAGGACCTGGCCGATCGCGGCGGCGCCGAGCGCCGCGACGATCATCAGCAGGTCGACGTCGAGGGTCTTCTCCCGCAGCGCCCGCAGGCCTTCCAGCGCGGGTTCCCAGCCGCCGGTGACATAGGCGACCGCGTACAGGGGTCCGTAGACCCACGACGGTCCACCGCCGAGGTCCACGCCCAGGCCGAGCAGGAAGGCGAGGGTGGCGGCGAGGGCCCAGCGGGCCTCGGGGAGGGCGAGGACGCGCGTGCGGCGGCGGGGTGCCGTCGAGGCGGGGGCGACGGCCGACGGGGAGGCGAGAGTCGTGGACACCCGACCACCATACAGGAACACATGAAGACTCATTCATCTGTTCATATGCGGTGGGTAAGATACCCCGCATGGGTCATGGAGCCGTCACCACCACAGCCGCCGAGCGCGTGCGCCTGGACGCGGACAACGTCGCCAAGGTGGCCACCACCCTCCAGGCCCTGTCCACCCCCTCCCGGCTGCTGATCCTCGCGCGGCTGCGCGAAGGCCCCCTGCCGGCCACGGAGTTGGCCGCCGAGGTGGGCATGGAGCAGTCGGCGTGCTCGCACCAGCTGCGGCTGCTGCGCAACCTGGGACTGGTGGTCGGCGAGCGGCGCGGCCGGTCGGTGGTCTACGCGCTGCACGACCACCACGTCGCCGAACTCCTCGACCAGGCCGTGTACCACGTGGAGCACCTGCGGCTGGGCATCAGCGACGCGGCCGACGCGGAGTAGCACCTCCGGCGAGCGGGTGGCCGGCGGGCTCAGGCCGGTCGTCGCGGCTCCCGTGTCAGGGCCCGGATCGCGCAGACGTCGAGTGCCGCCACCACGGCCGAGCGCGGCGGTGCGTAGGGCAGGAACAGGAACTGGGCGAGCAGGCCGAGCGAGGCGAGGAGGAGGCCGGCGGGGCGGGCCCGGGCCGCGCCCCGGAGCAGGGCCGCTCCGGTCGCGGCGGTGAGGACGCCCAGGACGAGGTGGAGCAGGCCCCAACCGGTGAGGGTCAGCCCGTAGACGTAGGAGCCGACGCGGGCGTGGACGCCGTCCCCGGCGAGCGCCGCGACGCCCTGGAGGACGGCGAGCAGGCCGCCGCAGATCAGCAGCACGCCCCCGAGGACGTCGCGGGTGCCGGGCCGGGTGGTGCGGCGCGGGCCGCCGGGCGGCACGGACCAGGCGGTGCCGATCTCGCCGGGCGGTGGGCCGGAGGAGGGGCCGGAGCGGGAGGTCATGCGCGGGTGTCCTTTCCGGTTGTCAGGACATCCCGGCCCCGCGGCGACGGCGAGCGCGGCGGGCCGTTCGGGTGAACGGCCCGCCGCAGGTCCGCCCGCGCGTCTCACATGTTGATCATGTGGCCGGCCAGGCCGTGCACGGCCTCCTTGACGGCCTCGCCCAGCGTCGGGTGGGCGTGGACGTTGCGGGCGACCTCGTGGACGGTGAGGTCCCACTGCTGGGCCAGGGTCAGTTCGGGCAGCAGTTCGGTGACGTCCGGGCCGATCAGGTGGCCGCCGATCAGCTCGCCGTACTTCGCGTCGCTGATGAGCTTCACGAAGCCGGTGGTGTCGCCCAGGCCGTGCGACTTGCCGTTGGCGGTGAAGGGGAACTTCGCGACCTTCACGTCGTGGCCGAGGTCGCGGGCCTGGGCCTCGGTGTAGCCGAAGCTGGCGATCTGGGGCTGGCAGTAGGTGGCGCGCGGGATCATCGCGTAGTCCAGCTCCATGGTCTCCGCGTCCGCGATCGTCTCGGCGGCGATCACGCCCATCGCCTCGGCGGCGTGCGCGAGCATCAGCTTCGCCGTCACGTCGCCGATGGCGTAGATGTGCGGGACGGAGGTGCGGCAGCGGCCGTCGACGTCGATGGCGCCGCGCTCGGTGACCCGCACGCCCGTGTTCTCCAGGCCGTAGCCGGTGACGTTCGGGGCGAAGCCGATGGCCTGGAGGACCTTGTCGGCCTCCAGCACCCGCTGCGCGCCGTCCTTGCCGGTGACGGTGACGCGGACCTGCGGGCCCGACTCGTCGATCGCGTCGACGCGGGTGGAGGTGAGCACGTCGATGCCCAGCTTGCGGTACTGGCGGGCGAGCTCGGCGGAGACCTCGGCGTCCTCCAGCGGGGCGACCCGGTCGAGGAACTCGACGATGGTGACCTTCACGCCGTAGTTGTGCAGCACGTAGGCGAACTCGATGCCGATGGCGCCGGCGCCCGCGATGATCATCGACTGCGGAAGGTCCTCGGCGAGGATCTGCTCCTCGTACGTCACCACGCGGGAGGTGCGCTTGGTGCCGGGCAGCAGCTTGGGGGTGGCGCCGGTGGCGATGACGCAGTGGTCGAAGCCGATGGTGCGGGTGTTGCCGTCGTAGTCGGCGACCTGAAGGGTGTGGGCGTCGAGGAAGGTGCCGCGGCCGTCGAACTCGGTGATCTTGTTCTTCTTCATCAGGTAGTGGACGCCCTTGACCCGGCCGTCGGCGACCTTGCGGCTGCGGCGGTAGGCCTCGCCGTAGTCGAAGGAGACCTGTCCGTCGACCTTGATGCCGAAGGTCTTCGCCTCGTGGGTGAAGATGTGGGCGAGCTCCGCGTTGCGCAGCAGCGCCTTGGTCGGGATGCAGCCCACGTTGAGGCAGACGCCGCCCCAGTACTTCTCCTCGACGACGGCGACGCGTTTGCCCAGCTGGGCGGCGCGTACCGCGGCGACATAGCCGCCGGGGCCGGCGCCGAGGACCACGACGTCGAAGCGTTCGTCCTGCTCGACCATGGGGTTTTCCTTTTCCGTGGAGTGCCTGAACGTGCGTGAACGCGGATGCTGCGGAGTACGGGTCGTGCTGGAGGTACCAGCAAATAATGCGCCTCCGATTCTTCCGTGCGCCGGGCAGAATGAGCGAATGATCGAACACTGTTGCGCGGAGATGACCCGCCAACTGGAGCTGCGGTGCCCCGCGCACACCGATGCCTTCGCCTGCCCGGACGCGGTCGTCGGTTTCGACGCCCGGTTCCAGGAGTACGGCCTGATCGTCCACGACGGCGGCATGTCGTCCGTCGGCATCGTCTTCTGTCCCTGGTGCGGCACGCGGCTGCCCGAGTCGCGGCGGGACGGGTGGTTCGACGCGCTGGAGGCGCGGGGCGTCGACCCGTGGGAGGACGAGATCCCGGCGGAGTTCCAGGACGGCGGCTGGCTGCGGCACGAGCCGGGGGACACGGTCGGCCCTCGCTGACCGTGTCCCCCGGAGTGACAGGGTCCGTCACTCCCCTGCCGTCGGCCGGCGCGAGGCGGCCATCGCCCGCCTCACATCGGTCAGCGGGCGCAGCCGGTAGGTGTAGGCGTAGTCCCGGTCGGCGAACAGCTTGTACTCGTCGTGGGTGTGCGCGCCCCAGCTGTTGTCGCCGCCCACCCCCATCTGACGGTGGTTCAGCCGCAGGACGACCTCCTTGCGCGGGGTGAGCTGGTAGTCGTGGCGGACGCCGGCCGAGAGGTCCTCGGGCGTGAAGTGGGAGGCGTTGACCTCCAGCAGCGGTTCACCGGTGGCGAGCAGGCCGACGCCGTCGCGGTCGGTGAGGGCGACCCAGCGCACGTCGGTCTTGTTGCCGTTCTCCTGCGGGCGCAGATAGGGGGTCCACTGCCCGGTGACAGTGCCGGAGTACAGGCCCACGTCGGTGGCGTTGTTGCGGTCCCAGTGGTTCTCCTCGGGGCCGCGGCCGTAGTAGTGGATGTGTTCCAGACGGGCGGGCAGGAACAGGATGCTCCCGACCTCCGGGATGTACGGCAGGCTCGCGGAGCCCGGGTGCAGGGTGTGGTCGACCTTGATCTCGGCGTTCCCGAACACCGTGTAGGTGGTGGTGTACGTCGACCGCGCGGTCGTCGGGAGGGTGCCGGTGACCTTGATCTCGACGGCCCGGTCGCGCAGGGCGCGCACACCGACGCCGGTGACGGTGCGGTGGGCGCCGGCGTCGCGCCAGGTCTGGTTGCGGGTGTGGTGGCCGTTTCCCCGGTCGTTGTCGGTGGGCGCGCGCCAGAAGTTCGGGGCCGGCCCGGAGGAGATCAGCTGGACGCCGCCGGCCCGGTAGGAGGTGATGACGCCGGTCCGCTTGTCGACGGTGACCGAGAAGCCCCTGCCGGTGACGGTGACCGCCGTGTCGCCGTCCTCGTGGCGGAGCGCGGGGACGGCGGCCAGCGGTGTCGGCGTGACGGCGGGGCCGCCCGCGTCGACGGCGAGTTGCTGCTTGGCCACCTCGAAGCCGGCCTTCGCCCACTTCGTGGACTCCCGCGTGGTGAAGGACAGCCGCAGGAAGTACTCCGCGCCCGGCGCCGGGTCGTCAGGCAGTTCGAAGGGCACGGTGACGTCCTTGCTCGACAGCGGCGCCACGTCCAGCTGGGCGCGGCTCAGCTTCCCGCGCCGCACCACCTTCCCGTCGCCGACGAGCTCCCACCGGCCGTCGAACTCACGGAGGTTGGTGAAGAGGTACTCGTTGGTGAGGGTGACCGCCGCTCCGGGCGTCAGTGCGTCACCCGAGGCCGGTGCCACGCCCACGGCCTGGTAGATCTGCTTGACCTCGGCGGACTTGCCGGTGGGGCCGCGGTCGGCGGTCACGATGCCGTCCCCGCAGAAGGCCCCGTCGTTGGGGTTGTCGCCCCAGTCGCCGCCGTAGGCGTGGAACGTCTTCGCGCGGGGCCGCTTCTCGGTGACGTCGACGGTCGCGGCGTCGAACCAGAACCGTACGCCGTCGTCGCCGGGGCCCCGGCTGTCGGAGGCCAGCTCTGCGGCGCTCAGCGCGCGGGCGTACACGCGGGCCCGGCGGATGGTGCCGCTGAACTCCCGGGTGGGGTTGTCGACGTCGGTGGCCAGGGCCAGGGACGCGGTGTTGTCGGTGGGGCGCCGGGTGGTGGTGCGGGTGGCCCGCACCGAGCCGTCGACGTGGAGGGTCAGGGTGCCCGTGCCGGCGTCGAAGACGCCCGCGACGTGGTGCTCACGGCCGGTCCAGTCGTCGGGGAGGGCCCAGCTCGCGGTGATCCACTGGCCGCCGCCGTGGATGAAGAACTCCAGCGTCCGGTCCGTCTGCTTCAGGGCGTACTGCGTGTCGCCCTTGGCGAGGATCGGCTGGTGGTATCCGGTGACGTGCGGGGTGATCCAGGCTTCCAGAGTGAGGGACCCGGTGAGGTCCAGGCGCGGGTCGCGGGCGAAGACGGTGCCGCCGCGGACGCCCTTCTCCCGGGAGAAGGAGCCGGCGGGTGCCATGATCTCGCCGCGCAGTGCCGCGGGCCCGGCCTCGGTGAACAGGGTGCGCGCCGGAGTGGGCCAGGCGAGGGCCTGGTCGGCGAAGTCCCAGATCCAGCCGCCCTGGAGCACGGGATAGCGGCGGACGATGTCCCAGTACTTCTTGAAGTTGCCGTTGGAGTTCCCCATGCCGTGGGAGTACTCGATCATCACGTAGGGCCGGGTGTCGGCCGTGTCCTTCGCCCGTGCCTCGACGCGGGAGGGGCTGTCGTACATCTCGGAGCGGATGTCGCTGATGCCCGGGCGGTCGTCGCCCTCGTACTGGATGACGCGGGTGGCGTCGTAGGAGCGGATCCAGTCGTACATGGCGTTGAAGGTGCTGCCGCCGCCCGCCTCGTTGCCGAGCGACCAGATGACGACGGAGGCGTGGTTCTTGTCGCGGTGGACCATGTTCTGGGCGCGGGCCACGGACGCCGTGGTCCACTCGGCGTGGTTGCCGGGGTACTCGCCGCGGATGCCGTGGGTCTCGAGGTTGGTCTCGTCCACGATGTACAGGCCGTACTCGTCGGCGAGTTCCAGCCACGTGGGGTTGTTGGGGTAGTGCGAGGTGCGGACGGTGTTGATGTTCAGCCGCTTGATGACGCGGATGTCCTCGACCATGTCCGCGCGGGTGAGGGCCGACCCGTGGACCGGGTGCATCTCGTGCCGGTTGGTGCCCCGGAAGGAGACCGGCTTGCCGTTGATGCGCATCAGGCCGTCCTTGAGCGCGAACTCGCGCAGCCCCACGCGGTGCGAGAGGGTCTCGACGATCCTGCCGGCGGGGTCGCGCAGCCGGAGCACGGCGGTGTAGAGGTCGGGGTGCTCGGCCGACCACAGGCGCGGCGCGGGCACGGCTCTCGCCGCCCGGACGGTCCTCTCCTCGCCGGAGCCGAGCTCGACGGCCTGCTGGAGCGGCCTGGACCACACCGGGTGTCCGCTGGGGTCGTACAGCTGGGTCTCGACGGAGTAGCGGCCGGCGCCCTTGCCGCCGTAGTCGCGGACGCTGGCGGTGACGGAGAGTCCGGCCGCCTTGTAGTCGTCGCCGAGCGGGGTGTCCAGCCGGAAGTCGCGCAGGTGCACGGCCGGGGTGGAGTACAGGTAGACCGAGCGGAAGATGCCGCTCAGCCGGATCATGTCCTGGTCCTCCAGCCAGTCGCCGTCGGAGTAGCGGTAGACCTCCACCGCGATCTGGTTGGTGCCCGGCTTGAGGTACGGGGTGATGTCGTACTCGGCAGGGTCGTAGGAGTCCTCGTGGTAGCCGACCAGCTCCCCGTTGATCCACACGTAGTGGGCCGACTTGACCCCTTCGAAGTGGAGGAAGGTCCGCCGTCCGGCCCACGCACGCGGGACGGTGAAGGTACGGCGGTACTGGCCGACGGGGTTGTAGCGGGTGGGGGCGGCCGGCGGCTGCGTCTCCTCGCCCAGGCCGTTGGGGCCCCACCACGGGTAGGTGATGTTGACGTAGATCGGGCGGTCGTAGCCGTGCAGCTGCCAGGCGGAGGGGACGGGGATGGTGTCCCAGTCGCTGTCGTCGAGGTCGGTGCGGTGGAAGTCGACGTCCCGGTCGTCGGGGCGGTCGGCGTGGGCGAACTTCCACCTGCCGTCGAGGCTGAGCCGGTACGGCGAGCGGGTGCGGTCGGCGGCCAGGGCCTGGGCGAGGTCGGCGTACGGCATGAGGGTGGTGTGGGGCGGCTCGGTGCCGAGCCGGAAGACACCGATGTGGCCGTTCCACTCCGGGGTGCCGTCCGCCGCGGCCGCCCGGTGGGCGGTGAGGGGGCCGGAGAGGGCGAGGGCGCCGAGGACGGCGGCCGACCCTTCGAGGAGACGACGGCGGCTGACGACCATCCGCGGGGGATGGTCCGGCCGGTCCATGGACGACACGTGCGGCTGCGACATGACCATGACCTTCCTCGGGGCGAACCGTGCGGCTGCACGGACGGAGGGTGCGTCAGATCTTGTCCGTTACTGTTGGGAAATCGAACATAGGTGGACCGAGGATGGCCGAATTCCGTCCGACTTCGGCGCAAGGTGACTTGACGGTGACCGCCGCGGCAGGTGACGGCCCGTCAGTAGACGTCCCGCACATACCGCTTGTCGGCGGCGAGCTGCTTGACGTACGCCGCCTCCTCCTCGCCCAGACCGCCGTGGACGACGGCGATGTCGCGCAGTGCCCGGTCGACGTCCTTGGCCATGCGGGAGGCGTCGCCGCAGACGTAGAAGTGGGCGCCGTCCCGGAGCCAGGACCACAGGTGGGAGCCGTGCTCGCGCATCCGGTCCTGGACGTAGACCTTGGCCCGCTGGTCGCGGGAGAAAGCGGTGTCCAGGCGGTCGAGGGTGCCGTCGGCCAGGAGGGCGGTCAGCTCCTGCTCGTAGTAGAAGTCGGTCGCCCGGCGCTGCTCGCCGAAGAACAGCCAGTTGCGCCCCCGGTGGCCGCGGGCCCGCCGCTCCTCCAGGAATCCGACGAACGGCGCCACGCCGGTGCCGGGGCCGACCATCACCATCGGGGTCGCCGGGTCGGCGGGCGGCCGGAAGTGCGGGGAGCGCTGCACATGGACGGGTACCTCGGTGCCCGGCCCGGCGTCCGCGAGGAACGGCGAGCACACGCCCTGCCGCGGCCGGCCGGCGAGGTTCTCGTACCGCACGACGGAGACGGTGAGCGACACCAGGTGGGGGTCGGTCAGCGGGCTGGAGGAGATGGAGTACAGGCGCGGCTGGAGCCGTCCCAGCGTGTCGGCCCACTCCTGGGCGTCGGCCCGGACGCCGAACTCGGCGGCCACGTCGACGGCCTGCCGGCCCCAGGACCACCTCGCCAGCTCGCCCTTGTTGTCGGGGCGCAGCAGCTTGCGCAGTTCGCGCGGGTCGCGGGTGCGGTCGGCGGTGAAGCGCAGCAGGGCCGGGCTGACCCGGGTGATGTCGAGATGGCGCAGCAGGGCCTCCTCGAAGGGGACCTCGCCGACGCCGTTCACCCGGACGGCGGCCTGGGCGTCGAGTCCGGTGACCGCCAGCCACTCGGTCACCAGGTCCGGGGCGTTGAGGGGGCGCACGCCCAGGGCGTCGCCGGCCTCGTAGAGCAGGGGCGTCTCGCTGTCACGGGTGTCGAAGGTGAAGCGGCGCACCTCCTTGCCCGAGCCCGGCAGGCTGAGCAGGCGGTTGCCGACGAGGCGGGCGGTGACGGGGGCGGGGCGCCGGGAGCGGGGCGCGGCGGCGGGCGGGGCGGCGGGTGCGGCCGGTGCGACGGTCGCCGCCATGGGCGGCCCACCGTGCTCGGGCGCGCCGTTCGGCTCCGCCCCCCGCGCCTCCTTGAGCGCGATGAGCACCTGGTCGAGCCAGGCCTCCGCCTGCGGTGCGTAGTCGGGTTCGCAGTCCGTGCGGGGCGCGAGCCGTACGGCGCCCAGCTCGTCCATCCGGTCGTCGAGCCGCCGTCCGTGACCGCAGAAGTCGTCGTACGAGGAGTCACCGAAGGCCAGGACGGCGTAGCGACGGCCTTCCAGGCGGCCGGCGTCGGGGGCGGTGAGGCTGTCCCAGAAGCCGGAGCCGTTGTCGGGTGCGTCGCCGTCGCCGAAGGTGCTGGTGATCAGCAGCAGGTCGGCGTCGGAGGGCAGGGCGGCGGGGTCGGCCTCGTCCATGGCGACCAGGGATGCGGTGTGGCCGCCGGCGGTGAGCCGCTCGGCGGTGGTGGCGGCGAACTCCTCGGCGTTGCCGGTCTGCGAGGCCCACAGGATCACCACCCGCCGGCCCCGTTCCCGCTGGACGGCGGTGGCGGCGCGGGAGTACATGCCGGCGAGGGTGCCGTTGACCCAGAGGGCGTGTTCGGGGCTGAAGGGGGCGTCCGGCGGCAGCACGGGGACGCCGGGGGCGCCGGCCGGGATGCCCGCGAGGAACCCGACCAGGTACTGGCGTTCGCGTTCGGTCAGGACGGGCGGCGGGGCGGGTTCCAGGCCGAAGACGGAGGCGGCGGAGGGGTGGACGGCGGTGGGGACGATCGGCTGGTTCCGTGGCAGCGGGGGGTCCACGGCCGGTGTGTGCACGCTGACCGGCGTGGTCACCTTCGTCAGTGACACCGCGCACACCTTCAGTTCGGGCTGGAAGGACAGCGGGTCGACGGCGTCGCTGGTGACGGCGTTGACGCTGAGGTACTCGCCGAAGAGGTCGTTCCAGTGGAACGGCGCGAAGCAGGAGCCGGGCAGCACCCGGTCGGTGACCACGGCCGGCAGCACGGCGCGCCCGCGCCGGGAGGCGACCTCCACCGAGTCGCCGTCGGCGATGCCGAGCCCGGCCGCGTCCTCGGGGTGCAGCTCGACGAAGGGGCGCGGGTCGAGCTTGTTGAGCTTGGCCACCTTGGCGGTCTTGGTCAGGGTGTGCCACTGGTGCTGGAGACGGCCGGTGTTCAGGACGTACGGATAGTCGTCGTCCGGCATCTCGGCGGGCGGGACGTGCGGGCGGGGGTGGAAGACGGCACGGCCGGAGGGGGTGGCGAAGGTGAGCGAGCCGTCGTCGCCGACGTACCGGATCGGGTTGCGGGCGGGGCCGTCGGGCGTGGCGGCGGGCCACTGGACGGGGGTGGCGCGCAGCCGCTCGTACGTCACTCCGCGCAGGTCGTAGCCGGTCTGCGGGTTGTGGGCGCGGGTGATCTCCGCGAAGATCTCCTCCGCGCTGTCGTAGGAGAAGCCCTCCTCGTAGCCCATCGCGCGGGCGACGGCGGCGATCAGGCGCCAGTCGGCCGTCGCCTCGCCGGGCGGGTCGGCGGCGGGCCGGGCGAGGGTCAGGTTGCGTTCGCTGTTGATGAGGACGCCCTCGCTCTCCGTCCACAGCGCGGCGGGCAGGACGACGTCGGCGTAGGCGTTGGTCTCGGTGTCGGCGAAGACGTCCTGGGTGACGACGAACTCGGCGGCCTCCAGGCCCTCGATGACGGTCCTGCGGTTGGCGACGGAGGCGACCGGGTTGGTGCAGATGATCCAGCAGGCCTTGATCTCGCCGTCGGCCATCTTGCGGAACATCTCCACGGTGCCCTTGCCGACGCCGTCGGCGCGGATCGTGCCGGGCTCAAGACCCCACAGGTCCTCGACGAAGGCGCGGTCGGCGTCGACGAGCACGGACCGCTGGCCGGGCAGTCCCGGCCCCATGTAGCCCATCTCACGGCCGCCCATGGCGTTGGGCTGGCCGGTGAGGGAGAAGGGGCCGCTGCCGGGGCGGCAGATCTTGCCGGTGGCGAGGTGCAGGTTGATCAGCGCGTTGGTGTTCCAGGTGCCGTGGGTGGACTGGTTGAGGCCCATGGTCCAGCAGCTGGTCCACTCCCCCGCCTCGCCGATCAGCCGGGCGGCCTCGCGCAGGTCGTCCTCCGGTATGCCGGTGATCCCGGCGACGGTGGCCGGCGGGTAGTCGGCGAGGAAGGCGGGCATCGCCTCCCAGCCCTCGGTGTACGCGGCGACGAAGTCGGGGTCGGTGTGCCCGTTCTCGTGCAGCAGGTGCAGCAGACCGTTGAGGAGGGCGAGGTCGGTGCCCGGCCTGACCTGGAGGAACAGGTCGGCCTTCGCGGCCGTGGCGGTGCGGCGGGGGTCGACGACGATCAGCTTGGCGCCCGCCTTCACCCGGTCCATCATCCGCAGGAAGAGGATGGGGTGGCAGTCGGCCATGTTGGAGCCGATGACGAGGAAGACGTCCGCCTTGTCGAGGTCGTCGTAGGAGCCGGGCGGCCCGTCGGCGCCGAGGGAGAGCTTGTAGCCGGTGCCGGCGCTGGCCATGCACAGCCGGGAGTTCGACTCGATCTGGTTGGTGCGCAGATAGCCCTTGGTGAGCTTGTTGGCCAGGTACTGGGCCTCCAGGCTCATCTGGCCGGAGACGTACAGGGCGACCGCGTCGGGCCCGTGCTCGTCGACGATCGCCCGCAGCCGTCGGGCGGTCTCGGCGACCGCCGCGTCCACGGGGGTGGGCCGCGGCTCCTCCCCGCGGTTCGGGCGGACCAGGGCGGTGGTCAGCCGGCCGGGCGCGGCGAGCATGTCGGCGGTGGTGGCGCCCTTGGTGCAGAGCCGGCCGAGGTTCGCGGGGTGTTCCTTGTCCCCGGACGCCTTCAGGACCGTACGGCGTCCGTCTGGGCCGCGGCCGATGTCGAGGACCATGCCGCAGCCGACACCGCAGTACGAGCAGACCGTCCGCACCTTGGTGGTGTCGACGGTCCGCGAGTCCGGTGCGGCCACAGGCGCCCCCTATCCGATCATCGGCCCGGTTTCGACCTTCCGTGACCATACGGAACGTTGATTACACGGAGGTCTCCTCGGCCGATCATGGGCGGTTAAGCGCGGCGCACAGGTGGGGGGGTGGGCGGTGTGAGCGCCGCCCCGGGAAGCGGGCCGGCCCGGTGTGCGACGCACGTCAGCGGGTGTCCGTCCCGCCGCCGGTCACGGCGATGACCTCGCCGGTGGTGACTGTCTCGGAGCTGGGCCGGCGCGGCTGCCCGGCGGTGGCCGGGGAGGCGACGAGCCGGCAGCGGCGTGAGCGTCGCTCCCGCACCCTTCCACAACCCGCTCGTGCCTGATCCGCGTGACCATCGCTTGTTAAGCGGACAGCAGTCCGGTACATTCCTCAAGGCGGACAACTGTCCGCTTATAGCCCGCGCCCCGCCCTGGACGCTCGGCGGCAACCGGGGCGTTCCCCACACCCCTCCCTCACGCAGAAGGTGCCCTCGCCATGAATCTGCTCATCCTCGGTGCGACCGGCCCCACCGGTCGCCACGTCGTCGACCTGGCCCTTCGGTCCGGCGACAGGGTCACAGCGCTGGCGCGCAGGCCGGAGGCGCTGGAGGACCTGGCGAACCAGGTCACCGTGGTCGCCGGAGACGCCACCTCGCACCACGATGTCGCCAAGGCCATGACCGGGCAGGACGTCGTCATCTCCGCCCTGGGCAGGAGCACATCCGTGCGCGCCGACGACCTGTTCACCCGCGCCGCCACGGCCGTGATCGGCGCGGCCGAGGAAGTGGGAGTGTCCCGCCTGGTCTGGCTGTCGTCGTTCGGCGTGGGTGACACCTTCCGTTCGGCGAGCGCCGTGCAGAAGGTCATGTACAGCACGTTCCTGCGGAACATCTACGCGAACAAGGCGGTCTCCGAGAAAGCGATCCGCTCCAGCGGCCTGGACTGGACGCTGGTCTACCCGACCATGCTGACCAAGGGCCCCGCCAAGGGCGGCTACCGCGTCGGCGAGCGTCTCCCGATGAAGGGCAACCCGACGATCAGCCGCGCGGACGTCGCCGACTTCATGTACAAGGCGGCCCACAGCCCCGAGTGGATCCACCGCGACGCCGTCATCACGGACTGACACACCCCCCCCGTTTCACCACCGGCGACGCCGACCATGGCCGCGCTCTCGCGCCACAACCGGTCCGCGCAGACGCCCGCACGCGGGCGCGCGACAACGGCGGACCCGAACCGTGACCTTGTCAGCGGAGCTGCGCGGCGAACGCGTCGTACGCCCGCTCGTCGAAGAGGACGAACCTGACCTCCTCGACCTTCGTCTCCGTGGCTCGCACCGTCTGCACCGCGACGCGGGCGGCGTCGTCCATCGGCCAGCCGTAGACGCCGGCGGAGACGGCGGGGAACGCGACCGTGCGGGCGCCCAACTCGTCGGCGAGGCGCAGGGACTCGCGGTAGCAGGAGGCGAGGAGGGCGGAGCGGTCCTCGGTCGTGCTGTGCACGGGGCCGACGGTGTGGATCACCCAGCGGGCGTCGAGATCGCCCGCGGTCGTGGCGACCGCCTGGCCGGTGGCCAGGCCCTTGCCGTAGTGGGAGGCGCGGAGCCTGCGGCAGTCCTCGAGGATCGCGGGGCCGCCCCGGCGGTGGATGGCGCCGTCGACGCCTCCGCCGCCGAGGAGGGAGGAGTTCGCCGCGTTGACGATGGCGTCGACGGTCTGCCGGGTGATGTCGCCCTGGACGAGGGTGATGGTGGTCATGCGGCTCTCTATACCAGTGGACACACGCTCGGCGGGCGGTGAGCGCGAGCCGCGGTCAGGCCGGCTGCTCCCCCAGGCCGGCCAGGTCGAGCAGCAGGGACTTGACCTCGGTCGCCGCGTACGCGTCCCGGGTCCCCTCCGGTGCGGAGCACAGCAGTACGGGGGTGTGGTCGGGGTCGTCCGGGAGCCGGCCGTGGCTGCCGCGGACGCCGGCCGGGTCCAGCGGGACGGTGCGGATGCGGTAGCGGAAGCCGAGCTTCTTGCGCAGGACCGAGCCGGCGGCGCGCAGTTTCACGGCCGGGACGGTCGCGTCCCAGAGGAGTTCGGCGGGGTCGTAGCCGGGCTTGCGGTGGATCTCCACCTGGCGGGCGAAGTCGGGGGCGCGGTCGTCGTCGAGCCAGTAGTAGTACGTGAACCAGGCGTCGGGGTCGGCGAGCGCGACGAGTTCGCCGGAGCGCTCGTGGTCCAGGCCGTGGGCCTTCTTGCCGGCGTCGTCCAGCACCTGGTCCACGCCGTCGAGCTCGCGCAGGATCCGGGTGACGGTCTCGGTGTCGGCGGGGTCGCGGACGTAGACGTGGGCGATCTGGTGGTCGGCGACGGCGAAGGCGCGGGAGGTCCAGGGATCGAGGTACTCCATGCCGTCCTGGGTGTGGACGTGGAGGAGTCCGGCGCGGCGCAGCGCGCGGTTGATGTCGACGGGGCGGGAGGCGGGGGCGATGCCGTACTCGCTGAGGGCGACGACGGTGGCTCCGGCCCGCAGGAAGTGGTCGATCAGCGGGCCGAGAGCGGCGTCCAGTTGGCGGGCCGCGCGGATCGTCTCGGGCGAGTCGGGGCCGGTGCGCTGGGGTTCGTAGTCGAGGTGCGGGACGTAGACCAGGGTCAGGTCCGGCTGGTGGTCGTCGAAGATCTGGCGGGCGGCAGCCAGGATCCAGCGGGTGGAGGGCAGGCCGGCGCTCGGGCCCCAGTAGGTGAACAGGGGGAACGGGCCGAGCCGGTCGGTGAGTTCGGTGTGCAGGCTGGGCGGCCAGGTGTAGCAGTCGGGTTCCTTGCGGCCGTCGGAGTAGTAGACGGGGCGCGGGGTGACGGTCCAGTCGACGTCGGCGCCCATCGCGTACCACCAGCAGACGTTGGCGACCGTGTAGCCGGGGTCGGACCGGCGGGCCGTCTCCCAGATCTTCTCGCCGCCGACGAGGGCGTTGTGCTGCCGCCACAGCAGGACGTCGCCGAGGTCGCGGAAGTACCAGCCGTTGCCCACCGCCCCGTGCACGGACGGGAGTTCACCGGTCAGCAGGGTGGACTGGACGGTGCACGTGACGGCGGGCAGCACCGTGTCCAGACGGGCCCGGAAGCCCCGCTCGCCCAGGGCGGCGACGGCGGGCATGTGGCGCAGCAGGTGCGGGGTGAGCCCGACGATGTCGAGGACGACGACCGGGCGACGGGAGCCTGTGGTCATGCGGCTTCCTCCTCCTTCAGGCCATGGGCCGTCAACCGGCCGCGTATCCAGGCTAGTTCGGCGGCGATGCCGCCGGGGAGGCCCGTGGGGGGTTCGGGCAGGACGGACCAGGTGTAGGTCTCGACCTCGATGTGGTCGCAGACGGCGGTGGGCCCGCCGTGGAGCCCGGCGAGCACGGCGTCGAGCTGGTCGGAGGTCGTGCGCAGGGGGTGCTCGGGTGCGGCGTGCAGCGGGGCGTGGAAGTGCACGCGCCAGGGGCCGGTGTCGGGCAGCGCTCCCTCCAGGGCGTCGGGCAGGTCGTCGACGCCGAGCACCTCGCCGTCGCGCCGGGTGCGGGTCTGGTGCAGGAACCGGGGTTCGGCGAGCCTGCGCAGGGCCGCCCGGGCGGCCGGGTCAGTGGGGTCGGCGGCCTCGACGGCGCAGGACGCCTGGAGTTTGACGACTGGCAGTCCGGCGTCGGCCAGCCGCTCGAGGGCGGCCGCCGGTTCCTCGAACTGCACGGCGAGATGGCAGGCGTCCAGGCAGACACCGAGCCGTTCGGGGTCCAGGCCGCCGAGTTCCCGGGCCGCCTGCGCGGTCGTCTCCACCACGCAGCCGGGTTCCGGTTCGAAGCCGACGCGGACCCGGCGCCCGGTGCCGGCCTCGATGGCGGCGAGCCCGGCGGCCAGCCGGTCCAAGGCACGGCGGGCGGTGTCGGCGCGCTCGGCGGACCAGGGCGCGCGCCAGGCCAGCGGCAGGGTGGAGACGCTGCCGCGCTCGGCGTCGTCCGGGATGAGCGCGGCGAGGACACGTGCGCAGTCGAGGGTGTGCTCCAGCCGGGCCTCGTCGGCCCAGTCGGGCAGGTAGACGTCCTTCTTGACGACCTCGCGGTGGAAACCGGCGTACGGGAAGGCGTTGAGGGTGACGGTCTCCAGGCCGCGAGCGTCCAGTTCGGCACGCAGTCGCGTCAACTGTCCGGTGTCCGCGATGAGTTCCGTGACGACGTCACGGGCGAGCCAGAGCCCGATGCCGAGCCGGCCCACGCCGAGGCGCTCGCGCACGGGCTGGGCGTGGGAGGCGAGCTGGCCGACGACTCCGTCGAGGTCCTCCGCCTGGTGGACGTTGCTGCAGTAGCCGAGGTGGACGGTGGTGCCGTCGGGATGTTTGAAGCGCATGGGGTCGCTCACTCCCCGCCGCGCCGGATGGAGTTGCCCTGGAAGGTGGACGTCTCGTCCGGCTCGGGTTCGTCGAGTTCGAGCCGGCCGCTCTGTCCGTAGAAGGCGACGGGGTTGCGCCACATCACCTTGTCGACGGTGTCGTCGTCGAAGCCCGCGGCGAGCATCGCGTCGGCGGTCCTGCGGGTCTTGAGCGGGTCCGAACGGCCCCAGTCGGCAGCGGAGTTGACCAGTAACCGGTCGGTGCCGTGCGTCCGGAGGATCTCCACCATCCGCTCCTCGCTCATCTTCGTCCTCGGGTAGATCGAGAAGCCCGCCCAGCAGCCGCTGTCGAGGGCCATGCCGACGGTGAGTTCGTTGAGGTGGTCCAGGACGACGCGTTCGGGGGCGATGCCCGACTCACGGATGACGTCGAGGGTGCGGCGGGTGCCGGCGGCCTTGTCGCGGTGCGGGGTGTGCACGAGTGCGGGCAGGTCGTGGTCCACGGCGAGTCCGAGCTGACGGGCGAGTGCCTCGTCCTCCTCGGGGGTCATCGAGTCGTAGCCGATCTCACCGACGGCGACGACCCGGTCCTTGGCGAGGTAGCGGTCGAGTTCGTCCAGCACGGGGGTGCAGCGGGGGTCGTTGGCCTCCTTGGGGTTGAGGGCGATGGTGCAGAAGTGCTGGATGCCGAACTGGGCGGCGCGGTAGGGCTCCCAGCCGAGCAGCCCGTCGAAGTAGTCGTAGAAGCTCTCCGGGGAGGTGCGCGGCTGCCCGAGCCAGAAGGCGGGTTCGACGACGGCGCGGACTCCGGCGGCGTACATGGCCTCGTAGTCGTCGGTGGTGCGGGACGTCATGTGGATGTGCGGGTCGAAAATGCGCACAGTCAGGCCTCTTCCGTGAGAGGTGCGGGGAGCTCGGGGGCGGCACCGACGGCGGCGAGGGCGCGGGCGGCCGCCTCGGGGCGGGTGGGGGCGAGCAGCCGCGCCCGGGTGGCGACGGTGTCCGCGACCTCGGGGAAGGCACGCACCAGGGGCCAGACGTCGGACGGCACGTCCCGTCCGGCCGCGGTGCGTTCGTGGGCGAAGTCGGCCAGCATGCGGGCCAGTTCACGGTCCGCGCGGGCGGGCAGGCCGCTGACCCGGTCGAGGGGTATCTCGCAGAAGACGCACTTGAGGACGGCCTGACGGTACTCGGCGTCGGGGAGCCGGGCTGCGGCGTAGGGGCCGAGGGCGGCCTCGACGACGGTGGTGTCGTTGCTGCGCAGGGCCTCGCGGACCAGGGGCAGGGCGAGGTCGGCCAGCGGCTCGTCGAGGAGGGGTAACGCCTTGAGGACGGCGCGCTGTTCGGCCGGGTCGCCGTGCCGTTGGAGGGCGGCCAGTTCGTCGCGGAGCGGTTGTCCGCGCAGGGGCAGCGCGGTGAGCAGGGCGGCCCGGGCGGCTTCGTCCGTGGTCCAGTGGGCGTCGAGGCGGGCCTGCCCGCAGTGTCTTCGGGCGGCGGGGAACAGGGCGCGGATCGCCGGGGGCCGGGCGGTGACGCTCGCGACGGCCTGGTCGAGCCAGCGGCGGGCGGGCGGCGACAACGTCGCGGTGAGGAGGGCGGTGGGCATGACGGGCGACCTCCGGTGGGGCGGGAGGGGGCTGGGGTGAGGGAGGGGCGGTCAGGCCGCCGCGGCGCGCAGGAACTCGATCGAGCGGCGGGCCACGTCGGGGGCGTCCAGGGAGCCGCCCTGGATCTCGACGGAGACCAGGCCGCGGTGGCCGAGGGCGCGCAGGGCGGCCAGCACGGGCGGGAAGTCGATCTCTCCGGCGCCGAATTCGAGGTGCTGGTGGACTCCGCGCCGCATGTCCTCGATCTGCACGTTCAGCAGCCGGGGAGCGGCCAGCCGGACGCACTCCAGCAGGGACGGCTCCTCCACGCAGTGCGCGTGTCCGATGTCCAGGGTGATGCCGAACAGCTCGTGTCCGCCGAGCAGTTCGGCGAGCCGCAGACAGCGCTCTACGGTGTCGACGCACATGTACGGCTCGGGTTCGAAGGCGAGCGACACGCCGTACTTCTCCGCCGTCTCCAGCACGGTCCCGACCCCGGCCGCGAGCCGCTTGAACGCGTCCGCCTCCGGCAGCCCCCGCGGGGTGGGGCCGCTGCACAGGTGGACGGTGGGCGAGCCGAGGTCGGCGGCGATACGGACGGCGCGCCGCAGCAGGTCGATCCTCGTCTCGGCGCCGTCGGACATCAGCGTCGGGAGGTGCTTGCCGTACGGGTCGAGCAGATAGGGGGCGCCCGTCTCGACCGTGACGTCGAGGCCGTGGCGCGCGAGTCTTCGGGCCAGCGCGGCCACCTGCCGGGGCAGGTCCTCGGCGTACGGGTCGAGGTGGACGTGGTCGAGGGTGAGGGCGACGCCGTCGTAGCCGAGGTCGGCGAGGACGGCGAGGACATCGGGGAGCCTGTGGTGGGTGAAGCCGTTGGTGCCGTAGCCGAACGTCAGATCGGTGGGGGGTGCTTCCATGCCGGCGTTCCTCACGCTGAGGTGGGGTGGGGCTGGGCGGTCAGGTGGGTGAGACGCGTCGGGCGAGCCGGCGCGCGAGGGGGTGGGCGAGGCCGAGGGCCGCGGCGGCGGCCGGGGCTCCGGCCCGTGCGGTCAGCGCCGCCTGCAACGGCATCAGCGCGAGGATCCCGGCGCCGACGGCCCGCCGCACGTTCTCCCCGGAGGGCTTGCGGACGGCCCTGAGCTGGGCCGTTCCGTAGGTGCCGAGGTAGGTGAGGGCCGCGCCGGCGGTGACGAGGGCGGCGGCGGGCGCGGTCGCCCCTCGGTCGCCCGGGGTACGGCGGTCCGCGAGGTGGCGGCGGACCGTGCGGGCGGCCGGGCCCGCCGTGGCGAGCGCGGTGGCCGTGGAGACGGCGAGGGTGGTGGCGGGCAGACGGGCGGGGGCGCCGGCGATCTCGTGACGGCTGAGGACGGTCAGGGTGTAGGTGTGGGCGCCGACCAGCGCGGCGGGAGCGGCGGCCCGGCGCAGGGCGGTGCGTGCGGGCAGCCCTGTCCTCGGCGCGGCCAGGGCGCCGGCCAGGACGTCGAGGGAGCGGGCGCCCGCCATGGCCGCCGGGCCGGCCGCGGTGTCCTTCAGCCCGAGGTCGTAGGCCCAGACCACGCCCGCGAGGGGGAGCGCGCCGAGGAGGCTGCGGCGGCCGCCGGAGAGGGCGGCGAGCCCGAGCCCCGCGGCGGTGAGGGCACTCGCGACGGCGAGGGCGGTGCGGCGCGGCACCCGGCCCGAGGGCACCGGGCGGTCGGGGCGCTCCACCGCGTCGACCGTGGCGTCGGCGTAGTCGTTGAGGGCCATGCCCGCCCAGTAGAGGCAGACGGACGAGCCCATCACGCCGAGAGTGCGGGGGGAGAAGGGAGCCGCGGCGGCGCAGGCTCCCGCGAGTACGTCGCCCGGGACGCTCAGCGCTGCCGGTGCGCGCACCAGGTGGGCCAGGTCCCGCAGGCGCGCGGAGGAGGCGGAGTCGGAGCGGAGGGCCGCTTTCCGATCTTTCATGTCCGCACCCTACTCACCCTGCTTGAACTTTCACACTCCTCTGGTGATCCGGATCGACGTGGCGAAGGCAACACCAAAATCACCGTCGGAACCGCCCAACGACGGTGTAATAGCGGGCCGTTGGGGGAACCGGCGGGGAACTCTCCGGTCCGGCGCTGCTGTTGCCTCCGCATCAGCGGTCCTGTTGGCGCAGTCTGCGCCAGACGGCCTTGGCCGCGTTGTGCCCGGACATGCCGTGCACGCCGGGGCCCGGCGGGGTGGCCTGCGAGCAGATGAACACGGCCGGGTGCGGGGTGCCGTAGGGGAACAGGGACAGCTTGGGGCGCAGCATGATCTGGAGGCCGGAGACCGCGCCGGTGCCGATGTCGCCGCCGACGTAGTTGGCGTTGCGGGCGGCGAGTTCGGGCGGGCCGGCGGTGGCGCGGGCCAGGACGCGGTCGCGGAAGCCCGGGGCGAAACGCTCCAGTTGGCGTTCGAGGGCGTCGGTGAGGTCGCCGGTCCAGCCGTTGGGGACATGGCCGTAGGCCCAGAAGACGTGCTTGCCGTCCGGGGCGCGGGTGGGGTCGACGACGCTGGGCTGCACGGTGATCATGAACGGCCGCTCGGGGGCGCGGCCCTGCCGGGACGCCGCGCGCAGGGCGGTGTCGATCTCCGTGCTGCTGGCGCCGATCTGCACGGTGGTCGTGGAGTGCGCCTCCTTCGCGGTCCACGGGACCGGGCCGTCCAGCGCGTAGTCGACCTTGAAGACGCCGGGGCCGTAGCGGTAGCCCTCGTAGTAGCGGCCGAGGCCGGCGATCCGGGCCAGGGCGGCGGGCGAGGTGTCGAAGACGTACGCGCGGGCGGGCGGCAGGTCGTCGAGGCGCTTGACCTCGTAGTCGGTGTGGATGGTGCCGCCGAGGTCCTTCAGGTACGCGGCGAGCGCGTCGGAGACGGACTGGGATCCGCCGCGGGCCACGGGCCAGCCGCGGGCGTGCGCGGCGAGGGCGAAGACCAGGCCGATCGCGCCGGTGGCGAAGCCGCTGAGCGGGGCCATGACATGCCCGACCAGGCCGGCGAAGAGGGTCCTGGCCCGTTCGTCACGGAAGCGGCGGATCAGCCAGCTCGACGGGGGCAGGCCGACCATGCCGAAGCGGGCCAGGGTGACCGGGTCGCGCGGGAGCGCGGTGAGCGGCAGGGACATGAAGTCCCGGGCGAGCGTGTCCCACTTGGGCAGGAACGGCTCGACCAGTCGGCGGTAGGCGCCCGCGTCGCGCGGCCCGAACGAGGCGGCCGTCTCGGCGACCGACCGGGACAGCACGGCGGCGGTGCCGTCCGGGAAGGGGTGCGCCATGGGCAGGTCGGCGTGCAGCCACTCCAGGCCGTAGCGTTCCAGCGGCATCGCGCGGAACGCCGGGGAGTTGATGCCGAGCGGATGCGCGGCCGAGCACGGGTCGTGGCGGAAGCCCGGCAGGGTGAGTTCCTCCGTGCGGGCACCGCCGCCCACGGTGTCACGCGCCTCGAACAGCGCCACGGAGAAACCGCGGCGGGCCAGCTCCACGGCAGCGGTCAGCCCGTTCGGCCCCGCTCCCACCACGACCGCATCGAGCATCGACGGCACTTCGGACCCCTTCGTCAGCCGGTGGCCTGGGGGATCAGGATATGCCGGGGCTCGAACGAGCAGGACGGCGCGGGGGCCGGGACGCCGGCGGGGCATCGACCGGGGCGAGGGAGACCTGGAGACACCAGGAGGCCGGGGGCCGGGGTGGCCGGGAGGCCGGGACGCCAGGAGGCCCTCCAGGCCGAGGGACCGGGGTGGCCAGAAGGCCAGGACGCCTGGCAGGCCCGCCAGGCCAAGGGACCCGGGTAGCCAGAAGGCCAGGACGCCCGGCAGGCCCGCCAGGCCAAGGGACCCGGGTAGCCAGAAGGCCAGTCGCCGAGGTGGCGTGGTCGTCGTGGTCAGGACGCCGACCTGGTCGGGGTGTCAGGGTCGCCCGTTCGACAGGAGGGTCACCACTCGGCGGGCAGTCGTCGCGTCCCGGGCCGTCGTGAAGGGCAGGGCGTTGCCGCCCGCGAGGCGGAACGGCTCGCCGGTGAGGGTGAGATGGGCGCCGCCCGCCTCCTCGACGAGCAGCAGCCCGGCCGCGTGGTCCCAGGCGAGTTCCCAGGAGAAGGCCGTGGCGTCCAACGTGCCGCGGGCGACGGCGAGGTACTCCAGGCCGGCCGATCCGCACGCGCGCGGTGCGACGCCGTCCGCCCACAGTCCGAGCAGGGCGTGCTTCTGCTCATCGGTGGTGTAGTCGGGGTGGGAGGTGGCGACCGTCAGGTCGCGGCCGGGCTCGGGCCGGCCGGCGAACAGCCGCTCGCCGTCCAGGAAGGCGCCGCCGCCCCGCACCGCCGTGGCCAGCTGGTCGCGGGCCGGGGCGTAGGTCCAGGAGGCGAGCACGACGCCGTGCCGGGCGAGGGCGACCAGCGTGCAGAAGCCGTCGTCGCCGTGCACGAACTGCCGGGTGCCGTCGATCGGGTCGACGATCCACACGGGGGCGTCGCCCCGTATCGCGTCGTACGCGGCCGGATCGGCGTCGACCGCCTCCTCGCCGACGACGACCGAGCCGGGCAGCAGGGAGCCGAGAACGTCGGTGAGGTACAGCTCGGCGTTGCGGTCGGCGTCCGTGACCAGGTCGTGGGGGCCGCTCTTCTGGGCGACCTCGTCGTCGGCGAGCTGCCGGAAGCGGGGCATGATCTCGGCCGCCGCGGCCTTGCGGACCGCTTCCTCGACGTCGGTCGAGTGGTGGGCGAGAAACTCGTCGATGGTTTCCGTCTCTTCGATCATGCCCCCCATGAGACCACGTGCCACTGACAACCCCCGCCCCTGTGGTGCACTCCGGATGGAATCGGCATGAACAGCGCGCTCGGCCGGAACACGGACGCGGGCGGCGCCCGCCCGTGGCGCCCGTCACCGCCCCACCGCATACCCCTGCATCCCTCGCGGGTTCGCCGCCGCCGACACCACGCCCGTCCGCGGATCGCGGGCGACCGCGCACAGGCGGCCCTCGGACCAGGCGGGGCCGACGGTGACGTCATGGCCGCGGCGGCGCAGTGCGGTGACGACGTCCGCCGGCATGCGGGACTCGACGGTCACGCTGCCGGGGCGCATGCCGCGCGGGTAGAAGGAGCCGGGGAATCCGTCGTTGTGCCAGTTGGGGGCGTCGATCGCGCCCTGGAGGTCGAGTCCGCCGCGCACGCGCGCGTGGTGGGCGACGGCGAGGAAGAAGTGCAGTTGCCACTGGTCCTGCTGGTCGCCGCCGGGCGTGCCGAAGGCCAGCACGGGGACCCCGTCGCGCAGCGCGATCGACGGGGTGAGGGTGGTGCGTGGGCGGCGGCCGGGCGTGAGGGTGTTGGGCAGGCCCTCGTCCAGCCAGGTCATCTGCAACCGGGTGCCGAGCGGGAAGCCCAGCTCGGGCACGACCGGGTTGGACTGCAACCAGCCGCCGCTGGGGGTGGCGGCGACCATGTTGCCCCAGCGGTCGACGACGTCGATGTGGCAGGTGTCGCCGCGGGTGGCGCCCTCGGCGGTGGTCTCCGGCTCCCCCGGCACCGGGGAGAGCGGGCTCTTCGCGACGGTCGGCTCCCCCGCGCCGAGAGGGCTGAAGCCGGGCTCGTCCGTGACCACCACGCGCGCGTGGGCGCTCAGCCGCGGGGTGCGCCCGCCCGGGGCGCCGGGCCGCAGCTCGTAGGAGGCCTTGTCGCCGATCAGCAGCCGCCGGGCGGCGTTGTACTCGGGCGACAGCAGTTCCCCCAGCGGGACCGGCGGGGCCCCGGCCGCGTCCCCGTACCAGGCCTCCCGGTCGGCCATGGCGAGCTTGCAGCCCTCGATCAGCAGATGGACGTAGTCGGCGGAGCCGTACGCGGGCGTTTCGGGCGGGAGCAGGGCGAGCTGCTGGAGGAACGCCGGGCCCTGGCTCCACGGTCCGGCCTTGCACACGGTCCAGCCGTTCCAGTCGTACGCCGCCGGTGTCTCGTAGGTCGCGGACCAGCCGGCGAGGTCGGCGGCGGTGAGGGTGCCGGTGTGGCGCTCGCCGCTGGTGTCCGTCGTGGGCCGTGCCGCCTGCCGGACCAGGGCCTCCGCGATGAACCCGGTGCGCCACACCAGCCGCGCGGCGTCGATCCGCGCCTCCCGGTCCCCCGCGCCCGCCGTCTCGGCGAGCAGCCGCCTCCAGGTGGCGGCGAGGGCGGGATTGCGCAGCGGCACGCCGGGCCGGGGCGGCTTCCCGCCCGGCAGGTAGATCTCCGCCGACGAGGTCCACTCCGTCTCGAACAGCTGCCGTACCGTCTCCACGGTCGCGCCCACGTTCTCCACGGGCGGGTGCCCGTGCTCGGCGTATCCGACGGCGTACTTCAGGACGTCGTCGAGGGACTTGGTGCCGTGGTCGCGCAGCAGCAGCATCCAGGCGTCGAACGCGCCGGGGACGGCGGCGGCCAGCGGGCCCGTGCCGGGCACCAGGTCCAGGCCGAGCCCCCGGTAGTGCGCGACGGTCGCGCCGGCCGGGGCGACACCCTGCCCGCACAGCACGCGTACCTCGCCGCCGGCCGGGGCGAGCAGGACGGGGACCTCACCGGCCGGGCCGTTGAGGTGCGGTTCGACGACGTGCAGCACGAAGGCGCCGGCCACGACGGCGTCGTAGGCGTTGCCGCCGTCCTCCAGGACGGCCATCGCGGACTGGGAGGCCAGCCAGTGCGTGGAGGACACCATGCCGAACGTGCCTTGAAGAGTGGGACGGGTGGTGAACACCTCTCACCTCGCTGCTCGCGCCTGCCGGTCGGTTCGCCCTCCTCTCCCTACCGCAGGCGCGGGCCGGGCATGCGCGGGTGTCTACGAGCGGAGGGTCAGCGTGCCGCCGGGCCCACGGTCGATCCGGCCGCCGTGGGCCCGGCTGACCCGGTCCAGGGTGGCCCGCAGCCACTCGGTGTCCTCGGGCGAGGCGTGCTCCAGCCGCATCCGTCGCGCCCGGAAGGGCACCATCCGCACCTCGGCGGGGGTGCCTGCCGCGCCGAGGGTGACGAGGTACAGCAGCCGCAGGTCGTCCCGGTACCGCTCGTATCCGCGGATTCCCTCGTAGTCGTCGACGAAGTCGCCGCACCCGTACAGGATGGGCCGTCCCCGGTACACCTCCATCGGGCGCGGATGGTGCGAGGAGTGTCCGTGCACCACGTCCGCTCCGCCGTCGACGAGGGCGCGGGCGAAGCGGACCTCGTCGCGGGAGACGGCGAAGCCCCAGTTGGCGCCCCAGTGGACGGAGACGACCACGGTGTCGCCCGGTCGTCTCGACCGCCGTACGCGGTCGGTGAGTTCCGCCGCGGCGGTGGCGGACGGCCCGGCCACGAGATCCACTCCCCCGCGCCGGCCGGTCGCGGCCCACTCCGGTGGGACGCCGCTGGACGGCATCGCGCAGGAGAAGACCAGCACACGGCCGCCGCCGCGCACGGGGACGATCGCCGGCCGCCTCGCCTCCCGGGCGTCACGGCCCGCTCCCGCCGTCCTGAGCCCGGCGCCCGCCAGGGCGGTGAGTGTCTCGTCGAGTCCGGGGTGCCCGAAGTCGAGGACGTGGTTGTTGGCCAGCGCGCAGACGTCGGGGCGGGCGGCGGCCAGGCACGGCAGGTTGGCGGGATGCATCCGGTAGTGGACCTCCTTGCCGGGCGCGAAGGAGCCGTCCCGCGCGACGCTGGTCTCCAGGTTGAGAACGCGGACGTCGGGCGCGGCCCGGTCGAGGACGTCGAGCGCCTCGCCCCAGGGCCAGTCGAAGCCGACCGGCCGGGGGATCGGCCCGTTCTCCGCCTCCGCCAGTTCGACATAGGCGCGGGCGTCGCGGACGTACGTCTCCCGCAGCGCCGGATCTCCCGGGTGCGGGAGGATCTGGTCGACGCCCCGGCCCAGCATCACGTCACCGCAGAGGGACAGGGTGACGCTCATGGTCGCGGGCGGTCAGGCCGTCGCGTGCGACAGCGGGGCCATGTGGTCGGTGAACCAGTCCCGGGCCAGCTCGGTCACCTGCTCCAGCGCGCCGGGTTCGGCGAAGAGGTGGGTGGCGCCGGGGACGACCGCGAGCCGGTTCTCGCAGCGCAGCTCGGCCTGTGCCGTCCGGTTGAGGCCGAGCACCACGTCGTCGTCACCTCCGACGATCAGCAGCGTGGGCGCCCGCACCGCCGACAGCCGTGGCCCCGCCAGGTCCGGCCGGCCGCCCCGGGAGACCACCGCGGCGATCCGCGCGCCCGGTTCGGCGGCCGCCCACAGCGCGGCGGCGGCGCCGGTGCTGGCGCCGAAGTACCCGACGGGGAGCCCTTCGGTCCCGGGCCGTCCGCGCAGCCAGTCGGTGGCGTCCGCCAGACGGCCGGCCAGCAGCCCGGTGTCGAAGACGTTGGCCCGGTCGCTCTCCTCCTCCTCGGTGAGCAGGTCGAACAGCAGGGTGCCGAGCCCGGCCCGGTGCAGCGCGTCGGCGACGAACCGGTTGCGGGGGCTGTGCCGGCCGCTGCCGCTGCCGTGCGCGAACACCACGACGCCGGTGGCGCCGTCGGGCAGGGTCAACCGCCCGCCCAGCACCGTGGCGCCGGCCCGCACGTCCACCTCCCGGTCCTCGGACCGGGCGGGATCCGGCGCGGTCCGGCGGGCGAGAGCGGCATCGAGGCAGGCGACGACCTCCTCGTCGCCGGTCTGGGAGAAGTCGTCGTAGAACTGGCCGATCGCGTAGAAGTCCCACGGGGTGTGCACGCAGACGACGTCGTCGGCGTCGTCGGCCAGCCGCCTGGTCGAGTCCTTCGGGGCCACGGGGACCGCCAGCACGATCCGTGCCGCGCCCCGGGCGCGGGCGATCCGGCAGGCCGCGCGCGCCGTCGACCCCGTGGCCACCCCGTCGTCGACCACCAGTACCGTCCGGCCCTCGACGGGGACCGGTTCGCGTCCGCCCCGGTAGCGCCGGGCGCGGGCGGCCAGCACCTCCCGTTCGTGTTCCTCGACCCGGGCCAGATCATCGGGGGTGGCCCGCGCCGAGCGCACCACCTGGTCGTTGATCACACGTACCCCGCCCTCGCCGATCGCGCCCATGCCCAGCTCCGGCTGGTACGGCACGCCCAGCTTGCGCACCAGACAGACGTCCAGCGGCGCGCCCAGCGCCTCGGCGACCTCCGCGGCCACCGGGACGCCGCCCCTGGGCAGCCCCAGCACCACCACGTCGGCGCCCCTCAGACGCAGCTGCTCCAGCCGGGCAGCGAGCTGCCGGCCGGCATCCCGACGATCCATGAACAACACGACCCGACCTCCTCACCCGGGAGGGATGGGGTGCGGGCGACGCGGTGCCCGCACCGCACCTCCATCCTCGCTCCTGCGCGGGCCGGATGCGCACCGCTGCGGGCCGGCGGCGGGCAGGACACGGGCCGCGGCCGGTTCCTAGACTGTGAGACATGGCCCGGCCCAACGAGGAGGTCGAGGCGCTCCTCCAGGAGTACGCGGACCTCATCGCCATCACCGGGGGCGACGCGTTCAAGGCCCGTGCGTACGAGAAGGCCGCCCGCGCGATCGGCGGCTACCCCGCGGACGTCTCCCGCCTCGATCCCGCCGCTCTGCGGGAGATCCCGAACGTCGGCCGGTCGATCGCCGAGAAGGTCGTCGAGTACCTGCGCACCGGCACCGTCACGGCGGTCGAGGAGCGGCGGGCCACGATTCCCGCGGGGGTGCGGCAGCTGATCACCATCCCCACCCTCGGCCCGAAGAAGGCCATGACGCTCTACGAGGATCTGCACATCTCCTCGGTGGAGGAGCTGACCGACGCGATCAAGGCGGAGAAGCTGCGGGATCTGAAGGGCTTCGGGGAGAAGACCGAGGAGAACATCCTGCGCGGCATCGCACTGATGCAGCGCGCGGGCGAGCGGATCCTGCTGAGCGCCGCCATGGACCAGGCCGAGGACATCGTCGGTGAGCTCTCCGGGATCGCCGGCTGTGACCGCTGTGCCCACGCCGGGTCGCTGCGCCGTATGCGGGAGACCATCGGCGACATCGACATCCTGGTCGCCGCCGCCCGGTCGGCTCCCTTCATGGCGGCGCTCACCGGGCTGCCGTCCACCGCGGAGGTCCTCGCGCACGGCGAGAAGAAGACCTCCGTGCGGACCGTCAAGGGCCTCCAGGTCGATCTGCGGGTGGTGCGGCCGGACGCGTGGGGCGCGGCCCTGCAATATTTCACCGGCTCCAAGGCGCACAACATCCGCACCCGCACGATCGCCGTCCACGCGGGGCTGAAGCTCTCCGAGTACGGCCTGTTCGAGACCGAGGGCGGACGGCGGGTCGCCTCCCGCTCCGAGGAGGAGGTGTACGCCCGGCTCGGCCTGCCGTGGATCGCGCCCACCCTGCGCGAGGACCGCGGGGAGATCGAGGCCGCCCTGCGCGGCGAGCTGCCGGAGGTGGTGACGGAGGACGACATCAAGGGCGATCTGCACACCCACACCGATCTCACCGACGGTCTGGCGCCGCTGGAGGAGATGGTGGCGGCGGCCGCCGAGCGGGGCTACGCGTACTACGCGGTCACCGACCACGCGCCCAACATGTACATGCAGCGCATGACGGACGAGAAGATCCTCGCCCAGCGCGAGCGGGTGCGGTCGCTGGACGGCGTCCACCACGGGATGCGGCTGCTGCACGGCACCGAACTCAACATCGACCCGGACGGCGAGGTGGACTGGCCCGACGAGTTCCTGCGGGGTTTCGACCTCTGCGTGGCCTCGGTCCACTCCCACTTCGGTATCGGCCGGGCGGCGATGACCCGGCGGCTGGTGCGTGCCTGCGAGAACCCGCGCGTCCATCTCATCGGCCATCCCACCACCCGTCTGCTCGGCAAGCGGCCGGGCATCGACGCCGACCTCGACGAGGTGTTCGCCGCCTGCGCCCGCACGGGCACCGCGCTGGAGATCAACTCCCAGCCCGACCGCCTCGACCTGGGTGACGAGGACATCCTCCGCGCCAAGGGCCACGGGGCGAAGTTCGCCGTCGACACCGACGCCCACTCCGTCGTCCATCTCGCTCACCTGCGCTACGGCGTCGGCATGGCCCAGCGCGGATGGCTCACCCCGGACGATGTGATCAACACCTGGCCGCTGCGGCGGCTGCGCCGGTTCCTGCGCGGGGACGGGGCGGCCTGAGGGGACGCTTCCCGTCACCGCGCCGCCACGGAGCGAGTTCGCACTTCCGCCCCACAAGGACTCGTGTGACACTGGCGTCCCCCGTCCGCATCGCGGACCTCGTCCGCACCGTCCCCCACGAAAGTGCGCCGTGCGCTCTCTCCCTCTGCCGCTCGCCCTCACCGCGCGTCTGACCCCGGTGGCCGTGCTGGCCTGTGCCGGCTGGGCGATGTCGTCCGGGCCGCTGACCCCGACGCAGGACACCGCGGCCAAGGACACGCCGAAGACCCAGTCCCAGTCGGCGTCCGCGCCCTCCTCCACGGCGGTGACCAAGACGTACGCCGCCGCTCCCGCGCCGTGCACGAGCGTGGCGGCGAAGACGGTCTCCTCGCTGGTGCCGGGCGCCAAGACGGCCGGCAAGGAGATCCCGTCGACGGACAGCACGGTGCGCCGCACCTGCTCCTGGAACGCCCTCAAGGGCTACGACTACCGCTGGCTGGACGTCTCCTTCGAGCTCATGGACTCGGACGAGGCGGCACAGACCTCGTACAAGGAGCGCACCGGGGAGAAGAGCGGCGGTGGTGCCGTGCCGGGTCTCGGGGACGAGGGCTATTCGGTGGTGAACCTCACCACCGAGGACAAGCAGCAGACCCGTGAGGGCACGGTGATCGCCCGGGTGGCCAACGCGCTGGTGGTCGTCACCTACAACGGCAGCGACTTCGAGACGAAGAAGGCGCCCGGCACCGACGAGATCAACAAGGGCGCCATCGAGGCGGCGAAGGAGGCGGTGGCCGCGCTGAAGGCCACCGCGGGCTGAGACCGCACGGCATCGCGAACGGCCGGGGCGGCCGGACGGGGTCTCCCCCGCCGGCCGCCCCGGTGCGGTGCCGCCGTAGGCGTCACACCGTGTCGTTCCGCCGGCCTCCGAGCAGCATCAGCGCCAGGTACAGCACCATCGACGTGCCCAGGCCCACGGCCCAGCCGTAGTCGGCCAGCGGCTCCAGTGCCGGGACGGGCCGGCCGTCGATCAGCGGTTTGAAGCTGGCGCCGCCGACGGCGAGCACCCCGCCGACGGCGAACGCGACGACGGCCCGCCAGTTCCAGCCGCCGTCGTACCAGTAGCGGCCGCCCGTGCGGTACAGGTCGGCCAGGTCGAGGCGGGCGCGGCGCAGGATCCAGTAGTCGGCGATGAGGATGCCGGCGACCGTGCCGAGCAGACCGCCGACCAGACCGAGCCAGGTGAAGATGTAGCCCTGCGGGTCGGAGTACAGCTTCCACGGGAAGATCAGCACGCCGAGGACGCAGGTGGCGAGCGCGCCGGCGCGGAAGCTGATCCTGCGGGGCGCGATGTTGGAGAAGTCGAACGCCGGTGAGACCAGGTTGGCGGCGATGTTCACCGACAGGGTCGCCACCAGCACCGTCACCAGCGCGAACAGCAGACCCACCACGTTGTCCGTCTTGGCGGCCAGCTGGACCGGGTCCCAGATCGTCTCGCCGTACACGGCCTGCGAGCCGGAGGTGACCATGACCGACAGCAGCGCGAACAACGTCATCGTGGTGGGAAGGCCGAGCGCCTGTCCCCAGGTCTGCGCCTTCTGGCTTCTGCCGTACCGGGTGAAGTCGGGGATGTTCAGCGACAGGGTGGACCAGAAGCCGATCATGCCCATGAGGGACGGCCAGAACAGCTTCCAGAAGTCGCCGCCCCAGCCGAGCTTGGACGGCTGGTCCAGCAGCGGGCCGAAGCCGCCCGCCTTGTCGCTCATCCAGACCAGCATCACGAGCGCGCCGACGAGCACGAAGGGCGCCGCCCAGTTCTCGAAGCGGCGGAGGGTCTCCATGCCCCGGTAGATGATCGCCACCTGGATCGCCCAGAAGATCGCGAACGACAGCCACATGGTCCAGGCGTAGCCGCCGATCTTCCCGGCGTCGGTCCAGCCGTCGCCGATCAGCTTCCCGGCGAGGAAGTAGATCGCCTCGCCGCCGATCCAGGTCTGGATGCCGAACCAGCCGCACGCCACCAACGCCCGTACGACGGCGGGGAGGTTGGCGCCGCGGACACCGAAGGAGGCGCGCGCGAACACCGGGAAGGGGATGCCGTACTTCGGTCCCGCGTGGCCGGTGAGCAGCATCGGCACCAGCACGATCACATTGGCCAGCGCGATGGTGAACACCGCCTGCTTCCAGTCCATGCCGACGGCGATGAGACCGGAAGCGAGCGTCCACGAGGCCGTGTTGTGGGCCATGCCGACCCAGAGCGCCGAGAAGTTGTAGGTGGTCCAGGTGCGCTTCTCGACGGGGACCGGGAGCAGGTCCTCGTTGGCGTAGGGGCCGCTGGGCTGCGGCGAACCAGGAGCGATCTCCACCCGGCCGTCGGCGAGGGTGACTTGGGAGGTCGGCGGTATGGCCGTGGGAGCGGTGTCGGTCATGGGCAGGCCAATCAAACGAGGGGTGGATCCGGAAAGGCCGTGCGGGCTCCGGCCCCCTCCCCCGGGACGGCGGAGGAGGGGAGAACAGGAGTGGGGGGAGGGGAGGTGAGCGGGACTGCGGGGGCGGGTCAGCCGTTGAGGGCCGGGATCACCTGCGCGCCGTACGCGTCGATGACCTTCTCCTGCGCGTCGTGCATGTCGTACACGGCGAACTGGTCGACGCCCAGCTCGCGCAGCGCGTTCAGCTTCTCGATGTGCTTCTCGACCGGTCCGATGACGCAGAACCGGTCGACGATCTCGTCGGGCACGAACGCCGTGTCGGGGTTGTCGGCGCGCCCGTGGTGGGAGTAGTCGTAGCCCTCGCGGGCCTTGATGTAGTCGGTGAGTTCCTCGGGTACGGCCGCGGAGTGCTCGCCGTACTTGGCGACCAGGTCGGCCACGTGGTTGCCGACCATCCCGCCGAACCAGCGGCACTGCTCGCGGGCATGGGCGAGCGCCTCGGGCGAGTCGTCCTCGGTGACGTAGGCGGGGGCGGCGACGCAGATCGTGACCTCGGCGGGGTCGCGGCCGGCGGCGACCGCCGCGTCCTTCACCGCCTTGACCATGTACTCGGTGAGGTAGAGGTCCGCCAGCTGGAGGATGAACCCGTCGGCCTCCTCGCCGGTCATCTTCAGCGCCTTCGGGCCGTACGCGGCCATCCAGACGGGGAGTTCGGCGTCCGGTCCGATCCACGGGAACCTGATCGCCGTACCGCCGAGGTCGGCCTCCTCGCCGCGGCCGAGGGCACGGATGACCTTCATGGCCTCGCTGATGCGGGCCAGGGTGTTGGGCTTGCGGCCGGCGACGCGCATCGCGGAGTCGCCGCGGCCGATGCCGCACACGGTGCGGTTGCCGAACATGTCGTTGAGGGTGGCGAAGGTGGAGGCGGTGACCTCCCAGGTACGGGTGCCCGGGTTGGTCACCATCGGGCCGACCTTCAGCCTGCTGGTGTTCGCCAGGATCTGGCTGTAGATCACGAACGGTTCCTGCCAGAGCACGGCGGAGTCGAAGGTCCAGCCGTGCGTGAAGCCGTTGCGTTCGGCGCGCTTCATGAGGCTGACGACCCGCGAGGCCGGCGGGTCGGTCTGCAGGACGAGTCCGAAGTCCATGGCACCACTCCCTAGATGAGGTACTGACAGGTGGAGCGCGGGGTGTAGACGCCGTGACCGGCGTGTCCGGTGTACTCCCGCTCGGTGATGACGGGCTCGCCGCGCGACAGGACCGTCTCGACGCGGCCGGTGATCCGCTTGCCCTCGTACGCCGAGTAGTCGACGTTCATGTGGTGCGTCTCGGCGGACAGGACCTGCTCGGCGTGCGGGTCGTAGATCACGACATCGGCGTCGGCGCCCGGGGCGATCGTGCCCTTCTTCGGGTACATGCCGAACATCCGGGCGGGGGTGGCGCAGGCGATCTCGATCCAGCGGCGGCGCGAGATGTGCCCGTCGACGACTGCCTGGTGGAGCAGGTCCATACGGTTCTCCACGCCCGGCAGACCGTTGGGGATCTTGGAGAAGTCGCCCCGGCCCAGCTCCTTCTGGCCCACGAAGCAGAAGGGGCAGTGGTCGGTGGAGACCACCTGGAGGTCGTTCGTCCTGAGCCCCCGCCACAGCTTCGCCTGGTGCTCCTTCGGCCGCAGCGGGGTGCTGCACACGTACTTCGCGCCTTCGAAGTCGGGCTCGGCGAGGTTGTCGGTGGACAGGAACAGGTACTGCGGGCAGGTCTCGCCGAAGACGTTCAGCCCCTCGTCGCGCGCCTTGGCCAGCTCGGCGACCGCCTCCATCGCCGAGACGTGCACGACGTACAGGGGTGCCCCGGCCACCTGGGCGAGCCTGATGGCACGGTGGGTGGCCTCGGCCTCCAGCAGGGCCTTGCGGACCTCGCCGTGGTACCTCGGATCGGTCTCCCCCCGGGCCAGCGCCTGCTCCACGAGGACGTCGATCGCGATGCCGTTCTCGGCGTGCATCATGATCAGGCCGCCGTTCTCGGCGGAGCGCTGCATGGCGCGCAGGATCTGCCCGTCGTCGCTGTAGAAGACCCCGGGGTAGGCCATGAACTGCTTGAAGGAGGTCACGCCCTCCTCGACCAGCAGGTCCATCTCCTTGAGCGTGTCCTGGTTCACGTCGGAGACGATCATGTGGAACGCGTAGTCGATCGCGCAGTTGCCCTCGGCCTTGGCGTGCCAGGCGTCCAGGCCCTCGCGCAGGGTGCGGCCGACGCTCTGCACGGCGAAGTCGACGATGGTGGTCGTGCCGCCCCAGGCGGCGGCCCGGGTGCCGGTCTCGAAGGTGTCGGAGGCGAAGGTGCCGCCGAACGGCAGCTCCATGTGGGTGTGGGCGTCGACGCCGCCCGGGATGACGTACTTCCCGGTCGCGTCGATGACCTGCTCGGCGGTCCAGGCCTCGGCGGCCGGGGTGCCGGGGGCGGCGAGGGCGGCGATACGGCCGTCCTCGATCAGGACGTCGGCGTGGATCTCGTCGGACGCGGTGATGACGAGGCCGCCGCGGATGATTTTACGGCTGCTCATGTTCCGTCTCCGGAGCGGTAGTTGATCGCCTGCGGGTTGTCTGTGGTGGATCGCGCGGTTCCCCGCGCGCCTGAAGGACGGGCGCGCGGGGAGCCACGTGGGTCACGGTGCCGTCAGCGGGCCGTACGCGTCCGGGCGGCGGTCGCGGTAGAACTGCCAGCGGTCGCGGACCTCGCGCAGCTTGGCCAGGTCCAGGTCGCGCACGACGAGTTCGGTCTCCTTGTCGCTCGCCACCTCGCCCACGAACTGGGCCTCCGGGTCGACGAAGTACGAGGTGCCGTAGAAGTCGTTGTCGCCCAGTTCCTCGACACCGACCCGGTTGATCGCGCCGACGAAGTACTCGTTGGCGACGGCGGCGGCCGGCTGCTCCAGCTGCCACAGGTAGGCCGACAGGCCGCGTGAGGTGGCCGACGGGTTGAAGACGATCTCCGCGCCCTCCAGCCCGAGGGCGCGCCAGCCCTCGGGGAAGTGGCGGTCGTAGCAGATGTAGACGCCGATCCGGCCGGCCTTGGTGTCGAAGACCGGCCAGCCCGCGTTGCCGGGCCGGAAGTAGAACTTCTCCCAGAATCCCGGCACTTGGGGAATGTGGTGCTTGCGGTACTTGCCGAGGTAGGAGCCGTCCGCGTCGATCACGGCGGCCGTGTTGTAGAGGACGCCGGGCTGCTCCTCCTCGTACATCGGCAGGACGAGGACGATGCCCAGCTCCTTGGCGAGCGCCTGGAACCGCTTGACGATCGGGCCGTCGGGGATCTGCTCGGCGTACTCGTAGAACGCCTTGTCCTGGACCTGGCAGAAGTACGGTCCGTAGAACAGCTCCTGGAAGCACAGGACCTGAGCACCCTGCGCGGCCGCGTCCCGGGCCGCCTGCTCGTGCACCTGGATCATCGATTCCTTGTCGCCCGTCCACGCGGTCTGGAAGACGGCGGCGCGGATCACTCTGCTCATCGGGACCTCCGGTCGCTCGGTGTGCGAGAAGGCTAGGAAGTCCGAAAGTCGTCTTTGAGTTGCACCGTGTCACGTCTGCGGGCGTGTGGCGTGCCACGGTGTCACCCTGTCGTGAGCCCATGTTTCACCACCGTTTTCCCAGGTCGTGGCGTGTTTCAGCTCTGTTGCGCGTCATGCGCGAGGAGTGCGATGTGCACCGAGGCGGCCTGTTCGAAGTCGTCGAGGTCCACTCCGAGGCGCGTCTGTATGGCCTCCAGCCGGCGGTACAGCGCGGGCCGGGAGACGTGGTGGAGCTGGGCGGTGCGGGACTTGTTGCGGCCGGTGGCCAGGTAGGTGCGCAGGACGGCGAGCAGGTCCTCGCCGGAGGCGCGCAGCAGCCCGTCCAGTTCCCGCTCGGCGAAGGACTGCACGTGCGGGTCGTCCCGCAGCAGCCGGATCAGGCCGCGCAGATGGACGTCCCGCAGACGGACGACGGCCGGCAGGTCGAGGGCGGTGGAGGAGTCGGCGACGGCGTCGGCGACGTGCTGGGCCTCGCGCAGCCCGGCGGGCACCTCGTCCCAGACGGTGCGGGCGTCGGCCGCGGCGACGACGGTGCGGGCCTCCCCCGACTCGGTGCGCAGCCGGGCCGCGAAGTGCGCGGCGAGCGCCTCGGCGTCCTGGTCGCGGGCGAGGCTGAGCAGCACGGCGGTGGCCCCGTCGGCGAGCTCGGCGACCAGACCGGGCAGTCCCAACAGGCGCAGCATACGGTCGAGTTGGGCGGGGTCGCCGTCGCGGACGACGAGCGGCACGAAGGTGCGCCGGTTGACCGGGAGTCCCGCCGCCCGGGCGCGCGGCAGCAACTGCCGGGCCGGTACGACGCCGGAGACCAGGTCGGTGAGCAGGCCCTGCGCGGACTGCTCCTCCCAGGTGTGGGCGGAGGTGCCGCCGAGCATGCGGTGCAGGACGAGGGCCTCGGCGGCCCGGTCGGCGAGCAGCCGCCCGCCGGCGGTGTCGCCGCGGTACCCGCACAGCATGATCTGCCCCCATCGCTCGCCGCGCCCGCCCAGCTCGGCGCGGATCCAGCCGTCGCCCTCGCTGCCTCCCCCAGTGCCTGAAAGGCCTGGGTGGTGCCCCCATGCCTGGCGGGCGATGCGCTCCCAGTCGCGCAGCACGTCGTCGACGGCCGGCCGTTCCCCCGCGGTGGCCAGCACCCGGTGGGCGAGGTTGGTGACGACGACGGGACAGCCGCTGTGCTGGGCGATCTCGTCGAGGAGGCGTTGCAGCGGCGCGCCGGCGGTGATGAGCCCGGTGAGGGCGGTACGGACGGTCTCCGAGAGGCTGACGGCGGCGTACTTGCGCCGCACGAGCCGGGACTGGACCTCCTCGGTGAGTTCGGCGAAGGGGAAGGGCCGGTGCAGGACGACCATCGGCAGCCCGCACCGCTCGGCCGCGCGCCGCATCACGTCCGGCGGGGCGGGGAAGGCGCGGCCGAGGCCCAGGACGACGGCGGCGGCCTCGGCGCGGTGCAGGGACTGGATGTACTCGGCCTGCTTGCCCTCGTCACCGGCGAGCAGCACGCCGGTGGTGAGGACCATCTCGCCGCCGCTGAGCATCACCCCGACGTCGGCGGCCTCGGCGACGTGCACCCAGCGCACCGGGCGGTCGAGCTGGGCGGCGCCGGCCACCACCTCGGGCTCCCCGGCCAGCACGCGTTCCAGGGAGAGGACCTGCCGGACCGACAGGGCGGGTTCCAGGGGCTCCACGGGTCCCCAGTGCTCCAAGGTGGTGGACATGGGTGCTCTTTCCCTCGCTCGGGTGGGGCTACTGGGTGCTCCTCAGCACGTGCTCCAGGATCGCGGCGCCCTCCTCGGCCTCCGCGACGGTCAGGGACAGCGGCGGGGCGATGCGCAGGGCGCTGGTGCTGTGCCCGCCGCCCTTGCCGATCAGCAGGCCGCCGGAGCGGGCCGCCTCCAGCACGGCGGCCGCCCGGTCCGGGTCGGCCCGGTCGGTGCCGGGCCGCACCAGCTCGATGCCGATCATCAGCCCGCGTCCGCGTACCTCCCGCACTCCGGGGTCCTGGGCGGTGGCGGACCTCAGCCGTTCGATGAGCAGTCCGCCGACGCGCCGGGCGTTGCCCTGGAGATCGTGTTCCAGCAGGTGGGTGAGGTTGGCGAGGCCGGCGGCCATGGTGATCTGGGTGCCGCCGAAGGTGGAGATGCTGTTGGCGTCCAGGCAGTTCATGATCTCGGCGCGGGCGACGACCCCGCCGATGGACATGCCGTTGCCGATGCCCTTGGCGAAGGTGACGATGTCCGGCGGGCCGTTCTGGGCGTGCGCCTGCCAGCCCCAGAAGTGCTCGCCGGTGCGGCCCCAGCCGGTCTGCACCTCGTCGGCGATCCACAGGATCCCGTGCGCGTTCAGCACCTCACGGAACGCCGCGTACAGTCCGTCCGGTGGTGAGGTGAAGCCGCCCACGCCCTGGATCGGCTCGGCGATCAGCGCGGCGGGCGGGCGGGTGTGGCCGAGGAGGTCCCTCAGGTCCTCGACGCACGCCGCGATGAACGCGTCGTCGCTCAGCGCGGCGTACGGGCCGCGGGTGCGGACGCCGCCGTGCACGTACAGCGTCTGGAGCGGGGAGAGGGAGGTCGGGGACCAGCCGCGGTTGCCGGTGACGCCGACCGCGCTGAACGAGCGGCCGTGGTAGCTGTTGCGCATCGCCAGGACGGTGTTGCTGCGTCGGTACGTCGTCGCCAGCAGCAGGGCCGTGTCGTTGGCCTCGGTGCCGGAGGTGGTGAAGAAGACGCGGGCGTCGGGGATGCCGCTCAACCGGGCGACGCGTTCGGCGAGTTCGACCATCGGACGGTTGAGGTAGAGCGTGGAGGAGTGGATGATCCGCCCGGCCTGCTCGCTCACCGCCTTGGTCACCTCGGGCAGGGCGTGCGCGGTCATCGTGGTGAGGATGCCGCCGAAGAAGTCGAGGTACTTGTTGCCCCGCGCGTCCCAGACGTGGCGGCCCTCGCCGTGGGTGATCTCCAGCGGGTCGTCGTAGTAGAGGGCGAGCCAGTCCGGCAGGACGTCGCGGTGGCGGGCGTAGAGGTCGTCGGTCACGGCTGCACCAGCCCTTCGTAGGCGTCGGGGCGGCGGTCGCGGTAGAAGGCCCACTGCTGCCGCACCTGCTCGATCAGGTCGAAGTCGAGGTCGCGGACGAGGAGTTCCTCGGTCTTGTCGCTGGCGACCTCGCCGACGAACTGCCCCCGCGGATCGACGAAGTAGGACGTGCCGTAGAAGTCGTTGTCGCCGTACTCCTCGACGCCGACCCGGTTGATCGCGGCGACGAAGTACTCGTTGGCGACGGCCGCCGCCGGCTGCTCCAGCCGCCACAGGTAGCCGGACAGGCCGCGGTGGGTGGCGGACGGGTTGTAGACGAGTTGGGCGCCGTTGAGACCGAGCTGCCGCCAGCCCTCCGGGAAGTGCCGGTCGTAGCAGATGTACACACCGACCTTGCCGACGGCGGTGTCGAAGACCGGCCAGCCCACGTTCCCCGGCCGGAAGTAGTACTTCTCCCAGAAGCCCTTGACCTGCGGGATGTGGTGCTTGCGGTACTTGCCGAGGTAGGTGCCGTCGGCGTCGATCACGGCCGCGGTGTTGTAGTAGAAACCGGACTGCTCGACCTCGAAGACGGGGACGACGACCACCATGCCCGTCTCCCGCGCGAGCTGCCGCATACGCCGCACGGTCGGCCCGTCGGGCACCGGCTCGGCCCAGCGGTAGTGCTCCGGATCCTGGACCTGGCAGAAGTAGGGGGCGTTGAAGACCTCCTGGAAACCGATGATCCTCGCGCCCTGCCGGGCCGCCTCGCGGGCGTGCTCCTCGTGTTTCGCCACCATGGACTCGGTGTCGCCGGTCCAGGTCGCCTGGACCAGGGCGGCACGTACGACGTTGGCCATGAGCTGCTCCTTCGACGGGACGTCAGAGCCTCTACGCCCGTAGAAGCAGGCCGTAGAGGCACGAACGTAAGCCTCCGTGACGGCCTTGCCAAGACCATCGGCGTCAACCGGCGGAGTCGTTCCCGTTTCACACTCCTGTGGGTGAGTCGCGACTCCGTCGGGGTACGGAGCCGGGGCGGAGTCCCCCCGCGTCCGCTCAGGCGGTGAAGCCCGCCACGCGGAGGGCGTGGATCAGGTCCCAGTGACGTTCGGGGGAGACTTCGCGGGCGGCCTCCAGGAGTAAGGGGACCAGGATCCGGGGGTCGGGGGCGGCGCTGCGGGCGGCCTCCTCGGGGGTGCGGACCCGGACGTAGGCGTCGAGGAGGGCGCGTGCCTCGCGGTGGCGGTCCTGGGTCACCAGAGCGCGTACCGCCTCCCCGATCTCCTCGGCCGGGCGGGCGACGCCCTGGCGCAGGATCTGCTCCCCGTCGGCCGTGCGCCCTGCCTCGACCAGGGCGTCCGCCGCGGCGACGAGCCGGTCGGCGGGCAGTGAGGCGGCCTCCCAGACCAGGGTCGTCCAGTCGGCGGTGAGGCCGGCGCGCTGGAGGTCGGCGGCGAGCAGCGGGATGCGGGTGGCGGGCCAGTGGGCGAGTTCGACGAGCAGGGCGTGTGCCTCACCGCTGCGTCCCTCGGCCCGTAGTCCGACCAGCCGCGTCACCGCGTCGGCGCTCTCCCGCCGGGCCGCCGCGTCGAACTGCGGCTCCGCCTGCGGCGCGGGCCGCCGCTCCGCCTCCGCCGCCGCCCCGGCGTAGCGGGCGCCGCGCGGGGTGCGGCGGGGTGCGGCCGCGGGCGCGGGCAGTACGGCCTCGGCGGCGGGCGGTACGACGACGGGGGCGGCCTCCTCCTCGGCCACCCCGGCGAAACGGGCGCCGCCACGACGGCGCTTGCGCTGCTTGGGGGCGGAGGGGGCGGTCGGGGCCGCGACCTCGGCGGGGGCGGGCCGGGAGGCCTCCTGGTGCCCTGCGGCGTGGTTCCCCTCCGCGAAGTCCCAGGCCTCGGCGTGCGTCGAGGCCTGGTGGCCGGCGCCGGCCCCGCCGGGCCGTGTCCGCGGGATCTGCCGCGCCGGTCCGCCGCCCGCGCGCCGGTCCAGCTCGGCGAGGCGGTAGCGCAGTTCGGCGCAGCGGGCGGTCGCGCGTTCGTGGTCGTCGTGGGCCCAGGCGAGGTCGAGGCGGAGGGCCTCGACCTCCTCACGGGTGGTGGCCGCGGCGAGCAGGCGGCCCAGTTCGGCCTGCCGTTCGACGGCGTAGCGCTGTTCGCGGAGCATGACGTCGAGCCGGTCGCCGAGCGCGTCGCGGGCGCCGGGCCGGGTGTCGTGGGCGACGAGGGCGGCGATGTGCAACGGACGGGCCCGCTCCGCCTCCTGTGCGGCGACCGCGGTGCCGTATGCGGCGGCGAGGTCCTGGAGGAGCGCCTCGACGACGTCCCAGGGAGGCATCTCGTGTCCGTCGAGGCAGGCCCGCATGCCGTCCGGGTCGCGCTGCCAGAACACCGCGCACCAGCCGGACCCCTGGTCCAGGCGTGCCAGCAGGCCGTCCAGGTAGTTCGCGAACTCCCGCACCTGGCCCGGGAGTCGATCCACAGTCATCGCTCGACTCCCGCCCGACCGGAACACTCCGGTCCGTAGAAAACACCAGTCGTGTTACAGCACGGCTACGAGCACTTTTCCACGGCGACGCGAGGGGCTCATTGCGCCCGTCCGTCCCTTGCGCGAAGGGAAGAGCGGCTGACCCCGCGGAGGCCGACCCCGCACAGGCCGCCCACCACGGGCCGACTCCTCACAGCCCCGCCCCGGACACCTCGGCGAGCACGCACCGCCCCGCCAGCTCGTCCATGGACAGGCCGAGCGCACCGGCGAGCGCGGCGACGGTGAAGAAGGCCGGGGTGGGGGCACGGCCGGTCTCGATCTTGCGGAGCGTCTCGGCGGAGATGCCCGCCCGCGCCGCGACCTCGGCCATGCTCCGCCCGCCGCGGGCTTCGCGGAGCAGCCGGCCGAGCCGCTCGCCGCGTTCACGTTCTTCGGGGGTCAACGGGGTGCGCACCATGCCGCCATTCTAATACCGGTATAGTAATTGGCATGGTTGAGCTGAAGACGGACACGTCGATCGACGCGATGCACGAGGCGGGCCAGGTCGTCGCCCGCGCCCTCACGGCCGTACGGGACGCCGCCGACGTGGGGGTTTCCCTGCTGGAGCTGGACGAGGTGGCGCACGGCGTGCTGCGCGAGGCGGGGGCGACCTCGCCCTTCCTGGGCTACCGGCCGTCCTTCGCCCCCACTCCCTTCCCGGCGGTCATCTGCGCCTCCGTGAACAACGCGATCGTGCACGGCATCCCCACCCGTTACCGGCTGCGCGACGGCGACCTCCTCTCGGTCGACTGCGGCGCGCAGCTGAACGGCTGGGCGGGCGACTCCGCGATCAGCTTCACCGTGGGCCGGCCGCGCCCGGCGGACGTCCGTCTGATCGAGACGGCCGAGCGGGCCCTCGCGGCGGGCATCGCGGCGGCCGTCGTGGGCAACCGCGTCGGCGACATCGCCCACGCGATCGGCACGGTCTGCCGAAGGGCCGGCTACGGCGTCCCGGACGGCTTCGGCGGGCACGGAATCGGCCGCCGTATGCACGAGGACCCCCCGGTTCCCAACGATGGCCGCCCCGGCCGGGGCCTCCCCCTGCGCCACGGCATGGTGCTCGCCATCGAGCCCATGCTGATCGCGAGCGGCCACGACGGCTACCACGCGGCCCCGGACGGCTGGACCCTGCGGACCGACGACGGGTCGCGAGCGGCCCACGCGGAACACACGGTGGCGATCACGGACGCCGGACCGAGGATCCTCACCGAGCGGCGTTAGGGGGCGCACCGGACGAGCGGCGCGGGGTGCCGCGCGGCCGGCCGTCCACGGACCGCACCCGGCGCCGGCACCCGGTCTTCCGCGCACCGCGCCCCGCACCCCGTACCCGCACCGGGCCCGCAGAACATGCCGCCCCCTACGGAACGTGCCATCGTGGTGTAGCCCGGCCCGGACAGGAAACCCGTCCGCACCGGCAATGCAGTCGATGGAACGGAACGCCATGACCAGCGGCTACATCGGCCCGGAGGGCGATCCCTTCGGGGAATTCCTGGCCCGCTTCTTCGGCGGGCCCCGCCCCGGCCCCCGCCAGATCAACATCGGCCAACTGCTCAGTCAGCCGGCCAGGGAACTGGTCCGCGGCGCGGCCCAGTACGCCGCCGAGCACGGCAGCCGCGACCTGGACACCGAGCACCTGCTGCGCGCGGCACTCGCGACGGAACCCACCCGCACCCTGCTCAGCCGGGCCGGCGCCGACCCCGACTCGCTCGCCACGGAGATCGACGAACGGTCGGGCCCGGCCCAGCACCCGCCGGGCGAGGCGCCCCCGCCGACCTCGCTGTCCCTCACCCCGGCCGCGAAGCGCGCGCTGCTGGACGCCCACGATCTGGCCCGCTCGCGCGGCGCCGGCCACATCGGCCCCGAGCACGTCCTCAGCGCCCTGGCGGCGAACCCGGACTCGGCGGCCGGGCACATCCTGAACGCGGCCCGATTCGCCCCTACGGGCGGCCCCGCCGAGCCCCCGGAGGCGACGCAGGCCCGCCCGGAGCGGCCCTGGCCCGCCGCCACGCCCACCCTCGACAAGTACGGCCGTGACCTCACCGAGCTGGCCCGGCAGGGCCGTATCGACCCGGTGATCGGCCGGGACGACGAGATCGAGCAGACCATCGAGGTGCTCTCCCGGCGCGGCAAGAACAACCCGGTGCTGATCGGGGACGCGGGCGTCGGCAAGACCGCCATCGTGGAGGGGCTCGCGCAGCGCATCGCGGACGGCGACGTGCCGGACGTCCTGTCCGGGCGGCGGGTCGTCGCCCTGGACCTGACCGGCGTGGTCGCCGGCACCCGCTACCGCGGCGACTTCGAGGAACGGCTCAACAACATCGTCGGTGAGATCCGCTCCCACTCCGACCGGCTGATCGTCTTCATCGACGAGCTGCACACCGTCGTCGGCGCGGGTGGCGGCGGCGAGGGCGGGGCACTGGACGCGGGCAACATCCTCAAGCCGCCGCTGGCGCGCGGGGAGCTGCACATCGTCGGCGCGACGACGCTGGAGGAGTTCCGGCGGATCGAGAAGGACGCGGCGCTGGCCCGCAGGTTCCAGCCGATCCTGGTGCCCGAGCCGTCGGTGGCGGACGCGCTGGAGATCCTGCGCGGGCTGCGCGACCGCTACGAGGCCCACCACCAGGTCCGCTACACCGACGAGGCGCTGGTGGCGGCGGTGGAGCTGTCCGACCGCTATCTCACCGACCGGCGGCTGCCCGACAAGGCCATCGACCTGATCGACCAGGCCGGTGCGCGGGTGCGCCTCGGCGCCCGCACCAAGGGCACCGACGTGCGGGCCATGGAGCGCGAGGTCGAGCAGCTCGCCCGGGACAAGGACCAGGCGGTCGCCGACGAGCAGTACGAGGAGGCGACCCGGCTGCGCGACCGTATCGTCGAGCTGAAGCAGCGGATCGCGGACGCGTCGGGCGACGAGGAGGTCGACGAGGGCCAGCATCTGGAGGTGACCGCCGAGGCCGTCGCCGAGGTGGTGTCCCGGCAGACCGGCATCCCCGTCGCGAGCCTCACCCAGGAGGAGAAGGACCGGCTGCTCGGCCTGGAGGCGCATCTGCACGAGCGGATCGTCGGCCAGGAGGAGGCGGTACGGGTCGTCGCCGACGCGGTGCTGCGCTCGCGCGCCGGGCTGGCCAGCCCCGACCGGCCGATCGGCAGCTTCCTGTTCCTCGGCCCGACCGGCGTCGGCAAGACCGAGCTGGCCCGTGCGCTCGCGGAGGCCCTGTTCGGCAGCGAGGAGCGCATGGTGCGCCTCGACATGAGCGAGTACCAGGAGCGGCACACCGTCAGCCGTCTGGTCGGCGCCCCTCCGGGGTACGTCGGCCACGAGGAGGCCGGCCAGCTCACCGAGGTGGTGCGCCGGCACCCGTACTCACTGCTGCTGCTGGACGAGGTGGAGAAGGCGCACCCGGACGTCTTCAACATCCTGCTCCAGGTGCTGGACGACGGCCGGCTCACCGACTCCCAGGGGCGCACCGTCGACTTCGCCAACACGGTCATCGTGATGACGAGCAATCTGGGCTCGGAGGCGATCACCCGGCGGGGCGCCGGCATCGGCTTCGGGTCGGGCGGAGCCGACGCCGACGAGGAGGCGCGGCGGGAGCAGATCCTGCGGCCGCTGCGCGAACACTTCCGGCCGGAGTTCCTCAACCGCATCGACGAGATCGTCGTCTTCCGCCAGCTCACCGGTGAGCAACTGCGGGAGATCACGGACCTGTTGCTGGAGCGGACCCGTCGGCTGCTGCACGCGCAGGGCATCGCCGTGGAGTTCACCGGGGCGTCGGTCGACTGGCTCGCCGAGCGCGGCTACCAGCCCGAGTACGGGGCCCGCCCGCTGCGCCGCACCATCCAGCGCGAGGTCGACAACCAGCTGTCGCGGCTGCTCCTCGACGGCCGGGTGAAGGAGGGCGACCGGGTGACGGTGGACGTGGACGGCGGGCGGCTGGCGTTCCGTACGCAGCCGCCCACCCCCACCGCGGAGCTATGAGGCCGGGTGCACCACCTGCGCGGAACCGCCGCCGCGCCGGACCGTCTCGGCGGCCGCGAGCCACTTGCCGCCCGGCAGCCGCTGCACGCCGGTGGCCGCGCCGATCTCGGGGTTCAGCCTGAAGGCGTGCCCGATGGCCTCCAGCTTCTTGGCCGTCTCACTGCCGTAGAGGCCGGGTTCGAGCTCGGTCTGGGCGGCGTTGCGCTGGCTGGCGCGGGGCGCGGCGATCGCGTCGACGAGCGGCAGGCCGCGGTCGAGGAACCCGGTGAGGGTCTGCAGCACGGTGGTGATGATGGTCGCGCCGCCGGGCGAGCCGAGCGCCACCACGGGCTTGCCGTGCCGGTCGAGGACGATGGTCGGTGAGATGGACGACCGCGGCCGCTTGCCCGGACCCGGCAGGTTCGGGTCGTGCACGGCCGGGTTGGCGGGGGCGAAGGAGAAGTCCGTCAGCTCGTTGTTGAGGATGAACCCGCGCCCGGGGACGGTGATGCCGCTGCCGCCGGTCTGCTCGATGGTGAGCGTGTAGGACACGACGTTGCCCCACTTGTCCGCGACGGTCAGGTGCGTGGTGTTCTCCCCCTCGTACGTCGTCGGCGCCGCCGTGCCGCCGGCGTCGCAGGCCGCCGGGTGGCGTGGGTCGCCGGGCGGGAGCGGACTGGTGAGCACGGCGTCGTCCTGGATGAGGCAGGCGCGCGAGTCGGCGTACTTCTGCGACAGCAGTTCCCTGGTCGGTACGTCCTCGAAGGCGGGGTCGCCGACCCAGCGCCCGCGGTCGGCGAACGCGATGCGGCTGGCCTCGATGAACCGGTGCAGGTACTGGACGTCGCTCGCCTTCGACAGATCCGTCCTCTCCAGGATGTTGAGCGCCTCACCGACGGTCGTGCCGCCGGAGGAGGACGGCGCCATGGAGTAGACGCCGAGGCCCCGGTACGTGGTCTTCGTGGGCGCCTGGAGCTTGGTGCGGTAGGACGCGAGGTCCTTCTCGGTCAGCTTGCCGGGGCGGGCGTTCCAGCCGGAGGCCGGGTCCACGGGCGGGTGGTTGACGGTGTCGACGATGTCGTCCGCGATGTCCCCGCGGTAGAGGGCCTTGACGCCCTTCTTCCCCAACTCGGCGTAGGTGCGGGCGAGATCGGGGTTCTTGAAGGTCGAGCCGACGACCGGCAGCTGTCCACCCGGCAGGAACAGCTCGGCGGTGTCGGGGAAGTAGCGGAAGCGGGTCTCGTTGGCGGCGGTCTGGCTGCGGAAGGTCGCGTCGACGGTGAAGCCGTCGCGGGCGAGGCGCTCGGCGGGCTTCAGCAGGGTGGCGAGCTTGCGGCTGCCCCACTGGTCGAGCGCGGTGGCCCAGGTGGCGGGCGTGCCGGGGGTGCCGACGCCCAGGCCGCTGCTGACGGCGTCGGCGAAGGCGAGCGGCTTGCCGTTCTCCAGGAAGAGGCCGGCGCCGGCGCTCAGCGGGGCGGTCTCACGGCCGTCGATCGTGTGGACCGCGCGGGACTTGGCGTCGTAGTAGACGAAGTAGCCGCCTCCGCCGATGCCCGAGGAGTAGGGCTCGGTGACGCCGAGGGCGGCGGCGGTGGCGACGGCCGCGTCGACCGCGTTGCCGCCCTTCCTCAGCACCTCGATGCCGGCCGCGGAGGCGTCCGCGTCGACGCTGGCGACGGCACCGCCGTAGCCGACGGCGACCGGGACCTTCTCGACCGCTGTGGCCGGGGCCGCGGGTGGTGCGGCGGCCCCCACCGAGACGACGGCGGCCGAGACCGCCAGGACCGACAGTTTCCGCGCGACAGGGCGACGCATCCGTACCTCCAGTCCGGGACCGTTCGCGCAGCCTATTGCAAGACCGACGCTCCGTCAGGAGCGCACGAGGCCGTGTCGAACACGGGTTTGCTCTCGCCCGCTAGCATGCGCGCCCATGAACGACGACGTGCGCAACATCGTCCTGGGCGTGGTGGCCGCCGGTATCAGCGCCGCGCTGGGCTGGCTCGCCCGGACCTATCTGTGGCGGCGGAAGCTGCGACGCAAGCAGGCGTTCTTCGGGCTGCCGGAGAACGCGGAGTCGCTGCTCGTCGTCAATCGCGACCCCTCCACCGCCGAACTGGCGGTCCACCGGTTCGACGTGTTCGCCCTGCTGGAGCTGTCCGCGCTGATCAAGGACTGCGGCGCCCATGTGCAGATGGTGACGCAGGACGCCGTCCACCAGGGCTTCGGCGAACGCACCGAGTTCTGCGTGGGCGGGCCGGGGTCGAACCGACGTATGGCGGCGCACATGTCCGTCATGCTGCCGGGCGTGCGGGTGAACGTCGATCCGGAACCGGGCCCGGACCGGGGAGCCTTCCAGATCGGCGCCGAGCGCTACCGCGTGGAGCCGGGCGTCTCGGAGTACGTCCTGCTGGCCCGGCTCACCGCGGGTCAGGACAGCGCGGCCCGGCCCGTCTTCCTGTTCTGCGGGCAGCGCGCGATCACCAACCAGGCCGCGACCCGCTATCTCGCCCGCCACCACGAGAAGCTGCACCGCAAGCACGGCAACAACTCCTTCGTGCTGCTGCTGAAGGTGGTCAACTCGCAGGCGTACGGCCCTGACGTGGTCGAACTGGTCGCCGACGTGACGCGGGCGGCCCGCGCGCCGCTGCCGGTGCAGGCGACCGCTTCACGGCCCTCGCACCGCGCGCCCTGAATTCGTTCACATGACCACAATCGTTACTGCCACGTAACTTACCGACGGGTTACCTGCGGTAAGGCGATGCGGTTACCGTCTGGTCACTTTGCACTGACACGAGTGAGGAGTGACCGTGGGACTCGACCGCAAGGCCCTGCGTACGACCGCCGTGGGCATCGTCTCCGCGACCCTGGTCGCCGGCGGCGTCCTCGGCCTGGCCCCGGCCGCGCAGGCCGCCACGTCCGGCATCCGCTTCGTCGACATCGCCGGCGCCGGCGGCACCGTCCTGAAGGCGAACGTCATCACCCCCGCGGGCGCCGACGGCACGCGCCGCTACCCGCTGATCGTGTTCCCCACGAGCTGGGGCCTGCCGCAGATCGAATACCTCGCGCAGGCCAAGAGGCTCGCCGACTCCGGCTATGTCGTGCTCACGTACAACGTGCGGGGTTTCTGGCAGTCCGGCGGCGAGATAGAAGTGGCGGGACCGCCCGACGTGGCCGACGCCTCCGAGGTGGTCGACTGGGCGCTCGCCAACACCCCCGCCGACCCGGCGCACATCGGCATGGGCGGCGTCTCCTACGGCGCCGGCATCAGCCTGCTCGCCGCCGCCCACGACCCGCGCGTCAAGGCCGTCGCCGCGCTCAGCGGCTGGGCGGACCTGATCGACTCGATCTACTCCGGGCGCACCCAGCACGTGCAGGCGGCCGGTCTGCTGGACGCCGCGGGCACGGTCACCGGCCGGCCGAGCGCCGAACTCCGGCAGGTCTTCGAGGACTTCTACTCCTCCGACCTGACCAAGGAGGCGGACATCCTCGCCTGGGGGAAGAAACGTTCCGCTGCGACGTATCTGGACCAGCTCAACAAAAACGCCCCGGCGGTGCTGCTCGCCAACGCCTGGGGCGACAGCATCTTCCCGCCCAACCAGTACGCGGACTTCTACGAGAAGCTCAAGGGCCCCAAGAGACTGGAGCTGCGCCCCGGCGACCACGCGACCGCCGAGGTCACCGGCCTGTTCGGACTGCCCAACGACGTGTGGACCGACACCGGGCGCTGGTTCGACCGCTACCTCAAGGGCGAGGCCAACGGCATCGACAAGGAACCGCCGGTCCAGCTCAAGCCGCGCTCCTCGGGCGGTTACGAGGGCTATCCGGACTGGAAGTCGGTCGCCGCGACCAGCCGCAAGATCGCCCTCGCGGGGACGACCACCATCCACACGAACGTCGACTCGGGCGCGAACGGCGGCCTCGTCTTCCTGTCCAGCATCCTCGACCAGGCCGCCCAACTGCCCCCGGTCGCCTCGATCCCGCTGCTCCCCCGGTACTGGGCGGCCGTGTGGCAGTCGGAGAAGTACGCCACCGCCCAGCACATCCGCGGAACCGCCACGCTGCACACCACGGTGACGCCGACGAAGGAGAGCGGCACGCTCGTCGCCCATCTGTACGACGTGGGGCCGCTCGGCCTCGGCAAACTGGTCAGCAACGCGCCGTACACCTTCCACGGGCGTACGCCGGGCCGGCCGTTCACCGTCGACCTGGAGCTGTTCTCCACGGCCTACGACGTCCCGGCCGGCCACCGGCTCGCCCTGGTAGTCGACACGGTCGACCCGCTCTACATCGAGCACAACCCGTCCGGCGCACGGCTGACCTTCTCCTCGCCGGCGAACGACCCGTCATACGTGTCGATTCCGCTGCGCGAGCAGTGATCTCCGGCCGCGGCCGGCCGGGCAGGGCTCTGTGAACTGCTGCTGGTCGCCACCATCACCCGCGTCTTCGGGGTGAACGGCACATCGTAGTCGAGGTCCGGTCGGGGGCCGAGCGGCGTACTCCCGCACCCCCGGCCAGGCCCGCCCGAGGCCTTCAGTGCTTGAGGATCTTCGAGAGGAAGTCCCTGGCGCGGTCGCTGTGCGGGTCGGTGAAGAACTCCTCGGGCGCGCGGTCCTCGACGATCCGGCCGTCGGCCATGAACACAACCCGGTTGGCGGCCGAGCGGGCGAAGCCCATCTCATGGGTGACGACGACCATGGTCATGCCGTCCCGGGCGAGCTGCTGCATGACCTCCAGCACCTCGTTGATCATCTCGGGGTCGAGGGCGGAGGTGGGCTCGTCGAAGAGCATCACCTTCGGCTCCATCGCGAGGGCCCGGGCGATGGCCACACGCTGCTGCTGGCCGCCGGAGAGCTGCGCGGGGTACTTGTCGGCCTGGCTGCCCACGCCGACCCGGTCGAGCAGGGCGCGCGCCTTCTCCTCCGCCTCGGCCTTGCCGGTGCGGCGGACCTTGATCTGGCCCAGGGTCACGTTCTGGAGCACGGTCCTGTGCGCGAACAGGTTGAAGGACTGGAAGACCATGCCGACGTCGGCGCGCAGTCTCGCCAGCGCCTTGCCCTCGTCCGGCAGGGGCTTGCCGTCCAGCAGGATCGTCCCGGAGTGGATGGTCTCCAGCCGGTTGATCGCCCGGCAGAGCGTCGACTTCCCCGACCCGGAGGGGCCGATGACCACGACCACCTCCCCCCTGCCGACGGTGAGGTCGATGTCCCGCAGGACATGCAGATCCCCGAAGTACTTGTTGACGTCACGCAGCTCGATCAGCGGATCGACGGCCATGCGCAGCCCTACTCACTCTCAGCCGTGTCGTGGTTGCCGCGACGCGTCCAGCCGGGGCCGCACCCCGGATTCGACACGCACCTTTTGGACATTAGCCGTATTCCAATCGAAGTGTGGGGCTTCTTCGAGCGCCGGACCGGCATTTCCTGGCCGCTGATCAGGCCTCGGCGACCTCGGCGTAGAGCTGGGACAGTTCGGGAACCCCGCTGGCGGCCCACTCCTGCCCGGCCGTGACCACGTCGAACTCCCGGCCGGACAGCAGCCGTACGACGGGCCGGTCGCCCGGCCAGACCTGCCAGACGGCGCCGGGCACGGTGCGCACGATGACCGTGCCGAGATAGAGGCCCGCGTCGTTGCCGAGCCAGGGCAGGACCTCCTCGTCGTCGCGCCAGCGCGGCAGCAGCTGGTCCAGCGCCTCCAGCGAGGCCGCCGTGTCGTCGAGGGGGACCCCCTCCCGGGCCGCCAGGGACCGCAGCAGCTCACACTCGGAGAGGAGTTCGGCGACCCCCTCGGGGTCCGCGGCCAGCGCCGCGTCACCGTGCTTCTTGCGCCTGCCGCCCAGGAAGGGGATGTTCATACATCCACCCTGACACTCGCACCGGGGTGCGCACCACAGGCGCGCGGGCCCGGCACATGACCGTGTCCCGGGGTTTCCCGGAGCTACACCTCGAGGTCGACGACGACCGGCGCGTGGTCCGAGGCGCCCTTGCCCTTGCGCTCCTCCCGGTCGACGTAGGAGTCCTTCACGGCCTTCGCGAACGGCTGGTTGCCGTACACCAGGTCGATGCGCATGCCGCGGTTCTTGGGGAAGCACAGCTGGCGGTAGTCCCAGTAAGTGAAGGGCTGGTCGTACTTCAGGGGGCGCGGCACAACGTCCGTCAGGCCCGCCTCGCGCAGGGAGGCGAGGGCGGCGCGCTCGGCGGGGGTGACATGGGTGGAGCCCTCGAAGGCGGCCGGATCGAAGACGTCGTCGTCGGTCGGCGCCACGTTGTAGTCGCCCAGCACCGCGAAGGGGCGGCTGCCGCCGGCGTCGCCCGCGACGGCGGCCTTCAGGGCCTCGAACCACTGGAGCTTGTAGGCGTAGTGGGGGTGGTCCACCTCCCGCCCGTTGGGCACGTACACCGACCAGACGCGGACCGGGCCGCAGGTCGCGGAGATCGCGCGGGGCTCGCGCACACCGTCGTAGCCGGGGTCGCCGGGCAGGCCCTTGACCACGTCCTCGATGCCCACGCGGGAGAGCACCGCCACGCCGTTCCACCGGCCGGTCGCGTGGACCGCGGCCTCGTAGCCCAGTTCGCGCAGCTGCTCGAACGGGAACTGCTCCTCGGCCAGCTTGGCCTCCTGGAGGCAGAGCACGTCGGTGCCGCTGCTCTCCAGCCAGGCCAGGAGCCTCGGCAGGCGGGCGGTGATCGAGTTCACGTTCCAGGTCGCGATGCGCATGTCTCACAACCTACCCGGAGCCTGTGACAACGCGGTCCGTCAGACCTCCGCCGACGCTCCCGGGGCCAGCCGCTGGTGGTCGGCGCCGCCGAGGTTGCCCAGGTGGGTGTCGTAGATGGGGCGCGCGAGGTCGGTGAGGAGGGCGTCGTGGATGTCGTAGACCCGCTGCGGCCTCACCTCGCGCACGTACTCGATGACTTCGGAGATCTTGCTCCACGGGGCCTGCACCGGGGCCAGCAGGGTCTGCACCGGGTGGTCGGGGACGGTGAGGGCGTCGCCGGGGTGGAAGACGCGGCCGCCGTCGATCAGGTAGCCGACGTTGGTGATGCGCGGGAGGTCCGGGTGGATCACGGCGTGCAGCTCGCCGTGGACCTGCACGTCGAAGCCCGCGGCGGTGAAGGTGTCGCCGTGGCCGACGGTGTGGACCCGGCCCGGGAACGCGGCGGAGATCTTCTCCGCGACCGACCGCAGGGTCCAGATCTCGGCGGCCGGGTCGGCCTCCAGGGCCGCCCTCAGCCGCTCCTCGCTGAAGTGGTCCGGGTGCTCGTGCGTGACGAGGATCGCTTCGGCGCCGATCGCGGCGTCCGCCTCGGTGAACCCGCCCGGGTCGAGGACGAGCGTGCGTCCGTCCTTCTCCAGACGGACGCAGGCGTGCGACTTCTTCGTGAGCTGCAGGGGCGTCGTGGGCGTCATGGGTCCATCCTGCCCGGGCGCCGGGCCGGAGGCTCAGTCGGTGGGTGTCGTCTCCTCGCGAATGACCTGCTGCGCCACCCGGAAGGCGCTGTTGGCCGCCGGCACACCGCAGTAGACCGCCGCCTGGAGCAGCACCTCCTTGATCTCGTCCGGGGTGAGGCCGTTGCGCAGGGCGGCGCGCGTGTGGAAGGCCAGCTCCTCCAGGTGACCGCCGGCGACGAGCGCGGTGAGCGTGACGCAGGAGCGTGAGCGCCGGTCGAGGCCCGGGCGGTCCCAGATCTCGCCCCAGGCGTAGCGGGTGATGAACTCCTGGAAGTCGCCGGAGAAGTCGTCGGCCTGCGCCAGCGCCCGGTCCACATGGGCGTCGCCGAGCACCTCGCGGCGGACCTTCAGTCCGGCGTCGTACGGGTCGGGGCGGCCCATGACCTGCGCGGGGACGACCGGCGCCGGGGGTTCGATCTCGGCGATCGGCGCGGGCTGCGGGGGTGCGGCCAGGACCGGTTTGAGCGTGATGCCCGGCATGACGGTCTGTCCGGTGCTGTGGTCGTAGGCGGGCTGCCAGGCGGTGGAGAAGTGCCGCACCAGCAGGTCGGTGACGGCCGCCGGCTGCTCCACCGGGACCAGGTGGGAGGCGCCGGGGACGACGGCGAGACGGGCGTCCGGGATGCCGGCGACCAGGGTGCGGGCCTCGGCGGGGCCGGTGACCTGGTCGTCGGAGCCGACCAGGACCAGCGTCGGGACGCCGACCCGGCTGAGCTCGGTGCGTACGTCGAACGAGGCGAGCGCCTCGCAGGCCGCGATGTAGCAACCGGGGTCGGTGGTGCGCACCATCTGCACCGCCCATTCCGTGATCGCGGGCTGGGCGGCGGCGAAACCGCTGGTGAACCAGCGTTCCGGCGAGGTGCGGGCGATGGGGTCGAGACCGTTGGTGCGGACGATGACGCCTCTTTGGCGGAACTCGTCCGCCGTGCCGAAGCGCGGCGAGGCCGCGATCAGCGCGAGGGAGGCGAGGCGCTCGGGGTGGCGCAGGGCCAGTTCGACGCCGACCGCGCCGCCGAGCGCGCAGCCCGCGTAGCCGAAGCGCTGCACGCCGAGCGCGTCCAGCGTGGTGAGCAGGCGGGCGGTGAGGTCGGCGACCGAGCCCGCCGGGTGGGCCGGGGCGCCGCCGTGTCCGGGCAGATCGAAGCGGAAGACCCGCCACTGCAGGGTCAGTTCCGGGATCTGCCGGTCCCACATGTGCCATGTGGTACCCAGGGAGGGACCCAGGATCAGGACGGGAGCCTCTTCTGGCCCGTCAAAGCGGTATTGCAGGGTGTTCGACGGTGTCTCACTCACGCCTCAGACCCTCTCACGTATCACGGACGCCCCTATAACGCAGGGGTGCTGGACACCCGTCTGACCAGGTGGAAGACCTCGCGGGCTGCGTATCGCTTGAGGCATCGGATGATCTCACGACGGGTCTTGCCCTCCTGGGTTCGGCGTTCGTAGTACGCCTGGGTGCGTGGGTCGTGGCGCAGCCGGGTGAACACGACGCGGTGCAGGGCCGCGTTCGCCTGCCGGTCACCGCGGCAGTTGAGCCGACGCGTGCTCCTACGGCCAGAGGAATACTCGATGGGGCTGACTCCGCAAAGGGCAGCAAAGGAAGCCTCAGTGTTCAGCCGCTCGGGGTTGTCTCCCATGGTGATCAGCAAGGTGACGGCACTGTCCGGGCCGATGCCCACCGGTACGAGTAGTTGTGGGGCGTGGTGTTCGACGAGCTGGGTCAGGCGTTGGTTCAGCGCATTGATCTGCCCGGTGAGCTGTTCGATGCGCTCGGCGAGCATACGCAACGCCAGGTGGGTGGCCTGGGCCACCGTGCACTCGCCGTCCTCGCCGTCGCCTGGCCCGAGGCGTGCGCAGGTGCGGAACAGCTCGCGGTTGCCCAGGCTGGACAGTCGTTCCCGCAGTGCGGGATCCGCGATGACGAGGACGGCTTTGAGCTGGTTGATCGCCTGGGTACGGGCCTTGACCGCGGAGTCCTTGGCGAGCTTGAACATCCGGGCGCCGTGCACCGGACCGTCACCGGACTTGGACCGTGCCCGGGCGCGGCCACTGAGCACGGCCCGCGCGGCGGCCTGCGCATCGAGCGGGTCCGACTTCCCCAGCAGCCGGCGAGCCGAGCGGTCGGGCCGGTTCACCTCGTAAACCTCGACCTGCTGCGCCAGCAGGTAACGAGACAGGCCCGCTCCGAAGGTGCCGGTCCCCTCCACCCCGGCACGGCACACCGTTCCCCGCTTGCGGGCCCAGACGAGCAGCTGGCGGTAGCCAGCGGCCGTCGCCGGAAAGGACTCGGTGCCAAGGACCTTCCCCAGCGGGGAGACCACGGCGGCGACGTGAACCTTGCCGTGCGTGTCCACGCCTAGGACAACCTCGCGCCGAAAGGGAGGATCCGTGCTGGAGGAGGTGCTGCGCTCTCTGGTCGTCATGGTGGTTCGCCTCCCGCGAGGTGACGTGCTGGGTGGATGACACCGGCCCGCTCGGGCGGTCTGAACCGTGATGGCGCCTGGAACTCGGCAAGGCCCCTATAGGGACACGCCCTGTGGCTCGGTGGCAGCAGGAACCATCCCGCAACGACAGTCGACAAGCCCGTGACTGGACACTTCGGTCAAAGATCTCAAGAGTCAGACCCCCGCCCGGGACGGCGCTGCGCAACCTTCCCACCAGTACCGTCACCTAAGCATCGTCCGATCGCTCTCGGAAGACTTTGCCCGGACCGGTGACCAACTGCTACCGCAAGACGTGAGGAGGGCCTGCTTCCTCGTCCACTCGTGACTGGCGCTGACAGACACCCGAGTTACCCGCCGCACCAGCGCGTGCGCGCAGTCAAGACGGCGGCTGCGCGGGCTGACCGCAGGCGGTCCGGTGCGGGCTGCTCGGCTGCCCGGGCGTGCAGCGCTGCTTCTGGCTGCGACCAAGGCGAAACGGGTCGAGCGTCCGGGTCACTGGACGCCGTTCGAGGAAAGAGCGGCCCGCAACGTGCTCAGTGTCTCGGCGAACTGCGCCAAGACCGATTCGGAGGCCGCCGATCCGATCTGTCTTCGCAGCTCGACTTCGAAGACCTTGACCGCCCCGCTCACCAAGTCCCGCCCGCCTGGTGTCAGCTCGATGAGCATGGAGCGCCGGTCGTCCGGGTGCGGGTGACGCCGGCAGTGTCCGGCCGCCTCGATTCGGTCGACCACCTTGCTGGTGCCGCCGGCCGTGATGGCGAATTCCTGGGCGATGTCGTGGATCCTGCACACAGGATGCCGGGCGAGGAACCGCATGACCAGGAACCAGGTGAGGGGCAGGCCGTAGTCCGCGCGCAGCCGGGTGTCCAGGGTGTTCCACAGCTTGGTCTCGAACCACACCAGGTCCTTGTGCAGCCGCTCGAGGTCGGTCAACAGGCGCCTTTCGCTGGAGGGCACGGGTGTGCTCAGCGGGTGGCGGCCGCGCGGTCGAGCCATTCGCTGATGAGTGCGTTGAACAACTCGGGTTGTTCGATCTGAAGGTTGTGGCCGGCGGTGTCGATTACCGCATACGTGGCGCGCGGGTAGTGCGGCAGGAGGTCGAACTGGTCGGCGTAGCCCACGATGTGGTCCTGTCGTCCGGTGATGATCAGCGCCGGGCGGAGGAACGGTTCGGCGCCTTCCGGGGATTGGGTGAGCGTGTAGCGCTGCGCGATGCGTGCCATGGCGTCGGTGTCGGCGGCCTCCAGCCCTGGTATGACTTCTTCTCGCGTGCGATGCAGGGTCGTGGGTGTCTGGACGACGGCGAGGTCTGTGAACAGGTCGGCGGTCCGCGGGTCCAGTGAGGTGAGCAGTTCGGGGTCGGATCGTACGGCCTGCCGTTCGGGCAGGCGGCGTTCGGCGCTGTCCACGGCTGTGCCGATGGGGCAGATCAGGGCCAGTGCGAGGACCTGCTCGGGACGTGAACCCGCCAGCGCGCGGGCGAGGTAGCCGCCGTACGACTCGCCTATGAGCAGAAACGGCGCGTCCCCGATCATGTCGTCGACGAAGTCCTGGACGGCGTCGAGCATGTCGTCCGAACTCGCGATCGTCGGTGGTGCGGGCGACTTGCCCATGGCCGGCAGATCCGGGTACAGCCGCCGGTATCCGGTGCGGTGGGTGAACACCGGTTCCAGGCAGCCGAGCATCAGGCGGTGGTCGGGGTTCCATCCGTGCAGGGCCAGAACCGGGACTCCCTCGCCTCGCTCTGCGAAGTGCAAGGTCACCGACGTACGGCGCGGCATGCGGATCGTTCTCCTTTCGTGGGGCCGTTGTCCGTTCGTGCGGCTTGCTGCCGCGGGTTTACCCCTTCGGTGGACGGCGGGGCCCGCTGGGGTGCGGTCGTCTGCGGCTATGCGGTGGGCTGGGCCGGCGGTCCGTAGATGTCCTGCCTGGGTTCGGTGAAGTCGTCGTGGTAGACGACCTCGTCGAAGCGCAGCCGCAGTCCGTGCTTGTCGAGCAGGGGGGCCACCATGGCGTCCAGGCGCTCGCGGTGGTCCTTGGTCCGGGCCTGGACGTACGCCTCCTGCACGTCTTCCGGCTCGCCCGCCAGGACCTCGTCCATGCGCTCGCGGATGTAGCGCTTGAGGTTGATGTGCTCCATGTACACCTCGCGCACGCCCGCCTCGACGAGCTGGCCGAACAGGTGGTCCAGCAGCTCGGGCCGGGTGGCGAAGTGGGGCAGGAGCGGGCCGACGAAGGCGAAGACGGGCACCCCGGCCTCGCGGAGTTCGGCGAGGGTGCGCAGGCGGCGGGAGGCGAGCGGAGCGCGGACCTCCAGCCAGCGGCTGACCTTGTCGTCGGTGGTGGTCACCGTCATGCCGACCTCGGCCCTGGGCAGGCTCGTGAGCAGGTCGATGTCGCGGGTGACGACGGGTGACTTGGTCAGGATCCGGACCGTGCCCGGGTAGTCGACCGCGTCCAGCTCGCGCAGGATGCCGCGGGTGAGCCGGTACTGCGTCTCGTGTCCCTGGTAGGGGTCGGTGACCGAACTGAGCAGCACGGTGCCCCGGCGCTTGTGCTCGGGCATCTTCGCCAGTTCCTTGCGGGCGAGTTCGACCGCGTTCTTCTTGACGTACAGGTAATTGCCCCACTCCTTGACCGGCTGCCCGAACTGCCGTCCGGCGAAGCTGGCGTAGCAGTAGGCGCAGCCCAGGACGCAGCCCGTGTAGGGGTTGATGACGTAGTCGATCGACGGGATCTTCGACCGCTGGATCAGTGTCTTCGCTTCGATCTCGACCGGCTGCATGAGCTGGCGTTCCTCTCTCCGGCGGCCCCTCTGCGGCCGACGCGGAACATTCATCCACGGAAGTTGCTTCCATGGAATGTATATGCCTACGCTGGGCTCGGCAACTCCGGAAGGCGCCCGTCAACCCTCGGTTGCGGCGACCGGAGAGTGCCCCTATGCCCTGTTACCAGTCGTGAAGGAGAGTTCGATGCCCGGTCCTGCCTTCAACTCCGTGGCGTGGTTCGAGATCGGCACCGGCCAGCCGGAAGAGGTCAAGCGGTTCTACGGTCAGCTGTTCGATTGGAACTTCCAGCTCAACACGAACACGCCTGGCGTGAACTACCACGCCGTCGTCACTCCAGGCGCTCAGCAGCCCAGTGGCGGCGTGTGGGAGTCGGAGGGCAAGTTCCCCGACTACGCAATCTTCTACGTCCTCGTCCAGGACGTCGCCGCGACCGTCCAGCGCGCCGAGGAACTGGGCGGCAAGGTGCTCATGGCGCCGATCACCGACGCCGCGGGCCTCACCTTCGCCCGCCTGGAGGACAGCACGGGCCATCACTTCGGCGTGTTCTCCGCACCCGCCCCGTGACACACCCCGCGCACAGCGGGCGGCCCCGCAGGGCGCCGTCCCCCGGCGGACCGACCCTCTGAGAAATCTCGCGTCATCCGCCGACGGACCGGCCCTGCGGCAGATCCCGGCCCCCCCCCC
>NZ_BQUN01000057.1:77692-109333 GCF_026008495.1 Streptomyces sp. A012304
GCCACCAGTGAGAAGGTCAACGTCCGCGTCTACGGCGGCCCCACCGCCCTCATCGAGTACGGCGGCCTCCGGTTCGTCACCGACCCGACCTTCGACCCGCCGGGCGAGTACCCCATGCCCCTCCCCGGCGACCACAAGCTCGTCAAGACCATCCCCTCGACCGTCACGGCCGCCGACCTCGGCCCAGTCGACGCCGTCCTGCTCTCCCACGACGAGCACGACGACAACCTCGACCACGCCGGCCGCGCCTTCCTGACCGAGGTGGAAGTCGTCTTCACCACGGTCAGCGGCGCCGACCGCCTGGGCGGCAACGCCCATGGCCTCGCCTTCTGGCAGACCGCCGAGCTGAAGCGGCCCGACGGCGGCACCGTCACCGTCACCGGACTGCCCGCCCGGCACGGCCCCGAGGGCTGCGAGCCGATCTCCGGTGACGTCGTCGGCTTCATGCTCACCTCCGACGACCTGCCCCCGGTCTACGTCAGCGGCGACAACGCCAGCCTGGACCACGTCAAGGAGATCGCCGCGAGGTTCGCCCCGGTGGACACCGCGGTCCTCTTCCTCGGCGGCGCCCGCATGGACTTCGCCTTCGACAACGCGCTGCTCACCCTGGACAGCGCCCTGGGCGCCGAGGCCGGGAAGATTCTCGGTGCGCGCCGGGTCGTGCCCGCTCACTACGACAGCTGGGCCCACTTCAAGGAGGGTCGCAAGGAGATCGAGGCCGCCTTCGCCGAGGCCGGACTGGCCGACCGCCTCGACTTCGCCCGATAGGCCACCGCACACCGTCGGCAGTGGACGGCACTGCCTGGCCGTGGGGACGCCGGAATCCCCGGCTCCCCCACGGCCAGGCGCCCGATCAGAAGAGGCAGACTCATGCACAGGATGACTGACCAGCAGTGGCGGGCCTTCGTCTCCGAGGGCACTCGAACCGGCAAGCTGTCGACCGTCCGGGCCGACGGCAGCCCGCACGTCACACCCGTCTGGTTCCTGCTCGACGGGGACGACGTGGTGTTCAACACCGAGAAGGACGGGGTCAAGGGCCGCAACCTGGCCCTGGACGGCCGGTTCGCGCTCTGCGTGGACGAGGACCAGCCTCCCTACGCCTTCGTCCTGCTCCAGGGCCGCACCGAGATCTCCGAGGACCGCGACGAGACGCTGCGGTGGGCCGGGCGCCTCGGCGCCCGTTACATGGGCGAGGACCGCGCCGAGGAGTACGCCGCCCGCAACGGCGGCCCGGGAAACCTCCTCGTCCGGGCCCACATCGAGAAGGCCATCGCTTTCGCCGGCATCACCGACTGATTTTCCAGCCGGCGCACCACACCGGGCTCACCGCGACGCCGGAGCCCGTTCGGCCTCCTCCTGCGCCCGCATCCACAACACCAGATGCCAGTCCTGGTCGTTGGCGAGCGGGTCGGCGGTGTGCGCGGGGCGGCCGTCGACGGTCGAGGGCAGCACGAAGGCGCAGGTGGCGGAGCCGTCCTCGCGGTAGTTGGCCATGTTGGCACGCAGGATCGCCTCAGCCAGCCGGTCGGTGCCCTCCGTGCGCAGCGTGGCCGGCAGACGCAGGAGAGTGGTGGCGGTCAGGGTGCTCCAGTAGTGGGGGAAGACGTCTCCCCACAGCCGGTGCGCGCCGAACCAGTAGCCGTCCCAGTGGCGGATCGCTATGCCGTGCAGGCGGACGTGCGGCTGTGGGCCGCCGAAGGCCAGGAGCCACGGCAGCCGTTCGGCCACCGCGTCGTGGAAGACCGGATCCCCGGTCAGGGTGTGGGCGTCGACGAGGAGATCCAGCAGGGGAGCCACGATGGACTGCTCGTAGGCCACCTCGTGGGCGGGCAGCCGCCTGCCCATGCGGACGAACTGCCGGGCGCTGTCGACCAGTTGGTCTCGTAGTCTGTTGGCGCGGTCTTCCTGCCCGGCGGTGTCCAGGCTGTCGCAGACGTCCAGCGCAGTCGGGGAGAGCCCGATGGACAGGTGGGTGTCGCCGCCGAGTTCGAAGCCGCGCTCGATGATGCGGGCGGCGAGGTCGAGGTCCTCCCGCCGCCCGTGGGCTCGGTGCCGGTCGTGGAAGAAGTGGGCCAGCCAAGGGGTGTCGTAGAGCCGCGGGCCGGTGTGCCAGTTCTGGGAGCCGCGGCGCGGGGCGGTGGTCTCGTCCAGCAGATGCCGACGGGCGAAGCGGGACCAGCCGTCCAGCAGGGGGCCGGCCTCCTCCGGGTCCGCCAGGCCACGGGCGGCGGCGGCCTGGAGCAGCAGCGGCATGGCGATCCGCTCGGAGCCGTCCGTCCAGTCCGACCAGCCGTTGGTCGCCTGGGTGAGTCCGGTCCTGGTGTCCACCGGCACGAAGGCGTGGGCGAGCAGACCGGGCCGTTCCCGGGCCTGCTGGTACCTGGTGATGTAGGCCACCCGGCGCCGTACGACCTCGTCCAGCGGGAGGTGGAACAGGACCTCGGTACGGGCACCGTCACCGATGTCGAGCGTGTACGTGCCGTGCCGGGATGCCCTGACCCGGTGGCGGCCGTCCGCCTCGTGGTCCACCGTCACCTCGGCGTCCGGGCTGCTCACCGAGGACGCCTCGACGGTGATCGGCTGTCCGATCTCGGCGGCGTAGGCCGAGAAGACGGCCGGGGGCCTGGTCGCGGCGGTGAAGTCCGCGACCGACGGGTACCAGCCCAGCTCCCATGCCACCGCCGCCGACTCCCCCGGCGCCAGACGCAGCACCGGCTGACCACCGAACGCCTCCGGATTGCGGGCCTGGTCGGTGACCAGCAGCACCAGGTGACCGCGAGCGTCGGACAGCGAGTTCTGGTTGCGCGACTCGACCGAGTACGCCCGCACGGCCCCCTCCCGCACGATCAGCCCCAGGCACCGCCCCTCCCCCGACATCGGCTGCGCCAGCACCCACGCCCACGTCCCGCCAGTGAACACGTGCGCGTGCACCGCCCGGTCGAGGGAGCGTTCCGCGCCGTCGTACAGGTCGGCGAACGGGGTCTGGATGCCCAGACCACTGATCGTGAGCGGCTCCTGGCCGCTGTTGACGACCGAGTACCGCTCGTGCAGCAGACCGCCGCGCACAGAGCGCCGCACCTCCACATGTACCCCCGGAAGAGGCGTGTGCACGGCCTCGATCACCCCGCCCGCCACCCGCAGCTCGACGGGGGTGTGCCAGCGGGCCCCGCCCCGGTCCGTGACCAGATGCCCCGAACCCCACTGATGCTCGACCGAGTGCCACGCGATTGCGCCGGGCTCCAGCAGCCACCGGCGGTCCCGGTTCTGCTCGTCGACGAACTGCAGGGGGGCACCGGTGACGGGATCGAGGACTACGTGCCCCGAGCCGAAGGGGAGGCACTCCGGAACGGCAACACCCTGTACGTCCACTACGCCGGCTCCTGCCGGGCACTCGCCGCACGCCCGGCCGCCCGGAGCGCGCTCAGCGTGGCGGCGAACGCCTCCAGGTCCTGCTCGGGGATCACGGAACCGAGCCGTGTCCCGAGCTCGGCCTCGAAGACCTCCGTGGCCCTGTCCACCAGGCGACGTCCCGCGGGCGTGAGCTCGACGAGCGACGAACGCCGGTCGTTCGGATTGGCGCGCCGCCGGCAGTAGCCGGCGGCCTCGATGCGGTCGACCACCTTGCTGGTGCCACCGACCGTGATCCCGAACTCCTCGGCGACGTCCTGGATCCGGCACGCCGAGCGCCGCGCCAGCAGTTGCATCACTTCGAACCACGTGAGCTGGAGGTCGCATTCCGCGCGCAGCCGCGCGTCGACGGCATTCCACAGCTGGATCTCCAGCTGCACCAGGTCGTGGAACACCAGTTTCAGATCAGTCACGAGTCATCTTCCACAGAACATTCTTCCAGGATAACTTCATGGTATACCGCGACTCGGCTGCGGCTGCGGCTGCGCCGACGGTCCGGCTCGCCGTTGTTGAGCCTCCGTGCTGTAATGGTTGAATGCGGTTTAGCCATGACAACATGGTGGGGGTCTATCTGGCCGTGGCACTGGTGAATCTGGAGTCGAACGGTTCGTGGCTGCCCGAGACGCTGGAAGAGACGCTGCGAGAGCATCACATCCGTCGTCCACGCGTCACCGAATCCGCCTCGGAGGAGATCAGGGCGTGGACGCGGCGGATGAGGCCGGTCTTCGAGGCGTCCTCGCGGGCCGAGCGGTGCCAAACCATCAACGCGCTCCTCGCGGATGGTGCCGGGAGTGTGTATCTGACCACGCACGACGATTTGCGGCCGCATCTGCACTTCGCTCCCGACGCCCAGGACGTCCAAAGCCGCGTGAGGGCCGTGACCGCGGGAGGACTGGCCATTTTCACCATGGAGGCTGAGGGGGAGCGGCTGGGCGTGTGCGCGCTCAGCTCCTGCCGGACCGCCTTCGTCGACACCACCCGCAACGGCCGCCGCGCCTACTGTTCCGCTCGCTGCGCCAACACCGACGCTGTCCGGCGGCATCGCAAGAAGCCGCGGTAGCGTCCTGCCGACGGCGCGGCATCACCTCCCGGAAGAACGAGCGCGTCGTTCGGTGGCCGTTCTCCGCCCGGTCTCAGCAGGGCAGGAGAAGGACGGCACATCGCGGCACTTCCAGCGGAACGCTCAGGCCGGGACCAGTGCCACGACGAGCGGGACGGCGGCCACGCCCAGCAGTGTCTGCGTCGCGGTGATCCCCGCCATCAGCGGTGCGTCGCCGCCCAGTTGCCTCGCCATGATGTACGAGGACGACGCCGTGGGCAGAGCCTGGAAGAGCACGGCGATGATCAGCGCGTGGGAGCCCAGACCGAAGACCTCGGCCGCCAGGAACGTCGTGGCGGGCATGAGCGCGAACTTCGCTGACGAGGAGGTGAGCACCGGTGCCACCCATGACCGGATCGTGCCGAAGCGGAGGGCGGCGCCGATGCAGAGCAGACCCAGTGGCATCGAGGCGGCCCCCAGTGACTGGAGCGCCGGCCCGGCGCCCGGCGGCAGACTCAGATCGAGTGCCTGGAGAAGGATGCCGCCAGAGCAGGCGAGGACGAGCGGGTTGGTCACGAGCTGTCTGACGACGTCCGTAAAGTTCGGGCGTGCGTTTCCGCACCACGCGAAGACCAGCACGCACAGCACATTGACGGTGGGGACGATCGCCGCGTTGCAGACCGCGGCCAGCGCGACGCCCTTGGCCCCGTACAGGCCGGCGGCGATGGTCACACCGATGTAGTTGTTGAAACGGATGCTGCCTTGGAAGACCGAGGTGAAAGCGTCGTCCCTGAGCCGCATCAGCGGCTTGCAGACGATGACCAGCACGGCCACGACCAGCGTGGCGGTGATCAGCACACCGGCCAGCGCCCCGACCGGCAGATCGTCGATGTCGGCGGTCGCCAGGCTGTGCAGGAACAGGGCGGGCAGCAGGACGCGATAGCTCAGGCGCTCGGCTTCCGGCCAGAAACCCTCGGCTGTGATCCACGACCGTTTGAGCGCGTAGCCCAACGCGATCAGCAGCACGACCGGCACGAGTGCCTTGACGGTCAGCGCGACCACGCCGGGATCCCTTCGAGCGTGGCGACGATGATGCGGCAGCCCTCCTCCAGGATCGCGACGTCGGTGGCAAAGGAGAGCCGCAGGTGACCCGGCGCGCCGAAGGCTCTGCCCGGGACGGTCGCGCATCCCGCTTCCAGAAGAGCGTCGGCCACCGCAAGGTCGTCACCAGCCGTCAGACGCGGGAACAGGTAGAACGCGCCGTCGGGCACCCGCGTGTCCAGGTGGCGGCTCTGCTGCAGGATCGCCAACGCCGCATCGCGACGCCGGCGGTACGTCTCACATCGTTCCGTCAGCAGATCCTGCGGGCCCTGCAGCGCCGCGACGGCCGCGATCTGGCTCACCGTCGCGGTCTGCGTGCAGTTCTGTGTCTGCACGGCGGTGATGCGCCGGACCAGATCGGCGGCCCCGATCCCCCAGCCGACGCGCCAGCCGGTCATGGCGTACGCCTTGGAGACGCCGTCGACGAGCAGGATCCGCTCGCTCAGGTCGGGTGCGACCTGAGCGATGCTGACGTACTCTCCGGCGCCGTAGCGAATGTGGGCGTAGATCTCGTCCGAGAGGACCATCACCGAAGGGTGCCGCCGCAGTACCTCGGCGAGCCCGGCCAGGGCGTCATGGCTGTAGGTGGCGCCGGACGGGTTCCCGGGAGCGTTGAGTACGACCCAACGAGTGCGGTCGGTCACGGCATCCGCCAGCGCGCCGGGAGAAAGTGTGAACCCTGACTCGGCCGCGCAGGGGACGGTCACAGGGACACCACCGCACAGGCGCACCATGTCGGGATAGCTCGCCCAGTAGGGCGCCGGGATGATCACCTCGTCGCCCGGACGCAGGGTGGCCAACAACGCGTTGAAGATCACCTGCTTGGCTCCGCACCCCACGGTCACCTCGGCATCCGTACGGCTCAGCCCGCGGTCCCGCTCCAGGGTCTGCCGTACGGCACGGCGCAGTTCCGGTATCCCGTTGGCAGGTGTGTAGCCCAGCGGACGGGCGGCGGCCTGCTGCGCGGCGGCGACGACATGGGCCGGCGGGGCGAAGTCCGGCTCGCCTAGCGTGAGGTCGATGACGCGACGGCCGGCCGCACGGTACTCGGCCGCACGGCGGGCCATCTCCAGGATCGGTGACCCGGCCGGTGCCACCGGGCGCTGCGTGATGTGCATACCGAAAGGCTGGTGTAACAGCCGTAGGCAAAACAACCATTACATCTGCGGCGACAGGGGCACCGCGGTGCCCCTGTCGCCTTGATGCGTGGGCTGTTGGCCCGTCTCCCGACCGCTCCACCCCGGCTGTCCACGACCGGCCGCCGACGGGGCAGGGAGGACGTGCCGCTCCCGGACGGCCCGAAAGGCGCCGCGACGCGGTGGGCGCGCACGCGCTCAGCGGCGACCGGAACGTCGTGAAGGTCGACCCGACGGTGCCTTCCGTCGGCGGACGAGCAGCGGGCTGGGCAGCATGTCTCGCAGCCGCCCGGAGTCGCCGAGCCCAGCGGAGGGCGTCGTACGTCTCACGGGCGGCGAGCACCTCGACCATGCGCTCCTCAGCCCAGTTGCCCAGCGCCCGCAGCGGTGTATGCAGGGTGCGTCCCAGCGCGGTCAGTTCGTACTCGACCCTGGGCGGTATCTCAGCGTAGGCGTACCGCGAGACGAGTCCGTCGCGCTCCAGATCCCGCAGTGTGTCGGTGAGAACCTTCGGACTGATGCCCCGCACCGTGGTCCGCAGGTCGCCGAAGCGCATCCGACCGGTGCCGAGCGCTGCCACCACCATCGCGGTCCACTTGTTGGCGATGCGGGCCAGGGACGTCCGGGAGGGCAGGTCTCCGTGAATACGTTGAATCCAACGCCGGGGTCCGGCTGCTGCGTCACGTGTCACGCCTGTCCTCGCAGTCGGACAAGGGAGCCGGCCGCGGTCGGTGATTGACCGACCGGCCGGCCCCGGTCGCCGGCGCTCAGCTCCCACCGGGCGCTGCCGCCTGCCTCGGCCCGCCGCGTCGCCGCCCGAGACGGCGGCTCTGCCGCACCTCGGGAAAGCGGCCCCGGCGGCCGGCACGGCGGGCCGCCGGGGCCTTGGCGTCGCCCGGGCAGTGGCGGGGGATCGGACCCGGGCGACGGTTCGCGGGAGCGTCGACCGAGCGCGGCCGTTGACGACAACGACCATGCTCCTGGGCTCAGTTGCCGTTCCAGAAGGCGTCCTCGTCCTCCTGGACATCGGAGAACAGCCACACCTCCGCGATCCTGCCGCCTTCGACCCTGAGCACATCGACGCCGTCGGACGACAGCACGGCACCCTGGCGCTTGGCCGAGAAGTGCACCGACACCGCGAACACGGTGCCGTTGACCATGGGTGCGCCGGTCGCGGAGAGTTCGAACGTCCCCTCACTGAGGGCCATCGTCCTGCCCATCACGTCCTTGACGGCGGCCGCACCACGGTGGGTGCCGGAGAGCTGGTTGTTACCGGGCTGGTGCCACACGATGTCCTCAGCGAACAGGCCGTCCAGCGCGGCGAAGTCCTTGGCGGCGATCGCGTCGACGTACCGGCGAGCGACAGTGAGCGTTTCGGTGGACACCATGACCGATCTCCTTGATATGCCGAGTTCTTCCTGGTGCCACCTATGCTCTCCATCAGTAACCAGTCACCTCAACGTAACCAACGGCTTGGCGTGACGCACGTCACAGTACTTGACCTTCGGCCCGTCCGCCGCCCGCAAGAGAGGCCCCACAGGCCGACCGAGGCGCGCCCTCCACACGGCTTGGGGGGCATTCGCAAGGCTGATGGACGGCAACAAGCGCTGGCAGGACGGTAACCTCCAGCACCCCGATCGCGACCCCAGGCGGCGGGAATTCGTAGCCGAGAAGCAGGAGCCCTTCGGGGTGATCCTTTCGTGCATCGACTCCCGTGTGCCGCCGGAACTGCTCTTCGACACCGGGCTCGGCGACCTGTTCGTGATGCGCACCGGCGGCGGGGTGGTCGACTCGGTCGTCACCGGTTCCGTCGAGTACGGGCCCATGACGTCGGGAACTCCCCTGATCGTCGTCCTCGGGCACCAGCGCTGCGGCGCGATCAAGGCGTCGTACGAGGCCATGCGTGCCGGCAAAAAGCTCCCCGGCAACCTCCAGTCGATCGCCGACGCGCTGCGACCTGCGTACGAGGAAACCGTCAAGGAAAAGCACGGCGACCCGGTGGACGCGATGACCCGCATCCACGTCAAGCAGACCTCTGCCGCCCTGCGGTCCAACCAGGATCTCGCCCCGCTCGTGAAGAAGGGATCGCTGGCGGTGGTCAGCGCCTATTACTCGCTCGACACCGGCCGAGTGGAAGTGCTCACGGGAGCGCCTTCCGCCTGACCACGTAATGTCCGTTCGACCGCCTCCGCCGGGCAATTCGCGTCGCGTCAGCAGTTCGGCGGAGTCGGTCGATCCGGATTCTCCACCGCCTCATCCAGGGAAATACCAGACGTTCACCGGTGAGACGTCGGTCTCCGCGGGTCACAGTGTCCCGGCCCTGCGGTCAGACGGACGTGCGTGTTCTACCGGTCGACGCAGGCACACGTCGCCGGACACTTCGGACGCCTTGTAGTGAATCGAGCCCTGGGGTCCGCACTCGGTGCGGGTCCGCACCGCCGTCACCGCCATCGAGCCCGTACCCGGGCGCCCTTGAGGCGTCGGCTCCCCCCTCGCCCGGCGCAGAACAGGCCGTCTGGACGACGGGGCGACCCGCCGCGCCGGTCACGGAGGCCGAGGCCCGCAGCCGGACGGCGCACTGGCCGGCCGGGGGCCCGCTGGCTGAGCCCGGCGACCGGCATCGTCCACGAGGGGCGGTGCCGCCGTAGATGCGGAAGCGCCACTGGAGCGCATCCCCGTCTTCGGGCGCGAGGGCGCGATCGTGGCCGCCGCGTTCGGCGGCGGGCGGCGAGCGGTGGTCCGGCCGAGTGGACTGGTCGGACGGAGCCGTCTCCTCTTTGTGCAGCCCGCTGACCAGTGCCGGAGCCCGGGCTTGGTTGGTGTCCAGGCCCCGGCACAGGCCGTCCTCTACCGTCCCCAGAAGGCGTCCTCGGCCACCTGGTCGCCGGAGAACAGCCACACCTCGACGATCTTCCCGTCCTTGAGGCGCAGGACATCCACGCCGTCCATACTCATGGACGCGCCCTCGCGCCGACCGGCGAAGTGGATCGTGGCGGCCACCATGTCGCCGTTGCCCATGAGGGCATGGATCGTGTCGATGGCGAAGGAGCCCTGGCTGGCCTCCATCATGCCGCCGAGCATCGCGAAGACGGCATCGCGTCCCTTGTGCTCACCGGAGAACCGGTTGGCGCCCGGCTGGTGCCAGACGATGTCCTCGTCCAGCAGCTCACCCACCTTGGCCAGGTCACCTTTCTGCACGGCCTGGAAGTACTCACGCACGATGTCGACGTTCTTGCTGGTCATCACCACTTGCTCCTTACGCCCCTGGCACAGGGGCAGTACGACGCTGTTACAGGTTGGGGGCGGGAGGGGGCGGTGTGCACTCGCTCGCCCCGCCATATGCGGTAGCAGTCGTTGCTTTCCGACAGCTCGCGCTCAGGCGTCACCCCAGAACTCGTCCTCGCCCTGCTGGCCCGCCGAGAAGAGCCACACCTCAGCGATCCGCTCGCCCTCGATCCTCAGCAGGTCGACGCCGTGCATCCCCATCTCGACGCCATCACGCCGGGCCGAGAAGCGGACGGGCACCGCGACCAGCGCGCCGTTCGCCATGGGCTCCATGGCCGACTCCAGCTCGAAGGTGCCGTCGGTGACCGTCATCATCCCGCCGAACATCTCGCCGATCGCGGCCGCACCTCGATGCGTACCGGAGAAACGGTTGTCGCCCGGCTGGTGCCACACGATGTCCTCGGCGAACAAGCCGGTGACCGCGGCGAAGTCCTTGGCGGACACCGCGTCGGCGTACTGCCGGGCGATCCTGAGCGCAGTGGTGGACCCCATGGTCGGCCCCTTCCTTCGGAATGTCGGTCCTGCTTGAGCCCTATACTCACCACCGGTAACCAGCCACCTCAACGTAACCAATGGGATGCTGTGACGCAGGTCACGCCAGAAAGACGTCGGTGTCCCGGTCAGGTCAGCTCGTCGCACGGAAGGTGGCGTCCCGTCGTCCGATCGCGGTGGTGACCGGGTCGAGCCCGAGTCGGTAGGCGTGCCGGACCGGCAGGCCGCGCGCAGGTTTCGGCGTCACAGCGTTGCGCGCAGGTGGGTGACGGTGACGAAGTGCTCCCCCTCCTCCCCCACGGAGAACCCCGGCATGACCACTGTCCTCATCGTCGACGACCAGGCCCTGCAACGTCTCGGCTACCGCACACTCCTCGACGCGCACCCCGACATCACCGTCATCGGCGAGGCGGCGACCGGCGCCGAGGCGGCCCGCATCAGCGACGAGCTCCACCCCGACGTCGTCCTGATGGACATCCGCGTACCTCACGGCATCGCGACCATCGGCCACATCACGAGACCCGACGCCCGTCCACAGCCCCCTGGTCAGAAAGAGGAAAGGCGTACCCCCCGTGTGTTGACGCTGTCTCCGACGGACGTCGACGAGTACGCCTTCGCCGCGATACGCGCCAGCGCCCTCGGCTTCCTGCTGACCAACGCCCGCCTCGACGACCTGACCGCCGCCATCCACGCCGTGGCCGCGGGGAAGGCCGTCCTCTCACCAGGTCTGACCCGCAGGCTCATCAACACCTTGCTTCGAGATCGCTCCGTCGATACACCCGGCCGCCCCAACCGGCTCGACGCGCTCACCGCGCGAGAGCGTGACGTCCTGATCGACCTCGCCTCCGGTGCAAGCAACGCCGAGATCGCGGAACGGCTGTCCATCGCCTCGACAACCGTCAAATCCCACATCAGCCACATCCTCACGAAGACGGGCGCCCGCGACCGTGTGCAGGCCGTGGTTCTCGCCTACGAGACCGGCCTGGTGCGGTCGGCGTGACATCAGGAGAAACCGTGCGTGTACTCCTCGTCGAAGACGACCGCGACGTGGCCGAGCCCTTGCGGCGCGGCCTCGCCCGCCACGGCCACGACGTGACCTGGGTGGCCACCGGCAGGGCCGCACTCGGCGCGCCCGCATCGGACATGGTGCTGCTGGACCTCGGACTGCCGGACATGGACGGGCTCGACGTGTGCCGGGAGCTGCGGGCGCACAGCGATGTGCCGATCATCATGATCAGCGGCCGGGACAGTGAGGTCGAGAAGGTCGTCGGGCTCGAACTCGGCGCGGACGACTACCTCGTGAAACCCTTCCTGATACGCGAGCTGATCGCCCGTATGCGGGCGGTGCGCCGCCGGCACCGGCCCCGGCATTCCGAGGTGCCGGGGCCTGCACCTGATCGGGGCACGTTGGCGACGTACGGACGGATGACGATCGACCGGCGAGCCCATCGGGTCTTCCTGGACGGGGCAGAAGTCCCGCTCAGACCCAGGGAGTACGCCCTGGTCGACTTCCTTACCGGCCGGCTGGGTGACCTGGTGCCCAGGGAGACCATCATGACGACGGTCTGGGACAGCAACTGGTTCGGCTCGACCAAGACCCTCGACGTGCATGTGACCGCGCTGCGGCACAAGCTCGGTGACGCCCTGACCATCGAGTGCGTCCGCGGTGTCGGCTTCCGGATGCTCATCGGACCGGGACTGCGCGCCGTCTTCGGCACGGAGCGCCGAGTACTTCCGCAAAGAGAGGGCCGCCGACGGGGCAGAGGTAGGTGCCCCGCCGGCGGCCGGTCCGGATGAGCGTCAGCCGTTCGGGTTGAAGGGAATGCCGGACGGCTTGGCGTTGCTCAGCTCGGTCGGGAACCTGCTGTCCTTCAGCGGGAAGTTCGCGTTGCCCCAAGAGGAGTTGTTCAGCTTGTCGCGCAGATCGCCGCGCAGGTTGTCCCAGCTGAGCAGGCCCAATTCGTCCCAGCCTCCGTCAGGCCACGCCTCCGGCCTCTCGTCGGACCTCGCGAAGCGCATGCAGTGCGTACTCGCGCCGTCCTTGTGGTAGACGGCCTTCACGCGGACACCGCTCTTCGCGGGCACCTCGTTCCACGGCTTGGTCTCGTAGCCGCCGTGCCGGGACACCGACACGTAGGAGGGTGTGCCGGCACCCTGCTGCACCCAGACCACAACACCCTCCCAGTCGTGGCGGTGCGACCACCTGACGCAGTCGGCGCAGGCCATGTCCTTCTCGAAGTACAGGCTGTAGACGATCGCACACCAGCCGTTGTTGCACTTGGCCCGCGAGTAGGTGTTGGCCTTGCCGAGGTGATCGGTACGGCACTGACCGGTGACCGACCCACTGTCGTCGAGGCCCCCATTGAGCCTGCCGCTGCTGTCGATGGCCGCGACGGGGAGGCAGCTGTCGTTGTCGTAGTCGAAGTACGGCTGGAACGTCTTCTGGAACGGCGTGGCGTTCTCGGGCAGCGGGTGCAGTACGGCGGCGGAGGCGCTGCCCGCCAGGGCGACGGTCAGTGCTGTGGCGCTGCCTCCGGCGAGGAGGGCCTTGCCGAGGCGGGACTTGGTTCTGGTCCTGACTGCGTGGAACATACGCTTTGCTCTCCAGTAGCTCGGACTGCAAGAGGTGCGGCGGTGAGCTTGCTGAGCGGAGAGTTGGTGCGCAGCCCCTCCGCCCGGGGGAAATAACTCCTGTCGGCATCAGGAAAGTTGATGCTCGGAAAGGCCCACGACCACCGCGCCCGCCAGGACGGCGGCGAGCAGAGCGGCCAGGAGCCGGGGCCGGTGGACGGTCGCCTCCGCCGTGGATGGCTCTTCCGCCGCGCGGGCCGCGACGGAGGCGACAAGGAACATCCGCTCCGTGGCGGTCAGGACAGGATCCTGTGCGAAGCCGGGGAACAGCTCCTGTGCACGGGTCAGTCGAGTGCCCCGGTACAGGTCGCCGGGGTCACGGCCGTGCTCCAGCCACATGCGGGCGGCATCCGTCAGCTGCCGGAGGTGACGCAGCCGTTCACCGTCCTCCTCCAGCCAGCCGGCCAGGCGCGGCCATCCGGTGAGCAGCGCCTCGTGCGCGAGATGGGCGCCGTCCTCGTCGAGGGTCAGCAGCCGCGCCCGGACCAGTCGCTCCAGTACGACCGGCACCTCGGGATGGGCCCAGTCGCTCAACTTACCTGCGCTGAGGGGGCCTCGGGTGGCGAGCATGCCCGGGCCCGGCTCGACCATGCGCAGCAGAAGCTGCCGCACTGTGCGGGCCTGATCGGCAGTCAGCTCGCCGTACACCTTCTCCGCCGTGGACGCGATAGCGCCGCGCACCCCACCGACTGCCTCGTACGCGACGCCCGTCAATATCCGGCCCCTGCGCCGCCGCCAGATCTCCAGCAGAATGTGCGACAGCATCGGCAGCCCGCCGGGTTCGTCCACAACCTCGTCGACCAGGCGGGCGGTGAGCCCCCGCTCCACCAGAAGCCCGGCCGCGGCAGCGGGCCCGACGACCGCCTCACGCAACTCGTCCGCCGCCATCGGGCCGAGCAGCAGGCCCGCGCCGCGTAACGCGTCCGCCAGGCAACGGTGTTCAGCAAGGCGGTGACAGAAGTCCGCGCGTACGGCCACCAGGACCCGCAGACGGCGGCCGGGGTCGCGGGCGGCCTGCAGCAGGCCGATGAACCGATCTCGCTCCACGCGGTCCCGGCAGAGGGTGAAGACCTCCTCGAACTGGTCCACCACCACCCAGGCATCCGGTTCGCCGTCCCCGGGGGTCAGCAGATGCCCGTACGTCGTGGCGGGCCGGGCGCCGGGGGTCAGGATCCGCAGGACCGCCGGACGACCCGACCGGGCGAGGTCCTGACGCAGCCGGGGGACGAGCCCGGCCCGCAGCAGGGAGGACTTGCCGCTGCCGGACGGCCCGTACAGCACCGCGAGCCGGTGGCCGCACCAGCCCTTGCAGTTCCTCGACCATCCGGTCCCGGCCGAAGAACAGGTGCCGTTCGTCCGGTTCGAAGCGGGCAAGTCCCCGGTACGGAGGCGACGTGCCCGCCTGCTCCGCGCGCAGCGCCTCCACAACTGCTGCGTCCGCTTCCTTCCACCGCGGCTCCCACGCCGCGACATCACCACCGCTGGCCCGCACATACGCCTGAACGACCTGCCACGACGGCAGCCGCTTCCCGGCTGCCGCCCGTGACAGCGTCGTCGCGGAGAATCCGGCCGTTTCCGCCATGGCCTGGTACGACGGGCTCCCGGCCGCCCGCCGCAGAGCGCGCAGCTCGTACGCGAAGCGCTGGACGGGACCGGCGTCGGGATCCAAGGGCTTCTCAGGGCGCCCCACAGGTCACCCACTCTCCTTCCGGGCCAGGAAGCAGATGAGGCAAGGAAGCAGATGAACTGACCGAACGGCTCAGCGGCCCTTCCCGCCGGCTCAGGCGCCGAAGAAGGCGTCCTCGGCCTCCTGGTCGGCCGAGAAGAGCCACACCTCCGCGATCTTGTCGCCCGCGACCCGCAGCACGTCGACACCGTCCATCGACATCTCCCGGCCGTCGCACTTGGCGGAGAAGTGGACGGGAATCGCGACCAGATCGCCGTTGATCATGGGCGCGCCGGTCAGCGCGAGTTCGAACGTGCCCTGCGTCGCGGTCATCTGGGCGCCCAGGAACTCGCCCACCGCCGCCGCGCCGCGGTGGCTGCCGGAGAAGCGGTGGGCACCGGGCTGGTGCCAGACGATGTCGTCGGCGAACATGCCCGCGACCGCGGCGAAGTCCTTGGCGGACACCGCGTCGACGTAGCGGTTGGCGACGGCAAGCGTGGTGGTGGGCTCCATGATCGGTTCTCCTCTGTCGAGTTCAGAGTTCACAGTTCCGGTTCAGTCGAGAACTGCCTGCTGGACCCCTATACTCACCACGAGTAACCAGTCACCTCAACGTAACCAATGAGAGGATGTGACACATGCCACAGCATCCGGCCTTCGATGTCATGACGGCGACCTGCCCGTCCCGCACCTCGCTCGCCCGCATCGCCAACAAGTGGACGGCAATGGTGGTCATCGCCCTCAGCGCCGGCCGCATGCGTTTCCGTGACCTGCGCGACACCGTCGACGGCATCAGCGCGAAGGTCCTCACCGAGACGCTCCGGGACCTGGAACGCGACGGACTCGTCACCCGGCACGTGTACGCCGAGGTTCCCCCCAGGGTCGAATACGAACTGACCGCACTGGGACACACCCTGCACGCCCCGCTTCAGGCACTGGGCCGCTGGGCCGAGGAGCACATCACCGAGGTACTCGCGGCGCGCGAGAGCTACGACGCCCGCCAGTGAAAGCCGGTCACCGTGACTGATGTCACACCAACCCAATGGTTACGTTGAGGTGACTGGTTACTAGAGGTGAGCATTGGGCTCCATCTTCGGAGCGCGCCGCGCCCGCCTCAGGGAGTCCCGATGACGAACCGCTTGCGTGTCACCGCCGCAGTCACCCCTTCTCAAGGTGCTCCGTTCGAGCTCCAGCAGCTGGAGCTGGAGGCCCCGCGCCCGGGAGAGATCCTCGTTCGCGCCGTCGCCACCGGTATCTGTCACACGGACCTGATCGTTCGCGACCAGTGGTACCCGGTGCCGCTGCCGGCGGTGCTGGGCCATGAAGGAGCGGGCGTTGTGGAGGCCGTCGGCGAGGGCGTCACGTCGGTGGCCCCGGGAGATCACGTCATCATGACGTACAACGCGTGCGGAACCTGCCGCCTGTGCGTCCAGGGCCGTCCCGCCTACTGCGATCACGCCTTCTCCGTGAACTTCGCCGGATCACGCCCGGATGGATCGCTCACTCTGCGGCGCGGCGACGCCGGGATCCACGGGGCGTTCTTCGGACAGTCCTCCTTCGCCACGCACGCACTCACCGGCGAGCGGAACGTCGTGAAGGTCGACCCGACGGTGCCCCTGACTCTTCTCGGCCCCCTGGGATGCGGCATCCAAACCGGGGCGGGCGGCGTGCTGAACTCGCTGCGGCCTCAAGCAGGCAGCAGCATCGCGGTGTTCGGCACGGGGACAGTCGGCATGAGCGCCGTCATGGCGTCCGTCGTCGCCGGCTGCACGACCATCATCGCGGTCGACCTCAATGAGCAGCGTCTCGAACTGGCCGAGGAACTCGGAGCCACGCACACCATCAACCCGGCCGAAAGCGACACCGTCCAGCGCATCCAGAAGCTGACCGGAGGGATGGGCGTGGACTTCACCGTCGAGACGACCGCGTCCCCGACAGTGCTGCGCCAGGCTGTCGACTCCCTCAACCACGGCGGCACGTGCGGTCACATCGGCGCAGCGGCGATCGGCACGGAAGTCTCTTTGGACATGCACGGACTGCTGTTCGGGCGCAGCCTGCGCGGGATCATCCAGGGGACAGCGTCCCCAGCGTGTTCATCCCGCGGCTCGTCGACCTGTTCAAGCAGGGCCGCTTCCCCGTCGACAGGCTCATCAAGACCTACGCCTTCGAGGACATCAACACCGCGGCGGAAGACGCCGAGAAGGGACGCACGATCAAAGCGGTCCTGACCTTCGCCTGACCGCACAGATACACCCACCCAGCCGGGCACCGCCCCTGCCAGCCCGCCGAGCCGGTGTACCCCCGAGGATGTCACCATCGGCGGGACACTCGCGCCGGCCGGGGAGGGACTGGTCAGGGCACTGCCCGCCGCCAACGCGCTTCCGGTGTTCTTCGACCGGCCACGTCATCGGCACCCACCACAACGCCCGTGGGCAGGTCGCCTCTGGCCAGGGCATCCACCAGCGCCTCGGCCAGGACCTCGCCCGGTGGAACTCTCGACTGCACTTCCCGCGCTGCTGCCCAGGCTGCTGGGGCTCCCTGGTGCCGGCCGAAGATCTGAGGTTCCGCGCAGGCGGTACGGTCCCGCACGCGCTGCCGGTCGCTTGACAACACGCCTCGCACGCCGTCCGGCACGACATCACCATGCCGGACGGCTTCCGCCTGCGAGGACTCGGACTGCCTACCGCCTCCCCTGACGGACCGGCCAGCTGCACTGTGTCGCACCGGCCGCCCACCTCGCGCACCAGCTGATCAACTAGGCGGAAGTGGTGATACGCGAACTTCGCCCTGATGCCTCGGTGAGCGTCAGACCGTCTGCCCGGTCTCCGCCGCCGTCTGCTTCTTCGAGGCGCGCAGGCTCGTGATCGTGGTGACCGTCAGGACGAGCACGATGAAGCCGAGGGAAAAGGGAATGCTGATCTCGGGGACGTGCACGCCCGACTCGTGCAGGGCGTGCAGCACCAGCTTGACGCCGATGAAGCCGAGGATGATCGACAGGCCGTAGCTCAGGTGGACCAGCTTCTTCAACAGGCCGCCGATGAGGAAGTACAGCTGGCGCAGGCCCATGAGGGCGAACGCGTTGGCGGTGAACACGATGTACGGGTCCTTCGTCAGGCCGTAGATCGCCGGGATCGAGTCGAGGGCGAACAGCACGTCGGTGGATCCGATGGCGAGCATCACGACCAGCATCGGGGTCATGATCCGCTTACCGTTCTCGGTGACGAACAGCTTGGTGCCGTGGTAGCGGTCGGCCACGCCGAAGCGGTCCTCCGCCATCTTCAGCAGCTTGTTCTCCTGGTACTCCTCCTCGTGGTCCTGCTTGCGGGCGTCCTGGACCAGCTTCCAGGCGGTCCAGATCAGAAAGGCGCCGAAGAGGTAGAACACCCATGAGAAGGCGGAGATGATCGCCGCGCCGGCCGCGATGAAGACGGCCCGCAGGACGAGGGCCATCAGGACGCCGATCATGAGCACCCGCTGCTGGTACTGCGAGGGCACCGCGAACTTCGCCATGATCAGGACGAAGACGAACAGGTTGTCGACGCTCAGCGACTTCTCGGTGATGTACCCGGCGAAGAACTCTCCCGTGGGCCCGCTCCCACCGAAGTACCACAGCCCGACCCCGAAGAGGACGGCCAGGACGATCCACACCACCGTCCAGGTTCCGGCTTCCTTGAGGGACACGTCATGGGGCTTGCGGCCGACGAAGAAGTCGACGGCCACCAGCACGCACAGGGCTACGACCGTCAGCAGCCAGACGGTGAGGGAGACGTTCACTGGCACTCCGGGTAGGTGGGGGATGGGACATCGTTTTCCGCGTGGCCGCTGTCGCGTCGGCCCGCCGTGCGACCGCCCGGTGTAGTCGAAAGCCGGGGAATGGTGGCTCCATCCTCGCGACGGCATGGAGGATGGTGGCGGATGGCAGTCAGGCACCTCAAGGTAACCAATGCACGAATGTGGGGCATGTCACCGCAAGGCAGCGATCCATCTCTGCTGGAGAGCGCCGAGCCGCTGCCCACAGCACGTCACCTCGACAGCTTTGCTCGGCGCACCGGAGCGCGTTCCGGCTGTCGTTGTCGCCGCACTCGCTCGAGTAACTCCACCCGGACACATGCGATCCCGCCAGAACGTGCGGCGGGATCGGACTGTCCGGGCCCGTCTCAGACTTCCGAGGACCGGCAGTTCCGGTTTCAACCGGCACTGCCGTCGTCATCGGCGACGGCAGGCTCGGCTGCCGCCGGCGGAGCGGTGGAGTCGCGGTGAGCGATGCGTCCGTGCAGCACGGTGCGTGAGGCAGCCGCGGAGGGATTGTCGAGCAGGGCGTGCATGGCCTGGGCGGCAACCCGTCCGAGCTCGAACTTGGGCACGACGAAGGTCGTGAGCGGGGGCGAGAGCAGTGCACTCTGCAGCACGTCGTCGGTGCCGACGACGGAGATGTCGCCGGGGATCTTCAGGCCGGCCTCGGCGATGGCCCTGTAGGCGCCCATGGCGCTCTTGTCACTGACCGCGTATACGGCGGTGGGCGGCTCGGGGAGCTCCAGCAGCTGCTTCATCTGCTGGTAGCCCTTGACCTCGCTGCCCGGTTCCTGCGGAGGCATCAGCTCGGTGGCGGGCATGATCCCCGCCTCCAGCAGCGCCGCCTGGTAACCGCGTCGGCGGTCGGTGAGGCTGACGTAGCGGGTTGAGCCGACGAGCATGCCGATCCGCCGGTGCCCGAGTTCCAGCAGATGCCGGGTGCAGCGGTATCCGGCGGTGAAGTTGTCCGCGACGACGGCATGGATGTCCGTGTCGAGGTCGAGGTAGTTCTCCAGGAGCACGACCGGCACCCCGGTGGCGAGGATGCGTTCGATCGCGGCCTCGTCGACATCACCGCCGTTGGCGACGATCATCCCGTCCACATCCCGCCCCATCAGGGAACGCAGGTCCGAGATCGGGTCGTCGTCGGGGCGGTACAGGTGCAGGAGCATCTGCATCCCCCGGCTCCGCAACCCGTCCTCGACCCCCGAGACGACTTCCGCCATGAACCCGTCCTGTGCGGCGGCGGGCGAGAGGGCCTCCATCACTAGGCCCACCACACGGCCCGGCTCCTTGGCCGCCGACTTGCGCGTGGGGACGTACTGGAGCGTTTCGACGGCTTCGAGAATCCGCTGCCTGCGGGTTTCGGACACGCCCGGCTTGCCGTTCAGCACGAGGGAGACCGAGGACAGCGGTACGCCGGCCGCCTCCGCCACGTCTCGCAGGGTGACGGACTTCCCCGTCCGTGCAGTCCGGGCCTCAGTCATGCACCTATCCGCTCAGAGTGTCGGTGTCACGGTGCGCACAGGCTACCACCGTTGAAGCAAACCTGACATGAACAAGAGACGGAATGTTCCGATCCTGTTCTCGAAAACAGGCTGCACGGGTCTTGCGAACGAGCGATGGACGGTTCTAGCTTCTGCGCACCGGGCCGCTCGGAGCCCGCCGCCTCGACTCGGAGTCCTCCGAGGAAGGAAGCACCCATGCCGCAAGAGACCGCCGCGGTCGTCGACGTGTCCCTGACGCACCCGGGCATCGCCTACTCCCGGAACGTCTTCGGGCACTTCATCGAGCACTTCCACCGCCAGATCTACGGCGGCCTGTTCGCCCCCGGTTCGCCGCTGAGCGACGAGCGCGGCTTCCGCGAGGACGTCATCGAGGCGATGCGCGAGCTCAGGCCGCCGGTGGTGCGCTGGCCGGGCGGCTGTTTCGTCTCCAGCTACCACTGGCTCGACGGCGTGGGCCCCATTCGCCGCCCTCACTACGACAAGGCGTGGCGGGTCACCGACCCCAACACCTTCGGCACCCACGAGTTCGTCGCCTGGTGCGAGGCGATCGGCGCCGACCCGTACATCTGCACCAACGCGGGCACCGGCACCGCGGAGGAGATGAGCGACTGGGTCGAGTACTGCAACCTCCCCCAGGGCAACGGCCACTGGAGCGACCTGCGCGCGGCCAACGGCCACCCCGAGCCGCTCGCCGTGCCGTACTGGAGCATCGGCAACGAGAACTACGGCGACTGGGAGATGGGCGCCAAGACCGCCGAGGAATGGGCGATCCTCGTCCGCGAGTCGGCCAAGATGATGCTGCGCGTCGACGAGTCCGCCGTCCTGCTCACCGCGGCCCGGGCCGACCTCGACTGGACCCTGCCGCTGCTGCGGGAAGCCGGCCGCTACCTGGACATGGTGTCCATCCACGGCTACTGGGACAAGCTGCACGACGTCAACGAACCCAGCCCGTACCTCACCGCCATCGGCCGCTCCCTCGACCCGCAGCAGGAGATCCAGCACACGATCGACATCATCGGCGCGGCATCGCTGACCGGGAAGGTGAGCATCGCCTTCGACGAGTGGAACCTGCGCGGCTGGCACCACCCCCTGGGCACCAGCGAAGCGGCCATCAGTGCCCGGGAACTGAACGAGGACAACAGCACCTACACGATGGCCGACGCGCTGTTCTCGGCAAGCTTCTTCAACGCCTGCCTGCGCCGGGGCGACGTGGTGAAGATGGCCAACATCGCACCCAGCGTCAACACCCGCGGCCCCCTCTTCGTCCATCCCGGGGGCATCGTCAAGCGCAGCACCTTCCACGTCATGGCGATGTACGCGGGCCTCCTCGGCGAACGCGTCCTCGACAGCCATGGCACGTCCCCGGAACTCGACGGCGCCTGTGTCCCGGTCGTCGACTCACTGGCCACCCTCGACGCGTCCAAGTCGCGCATCACCCTGGCCCTGGTCAACCGGGATCCGTCCGCCTCGGTCGCCTGCGACGTGCGGGTCTCGGGCCACCCGGTCGACGGCAGCCATCCGGCAACGGTGCTCGACGGGCCCGACGCGGACGCCTACAACGACGTGGACCGGCCCGACGCCATCACGCCGAGGGCGACGAAGCTGGAATTCCGGTCCGGGCGCTGCGTCCTGCCACCGCACTCCCTGACCATGTGCCACATCGACCTGCCCCTCCACCACTCCGAAGGGGACGTGGACGCCGGTCGCATGCTGAGCGGCGACTGGCACCTGTCCAGTGCCGGATGGCACAAGACCTCCTGACGCGGCAGCAGCCACCTCTCGCACCGCCTTCCCTTCCTCTCCCACCGCCTCGCATCCCTCTCTCACTCCCCGCCCCCAGCACCTCACTCACGGAGATCAGCCATGTCCTCACCCTCGCCCAGAAGATCCCGCTCCTTCCGCAGACCCGCGACCGCCGCCGCCTCCGCCGCCCTCGCCGGCGTGCTGATCGCCGCCTGCAGTGCCGGCGGCAGCGAGAGCGGCGCCGGTTCCAGCGGCCCCGTGCACATCAAGGTGTGGGCCTGGTACCCGCAGTTCAAGCCGGTCGTGGACGAGTTCAACAGGACCCACAAGAACATCAAGGTCGACTGGGTGCAGGCCGGTGTCGGCCAGGACGAGTACACCAAGCTGAAGACGGCGCTGAAGGCCGGCAAGGGCGCTCCGGACGTCGTCATGCTCGAGTTCCAGGAGCTGCCGACCATTCAGGTCAGCAAGGGCCTCCTCGACATCAGCAAGTACGGCGCGAACGAGGACAAGGGCAAGTACGTCGACTGGGCCTGGAAGCAGGTCTCCGACGGCGACCACGTCTACGCCATCCCGGTCGACGGCGGACCGATGGCGATGATGTACCGGGAGGACATCTTCAAGAAGTACAAGCTGAAGGTGCCCACCACCTGGGCGGAGTTCAAGGAGGAAGCGGCCAAGCTGCGCAAGGCCGACCCGAAGGCGTACCTGACCAACTTCGGCAGCGACGAGACGGCCGCGGGCTGGCTGCAGGGCCTGATGTGGCAGGCCGGCTCACGCCCGTACACCTACGCACCGAGCAAGCTGCCGAACATCGGCGTCCGGCTGAACGACCCCGGCGCCAAGAAGGTGTACGACTACTGGGGCGACCTCATCAAGAACAAGCTGGTCGACACCTCCTCCTACGCGACCACCGACTTCTACAACGGCCTCAGCAGCGGCAAGTACGCCACGTACATCGCCGCCGGCTGGGGCCCGGGCTACCTGCAGAGCGTGGCCAAGAAGACGGCCGGCAAGTGGCGGGTCGCCCCGCTCCCCCAGTGGACCAAGGGCGGCAACGACCAGGGCGACTGGGGCGGTTCGACCTTCGCGGTGACCTCGCAGACCAAGCACCCCAAGGAGGCCACCCAGGTCGCCCGCGAGATCTTCGGCGAGTCCGAGGCCGCCTGGAAGGTCGGCATCGACCAGGCGTACCTGTTTCCCACCGTCAAGTCTGTCCTGAATGGCCCGTACTTCCAGAACAAGAAGTACGAGTTTTTCGGCGGTCAGCAGGTGAACAAGGTGTTCGTTCCTGCCGCGAACAACATCGGGACCTTCGACTGGAGTCCGTTCCAGGACTACGCCTACAACACCCAGACCACCCTGGTGGGCAAGGCGATCGAGGGCCGGCTGCCGTGGTCGTCCGTGGCCGACACACTCCAGCAGCAGGTGACCTCCTACGCGGACAAGCAGGGATTCAAGGTCAACCCGTAGCCGCACCCCGCAACGCAAGGAGATGCTGATGAGCCTGCTCAGACAGGGTTCCTCCACCCACGCGGGCGCGGCCACCAGTACACCGGTCACCGTCGGCCGCGACGTCCCCGCGGCCGACGGCAACTCGGGACGGCACGCCAGGCGACGGAGCTCCCGTACCCGGCACAAGGCGATGGGCCTGCTCCTGGTCACCCCGTTCGGCCTGCTCTTCCTGGTCTTCCTGGTGGCCCCGCTGGCATACGCGTTCTGGCTGAGCCTGCGCACCTCCACCCTGGTCGGCGGTGACCACTTCAGCTGGTTCGCCAACTACGAACGGACCTTCACCGACCCGCAGTTCCTGTCCGGCGTGCGCCGCGTGATCGTCTTCGGCCTGGTACAGATCCCGGTGATGCTCGTGCTAGCCCTCGTCGCGGCCCTGATCATCGACGAGGTCACCAGCCGTCTCGCCAAAGTCTTCCGGTTGACCCTGTTCATGCCGTACGCCGTGCCCGCAGTGATCGGCGCGCTGATGTGGGGCTTCCTCTACAGCCCCACCTTCGGCCCGGTAGCCTCCCTCAGCCAGGCTCTGGGCCTGGGGAAGGTCGACCTGCTGGGCCACGGCCTGATGCTGACCTCGCTGGGCAACATCGTGACCTGGCAGTGGACCGGCTACAACATGATCGTCCTGTACGCGGCGTTGCAGGGCCTGCCCCGCGAGGTCTACGAGGCGGCGCGGATGGACGGAGCCGGCCGGTTGCAGACCGCCCTGCGCATCAAGATCCCGATGATCTCCTCGGCGATCGTTCTCACGCTGATGTTCACCATCATCGGCACGCTGCAGTTCTTCACCGAGCCCCGGGTCCTGGAGCCGACCGCCTCCTCGGTGATCACACCGGACTACACCCCGAACCTCTACGCCTACAACCTCGCCTTCCAGTACTCGGAGTTCAACTACTCCGCCGCCATCTCCTTCTCCCTCGGAGCGGTGGTCTTCATCGGCTCCTATCTCTTCCTGTTCGCCACGCGTAAAAGGAGCGGACTGAAGTGACGACCGCCGCTGCTCCCGCTGTCGCCGTCCCGGCTTCCCGCCGTACGTCCTCCGCCCGAGGCCGTGTCACCGTCAACGCCGTGATGGTGGCGATGATCCTGTACTTCCTGCTGCCGTTCTGGTGGCTGGTCGTGGCCGCCACCAAGAACAACGACGCCCTGTTCTCCAGCGCCGCCCTGTGGTTCCATCAGCCGGGCTCCTTCGTCACCAACCTCCAGCAGCTGTTCACCCACAACGACGGCGAGTACCTGCGCTGGATGGCCAACACCGCCATCTACGCGGGCGTCAGCGGCGTCGGCGCCACCGCCGTCGCCACACTGGCCGGGTACGCCTTCGCCAAGTACCGCTTCCCCGGCCGCAACCTGCTCTTCTCCAGCCTGCTCGGCGCCATCATGGTCCCGGCGACCGCGCTGGCCATCCCCACCTACCTGCTGCTGAGCAAGGTCGAGCTGACCAACACCATGTGGGCGGTCATCCTGCCGTCCCTGCTCAACCCGTTCGGTGTCTACCTGATGCGGGTCTACGTGCAGCAGTCCGTGCCGGACGAACTGCTGGAAGCCGCCCGCGTCGACGGCGCCGGGGAGCTGCGCGTCCTGTATTCCGTGGTGCTGCCCACGCTCAAACCCGCCCTGGTCACGGTGCTGTTGTTTTCCATGGTCGGCACCTGGAACAACTTCTTCCTGCCGCTGGTGATGCTCAACAACGACAAGCTCTTCCCGCTCACCGTCGGCCTGCAGTCCTGGTACCAGGGAGCCCTGATCCAGTCCGGCGCCAACGCACTGTTCACCCTCGTCGTCGCGGGTTCGCTCGTGGCGGTCCTGCCGCTGATCGTCGCGTTCCTTCTCCTCCAGCGGTACTGGCGCGGCGGCCTGACCGTCGGCAGCCTCAAATAGCGGTTCACCAAGCAGCCACCCCCCTCCCCTCAGGCACCCGCCGCTTCCCCTCCCCATGCCGTTTCGGGAGCGGCGGGCCCTCAGCACCACCCTTCCCTGCCCGATCAAGGTTCACGAGGGAGCCGCACCATGCCCACCGTCCCATGGGAAGGCGCCAGACGCGGCGCCGTTCCACGGTCCCACGTCATCGCCACTCTGCTCGCGCTGCTCGCCGCAGCCCTGGCCTTCGTCATCCCCACCGCCGGCGAGGCCGACGCCATCGCCCGGCCGACACAGACGATGTACACCCCGCCGCCCAACTCCCCCGCCCAGGGCTCGCTCTACCCACGGGCGATACGCCTGGAGCACAACGGGGCGGCCAACGGCACCCTGCTCGCCACCTTCGAGCAGTACACCACGGGCACCCCCGTCTTCCCGATCTACCGCAGCACCGACAACGGCAACACCTGGACCCAGATCTCCAGCGTCGCCGACACCCACAACGGCTACGGACTGCGCTACCAGCCGCAACTGTTCGAACTGCCCACCCGGATCGGCGACTTCCCCGCCGGCACCATCCTTGCCGCCGGTAACTCCCTCCCCAGCGACCTGGCGACGACCGAACTGGACCTGTACGCCAGCACCGACCGCGGCGCCACCTGGTCATACGTCAGCAGCATCGCCAAGGGCGGCAAAGGCGTACCCAACAACGGCGAGACACCCGTGTGGGAGCCGTTCCTGCTCGTCCACAACAACAAGCTCATCGTCTACTACTCCGACCAGCGCGACCCTGACCACGGCCAGAAAATGGTCCACCAGACCACCACGGACGGCGTCAACTGGGGACCCGTCGTCGACGACGTCGCCATGCCGAGGTACACCGACCGCCCCGGCATGCCAGTGGTCGCCAAGCTGCCCAACGGCAACTACGTGATGACGTACGAGTACGGCGGCGCACCTGAGAAGAACTTCGCCGTCTACTACAAGATCTCCGCCGACCCGGAGGCATTCGGCTCCGTCACCGGCCAGGTCCTTCGCGCGACCGACGGCTACGTCCCCTCCAGCTCGCCGTACATCACCTGGCTGCCCACCGGCGGTCCCAACGGCACCCTCGCGGTCTCCGCCTACAGCAGTACCGACCTCTTCCTCAACACGCAGAACGGCGCCGCGAACGCCTGGACCCGCATCGCCTCCACCGTCCCCGGCGGCTACACCCGCGCCCTGCTCCCCCTCGCCGACGGCCACAGCCTGGAGATCTTCAGCGGCGGCTACCTCAACACCACCCAGAACCCGATCACGTACGGCACCATCGACCTGGGCGGCGGCATCTCCGACGGCGCCACCTACACGCTGTCCAATGCCCACAGCAATCTGAAGCTCGCCATCGCGGGCGGCTCCACCACCAACGGCACCTTCGCCACCCAGCAGACGTCCGGCAGCGGCACCGACCAGCAGTGGCGCTTCACGCAGCAGCCGTCCGGCTACTTCAAGATCTTCAACGTCGCCACCGGCAAGGTCCTCGGCGTGAAGGACATGTGGCCGGGCGACGGCGCCAAGATCGTGCAGTGGGACGACAACGGCACCCTCGACCACGAGTGGGCCGTCTCCCCCGATCCTGCCGGCGGCTTCACCATCGTCAACCGGCTCACCGGCAAGTACCTGGAAATCCCCAACGCCTCGACCGCCGTCGGCACCGCCGCCGTGCAGTGGGGGTCCACGGGCTGCGCCTGCCAGCGCTGGAACCTGACCCAGGTCGCCCTGCCGCCGCTGGGCACCGGCCAGTACATCCTGATCAACAAGAACAGCGGCAAGTACCTGGAGATGCCGGGCGCCGCCACCACCGTCGGCGCACAGGCCGCCCAGTGGGTGAACACCGCCTGCAACTGTCAGATGTGGACCTTCCAGTCCGCCGGCAGCGGCGCGTGGAAGCTCAAGAACCTCCGCAGCAATCTGCTCCTGGACGTGAACGGCTCCTCCAACACCGCCGGGGCGGCCGTCATACAGAACACGTCCTCCAGCGCCACCTCGCAACAGTGGACGCTCACCAGCGCCGGCAACGGCTACTACAAGGTCGTCAACGTCGGCAGCGGCCTGGTCGCGGACGTCACCTCGGCCTCCACCGCCAACGGAGCGCTGATCATCCAGTCCGCCGACACAGGAAACGACAGCCAACTCTGGAAGATCGTCCGGATCAACTGACCCGGCCCGGCCCACCGTGGCCCCGGCGCCTCCCGCGCCGGGGCCACGGCAGCGCGACCGAAGAGACAGTGGTCACATTCGGGCCGGCGGCGGGCGACGGGCATTGCGGGAGACCGGCCGAAAACATACCTTGCCCCGGCGAAAAGAAGCCCTTGCCCTTCGCAAGGCGTCGCAACGGGACGCCGCAGCGCAGCGACAGCTCGCCCACCGCACACCCCGCCCCACGCCACCAGGCACCTCACTACCTAGGTTCACGCATGCCCAGACGCGCCCTCGCCCCCGCACTCCTCTTGCTCGGCTCGCTCGCCCTGACGGCCGCCTGCTCCACCGGCTCGCCACCGGCGGACTCCGCGCCCTCCCCGGACGGCCCGTCCCGGACCGGAGGGAACGACACCGGCACACAGGTCGACCTGACCAAGCTCAAGGGCGTCAACATCGTCAGCGACAGCAGCACAGACCGCTCCTGCCCCTGGGCCACGAGCTACCCGGACGTCCCCGGCGCCGACGTGATGACGGCCGCGATGAAGAAGGACGTGGAGGGACGCCTCGCGGGCTTCCTCGGCGAGGACACCGGCGGCGCGCCGAACTGCGGTGGCGCGGACGGGTCGGAGGGACCCGAGCTGAACGTCAGCTTCTCTTTCCTCGTCGCCTCAGGCGACGTGCTGGGCGTCCGGCTGACGACGGTGGACCGCACGTCGAACGCGGACGGCGTGGACACCAGGGCGTACTGGTACGACGGTGCCGCCAAGAAGTACCGGCCCTCCCCCGGCCTCATCGCGGACGGTTCCCAGGACGCCTTCGTCGCGGCCCTGACGAAGCGCCTGGAGAAGCGGGAGGGGGTCACCCCCGACACCGTCGAGGCGTCGCTCGGCGACCGGGAGAACCGCGACGCCTACCTGGACGACATGGCTTTCACCGCCGACGGCGACCTGAAGGTGGACTTCGACCGGGGCACGGTCGGCGTCCCCCCGGCCGGCCGCATCTCCGTCACCCTCCCCAAGGCGACCGTCACCCCGTGGCTGTCCGAATTCGGCAGCCGTGCCCAGCACCAGACCACCGACCCGGACGACAGATTCGACCTCGGTGCCCCCCACACCCCCGCTCCGACCGTCGCCGCCCAGCCGGACCCGGGCGCGGACACCACGGACTGCTCCAAGACCAAGTGCATCGCCCTGACCTTCGACGACGGCCCCGCAGCCCCCGAGACGGGAACGCTGCTCAAGTACCTCGCCCAGTACAAGGCCCGGGCCACCTTCTTCGTCGTCGGCCAGAACGTCGCCGCCCACCCGGACATCGTCCGCGCCGAGATGAAGTCCGGCCACGAGATCGCCAACCACTCCTGGAACCACCCGGTCCTCACCAACCTCACCCCCGCCCAGGTCCGCTCCCAGCTGGAGCGCACCAGCGCGGCGATCAAGGCCGCCACGGGCAAGGAGCCGACCCTCTTCCGCCCGCCGTACGGCGCGATCGACGACAAGGTCAAGGCGGCCACCAGCCTGTCCCCCGTCCTGTGGGACATGGACACCCTGGACTGGAAATCCCACGACCCCGGGAAGGTCGCCCAGACCGTCATCTCCCAGGCCGAGCCGGGCGACGTCGTCCTGATCCACGACATCCACCCCACCTCGGTCGCCGCCGTCCCCGAGATCCTGCGCACCCTGACCGCCCGCGGCTACCACTTCGTCACGGTCAGCCACCTGCGCGCAACCCTCTGAGCTCCGGCGGGCACGGCAGGATGAGGTGGACGGCCCTCCCGCCGCCGCTTGCGGTCGCGGTGCGCGGACACGTGGAACGTGTGGCACCGCGGCGTGCGCAGCGCGTGCGGCGGCCGTTGCGAGAAGTGCCGACGAAGACGGCGCGGCAGACCGGTGCCGCCGTCGAGACGGCAGGGATCCGTCTCGGTAAATACCAGGACGAGCCCGGCCGGGGGTGGCGGCCGGCACGCGCGTGACGACGTCGGCGTTCTCGCCGGCGGAGTGCAGGGCGGCGGCCGGCCGTCGTGGAGGGGTCGTGTACGGGCGGGCCCGCCGCATCGGTCAGCAGCCGGGACGGCCTCGCCCGGAGGCTTGCCGGAAGCGGGACGGCGCAGGCGCCGGGCACCTCACGGGTGCCGGCGCCTGGCCTGGACTGCGGGTCTGACCCACATCGTATGAAGAGGGCCGGTCGATCAAAGCCCCATGTCGGCCAGCCACTGGCTCGTGGTCCGAGGAGTGACGCCCAGCAGCCTCTGGGCAGAGGTCTCCGGCGCGATCGAGCGGCCGGGCATGGCACTCATCGCCTCGTAGGCCCCCGCGACATCGGCAGCCGCGCCCTCCCCGATGAGGGGCGCGACCGAGGTACGGAACTGCTCAGGGGTGATCGGCTCGAAGACCGCGTCCCGGCCCAGCCGGGCGCCGAACGCCTCCGCCAGATCCGGCCCGGTGATCGCCGGGTACTGTCCGACGGAAACCACACCGGTGACGTCCGGGCGCTCGAACAGGGCGACGACGACATCGGCGATGTCCAGATGGGACACCCAGGAGACCGGGAAGTCCGCCCGGATCGGGTACGGCAGCACACCGCGCTCACGGACCGAATCGACGACGTACGGCATGAGCAGGTTCTCGAGGTACAACTCGGGCGCGATCACCGCGTGGGACACACCGCTGTCGGCCAGGCCGGCGGCCAGTGACGCAGCGGCACCGCCGATGGCGGGATCGATCGGGAAGCCGCTGGTGGAGAACACCACGCGAGCCGGACGGGCCGCGCGGACGGCGGTGAGGATATTGTCCGCGAAGATCTGACGGTTCTCCTCCGAGGTCAACGGCAGGTGGACGAACACCCCTTCGGCATCACGGTAGGCGCCGGTCAGGTCAGCGGCGGAGGAGTAGGCGGCGGCCACCACGTGTGCGCCGTCCACGACGGCGTGCTCGTTGCGGGTCACAGCGGCCACGGACTTTCCCGCGGCAGCGAGAGCGGAGACGACAGGGGAACCTTGGGCGCCGGTGGCGCCATGGATCACGTAGGTCATGGAGCCATTAGTGCATGCGATGCACCAGTTACATCAACTGCACTAATGGGCTACCCTCAAAAAGTGACCAATCCCTGTCTTCCCGAGTGCGGTGTCGCCCGGTTCCTGACCCTCCTCAACGGCCCCTGGGCCACCCTCATCGTTCGCGAACTGCTGAAGGGCCCCCACCGCTTCACCGAACTACGCGACGCCCTGCCCGGCATCAGCCCCCACACCCTGACCAGCCGACTCCGCCAGTTCGAGACCCACGGCATCGTCAGCCGCACCACCTACGCGGAGATCCCTCCACGCGTCGAGTACCGCCTCACCCCGCTCGGCGAAAAACTGCGCGACGTCCTCGAAGCCATGGCCACATGGGCCGAGGCGGTCCCCGACCCCGAGCCCGGTGTCACTGTGTGACCCATGACCCGCAGCAGCCTTCCCCGCGCCCCCCGGGGGGAGCGGCTCAGCTCACCTGGCCAATGATCCAGTAGCGCCCGTACGACGCGTGTCGTCACCGCGTTGGACCGTCGTAGGCATGTCCGGCGCCAAGCCCGTGTGATCCCTGCGCCACGTGCGCCGGAAGTGCTGCGTCTATTGCTGGAACGACGTCACCAAGCGCTGCGGGGCAAGGGCCGGGACTGAAGCCGACTGCCGAGGCCGCGCGCCTCGGGCAGCAGTAGAGGCGCCCGCTCGGGACAGCACGCTGGCGCAGGCGTTCCCCCGCCAGGGCAGAGGCGACGGCACACACGGAGCGCGCGGCGTCCAGCGGCTCTGCATGCCGGCCACGATGCAGGCGAAGCCGGGTGCCCTGCGCACCGGCACACCGCGTCATTCCGAAGAAACGCGAAACTCGAACTCGGGACGGTCCCACGGCACGGCGGGCGGGTTCGCGAGCGCGGTCCCGATCCGCACTGCACCGACGCGGTGGTAGAAGTCCTCGGCGGGAACATGCGACACGACCTTGACACGATCGAGCCCGGCGGAACGGGCCTCGGACTGCATGTGCGCGACGAGCAGCCGTCCAATACCCTGTCCCTGCGCTTCGTCGGCGACGAACAGCAGGTCGAGCTCCGGTGGATCGACAACGAGCGAGTAGAACCCGAGGACCCGGCCTCCATGCTCGTCGGCGCCGACGGCCACAAAGGCGCGGTGGACCTCGATGTAATCAGGCCCGACCCGGTAGCCCGCGACTGCGGCCGCGTACTTACCCTCATAGGCGCCTGAGCCACGCACGAGCCGCGTGAGCCGTTTGGCATCCCGCGCGACGGCCCTCCGTA
>NZ_BQUN01000057.1:109343-309293 GCF_026008495.1 Streptomyces sp. A012304
CGATCGGCTGGCTGACCGGGGAAGTACGTGAACTCATCGGGAGAGTCTTTCGCACCGGGGCGTGCCGCCGTGCGACGGGTCGGCTGCTCGGGCAGGATTCCTGCACCGCTGCCGGGAACGGGAACCGCCTGCCAGGCCCCGATCGACCAAGTCACTGCCGCCGCATCGGCCGCACGCCGACGGCAACTCAGACGCCCGAACCGCTGCCGAGGAGCCTGAGAACGGAGTGGTCAACCGCTGCTCCCCCCTGGGCCTGCCGCAGCGAGGGCCAGCCTGTACAGGACGGCTTCAGGCCGGCCTCGTGAGCCGCATCAGGAGACGCTGGACTTTGCGACAGCAAACGGATGTGTCGTGGTTGATCGCACCAAGTCCCTGGGGCGCGTGTTGCGCATCGGCCGTATAACGCGTGCCGTCGCGTGTCTTCGCTTCGGGTGGCTCCCAAGAGGACAACCTAGTGCAACGGCGCCCGCGCCGGCGCTGGAACCCACCTGCTCGCAAGCCCCGCCAGGCCGCACCCGCGAGGCTTCTCATCGAGTGCCGCTCTCACAGACGCCCCTATAACGAGGGGCGCTGGACGCCGTCCTGACCTGAAGACCTCTCGGGCGGCATATCGCTTGAGGCATCGGATGATCTCACGACGGGTCTTGCCCTCCTGGGTTCGGCGTTCGTAGTACGCCTGGGTGCGTGGGTCGTGGCGCAGCCGGGTGAACACGACGCGGTGCAGGGCGGCGTTCGCCTGCCGGTCGCCGCCGTAGTTGAGCCGGCGCGTGCTCCGCCGGCCAGACGAATGCCCTTGAGGTCGGCGGGGTGGAAGACGTTGACCTCGCCGGTGCCGTCGGTGAACAGGACCGTCTTGCCGGCGTGCTGGACGACGTGGCCGGGCTTGGCGCCCTTGTACTCGATGCCGGTGAAGGTCTGCTCGGTGGCGTTCAGGAGGCGGAAGCCGGCGTCGGTGGAGACGATGACGTGGGAGTCGTCGCCGGCGGGGTTGAGGCGGTTGAAGCCGGGCAGTTCGATCGTGTTGGCCGGCTTCAGGGTTCGCCGTCCAGGACGTACAGCCGCCGTCGAAGGTGGCGACCAGCGGGTCCTTGACCGCTACGGCCTTGGTGTTCGGCGCGTTCTTGGCCTTCGTGTCGGAGGAGGAGGTGTCCTCTCCTCCGCAGGCGGTCAGAACACATGTACCAGGGGGCGCCGGTGCGTGCCGACACGACCATGCGGTGGGCATGGAGGCGACCGGGCCGAACATCGCGGACGGGTCGCACAGGACGGAGGGTTCACAGAAGTGGCCCCCGCTATGGAGGCAGCCTTGCCCTGATGCCCAGCGTTCGCGCCGGCACCGCCGGGCCTGGTCACGCAGGCGAGCGCGCCGCGACGGACTGACCCTGGCGCCACCCGGGTAGCTAGTTGCAACTAGGATGCAACAACGCTCAATCAGCAATAACGGTGTGAGGTCCATGACGCTCCACCCACGACCTCACGGCCGCCGAACGCATCGCCGACCGGGTGGCCGTGATGTACGGTCCGGGCGAGGGTGCGTTCGTCGACGGTGGTCAGGTCCAGGTCGCCGAGGCGGGCCTCGCCGGCTGCTTGGGCGAGACGTCGTCCCAGTGGAGTGTGCGGTCGCACCAGCGGTCCAGGAGCACCTGGTTGAGCAGGCTGAGCAGGCCGACGCTCAGCACCATGTACAGGTCCGTCAGCGCACGCGTGTCTCCTCGAGCGGGGTGGCCCGCAAGGGCCCGGCCTCGGCAGGCAGATGGGGTGTGTGGTTGACCAGGCGGGCGGAATTGCCGACAACAGCGATGCTGCTGGTGTTGTGCAGCAGGGCGGCGGCGACAGGGTTGAGGGAGCCGCCCGCGCTGGCAAGGAGGCCGGCGAGGTTGACGCCGATGGCGAGGCCGTAGTTCTGCCGTACGACGCGCAAGGTGTGGCGGCTGAGTTCGACGACGGCAGCGACCTGGCGGAGGTCGTTGCCGGCGAGGGCGATGTCGGCGGTCTCCAGGGCGACGTGGGAGGAGTGCTCGCCCATGGCGATGCCGACGTCGGCCAGCGCAAGGGCGGGGGCGTCGTTGGTGCCGTCGCCGACCATGGCCACCATGTGGCCTTCCTCCTGGAGGTCCCGGATCAACTGGAGCTTGGCTTCGGGCAGGGCGTGGGCGTGGACCTCGGCGATGTCCAGGGCGTCGGCGACGACTTGGGCGGTTTCAGGGGCGTCGCCGGTCAGCAGGATGATGCGCTGGACGCCGAGGTCGCGTAGTTGCTGGATGACCGTGCCGGCTCCGGCGCGCACTGCATCGGAGACGCCGAGCATGCCGATGAGGTCCTCGTCGTGTGCGAGGCAGATGACGGTCTCGCCCTGGCGGCGCAGTTGTTCGGTCCATTCCTGGGCCACCGGGGTAAGTTCGAGTCCGTGCCGGCGTAGCAGGGCGGGGCTGCCGACCAGGAGGCGGGTGCCGTCGAGTTCGGCGCGCATGCCCATGCCGAGGACGACCTCGCATGCCTGGTGGATGGGGATGTGGAGGTGCTGTTCCTCGGTGCGGGTGACGATGGCCTGGGCCAGGGGGTGGCGGGCGTGCAGTTCGCCGGAGGCGGCCAGGCTGAGGACGTCGTCGGCGGTGTAGTCGCCGTGGAGCGCGACGACGCTGGTGACGAGCGGGCGGCCGAAGGTGAGTGTGCCGGTCTTGTCGAAGACGACGGCGGTGACCCGGCCCACGCCCTCCAGGTGGGTGCCGCCCTTGATCAGGGTGCCGTGGCGTGCGCCGTTGCCGATGGCCGCGCTGATGGCGGTGGGTGTGGCCAGGCCGGCTGCGCACGGGCAGGCGACCAGCAGCATCGTCATCGCACGCCGGGCGTCCCGGGTGAGTACGTACGTGCCGGTCGCCAGGGCGAGTGATACGGGGACGAAGCGCCGGGTGAAGCGGGTGGCGACGGTCTGGATCGGGGCGCGGTCGGCCTGGGCTTCCTCGACGCGGCTGATGATCCTTCCGACGGTGGTGTCGCTGCCGACCGAGGTGGCGCGGACGGTGAGGGAGCCGGAGGTGACGATGGTGCCGGCGTACACGTCGGAGCCGTCCCGGGTGTAGACGGGGAGGGCCTCGCCAGTGATCGCGGCCTGGTCGACCAGTGCTTCGCCCGACAGGACGGTCCCGTCGACGGGGATCTTGTGGTGCTCGTAGACGGCGACCACGTCTCCCGGTGTGACGTCGTCGAGGGCTACTTCGACTTCGACGCCGTCGCGGACGAGCCAGACCCGGTCCTCGCCGATGCTGAGCAGTTCCTCGATGGCGCGGCGGGTGCGGCGCAGTGTGATCGTCTGGAGGAACTCGCCGATGTTGAGCAGCCACAGCACCGTGAGGGCGACCACGTTCTCGCGCAGGAGCAGGGAGATGACCGTCGCGGCGGTGACGAGCGTGTCCGTGCCCGGGTGCTGACGGCCCGTCACGGTGCGTAGTGCACCGCGGAAGAACGGCAGCCCGCTGAAGATCGTGACGGCGCCGAGGAAGCCGAAACGGCCGCCGGTGACCCAGGGTGGTCGGCGCAACACCAGACGGTGCACTGCCACCACGGCGAGCACGGCCCCGCCCACGATCAGCCGGGCCAGCTCGCCGGTGGAGGAGTCGGGCACGGAGCGGGTTCGCTTCTCCGGTACGGAGGGCGGCGGTGCCTCTTCCAGCGCGTCGACCAGCCGGTCGACGTCCAGTTGGTCGGACTTGACCCAGATGACGACGCTTCCCGTACGGGGGAAGATCCGCAGGGCGCGGAAGCCCGGCAGGTCGGCGAGCCGGTCGTCGACCAGTCCCGCGCAGCCCGGTCGTGCCTTCAGCCACGGGACGATCAGCCGCGCGCGGCCCGCGGCGGCGGAACGGACCAGGACCTCAGCCATGATCAGTGCTCGTGGTCGTGCTCGTGGCCGTCGAAGTCGACCGCGGACGGGGGCGGTGCCTCCTCACCCAGCGAGGAGCGGGCCTCCGCCATCATGTCCCCCGCCTTGAGCCGGGCTTCCTCCGCGGCGGACCCGAGCCACCGGGCGGCCACGATCCCTCCGGCGAGGCCGCCGACCATCGCCTTGCGCGCCGCCGGTTTGGCTTTGGGAGCGGCCTTGGACGCGCCTCGCACGAGAGCTGCTCCGACAAGCCCGGAGACGGCGTAATGCGTGAGCCGGCCCATGGCGGCACCGGCGAAAGCTGCAGGATGCATGACGATCTCCGTAACTGCATGCCCTGTAGCGGGCCGTACGGCTATCTCAATTGTGCGCCTTCAGATACTCATGTCGCATCATGCGCGAGCGACGGGCCTGCCCGACACGGCGAGGAGGACGGCGTATCACGACGGCCATGGCGTAGACGGCGATGGCGGTCGAGACGACGGCGAAGCTCGGCGGAAGGGCCGGCACCGCGTAACTGAGGGCAAGGCCCGCCCGCATCTCCCCCACCGCCAGGCCGACGGCCAGGGCCGGCCCCCGGTACAGCCTGCTCGTCAGACGCCGGGCAGCGCCGACGGGCGCGGCCAGCAGGCCCAGCAGCAGCGCGCCGACCACCTGAGCGGCCTCGGCCGCGCAGGCGCCCGCCAGCGCGAGGAACGGCGAACAGCAGCGGCCGGGCCGGCAGCAGCATCGCCGGACAGATGCCTGCGGCCACCCACGCCGCCAGCCGGGCGCGGGCCGAGGACAGGCCGAAGACGGAGCCGAAGAGGACCTCGACGCCGGCGCCGCTGTCGGCGGTGCTGCGTGTGGTGGTACAGAGGGTGAGGAAGAAAACGCCCAGGTCCAGCACCCATGAGAAGACGCTCCCGATGGCCACGTCGTCGGCACGGCCCCGCCGCCCGAGGGCGGGCGCGCAGTGGCACGCCGCGCCCGGCGGCGACCTCCGGGTCCACGGAAGCGAACAGCAGCGGCCGGCCCATCACGGCCAGCGCCGCCAGAACGACTGCGGCCACGATCACCAGCAGGACCACCTGGCCACGCGTGATGCCGAGGAACCGTCCGAACGGCAGCTCGGGTCGAGGGCGCTGTGCATCCGCCGTTCCCCCCATATTCGTAATGGGATCCATTTTCATGTAGCGTCCTTCTCGCACACCCGAGAAGGAGAACCATGGCCGTCCCCAAGCGGAAGATGTCCCGCAGCAACACCCGGCACCGCCGTGCCCAGTGGAAGGCCGCCACGCCGACGCTGGTGCCGGTCACGGTCGACGGTGTGCGTCACCTTGTACCGCAGAACCTGGTCAGGGCCTACGAGCGCGGGCTGCTGCGCCCCCAAGGCTGAGAGGGAAAGGCATGGCGCACGACCGACTGCCGGTCACCGTTCTGTCCGGCTTCCTCGGCGCGGGAAAGACCACGCTGCTCAATCACGTGCTCGGCAACCGTGAAGGACTGCGCGTCGCGGTCATCGTCAACGACATGAGCGAGGTCAACATCGACGCGGCGCTCGTGCGCGGCGGCGAGGCCGCGCTGTCGCGCACCGAGGAGCGCCTGGTCGAGATGACCAATGGGTGCATCTGCTGCACGCTCCGCGACGACCTGCTGGTGGAGGTGGACCGGCTGGCCCGGGAAGGGCGGTTCGACTACCTCCTCATCGAGTCCAGTGGCATTTCCGAGCCCATGCCGGTCGCGGCCACCTTCGCCTTCGCCCGCGACGACGGCGCCACCCTCGGCGATCTCGCCCGTCTGGACACCATGGTCACGGTCGTCGACGCCGCCAACTTCCTGCCTGAACTGGCAAGCGGCGACGAACTCGTCGAGCGCGGCCTCGACCAGTACGAGGACGACGAGCGCACCGTCAGCGACCTGTTGATGGACCAGATCGAGTTCGCCGACGTCATCGTGCTCAACAAGCTCGACCTGGTCGACGACGCCGACGCCGAGCGGCTGCGGGCGACGCTCACCCGCCTCAACCCGGCGGCCCGGATCGTGCCCGCCGTGCACGGACACGTGGAACTCAAGGACGTACTCGGCACCCGGCTGTTCGACCTGGAGCGCGCCCAGCAGGCCCCCGGCTGGGTCATGGAGCTCAATGGCGACCACGTCCCGGAGACCGAGGAGTACGGCATCTCCTCCACTGTCTTCCGCTCCGAACTGCCCTTCCACCCGGGGCGTTTGTGGCGGTTCGTGACTGCGGAGATGGACAGCGGCGCCTACGGGCACATCCTGCGCTCCAAGGGCTTCTTCACCCTGGCCAGCCGCCCGCACGTCACGGGGCTGTGGTCGCAGGCCGGCTCCGTCGCCCGCTTCGAGCCCTCCGCCGCCCACGACACCGACAGCCCGGTACGGCAGGAACTGGTCTTCATCGGCACGCACCTGCACACCGAGGCGCTCCACTCCGCACTCACCGACTGTCTGATGGCGGACGGCGAGAGCCTGCCGACCGACGATCCGTTCCCCGCCTGGGACACCTACGGCATCGACGATACGTGCGACCACGAGCATCCCGAACACCCCGAACTCGTGGCGCGGCCCTGAGACTCCGGGCGGGCGGTGGTCGCAGCCACGGCACCGCCCGCCCGGTACATCCCGTACACACGAGGACCGAATCGGGAGGCTGGTATGACGGAGCACGGTGTACGCCTGGGCACGGTCCAGGAAACCCTGCTGATCCCCCTGTACGGGCGCGCGGTGGACAACCGGAAGCCCGACGCCGTCCTGCGCGACGCGCGGGCCGAGGAGATCGTCGCCTCCATCGACTACGACTTCGCCCGCTTCGACAACCTGCCGAGCCTGACCGGCGCGGTGCTGCGCACCAGCCTGTTCGACCGGTGGGTCGCGGACTTCCTCGCCGCCCACCCCACCTGCACGGTCGTCGAGATCGGAGCCGGGCTCAACACACGGTACGAGCGCCTCGACACCGGCCGCACGCGCTGGTTCGACCTCGACCTGCCCGACGTGATCGACCTGCGCCGCTCCTTCTTCACCGACACTCCCCACCGGATGACGATCGCCGCTTCGGTGACGGACGCGGCCTGGGTCGACACCGTGACCTCGCAGGCCGACGGCCCTTACTTCCTCGCCGCCGAAGCCGTCCTGCCCTATCTGGTCGAAACAGATGTACGCCAGGTCCTCGGGCTCCTCGCCGACCGCTTCCCCGGCTCCCTGCTGGCCCTGGACACCGCCGGCCCCGGCATCGTCACCACCCAGGACCAGCACGACGCGCTGAGCAAGGTGGACGCGCGGATGCAGTGGTCCTGCACCGGCCCGACCGAGCTCGCCGAGTGGCTGCCGGGGCTGACGGTACTCGCCTCACACACCCTCAGCAGCCTCCCGCGGCCGATGCACGACACGCTGTCCGCCTCGCTCCAGGAGATGCTCGCCGGGCTCGCCCGACAGCGGCTGCCGCAGGTAGAGGAGTACCGGCTCAACCTCGTACAGCTGCCCGGGGCGCCCGACGGGCGGTGACGACTGCAGGGTCACCCGGGCTCGACGCCGCCGAGGAGCGGGTCCGGAAACTCCCTCCAGCCATCCCGGCCGAGCGCCAGCTCGGCGTCGGTGAGAAGCGCCGCGTCCAGTGCGCAGCGGACCGCCATTCCTCCAGACCGACGCCGGTCAGGACGAGCTCGTTACGGCGTTCGCCGTAGTGGTCGTGCCAAACCCCAGGCCGATCACCACGGCGTCGGGCACACCGAGCCGCCGACGCGGCTCGTCCGGCAGCCCGGTGGCGGTCGATGGCTTGCTCATGACCCACTCCCTCGGCGGTACACCCGCACACACGTTCTCAGCTCCGATATCGGGTCACGACATATGAGGCCGGGACGCCCGTTCGTTCCTGTCAGGGGCTTGCCCTGGGTGCACATCCGTCGTTCTTCGCCACAGCATCACCCGGACTCCCGCTGTTCACCCGGGCTTCTCACACTCTGCACGTCCCCAGCACGTATGCCCTTGCCCTTCGCGGGAGTTGAACATGAGCCATGGCCACGGACACGGCCACCACCACCATCACCACCATGGGGGCACGGACGCCTCGTCCCTGCCCCCCGCCCTCGACACCTCCGTCCCGGACGAGGAGTTGACGCCGAGCCAGCTGTCGCGGCGGTCCATGCTGCGGCGCACCGGTCTGCTCGGAGCGGGGCTGGCGGCGGGCGGCGTGCTGAGCGGCGCGGGGGAGGCAGCCGCGTCGACCGGCCCGATGGCCGCATCGCACAGCTCGCGCTCCGGCGGGTACCTGTGGCTGGCCGGCGACCACCACATCCACACCCAGTACAGCAACGACGGCAAGTACCGCGTCATCGACCAGGTCCGCCAGGGCGCCAAGCACGGCATGGACTGGCTGGTCATCACCGACCACGGTAACGCCACCCACTCCAGGATCGGCGTCGAGAAGGTCAACCCCGACATCCGCGAGGCCCGCGCCGCGTACGAGGACACCCTCGTCTTCCAGGGCCTGGAATGGAACATCCCGGCGGCCGAGCACGGCACCGTCTTCGTGCATCCCGGCAAGAACGAGGTCTCCGTCCTCAAGCAGTTCGAGACCGACTACGACGGCGGCGTGAACGGCGCCGGCGCCTCCACGCCCGCCAACGAGGCTCTCGCCATCGCGGGCCTGAACTTCCTCGCCGAGCAGGTCCAGCGCCGCAAGGTCAAGGACGCGCTGATGCTCGCCAACCACCCGGCCCGGCGCGGCATCGACTCCCCGCACGAGATCCGCGGCTGGCGCGACGCCACCGGCGCGGATCGCCAGATCGCCGTCGGCTTCGAGGGCGCCCCCGGCCACCAGGCGGGCGGCATCCCCGCACCGCTCGGCATGGGCCGGGCCCGCGGCATCTACGACAACAACCCCAGCGCCAACTCCTTCCCCGGTTACCCCCTGGAGTCCTACCGCACCTGGGGCGGCTTCGACTGGATGACCGCCACCGTCGGCGGCCTGTGGGACAGCCTCCTCGCCGAGGGCAAGCCCTGGTGGATCACCGCCAACTCCGACTCCCACCAGGTCTACGCCGACACCGCCGTACGCGGCGGCCCGGACAGCGACTACACCGCCAACGGCAAGCACACCGACCCCGTCTACGGCGGCAAGATCGACATCACTCAGGGCGACTACTGGCCCGGCCAGTACAGCCGCACCCACGTCGGCGCCGACGGCTTCAACTACGCCGCCGTCATGGACGGCATCCGCGCCGGCCGTATCTGGGTCGACCACGGCCAGCTCATCAGCGGCCTGAACGCCCAGCTGCGCTCCGGCAGCCGCGCGGTCACCCTGGGCGGCTCCCTGCACGTGCGCCGCGGCAGCCAGGTCGACCTGGTCGTCGACATCAGCCTCGCGGGCGGTCCCAACTGGGCGGGCTTCGTCCCCAACCTGGCCCGCGTGGACGTCGTCCAGGGCGACATGACCGGACCCGCAACCGACAAGGACGTCTTCACCGCACCGGACACGAAGGTCGTCAAGTCCTTCGAGGTGAACAAGTCCACCGGTACCGTCCGCCTGACGTACTCCCTGGGCCGCGTGGACAAACCGGTGTACGTAAGGCTGCGCGGCACCGACGGCAACCGCACCGGCGTCGGCCCGATGGGCGCCGCCGTCGACCCGGCCGGGCCGGTCCTCGATGTCGTCGGGGATGCCGACCCGTGGCTCGACCTGTGGTTCTACTCCAACCCGATGTGGGTGCTGCCCGCATGACCGCACCGCACGACGGTGCCGACGTCCGCACCGTCATCGGCGTGGACGTCGGCACCGCGAACCTGCGCGACGCCGACCACCTCATCCACCACCTGGCGGACGGCCTCGGCCTCCCTCCGGGAACCATCGCCTGCACCCACCTGATCCGCACCGACACACGCCGAGGCACGGCCATCTCCCTCGCCCTGACCGATCCCGGCGCGGCCGCGGCGGCGTGGCAGCAACTCGCCGGTATGGACAGGCCGGAGCTGGGTGCGGCCCTGGGCGACCGGGAGCTCGGGCCGGCGGAGTCCGCCCGCACGGCGGCACTGGCCGCCGCGGAACACGCCGAACGACGCAGCGGACGGGCCGTGCTCTATCCGGGCGTCGACCGCCTCACCGACACCGTCACCGTGGCCGACCTGCTCGACCTGACCGCCATCGACCGGATCACCGTGCTCGGGCAGCCCTCCACGCACGGCCAAGGACCCGATCCCGCCATCCCCGTGCTCACCCGCGACCACGTACGACCCGAATGGCAGGACGGACAACTCACCCTCGCCCTGCTCCCGGCCGCGGGCGGCACACTCGCCCCCTTCGAAGTCCCCGACCCCACACCCTGCTGCGCCGATCACCACTGACGGCCGGTCGGTGACCCGACAGGAATCGCCCCCGGAGCGGATGCCGAGCAGGCCGAGCCGTGCCACGAGCTCGGCGGACCGCCTGGCCGGGCCGAAGGGCCCCGCACCATGCCGGGGAACAGCGGGGGTACACCCGCCCGCGGCAAGGTCCATCGTCACGGCGAACACAAACGGGCCGCGGCCCTGGTGACGTTCGTGCGTCGCCAGGGCCGCGGTCATGCACGAGCTGTGACGTGCGTCATGTTCCGCCCCCGTCGCCTAGGCAGGGCGCGAGTGAGAAGTAAGGTTAGGCTTACCTCAATCAACAGGAGCGGGTGCGCCGTCCGATCGAGGGCCACCGATTCACCCTGTCCCGCATGGAGTCCAGTTGAGCACTCACGCCACCGTCGCCCCTACCGGGCCGACCTCAGCGGAACACGCGCGCACCGTCCTGGCGCGCGCGATCTCACTGTCCCTGACGACCGCCGGACAGGGCTACGACGTGGAGTTCACCGACATCGCCCCGACCGCGGTACTCAACCGCGTACGGGCGGGGGTGACGGTCTCGCGACGGACGGTGAGGAGCCGCTGACGCTGACGGGTCTCGTGGACGAGGGCTCCTCCCTCTGGATCGCCTGCGACACCACGACGACCCGGGCACTCGCCGGCTTCGCGCGCGGGCGACTCGCACAGCAGAACTCAAGCCAGACCGATTTCGCGGGCTCGGTCACGAGCCGGACCATCAGGGGAGGTACCCGCCATGGGCTTGCCTGTCATCGAGTCCTATCCCATGCCCGCCCGGTCCGCCCTCCCCCGCTCGTGCGCCTCCTGGACCGTCGAACCCGCGCGAGCCGCGCTCCTCGTCCACGACATGCAGAACCACTTCGTACGGGGCTATCCGGCGGGACGATCGCCGGTCGTGGAACTCGTCGAGAACATCGCCGCGCTGCGGGAACTCGCGGGGACGCTCGGCATGCCGGTCGTCTTCAGCGCCGAGCCCGCCGCCCAGCCCCCCGGCCGACGCGGCCTCGTGGCCGATGTCTGGGGTCCGGGCATCGGAGTTGAACCCGAGGACTCCGCGATCGTGGAACCCCTGACACCCCGCCCCGGCGAGCATGTGCTGGCCAATGTGCGCCCCAACGCCTTCCTCCGTAGCCATCTCGGCCGCCTGCTCCGTGAAGGGGGTCGCGATCAGCTGATCGTCTGCGGGGTGTACGCGCACCTCGGCGTCCTGCTCACGGCGGCGGACGCCTTCATGAACGACATCCAGCCCTTCGTCGTCGCCGACGCCGTGGCCGACTTCTCCGCCGAGGAGCACCTCATGGCACTTCGCTGGTCCGCGCGCAGCGGTGTGGTCTGCACGACCGACGGCCTGCTCCGCGAGCTGCTGCTCGGCCGGGTCCCGCGCAACGCCTGACGGCGACATCCCCAGCAACGACATCCCTGACAACAGGAGACGGAAGAACATGGCCCTACGGGTCGCGGTGGCCGGAGCCAGTGGCTACGCCGGCGGAGAGATCCTGCGTCTGCTCACCTCGCATCCCGGGGTGGAGATCGGCGCCATGACCGGCCACAGCAGCGCGGGCCGGACGCTCGGGGAGGTACAGCCCCAGGTGGGCGCTCTGGCCGCCCGCGTTCTGGACCTGTCGGGACGCCGGATCACCGTCACGGTCGACCTGCGCTCCGGCGACCGGTCGGCGGTCATCTGGACCAACGACCTCACGGCCGAGTACGTCCACGAGAACAGCGCCTACAGCTCATGAACGGGATGGGGACACAGATGGGTACCGCAGTCGCGCGACCGGTCACGCAGGACGAACCGCCGTCCGGGGCGGTGCCCTGGCGCGAGGAGCTCCAGGGCCGCACGGTCGTCGTGAAGTTCGGCGGCAACGCCATGGTGGACGGCGCGCTCCTGGAGGCGTTCGCCCGCGATGTCGTGGAGCTGTGGCACGCCGGTCTGCTGCCGGTCGTGGTGCACGGCGGCGGCCCGCAGATCAGCTCGATGCTCGACCGGCTCGGCCTCGAGGTCCGCTTCGAGGCCGGTATGAGGGTGACCACCCCGGAGACCATGGACGTGGTCCGGATGGTCCTGACGGGGCGGATCCAGCGGGAGCTGGTCGGCGTGATCAACGCCCATGGCCCCTTCGCCGTGGGCCTGTCGGGCGAGGACGCCCACACGCTGACCGCCGTACGGCGCCCGGCCGAGGTGGACGGGCGGCTCGTGGACATCGGTCTCGTGGGCGACATCGTGGCCGTGTCACCGGAAACCGTACGGGCGCTGCTGGACGAGGGGCGCATCCCGGTCGTCTCTCCGGTCGCGCGCGGCACGGACGGCCAGGTCTACAACGTCAACGCGGATCTCGCCGCGTCCGCCCTGGCCGTCGCCCTCGGCGCCGACCGGCTCATGGTGCTCACCGACGTCGAGGGGCTGTACGCCGACTGGCCGCACAGCACCGAGGTGATCGAGCGGCTGACGGCCTCGGAGTTGGGTGATCTGCTTCCGGAGCTCACGAGCGGCATGGTGCCGAAGATGGAGGGCTGCCTGCGGGCCGTGCGGGCGGGCGTGGGCCGGGCCCAGGTCCTCGACGGACGGGTGCCGCACGCGGTACTGCACGGCCTTTTCTCCGAGAAGGGCCAAGGAACCACGATCGTCCCGGACGAGCCGTCCTGCTCCCCCGGCCACCATGCGGAGGCCCGGCCATGAGCGCCGGCGGCGTCACCCCGCTCAGGAAGCGCCGGCGGACGGTCATGATGGACACGTAAGACCGCGCCTCGCCGTCTACAGGGCGCGGGCCAGGACGCGGGCGTTGCGGTCCGGGTCCAGGGACCGCGCCCAGGTGGCCGGCGCCAGGCTCGGGCGGGCCGGCACGAAACCGTGGCGGAGGAAGAGCCGGCCGCTGCCGGTCGTCGCCGTGAACAGGGTCCCCAGCGAGCGGTTCCGAGCCCTGGCGAACGCGGCGTGCAGCAGTCGGCCGCCCATTCCCGATCCCTGCCGATGAGGGGCGACGCAGAAGTTGTACAGCACGCCGGCGGTGGGGTGTTCGTGCAGCCCGACGCAGCCTTCGAGGGTTCCGTCGGGCGCCTGGGCGACGAGGAAGTCGGACGCCTGCGACAGGTAGAGGGAGAGCGGGCGTTCGCGGAGCGCTCCCGTCCGAACGAACGGCTGGGAGAGGGCGGCGAGGGCGGGTCCGTCGTCCTGGTGCGCTGGTCGCACGGAGAACGCGGGGATGCCGGGCGAGTGGGGTGCGAGGGGCAGCAGCGCGGCAGGCGGCAGCGTGGCCGTGATCAAGGCGTTCCTTCCTCAGGTTCCACCGTGCGCGGACGGGGGCTCCCCGACGGAGCCCAGGGGGATGCCGGATGGCCGCGTGACCCCGGTGAAACAGTCAAAGTTAGGGTAGCCTAACCTAACCTCTGAGCCAAGCCGACGGCTCCGTACCCGGTGCGGCCGGTGCCGTCACTTCCCGCACGGCCGACCGGGATAGTCGCGGTTCTCCGGTGCCCCCGCCTCACGCATCCGGCGCAGGACCTCCTCGAGGACCGCGTCGTCCACATAGACCGGAATGTTCAACTCCCGGTCGAAGACCATGAACTCGTCCACGCCCGCCTGCCAGATCACCCAGCGCGGCGGGGTGGCGGGTGCCTCCCACAACGGGGAGAACCGCTCCAGGACGTTCGTCCGACCGCTCACAGCTTTCCCGCCTCCGTCGTCTCATGCCCGTCAACGAATGTCGTCACGACCTCGATGCCACTGATCCGGGAGGGCTCGACATGCCGAGGGTCGTCTCCCAGCACGACGAGGTCGGCGCGCTTCCCCGGGGTGAGGCTGCCCGCGCTGTCGTCCCACCGGCAGGCGTACGCGCCGGCGACCGTGTAGGCGCGCAGCGCCTCTTCGACGGTGATGGTCTCGTCAGGCCCGATCAGCCGGCCGGAGGCGGAGGCACGCTCGACCATGAACTGGATGGCCCGCAGGGGTGCTCCGTCCGTGACCGGCCGGTCCGAGCTGCCCACGAGCGTCACCCCGTGGTCGAGGAATCCTCGGCCCCGGTACATCCAGGGCGCCCGCTTCGCGCCCATCACCTCGGCGTAGTCGTCCCCGAAGGAGTGCAGGAACGTGGGCTGGACGACGGCGCTGACGCCCAGGCGCGCGAAGCGCGGGAGCTGGTCGGGGCGGATCAGCCCGGCGTGTTCGATGCGGTGGCGGGCGTCGGGGCGGGGGCGCAGTTTCTGCGCGTGCTCCAGGGCGTCGAGGGCGAGGTCGGCCGCCCGATCGCCGATGGCGTGCACGGCGAGCTGCCAGCCGCCGAGATGGCCGTCCACGATGAGGTCGGTGAGGCGCTCGGGGTCGTCCTGGAGCTGCCCGGTGTGGTCCATGCCCTCGTACGGCTCCGTGAGGGCGGCCGTCCGCGCCATCATCCCGCCGTCGGTGTAGATCTTGAGCGCGCCGATGGAGAGCCAGTCGTCGCCGAAGCCGGTGCGCAGGCCTAGGTCGAGCGCGCGCGGGATGCCGTCGTGCTCGTGGGCGCCGGCCTGCTTCAGGGTGTCGCCGCCCGGCATGAGCTGGACCCGCAGCGGCAGCCGGCCCTCGTCGCGGAGGAGTTGGTAGGCGCCGAGTTCGACGGGGCTGTGGCCGAGCAGGCCCGCGCCGATGCCGGCCTCGGCGCAGGCCGTGATGCCCTCCGCGAGGCAGACGCGACCGGCGTGCTCGATGGCGTCGGCGAGTTCGGCCTGTGAGTACGGCAGTCGCAGCCGCCGTACGGCGCCCATGGCGCTCTCCACGAGGAGACCGTCCTCGTGGGGGACGTCTGCCGGGAGCATGTCGAGCACGGCTGTGTTGACCACGCAGGCGTGGCCGGAGTCGTGCATGAGGAAGATCCGGCGGCCGTGGCTGACCCGGTCGAGTTCGGTGGCGGTCAGATGCCGGCCCAGGGCCCGCTGGTCGTAGCCGCCGACGCTGACCCAGGCGCCGGCCGCGCCCGTGCGGGAGACCGCGTCCTCCACGGCGGCGAGGACGTCGTCGACACGGGTGAGGCCTGCGATGCTGGGCGTACGGGCCTTGAGGCCCGTCCAGGACAGGTGCACATGGCTGTCGATGAACCCGGGCAGCACGGTGGCCCCTTGCAGGTCGACGACCTCCCGGGCGGGCAGCGAGGTCACGGCCTCGTCCAGACCGACGATGCGGCCACGCCAGATGCCCAGGTCGTGGGCGACCGGGTGATCCGGGTCCATGGTGAGGATGTTCGCGTTCGTCAGCCTCGTGCAGAGCATCATGGGCGGTCCGTCCGTCGCTAGAGGGTCTCGGCCAGCACGACGTCGGTGCCGGTGGCGTCCGGGGCGTCGCCGGTCTTCGGTTCGTCCTCGGGCTCGAACCGCTTGGGTGCGGCGGGCACCATCAGCGGTGTGCCGGTCTCCGGATCGGAGATGATCCGGCAGGGCAGCCCGAAGACGTCCTCCACCAGCTCGGCGGTCATGACGGTCGCCGGATCGCCCTCGGCGGCGATCGTGCCGCCGGGCCGCATCACGATGAGGTGGCTGGCGTAGCGGCATGCCTGGTTGAGGTCGTGCAGCACCGCCACGACCGTGTGGCCCTTGCGGGCGTGCAACTCGGCGCACAGGTCCAGCACCTCGACCTGGTGCGCGATGTCCAGGAAGGTGGTGGGCTCGTCCAGCAGCAGGATGGAGGTCTGCTGGGCCAGGACCATGGCGAGCCAGACGCGCTGGCGCTGGCCGCCGGAAAGGTCGTCCACCGGCCGGTCGGCGAGTTCCAGTACGCCGGTCTGCCGCATCGCCTCCGCCACGGCCTCCTCGTCCTCGGCGGACCACTGCTTGAGCAGTCGCTGATGCGGATAACGGCCGCGCGCCACCAGGTCGCCGACGGTGATGCCACCCGGCGCGTTGGACGACTGCGGGAGCAGCCCGAGCCGACGGGCCACTTCGCGGGAGCGGTACGAGGCGATGGCCTGCCCGTCGAGGTAGACCTGACCGGCCTTCGGCTTGAGCATCCGCGCCAGCGCCTTGAGCAGAGTGGACTTGCCGCAGGCGTTCGGCCCGATGATCACCGTGAACGAACGGTCGGGGATGTCGACCCCGAGGGAACTGGCCACCGTCCGCTGGTCGTAGGAGAGCGTGAGGTCCTCGGCGCGCAGGCGCGGCGTCGGCGTGTTCGGTCCAGTCATGCGCGGCTCTTTCGCGACTCGGTGATCAACAGCCAGATGAGGTACAGCCCGCCGATGGTCCCGGTCGCCGTTCCCACCGGGAGGAGCGCGGGCGCGAAGAGGCGCTGCACGGCCAGGTCGCTCACGGCCAGCAGCAGGGCGCCCATGAGGGCGGAGGACACCAGCCCCGGACCGGGCGAACGGGTCAGCCCGCGGGCCAGTTGCGGTGCGGCGAGCGCGATGAACACGATGGGGCCGGTCACCGCCGTGGCGAACGCGGCCAGGGCGACGCTGATGACGAGCAGGGCGGCACGGGTGCGCGTCACGTTGACACCGAGCGCCGTCGCGATGCCGTCGCCCATCTCCACCATGGACAGGCGGCGGGCGAGGAAGAAGGCGGGCGGAAGCAGGACGAGCACGGCCAGGCCGATGGTGTTCGCGTGGACCCAGCCGCGATTCCCCAGGCTTCCCACCAGCCACGCCTGCGCCTCCAGCGCCTCCTGCCAGCTGGCCCGGGTGATCAGGTACGAGTTGAGGGCAAGCAGCAGGGCGCTGACACCGATGCCGACGACCACCAGCCGGAACCCCTGCAGGCCGCGGCCGAGCAGCAGCAGGGAGACGGCAGCGGCGGTGGCCAGACCGCCGGCGAGCGCGCCGAGCGCGATCTGCGTCATGCTGCCGTGCCACACGACGATGACCAGCAGGGCGCCGCTGGCCGAGCCGTTGGTGAAGCCGATGATGTCGGGCGTGCCCAGCGTGTTGCCGGTCAGGCTTTGCAGGATCGCTCCGCTCACCGCCAGGGCCGCGCCGACGAAGAGGGCGGTCAGCAGCCGGGGCATGCGCAGCGTGTTCACGATGAAGTCGGCGGCCCCGGAGCCGTTGCCGGTGAGGGCCTTGACCACCTCGCCGACGGACAGCTCGAAGTCACCGGTCGTCAGGGCGACTCCCATGACCAGCACGAGCGCGCAGAGCAGGGCGGCCGTCACGACCAGAACGCGGCCATGGACCCGCAGGGACAGCCCGCCCTTGCGCGTACGGACGACTGTCCCGGTGACGATCCGGGACGGCGCCGCAGCCGGGGACGCCGGGCGGGCGGCGGATGTCGCGGGGATCGGACGCGGGTCGGGGGCGGGGGCCCCTGCCTCCCGTACGGCACTCACAGCATGACCAGCTTTCGGCGACGGCACAGCGCGATGAACAGCGGGGCCCCGAGGAAGGCGGTGACGATGCCGACCTCGATCTCGCCCGGGGCGCCGAGCACCCGTCCCAGGACGTCTGCCCCGAGCAGCAGGACGGGCGCGAACAGCATCGAGTACGCGAACACCCACCGTTGGTCGGTGCCCACCACGAATCGGGCGACGTGCGGTACGACCAGGCCCACGAAGCCGATCGGGCCCGCGGCGGCGGTCGCCGCGCCGCACAGCAGGATGACGGCGACGAGCCCCAGCGCCCGGGACCGGCCGACGTTCACGCCGAGCGCGCGCCCCATCTGGTCGCCCATGGCCAGGGCGTTCAGCGCGGGGGCGAGGCCGAGCGCGAGGAGCAGACCCACCACGACGAACGGCAGGACGATGAGCACGACGTCGATGTTCCGGCCGGCCAGGGCCCCGGCCGTCCAGAACCGGAACTGGTCGAACGCGCGCGGGTGCAGGAGCAGCACGGCGTAGTTGAGGGCGAAGAGCACCGCCGTCACCGCCGCACCGGCGACCACGAGCCGGTCCGGGGTCGCCAGGGAGCGTCCGAAGGAGCCCAGCACGTAGACGAGCACGGACGCCAGCGCCGCGCCCAGGAAGGCGAACCAGACGTAGCCGAGGACGCTGCCCACACCGAGGAAGGCGATGGCCACGACCACTCCGCTGGACGCGCCGAGGCTCACTCCGAGCAGGCCGGGATCGGCGAGCGGGTTCCGGGTCAGCGACTGCATCAGCGCGCCGGAGAGACCGAGGGCCGCACCGACGAGGAGTCCGAGGAGGGTCCGGGGGACCCGGTAGTCGTGGATGATGACCGAGGCTTCCGAGCCGTCAGGCCGCCACAGCAGGCTCCAGGTCGCGCTGAACGGGATGCCCCGGGTGCCCACCCACACGCTGAGCAGCCCGACGAGGAAGAGCGCGCCCAGAGTGAGGAGGAGTCCCGCGCCGCGGAGCGCGGTCACGGACCGTCGGGTCTGCGGTACGGCCGGGGTGTCGGCCCTGCTCCCGGGTTCCGCCTGAGCTTCGACCGACAACGACAACTCCCCCTGGTGGCGGCTCGCGTGAGTAGGAATCAGGACAGGGTGACGCATGGACAGCAGGGCCCAACTTAGGTGAGGCTAACCGAGTGTCCAGCACGCGGTCAACGCGTGGACCGCCCGGCCGGAACGGGGCATGAGGGACACGGGCCGACCGACACAACCGGACACCTGCTTAAGATAGCCTCACCTAACTAATCCATCTTCGCGGAGGTTGCCGGATGCCCGTGGGGGGACCGATCAAGGCAGGGCCGACGGGGGGCCGCATCCTCCGGAACATGATCAGGGACCAGCGCCGCCGCATCGCCGGAGCCTCGCTCCTCGGCATGGCGCACCAGGGCTGCGAGGCCCTCGTCCCCGTCGTCATCGGCGTGATCATCGACAGCGCCGTGGCCACCGGCGACGCCGGCTCACTCCTGCGCTGGCTGCTCGTCCTCGCTGTCCTCTTCCTCGTCCTGTCCACGTGCTACCGCACCGCCGCCCGCATCACCGACGGCACCGGCGAACTCGCGGCGCACGAGCTTCGCCTTGCCATCGGCACCCGCGTGCTCGACCCCCGCGGCGGCGCCGACACCGGCCGGCTCCCCGGCGCGCTGACGGCTGTGGCCACCGGTGACGCCACCCGCGTCGGAGCGGTCGCGGCAGCCGTGCCGTACGCGGTGTCCGCGCTCGCCGGCCTGATCGTCAGCGCGGTCATGCTGCTCAGGGTCTCGGTACCGCTCGGTCTGCTCATCCTCCTCGGCGTCCCGCCCCTGCTCTGGCTGGGCCACCGCATCAGCCAACCCCTCGAACAGCGCAGCGAGATCGAACAGGAACGCGCCGCGCACGCCTCCGGTGTCGCCGCCGACCTCGTCGCGGGCCTGCGGGTTTTGAAGGGCATCGGGGCGGAGGCGGCCGCCGTCTCCCGCTACCGGCGCACCAGCCAGGAGTCCCTCGCCGCCGCGCTGCGGGCCGCCAAGAGCCGGGCCTGGCACGACGGCGCGATCCTCGCCCTGACGGGAATCTTCATCGCGGCCATCGGAATCGCCGGAGCTCACCTGGCCATGCGCGGCACGATCAGCGTGGGCGAACTGGTGGCCGCCGTCGGACTCGCCCAGTACCTGCTCGGCCCCTTCCAACTGCTCACCTACGTCAACGGCGAGTTCGCGCTGGGCCGCGCCTCCGCCGACCGGATCGCGGACGTGCTCGCCTCGCCGCCCGCCGTGGCGGCCGGCGAGGCGGTGCCCGCGTACCCGGTGGCCGGGAGGGTCCGGCTGCGCGGGCTCGGACACGGCGCACTGCGCGGCGTCGACCTCGACATCGTCCCCGGTTCCGTCGTCGGCGTCGTCGCCAAGGACCCGGCGGTGGCCCACGACCTTCTGCTCTGCCTCGGCCGCGAACTCGACCCCGCCGAGGGCGCCGTCGAACTCGACGGCGTACCCCTGACCGAACTGGATCCCGTCAGCGCCCGCCGGGCGATCCTGGTCGCCCACCACGACGCCGACCTGTTCGAGAGCAGCCTGTTCGACAACGTGAGGGCCGGAACGGACGCCGAGGAAGCCGACCTCGTCCCCGCGCTGTCCGCTGCGGCGGCCGATGACGTCGCTCGTGCCCTGCCCCATGGCACGGCCACCGTGCTCACCGAGCGTGGCCGCTCCCTCTCCGGCGGCCAGCGCCAGCGCGTGGCGCTGGCCCGGGCGCTCGCCGCCGACCCCTCGGTGCTCGTCGTCCATGACCCGACCACCGCCGTCGACACCGTCACCGAGTCACGTATCGCGGCCCGGCTGCGCGAACTCCGGGACGGCCGTACGACGATCCTGGTCACCACCAGCCCGGCGCTGCTCGCCGCGACCGACCGCGTGGTGATGCTCGACGGTGGCACCGTGACGGCCGAAGGCCGCCACCCCGAACTCGTCGCCACGCACGAGGCGTACCGCTCGGCGGTACTGGCATGACGGACACCACGAAGACCGGCCGTCCGGTCGGCGACGACCCCGACGCGAACGGCGAAGGACGCGAGATGAGCGGAACTCCCGCGGGCGGAACCGGCGAACGCGTCGCCGACCGCGAGCTACTGCCCACCGCGACCGGCGCCCAGACGCTCGCCGCCGTCGGCGCGCTGCTGCGAGGGCACCGGCTCCTGACCGTGCTCGCGTTCGCCGTACTCGTCATCGGAACAGGCATCGGTCTGCTGACCGCCCCGCTGCTCGGACGCGTCGTCGACCTGGTCGTCGCGCACCGCGGCACCGGCGCGCTCACCGTGCCGATGGTGCTGCTCGTCGCGGTCGCCGTGACCCGGGGCGTCGCGACCGCGATCGGGCACTCCCTCGTGGCCCGCCTCGGCGAGACCGTCCTCGCGGACCTGCGCGAGCGGTTCGTCGGACGGGCGCTGCGTCTCCCCCTCGGCCGTGTCGAGCAGGCCGGGTCGGGGGACCTGACCTCCCGGGTGACCGGCGACGTCACCGTCATCGCGAAGGCGGTGCGGGTGGCCCTGCCCGAGTTCGCCGCCGCACTTCTCACCATCGTGCTGACGCTGGCCGGCCTCGCCGTGCTGGACTGGCGCTTCCTGGCCGCCGTACTGCTGGCCGTGCCGGTGCACATCCTGACGGTCCGCTGGTACATCCCGCGGGCCGCCTCCGTGTACGCCCGGCACCGGGTGGCGGGCGGCGCCCTCCAGCACCAGCTCCTCGACAGCATCGGCGGCGTCCGCACCGTACGCGCGTTCCGGCTGTCCGACGTTCACGCGCAGGCGCTGGAGCGGCGCTCCCGGGAGGCCGTCGACCTCGCGCTGCGCGGGATACGGCTGGTCTCCGGCTTCTTCTCCCGGCTCAACGCGGGCGAGTTCATCGGGCTGACGGCGGTCATGGTGACGGGCTTCCTCCTGGTGGACGACGGCTCGGTGAGCATCGGCACGGCGACCGCGGCGGCCCTGTACTTCCACAGCCTCTTCAACCCCATCAACGCCGCGCTCTTCCTCATCGACGACGCCCAGTCCGCGGGCGCGAGTCTGGCCCGTCTCGTGGGTGTGTCGAGCCTGCCGGAAGAGCCCGAGACGGCTCCCGAGAACGGTGCCGTGCCGGTGGACGGCTCGGTCAAGGTCTCCGCACTCCGCCACGCGTACGTCGACGGCCACCCGGTCCTCAGCGATGTGGACCTGGAGGTCCGCAGCGGCGAGCGGGTCGCGCTGGTGGGCGCGAGCGGCGCCGGGAAGACCACCCTCGCGAAGCTGGTCGCGGGCGTCCACGAAGCCACCGGCGGTTCGATCGAGATCGGTGGGATCGACACCCGGGAGCTCGGCCCGGCGGGGGTCCGGCGCGCCGTGACCCTGATCAGTCAGGAGGTTCACGTCTTCGCGGGCCCCCTGGCCGAGGATCTGCGGCTGGCCCGGCCGCGGGCCACGGACGAGGAGCTGCGCGCCGCGCTGGCCCGGGTGGACGCGCTCGACTGGGTCGAGGCACTGCCCGACGGGCTCGCCACCGTGGTGGGCGAGGGCGGCCACCGGCTCACGGTGACCCAGACCCAGCATCTCGCCCTGGCACGCCTCGTCCTCGCGGACCCGCCGATCGCCATCCTGGACGAGGCCACCGCCGACGCCGGCAGCGCCGGCGCCCGCGTCCTGGAGTCGGCCGCGCTCCGCGCCCTGGAGGGCCGTACCGGCCTGATGGTGGCGCACCGCCTCCCCCAGGCCGCCACCGCCGACCGCGTCGTCGTCCTCGACAGTGGCCGGGTCGTGGAGACGGGCACGCACGAGGAACTGGTCGCGGCCGGTGGCCGCTACGCCACTCTGTGGGCGGCCTGGTCCGACAGCCGCCGCGAGCCGTCGCTCCCCGGACAGCGCGCGCCCGTGGACGACCCGGCGTAGGCGGACGCGCGGCCTGTGGCCTGCGGCCACGCGCGCCGGGAGACGCGGAGCGAAGCCCCACCGGCGTGGTGGGGCTTCTCCGTGTCGCCGCACGGGCGCGCCGCACGGGGCGATCAGTGCCGGTCCGGTCCCGATGACCGCCGCCCGCGACGCCCTGCCGCGAGCAGTCCGCGGTTCAAGAGGCCGATCACCGTGCGGTACAGGCTGCCGCGCCGTACTCGCGTGACAGGACCGCCGAGCACGCCGGGACCGGATCAGGAGGAGGCGTCGTTATGGGCAGGGTTTGAAGCCGTCCGTTGTCCACACGGGCCAGGGCCCCTCCGGTCGGCGGGGAGTTACACCGGAGAGGCCCTGGCGATTGAGGGGGCGTACCCCCGGAGGGCGCTATACCTTGAGCCAGGCCGCCTGGTCCGGCGCCAGAGTGCCGGCCTCGACGGGACCACTGGCCAGCAGGACGGAGCTGTGGTCGGGCAGCGGGTACGCCTCCGCGGAGAGGTTGACGACGCAGACGAATCCGGGGTCGCGGTGGAAGGCGAGGACGTCGGCGGGTGTGTCGAGCCAGGTCATGGTGCCGTCGCCGAGGGCGGGATTCTCGCGGCGAAGGTGGAGGGCGGTGCGGTACAGCTCCAGCATCGAGGTGTCGTCGCCGGTCTGTGCCTCCACGGTGAGCTGGTTCCAGTTCGGGGGCTGGGGCAGCCAGGGTGCGGCGTAGGCGTCGTCGGGGCTGAAGCCGAACGGCTCCGCCTGTCCGGACCAGGGGATCGGCACGCGGCAGCCGTCGCGGCCTTTGTCGGTGTGGCCGGAGCGTTCCCAGATGGGGTCTTCGAGGACGGCCTCGGGCAGGTCCTCGACTTCGGGGAGGCCGAGTTCGTCGCCCTGGTAGATGTAGGCGCCGCCGGGCAGGGCGAGCATGAGCAGGGCTGCGGCGCGGGCGCGGCGGGTGCCGAGGTCGAGGTCGGCGGTGCCCTGGGGCTGGTAGCGCTCGTTGGGGACCCAGCGTGCGACGGTCTGGCGGGCGTAGCGGCTGGTGTGGCGCATGACGTCGTGGTTGGAGAGCACCCAGGTGGCGGGGGCGCCGACGCCGCTGAGCATGGCGAGGGAGTCGTCGATGACCGTGCGGAGGTCTTTGGGGTCCCAGCTGGCCATGAGGAAGTCGAAGTTGAAGGCGGTGTGCAGGCCGCCGGGGCGGACGTATGCGGCGAGGCGTTCGGGGGTGTCGGCCCAGGCTTCGGCGACGAAGGCCCGGTCGCCTTCGAACTCGTCGGCGACCTTGCGCCAGGCGCGGTAGATGTCGTGGACCTCGTCGCGGTCCCAGTGCGGGTGCTCGGCGTGGTGGAGGGGCTGCCCGTCTGCCGTGTTGGGGTGCGGGGGCAGGTCGGGCAGTTCGGGGTCCTTGACGAGGCCGTGGGCGACGTCGATGCGGAAGCCGTCGACGCCCCGGTCGAACCAGAAGCGGAGGATGGACTCGAACTCGGCGTGGACGTCGGGGTGCTGCCAGTTGAGGTCGGGCTGTTCGGGGGCGTACAGGTGGAGGTACCAGTCGCCGTCGGGCAGGCGGGTCCAGGCCGGCCCGCCGAAGCAGGAGACCCAGTTGTTGGGCGGGGCGGCGCCGTCCGGGCCGCGTCCGGGCCGGAAGACGTAACGCTCGCGTTCCGGGCTGCCGGGGCCGGCGTTCAGTGCCGCCTGGAACCAGGCGTGCTCATCGGAGGTGTGGTTCGGGACGATGTCGGGGATGATGCGGATCCCGTGCTGGTGGGCTTCGGCGATGAGCTGTTCGGCGTCGGTGACGGTGCCGAACAGGGGGTCGATGGCGCGGAAGTCGGCGACGTCGTAGCCGCCGTCCGCCATCGGGGACTTGTACCAGGGGTTGATCCACAGGGCGTCCACGCCGAGCGCCTTGAGGTAGGGGAGCCGGGAGCGCAGGCCGGCGATGTCGCCGACGCCGTCGCCGTCGCCGTCGGCGAAACTGCGGATGTAGACCTGGTAGATGACGGCGCTGCGCCACCAGGGCGAGGGCGTGGTGGAGGACATGGTGCGAGAAGGTCCTTTGAGAGTGGGGGAGAGTGCGGTGCGGCGGCCGGGGAGTTACTTGGCCGCGCCCGCGGTGAGTCCGGCGACGATGCGGCGTTGGAAGACGAGCACCATGATCACCAGGGGGACGGTGACCAGGACGCCCGCGGCCATCTGGCTGCCGAAGGGGATGTCGAACTGGGTGGCGCCGGTGAACTTGGAGATGGCGACCGGCGCGGTCTGCATGTCCTGCTTGTTCGTCATCGACAGGGCGATGAGGAACTCGTTCCAGGCGGCGATGAAGCTGATGATCGCCGTGGTGAAGATGCCCGGTGCGGCGATCGGGATGATGACCTTGCGGAACGCCTGGCCCCGGGTGCAGCCGTCGATCATCGCGGCTTCTTCGAGTTCGTCGGGCATCTGTTTGAAGAACGTGGTCAGGTTCCACACCGCCAGCGGCAGCACGAACGACATGCTGGGCACGATCATCGCCTGATAGGTGTTGATCCAGCCGATGTCGGTGAACAGCTTCAGCAGCGGGACCACGATCGAGACGACCGGGAACATCGAGGTGGCGATGATCAGGGTGAGGATCAGCCGCTTGAACCGGAACTGCAGCCTGGCCATCGCGTAGGCGGTGAACGTCGCCAGCAGCAGCGCCAGTGCGGTGGTGATGCCGGAGACGATCAGGCTGTTGAGCAGGGCTTGTCCGAAGCCCTGGGAGGGGCTGAAGACCGCCCGGTAATTCTCGAACGACACCGAGGTCGGCAGGAGCGAGGTGTCGAAGATGTCGGCGCTGCGGCGCAGGCTGGAGACGAGCATCCAGTAGAAGGGGGCCAGGCAGTAGGCCACCACGGCGGCAACGCCCAGGTAGAGCAGCCAGCTTCGCCATTTCGCGGTCGACGTCACGCCGCAACCTCCGCACTCTTGGGCGCCGGGGTGCGCCGGAGCCTGATCTTGCGCTTGGGCCCGGCCGGCCCGCCCACGTCACCGACGAGGTCCGCGCCCAGGAGCCGGACGAAGCCCAGCGCGATGAGGAAGACATAGACGAACAGGAGCACCGCGTAGGCGGCGGCCGGCCCGAAGCGGACGTTCGATGCCTCGTTCTGGGCGAGCATCGAGAGGGTTTCCACGGAGTTCTTCTGGGCTCCGATCAGGAGGTAGGGCAGGTCGAACATCCGCAGTGCGTCGAGGCAGCGGAAGAGCACGGCGACCAGCAGGGCGGGTTTGACCAGGGGCAGGGTGATCCGCCAGAACTGGGCGAGCGGTCCAGCTCCGTCGAGCCGGGCCGCCTCGTACACCTCCTTCGGGATGACCTGCAGGCCGGCCAGGACCAGCAGCCCGATGAAGGGGGAGGTCTTCCAGACCTCGGCGATGATGACGGCGACCTTGGCGTGGAAGCCCTCGGTGGTCCACAGCACCTGGTGGCCGATGAGGGCGTTGGCGATGCCGTCGCTGTTGAAGATCCACCGCCACAGCAGGCCGGAGATGGCCGTGGGCACCGCCCAGGGGATCAGGATGCTTGCGCGGATCAGGGCCCGGCCACTGAACGCCTTGTGCATGATCAGCGCCATCGCGACGCCGATCAGGGTCTCCAGGCCCACGGTGACGACGGTGAAGAAGGTGGTGTTCCAGAAGGCGTTCCAGAACCGGTCGCCGGCCTGGCCGAAGATGTCGGCGTAGTTCTGCAGGCCGACGAACGGCTCGGTGTCGCTGATGAAGCCGGTCTTCGGGTCCAGGCCCTTGGTCCCGTACAGCGACTCTCTGATCGCCATGATGGTGGGGTAGAGGACGACGACGGTGAGCACCAGGAGGGTCGGCGACACCAGCAGTGCCGCCGTCCGTCCTGAAGCCGCGGTCGCCCAGGCCCGCTTGCTTGCCTTCACCGGCGCGGTGCTCTTCCCGGCAGGGCTGCCGGTCGGGTCCGCGCCGGTACCGGGTGGGATCTTGGTGTCGACCACGGCTTTCCCCCTCACTGACCTGCGGACTTCTGCAGCTCGTTCTGCAGGTCCTTCAGCGCCTGCGCGCTGGATTTGTCACCGTTGAGGGCCGCGTACGCCTCCTGCTGGATCGCGGAGGACGCGTCGCCGTACTGCACGACCCTTGGGCGCGGTACGGCGTTGAGGATCGACTTCTTCAGCACCGGCAGGTACGGGTACTGCTTGACCAGCGCCTGGTCGTCGTAGAGGGCCTCGTAGGGCGGGGCCATGGAGGCGTCCTTGAGGAACGTGGTCGCGGTGTCCTGGCTGGTGAAGTACTTCATGAAGTCCAGCGCCGTGGCTTTGTTCTTGGCGAAGGAGGACAGGGCCACGTTGTGGCCGCCGAGGCTGGAGGAGCCTGCCCCGTCCAGGCCGGGCAGCGGCGCGACCGCGAACTTGCCCTTGACCTTGCTCTTCTCGGCCAGCGAGTACACGTACGGCCAGTTCCGCAGGAAGATGAGCTTGCCGGACTGGAACGCCTGGCGGCCTTCCTCTTCCTGGTAGGTGATGGCTTCCTTGGGGATCGTGCCGTCCTTGAAGGAGTCGACGAGGAAGTCCAGGCCGTTCTTCGCCTCGGGCGTGTCGACGTCCGGCTTGCCGTTGGCGTCGGTGATGACACCGCCGGCGGAGTTCACGGCCTCGGCGAAGTTGACGGTGAGGCCCTCGTACTTCTGGAACTGGCCCGCGTAGCAGTCCATGTCCTTGGCTTCGGGCAGCTTCTTTACCTTGGCACAGGCGGCCTTCATCTCCGCCCACGTCGTCGGCGCGGCGGCGACGCCGGCCTTCTTCAGCAGGTCGGAGCGGTAGTACAGCACGCCGCCGTCCGAGCTGGCCGGGACCGCGTACAGGTTGTCGCGGTACTGGCCCGTCTCCACGGTCGGTTTGAGCATCTTGTCCAGCGGGAACTGCGCGGCGGGCAACTGGTCGATCCACTGGTGGGCGGCGAACTCCGAGGTCCACACCACGTCCAGGGAGAGCACCGTGTAGGCGTCGGACTTCGTCTCGGCGTTCTGGATCATCTGCTGGCGCTGCTGGTTCACATCCGCGGGCAGTTCGACGAAGGTGACCTTCTCCTTGGGGTGCTGCTCGTTCCAGCTGTCGATGACCTTCTGGACGACGCCGGAGCTGTCCTTGGCGGCCGCGTACGTGATCGGGCCGCGGCCCGAGAACGACGGGCTCTTCGACTCCTTCGACGAGCTGCCGCTGTCGGAGGAGCCGCAGGCGGTGAGGACGAGCCCGGCGGCGACGAGCACGGCCGAGCACTGAAGAACTCTGGTGGTTCTGGCGTTCACTGTCTCTCCTGGACGTGCGGAACCGAAGTCTCGGCGGGGGCGCCCTGTAGGGAGTAGCTACCGAGATGACTCTGGGATGTCTCCGTTACGAGACTGTGCTGTCACGGCGTTTTGTGGATCGAAAGCGCAGGTCAAGGCAACCAATGAATGAGCTACGGCGACCGCTCGGCCTCCGATGAGACAACGCTTGCACCGTAGGAGTGCACCTGGCGGAAGTCAATGCGTAACGTCGCGGTAGCACGGAAGATTTAGGCGAGCGATGTCGCTTAAGAACTGGATGTATCAGGCATTCCATGCGCCGTAGAAGTCGTGACAGCGCTGTCACGAGGGCTCCCGCTGAAGGCTCGAACTGTGCTAACTTCCGCTCATGTCACCAGCTCAGCGGCACCCCACGTTGGCCGACGTCGCCGAACGGGCAGGGGTCTCCCCTTCCACCGTTTCCCGCACGATGCGCGGTCTGACGTCGGTCTCACCCGAGGTCCGTGCCCGGGTGGAGCGAGCGGCCCGTGAACTGAACTTCGCGATCTCGCGGCAAGCGTCGAGCCTGGTCACCGGCCGGACGGGTGTCATGGCGGTGCTCGTGCCCACGCTGGACTCGTGGTTCATGGGAGCGGCGCTGTCCAGCCTGGGCCCGCTGCTGCGTGGGGCCGGCATGGAGCTGACCGTGTACGTCGTCCCGGACCTGGACGAACGGGCCGCGTTCTTCGAGCGACTGCCGGCCCGCCGTAACGCGGACGCGCTGCTGGTGTTCTGCTTCGACCTCACCGGCGAGGAGACCACCCGGCTGGACGACCTCGGCATGCCGGTCATCTACATCAGCCAGCACGTCGCGGGCCGCCCCAGCGTCTACGTCGACGACGTCGCCGGCGCCTGCAAGGCCACCCGCCACCTGATCAACCTCGGACACCGCCGGATCGCCTTCGCCCACACCACCAACGCCCGCGGCTTCAGTTTCAGCTCACGCGAGCGCCTCCTCGGTTACCAGCAGGCGCTCACCGAGGCGGGCATCCCCCTGGACGACGACCTGATTGTCACCACCCCGCCCCGCGACAAACGCGGCACCACCCAGGCGGTCGGCAACCTGCTGAGCCTGCGCGAGCCCCCCACCGCGATCTTCGCCGAACAGGACGAACTCGCCGCCTCCCTCATCCTGAGCCTGCGCACCGTGCAGATCGAGGTGCCCGAACGGATCTCCGTCCTCGGCTTCGACGACCAGCTGATGGCCGAATGGCTCGACCTGTCCACCGTGGCCCAGTCCCCCTCGGACATGGGCCGCGCCGCCGCCGAACTGGCACTGGAACTCATCAACGAGCCGGAAGCCGACCGCAGCCAGCACATTGTCCTGCCCACGCACCTGATCCCGCGGGGGACCACAGCACCGCCGCCCGTCCTCCAGGGCGAACGCGAGGGCAACGGTCCTGCCTGAAGGCCGCAACGCCTGAGATTCTCAGCAGGGCCGACTGGCTGCTCACCGCCCGCCGCGTGCGGCGCCCGCCGCCGGGCCCGATCCGCACACCGAGCGCGTGCGCGAAGTCACGGTGCATCCCCGGCAGCGGCAACTCCTCGCACCGGAACACGCGCTCGCGGCCGTCCTCACCGGTGAACCGCACCACCGGCGCCCCGCCGTCCTCGGGGAACTCCACCATCGGTGGCGGTTCGTAGAAGCCGTCGGGCACGGCCGCCGCACGACCGCGGCCCGCGCGGGGGCCCTCCTCACTCACGCGGCCACCGCCGACCGCTCCAGCCAGCCCTCCTCGCTGAAGCCCACCGGCTCCCACGCCCCTTCCGGCACCAGCTCCAGCCGGGTGCGCATCTTCGAGCCGAAGCCGCACAGTCCGACATTGCGCCACAGCCGATACGACCTCGGCGGCAGCCACTTCACCTCCCGCCGCGGACCCGTGTGCGACGTCTCGGCCGGCACCTGCCGCACCATGCCGCCGCCAGACCCGCCCCGCCAGGGCGACCACACCACGGCCGCGCGCTGGCGGATGGGATTGGCCCGGACGAGGTCCTGCTCGATCGCCCACAGGTAGAACTGGTTGACCGTGGACACCTCCCGGTCCCAGCTCGTGTCTTCCAGGCGGGGTCCATGGTCGTCGCGGCGACGCCACCACTCGTACGCCGCCCGGTCGTCCATGGACGCGTCGCGCCAGTCACGCTGGCCTCGTGCAAACCACAGGAAGTCGAAGTACGTACGCAGGTCCCGGGCATGGGCGGCTTGGGTGTTCCACGGTGACGACGCGAGCCATACCGAGAAGTACCGGTTCAGCGCCACGTCGTACCCGCCCGCCGGACTGATCAGGAACGGCTGCCCTTCGGGTACACCCAGATCGTCCAACCCCTGATCGAGACCGGCGAACAGAGCACTGAACTCCCGTATGAACAGGGCCTGTTCGCGCGGCCACGCCAGGATCTCGGCGAGTGAAGTGCACTCGCCAACCCGTGATCGACATGACGGTGGACGATAGCCGGTGGACAGCTCAACAGCGCATAAATGAAGGCGGGGGGTTCGAGCCGGTGGTCGGCGGTGGACAGGCGCTGCACGAGGGCGAGCGGCGGGATCCACCGCGCCTCGCCGGCCGCCGGAACGCGGCCGCCCGCAGAGGTGTTCTCTGCGGGCGGCCGTCTGTGTCAGGCATCGCGGGCGGGGTCAGCCCTGCTGGGCCACCAGGCTCGCGGGGCGCAGGTCGGTCCAGTTCGACTCGACGTAGGCGAGGCACGCCTCGCGGGTGTCCTCGCCGAAGGCGGTCCGCCAGCCGGCGGGGACCTCGGCGAAGGACGGCCACAGCGAGTGCTGGTTCTCGTCGTTGACCAGGACCAGGAAGCGGCCCTGCGGGTCCTCGAACGGGTTGGTGCTCATGCTTCGTCACTCCTCATGGACTGTGCGGTGAACAGCTCGGAGAGCGGCTGCTCGGGGTCGGCCGCGGCGTTGCGCAGCAGTGTCTGTAGTTCTTCGGCGAGCTGCCGGGCCTTGGCCGGGCCGAGCAGGTCGTGCGCGTAGATGAGCTCGCAGTGCACCGGGCCGTCGCCCTGCGGCTCGTAGAAGCTGAGGGTCAGCTCCGCCCGCGCGGTGCCGGTCGGCACGGCGTGGAAGGACCCCATGCCGCCCTCCAACTGCCCGAGGTCCGCCTGCTCGTGGTGGATCACCATCACCTGCGGGCCCCGCGGCGGCAGTCCGGTCGCCCGGACGACCGCGTCGAACGGCACGTCCTGCCGGTCGAGCGCGCTGAGCGTGGTCTCCCGTACCCGGGTCAGCAGCTCCGTGAAGGCCGGGTCGCCGGCCGTGTCGGTGCGCAGCACCACGGTGTTGAGGAAGCAGCCGACGAGGTCGGCCAGCTGGTCGTCCCCGCGCCCGGCGACCATCGTACCGATGGGCAGGTCGGTGCCGGTGCCGTGGGCGGTGAGCAGGGCCGCCAGAGCGGAGTGCAGCACCATGAACATGCTGGTGCCGGTCGCCCGGGCCAGTTCGTCCACGGCCGCGTGCAGCTCCTCGTCCAGGACGAAGCCCACATGGTCGCCACCCTCGGCTGACGTGTTCGGGCCGTCCGTCGGGAGCGCCAGCTCCGCCGGGACGTCCTGCAGCGTCTGCCGCCAGTACGCGAGCTGCCGGCCGCCCCGGCTGTCCGGGTCCTCGAGGTCGCCCAGGACCTCGTGCGCCCAGCGGGTGTAGTCCGCGTACGTCACCGGCAGCGGCTCCCACTCGGGTGCCCGGCCCTCCGTACGCGCCGCGTACGCCGTGGTCAGGTCACGGAACAGCGGGACCACCGACCACTCGTCCACCGCCAGGTAGTGCGAGGTCAGCAGGAGAGCCTGGTGACCGGCCGGGTCGGTCAGCAGGGTCGCCCGCAGGGGGGCCTCCTGCTCCAGGTCCGGGGTCTGCGCCGCGAGTTCGGTCAGGCGGGCGTCCAGGTCCGCACACCGGTCGAGCGCGAGCGCCGGGGCCTCGACCGACCGCTGGTGCACCGCGCCGTCGCGTTCGGTGAACGCCGTGCGCAGCGGCTCGTGGCGGGCCGCCACATCGGCGAGGGCCTCGGCGAGCGCGACGGCGTCGAGGCCGCCGTCCGGTGCCCGCAGGGCCAGCGCGTGGTCGAAGCCGGGGGTACGCCGGTGCGCCTCCCACTGCCAGCCCTGGACCGGCGCGGCCGGCAGCGGCCCTCCGCTCGCCCGATCGGTGGGCCGCAGCGCCGGCCGGGCGGCCGCGGCACCCTCCAGCTTGCCCGCCAGACCGGCCACCGTCAGCGCGTCGAAGACGTCCCGGATGCTCAACTCGAAGCCGAACTCGGCGCGGATACGGCCCAGAAGCCGCATCGAGGCCATGGAGTGGCCGCCGAGCGCGAAGAAGTTGTCGTGGACGCCCACGGTGTCGAGCTTGAGGATCTCGCAGAACAGGGCCGCCAGGCGGGCCTGCGTCTCGGTGGCCGGCCGGGCGTCGCCGGTCATCGCGGACCAGTCCGGCGCGGGCAGCGCCCTGCGGTCCAGCTTGCCGTTGGGCGTGAGCGGCAGCGGGCCGTCCAGAGCCACCACGAGCGCCGGCACCATGTACTCGGGCAGCAGCCCCGCCACGTGGGCGCGCAGCTCCTGCGGATCGGGCTCCCCGCTCTCCGGTACCGCGTAGCCGATCAGGCGCACGATGTCGCCGTCCCGGTCGGGCAGTACGGCGGCCTGGGCGACCGACGGGTGCGAGGCGAGTGCCGCCTCGATCTCCCCGAGCTCGATGCGGAAGCCGCGGACCTTCACCTGGGTGTCGACCCGGCCGAGGAAGTCGAGGTTGCCGTCCGCGCGCCAGCGGGCGCGGTCACCGGTGCGGTACATGCGGCTGCCGGGCGGGCCGTACGGGTCGGCGACGAACCGCTCCGAGGTGAGCCCGGCCTTGCCGAGGTAGCCGCGCGCCAGGCCGCGTCCGGAGACGTACAGCTCGCCCACCACGCCCGGCGGGACCGGACGCAGGTGGTCGTCCAGGACGTAGCAGCGGGTGTTGGGGTCGGGCCGGCCGATGGGAACCCGGCTGCCCGGTCGGCCACCGTGTTCGCGCGCCGGCCACAGCGTGGAGTTGACCGTCGCCTCGGTGAGCCCGTACGCGCAGATCAGGTTGGCCGTGGCGCCGAAGCGCTCGAACAGGTCCGGCGGCACCGTCTCCGTACCGACGAGGACGGTGGAGCCCTCGGGCAGCTCGCAGCCCGGCGGCAGCGCCGAGACCAGCGAGGGCGGCAGGATCATGTGGGTGATCCGCTGGTCCGCGAGGAAGTCGGTGAGCGCGGGACCGGCGACCCGGGCCTCGTCGGTGATGAGGACGAGCCGTCCGCCGTGGCACAGGGCCATCGAGAGTTCGAAGGCGAACACGTCGAAGCCGATCGAGGCGAACTGCAGGACCCGGCTGTCCGGTTCCAGGCCCATCCGGTCCACGGCGGTGGCGACCAGGCTGGCGATCCCCTCGTGGGGGACGACGACGCCCTTGGGGCGGCCCGTCGAACCGGACGTGTAGATCACGTACGCGGCCTGGTCCAGGCCGACCGGCCCGCCGTCGACAGCGGATTCCGACAGCCTCTCCAGCTCGGCGGCCGTCTCGGGGACATCGAGGAGCACGATCGGTACGCCCGGCACGGCGGGGATCTTCCCGGCCACCGGCTCGGTTCCGACGACCAGGGCCGCCCCCGAGTCCTCGATCATGTAGGCGAGCCGGTCGGCGGGGTGGGCCAGGTCGAGCGGCAGGAACGCGGCGCCCAGCTTGAGCGCGGCGAGGACCGTGGCGATCATGTCGGCGGAGCGGGGCACGGCCACGCCGACCACGCTCTCGGCTCCCACACCGTGCGCGGCCAGCAGCCGGGCGATCCGGTTGGACCGGGCGTCCAGCCGCTCGTACGTCACCGAGCGCGCGTGGTCGACGACGGCGACCGCGTCGGGGCGCTCGGCCAGCCGCCGCGCGAACAGGGCCGGCAGGGTCTCCTCCTCGACGGCGCGGGGGGCGCCGTTGAAGCCTTCGAGGACCAGGTGCCGCTCGTCGGCGGCGAGGATCTCCGCCTGCGAGACGGGCCGCTCGGGGGCCGCCACCAGGGCCGCGACCAGGGTGCGCAGGCGCTCGCCGAGCCGCTCCGCCGTCTCGTGGTCGAAGAGTTCGGTGGCGAACTCCAGCCGGCAGACCAGCGATCCGGCCCCGCCGTCGGCCTCGGTGTGCTCGGTGAAGCTGAACACCAGGTCGAACTTGGCGGAGCGGATACGGAACGGCACGTACTCCACCTGGAGTCCGGCCAGTTCCAGCTCGTCGCCGGTCCGGGCGTGGTAGCCGACCATCACCTGGAACAGCGGGTTCCGGGAGAGCGAGCGGGTCGGGTTCAGCTTCTCGACGACCGACTCGAACGGCACGTCGGCGTGGGAGAACGCCGCCAGGTCCGTCTCGCGGACCCGGGCCAGCAGCTCGGTGAAGCTCGGATCGCCGCTCAGGTCGGTGCGGAGCACCAGGGTGTTGACGAAGAAGCCGACCAGGTCGTCCAGCGCCTCGTCGCTCCGGCCCGCGATGGGGGAACCGAGCGGGATGTCGTCACCCGCGCCCAGCCGGTGCAGCAGGGCGGCGACAGCCGCGTGCACCACCATGAACATGCTGGCGCCGGTCTCCCGGGCGAGCCGCTTCAGCCCCTCGTGGACGTCCGCGTCGAAGGCGATGTCCAGCTCGGCACCGGAGAACGCGGGGCGGGCCGGGCGGGGCCGGTCGGTGGGCAGCTCAAGCTCCTCGGGAGCCCCGTCGAGCACCGACTGCCAGTACTCCAGCTGCCGGGCGGCCAGGCTTTCCGTCTCGGCCGGGTCGCCGAGCAGCCGCTGCTGCCACAGCGCGTAGTCGGCGTACTGGACGGCCAGCGGCTCCCAGTCCGGGGCCGCTGCGGTGTCCAGGCGGGCCGCGTAGGCGGCGGCCAGGTCGCGCAGGAACGGGCGGTCCGACCACTCGTCGGTGGTGATGTGGTGCAGGAGGACGACGACGACGTGCTCCTGCGGTGCCACCTCGATGACCGTGGCCCGCAGCGGCAGTTCGGCGGCGAGGTCGAAGGGGCGGTTGATCGCCGCGTCGACCAGGCCGGGCACCTCCTCCTCGGTCGCCCGCACGTGCTCGACCGCGGGCCGGGCCTCCCCCGCGGGCAGGACCCGCTGGAACGCCTGGCCGTCGCGCTCGGCGAAGACCGTGCGCAGGGCCTCGTGGCGGGCCGTCACATCGGCGAGCGCCGCGGCCCAGGCGTCGAGGTCCAGCGCCCCTCGCAGTCGCATCACCAGGGGGAAGTTGTACGCCGCCGAGGTGCATTCGATCTGCTGGATGACCCACAGCCGCTGCTGGGCGTGGGACAGCGGCAGCTCGGCGGGCCGCTCGCCGGCAGTGAGGGCGGGTCGGGCGGAGCCGCCGGAGCGGGCCGCGCGGTCCACCAGTTCCGCCACCGTGGGCGCCTCGAACAGGTCGCGGATGGCGAGTTCGGCGTCGAGCGCGGTGCGGGCGCGACTGACCAGGCGGGTGGCCAGCAGGGAGTGGCCGCCCAGCTCGAAGAAGTCGCTGTCGATCCCGACGCTGCCTTCCGGCAGGCCCAGGACCTCCGCGAAGAGGGCGCACAGCGTCTCCTCCCGCGGCGTGCGGGGGGCGCGGCTGGGGCCCGTACCGCCGAAGTCGGGGGCGGGCAGGGCACGGACGTCCAGCTTGCCGTTCACGGTCAGCGGGAGCGTGTCCACGGGGACGAGCGCGGCGGGGACCATGTAGTCGGGCAGGGCCGCCTTCACGTGGTCGCGCAGCCGCTGGAGCAGGTCCTCGCCCGCATCGGCGCCGGCCTCCGCCACGACGTAGCCGACCAGGCGCTTGGTGCCCGTGGCCTCGTTGACGACCACGGCGGCGTGCGCCACATCGGGGTGCGCGGACAGCGCCGCGGCGATCTCGCCCAGCTCGATCCGGTAGCCGCGGATCTTGACCTGGTCGTCGGTGCGGCCGAGGAAGTCCAGCAGGCCGTCGGGGCGCTGGCGGACGAGGTCGCCCGTGCGGTACATCCGCTCGCCCGGCTCCCCGAACGGGTCGGCGACGAACCGCTCGGCGCTCAGGGCGGGACGGTCGTGGTAGCCGCGGGCCAGACCGGTGCCGGCGATGTACAGCTCGCCGGGGCAGCCCGGGGGAACCGGTCGCAGCATCGCGTCGAGGACGTAGGCGCGGGTGTTGCGGATGGGCAGGCCGACGGTGGGGGTGGCGCTGTCGGTGGTGGACCCGCCGAGGGTGTTGATCGTGTACTCGGTGGGCCCGTACAGGTTGTAGCCGTAGGTGCCCTCGGTGCGGCGGAGCTTCGTCCACACCGTGTCGGACACCGCCTCGCCGCCGAGCAGGACCAGCGCGGGCCGGTGCGTGCCCTCGGCCTCGTCGTGGTCGAGCAGGCCCTCCTCGATGAGCAGCTGGGCGTACGTCGGCGTCACGTTGACCACGTCGACCTTGTGCCGGTCGCAGTAGGCCACCAGCGCCTCGGCGTCGCGGCGCAGCTCCTCGTCGCAGACGTGCACCTCGTGGCCCTCGACGAGCCAGAGCAGTTCCTCCCACGACATGTCGAACGCGAAGGACACGGTGTGCGCGATGCGCAGCCGTCGTCCGCCGGCCGAGGCGATGGCCGGGTCGAAGATCTCCTTCTGATGGTTGAGCTGCATGTTCGTCAGACCCCGGTAGGGGGTGACGACGCCCTTGGGGCGGCCGGTGGAGCCGGAGGTGTAGATGACGTACGCCGGGTGCTCCAGCCGGTCCGCCCTGTCGCGGGCGAACGCGGGCCGCTCGTCGTCGGTGATCTCGCCGCCCGGGAGCCCGGCCAGCTCGGCGGCCACGGCCTCGTCGTCCAGGAGGAGTTCCGGCGCGACGGGACCGCTCTCACCGCGCAGGGTCGGGGCCACGGCGACCGTGGACAGCAGGCACAGCGGCCCGGTGTCCTCGACCATCAGCCGCAGCCGGTCGGCCGGGTGGTCGAGGTCCAGCGGCAGGTAGGCCGCTCCCGTGCGCAGTACGGCGAACAGCGCGGCCACCATGTCGATGGAGCGCGGCAGCGCCAGGGCGACGACCTTCTCCGGGCCGGCGCCACGGGCGAGCAGCAGCCGGGCGATCCGGTTGATGTGCGCGTCCAGTTCGGCGTACGTGAGGGCGCGCTGGCCGAAGACCAGCGCCACCGCGTCCGGGGTACGGGCCACCTGCGTGGCCAGCATGTCCGCGACGGTCTCGTTCGGCACGGGCTCCCGGCTGCCCGCCCAGTCGGCGGCGAGGGACTCCCGCTCGCCGAGCAGCAGCAGGTCGAGGGCGCCGGTGCGGGCGTTCAGGTCGCCGATCAGCCGCTCCACGAGGGCGCCGAAGCGGTCCAGCGTGGCCTCGGCCTGCTCGTCGTCCACCAGGTCGGGGCGGTACTCCAGCTTGGCCTGGACCGTCTCGGCCGGGTTGACGATCAGCGTCATCGGGTAGTGGGTGGCGTCGACGCTGCCCACGCCGGTGATGCCGTGGCGCTCCGTCAGCTGGTGGAAGGCGCCCTCGTCGGCGAAGTTCTGCAGGACGTACAGGGTGTCGAAGAGGGTCGGGTGGCCGCCGGCGCGCTGGAGTTCGGCGAGCCCCAGGTACTCGTGGTCCATCAGGGCGACCCGCTCGGCCTGGATGCGGCGCAGCAGGTCGCCGACCGGCTCGGCCGGGTCGAGGGTGATCCTCTGGGGCACGGTGTTGAGGAACATGCCGATCGTCGTGTCGACCCGGGGGACGTCCGCCGGACGGCCGGCGACGGTGGCGCCGAACACCACGTCGTCGCGGCCCACGGTGGCCGACAGGACCAGCGCCCACGCGGCGGACAGTACCGCGTTGATGGTCAGGCCGTGCTCACGGGCGGAGGCCCGCAGCCGCTCGCTGAGCGCCCGGCCCAGGCTGAGCGTGCGGCGGCGCGGGATGGTCGGCTCGTCACCGCGCTCGCGGGCGACGAGCGTCGGCTCGTCCAGTCCGGCGAGGGCCCGCCGCCAGGTCTCGCGGGCCGTGTCGAAGTCCTGGCCGGCGAGCCAGCCCAGGTAGTCGCGGTAGCTGCCCGCGGCGGACAGGGCACGGTCGTCGCCTGCGGCCGCGTACAGCCCCAGGAGCTCGTCCAGGAAGAGGGACTGGGACCAGCCGTCCCATGCGACCAGGTGGTGGCTGAGCATCAGCCGGTCGGTGGTGTCGGTGAGCCGGATCAGGGTCAGCCGGAACAGCGGGGGCGCGGTCAGGTCGAACCGCTGGTGCCGGTCGGTGTCGGATATCTCGTCGAGCCGGGCCCGGCGCTCGGTCTCGGTCAGGCCGGTCAGGTCGATCTCGGTCAGCGGCGCGGGCAGTTCGTCGGCCTGGCACACGAACTGGACCGGCTCGGGAAGGCCGTCGCTGGTGATGCCGGCGCACAGGCTCGGGTGCCGGCGCAGCAGGGTCGCACAGGCGGCGCGCAGCCGGTCGGCGTCGAGCCGGTGGTCGAAGTCGAAGGTGTCCTGCGCGGTGTAGACGTCCAGCGCGGTCGTGTCGTAGCTGGCGTGGAAGTAGATGCCTTCCTGGAGCGGCGACAGCGGCCAGATGTCGGCCACCGGGGCCGGGCTGACCCGCTCGACCAGCTCGATGCCGGCCTGGGTGAGGGCGACCAGCGGCACGTCCGAGGGGGTGAGGGAGGGACGGGCGCCAGGTGCGGCGGTCCGGGCGACGAGCTCGCGCAGGGCGTCGGCCCAGGCCGCACCCAAGGCGTGGACATCGCCCTCGGTCAGGGTGGTGCCGTCCGGCCAGGTCCAGGTGGCGCGCAGCTCGGGGCCGTCCGGGGTCTCCGCGCACACCGCGTTGACCTGGAGCGGGTACGGCATGGCCAGGTCGGCGTCCGGCTCGACGCGCAGCGCGTCCGACTCGACGGCCGGGGCCCAGTCGCTGGCCTGGTCGGCGGGCAGCCGGCCGAAGTAGTTGAACAGCACCTGCGCGGTGGACAGCTGGGCGAACACCGGGGCGAGCTGCGGGTTGAGGTAGCGCAGCATGCCGTATCCGGCACCGGAGTCGGGCGCGGAGCGGACCGACTCCTTGGTCTGCTTCAGCGCGTCGAGGGGGTCCTCGGCGGCGGGCAGGCGGACCGGGTGGAGGCTGGTGAACCAGCCCACCGTGCGGGAGAGGTCGGCGTCGGTGACGCCGTCACGGCCGTGGCGCTCCAGGTCGACCAGCAGGTCGCCGTCGTGGCCCGGGCGCCGGCGCGACACGGCCAGACGCAGTGCGGCGAGCAGCACCTCGGTGACGTCGGCTCCGGCCGCGGCGGGCACGGTGGTGAGCAGCGCCCGGGTCTCGTCGGTGGACAGGGTGACGACGTGCTCCCGCGCCACACCGGCGGTTCCCGTACGGGTGGCTCCGGCGACAAGCTCGGCTCCCGGCGCGAGGGTCTTGGCCCAGTACGGGAGTTCGGCCTGCCGCTGCGGCGAGGTGGCCTGTTCGGCGACCGCCCGGGCGAACCTGCGCAGGGAGGTCGGCACCGGCTCCAGGGCCGGGCGCTCGCCGCGCACGACGGCGTCCCACGCGGCGGCGAGGTCTCCGAGGAGCACCCGCCAGGACACGCCGTCCATGACGAGGTGGTGGACGACGAGCAGCAGGCGGCCGGGCTGCTCGGCACCGGCGTCGAACCACACCGCCCGCACCATCGCACCGCTGTCGGGGTCGAGGCGGTTCGCGGCCGCGTCGGACTCCTCGCCGATGACCGCTCGGAGTGCGGCGTCGTCCAGGTCGCGTACGTCGACGCGGCGGAGCAGCGCGGCGGCGTCGACCGTTCCGGGGGCGGAGGTCTGCGCGGACCACAGGGCGGGGATGGCCGGGCCCAGGTCCATGCGGGTGAGGGTCAGGCGCAGGCCGTCGTGGTGGTCGAGCACCGCCTGGAGGACACGGGTCAGCTTCTCGGCGTCCGCGGCGGCGGGTGCCTGGAGCAGCATCGAGAGGTTGAAGCGGCCGATCGTGCCGCCGTCCTCGCGGAGCTGGTGGACGATCGGGAGGAGCGGCACGTCGCCGACGCCGTCGGAGTCGGCGACCGGGGCCGGGGCGGTGTCCGCGCCGGTTGCGGTGACGGCGGCGGCCAGGGCGGCCGGGGTGCGGTGCTCGAAGACGTCGCGCGGGGTCACCGCCAGGCCCGCCTTGCGGGCGCGGCTGGAGACCGCCATGGACAGGATGCTGTCGCCGCCGAGCACGAAGAAGTCCTCGTCGGCCTCGACGGCGTCGATGCCGAGGACCTCCGCGAAGATCGCGCACAGCTGGTGCTCATGGCCCTCGCGGCCACCGCCGCCGTGCCGCCTGCGGGCCTGGGGGGCCGGAAGGGTCTTGTGGTCCACCTTGCCTCCGGGGGTGAGGGGCAGTGCCTCCAGGCGTACGAAGTGGCTGGGCACCATGGGCGCGGGCACGATGTCGCTCAGCGCGGCGCGTACCGCCTCGGTGTCCATGCCGGCGCCGGCGGCCGGGACCAGGTAGGCCACCAGCTGCTTGACTCCCCGTTCGTCGTCGCGGGCCACGACCGCGACGTCGCCGACGGCCGGCAGCTCGCGCAGCCGTGCCTCGATCTCACCGAGTTCCACCCGGTTACCCCTGATCTTGACCTGGTGGTCGGTGCGCCCGAGGTAGGTGAGCACACCGTCTCCACTGAACTGGACCATGTCTCCGGTGCGGTACATCCGCTCTCCCGGACCGCCGAACGGATCGGCGACGAAGCGCTCCGCGGTCAGCGCGGTGCGTCCGTGATAGCCGCGGGCGAGCTGTCCGCCCGCGATGTAGAGCTCGCCCGGCTCGCCCTGCGCGACGGGGCGGAGGTGGCGGTCGAGGACGTAGAGGCGCGTGTTCCACACCGGGCGCCCGATGGGCACGGTGCCGCTCTCCTCCGGGGTGCTGCCCGCCTCCCAGCTGGTGACCTGGATGACCGCCTCGGTCGGGCCGTACACGTTGAACAGCGGCACGCCGGTGCGCTCCCGCCAGCGGCGGGCCAGCGGCACGGGCAGGGCCTCGCCGCCGCTGAAGGCACGGCGCACGGTGGCCCACCACTCCCCCGCCTCGTCTTCGGCGAGCAGCGCTCCGTAGAGGGAGGGCACGAGGTCGATGCTCGTGACCCGCTCGCGGCGGATCAGCTCGACGAGGTACGCGGGGTCCCGGTGGCCGTCCGGCCGTGCGATCACGACGGTGCCGCCGGTCAGCAGCGGGGCGAAGATCTCCAGGACGGACGGGTCGAAGCTGGTCGAGTACTGGTGCAGGACCCGCTCGTCCGGGCCGTAGCCGAAGCGGTCCGCGGTCCAGGCGAGCTGGGCGACCACGCCCCGGTGCGGCACGACGACGCCCTTGGGCCGGCCGGTGGAGCCGGAGGTGTACATCACGTACGCGGCGCCGTCCGGGTGGGCGGGTACGGAGACGGGCGCCGCGGTGGTGGCCTCGTCGCCGACGACGACGTGCGTGACGCCGTCGAGGGCGGGCAGCCGGGTCCGGGACGCGGCGGTGACGACGACGGTCCGTGCCCCGGAGTCGGTGAGCATGTAGCGCACCCGGTCGGCCGGGTAGTCGACGTCGACCGGCAGGTAGGCCGCGCCCGCCTTGAGCACGCCGAGCAGCGCGACCAGCGTCTCGGCGGACCGGGGCACGGCGACGGCGACGACGGACTCGGCCGTGACGCCCTCGCTGAGCAACCGGTGTGCCAGAGCCTCGGCGCGCGCGTCCAGTTCGGCGTACGAGGTCCGGCCGGCCTCGTGGACCAGCGCGGTCGCGTCCGGGGTACGGCGGGCCTGCCGGGCGAAGGCGGCGTGGACCGTGTCACCGGGCAGCTCGTGCGCGGGTGACGGGCCGGTCAGCCGGTCGAGCGCCGCGCGCTCCTCGTCGGCCGTGAGAAGAGGCAACCGGGCGACCGGCCGGAGCGGGTCGGTCACGATCTGGTCGAGCAGGCTCCGCAGCCGGTCGGCGAACCGCCCGGCGGCGGCGGTGTCGAGGCGGGCCGGGTCGTGCTCCAGGCGCAACCGGAGCCGCTCGCCGGGCAGGACGGTGAGGGCCAGCGGGTAGTGGACGGCGTCGCGGACGTGCGAGCCGGTGACGCGGACCTGTCCCGCCGGGTCGGACGGCTCGCCCGCGTCGGGCAGGTTCTCCACGACGACGAACGCCTCGAACAGGTCGCCGCGCCCCAGCTCGCGCTGGATCTCGGCGAGCCCCACGTGCTGGTGGTCCAGAAGTTCCGCCTGCTCGTCCTGGAAGCGCGTGAGGACGTCGACGAGCGTCTGCTCGGGCGCCCATCGCAGGCGGGCCGGGAGCGTGTTGATGAGGAGGCCGACAAGGGTCTCGACGCCTGCTACGTCGGCCTGGCGGCCGGAGACCGTGGAGCCGATGACCACGTCCCGGGAGCCGGTGAGGTCGCCGAGGAGGAGCCCGAAGCCGCCTTGGACGACGCTGCCGAGCGTGAGCCCCAGTCGGCGGGTGCCGGCGGCCAGGGCCGCGGTGTCGGCCTCGGACAGCTCGACGGTGACCGCGCCGGTGCCCTCGGCGGCGGTGTCCGCGGCGCGTACGGGAAGCCGGGCGGGTCCGTCGAAGCCGGCGAGGGCGTCGCGCCAGGCGCCGAGTGCGGCGTCGCGGTCGCGGGCGGCGAGCCATCCCGCGTACGCGCGGTACGTCGGGTCCTCGGCGGGCCGGGGCGCTTCGCCACCCGGACGGTAGCCGTTCAGAAGCTCCCGCATGAGGAGGGACACGGACCAGCCGTCCACGACGATGTGATGCAGCGTCAGCACGAGGTGCGAGCGCTCGGCGCCGTAGCGGACGAGCGCTGCCCTCAGCAGCGGCGGGACGCCCAGGTCGAACCCGGTCGCCCGCTCCTGAGCCGCGACCTCGTCGGCGGCGACGGCCTGCCGCCCGGCGTCCAGACCGGACAGGTCGGCGTAGCGCCAGGGAAGCTCGGCCCGCTCGCCGATCAGCTGGACGATCCGGCCGTCGGGGAGCTGGTGGAAGGCGGCGCGCAGCAGCGGGTGGCGGTCGAGAAGACGCTGGACGGCGGCCCGCAGGGCCTCGGGGTCGACGTCGCCGGCGAGTTCGACGGTGTCCTGCACGGCGTAGCCGTCGGCGCCTCCCTCGTCGACGGAGGCGTGGAAGTAGAAGCCCTCGTGGAGCGGCGTGGCCGGAAGCACGTCGACGAGGCCCGGGACGGCCGCGGCGCACTCGGCGCGCTCGGCCTCGCTGAGGGTGACCAGCGAGAACGGGGCGGGGAGTTCTCGTGAGGCGTTCGTGAGATCCCCGTCCCCGGAGACGCGGGCCAAGGCCGAGACCGTGCGGTGCCGGAAGACATCGCGCGGGGTGATGCCGAGACCGGCCTCGCGGGCACGGTTGACGAGCTGGATGGCGACGATGCTGTCGCCGCCCAGCTCGAAGAAGCTGTCGTGGACGCCGACCGAGGGCAGGCCGAGCACATCGGCGAAGAGGGCGGCGAGCGCCGTCTCGCCGGGTGTGGTGGGCGCGTCGTCGCCGGCCATGGCGGTCCACCGCGGCGCGGGCAGGGCACGGCGGTCCAGCTTGCCGTTGGGGGTGAGCGGAAGAGGGCCGTCGAGGCGGACGACGGCGGACGGCACCATGTAGTCCGGCAGGCCGTCGGCGATCCGGGCGCGCGCGTCGGCGACGGCGTCCGCGTCGGTTCCGGTCTCGGTGACCAGGTAGGCGACGAGGCGCTTGACGTTCCGGTGGTCCTCGCGGACGAGGACGGCGGCCTGTGCGATGCCGGGGCAGGCCATGAAGGCGCTCTCGATCTCACCGGGCTCGATGCGGTGGCCGCGGATCTTGATCTGACCGTCGGCGCGGCCGAGGAACTCCAGGTTGCCATCGGCGGTCCAGCGGACGCGGTCGCCGGTGCGGTACATGCGCGCGCCGGCCTCGTCGGCGAACGGGTCGGCGACGAAGCGCTCCGAGGTGAGGCCCGGCCGGCCGAGGTAGCCGCGCGCGAGGCCGCGTCCGCCGACGTACAGCTCGCCCTCGGTGCCGACCGGCACGGGGCGCAGGGAGGCGTCGAGCACGTAGGCGCGGGTGTTCGGGTCCGGCTCGCCGATGGGCGCGGGGCCGGGCCGGTCGGGGTCGGAGACCCACAGCGTGGAGTTGACGGTCGCCTCGGTGAGGCCGTAGGCGACGACGACCTGGAGGCGTCCGGCCCAGCGGGCGATGAGCTCGCTGGGCACGGCCTCGGTGCCGACGACGAGCACGGATCCCTCGGGCAGTTCGCAGTCCTGCGGCAGCGCCGAGACGAGCGACGGCGGCAGGATCATGTGGGTGGCGCGGTGCCGGGCGATGTAGTCGGTCAGGGCCGGTCCGGCGACGCGCCGCTCGGTCGGGACGACGATGATCCGGCCGCCGACGCAGAGCGACATGATCAGGTCCCAGACCGTGACGTCGAAGCCGACGGAGGCGAACTGGACGACACGGCTGTCGGACGTGATGCCGATGCGGTCGGTCGCGGTGGCGATGAGGCTGCCGACACCGTCGTGCGAGACCACGACGCCCTTGGGGCGGCCCGTGGAGCCTGAGGTGTAGATGACGTACGAGGCCTGGTCCAGGACCACGGGGACGGGGAGGTCCGAGGGGTCGAGGGCCCCGCACTCGGCGGCCACGGCCGGCTCGTCGAGCAGTACGCGCTCGACGCCGGGGGCGTCCGGCAGGTCGGCGGACAGCTCGCGGGTGGTCACGACCGTCCGCGCCCCGGAGTCCTCCAGCATGTAGGCGATGCGGTCCTGCGGGTGGTCGGCGTCCAGGGGGAGGTACGCGGCGCCCGCCTTCATCACGGCGAGCAGCGCGACGACGAGTTCGGGCGAGCGCGGCAGCGCGACACCGACGACGTGCTCGGCGCCGATGCCACGGGAGACGAGGAGCCGGGCGAGCCGGTTGGCGGCAGCGTTGAGCTCCGCGTAGGTCAGCTCGCGGTCCTCGCACACGAGGGCCACGGAGTCCGGAGTGCCGAGCACTTGCCGCTCGAAGGCGGCGGGCCAGGACAGCTCGGGTGCCTCACGGGGTGCGACGCCGAACTCGCCGAGGAGTTGGGCGCGTTCGTCGGCCGACGTCAGCTCGATGCGGCCGATGGGCCGGTCGGCGGCGTCGGCGAAGGCGTCGAGGAGGATGCCGAAGCGGCGCTGGTGGTCGACGAGGGTCTCCTCGTCGCACATGTCCGCGTCGGCGTCGAACAGGATCCGCGCCGCGTCGCGCCGCGACTCGCCGACGGTGATGGCCAGGTCGCTCACCGGGCCCAGCCACTGGGGTCGGAGGTCGGAGGCGAGGTCCCCGAACCGCAGCCGGTCGATGCCGGGCAGGATGTTGACCGTGGGGCCGACGAGTTCGGCGATTCCCTCGGTCAGGCCCAGATCCTTGGCCAGGTCCTCGCCCCTGTAGCGCGCGTGCTCGACCGTCTCCGCGATCCGGTCCCGTACCTGCGCGATGAGCTCCGCCGGGGTCATGCCCCCGCCGACGCGCAGCCGGAGCGGCAGGATGTTGGACACCATGCCGGGCACGTCCCTGACCGCCGCATCCTGGCGGGTGGTGACGGGCAGCCCGAGGACGACGTCCTGCGCGCCCGTCACGCGGTGCACGTAGGCGGCCACGGCCGCGACCAGCAGCCGGGACATCCGTACGCCGGCGTCCGCCGCGGCCGTGTGCAGCCGGGCGGTGTCCTGCTCCGAAAGCTCCGTGGTGCGCCGGTAACGGCGGGAGATCAGCGCCGAGGAGCGTTCCACGAGGCGGACCGGCTCGGGCCGGTCGACGAGCCGGTCGAGCCAGTACGCCCGGTCGGCGGTGTACTGCGCGGACTCGCGGTAGGCACGCTCGGAGTCCGGCAGCCGGGTGACGGACCAGTCGACCTCGCCGACCGCCTCGCCGTCGGTGTAGATCTCGCCGGCCCGGCGGGAGATCAGCGCGATGCTCACCCCGTCGATGACGATGTGGTGGTAGCGCTGATGCCACAGGACCCGGTCGTCCGCGAGTCGGAGCAGTGTGTGGGCGAAGAGGGGGCCGTGCTCCGTGAGTCCGGTCGAGCGGCTGCGGTCCGCCTCCATCCACTCCCAGGCCGCGTCCTCGGGGTCGGGTGCGTCGCGGAGATCGAGGACGGCGACGTCGACGGGGAACCGCGCCGGCCACTGGCGCGGGCTCCCGTTCTCGTCGCCCACGCGCACGTGCAGACAGTCGGCTTCCTCGGTCACCCGCTGGACGGCCGCGGCCAGGCGGTCGAGGTCGATGTCTCCGCGCAGTTCCAGGGTGAACGAGACGTTGAAGGCCGAGCTGTCGGGCTCGATCTGCTGGGCAAGCCAGATACCGGATTGCCCGCCGGTCACTGGTGTCCCGGCAGCGGAAGTCGGGGCCGACTCGGCGTCAAACATCGTTCGTGTGGCCTTTCCCTGGCGTGGCGTAGGCGTGGGTTGGTCACCGCGTCTTGGCGGTGAGCGGCGGCAGGATCTCGTCCATGGCGTACGGGATCGACAGCACCGTGTCGCAGGAGAACGCGGGCTCCGGTGTCCGCTTCCCGTGGAGCGGCTCGGCCTGGAAGCGGGCGTCGGCCTCGGTGCTGGAGGTGAGCCGGTCGAAGTCGAGGACGTCGAGGCGCTCGGCGGAGCGTTCGGCGACGTTCCAGCCGGGCTGGGCGGGTCCGTCGGCCTTGGTCCGGCGTCGTGCAGGTGCGCCCGCCCAGTGGTGTCGGCCACCGGACGGGCGCGGGTGTGGGGGCGTCCGGGCTGGGGGCCTTACTTGATGGCCTCGAGCATCGGAACGACCTGGTCGATCGCGTACGGGATGGACAGCACGGTGTTGAAGGAGAGCGCTGCGCCGATGTCCGGGCTGTCGTACGGCAGGAACACGTCCCGCTTCTCCTGGTTGACCTTGGTCTTCTTGTACAGCGGGTCCGCCTTCAGGGCCTTCTCCGTGTCCGGCGTGCCCAGCCACACCGTGCGGTCGGCCTCCATGACGTCGAAGCGCTCGAAGCTGAGGTCCGCGATGTTCTCCTTGCCGAGGGCGGCGCGGTACTTCTCGGACGTGGTGAAGCCCATCTCCGTCAGGAAGATGACCTTCGGGTCCTTCGGGGAGAACGCGGAGAACTTGCCCGGCTCGTAAGGCTCGCCGACGGCGACGGTCTTGCCCTTCCACTCCGGGTGCTTGTCGCGGACGGCCTTGAAGCGGGCGTCGATGTCCGAGATCAGCTTGTCGGTCTCGGCGCTCTTGCCCAGCGCCTTGCCGATCTGCCTGGTCATGTCCTGCCAGGGTGCCTGGTAGTCCTCATGGCCCTTGGGCTGGGCGACGACCTTGGCGATCTTGGACAGGGTCTCGTACTGCTCCTTCTTCATTCCGGAGTACTGCGCGATGATCAGGTCCGGCTTGAGAGCGGCGATCTTCTCGACGTTGTACTCGTCGCGCTCACCGACGATCTGGGGCGGGGTCGACCCCCACTTGTCCTTCGCCCACGGCCACTTGCCGTACGGCTGCTCCTTGAACCAGTCCACCGCGCCCACCGGCTTCACGCCCAGGGCGAGGACCGCGTCCTGGTCGGACAGGCCCAGCGTGACGACCTTCTTCGGCTCCGACTCGATCGTCGTGCTGCCGTACTTGTGCTCCACGGTCACCGGGAAGGCGGCCGACTTGCCGCTCGCCTCACCTGAGGGCTTGGACTCGGCCTTCTCGGAACCGCCCCCACAGGCGGACAGAGCGAGCGCGGCAACGACGGCGACGGCGACCCGGGGGACGTATCTGATGAACCGCCCCAGAGCGGGACGTGACGCAGGGGACACAGGTGTTCCTTTCACGGGATTTCACAGTGCGCGCCCGGGCCACCGGGTACGGCGGCGATGCGGGCAGTGGGGGCTGGAGGGCGCAGGGCCTCCGGGCCGGGAGCCACCCGGCCCGGAGACTTCTAGCGGACGGAGCCGACGCCGTCGGCGATCGGCTGTGCCGCTTCGGGCGCAGCCTTGAGGTTCCGGTCGAGGATCGAGTCCAGGATCTCGCCGACCCGTATCGCGGTGTTGGACAGCAGGGAGGAGGTGATGCCGTGGGTGTGCTCGGTGCCGCCCTGGAGGTAGATGCCGCAGCGCAGCTCGGCGTCGGTGGCCACGCGGTAGTCGCGCTCGACGCGGACGCGGCCCTGCTCGTCGCGGTGACAGCGGTCCGCGACCTCGCCGAGCAGGCCGAGGCCGTCCGCCTGCTGGTATCCGGTGGCGCACACGACGACGTCGGCGTCCAGCTGGGTCTCCTCGCCGGTGACCAGGGACCTGACGGTGGCGCGGACTCCGTCGGTCGTCTGCTCGATGTCCGTGAGGCGCGAGACGTTCAGGAAGCGCAGGCGCTCGGTGCCGAGCACCTTCTCCTGATACGCCTGCCGGTACAGGTCGTCGATGAGGTCGATGTCCACCACGGAGTAGTTGGTGTTGCCGTGGTAGTCCATCAGCCGGCGCTTGACGTCCTCCGGCGCGGAGAAGTACTCGTCGACCGCCTGCGGGTCGAAGATGCGGTTGGCGAAACTGCTGTCGTCCGCCGGGCTGTAGCCGTAGCGGGAGAAGACGGCGCAGACCTCGGCCTGGGGGAAACGGCGGTGCAGGTAGGCGACGTTCTCGGCCGCGCTCTGGCCGGCGCCGACGACGACGAAGCGGGAGGGGTTGGCGCCTTCCAGGCCGTCCACCTTCGCCAGCAGGTCGGAGTTGTGCCAGATGCGGTCGGTCCGCTCGACGCCTTCCGGCATGAGCGGGCGCAGCCCGGTGCCGATGACGAGGTTGCGGGCACGGTGGACGACCACCTCGTCACCGGACCGGGCTGTCACGTCGAGGTACTCCACCACGCCGTCGCGCACGACGGGCTCCACGGCGACGACCTCGTGGCCGTACGAGACCATGTCGTCGACCTTCGCTGCGGCCCACTCGAAGTAGTCGTGGAACTCGACGCGCAGCGGGAAGAAGTTCTTGTGGTTGACGAAGTCGATCAGACGGCCCTTGCTCTGCAGGTAGCGCAGGAAGGTGTACTCGCTGCTCGGGTTCCGGAGGGTCACCAGGTCCTTGAGGAAGGACACTTGCATCGTCGCGTCGTCGATGAGCATGCCGCGGTGCCAACCGAAGCTGGGCTGCTGCTCGAAGAAGTGAGCGGTGACCGCCTCCTGCCTTCCGACGCGCGCGTTGTGCTCGCTCAGCGCGATCGCCATGGCCACGTTGGACGGCCCGAAGCCGATACCGATCAGGTCGTGGATCAGTGGTGCGTCGCCAGGAAGAGCCTGTGACATGTCACTCCCATTCGTGCGGGACAGCCGCCTGCCAGGCGTCCGGTCAGGCGTGGGGAAACGAGGAGTCCAGGCACACCGGTGACCGGCAGCCGAGTGGAACTTAGGTAAAGCTAACCTGATCCAGCCAGGCTGTCGACCAGACAAAACAGACAACCGCCCTATCCATCCATCGAACAGACCCGAAAGCAAGGGTGATTGCGACCCTTAGGTAAGCCTTGCTTTACTTGTCCTCGCTCATTCGCTCTCCTGAGGAGGAACCCCCGATGCGGGTCGTCATGTTCGGCTATCAGACCTGGGGCCATCGCACCCTGAAGGCGCTCCTGGACTCCGAGCACGACGTGGTGATGGTCGTGACCCACCCCAAGAGCGAGCACGCCTACGAGAAGATCTGGAGCGACTCGGTCGCCGAACTGGCCGAGGAACACGGGGTCCCGGTCGTCATCCGCAACCGGCCCGACGACGAGGAGCTGTTCCAGCAACTCAAGGAGGCCGACCCGGACATCATCGTGGCCAACAACTGGCGGACCTGGATCCCGCCGCGGATCTACGGCCTCCCCCGCCACGGCACCCTGAACGTCCACGACTCGCTGCTGCCCAAGTACGCCGGTTTCTCTCCGCTGATCTGGGCCCTCATCAACGGTGAGACCGAAGTCGGCGTCACGGCCCACATGATGGACGAGGTGCTCGACGCCGGCGACATCGTGGACCAGCGGGCGGTCGCGGTGGAGCCCACCGACACGGCCACCGACCTCTTCCACAAGACCGTCGACCTCATCGCCCCCGTCACGATCGGCGCACTGGCCCGAATCGCCGCCGGTGAGACCGAGTTCACCAAGCAGGACCGCTCCCAGGCGACCTTCTTCCACAAGCGGTCCGAGGAGGACATCCGGATCAACTGGGACTGGCCTGCCGAGGTCCTGGAGCGTCTGGTCCGCGCACAGTCCGCGCCCTACCCGGCCGCGTTCACGTTCCACAAGGGCAAGCGCCTGGAGATCCTGGCCGCCGTCGTGTCGGAGGGCCGCTACGGCGGCACCCCCGGCCGCATCTTCTACCGTGAGGGCGACGGCGTGGTCATCGTCGCCGGCGCCGACGCCCGGACCGGCCGCAACCACGGTCTGGCCATCACGCGCGTACGCACGGAGGACGGCCGCGAGCTGCCCGCGACCGACTACTTCACTTCCATGGGCGGATACCTCGTCAGCCGTCCCTGACGACCGGGGCCGCACAGCGCCCTTGAGCTCCGGCGCCCCCAGACGGTCCTGGGGGCGCCGTGACGCATGCTCTTCGCGGGCGCGGGCTTGAGCCGGTGATGGTGAAGGCGTCGGAGCAGGCGGCCGGACCGTGGCCGCGCTCCTACGACAGCCTCACCCTGCCGACGCCGGTCGACGCCCAGGCGGCGCAGGCGATATCCGGCGGCGAGCCCTGCCTGGCCGCCGCCGATCACCACCACCTGGGTTGCCCCGTCACGCGGTCGGCTGCTTCTCGGCCGTCCGGCCCGGCAGGAAGATGAGTGCCACCAGAGCCAGGCCGACCACCGCGCCGATGAGCTGCATGCCGATGAAGCCGGCGACCGAGCCGGGTGCGATGCCCGCGAAGGTGTCGCTGAAGGCCCGGCCGATGGTCACCGCCGGGTTGGCGAAGGACGTCGACGAGGTGAACCAGTACGCGGCGCCGATGTAGGAGGCGACGGCGACGGGTGCGAAGCGCAGGCGGTCGGTGCGGGCCAGGCCGAAGATCAGCAGGATCAGGCCCGCTGTGGCGACCACCTCGCCCAGCAGAAGGTGTCCCGCCGACCGGTCGTGCGTGGACCACTCCACCAGCGGCCGGCCGAACATGGCATCCGCCAGGACCGCGCCGCCGATCGCCCCCACGATCTGCGCCGGGACATACACGGCGGCCTCACGGATCGTCACCCCAGCGCCGCCCCGCCGGGCGGTCCACCACTCGGCCAGCGTGACGGCCGGGTTGAAATGCGCGCCGGAGACCGGGCCGAGCAGGAGGATCAGGACCCCGAGTCCGAAGACCGTAGCCAGGGAGTTGGCCAGCAGCTGGACGCCGACGTCCTTCGTGAGCTCCGTGGCCTGGATGCCGGAGCCGACCACGACCGCGACCAGGGCCGCGGTGCCGACGAGTTCGGCGGCGGCCCGGGCGGCGAGCGGTGTACGCGGCGGGGTCGCCCCCGGCGCGGGCTGGGCCCCGGCGGCGGATGGGGTGGACTCCGCGGCGGTCTCGTGCGTGGCGGTCAACGAAAGACTCCTTGCTGCAGCCGCCTGGGGCGGCGAGGGATCAGGGGCAGGACCGCTTGTTGTCGGCGGCGGTACGAGCGGACTCGGCCAGGTCGGCGAACTGTCCGGCGAGCTGGGCGACGACGTCCGGGCGCAGCCTGTAGTACGTGTACCGGCCGCACGGCTCCGTCTCGACGACCCCGGCCTCGCGCAGCACTCTCAGGTGGTTGGAGAGGTTGGTCTGCCGGGCACCGGTCTCCTCCACGAGGTGGGTGGTGCACAGCATCTCTTTGGCGAGCAGGGTCACGATCTGGAGCCTGAGCGGGTCGGCCAGCACCCGGATCAGGTCAGTGTCGACTGACGTCATCATGGACTGATACTCTCACATCAGTGGTAGCTGATACCACCGAGTGCTGATGCGTGCCCTGCCCGCCTTTGTTGCGAGACAAGTGAGACCCCTGATGTCCGACAAGCCCTCCGTGCTCTTCGTCTGTGTCCACAACGCCGGCCGTTCCCAGATGGCCGCAGCGTGGCTGAGCCACCTGGCCGGGGACCGCGTCGAGGTCCGCTCAGCGGGCTCGGCCCCGGCCGACCAGGTCAACCCGGCCGCCGTCGAGGCAATGAAGGAAGTCGGGATCGACATCTCCGCCGAGACCCCGAAGATCCTCACCGTCGACGCGGTCAGGGAATCCGACATCTCCATCACCATGGGCTGCGGCGACACCTGCCCGGTCTTCCCCGGCAAGCGCTACCTCGACTGGAAGCTGGACGACCCGGCGGGTCAGGGTGTCGAGGCCGTGCGCCCGATCCGGGACGAGATCAAGAAGCTGGTCGAGGGCCTGATCGAGGAGATCGCTCCGGAGAAGTCGGCATGAGCTCGACCTCACCCTCGACGAGATGGGCCGCAGCCTCCACGAGCCCCTGACCATCCCCGACCACCTCGTCATCCGCACCTTCGTCCACCCCGCACCCGACGCGGCAGACGGCGATGACCGCTGAGCGTCCGGGCTCAGCGGACAGCTCGCCCCAGGGACCCCCTAATATCAACAGTGATGGGGAGCCGGACACGAGACACGGCCCGCGAAACGCGCTGGAGCACGCGGATCGCGGCGCTCTGCCCTGCCCTCGCCGTGCTGCTCGCCGCGCTTGTGATCTGCCTGGGATTCGTGAGCCATGGCCAGAGCACCCCAGCCGCGGACTCCCCCACCACCGTGTCCCCCATGGCGGTCCTGACGGGCGCCCCGGCCGAACACCACCCGGCGACAGCCACGCACACGTCCGACTGCCAGCCCGGCGACGCGTGTTGCCGGGCCGACGGCGTACAAGCCGTACTCGCCGCTCCTCCTGCCCCGCCGCTGCCGGCGATCCTGCCCCGCACGCCGGAGATCCCCCGGCAGCCGGACACCGCCCGGCTCGCTGCCGAGCCCGCGCCCGTCTGTCACGCTCCCGACCTCCACGTCCTCCAGGTGCAACGGACCTAGACGTACGCCGGACCGCCATGCGCACACGCGCGTACGGCCGGCTGCATACGTCCATCCACCCCTGCACCGCCGCCGTACCGGCGGGGACGAGGAACACGGAGTCATGAGCAGAACCAGCAAGAAGGCGGCCGCCCAGACACGGCGAGCCAAGATAGAGCAGGCGCGCCGCGCCGAGAGAGCCCGCGAGCGCCGCAACCGCGTCATCACCATCACGCTCAGCGCGGTCATCGTCGCCGGACTGATCGGCTGGGGCGGTTACGCCATCAACAGCGCCAACGAGAAGGACGAACAGCAGGCCGCCGAGGCGAAGAAGCCCGTTCGCGGCGAGAAGACGTGGGACAAGAAGAAGCTCACCCAGAACCACGTCAAGGGCACTGTCGCATACCCGATGAACCCACCCGTCGGCGGCGACCACAACCAGGCATGGATGACCTGCGACGGCACCGTCTACACCAAGCCCATCGCCAAGGAGAACGCCGTGCACTCCCTGGAACACGGCGCGGTCTGGGTGACGTACAACGACAAGGCCGCCGACGCCGACATCAAGACGCTGAGCGACAAGGTCTCCAAGACGCCCTACACCCTGATGAGCCCCGTCAAGGACCAGTCCGGCGCCATCATGCTGTCGGCCTGGGGGCGCCAGCTCACTGTGGACAAGGCGTCGGACCCCAGGGTCGAGCAGTTCTTCACCAAGTACGTCCAGGGCGCACAGACTCCTGAGCCGGGCGCCGCCTGCACCGGGGGCCTGACCGCAGCATGAGGAGTACGACCATGACGGCACCGGACGCGACGGATTCCGACGACGTGCCCGCCCGCAAGCCGTCCCGCGCCCCCTGGGCGGTCGCCGCCGCGGCGGTCTCGGTCGCCCTCGGCCTGCTGCTCTGGCTCGTGGCCGCTCCCGGCGACGACGACTCGTCCGACGCGCCCACCGCCGCCTCCGCCGACGCGGGCTTCGCCCGTGACATGGCCGTGCACCACCAACAGGCCGTGGAGATGTCCTACATCGTCCGCGACCGCACCGACGACGAGGACGTACGCCGCCTCGCGTACGACATCGCGCAGACTCAGGCCAACCAGCGTGGCATGCTGCTCGGCTGGCTCGACCTGTGGAGCCTGCCGAAGACGTCCGCCGACGGCTACATGGCCTGGATGGAGGGCGACGGCCACATGGGGCACGAGACGAAGGACGGCTCCCTCATGCCCGGCATGGCCACCCCCACCGAGATCGGCCGGCTCGGCAAGGCCGGCGGCAAGGCGGCCGAGATCCTTTATCTCCAGCTGATGACCGACCACCACATGGGCGGCGTCACCATGGCCCGCGCCTGCGCGAAGCAGTGCGAGGTGCCGCAGGAACGACTGCTGGCCCAGGGCATGGTGCAGGGCCAGCAGTCGGAGATGGAGCTCATGGCCGACATGCTCAAGGAGCGCGGTTCCGCGCCCCGCTGACGCACTCCCGCCACAGGGCCAAGGACGCCGACTCCTTCGCCCTGACAGAAAGAGCTGCTGGTGCGCGACCCCCACCATCCCTCATATCAATGACCGTAAGTATGTCGATGCGTCGCCAGGATGCTGCCGCGGCGGCACTGGTGGCGGGTGCGGCGTACGTGCGCTCTTGTCCCTGCCACCCCATCACTCAAGGCCCATGACGAAGAATCTGAAGATCTCACTGGCGCTGGTCGCCGTTGTCCTGGCTGTCGTCGCCGCGCTGCTGGCGGCCAACCGCACGCCGGACGCCACGTCGGACGCACCGGCCGACGCCGGCGCGGATGCCGAGGCCGCCCCCGCGGACGTGCTCGTGCGCAAGGACAGCCACCGGCTGTCGACCGCGAAGGACGGCAAGGTCACGGTCGTGGAGTTCCTGGACCTGGAGTGCGAGTCGTGCCGCGCGGCATTCCCGCACGTGGAGCGGCTGCGCGAGGAGTACGAGGGCCGGGTGACGTTCGTCATGCGCTACTTCCCGATCCCCAGCCACAAGAACGCCGAGCCGGCCGCGCGTGCGGTGGAGGCCGCCGCCGCGCAGGGCAAGCTGGAGGCGATGTACCGGAAGATGTACGAGACCCAGGAGAGCTGGGGCGACCAGCAGGTCTCGCACGAGAAGACCTTCCGCGGCTTCGCGAAGGAGCTGGGGCTGGACATGAAGAAGTTCGAGACGGACTGGAAGGACCCAGCCACCGCCGAGCGGGTGGAGAAGGACCGCCAGGACGGCCTCGCGCTGGGTGTCCAGGGCACGCCGACGTTCTTCGTGAACGGCAAGCGCCCGCAGATCCAGTCGCTGGACGACTTCAGGGCGGCCATCGAGGCGGAGCTGGCCAAGTGACCGTCACCGCGGGGCCCACCCCCTCCCGAACGGGGGGCACCCAGGGCGCCGTAGCGGTCGGGCAGCGGATGCTGGCCTTGGTGCTCGCCGTCGGCGGCGCGGTCGGCTTCCTGGCCGCCTTCACCCTGACGGTGGAGAAGATCGCCCTGCTGAAGGACCCTTCCCACAGCCCGTCGTGCAGCATCAACCCGGTGCTCAGCTGCGGGTCGGTGATGACCACGGCGCAGGCGGAGGTGTTCGGGTTCCCCAACCGGCTGCTGGGGATCGCCGGCTTCGCGGTGGTGACCGCGGTCGGTGTGGTCCTGCTGACCGGCGCCGTGCTGCCGCGCTGGTTCTGGTGGGGGCTCGAGGCCGGAGTGATGTTCGGCGTCGTCTTCGTGCACTGGCTGATCTTCCAGAGCCTGTACCGGATCGACGCCCTGTGCCCGTACTGCATGGTCGTATGGACGGTGACGATCCCCGTCTTCTGGTACACCACGGTGCACACGCTCAGCCGCGGACACCTGCCCGTGCCGGACCGCGTGCGCCGTGCGGCGGCATCGGTGGCCGGCTACCACGGCGTGGTTCTCACCTGCTGGTACCTGGTCATCGCCGTGCTGATCCTTCAGCGGTTCTGGCTGTACTGGACCACCCTCGTCTGACTGCATACGTCTGACCCCCGTCATTGTCGAAGGCCCCCCATGACCTCCCGATCCTTTGTCGCCGGTACGGCACGGACACCGTCGGCATCCGAACCCTTCCGCTCCCTACTGTCCACGTACTCTGACGATCGGATCCTGTCGATGACGATGACCCGGACTCCGCGCCGTTCCCGGCCCGCCGTGGCCGCCGCCCTCGCCCTCACCGCCTCGCTGGCGTTGACCGCCTGCGGCTCCTCCGAGCCCGCCTCCTCGGACAACGGGGCCGTGGTCTCGCAGGAGGGAGACCGTTCCCTGTACAAGGGCACCGAGGTCGACACCGCCTTCGCCAAGCCGGACCTGGTGCTCACCGACACCGAGGGCAAGCCGTTCGACCTGCGCAAGCAGACCGCGGGCCGGGCCGTCCTGCTGTTCTTCGGCTACACCAACTGCCCCGACGTGTGCCCCACCACCCTCGGCGACCTCGCCCTGGCCCTGCGCGAGCAGCCCAAGGACGTCCGCGACAGGACCGACGTCGTGTTCGTCTCCACCGACCCGGAGCGCGACACATCCCAGGTGCTCAAGAAGTGGCTGGCCTCCTTCGACAAGGACTTCATCGGCCTGCGAGGCGATCTGAAGCAGGTGAAGAAGGCCGCTCTCTCGCTCGGCATCGAGGTCGAGGAACCCGAGGTGCACCACGACGGCAGCGTCCACTCCTCCCACGGCGCACAGGTGCCGGCGTTCCTGCCCACCGACGACAAGGCCCATGTGCTGTACACCAGCAACACGCCGATGAAGTCCTTCGCGCACGACCTGCCGCTTCTGGCCAAGGGCAGGCTGAGCACGACGGCACGGTGACCACCGTCCCGGCCTGGGGCTCGACTCCGGGTGGTGTCCGGGGCCATGTCGGCGCAGGGGTCCTCGGGCCCCCTTCCTCAGACATATCAATGAGCGTTAGGATATTGATGTGACCGAGGAACGTGTCGACTCCTGCGACCTGCTCTGCCTTGATCTTCCCCACGCCGAGAAGATCCGCGGGCGGCTGCCGTCGCTCGACTTGCTGGAACCCGCCGCGTCGGCGGCCAAGGGGATGGCCGACCCGACGCGGCTGAAGGTGGCGGCGGCGCTGGCCGCCGGTGACGAGCTGTGCGTGTGCGACCTGGCGTGGATCGTCGGGCAGGCGCAGAACCTCGTCTCCCACCACGTACGGCAGCTGCGCAACGCGGGGCTGGCCACCTCCCGCCGGGACGGGCGGCTGGTGATGTACGCGCTCACCGAGCGGGGCCGGGCGCTGATGGGCGTGCTCCTCGGCGACGACGCCGATGCCGCCATAGAGATCTAGGACGAACGAGGGAAGGGGATCTCGATGGGTGCCGAGTGCTGCGCGCCGGCCGAGGCGAACTCCACCGCCGCAACCGAGGAACACGAGCAGGGGCCCCAGCGGCTGTGGCACGTACGTGAGCTGCGGTTCGCCGTAGTGGCGGGCGTGCTGCTGGCGGCCGCGTGGCCGACCGGCCGCGCCGGCGCCGGGACGCCGCAGACGATGCTGGAGCTGGCCGCGGTCGCGGTCGGCGCCGCCACCTTCGTCCCGGCGGCGGTCCGCAACCTGTTCAGGCACCGGCACGTGGGTGTCGGCACGCTGATGACCATCGCCGCGGTCGGCGCGGTGGCGCTCGGCCAGTTCTTCGAAGCCGCCATGCTCGGCGTGCTCTTCTCCATCGCCGAAGGGCTCGAGCACTACGCGGTCGTCCGCACCCGCCAGGGCCTGCGCGCGCTGCTCGACCTGGTCCCCGACACCGCCTCCGTCCTCCGCGACGGCCACGAGGTGCACCTCGCCCCCGACGAGCTGGCGCTGGGCGATGTGATGCTGCTGCGGCCCGGGCAGCGGGCCGCCACCGACGGCGTCATCCGTTCCGGGCGCACCAGCCTGGACCTGTCCGCCATCACCGGTGAGTCCATGCCCGTCGAGGCCACGGCCGGTGAGCCGGTGTACGCCGGCGCGATCAACGGCGGCGGCGCGATCGAGGTCGAGGTCACCGCCCTGGCCAAGGACAGCTCCCTGGCCCGCATCGTGCACATCGTCGAAGAGGCGCAGGAACGCAAGGGCTCCGGCCAGCGTCTGGCCGACCGGCTCGCAAGGCCCCTGGTGCCGGGCATAGTGATCCTCTCCGCCCTGATCGCCGGACTCGGTGCGCTCTTCGGCGATCCGCTGCTGTGGCTGGAGCGCGCCCTGGTGGTGCTGGTGGCGGCGTCGCCCTGCGCGCTGGCCATCGCCGTGCCACTCACGGTCGTCGCCGCCGTCGGCGCGGCCAGCCGCACCGGCGCCCTGGTCAAGGGCGGCCTCGCCCTCGAACAACTCGGCACCGTACGCACCGTGGCGCTGGACAAGACCGGCACCCTGACCCGCAACGAACCGCGCGTCATCGGCACCCTCACCGCGGGCGGCGCGACCGAAGCACAGGTGCTACGGCTGGCCGCCGCCCTGGAGGCACGCAGCGAACACCCCCTCGCCGCCGCGATCATCGCCGCCGCCGACCAGGCGCCCGAGGCCGCCGAGGTCACAGCGGTCGTCGGGCACGGACTGCGCGGCGACGTCAACGGGGCACCGGTACGGCTCGGCCGCCCCGGCTTCATCGAACCCGCCGACCTCGCGGCAGCGGTCGAGCGCCTGCAGGACGAGGGCGCGACCGTCGTCCTAGTCGAACGCGACGACATCCTGCTCGGCGCCATCGCCGTACGCGACGAACTGCGCCCGGAAGCCGTCGAAACCGTACGCGAACTGCGCCGCCTGGGCGTCAGGGTGGCCATGCTCACCGGCGACAACGCCCGCACCGCCCAGGCCCTCGCCACCGCCGCGGGGATCGAGGACGTCCGCGCCGACCTGCGCCCCGAGGACAAGGCCCGGATCGTCACCGAGCTGCGCTCCCGCGGCGGCCGGGGCTCGGTGGCCATGGTCGGCGACGGCATCAACGACGCCCCCGCCCTGGCCACCGCCGACGTCGGCATAGCCATGGGCGCCATGGGCACCGACGTCGCGATCGAGACCGCGGACGCCGCGCTGATGGGCGAGGACCTGCGCCACCTGCCCCAACTGCTGCGCCACGCCCGCCGCTCGCGCACCCTCATGCTGCAGAACATCGGCATGTCCCTGGCCATCATCACCGTCCTGATCCCGCTGGCCGCCCTCGGCGTCCTGGGCCTGGCCACCGTCGTGTTCATCCATGAACTCGCCGAGGTCCTGGTCATCGCCAACGCGATCCGCGCCGCCAAGGCCACCCCGCTGCCGGGCACCACCGCCCTCGCCCCGACCGCGCGCCGGGCCGCAGCCGCCCGACCCGCACCGCAGCGGGCCACGGCGGCCACGACGAGTGGCGGCTTCGGCCAGACCGACGACGGCTGCTCGCCCCAGCCCGCCACGCCCGCGACCGCCCCGCCCGAGCGCCCGCGTCCGGTCATCACTCCCCGCACCGCACCAGCGGCCGGGGACGGCCGGAAAGCACCGGCCGCCGCGGATGCCGCCGGCGGCTGTTGCCCCGGCTGCGCAGCGGACCAGCCGAAGCGCGTCAAGCAGGGGGCCGTGGTCACACCCGTCCCGACCCGGAGCCACCCGCTGAAGACCCTGCCGCTCGCCCACAGCTCCGGCCACGACGGCGACGGGTGCTGCGCCGGACACTGAACAGGAGCACTCCCTGCCGATGGGCCGCTGGGCCTGAAGGCCGCCGGACACCACCCATGCGGTGTCCGGCGGTTCGTCGTGCCACAGAAGTCGGGAGTGGCGATGCGGCCGTATCGCGAACAGAGTGCGAAGCCGTCGTGGTGTTGCTGCCGGCCCTCATCGCGCGCACCGTCGAACTATGGGTGACCCGACCCGAAGGGCCACTGATGAACGCCTCCCACCCCTGACCGTCACCGGCGTCCAGGCGGCCCGGATCCTGACCGCCCTCGCCGGTTCACCGCGCATCCCTCGCCCTTGGGAGGGCGCCTCGGCCCGCCCCGCGAAGGAGAAGTGACCGTGCACGACCATCACGCGGAACACCGGCGCCATGAAGGTCACACCAGCCCCTCAGAGCCCCGGTACACCCACACTCTCAAGGAACGCAGTACCGCGGTGCTGGACGTACGGGGCCTGAACTGGGCCTCCCAGCAGAGCACCGTCACCGCCGTCCTGGGCCGACGGCCCGGCGTGCTCGATGTCGAGGCCAACCCGGTGGCGCAGACCGCGACGGTGGTCTTCGACCCGAGGCGCACGTCCCTGGCGGAGCTGCGCGACTGGGTACAGGAGTGCGGCCTGCACTGCGCGGGCCAGTCCGTCCCGGCCCACGTCTGCGACCCGATGGCCGAGCCCGATCCACCCGCCCCGACCGCAACGGCACCGAGCGCACCGCCACCGGGCGCGCACGCGGACCACGCGACCACGCAGCCCGGGAAGACAACCCCGCCCCACGTCCACGAACCGGCCGCGCCCCACGCCGCCGGCGAGCACGAGGAAGCGGCGCCCTCGCCCCACGAGGTGATGGGACACGGCGGGCACGGCGCCATGTCGATGGCGGCGATGGTGGCCGACATGCGCAACCGCTTCCTGGTCGCGGCGCTCTTCTCGATCCCCATCGTGATCTGGTCACCGATCGGCGAGGACGTCTTCGACCTGGACGTGCCCGTCCCGTTCGGGCTGCGGGAGGACGTGTGGGCGCTGTTGCTGAGCCTTCCGGTGATCTTCTACTCGTGCACGATCTTCTTCGACGGCGCACTACGGGCCCTGCGGGCCCGCACCCTGGACATGATGGTGCTGGTCGCGGTCGCCGTGGGCTCCGGCTGGCTGTACTCCCTGATCGTCACCCTCACCGGCGGCGGCGACGTCTTCTACGAGGCGGCCACCGTGCTGGCCTCCTTCGTCCTGCTCGGCCACTGGTTCGAGATGCGCGCCCGCGGCGGCGCCAACGACGCCATCCGCGCCCTGCTCGACCTGGCCCCGCCCAAGGCGCTCGTGCTGCGCGACGGCGAACCGGTCGAGGTGCCCACCGCCGAGGTGGCCGTCGGCGACCTGCTGCTGGTCCGCCCCGGTGCGAAGATCGCCGTCGACGGCGTCGTCGAGGAGGGCAGCAGCGAGGTCGACGAGTCGATGGTCACCGGCGAGAGCCTGCCCGTGCACAAGGAGCCCGGTGCGCAGGTCGTGGGTGCCACCATCAACGCCAACGGCACGCTGCGCGTACGTGCGACGAAGGTCGGCACGGACACCGCCCTGGCCCAGATCGTCAAGCTGGTCCAGCAGGCCCAGAACTCCAAGGCCCCGGGACAGCGGCTCGCGGACCGGGCGGCGTTCTGGCTGGTCTTCGTCGCGCTGATCGGCGGGGCCGCGACGCTGGCCGTCTGGCTGCTGGCCACCGACCGCTCCCTCGGTGCCGCCATGCTGTTCGCCATCACGGTCGTGGTCATCACCTGCCCGGACGCGCTCGGACTGGCCACTCCCACCGCGATCATGGTCGGCACCGGCCTGGGCGCCAAGCGCGGCGTGCTGTTCAAGAACGCCATGGGGCTGGAGACCTCCGCCCGCATCCGGACCGTCGTCATGGACAAGACCGGCACCCTGACCAAGGGCGAGCCGGAAGTCACCGACGTGGTCATCGCTCGCGCCTTCCACGAAGACGAGCTGCTGCGGCTGGTCGGGGCGGTGGAGCGGGAGTCCGAACACCCCCTCGCCGCAGCCGTCGTACGCCATGCGGAGGCGACACTGCGCGTGACGGAACGCGCGCAGGGGTTCGAGAACGTCCCCGGACACGGTGCCGTCGCCACCGTGTCCGGGCACCGGGTCGTGGTCGGCAACCGCCGCCTGGCCGAACGCGAGAACGTCGACCTGACGGAGCTCGCGGCGAAGCGGGACGAGTTGGCGGCCACCGGCCGTACGGTCGTGATCGCCGCCGTCGACGGGCGAGCCGCCGGCCTGATCGGCATCGCCGACGCCCCCCGGGAGACCTCCGCCACCGCGGTGGCGGAACTGCATGCCCTCGGCGTCGAAGTCGTCATGCTCACCGGCGACAACCAGGCCACCGCCGAGCGGATCGCCGAGCAGCTGGGCATCGACACCGTGATCGCCGAAGTCCTGCCGGGCGACAAGGCCGCCAAGGTCGCCGAACTCCAGGCCACCGGCCGCACGGTCGCCATGGTCGGCGACGGCGTCAACGACGCCCCCGCACTGGCCCAGGCCGACCTCGGCATCGCCATCGGCGCGGGCACCGACGTCGCCATCGAGACCGCCGACCTCGTCCTGATGCGCTCCGACCCCCTGGACGTGCCCACCGCCCTGCGCATCGGCCGCGGCACCCTGCGCAAGATGCGCCAGAACCTGGGCTGGGCCATCGGCTACAACACGCTCGCCCTGCCCATCGCCGCCGGCGTCTTCGAACCCGCCTTCGGCCTGATCCTCCGGCCCGAGATCGCGGCCCTGTCCATGTCCGGCTCCAGCGTCATCGTGGCCGTGAACGCACTCGCACTGAAACGCCTGCGCCTGCCCGCCGCTCCTCCCGGCCCCGCTCCCGCCCCGTCGGCACCGGCCGCCGTCAGCGCCGACGAGCCCATCCGCCGAGCCGCCTGACCCTCGCGGCGGCGTTCGCCGGCCCTCCCCCGCCGACCCCAACTCCCTCGAGAGCGCTTGGGTTCAGCCGCAGACGGCGGCTATGGGGCTGCGTAGTGCGGCGAAAGATCACACCGCTCGACTACATGCCGTTCTACGCGACCGGCCGCCCCTGAACCCGGACCGGAACCGGGCGGCGGGTGCTCGCATACCTGCCTTCCCTCCAGTCCCTGAACGCCCGCGGTCACCGCCACGTACTAAGGGCATCAGTAGTGATCAGCCCGATGCGGAGGGCAGCAATGGGAAGCCCGGCCCTTACCTGGTCACTGGTGGCGGTCTCCGGGCTCGTCGCCATGGTGAGCCTGGCCCGGCTGGCGGCGGCCGACAGCGGAGAAGTCCGGTTCGCCGCCGGAGGCGACCTGGTCATGGCCGGGGGCATGGCCGCCATGTTCCTGCCCGCCACGTCGGCGTCCTTCGGGGACCACGGCGTCGCGTGGGTGACGGCGTTCGCCGCCGTCGGTCTCGGCGGAATCGTGCTGTCCGTACACCACACGCTGCGACACGGCTGGCGCCGCGGTCGGCACTGGGCACACCACATCATCGGCAGCGCCGCCATGGTGATCATGACGCTCGCCATGCCCGGCAGCACCTCCGGTCCCGTGCTCGCCCTGGGCACGTCCGGGCACGGTCACGGTCACGGTCATGGAGCAGCAGGCACGGAAGGTGCCTCGGAGGCGGCAGACCCGGCCGGAATGGCGGGGATGGACCACTCCATGACGGGGATGGCGGGCCACGGCCATTCGGGGACGGCCGGTCACGACATGGCCTCCGCCGGCACCCATGCGGCGGCGTCCTCCGGCTCCGCATCAGTCTGGCGTCTGGTCCTGGTCGGACTCGCCGTGTACTTCGTGCTCTCGATCGTCGCGTCCCTGTGGACGCGCTTGCGGAGCGCCGACCGGTCCGCCGCGGCAGCGGGCCGGCGCAGTGGCCGGTCCCGCTGGACGCACCACCTTCTGGCCCTGCCCGACGCGATGGTGGTGTTCATCGCGTCGCTGGCCATCTCCGTATGGGACAGGGCCCGGCCGAGGAACGAAAAGCACCGCTCCCACGCTGCCGCGGGCGGCCGACGCCGTCGACGCGCGCCGGGCACCTCACCCGGTGCGGCACTGCTGGCCCACATCGGCATGGGCAGCACGATGTCGGCGATGCTGGTCATGATGGCCGCCTGAGCCTCGACAGGGTGGACTACAGGCCGATCTGCTCCGTCGGACTCCTGGCCGTCTCGTCGCTGACGAGCGTCCTGAAGAACACCGGGGACGAGGAGAGCACGGGGCAGGAGTCAGGTCACGGCCACGCCGAGGAGAGTACGGAGCAGGAGTCGGGGGACGGCCGCGCCGAGAAGAGCGGGACGACGCCACCCCCGTCCTCTCCGAGTACGGACAGCGGGGGCGAGGGAGAGGCCGGACACGCAGACGACGGCCACGCGCACTGAGTCCCTGCGCTCCGAGCGACGGGCATGACGGCCGGGAGCCGGCAGGCGGTCAGCCATCTGTCGGCTCCCGGCGGACCGGCCGCGGCCGGCACCGGTCACTGCGGGTGCGGGCCGTCCGTCGTCAAGGCAGGGCCCAGCGGGGCGGGCACCGTTCGGTGCCCGCCCCTGGACCTGAGGCCCGGTTGGTCAGACCGTGGCGGGCTGCGGCTCGGGGGCGGGAGCCTTCAGGCGACCGGTGCTGTGCAGGCCGTACAGCGCTGCGGCGCAGGCGAGGCCGAGCACGGTCAGAGAGATCCACGGCAGTGCGGGCGTTCCGGCGGCGCGGGCCGCGTCGAGTGCGGCGCCGGTGAGGAGGTTGCCGAGGGTGATCCCGATGCCGCAAATCGTGTTGTAGAGCCCGTAGTGGGTAGCGACGAGCCGGTCGCCGGAGAGGCGGACGATGGTGTCCATCTCGAACGGGTACGCGATCATCGTGCCGATGGCCAGCAGCAGCGCGGCGAGCGTCGGCGGCACCGCGGCGAGCAGCCACAGCCCCACGCCGGTTCCGGGTACGGGCACGGCGGCCGCGAGCAGCAGGGGCACGAACGCCAGACCCATCAGCGCCAGACCCCGCACGAGTGCCTCGCCGGGCTCGTAGCGGGCCTTGCACCAGGCGGTCACACGTGTCTGACCGAGGATGGTGCTCAGCCCGGAGACCGCGAAGAGCACCGCCACCGCTGCCGTGCCGAACTCACCGTCGCCGCCGAGCCGTCGCACTTCCAGCGGCAGGGACAGATAGACCTGGAAGGTCAGGACGTACGAACCGATCATGGCAGCGGAGAAGAGCAGGAACGGCCGGTTGGCGAGGATGCCCCGCCACTGCGCGAGCACACTCGCACGGTCGCCGCCACGCTCCTGACCCGCGTCCTTGCGCCTGGCCGGAAGGGCCCGGATCTGCACGACGGACAGCAGCGCAAATATCCCGGCCGCCACCAGGCAGGTGACGCGGAAGTCCACCCCGGTCAGCACCATCCCCACCAGCGGGCCGAACAGAATCCCGGCTTGGTAGAAGACGTTGAACAGCGCGAACGCCTCCACCCGGCGCTCCCCCGCGTCCGCGGCGAGATAGGCGCGTACGGCCGGGTTGAACAGCGCGCCGGCCAGTCCTGTCGCCGCCGAGGCGGCGAGCAGGGCCGGCAGCGAGTCCACCAGGCCGAGCGTGGCGAAGCCGACGGTGCGCAGGACGCACCCGGCCACGATCAACGGCTTGTAGCCGAGCCGGTCGGCGAGCGTGCCGCCGACCAGGAACATGCCCTGCTGGCTGAAGTTGCGCACGCCCAGCACGAGCCCGACGATCCAGCCGGCCAGTCCCAGGGTGCCGGAGAGGTGCGCGGCCAGATAGGGCATCAGCATGTAGAAGCCGAGATTGATGGTGAACTGATTCACCATCAACAACTGGACACTGCCCTCGTACGAACGCACCTGCGTGTACAGCCCCTTCACCGGTCCTCCTTCCCCGCGTCGGACTCGGTGCCCGCGACGTCCCCGGGGTCCCCGAGACCCTCGGCTGCCTCCTTCGGCGTGTCCTGGAGAGTGAGGGGATCGACCACGGTGGTGCACCGTGTCCAGCAGGAGACCTCCTTCTCGTCCAGGCGGCCGATCAGCTCCGGCTCCGGAGCTGGAGGTGAGTCCAGCAAGCCGTGGGCGGCGCAGTAGTCGTCGTCGTACACCGTCCCCAGGTAGCGCTGCGGGCCGTCGGGGAAGATCGCCACGACGCGGGCATCGGCGGGCATCGTCCGGGCCAGCCAGCCAGCCACCAGGGCGACCGCCCCCACGCTCCATCCTCCGGTGGCGTAGTGCGATGAGGCGAGTTGGCGGCAGGTCCACACCGCCTCGTGCGGGGCCACCCAGTGCACCTCGGAGAAGTTCTCGTACGCGACGTTGCGGGGATAGATGCTGGAGCCGAGGCCGCGCATCAGGCGGGGCCGGGCGGGCTGGCCGAAGATCGTCGAACCCGTGGTGTCCACGCCGACGACCGACAGCTCGGGGTACAGCTGGCGCAGCACCCGGGAGACGCCCGCGGAGTGGCCGCCGGTGCCGACGCTGCACACGAGTACGTCGATGTGCCCCATCTCGGAGGCGAGTTCGAGGGCCAGTGGGGTGTAGGCGGCGACGTTGTCGGGGTTGTTGTACTGGTCCGGGCACCAGGACTCCGGGTGCCGCTCCAGCAGTCGCTGCACGCGCTCACGGCGGGCCTGCTGCCAGCCGCCCGTCGGATGGGGCTCGGAAACGACGTTGACCTGGGCGCCGTACGCGGTCAGCAGCCGGGTCATGGACAACTCCAGCCCCGGGTCGGTGACCAGGGTGACGGGGTGGCCGTACACCATGCCGGCCAGCGCCAGTCCCAGGCCCAGGGTGCCGCTGGTGGACTCGATGATCCGTCCGCCGGGCCGCAGATCGCCGCGGGCCCGGGCCCGCTCGACCATGTGGAGACCCGGACGGTCCTTGATGCCGCCCGGGTTGAAGCCCTCGAGTTTGGCCCAGAAGCCGCGCCCGGCAGGGGCCAGCGGCTCTGAGACCCGCAGCAGGGGCGTGTTCCCGACCAGACCCGACAGCGCGGACTGACCGGAGGGATAGGCGGTGTTCTGCGAAGACGTCAGTGACTGCATGTTGTCGCTCTCGCTCGATGAATACACGGGGCGGGATTCATCACGCGCGCACCACGGCGACCGGCGCGGATCGCCGATCTGTGCTCAGTACCGTCTGGCGCGCGGCAGCCTGCGATGCCGGCTGCGGGCGAGAGATCTAGATGCGCAACCGGGCCGTACGGGTGAGTTGCGTCCGGCCGTTGCTCGGTGGGCGCCGCCTGCGCGCCCCACGAAGAGCCAAGGGGTGTCCGAGGGCCAGGGCCCCCGCGACAAGTGGCGTCGGGCCATCCGCGCCCGGGGATGGCTGCTCCGGTGCCTCGGCCGCCGTACGAACGACCGCTTCGTGCACGCACTCCTCAGCACCGTGCGGCGGATGTGGAGCGTGCGGCCCGTGCTGATGTGCCTCGCCCAGCGTCACCTCCGACGCCACGGCCGCGGGGAGCGTGGGCTGGTGCGGCTCCTCGTCGGTTCCGTGCCCGTGTAAGACGGCGCACAGGACGACCGTCACCAGCAGGACACCCCGGATCAGGGAGCCGAGCCGACGCGGCCATGGTGAGCCGGCCGAGATACGCCGTGCGTACAACGGCATCGGGAAATGTGACGGCACAGGTCCTCCGTGCGGCTGTCACCTTCCCGGTCGTACCGGGAGGGCAGCATGCATGGGTGGGGGTAGGACGGCGTGAAGTGAATGCGACCTGGATTCCCAATGGACAGAACCCGGATCTCGCCGCGCAGGTCAGGCGAACCAGTGAAAACCGGAAGGCCGGATGGAGGAATCCTGCTCTCTAGACCTGCTGCACCACGGATGTTCTCAGGGCCGCGAATGACGAGCCACCAGAGAAACCGAATCCGGGCTTGCCTCGCTCGGCAGGGCCATGCCCTGAGGTGGCGGATTCGCGAACGGATGCAGCAAAGCAGGGCCAGGCGACGGTCGAACCGTGTGGCGGCTGCCCAGATGCACACTGCTGACCTGGATGTGACGGCCCGTGACCGTCGTGGCGGTCATCCGCTGCCGCCATCCGGTGCGGGGACTGCTCCTCCGCGCCCTCGCGGGCCTGCGTGTCCGGCAGCACCCCGAAGACAGTCGCGCTGGTCACCATGTGACCCTGGACACTCCCGGCATGCACGCCGTGCGTGATCACGACACCGAAGAGCAGCACGGCCAAGGCCAGCACACGCATCAACGACCCCGGAACCATGGCGGTCCAGGGGATGCGCAGGGGCGACCGAGCCGTAACCATGCCGTGATCCTAGCGGTTCCTCAGCGGTGATCGACCAACTCCCAAGAAACACCGAGTCAACGAGCCGGCAAATGACCTGATCGCGGTGGCGATCGTGCCCGCCCATCTCATGGCTGCCCTCGCAGGCGCCTCCGCCGCCAGGCGGAAGTGCCATCCGAGTGTTCGCCATCGACCGTCGGAGTCGCCGCTCGACGTATCCGCAACGTGTACCTGAGCACCGACGCCGGCCTCCATGGGACTGAGCCCCCTGACCGCGGGCTCCGTTCCTGGTGCGCCAAGACGTGCACTCGGGGGCCGGCATCTGAATTCGACGCAACCGGGCGACGGTTGGCGGCCGCAATCGCTCACCAACTCCGGCCGCACCTGGCCCGGGCGGCACCGGCCCCTTGGAGAACCAGCATCACCCTTTGCCGCATACCCCCTGGGGGTATACGCTTCGGGAGTGTTGACCCCCGGATGGGGGCCACGTCATCGGACGGGAATGGGGAGAGAAGGTCATGGACCACAGCGCTCACCACGCCGGCACGACTCACGACGACACCACGCACGAGGGTCACGGTCATGTCGGCCAGACGGCTCACCATGCCGCCCATGCGGGGGCGTCCTGGGCCATGGCGGTGAAGGCGACGCTGCACTGCCTGACCGGGTGCGCGATCGGCGAGATCCTCGGCATGGTGATCGGTACCGCTTTGATGTGGGGCAATGTGCCCACCATGGTCCTGGCGATCACGCTTGCGTTCCTGTTCGGTTACTCGTTCACCCTGTTCGCGGTGGTCCGGGCCGGCCTGGACCTCAAGACCGCGATCAAGGTCGCGCTGGCCGCCGACACCGTCTCGATCGCGGTGATGGAGCTGGTCGACAACACGATCATCGCCCTCACGCCGGGTGCGATGGACGCCCACCTGTCCGACGGGCTGTTCTGGTCGGCCCTGCTGGGCGGGTTCGCGATGGCTTTCCTGATCACCACGCCGGTCAACAAGTGGATGATCGGCCGCGGCAAGGGCCACGCCGTCGTTCACGCCTATCACTGACGAAGCGAACACACAGGCCCACGCGGTCGGGGCGCCCCTGACAGAACGGGGCCCCGACCGCGTTTGCGCCGCCCGGCCGGAGCCAACCCGGCACGGTGCCGGGGGGAGGTAACCCGCGGCCGTCCCGGCCCGCCGCCCTCCGGCACCGTTCCGAAGGAGGCCACTGGTGATGACCACGGTCAAGGACATGCTCGCCACGTACCCGGCCGACCTTGGGCAGGTCGACCGCGACAAGCTCACCCGCTGCATCGAGGAGTGCATCGCCTGCGCCCAGGCGTGTACCGCGTGCGCGGACGCCTGCCTGTCCGAGGGCATGGTCGGCGAGCTCACCAAGTGCATCCGCACCGACATGGACTGCGCCGACATCTGTAACGCCACCGCGTCCGTCCTGTCCCGGCACACCGGATACGACGCCAACATCACCCGCGCGATGCTCACCGCCTGCGCCACCGCCTGCAAAGCCTGTGCCGACGAATGCTCCACGCACGCCGACATGCACGAGCACTGCCGCCTGTGCGCCGAAGCCGGCCGCTCCTGCGAACAGGCGTGCAACGACCTCATCCAGGCCCTCGGCTGACCAGCGCGGCCACTCCCCACAGGTCAGGGCCGCCGGTACGGCGATCCGGCGGCCCTCACGCACGTCCGCGGCCGAGCAGCCACGGCTCGCTCCGCGGCCAGGCCATGCCATGAGGCGACTTGCGGCACACCGACGCGAGCTTCCATGAGTGCGGCGCAGGTGAAGGGCCGCATGCCTCAGTACACCCACGAGCACACACCTCACCGGACTCGTGCGCGTGTGGGTGGGATCACAAGTTCCTTATACCCCCAGGGGGTATAGTGTCCGCATCGTCGGGAGTCGCGGAACAGCCCTCCCGACCAGACCCACATCTCCACACCCTGAGGGAGCACCCATGACCACCCAGACGAACTCCGGATCCTGCTGCTCCTCCGACGGCTCCTGCGGCTCCGGCGCCGCGACAGACGTCCAGGGCGTCGGCGTCACCACCGTCTACAAGGTCTCCGGCATGACCTGCGGTCACTGCGAAGGCGCGGTCAGCCAGGAGATATCCGCCCTGGAGGGCGTCACCGACGTCAAGGCCGTCGCCAAGACCGGCGAGGTGACCGTCACCTCCGCCGCCCCGCTCGACGAGGAGGCCGTCCGGGCCGCCGTCGACGAGGCCGGCTACGAGCTCGTCGGCCGGGCCTGAAGGCCCCGTCCGGGCATCCGCCCCGGACTACCGTGATCCCGCGCCGGGGCGCGCCGCTCCGCTGATACGGACGCTGCGCGTCCCGGCCTCTCCCTGGAGATACGCATGACCAGCACGGCTCCCGAAAAGACGTCCCCCGGCGCGACGTCCGCGCCCGCCTCCGAGGTCGAGCTTTCCATCGGCGGCATGACGTGCGCCTCCTGCGCCGCCCGCATCGAGAAGAAGCTCAACCGGATGGACGGCGTCACGGCGACCGTGAACTTCGCCACCGAGAAGGCGAAGATCTCGTACCCGGAAGGCATCGAGGTCGCCGACCTCATCGCCACCGTCGAGAAGACCGGCTACACCGCCGAGGAGCCGCCGCCACCGGCCACCGAGGAGAGGACGGGCGCCGAGACGCCTGCGGCGGCGGACAGCGAGCTGCTCTCGCTGAGACAACGACTGCTCGTGTCGCTGGCCCTGTCCGTGCCTGTCGTGCTGATGGCGATGGTCCCGGCGTTCCAGTTCGACAACTGGCAGTGGCTGTCGCTGACCCTGGCGGCCCCGGTCGTCGTCTGGGGCGCCTTCCCCTTCCACAAGGCGGCCTGGACGAATGCCCGGCATGGTGCGGCGACCATGGACACGCTGGTGTCCATCGGGACGCTCGCCGCGCTCGGCTGGTCGTTGTGGGCCCTGTTCTTCGGGCACGCCGGGATGCCGGGCATGCGGCACGGCTTCGAGTTCACCATCTCGCGCAGCGACGGGTCGTCCTCCATCTATCTGGAGGCCGCGGCCGGCGTGACCGCCTTCATCCTCGCCGGCCGGTATCTGGAGGCGAAGTCCAAGCGCAAGGCGGGCGCGGCGCTGCGGGCACTGCTGGAGCTGGGCGCCAAGGACGTCTCCGTGCTGCGCGGCGGCAAGGAAGTACGCATCCCTGTCGGTCAGTTGGCGGTCGGTGACCGGTTCATCGTGCGGCCGGGGGAGAAGATCGCCACCGACGGCACCGTCGTCGAGGGTGCCTCCGCGGTCGACGCCTCCATGCTCACCGGCGAGTCCGTGCCCGTGGACGTGACCGTCGGCGACACGGTCACCGGCGCCACCGTCAACGCCGGCGGCCGGCTCGTTGTCGAGGCCACCCGCGTCGGCGCCGACACCCAGCTCGCCCGGATGGCCAAGCTCGTCGAGGACGCACAGAACGGCAAGGCGGCCGTGCAGCGTCTCGCCGACCGGATCTCCGCCGTCTTCGTCCCGGCGGTCCTCCTCATCGCCGTCGCCACCCTCGGCGGCTGGCTCGGCACCACCGGTGACGCCACCGCCGCGTTCACCGCCGCCGTCGCCGTACTGATCATCGCCTGCCCCTGCGCCCTGGGGCTCGCCACCCCGACCGCCCTGATGGTCGGCACCGGGCGCGGCGCGCAGCTCGGCATCCTCATCAAGGGCCCCGAGGTCCTGGAGTCCACCCGCCGCGTCGACACCGTCGTCCTGGACAAGACCGGCACCGTCACCACCGGCCGGATGACCCTCCACGACGTGTACGTCGCCGAAGGCGTCGACGAGGGCGAACTGCTGCGGCTGACGGGCTCGCTGGAGCACGCCTCCGAGCACCCGATCGCCCAGGCCATCGCCGCCGGGGCGATCATGGGGGTCTCCCCGCTCGAGCGAAGCCGAGAGTGGGGGAGGGTCGGCAGTCTGCCGGTGCCGGAGAACTTCGAGAACGTCGCCGGGCTCGGCGTCCAGGGCGTCGTCGACGGGCACGCCGTACTCGTCGGCCGCGAGAAGCTTCTCGAGGAGTGGGCCATCGAACTGCCCCGCGAGCTGGCCGAGGCCAAGGCCGCCGCGGAGGCCGAGGGGCGTACGGCGGTCGCCGTCGCCTGGGACGGCGAGGCACGCGGCGTCCTCACAGTCGCCGACGCGATCAAGGAGACCAGCGCCGAAGCGGTCACCGAGCTGCGCCGACTGGGCCTCGAGCCCGTCCTGCTGACCGGCGACAACCAGCTCGTCGCCGAGTCCGTCGCCCGTTCCGTCGGCATCGACGAGGTCATCGCCGAGGTTCTCCCCCAGGACAAGGTGGACGTCGTCAAGGGGCTGCAGGCCGAGGGCCGTACAGTCGCCATGGTCGGCGACGGCGTCAACGACGCGGCCGCCCTCGCCACGGCCGACCTGGGCCTGGCCATGGGCACCGGCACAGACGCCGCCATCGAGGCCGGCGACCTGACCCTGGTCCGCGGAGACCTGCGGGTGGCGGCCGACGCGATCCGCCTCTCCCGCAAGACTCTGGCCACCATCAAGGGCAACCTCTTCTGGGCCTTCGGCTACAACGTCGCCGCCCTCCCGCTGGCCGCCGCCGGCATGCTCAACCCGATGATCGCGGGCGCCGCGATGGCCTTCTCCTCGGTGTTCGTCGTGACGAACAGCCTGCGCCTGCGGTCCTTCAAGTAGTCGCACGATCCACACCGTTGATGAGCAGGGCCCTGCCGAAAGGCAGGGCCCTGCTGCCCTACCCTCATTGCCCTCCATACCCCCGCGGGGTACTCTCCGAGGATGCCGCGACAGCCTGAGCAGTCAGGGTCCGTTTCGGTAATGTCGGAGCGGAGGGCCGCGGCGGCCCTCGCCGGATGTTCTGGGAGTGATCGGGGAGTGACCGTGAGCCGGTGCGTGCGAACAGGAGGCGCCTTCGGGCACCTGCTGCTCGTGGTCGTGCTCGCGCTCGGCGTGTTCGTCATGCACACCGTGGGGCATCCCACCGACTCACATGCTGCTGAGATGAGCCCGGCCTCCCCCGTGTCGGCGCCGACGACCCATGCGATCGCGGCGACGCACGAGGTCGCCGCGGCTCCGGCCTCGGCGCAATCGGAGCACACGGCCGCTCCCGATCAAGCACCGTCCACCGACATGCCCGCCATGGCGATGGACATGCTCTCCCTCTGCCTGGCCGTCCTGCTCGCCGCCTGGGCGCTCACCGCGCTCGTCCGCTCGGCGCTCGCCCGCCACCCGGACTGGCTGGCGAACCTTCGTGCACAGGTCGCCGCAGTGCTGTACCCCAACCCGCCGCCACGCGGCCCCGATCTCACCCGGTTGTCGGTCCTTCGGCTGTAGGCCGAGACACCCTCGCGGGCGCGCACCAGGCGCGAACCCGCTGTCTCTCACGCCCAAGAACAGCCAGAAGAACCACACACCCGAGGTGAAATCGATCATGACTGCCTTCACGCGTGCCCTGCGCCACAAGCCCGCCCGCTCCTTCGCGGCCGTGAGCATCGCCGCGACGGGAGCCCTGCTGCTGTCCGCCTGCGGCGGCGACGACATGAGCGGCATGGACCACGGCAGTGGCTCGTCGTCGTCGGCGGCAACGGCGACCGCCGAGGCCGGGGCCAAGGCCGGGGACTTCAACGACGCGGACGTCACGTTCGCGCAGATGATGATCCCCCACCACGAGCAGGCCCTGGAGATGGCCAAGCTCGCCGACGGCCGTGCCTCCGACACGGAGATCAAGGACATCGCCGGGAAGATCGAGCAGGCCCAGGACCCGGAGATCAAGACGATGAAGTCCTGGCTGGAGTCCTGGAACAAGCCGACCGCGATGGAGTCCATGCCCGGCATGGACCACGGCGACGGTCACGGTGGCGACGGCATGATGTCCGACGCGGACATGAAGGAACTCCAGGCCATGAAGGGCACCGAGTTCGACAAGATGTTCGCCCAGATGATGATCGAGCACCACAACGGCGCGATCACCATGGCCAAGGACGAGCAGAAGAACGGCAAGAACGCCGACGCGAAGAAGATGGCCGGCGACATCGTCCAGGGCCAGTCCGCCGAGGTCAAGCAGCTGCAGAGCATCCTCGACCGGCTCTGAGGCACCCCACATTGCTCGCCCGGGCTCCACGGCGCACGCGCCCAGGAGCCCGGGCGGGCGCCCCCGCACTTCCCCCTCACCCGCGCCCTCACGGCCTTCCGCGCCGACGCGCACCCGATGACTCCCGAGGAACCATGAACAAGCGCCATACCGCCGCGACAGCCGCCGCCCTGGTTCTCGCCCTGACCGTGGCCGCGTGCTCCAGCGAAGACGGCGCGGACTCGTCCGCCGCGTCCGCGACAACCGTGAGCCACATCCACGGTCTCGGCCTGGACCCCTCCGACCAGCGCCTGTACGTCGCCACCCACGAGGGCGTCTACACCCCCGACGCCAACAGTGAGCCGAAGCTCGTCGGCGACAGCAAGGACGACTTCATGGGCTTCACCGTCGCCGAGGACAAAACCTTCTACGCCAGCGGCCACCCCACCTCCGGCGGCAACAAGGGACTGATCAAGAGCACCGACGCCGGCAAGACCTGGACCTCGCTGTCCCTGTCCGGCGAGTCCGACTTCCACGCGCTGGACCACGCGCACGGCACGGTCTACGGCTACGACGCCACCAACGCCCTGCTGCGCACCACCAAGGACGGCACCACCTGGAAGGACGGGGCGAGCCTCGAGGCCTTCGACATCGCGGTCAGCCCGAACGACCCCGGCCTCGTCCTCGCCACCACCGCCGAGGGTGTGGCCCGCAGCACCGACGGCGGCCGCACGTTCACCAAGGGCAAGGAACCGGTCCTGGCGTTCCTCTCCTGGAAGGCCGCGAACGCCCTCTACGGCATCGACCCCGCAGGCGCCCTGAACCGCAGCGGCGACGGCGGCGCCACCTGGACGAAGGTCTCCACCGTGCCCGGCGGCCGGCCGCAGGCGCTCACCGCGGTCGGCGCCGAGCATGTGCTGGCCGCCACCCAGGACGGCGTGTACGAGTCGAAGGACGGCGGCCGAACCTTCACCAAGCGCCTCGCCGTCGAATCGAGCGGCGGGCACTGATCCCTCCGGTGCAAGCGCTCCCCGCACACTGATGCCGTCCCGACGCCCAGCCCATCGGACCGGGCGCAGGGACGGCGCCTTCGCATCAGTGGCTGTGACCGTCGTCGGCGTGCCCGGCGTGCCCGGCGTCCTCGGTCTTCGCGACGCTCGGACTCGGGACGCTTTCGGCCGCTGCGGCCGAGCCTCCAGCGCAAGGGCACCGGCTCTCCACGCCCCGGTGGGTCAGTCCTGGGGACGCAGGCCGGCCAGGGTCACCGTGACAAGCCGCCGCACCGCGGCTTTCGATGACAGGCTTCCGGCGCCGGTGAGGGCGTGCAGGCAATATGCCGCCAGTTCGTCCGGCGAGACATCGTCGCGGACCTCGCCCGCCTGGACCCCCTCGGCCAGCAGCCCGCGGATGAAGTGGCGCAGATGGTGCTCGGCGTGCGTCACATGGTCGCCCCGGTGCAGGGCGGCGGACAGCTCTCCCCCATGCCCGTGCCGCTGCTGCTGGATGAAGGCGTAGCGCTCCAGCACCGCCTCGAGCCGCTCGCCGGGGGTTCCGGGACGGTCACCGAGTTCGGCGAGCTCGGCCAGATGGCCGGCGATCCGCTGCTCGTGCCACGCCGCCAGGATGGACTCGACGTCCGGGAAGTACTTGTACAGGGTGGCCCGGCCGATGCCGCTCTCCTCGGCGATCCGTGACATCGTCACGCCCCGCATCCCCTGCTCGGCCACGAGCGTCGCCGTGGTCTCCAGCACCGCGTCGCGTACGGCGCGCTTGTGCTCCTCGATGGTCTCGTTCCACAGCTTCGGCACGCGCTCAGTGTACGCGGCGACGGCTTCGATACATCGCGGCTTGACGTAGACACAGTGTCTCGATAAGAGTTGCGCACGGGGAGGGGCAGCCCTCCGCACCGGCCTGAACCAGGAGATCCGCATGACCGACTCGTCGTCCGAATCCGCGCCCGGCCACGGGACGGCACCCCCCGCCCCGCGCTGGGTGAAGATATCCGGCGCCCTGGCCCTGGCCGTCGTTGCCCTGTTCCTGATCCTGCACCTGACCGGCGCCATGGGACCCGGCCTGCACGGCGGCCACTGATGGCGATGCCGTCCGGCCTCCGCAAGGTCGCTCTCACCGCGCACGTCGCGTCCTCGGTCGGCTGGCTCGGGTCGGTCGCCGCCTTTCTGGCCCTTGCCATCGGCGGCCTGACCGGCGAGGACGCCCAGCGCGTGCGGGGCGCCTACCTCGCGATGGAGGTGACCGGCTGGTACGTCATCGTCCCGCTCGCGTTCGCCTCTCTGCTGACCGGGCTCGCGCAGTCCTTGGGCACCCCCTGGGGTCTGCTGCGCCACTACTGGGTGCTGGCGAAACTCGCGCTGACCGTCGTGGCCACCTTCCTCCTCCTGCTGCACATGCAGGTGGTCGACCACGTGGCGGACACGGCCGCGCGGACGAGCCTGTCCGGCAGCGACCTCGACGGTATGAGGGTTCAGCTCGTGTTCGACGCCGCTGCCGCCGTCGTCGTCCTGCTCGCGAACACGGCCCTTTCGATCTACAAGCCGCGTGGCATCACCCGGTACGGGTGGCGGGTACAGCAGACTCAGCGAACCAGCCGGGCCGACGGCGTGACCGTGGACACGGCGGCTGCAGCCCAGTCTTGATCAGGCCACGGTTCCGACTCCTGCGCCATCCGGTCCCGGTCTCCCGTTCCGGTCGCGGCTCGGCTCGGCTCGTGTGAGGTCGGGGGTCGGGTGGTCAGCAGCAACTGCTTGCGGCGGCCGGGTCCGCCGGGGCGGCGCAGCAGGCGCTGCCCTGCCGCTTGGTCAGGGCGTCGGCGTCGGCCTTGACGACGTACACCTCCCAGGGTTCCCGTCCGGGGCCGTGGACCCAGACCTTGTCCTGGAGGGCGTAGCAGCAGGTGGTGTCGTTCTCCACGTCGGGGGCCAGGCCCACCTCGCTCAGGCGGGTCGTGGCGGCGTGAACCGCCTCGGTCGTCCCGACCTCGACGCCGAGGTGGTCCAGGCGGGTCGCCTCACCCGCGGCGCCTTCGATCAGGACGAGCTTGAGCGGGGGCTCCGCGATGGCGAAGTTGGCGTAGCCGTCGCGGAGTTTGGCGGGCTCGGTGCCGAAGAGCTTCGTGTAGAAGGCCACCGACCCGGCCAGGTCGGGGACGCGGAGGGCGAGCTGTACACGGGATGGCATGGCGAACCTCCTTGAGTGGGTGGGGAGTTCAGCAGTCGTCGGAGGGAAGCGGGGTGCCAGGTCCAGCGGTTCGAGGCCGCGCTCGATGAGGTGGGCGGCAGCGGCCAGGCCGTTCGGGCCGGCTCCGACGCCCACCACGGGCAACTGGTCGGCGCTCGGAGTGTTGGTGGTGGGGCACAGCCACGACACGCCCCTTTGTTTCGACGTTTGTCGATACCTAACACGTCCAGCATGACACCTACATCGACAAGCGTCAACATAGACTTCCATCTAATTAAAGAGGCCGCTCACCGCCGAGGAGTCCGTGCGGACCCCTTGTCCGAGCCTCGCTGAACGCGGCGGGGCCGGTCACGGCGTGCCGGCGGCCTGCCGGTCCGCGGGGTGGGTGGGCAGGAGGCGGGGAACGGTGCGGATGTAGACGACCATGCCGATGACTTCGACGAGGGTCTGGGTGACCACTACGACCGCTGCGATGGCGTAGGTGTCGGGCAGCGCGAGGGCCAGGGGCAGCACGACGAGGGAGTTGCGGGTGGCGCCGGTGAAGACCACAGCCCGCCCACTGGGGACGTCGAGGCGGAAGAGGCGGGCGACGGCCGTTCCGGCGAAGGCCATCACGAGCAGGAAGAGAACGTAAAAGGGGACGACGACGGCGACGTCCGTGAGGTTCCCGCCGAGCTTGGGGACCTGGGAGGCGACGACGACCAGCAGGGTGACGGCCATGAGGGGGACCATCGTGGTGGTCGCGGCGTCGGAGACCTTCTGCCCGGCCGGCCTGCGTCCTGCCCACGCCTGGAGCAGCCAGGCCAGAGCGAGCGGGACGACGATCAGAGTGAGGAAGGCTTCCAGGAACGGGCCGATCTCGACGATGTCGGCCAGCTCGGAGCCCATGAACGCATACAGGAACACGGGCAGCAGCAGCATCTGCACGACCAGCAGCAGCGGAGTCGCCGCCAGCAGGCGGCGGTCGGACCCGCCGGCCAGGCCGCTGAAGACGATCACGTAGTCGACACACGGGCACAGCAGGACGAGCAGGACGCCGATGCGCACGCCCTGCTCGGCGGGCAGGAACGTGAACATCGCGGCGACCACCAGTGGCACCACGAAGAAGTTCACCACCAGGGCGGCGGCCAGGAACCGGCAGTCCCTGAACGAGCGCACGAGTTCGCCGGCGGGGACCTGGAGGAACGTCACGAACAGCAGGGCACCCAGGACCGGGTTGATCGCGTGTTCCAGGCCAGGCCCGGCAGAGGGAGCGGAAAGCCCGAGAACGGCACCCGCCGCCATCGCGCCCAGATAGATCACCACCTGGTGGTCTTCCATCCGCCGCACCAGCGACCGCGGCTCCTGCGACACCCGTACGACTCCCTCGCCTGTCCTGCTTGCCCGACACCAGTACTGCCCGCGGTGGGGCACACCCGTCCATCCTCACAGGTCGGTGACCGGGCTCCGGACCGGCCCTCGGGTCAGCGGCCGGGACGGTCGGCCACGGCCGGCATACCGAGGTCGACCGGGCCCGGGTCGCCGCTGCGGCACGACGCCGAGCGCCGACGACGCCGTAGGAGAACGAGGGCGAGAACCGCGGCCACGGCCACCGCCGCGAGGGCCGGCACCCACACGGCCGCGACAGCGGAGGCCAGGCCGACGCCGCCGAGGAGGGCCAGCAGGGGACCCGCGCAGCAGACCGCGCACGCGGCGAGCGCCCCGAGACCGGCCATCACCTTGCCCCACCGGCCGGACGGCCGCGGCGAAGGGGACGCGGATGGGGTAGGAGAGGTGTCGGTCATGCGGTCACTCCGAACAGGTCGTCGAGCAGCGAAGCAGCACTGTGCGGAGCACGGACGCTGAGGACCAGCGCGGCCGGGGTCATCCGCAGCGTGAAGTCGAAGAACGCGCAGCAGTCCTGCTCGGCCGCCGCGAGCGCGGCGATCTCACCGGCCAGTTCGGGCCTGGCGGGGAAGGTCAGCCGCACCCCCTCGGGGATCTCCTCGCGGCCGGACGCCTTGCCCACCAGGGCCTGCCACTGCCGGGTCCGCTCACCGAGCTGCCCGGAACCGAGCGTGCAGGCGACCGGCGCCTCACGCCATGCCTCCTGATCCGTGGCAGCCGGGCGCCTCGCGGACAAGGTCACCGGCACGGGTCCGGGAGCCGCCGCGTCGCTCGTGCAGCCGCAGTCCGGGCCGCAGGCACCCTCCGGGGCAGGGCCCGACAGGCGTTCGTGAACCTCGGCCAGTCGTGCCGAGAACGCCGCCAGCTCGGCCTGACGCCGGTCCGCGTCAGCGATCCGGTCGGCGACCAGCGGCAGCATCCGGGCCCGTACGGCCGCACACACTCCCTGCTCCCACACGGCCAGGAGGTGGCGGATCTCCTCCAGCGGCAGGCCCAGGACCTTGGCCGAGGAGATGAACGCGAGGCGTTCGACCGCGTCCTGGCCGTAGACCCGGTAGCCGGACGCGGTCCGCTCGGCGGGCAGCAGGCCGGCCGTCTCGTAGAACCTCAGCGTCGTGGCCGGGACCCCGGAGCGTTCGGCCAGCTGTGAGATGCGGTACGTGGTCATGCTGCGACGGTAAACCTTCGACCCGACTCGAAGGTCAAGCCCGGACGAGGCCGGCCGGGCAGCTGCCCGTCAGCGCGACCGCGCCCGACCGCGTCACCCGGCAGAGCGATCGTGCGTGGACCATGTGACCAGCGGTTCGCCCAACATCGCATCCGCCAGGATCGCGCCCGCGATCGCACCGACGATCTGGGCCGGGACGTACACCGCCGTCTCGCGCAGGGGGGAGGGAGCGCGCGGCGTCCAGCGGGTCTGCATGCCGGCCACGACGCAGGCGAAGCCGGGTGCCCTGCGAACCGGCACACCGCGTCATTCCGAAGAAACGCGAAACTCGAATTCGGGACGGTCCCACGGCACGGCGGGCGGGGTCGCGAGCGCGGTCCCGATCCGCACTGCGCCCACGCGGTGGTAGAAGTCCTCGGCGGGAAGATGCGACACGACCTTGACACGGTCGAGCCCGGCGGAACGGGCCTCGGACTGCATGTGCGCGACGAGCAGCCGACCGATGCCCCGTCCCTGCGCTTCGTCGGCGACGAACAGCAGGTCGAGCTCCGGTGGATCGAGAACGAGCGAGTAGAACCCGAGGACCCGGCCTCCATGCTCGTCGGCGCCGACGGCCACAAAGGCGCGGTGGGCCTCGATGTAATCAGGCCCGACCCGGTAGCCCGCGACTGCGGCCGCGTACTTACCCGCGTAGGCGCCTGAGCCACGCACGAGCCGCGTGAGCCGTTTGGCATCCCGCGCGACGGCCCTCCGTATCGTGATCGACTGGCTGACCGGGGAAGTGCGTGAACTCATCGCGAGAGTATTTCGCACCGGAGAGTGCCTTCCCGCGGCGGGTCGGCTGCTCGGGCAGGCGCTCCTGCACGACTCCCGCTCCCGAGATCCGTGGGTCAGACGCCGAGCGAGGTGAAGCCTCCCACGATGGCGCCGTAGCCGACGTGCGCGAGGACGGTGACCAGCGGTGTGCTGGGGCCGTAGTTGCGCATGAGGAAACCGGGTGGTTCGAGCAGGGCCGATTCCGGGGCGCTCGTCAGTGAACTGCCCATCCGGGGGTGGACGAGAGGCAGCAGGACATTGACCAGCGCGGTGCCGGCGAACAGGCCGTGCGCGAGGCCGAAGAGGGCGCCCAGCCACCAGCCGCCGCGGTCGATGGCGAGGAAGACGGCGAAGTAGAGGAACGCGAAGATCTGGCCGTTGAGGAAGTGCATCAGGTAGCCGATGGCCTTGGCGCGGGTCCGGTCGACGGTCACCGCGGCCCCGAGCATGAACGGCAAATCCATACGGGTCATGCCCAGTTCACTGGCGGCCCGCAGCGCCGTGGTCAGCGCCAGTGTGCCCACGAAGGCCCCCGCCGCGGCCCCCCAGGCGCTCAGCACGCCGTGTCCTCGCTCGCGGCGGTGATCGAGCAGGCGGCGCTGATCAGCGCCAGGTGACTCAGCCCCTGGGGAAGGTTGCCCAGGAACGCACCGGTGGCGGGGTCGATCTCCTCGCTGTAGAGGCCGACGTCGTTGGCCAGCCCGACCAACTCCTCCATCAGCTCGACGGCCCGGGCGACGCGACCGGTGCGGGCGAGGGACTCGGCGAGCCAGAACGAGCAGGCCAGGAAGGCCCCTTCACCGCCGGCGAGTCCGTCCTCACCCCGATACCGGTCGACGTAGGGCCCGTGCCGCAGCTCGCGGTCCAGGGCTGCGACCGTGGCCCGCGTGCGCCGCTCGCCGCCGTATCCGTAGAGGTGACCCAGCAGGACGGCGGCGTCCAGGTCCTGACCGTCGGCGGCGCGGACGTAGCTGTCGCGGCCGGGGGAGAAACAGCGGGTCTCGATGAACGCGGCGATCTCCTCGCGTGCGCCGTGCCAGCGGGCCAGGCGCCGGCCGGGGATCAGTCCGCGATGGGCGAGGTCCGCGGCGCGGTCGAGCGCCACCCAGCACATCATCTTCGACTGGGTGAAATGGCGGGGCCGGCTGCGCACCTCCCAGATACCCGCGTCGGGTCGCCGCCAGGCCGCGCAGACCAGGTCGGCGAGCTCGGCCAGACGGCGGGCGAGGTCCGCGTCCAGCCGTCCCGTGGCCCGGGCGTACAGCCAGGCCGTCTGCATCAGCTCGCCGTAGGTGTCGAGCTGGACCTGGCCGACCGCGGCGTTGCCCACGCGGACCGGTCCCGAGCCGCGGTACCCCTCCCAGGGCAGGGTCTTCTCGGGGGTGCGGTGTCCGCCGTCCAGCCGGTACAGCACGCTCAGGACGGGGTGGGTGAGCTGGGAGGCGTGCATCAACCACCAGAAGTAGGCGTGCGCTTCCGCCGGGCAGCCCAGCCGCAGGAAGGCAGCCAGGGTGAAGGCGGAGTCGCGCACCCACGAGAAGCGGTAGTCCCAGTTCCGCTCACCGCCGATCTCCTCCGGCAGCGAGGTCGTCACCGCGGCCGCGACCGCACCGGAAGGTGCGTAGACCAGTAGCTTCAGTGCCAGCAGGCTCCGTATGACCGCTTCGTGCCAGCGGCCCTCGTACGTCCGCTCGCGCGTCCAGCGCCGCCAGGCCGCACACGTGGCGTCCAGGCGCGCCTCGCACTCGGAACGGGCCGGCAGCACGAGCGGCTCCTGATCGGCGAACGGTACGGCGATCATGGCGCGCCGGCCCTGCGGCAGCTCGAAACGGCCGCCGATCGCGTCGCCCTCGCACACGGGCTCGCCGGTCTCCCAGGCGCAGACCGCGAGCGCCTGACTCCCGGCTGTCGCCACCGGGACCCCGGCGCGCCGGGCGAACCTCGTGGGGAGCGCGCCGTAGCCGAAGCGGGGCCTGACGCTCCAGCGCAGCGGGACCGATCCGGACAGCCCGTCGATACGCCGTGACAGCTCCCTCATCGGCGTCAGGGCCGTGTCGTCGTGCAGGGTGAGCGCGTCGGTGACCCGCACCGCGCCCGCACCGGTGCGGAAGGTCGTCTCCAGCACGTTGGTGCCGGGCAGGTAGCGGCGCTCCGCCCGGTAGGGCACGGCCGGCTCGAGCTGGAACCGGCCGCCGCGCGAGGCGTCCAGCACCGCGCCGAACACGGCCGGGGAGTTCATGTCGGGCACGCCCAGCCAGTCCACCGCCCCGTCCCCGGCGACCAGGGCGGCGGTGCGCCCGTCGCCGATGACCGCGTACGCGCGCAAGGGGACGTAGCCGCCGTTCCTCAGGCCTCCGGCCCAGGCGCCCGGGTGGGCTCCTGTCCCCGGAGAACCTCTGATGGCTCCCATGCCTCCACCCTCCCATCCGGACCGGTGGGCCGCTCGCACGCCGCGTGTGACGGCCTCTCACGGGGGGAATCGGGCGCGGCCGAGGCGGGTGAGTCCTCTGTCGCTCGCCCGCCTTGCCGCCGTCCGGGTCCGCCGCGGGGCTTCAGTGCGGCTGCCGGGTGCGGTGGTAGCGCTGGGCGAGCCGAGCGAGGGCGACCGCGCCCAGCAGGAGGCCGAAGTCGCGCAGCGCGATGTCGTAGTGGTCCGGGATGGTCAGCAGGTTGACGATGATGCCGGCCAGCCATCCGGCCACCAGCCAGCCTCCGAGGCGCGGGGCGAGGGCGACGACGAGGCCCGCGACGATCTCGATGACGCCCACGGCGTACATGGCCGTCTGGGCGCTGCCGGGAACGACGTCGTCGATCCACGGCGCGAGATAGACCGGCCAGTCCACGAGCAGGTTGGCGAACTTGTCCAGCCCGAACAGGATCGGCGCCACGGTGAACCCGGTGCGCAGGACGACGAACGCCTGGTAGCCGGGGTCGGCGAGCGCGGCCCGCCGGGGGGTGGCGGAGACGGGGGTTGTGGTTGCGGACGACATGGCGCCACTTCCTTCTATCGACAACTCTCACTGACTATAGAAGCGCGGAGACCTTCTTTAGTCAATGGCTGTGGGTTTTACACTGGTGTTCGTGGACCACCCGAAAGAAGCACCCCACCCCGATGCCTCCGCCGTCGCCTCCGAGGTCGCCGAGGTCTCCGCCGTCTCCGCCGTCGCCGCTCTCGACGAGCCGACCCGCAGGAGGCTGTACGACCACGTCGTACGCAGGCCCGGACCGGTCAGCCGCGACGAAGCGGCCGCCGCCCTGGGCCTCCCCCGGCAGACCGCGGCCTTCCATCTGGACCGCCTGGCCGACGAAGCCCTGCTCGATGTCGTCTACGAGCGGCGCAGCGGCCGCACCGGCCCGGGAGCCGGCCGGCCCGCCAAGCTCTACAAACGCTCCACCAGGCAGGTCACCGTCAGCCTGCCCGAGCGGCACTACGAACTGGCCGGACGGCTCCTCGCCCAAGCCCTGGAGGAATCCGAGGCCACCGGCGAACCGGTACGGGCCGTCCTGCACCGGAAGGCCCACGAGCTGGGCACGCAGCTCCCCGGACGAGCGCCCGTGGGTGTCTTCGAGCTGCTGGAGGAGAACGGCTTCGAACCCCGCCACGACGGTGAGGCCATCGTCCTGGGCAACTGCCCCTTCCACGCGCTCGCCCGCGACCACACCGAGACCGTGTGCGGCATGAACCTGCACCTGCTCCGCGGCGTGCTCGAAGGGGTCGACGAGAGCGGCCTCCAGGCCTGCCTCCAGCCCAGCCCCGGCCACTGTTGCGTCCGCCTCCAGCCGGCTCCCACCCCGCCCGCGGCGGCGAGTTCCTGACGCGCCACCCGCCGCGCGCCGGACGCCTCCCGCGCGGGAGGACCGCGTCGCCGGCCGGCCTGCTCACCTGACCGAGCCCTCTTCTGTGCAGTGATCTGCCTCACAGGCTGTCACAGCGATCAGTCGTGCGGTGTCTTGGGGCCGAACGACCTTGAGACAGAGGAGACAGGGTGACCAGGAAGACCGAGACGGTCGTGGTCGGCAGCGGACATGCGGGAGCCGGTTCCTGTCAGGAATCGGGGTGCCGTTCCGCTCGAGTCTCCGAAAGCGAGCGAACCGACAGGAGCGACTCATGAAGCACCGCATCGTCGTCCTCGGCGCCGGCTACGCCGGGTCCTACGCGGCCGGGACCCTGGCCCGTCGGCTGTCCCCGGCGGACACCGAGATCACCGTGGTCAACGCCGAGCCGGACTTCGTCCAGCGGCTGCGGCTGCACCAGCTCGCGGCCGGCCAGGAGATCGACGCCCCACGGCTCGCCGACGTCTTCGTGGGCACGGGGATACGGCTGCGTCTGGCCCGTGTCACCGCCGTCGACCCCGAGCGCCGGGTCGTCGCCGTGGCCGACGCCGACGGCGACGGCGAGCTCGGCTACGACACCCTTCTCTACGCGCTCGGCAGCCACGCCGCCGACCACGGCGTCCCCGGCGTGGCCGAGCACGCCTTCGACGTCACCGGCCGGCCCTCGGCGCTGCGTCTGCGCGAGCGCCTGGACGACCTGGACAGGCAGGGCGGACGGGGCGAAGGCGGGCGCGTGCTGGTCGTCGGCGACGGATTGACGGGCATCGAGACCGCCACCGAGATCGCCGAGTCCCGGCCCGGTCTGTCGGTGACGCTGCTCGCCCGCGGCGAGCTGGGCGCCGCGCTCTCCGCCGGGGCCCGCGGCCACCTGCGCCGGGCCTGCGACCGGCTGGGCGTCACCGTCGTGGAGCACACCACCGTCGAAGCCGTCGAAGCGACACGGGTGCTGTGCGCCGACGGCACCGCCATCGCGTCCGAGGCAACCGTGTGGACGGCCGGGTTCGCGGCCGGCCCCATCGCCGCCGCCGGCGGGCTGGAGGTCACCGAGGACGGACGGATCGTCGTCGATCGCACCATGCGGTCGGTTTCGCACCCGGACGTCTACGCCGCCGGCGACAGCGCCTACGCCATCGGCGACAACGGCCGGCCGCAGCCCATGTCCTGCGCCTCGGCCGGCAACACCGCCATGCAGGCCACGGCCGCGATCGTGGGACGCCTCACCGGCCGCGAGATCCCGAACACCAGGCTGGACTACCACGGCAACCACATCAGCCTCGGGCGGCGGGACGGCGTCCTGCAGATGGTCGACGACGAAGCGCGGGCGAAGCCGAAGTACGTGGGCGGCCGGAAGGCCGCACGGATCAAGGCCGGCATCCTCAGGCTGTCGCTGTGGACCACCTCGCACCCGACCTTCGGCCTGCCCAGGCGCAAGCTCCGCCTGGCCGCCGCGGCACCGGAGCCGGCCGCCGCGCCGGAGCCGGCCGCCGAGAAGACGGTCCGCCCCCGGGAGAACGAAGCAGCCGCCCATGGCTGAGCACATCCACGCCCTCGGGCTCACCGGGTCCGAGGGCGACCACAGCCGACCACAGCCGCCAACTGCCGCAGGCCGAGCACCGCGGGGCATCGGCCGTCGCGGGGCGGACAGCCTGACCAGGCATTCGAGGGAGAGGGACCGAGAGATGACCGATCACACCACCGACCTGGCGACCGAGGCGTTCGTCGCCCACCGCAACCTGCTCTTCACCGTCGCCTACGAGATGCTCGGATCGGCGGCCGACGCCGAAGACGTCCTCCAGGAGACCTGGCTGCGCTGGGTCAAGGTCGACCTGGAACAGGTGAGCGACCAACGGGCGTACCTGGTGCGGACCACGACCCGGCAGGCGCTCAACCGGCTGCGCACCATGAAGCGCCGCCGCGAGGCGTACGTCGGCCAGTGGCTGCCCGAGCCGCTGATCACCACGCCGGACGTGGCCGAGGACGTCGAACTCGCCGAAAGCATGTCGATGGCGATGATGCTCGTCCTGGAGAGCCTCTCCCCGACCGAGCGGGCGGTGTTCGTGCTGCGCGAGGTCTTCGAGGTCGACTACGACGAGATCGCCGAGGCCGTCGGCAAGACCCCGGCGGCCGTACGGCAGATCGCGCACCGCGCCCGTGGGCACGTCGACGCCCGCCGGCCCCGCAGGACGGCCTCCGCGAGGGAGACCCGGGCGGCCCTGGAATCCTTCCAGCGCGCCCTTGAGACCGGGAACCCGCAGGACCTCCTCGACGTACTCGCGCCCGAGGTCGTTCTGCTCAGCGACGGCGGCGGCGTCAAGCGCGCCGCGCTCAAACCCGTCATCGGCGCCGAGAAGATCGTCCGCTTCTGGCTCGGCGGCTCCGCCAAGATCGAGGCCACGATCACCTGGGAGCCCACCGTGGTCAACGGCAGCCCGGCACTGGCCGTACACCGCGACGGTGAGCTCGACGGCGTCATGGCGGTCAGTGTCGAGGACGCCCGCATCACCGGCCTCTACTTCGTCCGCAACCCCGAGAAGCTGACCCGCGTCACCTCCGAGACCCCGCTCACCCTGCGATGACGACAACGGCCGGGACCGCACCCATCGACTGCCGCACGCCACAAGAGGGGGACCAGACCATGACCGGACAGACGACGGCCGCCGCGCCACGCGGCCGCACCTTCCTCAGAACCGCGATAGCCCTCCAGACCCTGACCCTCTTCTTCCAAGCGGCCACCGCGGGCATGCTGCTGACCTCGTCCCACGGCTACCTCCTCCACGACATCGGCTCGAAGGTCATGTACGCCGCCACCATGCTGTACGTCCTCGCCGCCGTCCTGGCGTGGCGCCCGGGCGGCGGATCCTCCCGCCCCGTCCTGTACGCCACCGGCTTCCTTCTCCTCGCCTCGGCGCAGGTCGCGCTGGGCATCGCCCACATGCCCTCGCTCCATGTCCCCCTGGGCGTGGTGATGTTCGCCCTCAGCACCCTGGCCCTGGTCCGGGCACTGTCCCCCCGCCTGCCGCTGCGTCCGGCCACTCGGTCGTAGCCGCTGTCAACCATTTCGAAAGAAGGGCAGGACACCTCATCATGTCCATTCGATCCGTGTGTGCCGTTGCCGCCGCCGTCCTGATCGGCGGTTTCGCGTTCGCCGAACCGGCCGCCGCGGACCCCTCGGTCCAGCCTGTCGCCGCGAGCGTCTACACCGTGAGCCTCGGCCGGGTCGGGGCCTCCCTGTCGGCGCTGGTCGGCCTCCTCGGCGCGGTGGGCGGCGGCCTGGCCTTGGCGCGCCCCACCGGACAGGGGCACATCGGCACCTGGGCCCGGCGGAACGGAGCTGTCGCGGCTCTCGTGGCGGGTCTGGTCGCCGTGACCGTCGGCGGGACGGTCGCGGCCACCGCCGATGGCGGTCTCGGCACCGGCAACGGGCTCGGCGGGGCCTACTTCGCGATGCTCCTGGGCCTGATCGCCGTCACCCTCGGCTGGCTGGCCCGCTCCCGTTCCCGCCGAACCCGCTGATCCCATCGTCGCGAACGACGGATCGCCACTCGCTATGTGGTCTTGTGGCGCTGGTAGTGGCGGGCCACGCGCATACGGTTCCCGCAGCGGGCTGCCGAGCACCAGCGGCGGCGTGGATGGGCGGGCAGGAAGAGCAGTACGCAGTCGTCGGCCTCGCACTCCCGGACCCTGGTGACCGCCGGGTCGGTCAGCAGCTCGGCAGTGGCCTCGGCGAGCAGGGCAGCCAGCTGCCGGCCTGCCGAGCCGTCGCGCCGCCTGGTGGCGGTGAGCGCCGGCCCGTCCGACCTCAGCTCGAGAATGGCGGGCGCGGCGCGCTGCGCCTGGTTGAGCGCCTCCAGGTCGGCCTCCGACGGCCGTCGGCCGTGACGCACGCAGTCGAGCGCGCGGGCGGTGTGCTCGCGTACGGCGCGCACGGCGGCCAGATCCGTGCCGGTGATCTCCTCCGGCACGCCTGGGAGACGGTCGGCCTGGAGAGTCCACCAGGCGCGGAGGTCGCCCGGAGTGGTGAGCAGATCGCCGACGGCCGGACGGGTGTTGACCAGGTCCAACGCCAGCGGCTCTCCGGTCAGCGGCGCGATGTGACTCATGCGGCTAATGCTACATCAACGCGTTGACGCGTTAGCTCAGCACGGCTATATCTAATGCGTGCAACCGCATTGAAGGGATTAGACGTGCCTGCCTCCGCTGCCCGTACCGTCCACCGCCACCTCGAGGTCGACGGCGTCCGCGTCTTCTACCGGGAGTCCGTTCCCGACCGGGCCGACGCCCCCGTACTGCTGCTCCTGCACGGCTTCCCGTCCGGCTCGCACCAGTTCCGCCGCCTCCTCGACGTGCTGGGGTCCCACTACCGGCTGATCGCGCCGGACTACCCCGGGTTCGGTCACACCGAGGTGCCGGACACCTTCACCTACTCGTTCGACCGGCTCGCCGACGTCATGGAAGGTTTCGTCCAGCAGCTCGGCCTCGACCGGTTCGTGATGTACGTCTTCGACTTCGGCGCCCCGGTCGGCTTCCGCCTCGCCGATCGTCGTCCGGAGTGGATCGCGGGGCTGATCGTGCAGAACGGCAACGCGTACGAGGACGGACTGTCGGACGTGGCCCGCGACGCCCTCCTGCTCACCCCGCGGACCCTCGGCGCCGAGGACACTCTCCGCGACCTGCTCACTCTCGCCGGGACCCGCCACCAGTACGAGGCCGGCGTCACCGACCCCGCCTCGATCTCCCCGGACGGCTGGACGCTGGACCAGCACTTCCTGGACCTCCCGGGCCGCAAGGAGGCTCAACTGGCGCTGTTCTTCGACTACCGCACCAACATCGAGAGCTACGGCCGCTGGCAGGCCTGGCTGCGCCGGCACACCCCGCCCACCCTCGTGGTCTGGGGAGCTCAGGACCCCTTCTTCACCTCTCCCGGAGCCCGGGCCTACCTGCGCGACGTGCCCAAGGCCGAACTTCACCTCCTCGACACCGGCCACTTCGCCCTGGAGACCCACCTCCCGGAGATCGCCCCGCTCATCGCCGACTTCCTCGACCGCACCTGGAAGTGATCGCGTCCGCTCACCCTGACGCGCCTCCCGCACGACACGGCCCAGGCCGAGGGGATGCGCGCGGACGGCCGTATCGACGCGGGCGTCGACATGGACGGCACACTCCAGTACAGCGGCACCGAGTTATCCGTGGCATGCCGGATCTGTGCCATGCCCGTTCTGTGCCATGCCGGTTCAGAGGTCGTCGCCCGGGCCGCCGAGGCCGGTCAGGGCACCCACGGGGTCGGGGTCGGGGGTGCCGCGCGGCCACCAGTCGTCGTGGCCCGGCTCCGACTCGTACGGGTACCACAACCCGTCCCGCCCGAAGCGGAGTTGGACATGGCCGGCCGGGTGGGTGAGGTGGTTGCGCCAGGGCCGGAAGGCGGGCAGGTCCGCGGCGAGCAGCAGCGGGCGGGCCCGGTCGAAGCGGCCCGCCGGCGGGTCCCAGGGCTCCTCCAGGACGGCGAGTCCGTCCGGGCCGCCCTGGCGCCAGGCGGCGACCGCGCGCGCCAGCTCGGCGGGGCTGCGGCCGGCGGCGGAGGCGAGCGAGGCGTACAGGGCGCGGGTGGCGGCGGTGAGTCCGGAGCCGGGGCGGGACGCGGCGATCCGTACGGCGTCCTGCCACAGGGTCAGTCCGCCGATCTCGTCGTGTCCGGTGGTGAGGAGGGCGTGGGCGCGGGCGGCGGCGTCGGTCGCGAGCTGGTCGAGTGCGAAGGAGTCGGGTCCGCCGGGGGCCGATGGGTACGCCGGGGGCTGTCCGGGGTGCGGTGGCCCGGCCAAGGGGGCCGGCAGGGGCGGGAGTCGGCGTGCCGGGTCGAGGGCGTCGGTGGCGCGGACGCCCGGCAGGGGTTCCGGCTCGTGCTCCTGGGCGGCGCGGGCCGCGCGGGTGGCGTTGCGGCGGGAGAGCGCGTCGAGCAGCTCGCGCTCGCCCCGGCCGCGCAGCAGGAGCAGCACGAACGGGTCGGCGTCGAGCAGCCGCGCGGTCTGGTAGCAGAGGGCCGCCGCGTGCTTGCAGGGGTGGCCGCGGTCCGGGCAGGTGCAGTGGGGCTCGAGGTCGCCGGGGCCGGGCAGCAGCGGCACACCGCACTCGGCGAGGGACTCGGGCATCTCCTTGTCCAGCAGCGCCGCGATGTGTCCGGGGCGCTCGACGGCGGCCTCCAGGAAGCGGTCCCAGTCGGCGTCGTCGAGGGTGCGCAGCCGCACCTGCGCCCGGTAGGGGCGGGGACGGCTGCCCCGCACGTAGGCGAGGACGAGACCGGGCGTGACGGTGATGGCGTCCACGTTCCCCTGCTCGGCGTACCCGCGCCCCCGCGCGAGCCGCTTGACGTCCAGCGCGCCCTCTTCCAGCGCGTCCACCCAGGCGTTCCCCCACCAGGTCGCGGCGAACCGGCCGTCCTCACCGCCGCCCCGGGGCGGGAAGGCCGGGAAGGTCCGGCGATGGTCGCCGTCCCGGGAGGGGGCGGCCATGGAGCGGGGGGCGCGGGGTGGCTCGGGGGACGGGGAACGGGAGGGAGCCGGGGACGACGGGGAGGAGGGCGACGGGGGTGACGGGGGTGGCGAGGACGGGGAACTGCCGCTGGGGCCGGCAGTGGCGTCCTGGTCGGCTGCGGCGGGGACCGGCGCCGTCTCCTCCGTCGGCATCCGGAAGGCACCCGCGAGCAACTCCCGTACCTCCCGCACTCGGTCGTCGGCGGCACGGTCACTCGGGCGGCCCTGCCGCCGGACCGGCGCGGGCCGGGTACCGGCGGGAGTGGGCCGAGAGGAGAGAGAGGCGCGAGGAGTGCGGGCGGTGATGCCGTCGGCCGACCCCTGCCCCACCTCCGCGCGCGCCGCCCGCAACGCCTCACGGGCGAGATCCCCGGGCCGCGAGCCGACACCCCCCTGCGGCACTCGGGGCGCGCCCGGTTCCCCGACGGGATCCTCAGCCGACACACCCCCCACTGCGGGATCGGGACCGACTGCCGGGCCACTACCGCCTGCCGGACCGTCTCCGATCGCCGCACCGTGACCGACTGCCGAACCATCGCCGACTGCCGGACCGTGACCGACTGCCGGACCATTGCCTACCGCCGGACCGTGGCCGACTGCCAGACCATTGCCTACCGCCGGGTCGTGGCCGCCTGCCGAGGCGGGTCCCGCCCCCGGCGCCGGGTCCGTGGCACGGCGCAGCGCTGCCCGGGCCGCGTCCCCGGGCCTTGGGGCGCTGTCCCGCCGGGCCGGTGCGGGCTGGCCCGTCGGTCGTTCCTGCTGCCGTTCCCTGGCCGCCCGCAGGGCGCGACGCGCCGCGTCGGCCGGACGCGGAGCGTCGGCAGGGCCCGGAGTGTCAGCGGATCCCGGAGTGTCAGCGAGGCGCGGAGTGTCGGCGGGGCCCGAGGCATCGGCAGAGCGGGGGAGGTCAGCAGGGTGCGCCACGTCGGCAGAGCGCCCCGCATCAGCAAGGCGCGGAGCGTCAGCAGGGCGCGGAGCGTCAGCAGGGCGCGGAGCGTCAGCAGGGCGCGGAGCGTCGGCCGGACGTGTGGCGTCGGCCGGACGTGTGGCGTCAGAGGGCCATGAAGCATCGGCAGAGCGCGCCGCATCGACGGAGCGCACGGTGTCAGCGGGGCACACGGTGTCGGCAAGGCGCGCCGCGTCCGTAGGGCGCGGGACCTCCGCGGGGAGCCGGACGTCGGCAGGGCGCGGAGTGTCGGGGGTGGTGTCGGGGTCGCCCATCACGTCTCCCTCCGCAGTCGGACGAGGTCGGACAGTTCACGGTCCGTCAGTTCGGTCAGGGCGGACTCGCCGGAGCCGAGGATCGCGTCGGCCAGGGCGCGCTTGGATTCCAGCATCTCGGCGATGCGGTCCTCGACCGTGCCCTCGGTGATGAGGCGGTGGACCTGGACGGGCTGGGTCTGGCCGATGCGGTAGGCGCGGTCGGTGGCCTGTTCCTCCACGGCTGGGTTCCACCAGCGGTCGAAGTGGACGACGTGGCCCGCGCGGGTGAGGTTCAGGCCGGTGCCGGCCGCCTTGAGCGACAGCACCAGGACCGGGGTCGCGCCGCTCTGGAAGCGGTCGACCATGCGTTCCCGCTCGGGCACCGGGGTGCCGCCGTGCAGCAGGTCCACGGGGACCGCGCGGCCGGCGAGGTGGGCGGTGATGAGGCGGGCCATGCCGACGTACTGGGTGAAGACGAGCGCCGAGCCGTCCTCGGAGAGCAGGGTGTCCAGCAGCTCGTCCAGCAGGGCGAGTTTCCCGGAGCGGGCGGCGAGCGCCTCACCGGTGACAGGCGTGTCCTCCTTGAGGTACAGCGCCGGGTGGTCGCAGATCTGCTTGAGCGCGCCGAGGAGCTTCAGGACCAGGCCACGGCGGGCGATGCCCTCCGCCGTCTCGATGGCGAGCATCGACTCGCGCACCACCGCCTCGTACAGCGCCGCCTGTTCACGGGTGAGCGGGACGGGATGGTCGGTCTCGGTCTTGGGCGGCAGCTCGGGGACGATGCCGGGGTCGGACTTCTTGCGGCGCAGCAGGAACGGGCGGACCAGGCGGGCGAGGCGCTCCACCGCCTCCTCGTCCTCGCCGGTCTCCACCGCGCGGGCGTGGCGGGCGCGGAAGGACTTCAGGGGTCCGAGGAGCCCGGGGGTCGTCCAGTCCAGGAGGGCCCACAGCTCCGAGAGGTTGTTCTCGACGGGGGTGCCGGTGAGGGCCACGCGCGCGGGGGACGGGATCGTGCGCAGGGCCTTCGCGGTCGCCGAGTACGGGTTCTTCACGTGCTGGGCCTCGTCGGCGACGACCATGCCCCACGGCTGCCCGGCGAGGGTGGGGGCCGCCGAGCGCATGGTGCCGTACGTGGTGAGGACGAAACCGCCGGAGAGGTCGTCCAGGGAGCGGTCGGGGCCGTGGAAGCGGCGGACCGGGACGCCGGGGGCGAAGCGGGTGATCTCGCGCTGCCAGTTGCCGAGGAGGGAGGCCGGGCAGACCACCAGGGTCGGTTCGGTGCGGGCCCGCTTCAGGTGCAGGGCGATCACGGTGATCGTCTTGCCGAGGCCCATGTCGTCGGCGAGGCAGCCGCCGAGGCCGAGGGAGGTCATGAGGTCGAGCCAGGCGAGGCCGCGGAGCTGGTAGTCGCGGAGGGTGGCGTGCAGCCCGGTGGGCGGGTCGGCCGGGCGCACCCCGGCGGTGAGACGGTCCCGCAGCGCGGCGAGGGCGCCGACGGGGACGGCCTCGACGGTCTCGCCGTCGACCTCGGCGGTGCCGGTGAGGGCGACGGCCAGGGCGTCGACCGGGTCCAGCAGGCCCAGTTCGCGCTTGCGTGCCTTGCGGACGAGGGCGGGGTCGACGAGGACCCACTGGTCACGCAGCCGCACGACCGGCCGGTGGGCCTCGGCCAGCGCGTCCATCTCGGCCTCGGTGAGCGGGTCGCCGCCGAGCGCCAACTGCCAGCGGAAGCGGAGCAGTTCCTCGCTCTCGAAGAAGCCGGTGCCGTCGGTCGCCGAGCCGGGGGCGGGCCGGACGACGGCGGCCGCACTGAGGTCCTGGGCGAGGTCCCTCGGCCAGTGCACGGCGACGCCGGCCGCCGCGAGCCGGGTGGCGGCCACGCCGAGCAGATCGCTCAGCTCCTCCTCGGACAGGGCGAGGACATCGGGCGTGTCCTGGTCGGCGAGCCGGGCGAGCGGCGGCCACACGCGGGCCGCGCGCCGCACGGCGAGCGCCGCGTCCACGCGCGCGCGGGGGCCGAAGGCGGCGTCCGCCTCGCCCGCCCACAGGGCCGCCGCGTCCGTCACCAGCGTCGGGTCGGCGAGGCTGTGCACCTGGACGACCGCGGCGCCCGCGCGGCGCGCTCCCTCGCCGTCGTCGAACAGGTCGTACGCCGACAGGTCCAGGCGGAGGGAGACGCGCACGCCCGCGTCCATGCCGGCGGCGACCTCGGCGGCCCAGTCGTGGGCGGCGGCGGGCAGCCGCTGGGGCCGGCGGTCCGCGAAGGGTTTCCCGCACGCGTGGGGCGCGGCGGGGGTGCGGGGCAGGGTGTCCGCCACGGCGTCCAGGAAGGACCGCATGAGGGCTTCCGGCTGGGGCAGCCGCAGCGGGCCGGGGCCGGGCAGCGGCACGGCATGGCCTTCGTACGGCAGGGCCGCGGCGATGGCGCGCAGGTGCGCGACGTCCTCCGGGTCGAGGGGGCCGGCCCGCCAGGCGTCGTGGCCCGTGGGTGTCAGGCCGGGCAGCAGACGGCCTCGGGCGGCGAGCCGCAGCGCATGCTGCGCGGCGGCGCCCCAGCAGGCGGTCGCGGGATGGGCCGCGGGGTCGCGGCGGGCGCGCACCAGCAGCGGGAGCGCCTTGTCGAGGGGCAGCGACAGGGCGGGCGCCCGGTGGCGGCGGACGGAGGCGCCATGGCGGCGCACGACGGTCAGCTCGGTGGGGTCGGCGTCCGCCGGGCCGGGCGGCGGGCCGTCGTCCGGCACTCCGTCCGGGTTCCACAGCGCGATCCGGCCGTCGCGCGGCAGCGGGGCGGGCAGGAAGACGGCGGCGAGGCGCGCGCCGGGCGGCTGCGGCTGCTGCCCGGCGGCCATGGCCCTGGCCGTGTCGCTCATACGGTGTGTCCACCTCCCGCCCGTGTGTCGGATCAGTCGTCTTCGACTCTACGGGCGGGGTCTGACAATCGGCTCCGACGGCCGTCCGAGCGCCGCGTGGACGGGTCAGGGAACCGCGCAGGATCCCGTCCGGGCGCCGCGTGGACGGGCTCAGGGAACCGTGCGGGAGACGACGTACACCATGGGGTAGACGGGGTTGCCTGTGTTCACCACCACGTCCAGCGTCGGCTGGGGGTTCTTCTGCTCGTGGACGAAACCGAAGAAGTCGCCGGGGCGGGCGCCCGGGCCGGAGAACTTCCAGCCGGTGACGTGCCGGTCGCGCTCGCCGATCGTGATGCTGTCCTTCTCCAGAGCTGCCCGGCTGAGGCCGAGTTCCGTGAGGAAGGCGTCCAGGCCGGCGTGCGTGGTCTGGAACTGCACGTAGAGACGGCTGGTCTTCCAGTTGTTCGTCTCGTAGTAGGCGACCTGGTTGGACGGGTGCGGGATCGGCACCTGGTAGAGGCGGCGCTGGACCCTCGAGGGCCAGCCCTCGGTCAGGCCGGTCGCCGAGTACTTCGCCTCCTTGTCCTTGCCGCTGTCCCGGCTCTGGTTCGCGGAGATCACCAGATAGCCGGCCGGCACGCCGATGAGCAGCACGATGATCAGCAGGGTGAGCGCCCGGCGGCGGATGACGTGCCCCCGGGTCTCCTGCGCGACGCCCGGCTCGCCCGCCGGATCGTCCTGGTGCGGCGGTGGGGCCGTCATGCCGTGTCCCGGGCTCGCCGGGCGGCCTCCGCGAACCGCTCGTAGCGCTCGTAGCGCTCCACCCGGCGGCGCTTGGCGCGGCGGAAGCGGCGGGCGACCAGCCGCGCCAGGTCGGCGGCGCCCACCATGCCCGCCTCGGGGCCGAGCTGGGCGCGCACGATCCGCGCCTCGGGGCGGTAGCCGCGGCCGGTGAGGTGGCGCTTGAACGCGTCCCGCGCGGGGCCGATCAGCAGGTCGTCGGCGGCCGAGACGCCGCCGCCGATGACGAAGCAGGACGGGTCGAGGGCGGCGGCCAGGTTGGCGATGCCGACGCCGAGCCACTGGCCGATGTCCTGGAGCAGCTCGATGCACATCGCGTCGCCCTCACGGGCCAGCTCGGTGATCATCGGGCCGGTGATGTCACCGATCTGCCCCTTGACGTGCTCGATGATCCCGTACGCCACCGGCGAGTCGGCGGCGGCCAGCTCCTTGGCCTCTCTGACCAGGGCGTTGCCGGAGCTGTACTGCTCCCAGCAGCCGCGGTTGCCGCACGGGCAGCGGTGGCCGCCGGGCACGACCTGCATGTGCCCGAACTCGCCGGCGACGCCGTACTTGCCGCGCTTGACCTGGCCGTCCTCCAGGATCGCGCCGCCGATGCCGGTGCCCAGCGTGATCATGACGAGGTGGTCCTCGCCGCGGCCCGCGCCGAACCGCCACTCCGCCCAGGCGGCGGTGTTGGCGTCGTTGTCGACGAGGACGGGGACCGCGAGGCGGCCGGCGATGCGGTCGCGCAGGGGCTCGTTGCGCCAGGACAGGTGGGGAGCGAACAGGACGCGGTTGCGGTCGGCGTCGACCCAGCCGGCCGCGCCGATGCCGACCGCGTGCACATCGTGCCGGTCGGACAGGTCCAGGACCAGCTCGACGATCGTGTCCTCGACGACCTTCGGGCTCTTGGACTTGTCCGGGGTCTCCGTGCGGACCTTCTCCAGGATGTTGCCGTCGGCGTCGACGACACCCGCCATCACCTTGGTGCCGCCGATGTCGATGCCCACCGTGGGCACGCGGGGTGCGGTGAGGTGGGAGCGTCGCTCGCGCGTGCCCACGGTGCGCAGGGCGGGGGCGCGGCGGGAGCCGATGGGGGCGGTGAAGTTGCCGTAGGTGCTCATCGGGGCCGATTCTGCCGCACGCACACACCGGAAGCTGAGCGGGGGAGGTGACGAGAGGGCGCGTCGTCGACCGCCCTCGGGCCCGTCACCGCAGGTCGCGGCGGTGCCGCGCAGCCCCGCACGTCGTCGGCCGCCCTCCGATCCGTCACCGCAGGTCGCGGCCGTGCCGCGCACCCCCACACGTCGTCGGCCGCCCTCCGATCCGTCACCGCAGGTCGCGGCCGTGCCGCGCACCCCCACACGTCGTCGACCGCCCTCCGATCCGTCACCGCAGGTCGCAGCCGTGCCGCGCACCCCCACACGTCGCCGCCGTCCCGCGTGCCTCAGCCGCGCTGGAGCTCGTGCCGCAGATCGTCCAGGTCGTCGCCGCCCGCCATCTGACGGGTCAGCTCCTCCAGGGTGATCTGCTCCCGTCCGTAGCCGCCGACCATCGTGCCCCTCCGCAGGAGCACGAAGCTGTCCCCCACCAGATAGGCGTGATGCGGGTTGTGGGTGATGAGTACGACACCGAGGCCCTCGTCACGTGCCGCCGCCACATACTTCAGCACCACGCCCGACTGCTTCACGCCCAGCGCCGCCGTCGGCTCGTCCAGGACGAGGACCTTCGCGCCGAAGTAGACCGCGCGCGCGATGGCGACGCACTGGCGTTCGCCGCCCGACAGGGTGCCGATGGGCTGGTCGACGTCGCGCAGGTCGATGCCCATGCGGAGCAGTTCCGCGCGGGTGGTGCGGCGCATGAAGTCGGTGTCCAGGCGCTTGAACGGGCCGACGCCCTTACGGGGCTCCGAGCCGAGGAAGAAGTTCCGCCAGACCGGCATGAGGGGGACGACGGCCAGGTCCTGGTGGACGGTGGCGATACCGCGGTCCAGGGCCTCGCGCGGGGAGGACAGCGTCGTCTCCTCGCCGTCCAGGCGCAGGGTGCCGCCGTCGTGCCGGTGCAGGCCCGCGACGATCTTGATCAGGGTCGACTTGCCCGCGCCGTTGTCGCCGAGGACGCAGGTGATCCGGCCCGCGTGGACCTCCAGGGAGACGCCTTCGAGGGCGCGGACGGTGCCGTAGCGCTTGCTGACGCCGGACAGCTCCACGAGCGCCGTACGGGGGGTCGCTTCCGTCACTTGGTGGCCTCCGCGCGCTTGCGGACCCAGGCGTTGAGCAGGGTCGCGAGGAGCAGCATCGCTCCGAGGAAGAACTGGAACCAGTCGGGGTTCCACTCGGCGAAGACGATGCCCTTGCTCGTCATGCCGAACAGGAACGCGCCGACCGCCGAACCGACCGCGCTGCCGTGGCCCCCGGTGATCAGGCAGCCGCCGATGACGGCGGCGATGATGTAGATCAGCTCGTTGCCGACGCCCTCGCCGGACTGGACGACGTCGTAGCTGAAGAGCAGGTGCTGGCCGGAGATCCAGGCGCCGAGGGCGACACCCATGTAGAGGCCGATCCGGGTCCGGTCCACGGGGACGCCGACGGCGCGGGCCGCGTCCTTGTTGCCGCCGACCGCGAAGATCCAGTTGCCGGCGCGGGTGCGCAGCAGGATCCAGGAGGCGACGGCGACCAGGGCGAACCACCACAGGATCGTGATCTTGATGGCGACGCCGCCGACGGTGAGGGTGGACGCGAAGACGTCGCGGGCCGTGGGGAAGCCCTCCATGTCGGCGATGGTCTTCGTCGAGACGGTGCCGTCGATCAGCTTGGTGAAGCCGAGGTTCATGCCGGTCAGCATCAGGAACGTGCCGAGTGTGACGATGAAGCTGGGCAGCCGGGTGCGGGTGAGCACGTAGCCGTTGAAGGCGCCGATCGCGAGGGTGGCGAGGAGGGAGACCCCGACGCCGACCCAGACGTTCGCCGTCATCTGGTAGCTGAACATCGAGGAGATCAGCGCCGACGATGTGACCAGCACGCCGGCCGACAGGTCGAACTCGCCGCCGATCATCAGCAGCGCGACCGGGACGGCCATGATGCCGATGGTCGACGACGCGTACAGGACGGTGCTGAGGCTGCTCGCGCGGAGGAAGCCGTCGGCGGCGACGGCGAAGAAGCAGAACACCGCGATCGCGCCGACCACCGAGCCCAGTTCGGGGCGGCTGAGCAGCCTGCGCGGCACCGAGCTGCGCAGAATCCTTTCGTCAGTCGTCCGGCCGACCGCCTCGTCCGCCCTCCCTTCGACCGTCGCGCTCATCGGGTGCCCCGCTCGGTGTACCGCGCCAGCTCGGCCGCCTGGTCCTCGGTGACGATCTGCGGGCCGGTCAGCACGGGCCGGCCGCCGCCGAGCACGTCGCCGTTGTACTTGTACAGCCACAGCAGGTCCACGGCCTGGTAGCCCTGGAGGTACGGCTGCTGGTCGACGGCGAAGCCGAGGCTGCCGTCCGCCAGGCCCGCGACCACCTTGGCGTTGAGGTCGAAGGTGCCGACCTCCGCCTTGCTGCCGGCGCCCTGCTTGGCTTTGACGGCGGTGTCGGCGTACGGGGCGCCGAGGGTGACGACGGAGTCGATCGACGGGTCGGCCTGGAGCCGGGCCTCGATCGCGGACTGCACATCGGGCATGTTGGTGCCGTTGACGTGGAGGTTCGCGACCTCGCCGGAGAAGGTGGCGGCCACTCCGGAGCAGCGCTGCTCATGGCCGACGTTGCCCTGCTCGTGCAGGACGCAGATCGCCTTCTTCCTGCCGCGCTTGCTCAGCTCCTCGCCGACGGCCCGGCCGGCGACGGCCTCGTCCTGGCCGATGTGGGCGAGCGCGCCGAACGCCCTGGACTCGGCGGAGCCCGAGTTCACCGTGATCACGGGGATGCCGGCCTCGGCGGCGCGGGCGAGCGCGGCCTTCATCGCGTCGGGCTTGGCGAGGGTGACGACGATGCCGTCGACCTTCTTGTCGACCGCCGCGTCGACGAGCTGGGCCTGCTGCTGGGCCTCGTCGTCGTGGGAGTACAGGAAGTCGATGTTGTCCTTGACGGCGGCCTGCCTCGCGCCGCTCTGGACGATGTCCCAGAACGTGTCGCCGTCACCCGAGTGGGTGATCATCGCGAAGGTCCAGCGCGGGGTGTCCACCGCCGCCCGGCCCTGCGCGGCCGCGGCCCTGCGGGCGTCCTCGGCGCGTTTCCCGCCGGTGCTGCTGCACCCCGCGAGGCAGACGCAGAGCACCCCCGCCAACGCCGTTCCTGCCCAGGTTCGCAACCGTGCCACGAGGTGGTGCCCTTCTTGCCGTGCTCTGTCGTACGCGCGCGCCCGATGACCGCTCACCGGACACAAACGCCCCATTATCGAACACAGGGATCAGGCGTCTCAGACGGGGGACCACGATCCGGTCGCATTGTCCGGACATGGTCGTGACAGGGGTCCCGCTCAGGGCCGCACGAGCAGCTGGAACTCGAAGGAGTAGCGGGTCGGGCGGTAGATGTGGTCGCCGAACTCGACGGCGCGGCCGGTGTCGTCGAAGGTGGTGCGCTGCATGGTGAGCAGCGGGGCGCCCTCGTCCTCGGCGAGCCGCTCGGCCTCGGCCGCGGTGGCGGCGCGGGCGCCGATGGACTGGCGGGCGCTGTGCAGGGTGATCCCGGCGGCCCGCATCAGCCGGTACAGGCCGGTCGCCTGGAGCTGGTCGGTGTCCAGGTCGAGCAGGCCGGAGGGCAGGTGGTTGCACAGGTACGCCATCGGCTCGCCGTGCGCCAGTCGCAGCCGCTCCACCCGGTGCACCTCGCTGCCCTCGGCGACCCCGAGCGCGGCCGCGACCTCGGCGGTGGCGGGCACGACCGTGTTGACCAGGACCGTCGTCGCGGGGCGCTGACCGGCGGCCTCCAGGTCGTCGTAGAGGCTGCTGAGCTCCAGCGGGCGCTTGACCTGGCTGTGCACGACCTGGGTGCCGACGCCCCGACGGCGGACCAGCAGCCCCTTGTCGACCAGGGACTGGATCGCCTGTCGCACGGTCGGGCGGGACAGGCCGAGCCGGGCGGCGAGTTCGATCTCGTTGCCCAGCAGGCTGCCGGGGGTGAGGGATCCGTGCTCGATCGCGGCTTCGAGCTGCTGGGCCAGCTGGAAGTACAACGGGACCGGAGAACTCCGGTCCACCCTGAGCTCCAGCTGCACGGTCGGGTCCACTTCTGGTTTCGGCACGGGCCCGAGCGTAGCCTCGCGGCCGGTTGACGGGAAGTTGTGTAGTTCGATTGTCCGGACATATGCATTGACAGGGTGCGGGCTGCGACGCCACGGTGATTCCATGCGCATCGGGGTCATCGGGACGGGCCGCATCGGCACGATTCATGCGAACACACTCAGCCGTCACCGCGAGGTGGGGTCCCTGATTCTCACGGACGCGGAGCCCGCGCGAGCGCAGGAGCTGGCGCTCCGGCTGGGCGAGACGGCCGCCCCCGGGGTGGACGAGGTCTTCCGCTGGGGCGTTGACGCCGTGGTCATCACGGCGTCGACCTCGGCCCACGCCGAACTGATCGGTCGGGCAGCACGCTCCGGGCTCCCGGTCTTCTGCGAGAAGCCCATCGCCCTGGACCTGGCGGGGACCTTACAGGCGATCGCCGAGGTGGAGGCGGCGGGAACAGTCCTGCAAATGGGGTTCCAGCGGCGCTTCGACACGGGGTACACCGGGGCCCGGGAGGCGGTGGGCTCGGGCCGGCTCGGGCGGCTGCACACCGTACGGGCGGTGACGTCCGACCAGTCGCCGCCGCCGGCCGCGTGGCTGCCGGTGTCCGGCGGGCTGTTCCGGGACTCGCTGATCCACGACTTCGACGTGCTGCGCTGGGTGACGGGGCGCGAGGTGGCCGACGTGTACGCCGCCGGGTCGGACGGCGGGCCCGCGATGTTCCGGGCGGCCGGGGACGTCGACACGGCGGCGGCGCTCCTCACCCTCGACGACGGCACGCTCGCCACGGCCACGGCGACACGGCTGAACGGCGCGGGGTACGACGTGCGCATGGAGTTGGCCGGCGAGCTGGACCAGATCGTCGTCGGCCTGGACGACCGCACTCCCATCGCCTCCACCGAGCCCACCGGTCCCCCGGCCGCGGACAAGCCCTGGAGCAGCTTCCTGGAGCGATTCGGCCCCGCCTACGAGGCGGAACTGAACGCCTTCGTCGACGTCATCCGCGGCACCCGCCCCAACCCCTGCGACGGCCGCGAGGCACTTCAGGCCCTCCGCATCGCCGAGGCCTGCGACATCTCCCGCCGCGAACGCCGAGCGGTGTCCCTCGCGGAGATCCCGGGAGGAGAGCCCCTCGGAGCGGCCGGCCCGGTAGCGGCGGGTGTGGGGGGCGCCGCCCCGGGAGCGGGCGGTGTCGGGGGCGCCGTCCCGGACGGGAACGCCACAGGCGGGAACGCCACAGGCGGGTCGGCGACGCCCGGGTCGACGGGCGGGCAGGACACGGGCGCACCGCGTGCACTGGACGCACCGGAGGCCCCGGACTCACCCGGCCCCCAACCCTGGCCGACAACACCCGACACGCACGCCACGCCGGGGACACCACCGCCGGACGCCCAGCCCGCCCTGGGTCCGCCGGGCCCACAGCCCTGGCCGACGACACCCGGCCCACAGGCCGCCCCAGGGACACCCCCACCGAACACGCAACCCACCCCCATCCCACCAGGCCCACAACCCTGGCCGACGACACCGGACCTCCAGGCCGTCCCGGGGACACCGCCACCCGGCGTACCGGGCGCGCCCGGCGTACCGCTCGTGCCGGGCGTGCAGGCGTGGCCCGGGATGCCGGAGGCCGCGCAGGCCGGGCCGACGGCGTCGGCGCCCGTGGCGCCCGGCCGGCCGGGGACACCCGCGATGTTCGCGGGATTCGAGGAACCGGACCCCTCGGCACCGCCGGGACCACAGCCCTGGCCGGGTCCACCGGACGCGCGGCCCGCGCCGGGTGGGGCGGGGCCGTACGAGGGGCCCGGATACGGGTGAGGTCGCTCGCCGGCGTCTACCAGCGCACCCGCAGGTCGCGCACGCCGCGTATCAGCATGCCCGGCAGCCAGTCGTCGGGTGGGGCGGACAGGGCCAGGGCGGGGGCACGGGTGAGGAGCGCACGCAGGGCCGTGTGGGCCTCCAGGCGGGCCAACGGCGCGCCCAGGCAGTAGTGGATGCCGTGGCCGAAGGCGAGGTGGCCGCGGGTGTCGCGGCGGATGTCGAAGCGGTCGGGGTCGGGATGCCGGGCCGCGTCTCGGCCGGCGGCGGCGAGGCCGATCACCACCGTCTCACCCCGCGCGATCGCCCTGCCGCCGATCTCCAACGGCTCGGCCGCGAAGCGGAACGTGGCGTTCTCCACCGGGCCCTCGTACCGCAGGGCCTCCTCGATCGCGCCGTCCAGGAGCGTCATGTCGGCGCGCAGGGCAGCGAGTTGCTCGGGGTGCGTGAGCAGAGCGTGGACGGTGTTGGTGATGAGGTTGACCGTGGTCTCATGGCCGGCGATGAGCAGGATGAACGCCATGCCGCGCAACTCGCCCGGTGAGAGCCGGTCGCCGTCCTCCGCGGTCGTACGGATCAGGTCGCTCAGCAGGTCGTCGCTCGGCCCGGCGCACCGCTTGTCCTCGATCAGTTCGGTGAGGTACGCGGCCAGCCGCGCGAACGCGTCGTGCGCGCTCTCCTCGCTGGTCGGCGCCACCGTCTCGGTGGAGAGCTTGCGGAACTCGGTGCGGTCCATCTCGGGGACGCCGAGCAGTTCGCAGATGACGGTGATCGGCAGTGGATAGGCGAACGACTCCACCAGGTCGGCGCTGCCGTGCGGCAGCATCATGTCGAGCAGGTCGTCGGTGATCTGCTGGATCCGGGGCCGCAGCCGCTCCACCCGGCGCATGGTGAAGGCGCGCGAGATCAGCGCCCGCAGACGCGTGTGCTGCGGCGGGTCGGTCATCAGCAGGTACTTGCCGATCAGCTCCTCGTCCAGGAAGGTGACGCCGATCCGGCTGCCGTCCTTGGCGAGCCGCGGGTCGGCGAGCGCCGCGCGCGCCTCCTGGTACCCCACGACGAGCCAGGACCAGTCGTCCGCACCGGCGCCGGGCAGCCGTACCCGGTGGACGGGGCCGCGCTCACGCAGCCGCGCGTACACCGGATGCGGGTCCTTGCGGAACCCCTCTCCGAACGCCCCCAGGTCGATCACTTCGGCCATGCCGCTCCCCTCCCGTCACCCGCCCAACGAACGGGCCCCCGGCCTAGTGCCCGTCCGCCTCTTCCTCCAGCAGCCCCGCGTCGTACGCCAACAGGGCGATCTGGACACGGTTGTTGAGGTCGAGCTTGGCCAGGACGCGGGAGACGTGCGCCTTGACGGTGGCGACGCTCATGAACAGCTCTGCGGCGATCTCCGCGTTGGACAGGCCCCGCCCGACCGCGACGACAACCTCGCGCTCGCGCTCCCCCAGCGTCGCGATCCGCTCACGCGCGCGTGCGCGGCGGGTGTCGGCGGCGGCACCGGCCGCGTGGTCCATCAACTGGCGGGTGACGGCGGGCGACAGGACGGGGTCACCGGCCGCGACCCGGCGCACGGCGTCGAGGATCTCGGCTGGTGGGGTGTCCTTCAGGACGAACCCGGCGGCGCCCGCGCGCAGTGCCAGCAGCACCTGGTCGTCGGCGTGGAAGGTGGTGAGGACGACGACCTGGGGGGCGTCCTTGCGGGCCCGCAGTCGCCGGGTGGCGGTCAGGCCGTCCACCGACGGCATCCGGATGTCCATGAGGACGACGTCCGGGCGGGTGCGGTCGACGAGCGTCTCGGCCTCGTCGCCGTCGCCGGCCTCGCCGACGATCTCGATGTCGTCGGCGCCGCCCATCATGAAGGACAGACCGGCGCGCACCAGGGGATCGTCGTCGACGAGGAGCAGTCTGATGGCAGTCATGGTCCTTACGTAATCACGGCGACGGACGGGGAGTCGGGCGTACGGCGATCGGGTGGGCGCCGGTCTACGGCGCCGCGGGCCACGGCAGCCACGCCCGCACCTCGAACCCCCCGTCGTCACGCGGCCCGTGCTCCAGGCGCCCACCGGTCAGGGTGGCGCGTTCGGTGAGACCGATCAGGCCCTGCCCGGAGCCGGGGACGGGCGGTACGTCGCCCTCGGGGGCGGGGTTGCGGACGGTCACCGTGAGGCCTTCTCCGGGCCCGCCGGTGACGGTGACCGCGGCCTCCGCGCCGGGCGCGTGCTTGCGGGCGTTGGTGAGGCACTCCTGGGCGATGCGGTAGGCGGTGCGGCCGACGGAGACGGGCACGGCGGCGGGGTCGGTGACGTGCTGGTCGAGGGTGACCTTCAGGCCGGCCTGACGGGACTCGGCGACCAGCGTGTCCAGGGCGGCCAGCGTCGGCTGGGGCCGGCCGTTGTCGTCGGGTTCGCCGGCCCGCAGCACGCCGATGATCTCCCGCAGGTCCTGGAGTGCCTCGTGGGCGCTCTCCCGGATGACGCCGGCCGCCCGCGCGACCTCCTCGCGGGGCGCGTCCGGCCGGAACTCCAGCGCGCCCGCGTGGACGCTGAGCAGCGTCAGCCGGTGGGCGAGCACATCGTGCATCTCCCGGGCGATGGCCTCGCGGGCCAGCCGCTGTGCCTGCTCGGCACGGAGCCGCGCCTCGGTCTCGGCGCGCCGGGCGCGGTCCCGCAGGCTGAGCATCAGCTGCCGCTTGGAGCGGACGAACATGCCCCAGCCGATGACGGCGACGGTGAGCAGGACGGTCCACACCACGGCCGGTCCGTACTCCAGCTCGGGATCCGGGCGCGCCCAGATCAGCACCGGGATCACCGCGAGCTGGACCCCGCCGATCCAGGCGACGTACCGGAAGGGCCGGTGCACGGTGAGGGTGAACAGGGCGACCGTGCAGGTCCCGGCCGAGGTGGTCGCGATGAAACCGAGGGGGATCGTCGCGACGGCGAGGGCGACGGGCCAGCGGCGGCGCAGCCAGACCGCGGCGCAGGAGAGCGCGCCCAGCAGCTGGTCGGCCACGAGGAGGGCGTGCGGCAGGTCATCGAACTCGGGCAGCGTGTCCGCCACCATCAGGCCGACGGCGACGGCCAGGAGGAAGCAGGTGAAGTCGACGACCCAGTCGCGTACGGTGCGCCGGGGCCGGCGTCCGCGCCGGTCGGCGTCCGGGTCCAGTTCGGCGGCCACGGCGGACGGCAGCAGCCATCGGCGCCCCGGGAAGGCCGCCGTCGGCGCGGCCTGGTCGTCACCCCTCATGGCCGACAAATCTACGCAGCGCGGGCGCGCGTCACCCCCGCACGCGCGGAATCGACGACGAAAGCGGGACGGCCGCCTACCGAAGTCGCTCCGCCCTCGACTTTCGGCGTTGCCGCCCCGGCCGGCCCGGGCCTTCGGTCGGACGTGCCTCGCCCCGCGGCCGATGCGGATGGCGGTACCGGGGAGCGAGGGTGTGCCGTATGAGAGAACTGCTGGGGATTGTGGGCTTCTTCGCCCTGGTGCAGGGCGTCGCCGGCCTCGTGCACGAGTTCACCGACTGGGACTGGGGGCTGGTGCAGCGGTACGACTTCCTCGACGGCTACGAGGTCTACGTGAGCGTGGCTCTCATCGTCCTCGCGCTCGCCCTGTTCGCCGCCGCGGACAGCCGGAAGCACGACTGAGCGGGGGCCGGGCCGGCGGCTCCACCGGTCGGCGGGGACCCAGTCGTGGACGCTTCGTGGAGCCGTCGCGCGCCAGGTTAACTTCCCGAGAACTCATCGGACGTGACGGTAAATTCCCTCAGGTTGTCATTGACATGCCATTGTCTACGCGCGTCATCATGCGGGCATGAGATTCCCCCCACGGATCACTCGCATCGGCGCCGCGGCCGCCGTCCTGTCCGCCCTCCTCGTCGGCGGAACCGTCACCGCCACCCCGGCCGCGGCCGCGGTCGGCAGCATCTGCCACAGCGACCTGCCCTCCCAGGCGTACGACACGCTGGAACTGATCGAGCAGGGCGGCCCCTTCCCGTACTCCCAGGACGGCACCGTCTTCCAGAACCGGGAACGCATCCTGCCGAGTCAGCGCTCCGGCTACTACCACGAGTACACCGTGATCACGCCGGGCTCCTCCACGCGCGGTGCGCGCCGCATCGTCACCGGTGAGGAGTACCGGGAGGACTACTACACGGCCGATCACTACGCCTCGTTCGACCTGATCGACTACGGCTGCTGAATCCCCCTCCCCCACACACTCGAACAGCCCTAGGAACGGTGCGAGCGGCTGGAGGTCCGGTCCCTTGTCGGGCCGGGCCCCGGCCGCACCTCGCGTGACGCCGCGCACATAGGTGCGGGGGTCACGCTGATCACGTGTTAGCGTCCCGCCCCGTGACCACCCCGGCCCTGGACGCATCCGCACCCGGTTCGGGCGCCGCGGGCGATCCGCTCGGGCTGCTCGACCTCTTCGGCGACGCCTTCGTCCGCGACCCCTATCCGACGCTGGACGCGCTGCGCGCGCAGGCGCCCGTCCACCACGACCCCGGCACCGGGCTCTGGCTGGTCAGCCGCCACCGGGACATCCGCCGGGTGCTCCTCGACCCGGACACCTTCCGCCCCGACAACGCCCAGCACGCCGTCACCCCGCTGCCCGTCGGCGTTTTGCGGATCCTCGCCCGGGCGGGCTTCAACATCCCGCCCGCGCTGGCCAACAACGGCACGCCCAGCCATCCCGGACTGCGCCGGCTGGTCACCCGGTTCTTCAACGCCCGGCGCGTCGCGGCGGCCGTACCGGTCATCGAGCGCCTCGCGGACGAACTGCTCACCACGGCACGGGAGCGGATCGACACCTCGGGCAGCGCCGACCTCTTCACGTCCTTCGCCCAGGTGCTGCCGTGCCGGGTCCTGATGGAGCTGCTGGGCATCGACGGTGTCTCCCCCGCCACGCTGATCCGCTGGAGCGACGCCTCACTGGAGCTGTTCTGGGGCCGGCCCACACCGTCGCGCCAGCTGGAACTGGCGCCCCTGGTGGGCGAGTTCCACCAGTGGCTGACCCGCACCGTGACCGGCGGCACGGCCGCGCCCGACTCGTTCGTCGGATCGCTCGCCGAGCACCGTCTGCCCGACGGTGAGCCGCTCGACGCGCGGACCGCGGCCGGCGTCTGCTTCTTCGTCTTCATCGCCGGGCAGTCCACCACCGGACAGCTCATCGCCACCGTGCTGCGCCGGGCCCTGGCCGACCCCGGCCTGTGGGCCCGCGTCGCCTCCGAGCAGGGCCTGGCCGAGGCATGGGTGGAAGAGGTGCTACGGCGTGAGCCGCCGGTGACCACCTGGCGCAGGGTCGCCGCACGCCCCGTCGAGCTGGGCGGGGTGGAGCTGCCGGCCGGCGCGCAGGTGCTGCTGATGCTCATGGGCAGCGGCTCGGACCCGGAGGTCTTCACCTCCGCGGAACGCATGTGCCCGCACCGGCCCGACGTCCGCCACCACCTGGCCTTCGGTGTCGGCCGCCACCGCTGCCCCGGCGCGTCCCTGGCCCGTACGGAGGCGGCCGTGGCGCTCCGGGCCGCCGCCCGCCACCTGCCGCGCCTGCGGCCGGCGGAAGCGGCGGCGGACGCCCCGATGCTGGGCCTGCTGTCCTTCCGCGCACCCCTGCGGGTGCGGGTCGAGCGGCCGTAGGATCTCGACGCCGGCCCCGCAGGCGTCCTGGAGCACGTGGGGGCGGATCCTCTCCCTGCCTCCCCCGTTAAAGTCAGGGACATGGTGAGTCGATTCAGTGATGCGTTCCTCCTGGAGGCCGAACGGCATGCGGCCTGGGGGGCGGCCCAGCTCGAGGCCCTGACCTCGTTCCTGCCCGACGGGCCGTGGACGGCCGACCTGTCGGCCTGCCTCTACCGGCAGGGGGAGCTGGAGCTGCGGGTGGCCGTGCTGGGCACCTACGACATGGAGGAAGCGTCCTGGATGTGGGGCTGGGCCAACCCGGGCCTGCGGGGCACCGATGTCGTCGCGCCGACCGCCGCGGTGGAGCGGTTCGGGCGTGAGCGGGGCATCACCGAACTGACCGCGGAGGTCCTGGACCTCTCCGGCTTCGAGGATCCGCGGCGCGCGGCGGAGACGCTCGCCTTCACCGGCATGGGGGTGACCGGGGCGCCCGGCTACATCGGCGTCCCAGCGGGACCGGGCACACAGGTCTACTTCCTGCCCGACGACCCGCGCGTTCCCCGCGCCGGCCTGGATCCGGTCACGCTGCCCCGGACGCTGCTCACCGGCGCGGGACTGATCGGTCACTCGGCCCGGCAGGTCGTCGACGGGTACTTCGGCCACCACGGCGTGCCCCGGCGTGTCGAGGGCGACCGGATCGTCGCCGAGCTGCCCGGCGGCAACACGGTCGAGGTCGACTTCGACGCCGTCGGCCGGATCGCGGGGGTGGGGGTCAAGGCCCTGCCGTAGCCTCCGGGGACTCGTAGGTGCCGTAGCGGGGGCGGCCCGTCACGTCGTACGACTGGATGGAGACGCCCCTGGAGGTGATCCGGCCGTCGGTGTGGCGGAACGCGGTGGGCAGGGCGCCGTCGGCGAAGAGGCGGCGGCCGGCACCGAGCACGACCGGGAAGGTCAGCAGGTGCACGGTGTCGACGAGGTCCAGGGCGAAGAGATCACGGGCCAGGGCGCCGCTGCCGTGGACCTGGAGTTCGCCATCGGTGCGCTCCTTGAGGGCGGTGACCTCCTTGGCGAGGTCGCCGTGGATCGCCGTGGCGCCGGGCCAGACCGGGTCGGTGAGGGCCGTGGTGGTGGCGACGTACTTCGGCAGGGAGTTCAGCCGGGAGGCGACGGGGTCGGCCGGGTCGGTGATCCCCGGCCAGTAGGCGGCGAAGATCTCGTACGTGCGGCGGCCGAGGAGGAAGGCGCCGGCGCGGTCGAAGACCTCGCCGACGAACCGGCCGAAGTCGTCGTCCCAGTACGGGACGGTCCAGCCGCCCTGTGTGAAGCCGTCGCGGGTGTCCTCGCGGGGGCCGCCGGGGGCCTGGTACACGCCGTCGAGGGTGACGAAGCCGGTGAGGACGAGCTTGCCCATGACGTGTCCTCCTTGTCCGTGCTCGGGTGGGGTTCGCTGTCGTCAGTGCAGACCCCGCCCGGGCCCGGAAGTCATCGGTCCGTCCTCCGGCCGGTGGTCAGCCGCCCAGTTCCTGGTACCTGGCCGTCAGCCGTGCCGCGCCCTCCTGGGTCAGGGAGCCGAACAGGCGCAGCCGGGAGATGCCGCCGTCGGGGAAGATGTCCACGCGCGCGTGGGTGGCGACGGCCGGGGTGGGCAGCACGAACCGGTGGTTGGTGTCGGGCTGGAGGCGGGTGCGCGGCAGGATCTCCCTCCAGGCGTCCTCGGCGTCCCCGCCGTCCCGTACCGACACCGACGCCCAGCCCGCGCTGTTTCCCTTCAGATACGCCGTGTCGATCTCCAGGGCGCGGATCTGCGCCTGGGCGGCCAGGCGGTAGCGGATCCAGTCGTGGCCCTGGTCGCGGCGGCGGCGGGTCTCCCAGCCGTCGTCCATCTTGCGGGAGCGGCCCGGCTGGATGGTGTTGGTGGCCGGTGAGTAGAAGCGGTTGGAGGCGTCCTCGACCTGGCCGCCGTTCTCCAGGGCGACGACGTCGAAGGTGCCGAGGACGTCCAGCCAGGCGGGGTCGGGGACGACCTCGCCGTACACCCGCAGGCGGGCGATGCCGCCGTCGGGGTGCTGGTTGATCCGCAGGTGCGTGAAGCGCTGTTCGACGGAGACGGCGAAACCGTTCGCCGCGTGGCCGCCGACCGGAGTGCGCGGGACCAGGGTCGTCCACTTCACGTCGTCCCCGAGCAGTTGTTCCGGGGAGGGGGAGCCGGCCACCGAGGTGCCCTGGACCGACACGGCCTGCGGGTAGTTGCCGCGGAAGTGGGCGGTGTCGACGACGATGCCCCGGATGACGCCGGGCGCGCCGAGGCGGACCAGCGCCCAGTCGTGGTCGTCGGCGGTCGGCCAGGGGTGGCCGGCCGAGGCGCCGCGGCGGCGGCGGGTCTCCCAGCCGTCCATGACCTTGCCCTTGTGGCCGAAGTGCTCGGGGTCGAACTCGGCGGGCCCGGGCACCAGCAGGTTCTCCCGCTGGGCGAAGAACTCGTCGTTGGCGGCGATGACACCGGCGCCGAGCTGCCGGTCGGCGAGGTCGGCGTACTGGGTGAAGGGGAAGTCGGCGGTGCGGTAGTCCGCGTACGGGTCGCCGCCGCCGTAGGGGTTCGCGTCGCCGGTGAAATGGGGTATCGCCGTCACGGTGATCAGGTCGTCCTTTCGAGGTCGGCCGGTGCGGGTGGGTGGCTCAGTGGTCCCGGGTCAGCAGACGGCCCCTCGGAGCGGTGAACTCGCCGTCGGCGTGGACGCGTTCGCCGCGCAGCCAGGTGGACTTCACGACGCCGTACAGGGTCCGGCCGGCGTAGGCCGTGACCTGGTTGCGGTGGTGGAGGGCCGCGGGGTCGACGGTGAACGTCTCGTCGGGCGCGAGGACGGCGAAGTCGGCGTCACGGCCCGCCGCGATGGCGCCCTTGCGGTCGTCGAGGCCGACGAGCCGTGCCGTGTGCGTGGACATCCAGCGGACCACGTCCTCCAGGCCGTGCCCCCGCCGGCGCGCCTCGGTCCAGACGGCCGACAGGCTGAGCTGGAGGCCGGAGATGCCGCCCCAGGCGGTGGCGAAGTCGTCGGTCTTGAGGTCGGCGGTGGACGGGGAGTGGTCGGTGACCACGCAGTCGATGGTGCCGTCGGCCAGCGCCTGCCAGAGCAGGTCCTGGTTGGCGGCCTCCCGGATGGGCGGGCAGCACTTGAACTCGCTCGCGCCGTCCGGGACTTCCTCGGCGGTGAGGGTCAGGTAGTGCGGGCAGGTCTCCACGGTGACGCGCACGCCCTCCGCCTTGGCCGCGGCGATCAGCGGCAGCGCGTCGGACGAGGAGAGGTGCAGGACGTGCACGCGCGCGTCGAGGCGGCGGGCCTGGGCGACGAGGTGCGCGACGGCGGTGTCCTCGGCGTCGCGGGGGCGGCTGGCGAGGAAGTCGGCGTACTTGGGGCCGCCCTGCTGCGGGGCGGCGTCCAGGTGGTGCGGGTCCTCGGCGTGCACGATCAGCAGGCCGTCGAAGCCGGCGATCTCGGCGAGGGAGCGGGCGAGTCTCTCCTGGTCCAGGTGCGGGAACTCGTCGACGCCGGACGGGGAGAGGAAGGCCTTGAAGCCGAAGACGCCCGCCTCGTGCAGCGGGCGGAGGTCCTTGACGTTGTCGGGCAGGGCGCCGCCCCAGAAGCCGATGTCGATGTGGGCCTTGTCGGCGGCGACCCGCTGCTTGGTGCGCAGGTGGTCGACCGTCGTGGTCGGCGGGAGGGAGTTGAGGGGCATGTCGACGAGGGTGGTGATGCCGCCGGCCGCCGCCGCGCGCGTGGCGGTCCAGAAGCCTTCCCAGTGGGTGCGGCCGGGGTCGTTGACGTGCACGTGTGTGTCGACGAGGCCGGGCAGCAGGACGTGGTCGCCGAGGTCCTCCAGGCGGGCGCCGGCGGGGACGGGCGCGTCGTGGGGCAGGACGGCCGTGATCCGTCCCGCCGCGACGGCGACCGAGGCGGCGCGCGTCCCTTCCGGAGTGATGACACGCGTCGAGCGCAGCACCAGTTCAGCGTCGGACACCCGGGGGCCCCTCTCTGCCGCCGTTAACTTCCACGTAACGGAATTCAACGTTCTGTTGAAGGAGTCTTCACTCCCGCCCGCACCCCGTCAAGGGCACACTTCTCCACAGTGCCCCACCTCCGCCACTCTGGATGTTTCCACAAAGCGGAATTATCATTTCGGCAGACAGAACGTAGCTACGCACAAGCGAGGAGTCAACCGACCGCCGGGTAGGCTTCAGCTCTTCCCGCCAGTTTCGAAAGGAACGCGCCGTGCCGACGTCCAGCGCCAGCACCACCGACTCCGCCAAGTCCGCCGGCGGAGGGGTCCAGTCCCTCGAGCGCGCCTTCGATCTGCTGGAGCGGATGGCCGACGCGGGCGGCGAGGTCGGCCTGAGCGAGCTGTCCGCGACCAGCGGGCTGCCGCTGCCCACCATCCACCGACTGATGCGCACCCTGGTCGCCTGCGGGTACGTCCGCCAGCAGACCAACCGCCGTTACGCGCTCGGGCCGCGCCTGATCCGCCTCGGAGAGTCCGCCTCCCGGCTGCTGGGCACCTGGGCCCGCCCCTACCTGGCCCGGCTGGTCGAGGAGACCGGCGAGACGGCGAACATGGCGCTGCTCGACGGCGACGAGATCGTGTACGTGGCGCAGGTGCCGTCCAAGCACTCGATGCGCATGTTCACCGAGGTCGGCCGGCGCGTCCTGCCGCACTCCACGGGCGTCGGCAAGGCGCTGCTCGCCGGCTTCCCGGACGACGAGGTCCGCGCCCTTCTCCGGCGCACCGGCATGCCCGCCGCGACGGAGAAGACGATCACCACGCCGGACGGCTTCCTGGCCGCCCTCAAGGCCGTGCGCGACCAGGGCTACGCCGTCGACGACAACGAACAGGAGATCGGCGTCCGCTGCCTCGCGGTCTCGGTCCCCGACTCCCCCACCGCGGCAGCCATCTCGATCTCCGGCCCGGCCGGCCGCGTCACCGACTCCGCCACGGAAAAAATCGTGCCGGTACTGAAGGAAGTCGCGGCAGACCTGTCGACGGCCCTGACGAGCACGGGCGGGACGGTGGGCTGAGCGGGCCCGCAGGGCGCGGCGGCGGTCACCTGGCGGCACCGTCGCGCGGGACGCGACATTGAAGGGCGCGGGGCGGGTCCGCGAGGGCGCAGGGACGGTTCCAGCGGCCCGGCAGGGCCCCTGTGGGCCGACGGTCCGTCGGGCCGGCTCGGCCGTCGGGCGGGGCGCTGCCAGCGGGCGCCACACAGCCACCGGGCGCGGGGCGACCGCCGAACCCGAACCCGGCACCGTCACGGGCGGAGCGGGTCCGACGGCGGGGAAGAACCCACCGACCCTTGCCGGGCGCGGCACTGCCGGTGGGCCGTGGGCCCGGTACGGCTGTCCGGAGGCCGCGGCCGTCCCTGTCGGCGCGGTCCCGGCCGATGGGGCACGGGCGCCCTACGACACGGCGCAGGCCCCCGACAACGCACCAGCCGCCTTCACGGCGCACCCAGCCGCGTCAACCGCGCGGCGGGCGCGGCGTGCGGCGGTCGGGTCTCGGGCTACCGGCCCCGCTCCGGCTCTCCGAACAGTTCCACCGCGTCCCGGACGTCCGACAGGCCCCGTGACAGCGCGCTCACCGAGCCGATCGCGCCGGCGATCAGCAGCAGGGAACGGCGCAGGCGGGGTACTTCCGGGACGCCGTGGGTCGCCATCGCGGCGAGTGCGGCGAGTTCGTCCTCGGCGATGACCCGGTCAGGGAACTCCGCCGGATGGGCCGCGAGTTCACGGCGCAGGCGGGAGACCGCCGTGCGCAGTTCCACCACCCTCGGGTCCTCGTCGCTGCCGGTCACTGGCCTCTGCCCCAAGCTCCGCAACACAGCTCTCCCCCCGCGCACGTCGCCGTGCGCACGTCGTCCTGCCCCCCGGCCGTCCCCGTGGCGATGGTCGGCCGCCGAGGGACCGCGGGTCAGTAAACGCCTTCCGGACCGGCTCCGCCACCGTGCGGACCGAAATTCAGCCTTGGGAACCGCGCGGCCGCCGCCGCTTCAGGTATGCAGAACCCATGACGCACACGGAAGACCAGGTGGCCGGTCTGCTTCTCGCCGCGGGCGGGGGCCGGCGCCTCGGCGGCAGACCCAAGGCGCTGTTGACGCACCACGGGCGCCCGCTGGTGGAGCACGCGGTGGAGGTGCTGCGCGCGGCCGGCTGCACGCGCGTGCACGTGGTCCTCGGGGCCGCCGCCGACGCCGTACGGGAACGGGCGCGGCTGGAGGGGTGCGTGGTCGTGGTGAACCCGCGCTGGGAGCAAGGCATGGGCGGTTCGCTGCGGGCCGGCCTGGACTCCCTGGCCGGGTCCGGCGCACGGGCCGTACTGGTGTCGCTGGTGGACCAGCCGGGCATCGGCGCGGAGGCGGCCCGGCGGGTGCGGGCCGCGTACCGGGACGAGTCGTCGCTGGTGTCGGCCGCCTACGACGGGCTGCGCGGGCATCCCGTGCTGTTCGGGGCCGCGCACTGGGCCGGCGTGGCGGCGACCGCGACCGGCGACCGGGGGGCACGCGGCTATCTGAAGGCCCACGAGGAGGCGATCACACTCGTCGAGTGCGGGGACGTGGCCCGGCCGTACGACATCGACACCCCCGACGATCTCGGACACCTTGAGTGAACGGCGTGGCACGCGGCGCCGTCTTCCCTCGACCCGGAGAATCTCGACATCAACAAACCATTGAACTTCCACGATGAGGAAACTAGTATCCATTTTTCAGAAGCGCTCGGCTGTTTCCCGGGCGTTTCTCGCCCGACCCGGATCTTCTGGCACCCGGTGCCAGGCTCGCTGAAGGAAGTGACAGCTCATGTCCGCACCAGCGCCGTCCCCGCTGGCCATCGTCGACGCCGAGCCCTTGCCCCGGCAGGAGGAGGTCCTCACCGAGGCGGCCCTCGCCTTCGTGGCCGAGCTGCACCGGCGGTTCACGCCGCGCCGTGACGAACTCCTCGCCCGCCGCGCCGAGCGCCGCGCCGAGATCGCCCGCACCTCCCGCCTCGACTTCCTCCCGGAGACCGCCGCGATCCGTGCGGACGACTCCTGGAAGGTCGCCCCGGCCCCCGCGGCCCTCGACGACCGCCGGGTGGAGATCACCGGCCCCACCGACCGCAAGATGACCATCAACGCCCTGAACTCGGGCGCCAAGGTGTGGCTCGCCGACTTCGAGGACGCCTCGGCCCCCACCTGGGAGAACGTCGTCCTCGGCCAGCTCAACCTGATCGACGCCTACACCCGGAACATCGACTTCACCGATCCGAGGTCCGGCAAGTCGTACGCCCTCAAGGCCGACGACGAGCTCGCCACCGTCGTCATGCGCCCGCGCGGCTGGCATCTGAACGAGCGCCACCTGGTCGACGAGAACGGCGCCCAGGTGCCCGGCGCCTTCGTCGACTTCGGCCTGTACCTCTTCCACAACGCCCAGCGCCTGCTCGACCTCGGCAAGGGCCCGTACTTCTACCTCCCGAAGACCGAGTCGCACCTGGAGGCCCGCCTCTGGAACGAGGTGTTCGTCTTCGCGCAGGACTACGTCGGCATCCCGCAGGGCACCATCCGGGCCACCGTCCTCATCGAGACCATCACCGCCGCGTACGAGATGGAGGAGATCCTCTACGAACTGCGCGACCACGCCTCCGGGCTGAACGCCGGCCGCTGGGACTACCTGTTCTCCATCGTCAAGAACTTCCGTGACGGCGGGCCGAGGTTCGTCCTGCCGGACCGCAACGCGGTCACGATGACGGCGCCGTTCATGCGCGCGTACACCGAACTCCTCGTGCGCACCTGCCACAAGCGCGGCGCGCACGCCATCGGCGGCATGGCGGCCTTCATCCCGTCCCGCAAGGATCCCGAGGTCAACAAGGTCGCCTTCGAGAAGGTCCGCGCCGACAAGGACCGTGAGGCGAACGACGGTTTCGACGGCTCCTGGGTCGCCCACCCCGACCTGGTGCCGATCGCCATGGAGTCCTTCGACCGGGTCCTCGGCGACCGGCCGAACCAGAAGGACCGGCTGCGGGAGGACGTCGACGTCAAGGCGGCCGACCTGATCGCGATCGACTCGCTGCAAGCGCGGCCGACGTACGACGGTCTGGTCAACGCCGTGCAGGTCGGCATCCGGTACATCGAGGCCTGGCTGCGCGGGCTGGGCGCGGTCGCCATCTTCAACCTCATGGAGGACGCGGCCACCGCCGAGATCTCCCGCTCGCAGATCTGGCAGTGGATCAACGCGGGCGTCGAGTTCGAGCACGGCGGGAACACGATCAAGGCCACCCCGGAACTCGCCCGCGAGGTCGCCGCCGAGGAGCTGGCGAACATCCGCGCCGAGATCGGCGAGGAGGCCTTCGTCGCCGGCCACTGGCAGCAGGCCCACGACCTGCTGCTGAAGGTCGCCCTCGACGAGGACTACGCGGACTTCCTCACCCTCCCCGCCTACGAGCAGCTCGCCGGCTGACGCTCACGCCGACCGGTCCGAGTGGCCCAGGGACTTCCCCGGGGCCACTCGGTCGCGCACGACCCGCTTGACGGCCGTCGGCTCGGGGAAGCCCTGCTCGCGGCGGTCCCAGACGACCTCGTCGTTGACGCGGACCACGAAGACCCCGCCCTTGCCGGGCTTGAGGGCCAGCTCGGTCAGCTCCTCCTCGAAGGTCGTCAGCAGCTCCTGCGCCAGCCAGGCGGCACGCGGCAGCCAGCGGCACTGCGTGCAGTACTCGATCTGTACGCGCTGGGGGTCACTCATCCGAGGTGCACCGACCAATCCTGTTCCGCCGCCGGCTTGCCGTGCAGGTCGGGGACCCGCTTGAGCCAGTCCGGCCGGCCCTTCTGTGTACGCGCCGCCCGCAGGGCCTCCTCGGCGGCGAGCTCCTCCCGGGTCGGGAAGTCGGTGGGCAGCCAGGCCGCGGAGGCCCGCACGCGCGCGTGGAGGTACTCGACGTACGCGCTCCGGGCCGCGTCGGGCGTGGCGAACGCCGGGTCGTCCGTCAGCCAGGCGTCCGGGACGGCCGCCGTGACCTCGCGCAGCAGGTCGAGCGTCACCCGGGGGGCCAGCTCGGCGTCGGCGGCCCGCACATCGGGCCCGTAGTGGCCGAGGGCGTGATGGCGGAAGTCGTACGCCTTGGCCGGGTCGGAGCCGTCCCAGCGGTGGTGGAAGACGAGGGCGGCGCCGTGGTCGATCAGCCACAGGCGCGGCGGGACCGTGCCGAACGTCGGCCAGACCATCAGGTTGGAGCTGTGCACCGTGCGGTCCACGTTGACGGTGAGGGCGTCCAGCCAGACGATCCGGCCCGCCTCCAGCGGGTCGACGCGGAAGGACTTCGCGAGCTCCGGGGTGAAGTCCCCGGCGCCCGGCAGATAGTCCATGCCGAGGTTGCGGCCGGGGCTGGCGTCGAGGAGGCCGCGCACCTCCTGGTGCGGTTCGTCGGCGCCGAGCGCGGGATCGAAGTGGACCAGGACCAGCTCCGGGAAGCGCAGCCCGAGGGCCCGGGCCAGTTCCCCCACGATCACCTCGGCGACCAGCGCCTTGCGGCCCTGCGCGGAGCCGGTGAACTTCACGACGTACGTGCCGAGGTCGTCGGCCTCGACGACGCCGGGGACGGAGCCGCCGGAGCGGAGGGGTTCGACGTAGCGGGTTGCGAGGACCTCTCTCAGCATTTTCCCACGCCATCCGCCTCTTCAGCCTTGGAATCCAGTCTCAGCCCGGAGGCACGCAACGGCGCTTCCGGCCTCCGGCATGAAGTGAGCATAGTAACCGGGGTGCCCGCTGCGGCGACCTCCGCGCACTGCCGGCGGCACGGCCCGCCGACACTGCTGGGCTTCAGGCGGGTGACTCCGGCCGAGGTCCCGCATCTGCTGACACGGGCCCGCAGGAACGCTGCTCGGGCTGCTGTGCTCCCCCACTCCCGACTTCGCCCGAGCGGGAGGCGCCCCCGTACCGGGCGAGGATCAGCGTGGCGGTCACGGCCAGTACGACGAGGGCGGCGCCCGAGAGCAGGAAGGCGTCCCTGACTCCGGCGAGCGTGATGGCGGTCGAGGCCACGAACGGGGAAACCGCCAGCGCTCCGGCGACCCCGGCCTCCCACAGACCCAGCGCCTTCGCCAGATGGTGGCTGGGAATGCGCTGCTGCACCAGTGCGATCAACGGGATGTCGGTGAGGGCCGAAGCCAGCCCGGTGGCGATGAGAAGAACCGCGGCCACGGCACCGGAGGTGACCATCCCCAGCGGAGCCCGGAAAATTCCGAGCACGGCCCAGGCCAGCACCGCGGCCAGGGCGAGTCCGCGGATCCGCAGACCGGCGAGCAGCAGGGCGCCCACCACCTCGGCGACCCCGGCGACACCCAGCAGCAGACCGTACTGGCCGCCCTGCCCCACGACAGCGACCAGTCCGACGGTCAGGAAACCGTTGGTCAGGGCGAGGGCGAGCACGAAGGTCACGATGACCACCAGCACGTCCGGAGCGGCCCGCACGGCCGTGAGCCCGGCGGCGAGATCGGACCACAGCCCCGCCTGACCGCCGGTGGAGGAGGGGCGGGTCACGCGGATGGCGGCCACGGCAGCGGCCGAGGCCATGAAGGTCAGCCCGTTGACCACCAGCGCCGACTTCATCGAGCCGTAGGCCAGCAGCGGCGCGAGCATGAGCGGGCCGACGAAGAAGGCGGCCCGGAAGGCGACTTGCAGAAGCCCGTTGGCCTGCTGGAGCCGGTCGGCCGGCACGATCTGCGGGACGATGGCGTTGCGGGCGGGGGCGAACGGGGCACCGATCAAAGCCAGCAAGGCCGTTGTCGCCACGAGCAGGGGCAGGTCCAGCAGGCCGAGGGACAGCAGCGCCACGGCCACGGCCACCACGGCGACCCGGGCCAGGTCGGTGGCGATCATCAGCTTCCGGCGGTCGTAACGGTCGGCGTACGAGGCGACGACGAACGTGGCCAGGAACGCGGGAGCGAACGCGGAGACGCTGACCAGAGCAACGGCCGTCGGATCCTTCGTCAGTGACCAGGCCAGCCAGGCGGTCGCGGCGGTGTACAGGCCGTCGCCGAAGCGTGAGACGCCCTGACCGGCGAAGAGAAGCAGGAAGTCGCGGTCCCTCAGCAGTGACATGCGGCCACTGTCGGATCTCCTCGAGCGCTGATCCACTTATTAGGCAGATGGCTAATCAGTGCCCATGCCGGTGCCGTGGAGGAAGCTTTCCAGGCTGGGGGCAAGGCCCGCCACCTGTCCGGGGACGAGCCGGTACAGGACGTAATAGCCTTCGCGGCGGCGTTCGAGCACGCCGGCGTCCGCCAGGACGCGCAGGTGCTTGGAGAGCGCGGCCTCACTGACACCGACGAGCGGCGCCAACTCCTGGGTGCTGCGAGGCCGTTCGGCGATCAGTCGCAGGGCGCGCAGGCGGGTGTCGTCGGCGAGCGCCCGGAGGATGCCGACGAGTTGCGCCGGGGGGATCCTCGGTCGGGCTTCCCGGGCGATCGAGGAGAGGGGGAAGACCAGTCCGAGGGGCCAGGGACCGTCGCAGTTGACCCGCACGTGCGGCCAGACATAGGCGCTGGGGGCGAGCACGAGTGTGTCGTCCGGGCCGATGACGACCTCGTGGTCGTGCGGTCGCTCCAGCCAGAAGCGCTCGGCCTGCGGATCACTGCGTACCTCCGGCCACAGGCCACGGAGCATCCCGTACAGGCCGCGCCGCTCGATCTGGTGCCCGGCCTCGCTGACGCCGGCGGCCAGTTCGGGTTCGAGCCGGGCCCATTCCTCCTCGAACGCCTCCCGCCAGTAGCGCTCCAGCATGCTCAGGAATCGTTCGAGCAGCGCGCGGGGGTCATGCAGGAGCATCGCGGCCATCGCTTCGTCGCTTTCCCGCAACGCTCGTTCCCGCAGCAGGCTGCGTACCTCCGGTTCACCCAGAACCCGCGGATCCCTGCCTTCGCCGCCGCCCGGCCATGGGGTGAGCAGCGGGACGGCGAACTCCAGACGGACCAGTTCCGGATCCGCCGTGCGCAGATGGGCCAGTTCGCTGCCGAAGTCCGCCAGCCCGCCGGTCGGCCGCGGAAAGAGGAACTCGGGGAAGTACGAGCGCACGGCGAAGGAGAACGCCTCGATCTCCCGCTTCAGCGCCGGGGACAGCCTGCGCATCGCACGCACCCAGCCGTGCTGGACGGGGTGGTGCTTGGGCTCCACCAGCACATGGAGACTCAGTACGGCTTCCATCGCCGGCGAGTAGGCGAACCCCACCCGCTCCGCACCGCCGGCAGGCAGCCGGAACACGATCGTCATGACTCGTCATCCTTGCCGCACGGCGTCCGCTGCGGTAGCCGCGCCGCGCGGATGGGTGATCGACGATTGCGACGATTGCGACGATGTCGAAAGTCAGCGGCGTTGCCACTCCTCTGCCAGGAGGCGGTAGGAGCGCACCCGGTCGGCGTGGTCGTGGGTGATGGTGGTGATGAGCAGCTCGTCGGCGCCGGTGGCCTCCCGCAGTTGTTCGAGCTGGTCGGCGACGCGCCCCGGAGAGCCGACGAACTGGGTGTCGACGCGGTCGGCGACCAGTGCCCGGTCCACCTCGGTCCAGGTGTGGGCGCGGGCCTGCTCGGGGGTCGGGAAGGGGATGGCGCCCTCGGCGGTGCGGATGCTGCGGACCCACAGGCCGTAGCCGGTGGCCAGTTCGCGGGCGGTCTCGTCGTCCTCCGCGACGACGACGTCGGCGGAGACGCTGATGTAGGGCTTGTCGAGGTGGTCGGACGGCTTGAACGCGGCGCGGTAGCCCTCGGCCGCCTCCAGTACGGTGGCCGGGCTGACGTGGTAATTGGCGGCGAAGCGCAGGCCGTTGCGGCCTGCGACGTCGGCACTCTGTCCGCCACTGCTGCCCAGGATCCATACCTGCACCTCGGCTCCCTCACCGGGGACGGCGTGCGCCGCGATCCCGTCCGTGGAGCGGTAGTCGCCGCGCAGGAGCGCGAGGATGTCCTCGACCTGTTCGCCGTAGCCCTGGGGGGCGGCGCCGGGCTGGCGCAGGAGCTGCTGCTGGAGCAGGAAACGAGGCGAACCGATCAGGTGCTCGGGGGAGAACCGTGGTGGGATCCTCAGCCCGTTGGGGGCTCGCCCGTCGACGACGGGGGTCGTGGTCGGCCGGGGCCCGGCCGTCTGCCCGGGGGGACGTCCGCCCGAGCGGCCGAGGCCCAGGTCGAGTCGCCCGGGGTGCAGGGCGTCGATCAGGCCGAACTCCTCGACGGTGGACAGGGCGGTGCGGTGACCGAGCTGTACGGCCCCGGAACCGATCCTGATCGTGGAGGTCGCGGAGGCGGTCAGGGCCAGCACGACGGCGGGAGAGGTCCCGGCCACGCCGGGGTTGAGGTGGTGCTCGGCGAACCAGTAACGGGTGTAGCCGAAACGCTCGGTCTGCCGGGCGAGGTCGATGGTGTTGCGCAGGGCGTCGGCGGCGGTGGATCCGGACGTGATCGGGACGAGGTCGAGGACCCCGAGAGGGATGCCGGACATGGTCGGGTGTTGCTCCTCAGCGGTCGGTGGGCGCGGCTGCGGACGGGGCCTCGGGCTCAGGTCGGGGTCCCGGCCCGGATGCGGGTTTTTGTTCGGGTGCGGCTTCGGCGGCGCGTGCGATCTGGGTGAGGTGGCCGATGCCCGGCGGCCGGTCGCCTCCGGTCGCGGCGACCGGAGTGCCGTGGCCGCCGACGACGTGACGGCTGTCGCCGTTGGTGGGCAGGAACCAGTGGAAGGTGAGGCTCACTCGGGGCTCACGCCTTTCGCTCGTCGTGGCCGGCGGTCTCGGTCAGGCCGCTCGTCCGGTGGCCGCCGGCAGGGCCGTACGGCCGCCGAGCGCTTCGGAGAACCGGTCGACGACCTGGGCGAGGGCCTCGGCCGGGCCCGGCGCGACGGTCAGGGTGCGGTCGTCGCCCACCGCGATGTCCTTGTCGAGCGTGAACCAGCCCTGGACGATGTGCGCGGCGCCCATGGAACTGAGCACGGGACGCAGGGCGTAGTCGATCGCCAGGACGTGCGCCGTGGTCCCGCCGGTCGCCAGCGGAAGGACCGTCTTGCCGGCCAGGGCGTACTGCGGCAGCAGGTCCAGCAGGGACTTCAGCAGCCCGGAGTAGGCGGCCTTGTAGACGGGTGTGCCGATCACGACCCCGTCGGCGCGAGCGAACAGCTCGGTCGCCTCCACGATCGCCGGGTGCCGGAAGTCGGCGCCGAGCAGGGCCTCGGCGGGGACGGTGCGGACGTCCAGGGGGATCACGTCGTGCCCCTGGGCCGTGAGCCGCAGGTCCAGGTGGCGCAGCAGCCGGGCGGTACGGGAGGTGGCGGAGGGGCTTCCGGAGACGGACAGGACGGTGGCCATGGCGGATCCTTCGGGGGCGTGAGGTTTCGTGGGTCGGCGGTGCGGGGCCGAGTGGTGCGGCGTGCTGCGGCCCCGCGTCCCGCGACGGCTACTTGTCGGTCTTGGGCAGGCCGGGCGGGTTGATCTCGGACTTGGTCACGGCCTCGTCGGACAGGCCCCACCGCTGAAGCACCTTCGCGTAGGTGCCGTTCTCGATGACCTCGTCGAGCGCGTCGGCGAGCGGCTTGACCAGGCCGCTGTCCTTCTTGGTGGTGGCCGCGATGAGGCCCTGGAGGGTGGAGCCGGCACCGGAGTACACGCCGACCACCTCCGTTTTCCCGGTGGTGGCCGCGTGGTAGGCGGCGGTCGGGTTGGGGCCGAGGTAGAGGTCGATCCGGCCGGACTGGAGGGCGAGGTAGGTGTCGCTGTCGTTCTGGTAGTACTTGATGTCCACCGGCTCGCGGCCGGCCTTCTCGTTCTCCTTGCTCCACTCGATGAGCAGCTTCTCCTGGTTGGTGCCGCTGCCCACGGCGACGGTCCTGCCCGCCACGTCCTCGGGCCCGGTGACCTTCAGGCCGCTGCCCTTCTTCGCCTCGAAGCCCAGGTTGTCCTCACGGTAGGTGGCGAAGTCGTACTTCTCCTTGCGCTCCTCGGTGACGGTGATGTTGCTGAAACCGACGTCGTACTTGGCGCTGTCGAGGCCCACGAAGATGTTCTCCCAGGAGACCGTGTTGATGCGCAGTTCGAGGCCGAGCACGTCGGCGACCAGGGAGGCGATGTCGGGCTCGACACCGATGACGGTCTTGTTGTCGGTGGCGTAGAAGGTCAGCGGCGCCGCCGAGCCGGAGGAGTCGACGACCTCCAGGGTGCCTCTCTTGCGGATCCTCTCCGGGACCTCGGCGGCTATGGAGTCGACCTTGGCGGTGGTGACGCGGTCCTGGTCCGGGCTGATGTTGATCTTCGTCTTGCCGCCCGATGTGGCCGCGACCTCGGTCGTGCCGCCGTCGTCGGGGTTGCCGCAGGCGGCGAGGAGGAGGGCGGCGGTCAGTCCGAGCGCGGCCGCGGTCGTGCGGCGGGTGATCGAGGTGGACACGGTCGTGCTCCTTGCTCAGGGAAAGGGTGAGGGGTGGTCAGAGGACCTTGGAGAGGAAGGCGCGGGTGCGCTCGTGCCGCGGGGTGTCCAGGACGGCCGCGGGCGGCCCCTGCTCCACGACGACACCGCCGTCCATGAACACCACCGTGTCGGCGACCTCGCGGGCGAAGCCGATCTCGTGGGTCACGACGACCATGGTGGTTCCGGTGCGGGCCAAATCCTTGATGACGTCGAGGACTTCGCCGACCAGTTCCGGGTCCAGTGCCGAGGTGGGCTCGTCGAAGAGCAGCACCTTGGGTTCGAGGGCCAGTGCGCGGGCGATGGCCACGCGCTGCTGCTGGCCCCCGGACAGCTGCCGCGGATAGGCGTCGGTCCTGTCGGCGAGGCCGACCCGGTCCAGCAGGCGGCGGGCAGCCTCCTCGGCGTCCTTGCGCGGGCGGCGCAGCGCGGAGACCGGGGCCTCGACCAGGTTCTCCAGCACGGTCAGATGCGGGAACAGGTTGAAGTTCTGGAACACGAACCCGATGTGGGTGCGCTGCTTCAGGACCTCTTTCTCCTTCAACTCGCGCAGCTTTCCCGCCCGTCGCCCACCACCACCCTCGACCGGGGCCCTTCGGGTGGCCCTTCTGTCTTCGGAGCGGCGGTAGCCGATGAGCTCGCCGTCGATGCTGATCCAGCCGCGATCGACCTTCTCCAGGTGGTTGATGGTCCGCAGCAGCGTGGACTTGCCGGAGCCGGACGGGCCGAGGATCACGGTGACCTCACCGGCCCGGACCTGGAGGTCGACACCGCGCAGCACTTCCAGCGGGCCGAAGCTCTTGTGGACGCCGTGGACGTCGACCATGACGTCGTTCATGTCTTCTCCGGCAGTTGTCGGGTGGCCGCGAGTCGTCGGGTGGCCACGAAGCGCCCGACGCGCTGGAGCGGGGTGGGGGGCGGGGTGCGGTTGGCGCCGCGGGCGTAGCGGCGCTCCACGTAGTACTGCGCGATCGACAGCAGGGAGGTGAGGACCACGTACCAGGCGGTGGCGACCAGCAGCAGTGGGATCACCCGGCCGTTGCGGCCGTAGATCACCTGGACCTGGTAGAACAGCTCGCCGATGGACATCACGTAGACCACCGACGTGCCCTTGAGCAGGCCGATGATCTCGTTGCCGGCCGTGGGCAGGATGGCGCGCATGGCCTGCGGCAGCACGATCCGGCGGATCTGCCGCAGCCGGGGGATGCCCAGCGCCGCGGCGGCCTCCAGTTGCCCGTGGTCGACGGAGAGGACGCCGCCGCGGACGATCTCGGCGGCGTACGCGGCCTGGTGCAGCGACAGCCCGATGACGGCGGCGCCGATGGTGCCGATGAGGGTGTTGCTGTCGACGGACCAGAACACCGGGCCGAAGGGGATGCCGAGGCCCAACTCCTCGTATAGGGCGCTCAGGTTGAACCAGAACACCAGCTGGACGATCATCGGGATGGACCGGAAGATCCAGATGTAGGTCCAGGCGACGGTCGCCAGCACCGGGCTGCGCGAGAGCCGCATGAAGGCGAGCACAGTGCCGAGGAGGAAGCCGAGGACGGTGGCGTAGGCGGTGAGCTGGAGGGTCACCCACACCGCCTGGACGATCGTCTCGGAGAAGACGTAGTCCCGGAAGACGTTCCACTCCCAGACGGGGTTCGTGGCCAGACCGTGCGCGAACTGGGCGACCAGCACGATCACGGCGACGCCGGCGGCCCAGCGGGCGTAGTGGCGGGCGGGTACGATCCTCAGCTCGGCCGGGTCCTGGACCGGTTTGGTGGCCGGTTCTGTGATGGTGTCGCTGCTCATGGGTCACCTGTGCTCGGGCGGGTTGATCCGTGACGTGTCGATCGCGGAGGCGGAGGTGCCCCACGCCTTCCGCTTGGCATCGAGGTCCTTCTCGAACGGCAGCGGGCCGATGGTTTCCGGGTCGGCCTCGGTGTCGAACAGCGGTGTGTAGCCGGTGGCCAGGTACAGGCCGCGGGCCTCGGGCTGGCGCGGTCCGGTGGTCAGGTGGATCCGCCGGTAGCCGCGTGCGCTCGCCTCGCGCTCCAGCTCGGCGACGACGCGTCGGGCGAGGCCGCGTCGGCGGTGGGCGGAGTGCGTCCAGATCCTCTTCAGCTCGGCCGTGGTCGCGTCGTACCGGCGGAAGGCCCCGCCCGCGACGGGCTCGCCGCGCTCCAGCAGCAGCAGGAGCAGTCCGCCGTACGACGGGGTGAACTCCTCGTCGGGGTAGCGGGCGATCTCGGCGTGGGCGTCCTTGCCGTAGCGCGTGGAGTACTCGTGGCCGAGTTCGCGCAGCAGGGGCCTCACGCGGGGGTCGGACGGGGCGACATGAATCACCGTCAACTGCACTGGCGCTGACGGCGGTTGCGCTACGGAGGTCATCCACGCACCGCCGCGAGGGTCTGCGTCCCGCGGGCGGCCCGCTCGGCGTCGCGCTTGGCGACCTCCTCCCGGACGATCGGGATGACGTACCTGCCGAAGTCGATGGCGTCGCCCAGGAGGTCGTAGCCGCGCGCGGAGAGGATGTCGACGCCGAGGTCGTAGTAGTCGAGGAGCGCCTGGGCGACCGTTTCCGGGGTGCCGACCAGGGCGTTGGAGTTGCCCGCGCCACCGGTGGCGGCGGCGGTCGGGGTCCACAGGGCGCGGTCGTAGCGCTCCCCCGCCTCGGCGATGGCGATCAGCCGCTGCGACCCCGTGTTCTGCGGCTGGGCGTGGCCGTTGTGGCGCTTGGTGATCGCCTCGCCCTTATCCTTGCGGGCCTTGATCGCGCCGACCGTGCGGTGGGCCTTCTCCCAGGCCAGTTCCTCGGTCGGGGCGATGATCGGGCGGAACGCCACCTGGATACGCGGCACGTCGGTGCGGCCGGCGGCCTTCGCGGCGGCCTTCACCGCCTCGATCTGGTCGGCGGTCTTCGCCAGGGGCTCGCCCCACAGGCAGTAGATGTCGGCCTCCGCGCCTCCGGCGGCGTACGCGGCGGGCGACGAGCCGCCGAACGAGACGTCGGGTCGGGGCTGTTGGGCCGGGAAGACGTCGCTGACGAAGTCGTGGAAGCGGTAGTGCTCGCCCTCGTGGTCGAAGGGCTCGCGGGAGGTCCAGATCTTCTTGACGATCCGGATGTACTCGCTGGTCCGGGTGTAACGCTCGTCCTTGGTGAGCGTGTCGCCCTCGCGACCCTGCTCATGGTCGTTGCCGCCGGTGATGAAGTGCACGGTCAGACGGCCCTCGCTGATCTGGTCGAGGGTGGCGAAGGTCTTGGCGGCGAAGGTCGGGTACGAGACGTTGGGCCGGTGGGCGAGCAGGATCTGGAGACGGTCCAGCCTGCTCGCGATGTACGCGGCCGCCGGTGCGGGGTCGGGCGATCCGGAGCCGTAGGCGAACAGCACCCGGTCCCAGCCGTGGTCCTCGTGCGCACGGGCGAGCCGGAGCGTGTACTCCTTGTCGAAGGCCGCGCCGGAGCGCGGGGTGGTTTCGGAGCCGTTGTGGGTGGCGGCGATGCCAAGGAACTCCACGGGCATGGGTGTGGCCTTTCCTCAAGTTTTTGAGCCGGGCCGCGTTGAACGCGCGGGCACGGTGGAGCAGCCCTCGGCGCGGCCGAATGTGACGGCGTCTCAGGGCGCTGGGAAACAGTGGGTAAGTGCGTGTGACGGCGCTTCAGGGCACTGGAAGGGGTGTGACGACGCCGGGGCAGGTGCCTCGGGTGAGGTCGGGCGGCGGCAGCAGCGCGTGTCAGGTCTCGCGAGCGCGTCCGTACGCGGAATCAGCGCCTGTCGAGCGCGTGCGTACGACGGTGCCGCGAAGGGAGGAACTCGGCCCGCGACGGGGTCACCGAGGGAGGGAAGGGCCGGTCAGACGGCCCGCTGCCGCATCAGGCGCAACACGCGGCGGACCACACCCGACCGAAGTCGATGTGGTCACGGGTGACCAGGCGCTGCTCGGCATTCATGCGACCAATTGAGCAGTACATCTCGCTTCTCGTCAACCACGGCCCGAATGCCGGACCGGTGTCGGGCAGTTCCTGCGCGTGGTTGACACATGCACGCGGTGCGCCCCTACGATCGAGGCCGGACCGGCTCCGCCGCGCGTGGAAGCCGTACCGGCCGCGTTGAGGGACGCGACCGCGGACGACCTGCCACCGAGCCGCGCCGGCACGTCGGCCGCCGGCTGACCGCAGTCAACTCCGTCGCCGCAACCGCGCCTTCCAGTGTGGTGATGGTGCTCGGCTTCCTGCTCGGCACTCCGCTGCTGGTGCAGCTGCTGCTGTGGTTCAACATCGGCGCCGTCCGGCCCACTCCGTGCCCGGCTGGAGAGGGCGACCGCGCCCGGGACGGGGTGACCGGACGGCGGGGAAGCGGTGACCGACCTCCCCAGGTTCGTCACCGCTTCCCCGCAGCAGGGTGCTGCTACCCGCTCACACGGGGATCACGCCGGTCCCGCGACGATCAGGGACCCCGTGCCGCGGCCAGGTCGTCGTAGAGGAGCAGGCCGTCCTCGCGCAGCCGTACGCCCGGCGTCGGGACGTGGAGGTGCTGTCGCCCGTCGTGCATCAGGTGGTGGACCCGCGTGGCTCGCGCGAGGACGGCGAAGTCGGCGATCAGACGGCGGTGGCAGCGCCACCAGACCGCCTCGCTGCACATCACCGCCGTGGGAGCGGTGGCCGCCTCGCGCAGCAGGCGTTCCATGGCGGCGACGAAGCCGGGCGTCCTGGTGTGGGCGGCGTAGCCGCGGAAGGACGTGTTGCGCCAGACGACGTCCGGGCTGTCCGCGGGCGGTTTGCGGTGTCCGCCCAGGTCGGGCTCCCACCGGTAGGCGATGCCGTGTGCGGGCATCCAGGCGGCGAGCCGCGATCTGGCCAGGTCCGGGTCGCGGCGGCTGCCCGGGGCGATGCGCACGTCGACGACGGCGGTGACGCCGGCCTCGTGCAGCAGCCGGACGATCCGCTCGCGGCCGGCGGTGCCGTGCCCGAAGGTGATCAGCGGCGGTTCCATGTCCCTCCGCCCGGCGAGTACCCGCGCCGGAGGGTCGCGTCCCTTCGTCCCCGGGCCGGTGTCAGCCGGCCAGTGGGTTGGGCAGTGGCAGGTAGCGGGCGTCGGCGCCGTCCGCGCCGGTCCAGCGCAGCAGCAGGTTGGTCTTGCCGGGCAGCTCCGGGGCGCCGAGCAGCTGGGCGGCCTCGGGGAGGGGGTGGCGGGCGAACTCCCGGCGCGCGGCCGGCCACGGGTCGAACCCGGGACGGCGTTCGGCGAGGGCGCCGGCGATCTCCGTCAGGTGGTTGACGACCAGGCAGTACACCAGCCGCTCCCAGCCGGCCGCCCGGGGCACGTCCGGCAGCAGTTTGACGCCCTCGGCGTCCCGGAACAGCGCCTGCACGGGCAGGCCGTCGGCGTCGACGGCGACCAGCGTGTTCTGCAGGTGTGCCTCCAGTACGACGCCGTGGTCGGCGAAGGCGGCCAGGGCCGGCGGGACGACGGCCCGCAGATACGCCTCCCACCAGGCCGCCGGGTCGGGTGCGGCATCGAGCGGGCTGCCCGCGAAGCCCTCCACCAGGCCGGCGGCGAGCAGCGGCGTCGCGCCGGGGCGGACATGGTCCCGCAGGCCGTCGCGGACCAGGACGGCGAGCTCCTCGAAGGCGAAGTCGGCGGTGCGGTAGCCGCGGTCGCTCAGCCAGGCGGCACTCCCGGCGGCGGCGGAGAACGCGGCGAACGCATGGACGACCGCCGTGTCGGTGCGCCGGAGTCCCAGCAGGTCGTGGCGCCACAGCCGACGGATGTCGTTGGTGATGCGCACATCCAGGCTGAACTTCAGGAAGAGATCCCGCCCGGGTGCGTACACCGTGCGGATCGCGGCGGTCGGCCAGGTGTCGAAGCCGGTCGTGCCCAGCCTGATCAGCCGGCCGTCGGCGAAGGCCCGGTCGAGATCCACCAGGTCGAGCTGCCAGGGATGGGCGGGCAGCAGCCGGTAGCCGGGCGGGGCCTCGCCCAGGGCGTCCAGCGCCGAGGTGTCGCCCTCCTCGACCACGGCGTCCTCGCGCAGCCCCAGCAGCACCAGTGGGAAGCGGGCGTGCGCCTCGGGGGCGTAGGGCAGCCAGCCGGTGACCGGGCCGCCGCCGCGCGCCTTGGGGGCCGGGTGGTGGGGGTGGCCGGTGACGAGGCACTGCTCGGAGCGCAGGTAGGGGTCGTCGGGCGGAGTGGCACCCGCGCGTGCGGTGAGCAGGGCGGCGACCGCGTCCCTGCTGTCGATCATCTCGGCGGGCAGTTCGTGGTTGGACAGACCGGTGTGGCGGCGCAGCTCCTCCGCGACCAGTTTCACGAGGTCGGTGTGGCCGAGCCGGTGCCAGGCGCCGTCCGCGTACACCTCGGGCTCGGTGGGCCGCCGGGTGCCGCGCACGCGCAGTAGACGACCGCCGGCGGGCAGCCGGTGCACCGGCCGGCCGTCCTGCGGCGGCAGGGGTTCGGCGACCTCCCGCAGCAGGCAGTTGAGCAGCGGCGCCGCCGCGTAGGCGTCGGCCAGGCGTTCGACGTCGTCGGCGGGGGGTGCGGCCGGAGTGCCGTCGGCGGGCGGGGGGATGAGGTCCACGCGTTCCACTCGTTCTCTACGGTTCATGCGGGCGGAGACGATCAGTATCGCTGTCGTCGCGGCCCGCCCCGATGTCCTACTCGTACCCGAGGAGCCCGCCCGTGCACCGTCCCCCCACCGCCGAGGCCGAGGTGGCCGCCGAGCTCGCCGTCGTGCGGCCCGCTCTCGGGCCGCGCTTCGCGGCCGAGCTGCCCGGCGCCCGCGCGGCCGTGCTGACGCGGCTGTGGCGTGCCCTCACCCATGAGCCGCTGCCCTGGGTGGAGGGTCGCGAGCGAGGCCGCGAGGGTCTCACGCTGCGCCTGTCCGACGGCCGCCGCCTGCACGGCCCGCACCCCGACCCGTACGCGACCTCCGCGTATGTGACGGCCGTCGACCTGGACGGGGTGGCGTACGAGGCACCCGCGCGGCTGCTGACGGACCTGGCGGTGCCGCACGGCGGGGGTCTCGCGGCCGAGCTCGATCACAGCACGGCGTCGTTGGCGCTGTCGCGGGCCGGGCAGCAGCCCGCGCGGGGATGGCCGGCGCGGGACTGGGAGTGGGAGCAGCGGGTGGTCGACGGTCACCCCTACCACCCCAACTGCCGTTCCCGGCCCGGTTTCTCGGTGGCCGAGCAGCTGGCGTACGGGCCGGAGCACCGGCCGCGCGCGGTGCGGCTGGGGCTGCTGCCGGTGCCCGCCGGCGAGTGCCTGGTGTCGGGCGGGTGGCCCGGCGAGCTGCGGGACGAGGGGCGGCTGTTGATCCCGGTGCATCCGTGGCAGGCGACGCACGTGCTGAAGCGGCGGTGCGAGACGGGGGTGGAGGCGCATCCGCTGATGTCGCTGCGCACGCTGGCGCTGCCGGACGGACCGCACGTCAAGACGGCGCTGAGTGCCCGGCTCACGTCGTCGGTGCGGGACATCTCGGTCGGGTCGGTGGTCGCCTCGGCGGCCCTGTCGACGTTCGCGGAGAGCCTCGCGGACCACACGGAAGGCCTGCTGCACATGACCCGCACCCTGGGCGCCGTCACCGCCGACTCGCCCGACCTCGCGGCGGTGCTGCGCGAGTCGCCGGTGGTGTACGGGGCGCCGGGCGAGCACGTCGTGCCGGTGGCCGCGCTCACCACCACCGAACTGCCGTCGCGGCCCGGCTGGTTGGCGGAGTTCACGCGGCTCGCGCTGACGGTGGGGCTGCGGCTGCTGGAGCGGGGGGTGGCGCTGGAGGCGCACGGGCAGAACCTGCTGGTGGTGCTGTCGGCGTCGGGTGCCCCGCTGCGGCTGGTCTACCGCGACCTCGCCGACATCCGGGTCAGTCCGGCCCGGCTGGCCCGCCACGGTCTGCCGCTGCCCGAACTGCCGGAGCGGATCCTCACGGACGACGTGACGGCGCTGCGGCGCAAGCTGTTCGGCTCGCTGGTGGGCGGGGCGCTGGCGGCGGCCGCCGGAAACCGGCAGGCGCTGCGGGCGGCGCTGGCGGCGGCCGTGCCGGAGGTGCCGCGCACACCGGACCTCGTGGCGATGTGTGAGGAGCCGCTGCCGGTGAAGGCGTTGACGCTGATGCGGCTGTCGCCGGGGACGGCGGGCGACCAGTGGGCGGGGCTGCCCAATCCGCTGACCGGGGACGAGGATCCCTCGGCGGAGCGGGGGTGACGTCGTTTGTGGCGGGCGACCCGAGATCAATAAGATCCGCCGATGATCAGAACACAACGGCTGGCGGCGGGCGTGTGCGCCCTGCTCGCCGCGCTCGCGGCCGGGATCGCGTTCCCGGCCGGGGCGGTCGCCGACGAGACCACAGCCAACGCGCCCAAGGTCGACCTGGTCCTCGACGTCAGCGGCTCGATGCGGGCGAAGGACATCGACGGCGGGACGCGGATGGCGGCGGCCAAGCAGGCGTTCAACGAGGTGCTGGACGCGACGCCCGAGGAGGTCCAGCTCGGCATCCGCACCCTCGGCGCCAACTACCCGGGCGACGACCGTGAGACGGGCTGCAAGGACACCGCGCAGCTCTACCCGGTCGGACCGCTGGACCGCACGGAGGCCAAGGCGGCGGTGGCGACGCTCGCGCCCACCGGCTGGACCCCGATCGGCCCCGCACTGCTGAAGGCGGCCGACGACCTCGACGGCGGCACCGGTTCCAAGCGCATCGTGCTGATCAGCGACGGCGAGGACACCTGCGCGCCGCTCGACCCGTGCGAGGTGGCCCGCGAGATCGCGGCCAAGGGCATCGGCCTGACCATCGACACCCTCGGCCTGGTGCCGAACGTGAAGATGCGTCAGCAGCTCAGCTGCATCGCGGAGGCCACCGGCGGCACGTACACCTCGGTGGAGCACACGGACGAACTCGCCGACAAGGTCAACCAGTTGGTGGACCGCGCGGCCGACCCGGTGGTGACGCCGGTGGCCACGCGGGGCGCGGACTCGTGCGCGAAGGCGCCCACGCTGGAGTCGGGCCTGTACAGCGACCGTGAGGAGTTCGGGCAGCAGCGCTGGTACCGCGTCGACGTCGACCCGGGCCAGGAGCTGCGCGCCTCGGTGAGCGTGTCGGCGGACCGGGCGATGAACCCCGGGCACGGGGTGCTGCTGCGCGCGGTGACGACGCACGGCCGGGAGATCGTGCGCGGCGAGGCGGCGGGCGACGGCCGTACGGACGTCGTCTCCACCGGCCTGCGCTACCCGAAGGCGGAGAGCGACGAGGACGAGGCTCCCGCCGAGACGGTGTGCCTGGTGGTGACGAACTCCTTCTCGGCGGCGGCCGGGGTGAAGACCACCCCGGGCATGCCGGTCGAGCTGACCGTGGACGTGGTCGACGGCCCGTCGCAGGCCGACGACGTGGCCTCGTTCGGTCTCGGACGCGGCTGGTGGCTGCTCGGCGCGCTGGTACTGACCGGTTTCCTCGCGGGTCTGGTGTGGGGCTGGCTGTCGCGCTGGCGTGTCGCGGTGTGGAGGACCAACTGATGCGGATCACACGTGTGCTGGGCGCGGCGCTGCTGACGCTCGGCCTGGCGGTCTCCCCGGCCGCCGCCGACTCCACTCCGTCCGCGAGCCCGTCCGAGGACGCCTCCGCGCCCACCGAGGCGGGCACCTCGTTCCGTACGGCGACGGAGATCGAGCAGGGGCAGACGGCCACCGCGAGCGGCTCCACCGGCGACTACCTGTACTGGTCGTTCCCGGCCGACGCGGGGCAGCGGCCCACTGTCGGCGCGACGGTGAAGCTGCCGCAGGAGCACGCGGGCCAGACCTGGCAGGTCGATGTGTACGACGGTCTGCGCCGCCGCCAGGCCTGCCAGTACGGCGCCCAGACGCGCACCGCCGCGCCGGGCACCGCCTCCGTGCAGCTGGCCTGCGTGCTGCGCACGGTCCGCGCCTGGTCGGAGCCGTGGGCCAACGACCCGCTGCCGGGCACCTACTACGTCCGGCTGACGGTCCTCGGTGTGAAGACGGCCGACCTCGGGCTGCCGGTCGACGCCGAACTGCGGGTGGACTCCAAGGACGTCGGCGGATCGGCGGCGGTGGACGGATGGCTGGCCGAGCCGCTCGTCCCGGGCGTCGCCGTCGAGCCAAAGGCGGACGAGGAGGATTCGGCGGTGCTGTCGAGCATCGAGCCGGACGACGGCTGGGCCTCCGGCTGGTGGTCCGACCGCTGGGTGTGGACGGCGATCGGCGGCGCGCTGGCCGCGCTCGCCGGGATCGGCGGCTACGCGCTGACCCGCGGGGCGGGACGGCCGTCCCGGGTACCGCCGGGCGCCTGAACCCTTGCTGACGCTCCACCACAAGGCCCGCCTCCGGCGGGCCTTGTGCCGTCATCGCCCCTTCTCCCGGCCGGGATCACGCCTCCCGCAATCCCTTCGCCAACGCGCCCTCGCCGCTCACCTGCACCCGCCCGGCGCGCACGGCGTCCCGCAGGGTCAGCTCGCCCTGGGCGAGGGACGTGCAGGTGGCGGTGTCCAGGACCAGCCGGGCGTCGGGCTCCGCGGGCGCGGGTCCGTCGCCGTACACGGGGCCCTCGCCGGCGCCGACGAACAGATGGAAGTCGCCTTCCTCCAGGTGTACTTCGACGACCGCGCTCTCCCCCTCCAGCGCGCGCAGCAACGGCAGCGCGAACCAGTGGGCGCGGACGGCGTCGGTGGGCCGGCGCTCCCCCAGCTCGCCCTGCCCCCACTCCCCCAGCGCCTGGAGCACGGCCAGCAACTCACGTCCCCTGCCGGTGAGTTCGTACACGAAGGCCGCGCCGGGCGGGGGCAGCCGGCGGCGGGTGGCGAGCCCGTCGCGTTCCATGTCCTTCAGCCGCGAGGCGAGTACGTCCGTGCTCACCCCCGGCAGGTCGGCGTGCAGGTCGGTGTAGCGGCGCGGGCCGGCGAGCAGCTCCCGGACGATCAGCAGGGTCCAGCGGTCGCCGACGACGTCGAGCGCGCGGGCGGCGGAACAGTACTGGTCGTAGCTTCGGCGAGGTGACATGCGACGCAGTCTAGACATGTCGTTGGACTTTCCAAGCTGGTACTTGGTAAAACCAAGCAACACCAGATACCGGAGGGGCGAGCGCGCATGGAGTTCCGGCAGTCGAACAAGCTCAGCGAGGTCTGCTACGAGATCCGCGGCCCGGTGATCGAGCACGCCAACGCGCTGGAGGAAGCGGGCCACAGCGTCCTTCGCCTGAACACCGGCAACCCCGCGCTGTTCGGCTTCGAGGCGCCGGAGGAGATCCTCCAGGACATGATCCGGATGCTCCCGCAGGCGCACGGCTACACGGACTCGCGCGGCATCCTCTCCGCCCGCCGGGCGGTCGCCCAGCGCTACCAGAACCGGGGCCTGGAGGTCGACGTCGACGACGTCTTCCTCGGCAACGGCGTCTCGGAGCTGGTCTCCATGGCCGTGCAGGCGCTGGTCGAGGACGGCGACGAGATCCTGATCCCCGCCCCCGACTTCCCGCTGTGGACGGCCGTCACGACCCTCGCGGGCGGCAAGGCGGTCCACTACCTCTGCGACGAGCAGGCCGACTGGTACCCGGACCTGGACGACATGGCGTCGAAGATCACCGACCGGACGAAGGCGGTCGTGATCATCAACCCGAACAACCCCACGGGCGCCGTCTACCCGAAGGAGATCGTCGAGGGCATCCTCGACCTGGCCCGCCGGCACGGCCTGATGGTCTTCGCCGACGAGATCTACGACCAGATCCTCTACGACGACGCCGTCCACCACTCGGCCGCCGCCCTCGCCCCCGACCTGGTCGTGCTGACCTTCTGCGGCCTGTCGAAGACGTACCGGGTGGCGGGTTTCCGCTCGGGCTGGCTGGTGGTCACCGGGCCCAAGCAGCACGCGAGGGACTACCTGGAGGGCCTCACCATGCTGGCCTCCATGCGGCTGTGCGCCAACGCGCCCGCCCAGTACGCCATCCAGGCCGCGCTCGGCGGCCGCCAGTCCATCCACGAGCTGACCGCGCCGGGCGGGCGGCTGCGCGAGCAGCGGGACGTCGTCTTCGACAGGCTCAACGAGATCCCGGGCGTGTCCTGCGTCAAGCCGAAGGGCGCGCTGTACGCGTTCCCGCGCCTGGACCCCGCGGTGCACAGGATCCACGACGACGAGAAGTTCGTCCTGGACCTGCTGCTGCGGGAGAAGATCCAGGTGGTCCAGGGCACCGGCTTCAACTGGCCCACCCCCGACCACTTCCGCATCCTCACCCTCCCGCACGCGGAGGACCTGGAGGCGGCGATCGGCCGGATCGGGCGGTTCCTCAGCGGGTACCGGCAGTAGCGGCCGACACCCCGGCACGGCTGTGCGCCACGCCCCTCGTGCCGGACCGCCGCCCACCCGGGCCGCTTCCACCCGGGCCCATGTCCGGGTGGGGTCAGCCGTCGGCCCGGACGAAGACGGGCTTGAGGTGCTTCTCCGGCAGCGCGGTCGGCAGGTCCTCCCAGTCGATGACATGGGAGACCACCTTCTCGGGGGCGACCCTGCCGGAGGCGGCGAGGGCGAGGGCGTCGGGGATGTGGGCGCGGACGTTGTCGCGGGCGACGCGCAGGGTGACGCCGGTGAGGTACATGTCGAGCAGGGGCAGCTCACCGGGCCGGAAGTGGTTGCCGGCGCTCTCGCAGATCCCTTCCGGGGTCAGGCATGTGACGGCCAGGGCGAGCTGGTCGACCCGCCCGGTGGCCTCCACGGCGATGTCGTAGCTCCGCGGCGCCGGTTCCAGGGTCTCGGCCGTGGCGGCCCCGAAGCCCCTCGCCAGCGCCCGGTGCTCGGGGTCGGGGTCGACGTAGAGCACGTCGGAGGCGCCGAGGGCGCGGGCGATGTCGCACACGTACAGGCCGATGCTGCCGCGGGCGACGACCAGTACCCGGGCTCCGGGGCGGGCGCCGAGATGGGGGGCGACCAGGCGCCAGGCCAGGGACCAGTTGTCGCTGGCCGAGGCCATGGCGACCGGGTCGAGGCCGGCGGGCAGCGGCACCAGCATGGCGTCGGCGTAGGGCACGCGCACCAGGTCGGAGAAGAGTCCGCCCCAACTGCCGCCGATCGGCGCGCCGTACATCGCCATGTAGGGCACGGCCGTGCAGTGCGCGGTCAGCCCGGCCGCGCAGCGGTCGCAGTCGCCGCAGTTGACGGACCAGGGGACGACGACCAGGTCGCCCGGGGCGACGGTGGTGACGGCGTCGCCGGTCTCGACGACCCGGGCCACGCACTCGTGGCCGAGGGCGAACGGCGGCTCGACGAAGCCGTGACCGGCCAGGATCGCGGAGTCCACGTCACAGGGCGTGGCGGCCACCGGCGCGACGATCGCCTCCCCGTCGGACCGGAGCTTCGGGTCGGGCACCTCGCGCCACTCGACGGTGCGGCGGGCGACGTAGGTCAGTTCACGCATCGGCGTGCTGTCCCTTCGCCAGGGCGACGAGATCGGCGTGGCGGACGACGGAGCCGCCCGCGCCCCAGGTGCCGTCGGGCTGCTCGTGCACCAGCACCCACACCCGCAGGGCGTCCCGCGCGGGGAGCCCGGCGGCGGACAGGACGGTACTCGTCACCTCCTCGACCAGGCCCGCCTTGCGGCGTTCGGACAGGGCGCCCTGCGGGACGGTGACCTCCACCAGGAAGCGGGGCGCGTCGTCCTCGGCGGTGGTCTGGGCGCCCTCGGGCAGCTCGACCAGGTAACTCCACGCCTGGGCGCGGAAGAAGGCCGTGTCGGGCGCGCCCTCCCAGCGCAGCAGTACGGCGGCGAGGTCACGCCGGACACCGTGGCGGCCTTGCTCGGTCAGGGCGCCGGCCGGGGCCGTGAGCCGGATCATCGGCATGGGGACACCTCTCTTTTCGGTCCGTTCGACGGCACGGTCTATGACAGTCGTCATAAACGACGGCCACGCTAGACTATGACGGCCGTCATAGCCAGTGAGGCCGGAAGGGATTTCCCACGTGACCAAGCACAGCCCGTCGGCGCGCGAGCGGATCGTGGCCGGTGCGGCCGACATGATCAGCCGGCGCGGCCTGAACGCGACGAGCATCCGCGAGACGGCCAGGCACGCCAGGGCGCCGCTCGGCTCGACGTACCACTACTTCCCCGACGGCAAGCAGCAGTTGGCCACCGAGGCCGTCCGGTACACGGGCGAGTGGGTCGCGCGGAGCCTGCGCAAGGAACTCGAAGCCGGACCGGTCGCCGGACTGCGCGCCTTCCTCGCGCTGTGGCGCGGGATCGTCGTCGACAGCGACTTCCGGGCCGGCTGTCCCGTCCTCGCCGTCTCCATCGAGGAGCCCCCCGCCGACGAGACGCCCGCCGCCCTGGTGGCCGCCGCCGAGGTGTTCGCCGCATGGGAGGGCCTGCTGGCCGCCTCGCTGCGCGCGCACGGCGCCGAGCCGGAGCGGGCGGAGCAGCTCGCGACGCTGATCGTCGCGGCCGTCGAGGGCACCGTGGCGATGTGCCGCGCCAAGCGCAGCACCCAGCCGCTCGACCACACGGCCGAGCAGTTGCAGGCGCTCATCCTCGCCACGATCAAGGACTGACCGGCCGCCGGACGCCCAGCGCGGCGCGGACGGCCTCGGCCCTCTCGGCGGTGAACACCCCGCTCTCCAGGAGCGGCAGGACGGACAGCACGCCACCGGACGCTCCCCAGCTGCCCTCGTCGATCACGCGGAAGTTGACCCACCACGTCGGCGACGGCTTCTCCAGTCCGCAGGCCGCCGCCAGGGCGGCCAGGACCCGCTCGATGACCTCGGCCCGTACGTCGGGCCGCCAGGCGGCGTCCATCACCGCCACGTCGATCACCATCACGTCGAGTTCCTGACCGGCGTCCGCCAGCAGCCGGCCGCCGATGGCCATCATGTCCCGCGCACGCTCGACGAAGTGCACCTGGAACCCGACGCGGGCGGCCGGGGCGTGCTGCCCCACCTCGGGCACCAGCACGGCGTCCGTCAGCGTTCCGGCCAGCTCACGGCGCTGCTCCAGGCTCAGGCGCCCCTGTGGGGCGTTCACGGTGATGATCGTCATGGCATCCTCCTATGACAGTCGTTATAAAGCGAGGGCGGCAGACTACAGCTGCTCTATAACGACTGTCATATCGAGTCGGGGCTCCCTCAGGTGCGCTCAGCCGGCCACCGGCCGCCATCGGTCCTTCCGAGCGGGGTCGACGCCGCTGAGCCACACCAGCGCGCCGTCGAGCAGCCCGGGCTTGTCCCGGGTGGCCAGGGCCGGCGCTTCCAGCATGTCGGCGGCCTCTTCCAGGTAGGTGACGAGCGTGTCGAGTTCTTCACCGTGGGCGTCGTTGAAACGGGACCAGTGGCCCAGGTAACCGGTCGCGGCGTCCAGGTACAGGCCGGAGGTGTGGTCGGCAGGGCCCAGGGCGACCACCGGGATCCAGGTGGCCTTCCACACGGTGATCCGCTCGTCCTGAGGCCGGTGGGCGTCACGGGCGTCCTCCTGCGCCTGGGCGTCCCTCTTCAGCCGGTGTACGGCGGCCACCGCGTCCAGGGTCAGCAGGGCCTTGTTGCCCGGCAGGCATCCCCGCCCCTCGGCCCCGTCGTCGCCCGCGGTCAGCATCCACAGGACGCGCAGCTCCAGGGGTATCGGGACGCCGAGGTCGCTCTCCAGGGCGGCGACGGCGGCGGGGCGGGCGCCCGGGCGGAGCGCGGCGTAGGAGTCGGGGGCGTGCTGTCGGAGCCAGCCGGTGACGCGCCCCCAGGCATCGGCGACCTGCCGTACGGCGACCGCGTCGGCGGCGGGATCGGCGAACTGCCCCTGCCCCTCGCCCTGGACGGCCTCGGTGAGCTCGGCGCCCTCGGCGGGCCCGGTGGCGCCGGGGGGACGGGTCGGCCCGGTGGGACCGGTCGGCCCGGTCGGCTTGGTCGGATCGGTCGGTTCGGCTGCGGAGATCGGGGTGACGTACCGGATCTGTATCCGGTCCGGCTCCCGGATGTAGCCGATGGCCAGGTCGGGGCAGTCCTCGAACAGGTCGCCGTCGACCGTCACGGTGAGGATGCCGGGCAGCGTCGAGGGCCGGCCCATGTCCGGATCGTCGGCCAGCTGTCCGGCGACGGCCTTCAGGGCGTAAGGGGCGCCGGCCCCGAACTGGGCGACGGTGTCGCGTAAGAGCTGAGGGATCTCGACGTCCACGGCCTGATGCTCCTTGCTGGTCGGAGGAAGATCGAGCAGCACACTACGGGCCCGGTCCCGACAGGCCCCGGTGCGCTTGCGCGAGGCGACGGCGCCGCGCACCTAGCCTGTGCCCATGGTCGATCTCCTCCTCGTCCGGCACGGCGAGACCGAGTGGTCGCGGTCCGGTCGGCACACCGGGGCGACGGACGTCCCGCTCACCGAGCACGGCCGGCAGGAGGCCGTGTATGTGTGCGCTTTCGTGAGCGTGGGTGAGCTTCGGTGTCGGCGGCCGGGGCGTGCGATGGACTTCTGGTCGAGGGGAACGGGAGTTTGTCAGACCCGGGTCGTAGTCTGCGAGCAGGTCCACGTCCGGACACCGAGGAACGTGCCGAGGCGGGACGCCGTATGAGGGGAGCACGCCGTGACACGACCACCGACCGCCGCGCAGCGGCGTGTGATCGACGCCGCCGATCCGGTGACCGGGCGGCTGCGGGGCACGCAGGCGCAGCTCGCCTCGCTGGTGAGGCGGGGCCTGGCCTTCCGGCATCCGCGCCCGCCCCACGACCACTTCCTGACGTCGGCCGGACACCGTGTACGGGAGGCCGAGCCCGAGCCCGCGCCCGCGCCGCCACCCCAGGCGGAGGCGGACACCGGGGTGTTCGCGGCACGGGTCGGCGGCGAGGAGCGCCCGGACACCCGGCCCTCGCGCGCGCGGGAGGTGCACAGCGCCTGGCAGGGACTGCTGGAGCTGCGCCGGATGACCAACCCGGACGGGGCGACCGACCGGCCGTGCGGCTGGGAGCGGACACATCTCGTGCAGGCCGCCGCGCTCGCTCTGGAGGCGGCCGGGCACCGCCCCGCCGGACCGGACGGCGGCGACGGCTACCGGGTGCGGGCGACCCCGCAGCCGGAGGCCGTCGCGGTGCGCGGACCCGACGACGGGACCCGGCCGGCCTGCGCGGCGACCCTGGAGAAGGCGGGCTGGCAGGTCGGCGAGCACACCGATCCACGAGACAGGGAGCGCTATCTACTGGCTTCCCCGCGCCGGGCCTGAGGGACATGCCAAGATCGGTGGAGAGGGCACCGATCCTCGTCGACGACAAGGGGAAGCAGTGAGCGAGCCGTTTTCCGTCCGGGTCACCGTCCGCGGGTACGAGACCGACGTGCAGGGCCACCTCAACCAGGCCGTCTACATCAACTACGCGGAACACGCCCGCTGGTCGCTGCTCCAGGCCGCGGGCATCACCCAGGCCGGCCTGATCGGCCGGGGCATCGGTCCGGTCGCCCTGGAGACGACCATCCGCTACAAGCGCGAGCTGCTCGCCGGCGACGAGGTCGACGTGACGTGCGCCTTCACCTGGGGCCGCGGCAAGACCTTCCGCATCGAGCAGACGATCCGCAAGGCGGACGGCACGGTCGCGGCCGAACTGACCGCCGTCGGCGGGCTGCTGGACCTGAAGGAGCGCAGGATGGTCACCGACCCGCAGGACTACTTCAAGGAACTCGCCTCGAACCCCGCCCTGTTCGGTCTCTAGTGCCGCATCAGGCAACGTTCGCCCTGTTCGTGCGGCAAGTCCCGCGTGGTTGGTGGGCTGTATCTTGGCGCCGTGGATTATCTGGTTGAACTTCGGCGTGAACTGGATGCGTTCGGCGCCGTGCTGGATGGTGATTTGTCGGCTCCGGTCGAGCACTGCGGCAATTGGAGGCTGGTGGATCTGGCCGTACACATGGGAGCGGGGAACCTGTGGGTCGTCGCGGCGGTGCAGGAGGGGCATGGCGATAGCTATGACGAGGATGCCGCGCCCCGTGACCGGGCTGGCCTCAAAGCTTGGTATGCCGAGACGGCGGACGCGCTAATGCAGGCCCTGTCGGTTGACCCCTCGACCGAGGCGTGGACATTCTTCCCGCCACACACAGTCGGATTTTGGCGTCGGCGCCGCAGTCAGGAGACGCTGATGCACCGGTGGGACGCCGAGCACGCGCTCGGCTCGACGACACCGATGGATCCGGCACTCGCCGCCGACGGTGTCGCCGAGGTCTTCGACACCATGGCCCTCCGCATGATCTCCAAGGGGGCCGCCACCTGTCCCGGGCAGGCCGTGCGGATCACCGCCACAGATTCTGGCCGCTGTTGGACTTATGGGACCGGTGAGCCGATCGCGGAGGTCTCGGGCATTGCTGAGGACCTGCTGCTGATGCTGTGGGGGCGCAAGCCTCGGGATACCGGATCGGTGACCTGGGCTGGGGACCGCGAGGTGGGGTTGGGCGTGCTGGCCGGGCCGCTGGTCCCCTGACGTGACATCAGGCGACGTTCGCCCTGGTGACGACTTCGCGTAGGCGCCGATCGTTGGCGTGCTTGTTCCGCCAGATGATGTAGCGGCGGATCATGCTGCCCTGCTCCTTGTGGCTGGCGTGGTCGGTGCTGTCGAGGTCCCGGATTCCGGGCCACCGAGCAGGGCCGCGGTGAGGGCGGCGGCGGTGAGCAGGGGGAGTGCTGAAGCCTCACCCGCTCGCCTCCTTCGGTGAATCAAGACATGCCGCGGCTATTCAGACGAGCCGCTTACGGCCCCAGAAGAAGAGGAAGGCCACGACGCCGGCGGTCAGGGCGAACAGAATCGACGACCCGAACCACTGCATCCCACTCATCTGCGAGAGGGGAAGGTAATCCACCGACGCGCCGACGACGTCCGCCTTCTTCATGCACAGGTCAGTGCCCTGGTCCGACAGTGTTTCCGTGCACGTGTTCAAGTCGAGCAATTTTCCACTGCCGGTGACATACGAGGCATCGACCTGAGCCGCGGTGCGGGGCACCTCCGGGAACGTGATCAGGGAGCCGGGGCTCACAGGCTTGCTGGTGACCGTGACGGCGTTGCCCAACGACGGCGTGAAGTGGCCCCAGACGGACTGGAGGGCGGCGGTGAAACCGAGGGTCACGACCATGGCCACCAGCGTGCGGCGCAGCACCGCACCGATCAACACCCCGCCGAACACGGAGAGGAGGGTGAGGGCGACGGGCACCGGGCCCGTGGTGTTGAAGAAGTCCTTGGAGGTCCAGTCAATGCCCCCGTAGTGGGACTTGATGGGGTTCCACCACCAGGCGAACACAACCGACAGCGTGACCGTGCTCACCACAACCACCAGCCCGGCCAGCCCCAGCTTCGTGGCGAGCCAGCGGTTGCGGCTCGCGGACTGGGCGGCGATCAGCTTGGACGTTCCGCTCTCCAGGTCGCCCGCGAGCAGCGGAGCGCCGAGGAGGACACCGAGCATGATGGGTATCGCCGTGAGACCGGTGGTGACGGAACCGAACGCGTCGACGTACGGCTCGAACTCCGTGTCCGCGTCGCCGAGGGCCTTGGCGGGGAAGCCGTAGGCGTCGAGGAAGTCCATCATCTGGCCGCGCTGGTAGGCGATCCAGACCGCGCAGAGCGCGGTGGCGGCGATGATGGTCCAGAACGCGGCCCGGTGCTGGCGCCAGACCAGCCAGGTCATGCCGCTCAGGCGGGGGCGCCGGGTGGGAGCCGTGGTGGTCGTGGTCCTGGCCCCGTGCCTGGGTCCGCTCTTGGAACCGTTCATTGTCCCGTTCATCGTCCGGTTCGTCGTTCCGTTCTTTCCGTCGATCGAGGGGCCGGTGAAAGTGCTCATGCCGCCACCGTCCCGGTGCCGAACGCCTGGCCCTGGACCTGGGCGGTGGGGGTGATCAGCGGTGGCGCGTCGGGTGAGCGGAGATAGGCGAGCAGGAGTTCCTCCATGCTCGGGGCGGTCACCTCCCAGGGGCCGGTGACCGGGCCCTCCGGGCGGATGAGCGCGGTGAACTGCCGCCCGCTGGTCCGGGCCTCGACGAGGGTGTGATACCCGAGGGCGGCAGGCAGGCGATCGCCCTCCCTGGCCCCGGTGACCACGGCGTGCACGGTCATCAGCTCGTCCACGTCACCGGCGAGGCGCACTCCGCCGTCGGAGACGACGAGGAGGAAGTCGCACACGTTCTCCAGTTCGGCGAGGACGTGGGTGGACATCACCACGGTCGTGCCGCGCTCGCCGGCCTCGGCGAGGAGGGTGCCCATGATTTCGTGGCGCACGACCGGGTCCAGGTCGGACATCGGCTCGTCGAGCAGCAGCAGGTCGGGGCGTTTGCCGAAGGCGAGGGCGACAGCGACGCGGGTGCGCTGGCCACCGGAGAGGGTGCCGATCTTCGCGTCGAAGGGCACACGGCCCGCGCGGACGATGTCCTCGGCGACGCGCTGGTCCCAGCCGGGGTTCAGCTCCCGCCCCAGCCGCAGGGTCTCCGCCACGGTGAAGCGACGGAACAGCGGCTTCTCCTGCGCGAGGAAGGCCGTACGCAGACCGGACTCCACCGAGCCCGGCGCCTCGCCGAACAGACTGAGCGAGCCCTGCGTCGGCTCCAGGACATGGGCCGCGATGTTCAGCAGCGTGGTCTTGCCCGCCCCATTGGGGCCGACCAGCCCACAGATCCTTCCCGCCGGAAGCCGGAAGGTGCAGTCCCTCAGCGCCCAGCCCCGCCGGTAACGCATCCCCAGCCCGCGCGCCTCGAGCGCCGGCTCCCCCGCATACATGACGTCACTCACTTGTACTCCTGGTTGTCGTGGCCCCCGTGACCGCCCCGGTCCCGTGGGCGTACTGCTGCTCCAGCGCCGACGCGACCAGCGCGGCCACGTCCTCCTGCTCCAGACCGGCCCCTGCCGCCTTCGACATCCACGCCACCAGCTCCGCGTACAGCGGCGAGTCGGTGCCCGTCTCGGGGCGGCCCAACGTGCGGCGTACGAAGGTGCCCTGGCCCGGTCGCGGTTCGACCAGGCCCTCGCGCTCCAGCTCGCGGTACGCCTTGAGGGTGGTGTTCGGGTTGACCGCGCTCGTCTCGGCGACTTCCTTGGCGGTGGGCAGCCGGTCGCCCGGCACCAGTACGCCCAGCCGCAGGGCCTGCTTGGTCTGCTGCACGATCTGCTGGAAGGCGGGGACCCCGCTCCGCCTGTCGATGCGGTACTCCACGGCCACCACCTCTTCCATCATCATTCCACTACTCGATTAGTGGAATGATGATGGGAGGGAGTGGCGGCAGTTGTCAACGGGGTTCGGGAACACACCAGGAGAGAGGGAGGGCAACGACGAGACCGGAGGGGCTCGTCGGACGACGTTTCGGTGGTCAGCCGGGTTGGTCCGAGTGGAGCGGGAAGCGGCGCGCCGGTCTGCGCGGCGGGCGTCGAGCTCGCTGTCTCCGGGAAGGCGTGGCCGGTCGTACGGCATCGCCCGGCGGTGAGGATCCGGTGGCGGCGACGTAGCGGCTGCGGATCCTGGTCGGAAGAGGGGCCGTCCCGGGGCGCGCGCGTCGGCGCGCGCCCCGGTCACGGCTTCCGGTCGAGGGCCGTCCCCCTCGACCGGAGTTCTCGGGCGCTCAGCCGCGCGCGGCGATGCGGGCGAGCCGCTGCGCCTCGTCCCGCGTGGCGCGGGCGATGGCGTCCTCGTCGACGGTCGACAGACGGCCGTCCTCGACGATCTGACGGCCGTTCACGAAGGAGGCCGTGACGGGTGCCGCCGCGCCGAAGACCAGCGCGGTCACCGGGTCGGCGATGGAGGCGTGGGCCAGGGTGTCCAGCTTCCACAGCACGAGGTCGGCGAGCTTGCCCGGCTCCAGGGAGCCGATCTCGCCCGCGCGGCCGAGGACCTGGGCGCCTCCGTAGGTGCCGAGCCGCAGTGCCTGACGGGCGTTCAGGGCGGCCTCGCGGTGGGCGCCGAGGCGGTTGATGAGGAGCGCGTTGCGCAGCTCGGTGTGCAGTTCGCCCGACTCGTTGGACGCGGTGCCGTCGACGCCGAGGCCCACGGGGACGCCGGCCGCGAGCATGTCGGGGACCCGGGCGATGCCCGCCGCGAGCCGGGCGTTGGACGACGGGCAGTGCGCGACACCCGTCCTGGTGCGGGCGAAGGCCTCGATGTCGGAGTCGTTCATGTGGACGCAGTGCGCCATCCACACGTCCTCGCCGAGCCAGCCCGTGGACTCGAAGTAGTCGGTCGGGCCCATGCCGAACAGTTCGTGGCAGAACTTCTCCTCCTCGACCGTCTCCGAGCCGTGGGTGTGCAGCCGCACCCCGAGCCGGCGCGCCAGCTCGGCGCCCTCACGGAGCAGTTCGGTGGAGACGGAGAACGGCGAGCACGGGGCGACGGCGACCTGCGTCATCGCGCCGGAGGAGGGGTCGTGGTGCCGGCGTACGGTCTCCTCGGTGGCGGCGAGGGCGCCTTCGAGGGTCTCCACGGCGAAGTCCGGGGGCAGGCCGCCGTCCTTCTCGCTGCGGTCCATGGAGCCGCGGGCGAGGGTGAAGCGGACGCCCATGTCGCGGGCGGCGCCGATGATCGCGCCGGAGAGGTCGCCGGAGCCCTCCGGGAAGACGTAGTGGTGGTCCATGGCGGTGGTGACGCCGCCGCGGGCCATCATCGCGAGCGAGCCCTGCGCCGCCGCGCGGACCATCGGCTCGTCGATGCGGGCCCATGTGGGGTACAGCGCGACCAGCCAGTCGAAGAGGTTGTGGTCCGTGGCCAGGCCCCGGGTGATCCACTGGTAGAAGTGGTGGTGGGTGTTGACCAGACCGGGGGTCACCAGGTGCCCGGTGGCGTCGATGCGGCGTACGACGTTCTCCAGGCCCTCGGGGGCCCGGCCCGCGCCGACCGACTCGATCAGGTTGTCCGCGAGGACCACGTGACCCGAGGGGTGCTCGGTGTCCTGCGCGTCCACGGTCGCGATCGCCGCGTTCTCGATGACGATGCGCTGAGCCATCGTTCGTCCTCTGCTTTCCGTTGCTTTTCCGTGTCCGCGTCAGAGGTTGGTGAGGTCCACCGGGATCCTCGCCTCGCAGCCGTCCCTGAGGACGGTGGCCTCGATCAGGCCGTAGGGGCGGTCGGCGGCGAAGTAGACCTCGTTGTCGTTCTTCAGGCCGAAGGGCTCCAGGTCCACCAGGAAGTGGTGCTTGTTGGGGAGGGAGAAGCGGACCTCGTCGATGTCGTCGAGGTTGTCGATGATGCGGGCGCCCATGGCGTAGAGGGTCTGCTGGAGCGAGAGCGAGTACGTCTCCGCGAAGGCCTGGAGCAAGTGCCGCTTGACCTGCTCGTAGGACGCGTTCCAGTCGGGCGCCGCCTGCTCGTCGTCGGTCCAGTGGAAGCGCCAGCGGCCGGAGACCTCGGTGGCCAGGACGCGGTCGTAGGCCTCGGGCAGTGTCGTGTACTTGTCCTTGACGTAGCCCCAGAACTCGGAGTCTGTCGAGTTCATCACGACCAGGTCCTTGAGCCCGGAGACCACCTCCCAGGAGGAGCCGTCGTAGGTGATCTGCGTCAGCCGCGTCTCCTGGCCCTTGCGGACGAAGGAGTGGGCGCCCGGCTTGGCGTGCTCGATCCGCTCCCAGGCGTACTCCTCGATCCGGATCCGGGCCCGGTGGATCGGCTCCTGGCTGGTCACGAAGTGGCGGGCGAGGTGGATGCCGAACTGCTCGGCGGACTCGATGCCGTACTCCTTGGCGAACGCGTACACCGTGTTCTTGGTGGTGTCGGTCGGCAGGACGTTGGCGTTGGAGCCGGAGTAGTGGACCTCCTCCATGTCGCCGCTCAGCGACACGGAGACGTTGAGGTCCTTGATGTGGTGGGTGGCGCCGTCCCGCGTGATCCTGACGACCCGGTTCTCGGCCTTGCCGTACTGGTTCTGTCCCAGCACCGGGCGGGCGGGTCGGGGATTGACGGTCATAGCTAGCTCCCTCGGTATACGGAGTAGCCGAACGGGTTGAGCAGCAGCGGCACGTGGTAGTGCTCCCCCGGTCGCACGGCGAAGGTCACCGCCACCTCGGGGAAGAACACGGCGCCGCTGTCCCGGTTCGCGGGGGCGTCCTGCTGCGCCTCGGCTCGGTTCTTCGCGGGCTTCTGGAAGTACGCCTCGACGGCGAAGTCGAGCCGTACGTGGGTGGTCCCCTCCGGCAGGGCCGGGAGGTCCTTGCACCGCCCGTCCGCGTCGGTCGCGGAGCCGCCGAGCGCCCGCCAGTCCGCCTCGCGCCCCGAGCGGGCGAGGAGGTGGACGGCGACGCCCCGGGCGGGGCGGCCGACGGAGGTGTCCAAAATGTGCGTGGACACGGATGCGGTGGTGCCGGTGCTCATGTCTCAGGCGTCCTCTTCGACGAGTCGGGCGAGCCGGATACGGTTGATCTTGCCCAGCTCGGTCCGGACGATCTCGCGCTCGCGTTCGGCGGTGTTGCCGATCCGTTCCTTGAGCGCGTCGCGCATCTGCTCGCCGGTGCGGCCGGTGGCGCAGATCAGGAAGACGTGGCCGAACTTCTCCTGGTAGGCCAGGTTCAGTTCGAGCATCTCCGCCTTCAGCTCGTCGGAGGCGCCGGCCATGCCGCGCTGTTCGCGGGCGGAGGCCGGGTCGCCCGGCTTCGGGCGGCCGATCGGGGGGTGCCCGGCCATCGCCTCCGCCAGGTCGTCGGCGGTCAGCTCGGCCATGGCGGCGTCGCTGGCGGCGTAGAGGTCGTCGGCGGTGGTGCAGGGTCGGGCGGCGAGCAGCCGCCGCACCCACGCGGTGGAGGCGCACGCCTCCAGGAGTACGGCGCGGGCGGCCTGCTCCGGAAGGTCGTTGAACCGGGCGAGGGCCGGGGGCAGGGGAGTCGACGTCACGGAAGCCTCCGTGGCCGCGAACGGCCGTCGTGCTGAACGGGCTGCGGCCAGCTAACGCCCCGACGCCACACCACGTCAACACTTTGTTGAAAATTCGGGGTGGCGAACCCCTGGCCGGCTCAGCCTTCCTTCTCCCGGTTGAGGTAGTTGTAGACCGTGAAGCGGCTGACGCCGAGCGCGCTCGCCACGGTCTCCACCCCGTGCCGCACGGAGAAGGCGCCCCGGGCCTCCAATGTCCGTACGACCTCCTGCTTGGCCTTGCGGTCCAGGTCGGCGAGCGGCTTGCCCTTCTTGCGCTCCATGGCGGCCAGGATGTGGTCGAGGGAGTCGGCGAGCTGCGGCAGCCGTACGGCGACGGCCTCGGTGCCGCCCCAGGAGAGCACGACGTCGTCGGGGCCGGCCTCGTCCGGCGGGAGCAGCTCTCCGCCCATGGCGTCGACCAGCGGTTTCACGGCGGCGATGAAGGACTCCTGCCCGGCCCCGGTCACTCGCCCTCCCCGAGGACGTTGACCTGGAGGGAGATCCGGGTGGCGCCGGCCGCGAGGGTCTTGCGCAGCAGCGCGTCGACGGCGCCCAGGACGGCGTCGGCGCCGCCCTCCGCCGTGTTCCCGAACGGGCCGACGTCCACGGCGTCGAGGTCGGCGGCGTGGACGACCTCGCGGGCCACCAGCGCGTGCGCGGGTGCCTCGTCGAGGTCGAAGGGCTCGGTGGTGAACTCAACCCTCAGTCGCATCGCGCCCCCACACCTCTCTGACCTGCACACGGTTGACGCCCCTCCGCGCGGAGGGACACGGCGTCCCGCGCCTGGACCGACGGAACCCGGGACCCGGGACCCCGACCTTAACGGACCGGGCGGCCGGACACGGGGGAAGCCGCCGGGCCCCCTTCACGGGCCGGTGCGCACGGACCTCACCCGAGCCCGGCGGGACCGCCCGCCACCGTTCCGCCGACTCTTGACAAGCCGTGACGACCGGCGGCAGTCTTCCATTAAGCAGAAATGAAATTCCACATTATGGAAAATGGGCAGTCGATACGGAAGGGAGCGTCCGCCGTGGGATTCCGGGAGCAGCGCTTCAACGTCAACCTGTCGATCCTCTTCACGGAACTCCCGCTCCTGGAGCGGCCCGCGGCCGCCGCCGCGGCCGGCTTCGGCGCGGTCGAGCTGTGGTGGCCCTGGGTCGACTCCCCCACCCCCGCGCGGTCCGAGCTGGACGCGCTGCGCAAGGCGATCGAGGACGCGGGGGTCCGGCTGACGGGCCTGAACCTCTACGCCGGGCAGCTGCCGGGACCGGACCGCGGCGCCCTGTCCGTGCCGGGCGAGGAGTCGGAGCGGTTCCGCGCCAACATCGAGGTGGCCGCCGGCCTCGCCGAGTCCCTCGGCTGCACGGCGCTCAACGCGCTGTACGGCAACCGCGTCGAGGGCGTCGACCCGGCCGAGCAGGACGCGCTGGCGCTGGAGAACCTGACGCTGGCGGCGCGGGCGGCCCACCGGATCGGCGCGGTCCTGCTGATCGAGGCGCTCAACCGGCCCGAGTCCCCGCACTACCCCCTGGTGTCCGCGCCCGCCGCGGTCGACGTCGTGGACAAGGTCGACGAGGCGACCGGACTCGGCAACGCGCGGTTCCTGATGGACCTCTACCACCTGTCCATGAACGGCGAGGACCTGCCGGCGGTGATCGAGCGGTACGCCGCGCGCACCGGCCATGTGCAGATCGCCGACAACCCCGGCCGCGGCGCCCCCGGCACCGGCTCACTGCCGCTGGAGGACCTCCTCGACCGGCTCGGCAAGGCCGGTTACGACGGCTGGGTCGGCCTGGAGTACAAGCCGGGCGACCGCCCGAGCGCCGAGACCTTCGACTGGTTGCGCACCTGATCCCCGTACCGAGAGGCACCCCATGACCACCACCCTCCCCAAGATCGCCTGGATCGGCCTCGGCATCATGGGCTCCCCCATGTCCGAGAACCTGCTCAAGGCGGGTTACGACGTCACCGGCTACACGCTGGAGCGGGACAAGCTGGAGCGTCTGGCCGCGGCCGGCGGCACCGCGGCCGGCTCGGTCGCCGAGGCGGTGCGGGACGCCGACGTGATCATCACGATGGTGCCCGCCTCCCCGCAGGTCGAGGCGATCGCCTACGGCCCCGACGGCATCCTGGACAACGCGCGCTCCGGCGCCCTCCTGATCGACATGTCCTCCATCACCCCGCAGACCTCGATCGACCTGGCGAGGGCCGCGCGGGACAAGGGCATCCGCGTCCTCGACGCGCCGGTGTCCGGCGGTGAGGCGGGCGCCGTCGAGGCGGTGCTGTCGATCATGGTCGGGGGCGAGCAGGCCGACTTCGACGCGGCCGAGCCGATCTTCGAGGCGCTCGGCAGGACGATCGTGCTGTGCGGTCCGCACGGCTCCGGCCAGACCGTGAAGGCCGCCAACCAGCTGATCGTCGCCGTCAACATCCAGGCGTGCGCCGAGGCCGTGGTCTTCCTGGAGAAGTCGGGCGTGGACCTCAGGGCGGCACTGGACGTGCTCAACGGCGGTCTGGCCGGCTCGACCGTGCTGACGCGGAAGAAGGACAACTTCCTCCGGCGCGACTTCAAGCCGGGCTTCCGCATCGACCTGCACCACAAGGACATGGGCATCGTCACCGACGCGGCCCGCACCGTCGGCGCGGCCCTGCCGGTCGGCGCCGTGGTCGCCCAGCTCGTGGCGAGCCTGCGGGCGCAGGGCGACGGCGGCCTGGACCACTCGGCGCTGCTGCGGGCCGTGGAGCGGCTGTCCGGCGCCCGGGTCTGAGACCTCCGGGCCGCGGCGGCGCCGACATCTGTCCTGTCGCGCCCAGGCACCGCCGCGGCCCGGAACCCACGCCGGCCAGGAACCCACCCCGGCCCGGAACCCACCTCGGCCCGGAACTGACTTCGGCCCGAACGAGGTGAGAACAACTCCCGACCCGTGCCCGGGGACTGACGCCATGTCGGCTCCCAGGCGCGCGGCCCGCCGTCCCGCGCGATCCGGATGAGGGGTGATCGCGCGGGGCACGGCGGGCGGGGCGCGGACCGCGGCGGCGTGCGCGCCAGTGCGGTGGTGAAGGACCCGGCCCCCTTCTCGACCAGAGGGAAGGGGCCCGGCTCCGGCGCTCCCGCCGCGGTCCCCGCCCCCACCGATACCCCGTCCGGCGGCGCGAACGTCCTGTCGCGCCCAGCCTCGCGCCGTCGGACGGCCACACCCGCGTACGGTGGCCGTCGGCGTGCGGATCCGCCGCGCCCGCAGGACGCTGAGGGCATGGGCAATCCGACGCAGCACCCGCACATCGTGGTCCACCCGCCGGCCCTGGACGGCTCCCGCCGGGTCACCTCGGGTGACGAGACGCTGGGGATCGCCTCGCACATCGACGACGTGAGCGAGTTCCTCCGGCTGGCCGATCTGTATGTCACCGACGTCGCGGAGAGCGACCTCATCGAGTGGCGGGGCGGCGGCCCCGACGACTGGCCGGGGCTGTCGGAGCACCACTCACCGCAGGAGTCGTAGGCCGGGTACGCCAACCTCAAATCAACCTCTGAACATGGTTCAGCGGGCTTCAACTCCCCTGGCTCCCGGGCGCATTCTGGTGGTGCGGGGCCCGCCGGCACGGGGGTGGCGGGCCCCGCCCCAGGGGGTGTGCCATGCACGAGGACGAAGTCTCGCGGCTCCAGCCGCACGAGGTCGCGCTGTTGCGGGACGGCCCCCGCGCCGCCGTCACGGTCGTGCTGGTCGCCCTGCATCTGCGGGGGCTCGTCGAGCCGGACCGGCCGGGCACGCTGCGGGCCGTCACCGCGGACCCGACGGCCGTCACCGACGCGCGGGAGCCCCCACTGGCGCCCCTGGGGGCCGCGGTGCTCACCGCTCTGCGCCGAACGGCCGCGTCGCGGAAGGTGGCGCGGGATCCGGACGTCCGGTTGGCCCTGGCCCTGATGCGTGTCCCCCTCGCGGGGGCCGGACTGCTGACCTACCCGATGCTGAGCCCGAACCGCGCCGCCCGCCGCGGCCTGCGGGCCCTTCGGGACGCCCACCCGTTGCCCGCGCACCGGCGTGACCTGACGGAGGACGACACGCTGCTCGCGGTGGCCCTGCACGGCGAGGCGGCTCTCCGGGCGCTCGTGCCGCGCTTCGCCCTCCGGGCGGGGCTGACCCCCCGGGCCAGGGTGGCCGGCCCGTATCTCGTGCGGCACCCCCCGCGCGGCGGCGACAGCACCTCGGTGGTGCGCCACTACTGGGACGGCAGCGGCGGTACCGGCGGCGACTGAGCACACGGTGAGGGCGGCCCTCCTCGGAAGGGCCGCCCTCACCGTCGTACCCGTCAGACGGTCAGCGGCCGGATCGCGGTGGGCGCGTGACCGGGCTCCGTCGCGAGTTCCTCGAACTCCACGACGTCGCTGATGTCGTTCGTGCCGGACATCGCGATGTTGGTGACGCGTTCCAGGATCGCCTCGACGACGACCGGCACCCGGTGCTCGGCGGCGAGCTTCTTGGCCTGCTCGAAGGCGGCGCCCAGCTCACCGGGGTCGGTGACCCGGATCGCCTTGCAGCCCAGGCCCTCGGCGACCTTGACGTGGTCGACGCCGTAGACGCCCAGCTCGGGCGAGTTCACGTTCTCGAACTCCAGCCTCACCTGGAAGTCGATGTCGAACGCCCGCTGCGCCTGACGGATCAGGCCCAGAAAGGAGTTGTTGACGAGGACGTGGACGTAGGGGATCTTGTGCTGCGCCCCGACCGCCAGCTCCTCGATCATGAACTGGAAGTCGTAGTCCCCGGACAGCGCCACGACCTGCGCCTCCGGGTCGGCCTTGGCCACGCCCAGCGCCGCCGGGACCGTCCAGCCGAGCGGGCCCGCCTGGCCGCAGTTGATCCAGTGGCGCGGGCGGTAGACGTGCAGCATCTGGGCGCCGGCGATCTGGGAGAGGCCGATGGTGGTGACGTACCGCGTCTCGGGGCCGAAGGCCTTGTTCATCTCCTCGTAGACGCGCTGCGGCTTGATCGGGACGTCGTCGAAGTGCGTACGGCGCTGGAGGCGGGCCTTCTTGTCCTGCGCGGCGGCGGCCCAGCCGGAGCGGTCGGGCAGCCGGCCGGCGGCCTTCAGTTCCCGGGCCACCTCGACGAACAGCTCCAGCGCGGCCCCGGCGTCGGAGGTGATGCCGTAGTCGGGGGCGAAGATCCTGCCGATCTGGGTGGGCTCGATGTCGACGTGGACGAAGGTGCGGCCCCGGGTGTAGACGTCGAGGCGGCCGGTGTGGCGGTTGGCCCAGCGGTTGCCGATGCCGAGGACGAAGTCGGACTCCAGGAAGGTCGCGTTGCCGTAGCGGTGCGAGGTCTGGAGGCCGACCATGCCGGCGTTCAGCTCGTGGTCGTCGGGGATTGCACCCCAGCCCATGAGCGTCGGCACGACCGGGGTGCCGGTCAGCTCGGCGAACTCGACGAGGAGTGCGCAGGCGTCGGCGTTGACGATGCCGCCGCCGGCGACGATCAGCGGGCGCTCGGAGGCGTTGAGCATCGCGAGCGCCTTCTCGATCTGGGCGCGGCCGGCGGCCGGCTTGTAGACCGGGAGCGGTCGGTAGGTGTCCGGGTCGAACTCGATCTCCGTCAGCTGGACGTCGACCGGCAGGTCGACGAGGACGGGGCCGGGCCGGCCGGAGCGCATCAGATGGAAGGCCTGCTGGAACACACCGGGGACCTGGGCGGCCTCCAGGACGGTCACGGCCATCTTGGTGACCGGCTTCGCGATGGAGGCGATGTCGACGGCCTGGAAGTCCTCCTTGTGGATCACGGCGGTGGGGGCCTGCCCGGTGACGCACAGGATCGGGACGGAGTCGCCGATGGCGGAGTAGAGCCCGGTGATCATGTCGGTGCCGGCGGGGCCGGACGTGCCGACGCAGACGCCGATGTTGCCCGGGTGGGTGCGGGTGTACCCCTCGGCCATGTGCGAGGCGCCCTCCACATGGCGGGCGAGGGTGTGGGCGATGCCGCCGGAGGCGTGGAGCGCCGCGTAGAAGGGGTTGATCGCCGCGCCGGGGACACCGAACGCGGCGGTGACGCCTTCACGCTTGAGGATCTCAACTGCCGCGCGGGCAGCGGTCATTCGAGCCATCGAGTACTCCTGCTTCGGCTGTCGGATGGGCTCTCCCGTCGCGCCCCGCGGTGAGCACTTCTCCTTGCTTTCGTCTTGCTTCGCATCTTGCGAAGTTTTCCGGAATGCGGAAATAAACTTCTACTATCTGGAATCAATCTAGGTCGGTGGGGGAAGGCCGTCAAGAGACGGACAGGAGGGCGTCCCTGGAGGAACATGGGCCCATGTCCGAGAGCGTGCCGGTGCGCTGCCCGGCCTGCCGCCGCGAGCGCCGCTACACCGCGCCGTCCTATGCCTGCCCGTGCGGCACCCCCGTCCCCCTCGCCCCCGACCCGGGGGCGGCACCGACGGTCCTCACGCACCGGTCGTGGGAGGAGGACTGGATCACCGTCCCGTGTCCGTCCTGCGGCCGACGCAGCCAGTGGCCCCGGCCGGAACTGGGCTGCCCCTGCGGGACGGTCCTGCGCATCCCGGTGCGCCTCCCCGTGCGCTCCCCGCCCATCCGCACCGCGCTCGACGCGGTGACCGTCACCGTGCTCTATCTCCACCGGCTCGGGCACCGGGACATCCGACGGGCCGACCAGCGGCCCGCCTCCGGTATCGGTCTCGCCGCGCGGGGACTGCTGGCGCGGGTCGACCCGAGCGCGCGGCCGGCCTCGCCGCGGGACGTGGAGTGCCTGTGGCTGACGGCCATGACGGAGTCGGCGCGGTGCGTCTACTTCTCCCTCGCCGGCTACACACCCGAGGCCCGCACCCGCGCCGACTCCCTCGGCGTCCCGCTGTTCGTCCTGGAACTCACGGGCACGCCCCGGCCGGTCAACCCGCCGGCCGACGAACTCGCCGCCCGCGTGTGAGGGGCGGGCCCCTTCGCGTCACGCGCCGTACGTCTCCCGCAGCTCCACCTTCCGCACCTTCCCCGACACCGTCATCGGGAAGGACTCCAGCACCTGGAGCCTGCTCGGGATCTTGTAGTGGGCCAACCGCCCCTCGCAGTAGGCCCGCACGTCCTCCAGCGTCGGCGGGTGCGCCGGGTCGTGCGGGATGACGCAGGCCAGGACCTCCTCGCCGTACGTCTCGTGGGGCACGCCGACGACCTGGACGTCCCGGATGCCCGGGTGGCCGTACAGGAACTCCTCGATCTCGCGCGGGTAGATGTTCTCGCCGCCCCGGATGATCATGTCCTTGATGCGGCCGACGATCTCGACGTAGCCGTCCTCCCGCATGACGGCCAGGTCCCCGGTGTGCATCCAACGGCCGGCGTCGACGGCCTCGGCGGTCTTCTCCGGCTCGTTCCAGTAGCCGAGCATCACGCTGTAGCCGCGGGTGCACAGCTCGCCCGCCCGGCCGCGCTCCACGGTCACGCCGGTGGCCGGGTCGACGACCTTGACCTCGATGTGCGGCAGCACCCGCCCGACCGTGCCCGTGCGGTGCTCCAGGTCGTCGTCGCGCCGGGTCTGCGTGGAGACGGGGGAGGTCTCCGTCATGCCGTAGCAGATCGACACCTCGGCCATGTTCATCTCGGCGACCACCCGTTTCATCACCTCCACCGGGCAGGGCGAGCCCGCCATGATGCCGGTGCGCAGCGAGGAGAGGTCGTACGACGCGAAGTCGGGGAGGTTCAACTCCGCGATGAACATGGTCGGTACGCCGTACAGCGACGTGCAGCGCTCCTGCTGGACGGCCTCCAGAGTGGCCTTCGGGTCGAAGGAGGGGGCCGGGATCACGACGCACGCGCCGTGGGACGTGGCGGCCAGATTCCCCATGACCATGCCGAAACAGTGGTAGAACGGCACGGGCACGCACACCCGGTCCTGCTCGCTGTAGGCGATCGTCTCCCCCACGAAGTAACCGTTGTTGAGGATGTTGTGGTGGGAGAGGGTCGCCCCCTTCGGGAAGCCCGTCGTGCCCGACGTGTACTGGATGTTGATCGGGTCGTCGCAGGACAGTTCCGGGAACGCGGCAGGCGTGCCACGCGCGACGAACGCCTCCCAGCCCGGGTCGCCGATGAACACGGTCTGCCGCAACCGCGGGCACCGGCCGCGCACTTCCTCGACCATCGCCCGGTAGTCGCTCGTCTTGTGGCCGAGGGACGCGAAGAGCAGACAGACGCCGGCCTGGTTGAGGACGTACTCGACCTCGTGGGTGCGGTAGGCGGGGTTGATGTTCACCAGGACGGCGCCGATACGGGCCGTGGCGTACTGGACCAGGACCCACTCGGGGCAGTTGACCGCCCAGATGCCCACCCGGTCGCCCTTGGTGACCCCGTTCGCGAGCAGCGCGTACGCCAGCTCGTCGACGTCGGCGGCGAACCGGGCGTAGGTCCAGCGCCGCCCCGACACCATGTCGACCAGCGCCTCACGGTCCGGCCAGGCCGCGACGGCCCGGTCCAGGTTGGCTCCGATGGTGTCCCCGAGCAGGGCGGTGTCGCCCGTCCCGTGCGTGTAGGACGGCTCGCTCACCGGAAGTCCTCCTCGCGGTACTCGGCGGCCGAACCGGCCGCGGTGGCCTCACGCAGCTCGATCCGGCGGATCTTGCCGGAGACGGTCTTGGGCAGCGGCGCGAACTCCAGCCGCCGGATCCGCTTGTAGGGGGCGAGGACCTCCCGCGAGTGCTCGAACAGCACCTTCGCGGTGTCGGGCCCGGGCTCCCAGCCGTCGGCGAGGACGACGTACGCCTTGGGCACGGCCAGCCTCAGCTCGTCCGGCGCCGGGACGACGGCCGCCTCGGCGACCGCCTCGTGCTCCAGCAGCGCGCTCTCCAGCTCGAACGGGCTGATCTTGTAGTCGGAGGCCTTGAAGACGTCGTCGCTCCGCCCGATATAGGTGATGTAACCGTTCTCGTCCCGTTCCCCGATGTCGCCCGTGCGGTAGTAGCCGCCCGCCATCGCCTCCGCGGTGCGGTCGGCGTCGCCGTGGTAACCGGTCATCAGGCCGACCGGCCGCGCCGACAGATCGAGCGCGATCTCGCCCTCCCTGGCGCCCGGCGCGCCGGACACCGGGTCGAGCAGCTCCACCCGGTAGCCGGGGCTGGGCCGCCCCATGGAGCCGGTCTTCAGCTCCTGCCCGGGGCTGTTGGCGATCTGCACGGCCGTCTCCGTCTGGCCGAAGCCGTCCCGGATGGTCACGCCCCAGGCCCGCCGCACCTGCTCGATGACCTCCGGGTTGAGCGGCTCGCCCGCGGCGACGGCCTCGCGGGGCGGGGTGCGCAGCTGCGTCAGGTCGGCCTGGATGAGCATCCGCCACACGGTCGGCGGCGCGCAGAACGTCGTCACGCCCGCCCGGTCCATCTCCGCCATCAGCCGGGCCGGGTCGAAGCGCGTGTAGTTGTGGAGGAAGACGGTCGCCTCCGCGTTCCACGGCGCGAACAGATTGGACCAGGCATGCTTGGCCCAGCCCGGGGAGGAGATGTTGAGGTGCACGTCGCCCGGCTTGAGACCGATCCAGTACATCGTCGCCAGATGCCCGATCGGGTAGGAGGTGTGCGTGTGCTCGACGAGCTTGGGGCGGGCCGTCGTCCCGGAGGTGAAGTACAGCATCAGCGGGTCGTCGGCGAGGGTCGGGCCGTCGGGCAGGAACTCGGCCGAGGCGGTGTGGGCGTCCTCGTACGGCTGCCAGCCCTCCGGCACGCCGCCGACGGCCGTACGGGTGTAGTCGCCGGGCACCTCGTCGAACTTCCCGGCGTCCGCCGCGCGCACGACGACGTGCCGGACCCGCCCGCGCTCGACGCGGTCGCACAGATCGGCGGGGCCGAGCAGCGGGGTCGCCGGGATGACGACGGCCCGCAGCTTCATCGCGGCGAGGGCGACCTCCCACAGCTCGGCCTGGTTGCCGAGCATGACGAGCACGCGGTCCTCGGCCGCGACGCCGCGCTCGCGCAGCAGGTTGGCGACGCGGTCGGAGCGCTCGGACAGCTCGGCGAAGGAGAGCCGGACCTCGGAGCCGTCCTCCTCGACGATGTGCAGGGCGGTGCGGTCGTTGCCGTCCGCGATGACGTCGAACCAGTCGAGGGCCCAGTTGAAGTGCTCGGGACGGGGCCAGGCGAAACCGTTGTAGGCGGTGGCGTAGTCCTCGCGGTGTTCCAGCAGGAAGTTCCGTGCCCTGCGGAACTGTTCCGTGGCCGTCGTCATCTGTCCTCCTCTGTGCCGGACCATTGCCGGGCGGCTCTCTGCCATCGTGTAATCCGTGATACGGGTCTCACTACCCCCGAACGGGGGGCACCCGGGGTGCGAGGAAGGGCGGGCAGGTGACGACGGAGGCGGCCGGAGCGGTGGAGATCCGGGGCGCGCTGGCACGGCTGCGGCGGGCGACGGGGCTGCCGGTCGCCTTCGGCGGTCTGGTGGAGCCGGGGCGGCGGAGGATGCGGATCAGCGAACTGAGCGGCGCGTCCACGGTCGCGCTGCGGGGGCTCGCGGTGACCTCCGGCTTCGGCCTCGGCGGCAAGGTGGTCGCCCAGGCCCGCCCGTGCGCCGTGACCGACTACTCCCTCTCCCGGCAGATCAGCCACGAGTACGACACGGCGGTCGCCGAGGAGGGCCTGCGCTCGGTCCTCGCCATCCCGGTGGTGGTACGCCGCCGGGTGCGCGGAGTGCTCTACGGCGCCCTGCGCACGGCCCAGCCGCTGGGCGACCGCACGCTGAACGCGGCCGTCGAGGTGGCGCGGGACGTGGAGCAGGCGCTGGTGGTCGACGACGAGGCGCGTGCCGTGCTGGCGGCGGCACGCCCGCAGGCCGGTCCCGCGACGGCGGCCGGCTGGGAGCAGGTCCGGGAGGCGCACGCGGCGCTGCGCGCTCTGGCCCCGCGCATCCCCGACCCGTCGCTGCGCGCGGAACTCCTCGCCGCGTGCGGACTGCTGACCTCGGGGCCGGCGGCGGAGGAGGCCGTCCTGGCGCCGCGCGAGGTGGACGTCCTGACCTGCGTGGCGGCGGGGGCGACGAACGCGGCGGCGGCCGAGCGGCTGGGACTGCGGCCGGAGACGGTCAAGGGCTATCTGCGCTCGGCGATGCGCAAGCTCGGCGCCCACACCCGCGGGGAGGCGGTGGTCGCTGCCCGCAGAGCGGGGTTGCTGCCGTAGCCGGCGGCCGGATCGCGGCAGTCGGATCCGGCCAGGAAGGGCTCCCCGCGACGACCTCCCATTCAGCCACCGTCCGGATGAATTTCCCGATGCCCCGGCTGTTATATCCCTCACCACGCCGTCCCTCCGAATTTCAATGGGACGTTGCCTAGAATTTGGCCCGGACACGACACACGGAGGGGAGCGGTGACCGTGCGACGGGACTTCAAGGAGCCTGCCAGATGCCGCCCCGACCTGGTCATCGGCCGGGAGGAGCTGTTCACGGCCGCCCGTGACCAGCTCGCCCGCGGCGGCAGTGTGCTGCTCCACGGCCCCGCCGGAATAGGAAAGTCGACCGTGCTGCGGGCATTGGCCGCGGATTACGGCGAGTCGGCCCGCACCGTCCTGCGCTGCTCGGCCACCGAGTCCGAATCCCACCTCCCCTTCCTCGCGCTGGCGGACCTCTTCGGGCTGGTCCTCGACGAAATTTCGGACAAGCTGCCGTCGGCCCAGCGCACAGCCCTGGAGTCGGCGCTCACCGGCCGCGGGGAATCGACCCTGCAACGCGACGGCCTCGCCCTGCGTCTGGCCGTCCTGTCGGCCCTGCGCGCGCTGGCCGCCGCCGGCCCCGTGCTGCTCGTCGCCGACGACCTCCAGTGGCTGGACTCCGCCAGCGCCGAACTCCTCGGCTTCGCCGCCCGCCGGCTGGGCGACACCCCCGTCCAACTGCTGTGCGCGGTCCGGACGGAGGGGCAGGAGTACGACCGTCATCTACGCGCGTCCCCGCCCGACACCCTCGCCGTCCGCCTCAACCCCCTCTCCCGCGCCCAGGTCTCCGCCCTGCTCGACCACCGCGGCTACACCGACCTGCCGCGCTCCACGGTCCGCGAGATCCACCGCACCAGCGGCGGCAACCCGCTGTTCGCCCTGGAGCTCGGCCGCGCCCTCGGCGAGAGCCCGACCCCGCCGCGCCCCGGCGAGCCGCTGCCGGTGCCGACCTCGCTGCGCGCCCTCGTCCTCAGCCGCCTGGAGATGCTCTCCGACGATGCCCGCCGCACCCTGCTCGTGGCGAGCGCCGGCGCCCGCCCGACGCTGGCGCTGCTGCACGCGGCCGGCCGGGAGAACGCCGAGGCGGAGACCGCCCAGGCCGCGGCCCTCGGACTGCTGGCGACGGAGCCCGAGGGGCCCGCCGTGCGGTTCGCGCATCCGCTGATCTCGGCCGCGCTGTACGCGGAGGCGCCCGCGCAGGAACGCCGGGCCGCGCACGCCGCGCTGTCCACCGCCGCCTCCGACCCCATCGAACGGGCCCGCAACCTCGCTCTCGCGACCACCGGCACCGACCCCGAGGTGGCCGCCCGGCTCGCCGAGGCCGCGGCGCTCTCCCGGGACCGGGGCGCCCCCTCGGTCGCCGCCTCGCTCGGGCTGCTCGCCGCCCGGCACACCCCGCCGGACGGCATGCCCGCACCGGACGAGCGCCGGCTCCAGGCCGCCGAGGACGCCATCACCGCCGGAGAGGTCGACCTCGCCCGGGACATCGCGCGGGAGGTGCTGACCCGGGCGAGCGTGCCCGCCGAACGGGTGCGGGCCTGGGAGGTGGTGATCGAGGCGGCCGGGCAGTCCCTCGGCGAGGTCGACGCCGTCTTCCCGCAGGCCCTCGCCGACGCGGGCGACGACCCCCGGCTGCTCGCCCTGGTCCACTACCGGCTGGCGTGGCGCAAGCTGGTCGTCGAGGGCGACTTCGCCGAGGCCCGCCAGGAGGCCGCGCACACCGCGGAGCTGGCCGCCCGGGGCGGCGACCGGCGCACCGAGCTGATGGCGCTGTCGCTCCAGGCCTCGATCGAACTGCTGATGGGCCATCCGCTCGCGCCGACCACCATCAAACGGGCCCTGAAGGAGCCCCAGGACCCGTATGTGGCGTGCCATCACAACGGCGCCGGCATGGCCCGCTTCCGCTGGCTGCTGATGAGCGATCAGCTGCCGGAGGCCCGCGCCACCATCACCGCGCTGCTGCGCGAGGTGCGCCGGCGCGGCATGGTCGAGAGCGAGGTGCACTTCCAGCGGTTCCTGGCCGACACCGAACTGCGTTCCGGGCACTGCGGGCGCGCCCTGGACCTGGCCCGGGAGAGCCTGCGGCTGGCCCGCGACTCGGGCATCGGGCTGGGCGCCTCCGCCATGCTCACCTCCATGGCGGAGGCCTCCGGCGGTGACGTCGACCGGGCGCTGGCGCTGGCCCGGGAGGCCGCCGACCGGGCCGAGGAGGACGGCGACCAGATGTACCTCTCGCGCGCCCTGGCCGCGCTGGGCCACGCCCAGCTGGTCGCCGGCGACGCGGCGGGCGCGGTCGGCTCGCTGCGCCGGGTGCGGGAGCTGGAGCAGGGCCTGGGCATCACCGACCCGGCACGCGGCCGCTGGCAGGGCGACCTCGCCGAGGCGCTGGTCCGGATCGGTGAGCCGATCGAGGCACAGGACGTCATCGACGTCACCCGGGAGCACGCGCTGCGGCTGGGCCGGGAGAGCGTGCTGGCGGTGCTGGACCGGGCGGAGGCCCTGGTACGGGCGGCGCGGGGCGACCTGGACGGGGCGCTGGTCCGGCTGACGTCCGTTCAGGACCGGCTGGCCAAGCTGGGGTACGGGCTGGAGGAGGCACGGGCGGCGTTCGCGCTGGCCCGGCTGCGCACCCGGCGGCCGGGCCCGACCTCGTACGACGAGGCGGCGCGGCTGTTCAGGCGGTGCCGGGCGCTGCCGTGGCTGCGGCAGGTCGACGCGGCGGCCGCGGAAACGGCCCGGGGTCCGGCCGAGCCGGCCGTCGTGCCCGCGCCGGCGCCGGCGTCCGACGCGCTGGAGGGGCTGGCCTCGATGGAACGTCAGGTGGCCGCGCTGGTCATGGAGGGCGCCACCAACCGGGAGATAGCCGCCCGGCTGTTCATCAGCGTCAAGACGGTCGAGGCCACCTTGACCCGGGTCTACCGCAAGCTGGGGATCCGCTCCCGGGTGGACATCGTCCGATTGGCGGCGGGGCGCCATGCGAAGTGACGGTTCCTCGGGTTGACTGGCGGGCACGGGTTTCACCGTCCGCGCGGGTTTGCCGAGGGACCACCGAGGGTTTTCCCTCCCCGACTCCCCTAGGGGGTTCCCTCATTGGGAGGGCGGAGCGCCCACCCCTAGCGTAAGTGACGTGCCGCTCGCCGGGCACACAGGGGCCGGTCCCGCGGCCCCTGTGCACCCCCCCACACCCGCGCGACCCCCCACCGGCAACCCCCACCGAGGAGACGCATGTTCGGGTTCACCCGTGTCAAGAAGACCGCCGCCGTCGTCGCGGCGACCGCCGCAGCGGCGGCGACCGCGCTGCTCGGCGCGCCGTCCGCGATGGCCGCGCCGCAGCCGATCGTGGGCGGCACGACGACCACCACGACCGCGTACCCGTTCATGATGCAGATCACGGACGCCTCGCAGAGCCAGTTCTGCGGCGGCACGCTCGTCTCGCCCACCAAGGTCGTCACGGCCGCGCACTGCATGGTCGGCGAGACCACCAGCAGCGTCAGAGTCGTGGGCGGCCGCACCTACCGCAACGGCACGAACGGCACGGTCAGCCGGGTCAGCAAGATCTGGATCCACCCGAGCTACTCGGACGTCACCAACGGCGACGACGTGGCCGTGCTGACGCTGTCGACGTCGATGCCGTACACCACGGCCAAGTACGTCTCCTCCTCCCAGACGGGCGTGTACGCGGCCGGCACCACGGCCCGCATCCTCGGCTGGGGCACCACCTCCTCGGGCGGCAGCTCCTCCAACCAGCTGCGGACCGCGACCGTCCCGATCACGTCCGACTCCACGTGTGCGAGCGCCTACGGTTCGGACTTCGTCCAGTCCGACATGGTTTGCGCCGGATCCACCTCCGGCGGCACAGACACCTGCCAGGGCGACAGCGGCGGTCCCCTGCTCATCGGGGGCGTCCTGGCAGGGATCACGTCCTGGGGCGAGGGCTGCGCGGATGCCGACTACCCCGGCATCTACACCCGGCTGACCACGTTCTCCAGCCTGGTGACCGCGCAGGTCACCTCGTGACCCAGCGGTAGTCCTGAGCACCCCCTCAGGTGATGAACCAGGGGGCGCTGCGAGCCTCCACGAGCGGCCCGCAGCGCCCCCTTTCCAATGCCCGAAAAGCGTTCACGGCCGTACGACGGTCCCGAACCGGATGTCGTACGGCGTGCCCGGGTGCAGGGTCGCCAGCATCCGTTCGGCCTCGGCGAGGACGTCCCGCCGCTGCCGGTCCGTCAGCGTCCCGAACGGCTCGACGACCAGCGTGTCGCCCTCCGGCTTCCACACCCCGGCCAGGAAGCCGTCGACGAGGAGCACGCGGTGGGCCTGGTTGCCCTGCCAGGTGCGGCCCCAATAGGCGGGCGGCACGACGCGGGTGCGGTCGGCGTGGGAGAGGAGCAGGTTGTCGAACTCGGGGAGGAAGCGGGGCGGGGCCGGGGTGTCGGGGTCGGGGCGGGGGGCGTCGGGGAGGTCGAACAGTTCGACGCCGTGCTCGTCCCGGAAGGTGAGCAGGCTCGGGCGCAGGCGCTCGAAGGCCTCGCGCAGCCGGGTCAGGCCGGCCCAGGTCTGCATGTCCTTGACGGAGGCGGGACCGAAGGCGGCGAGGTAGCGCCGGACGACGGCCTCCGGCCGCGGGGCGGGTTCGGCGGGGCGGCCCAGCCAGTGCTCGGCGGTGGTGAGAGCCACCTGCCCGCTTCTGCCCCACAGCCCGCGCGGGGTGACCTGGACGAGGGGCAGCCGGCAGCGGGCGGCGAGACCGAGGGCCTGCGGATCGGCGCCGGGCCACTCGGCGAGCAGCGCCTCCCGCAGCTGCTTCATGGTGCGCGGCTCGGCCTCGACGAGGTCGCGGGCGAGCGCGGCGAGCCGGTCCAGGTCGACGCCGGCGAGGCCCTCGCGGAAGGCCCTCAGCTCCCGCTCGCGGGCGGGCTGCACCAGCGGCCGCAGGGTGAGGCAGTCGTCGGCGGTGTGGGTGTGCAGGGTCGAGCGCAAGGTGACGATACGGACGGCCTCCCGGTCGGCCATCAGCTCCGACAGCTGCTCGGGGGCGAAGCCGTCGAGGCGGGCGGCGAGCGCGTAGTACGGCGGATTCACGTTCTGCGCCTGGAGGCCGAGGAGGTGCTCGACGGCGGCCCTCGCGGAGAGCGGCGACCGGCGCAGCAGCAGCTGCCGGTCGAGGGTCGCGCGGTTGAGGGCGCGCGGGGTCAGCAGGGGGGACGCCGGTGAGGTCGTCTTCGTCATGGGGGCACGCTAGCGGCCACGGAGGGCGCGCCAGGAGTCACGGGGGCGCCGACGGCTGCGGGGGGTGCGGCCGAAGGCCTGATTTGAGTAACCGGTTACTGTGCCGACGTCAGGACCATCGATCGGCCGTGGAAGGGTTTCCCGGGGGATAGAAACGTTTACTACACCCAGGAGGCCAAGCTGCGGTCCGGCCAGGCACGCACCATGCAGTAACGTCGGAGCCGTGAAGGACGACGGAGAAGGCACGCCCAGTGGCGCGGGAGTGAGGAAGGCCAAGCGGAGGAGCAGGTCGGCCGACCGGCCGAGCACGATCCGCGATGTCGCCGCGAAGGCCGGCGTTTCGGTAGCAACCGTTTCCCGGACCCTCGCGGGCAACTACCCGGTGTCCACGGAGACCCGGGAACGGGTCATGGCCGCCGTCGAATCCCTGCACTACGTCGTGAACGTCCATGCCAAGGCGCTGTCCGGGCGCGTCGCCGGCCCCATCGCCCTCGTCCTCAAGGACATCACCGGTCCGTCCCTCGCCCATGTGGCCGCCGGAGTGGAACAGGAGGCCAGCGGCCGGGGTCGGCTCAGCCTGGTCTGCTCCACCAAGGGCGACACGGGGCGGGAGGACGATCTGGTCCAGCTCATGCGGGAACAGCACGCCGCGGCGGTCATCCTGGTCGGCGGCACGGTGCCGGACGACGCCTACCACCAGCGGATGGCCGACTACGCCAAGGCGCTGGCCTCGGCGGGGTCCCGGCTGGTGCTGTGCGGCCGGCCGCCCCTGCCCAAGGGCGTCCCGGCGACGGTGGTGGACTACGACAACCGGGGCGGCGCCTTCCAGGCCACGGCGCATCTGCTGACGGGCGGGCACCGGCGTGTGCTCTTCCTGAGCGGCGCCCCCGGATTCAGCAGCGCGGAGGAGCGGCGCCTCGGCCACCGGGACGCCCTGCGCGCCCATGGCGTCCCCTACGCCGAGGAGTTGGACACCTCCGGCGACTACACCCGCAAGTCGGGCTATCTGCGCACACGGGAGGCGTTGCGCGCGAACGTCGGCTTCACCGCCGTCTTCGCCGGGTCCGACGTGGTGGCGCTGGGGGCGCTGGCCGCCCTGCGCGAGGCCGGTCTGCGCGTCCCGGGCGATGTCTCCGTGGTCGGCTTCGACGACGTCCCGTTCGCCGCCGACCTCACCCCGGCCCTCACCACGGTCCGCGTGCCGTACGAGGAGCTGGGGCGCACCGCCGTGCGCCTGGCTCTGGAGCGCGAGGTGGGCCACACCTCCGACGACCACGTCGTGCTGAGCACACAGCTGGTGATCCGGGATTCGGCGCGCCCGGTGACCGCCTGACCGGACGCGCCGACGGCTGAGAGACTCAGCTCACTGGGTCGAGGAACGTCAGCACGGAGGCGTCCTCCTCGATCAGCGGGGCGAGCGCCGCGTTGAACGGGCCGCCGTACGGGGCCTTCAGGTGGGCCTGGAAGGCGTCCTCGTCCCGGTACACCTCGAAGATCCAGTAGGCGCGGGGCGCGGAGGCCTTGGTGTAGACGTCGAAGGCGAGGTTCCCCTCCTCCTCGCGCACCTTGCGGGCGTAGTCCCGCAGCAGGCGGGCGACCTCCTCCTGTGCTCCCTCGCGGGCGGTGAACTCGGCGAGCAGGGTCTTGTTCACGGGTGGTGTCCTCCGGGTCGGGGATCAGTCGCGGTAGGAGCCGAGGTGCCAGACGCGGGCGGTGTTCAGGTGCGCCGAACCGTTCTCGGCGAAGACCCGCACGCCCCGGCTGTCGGGGTGGGGGAAGATCTGGTCGGTGATCACGGCCTCGCCGCTGCCGCCGAAGACCTCGACGGACGACCGGTCGACCAGGATCCGCAGGCGCACCTTGCCGTTCACCGGCTTCAGCGGGGCCCGCTGCACGCCGGGGAAGGTGCCGTGGAAGTCCACGGCACCGGAGCGGGTGCGGTCGACGTACAGCTCCTGGGCCTTGGTGTCGTAGCCGATGACGGTCTCCTCTCCCCCGGCGCCGGTGCGGACCTTCAGGCCGAAGCGTTCGGCGTCCTTCAGGGAGAAGGTCGCCTCGATGTCGAGCGCGTCGCCCTGGGCGGCGGCGCCGATCAGGGGCTGTGAGGTGTTGGTGACGGTGACGCCGGCGGCGGTCGCCGGGGGCTGCCGGCGCAGCGAGTTCAGCGTGTTCACCGGTGTGCTGGTCAGCCGGACGCGGCCGTCGATCGTGCGCAGGGCCATCTCCCGGGGGACGGTCTGCGCGCCACGCCAGGGGGAGGTGGGGACGGCACCGGCGTAGTCCCAGTTGCTCATCCAGCCGATCATGTACCGCTTGCCGTCCGGAGCGTCCTCCCAGGACACCGCCGCGTAGTAGTCCTTGCCGTAGTCGGCCCAGTCGGCGCGCTGCACGACGGACTTGGCGGGGGCGTCGGCGGTGGTGAACCCGTCGGCGAGGATGTGGCCCCAGCCGCCGGTGTTCAGGTCGACGATCTGGATCCGGGCCTGTTCGCCGAGGTAGGGGCGCAGGTCGAAGGAGGCCCAGTCCAGGGTCTCGCTGTCGGTGCCGGTGGCGCTGCGGACGACCCTGCCGTCGACGACGAGGTTCACGGCGGTCTCGTCGGAGACGGGCTGCGCCTTGGTGTCGGACATGACGATGTGGTCGACGTTGATGTGGCCCCAGCCGCCGGTGTTGTCGTCGACGATCCTGATCCGGGCCTTCTGGCCGGCGAGGTCGCGGACGTCCCAGGCGGCCCAGTCGAGGGCCTCGCTGTCCTTTCCGGTGGCGCTGCGCACGACCTTCCCGTCGACGACGAGTTCGACGGCGGTGGGGTGGGCGTAGGCGGCGGGGTGGGTGCCGCCGCCGATCAGGAAGTCGATGTAGTCCTTGTCGATGGTGAACTCGGGTGAGGTGAGGGTGCCGGTGGTGGAGTCGCCGTTCAGGAAGGTGTTCACCAGCCCGTTCCCCAGGAAGCCGGAGACCCGCTGCTGGCCGGGGAGGGTGCCGGTGGCCGGTGCGGTGCCGAAGGCGTCGCCGGTCCTGGTCCAGTCGCCGTAGCCGCCGCCCTCGAAGTCGGCGAGGACCGTCCCCTCGGGCACGGGTCCGCGCTCCTGGACCGTGCCGTCCCGGTGCTCGTGCCGTCCGCCGCCGATCCTGAAGTTCAGATAGGGGCTGTCGACGGTGAAGGAGGGGGAGGTGAGGGTGCCGGTGGCGCCGTCACCGCCGTGGAAGCTGTTGGCGAGGCCCTTGCCGTCGAAGCCGCCGACCGTCGACTGCCCGTCCAGCGCCCCGGCCGCCGGTCCCTGTCCGAACGCGGTCCCGGTGGTCGTCCACGCGCCGAAGCCGGCGCCTTCGAAGTCCTGTACGACGGTGCCTGCGGGCGGGGTGTAGGTGCCCTTGTCGTCGGCGGTGAACGTCGTGCCGTCGAAGTCGCCGATGAAGTACTGGGCGGCCGAACCGCCCGCGATGCCACCGGGGTTGATGTTGACGACCAGGACCCACTTGATGTTGTTCTCGTCCCCGTCGACGGCCAGCGGGAACAGGTCGGGGCACTCCCACACCCCGCCCGTCGCGCCCTGCGGCCCGAACTCGCTGAGCAGGTCCCAGTCCTTGAGGTTCTTCGACGAGTAGAACCGCACCTTGTGCTCGGTGGACAGCGACACCGTCATCAGCCAGCTTTGGGTCGGCGCGTACCACTGGACCTTGGGGTCGCGGAACTCCTTGGAGCCGATGTCGAGGACGGGATTGCCGTCGTACTTGGTCCAGGTGCGGCCGCGGTCGGTGCTGTAGGCGAGCGACTGGGCCTGCTTGCCGCCGTTCTTGTAGGCGCTGGTGTAGACCGCCACCATGGGCGGGTTCTCCTTGGTGCCGAACCCGGTGGTGTTGTTCCAGTCGACGACCGCGCTGCCGGAGAACACCATCTCCTCGTCGTCGTGCGACAGCGCGAGCGGCAGCTCCTCCCAGTGCACGAGGTCCTTGCTCACCGCGTGCCCCCAGGACATGTCGCCCCAGGAGTTCCCGTTGGGGTTGTACTGGTAGAAGAGGTGGTACTCGCCCTTGTAGTACACGAGGCCGTTGGGGTCGTTCATCCAGTTCTTCTGCGGGGTGAAGTGGAACTGGGGTCGGTAGGTCTCGGTGTACGTCGGGGTGTCGGCGGCGACCGCCCGGGGGGCGAGCGGGGCGGCGGACAGGGCGCACACGGTCGCCACGGCCGCGATCAGCCGGGCGCGGGCATGCCGGGATACGCGTGCAGAGCTCATGCTGTCTCCTTGCCGCGGTCCTCCACGCGGCGGTCCCGAGGCCGCAGTGGGGAGCGAACGAGAGGGACACCCCGGCCGGCGCCGACGTCCACGGCGTCGGCCGGGGTGTCATCGTTGACTGTGTCATCGATGACATCTAGCCGTCGATGACATCGATGACATCGAGTGCCCGATGATGGGGCAATCCGTCCGACGCGTCAACGGTCCTTGCGAGATCGCCCCGCGCGGCCCGCCCGCCAGTCAGGCGTGCTCGGCCGTCGCGAGCGGCGCCAGCTGGTTCCGCCACGGCGGGTTGGGGCCGGCGACCGAGCAGGTCAGAGCGGCCACCCGGGCGGCGAACCCGCAGGCCTCCGCGACGTCGTCGAGCCGGAGATCCGTCAGCCGGCCGCCGAGGAGCCCTCGGGTGCCGAGGTGGTGCAGCAGTCCGGCGGTGAAGGAGTCCCCGGCCCCGACCGTGTCGACCACCCGCGCGGCCACCGCGGGCACCTCCACCCGTTCGCCGTCGAGCGAGGCCAGAGCGCCGTCGGCGCCGCGCGTGATCACGACGAGCCGCGCCCCGGCCGCGTGCCAGAGGTCGCAGGCCCGCTCGGGGGCGGTGCCGGGCAGGAGGAGTTCCAGGTCCTCCTCGCTCAGCCGCAGCACGTCCGCGAGGCGGCACCAGTGCTCCAGCCTCGCCCGGTAGACCTCGGGGCGCACCAGCAGCGGCCGGACGTTGGGGTCGATGCTGAGGGTGGCCCCGGGTGCGGCCGCCGCCAGGAACTCCTCCACCACCGCCGCCCCGGGCTCACGGACCAGGGCCAGCGATCCCGTGTGCACACAGGCGGTGCCGGACAGGTCCGCCCCGGCCAGTTCCGCGGCCGTCCACTGCCAGTCGGCCGTGTTCTGCGCGTGGAAGGAGAACGCGGCCTGCCCCTGGGTGTCCAGTTCCGCGACGGCCAGGGTGCTGGGCTCGGCCGCCTCGACGGCGTGCGACAGGTCCACCCCGGACGCCTCCAGGTGGGAGCGGAACAGGCGGCCGAACACGTCGGTGGAGAGCCGTGCCAGGAAGCGGGCCGGGGTGCCCAGCCGGGCCAGGGCCACGGCGGTGTTCGCGGGTCCGCCGCCGGGCAGCACACGCAGGGCGAGTTCGTTCGCGGCGCCCCCGGGTGCGGCGAACGCGTCCGCGACGCACTCCCCGAGGACGGTGATCTGACGCAGGCTCATGGGCTGCTCTTCTCTCGAAGGCCGGGCGACCCGGGCGCGCCGCGCCGCCGCGGAGCGGTCACGGGTGGGCGACGGCCGGGGACGTTGCCGATTTGTGACGGGGGCAAGGCATTGACGTTGCCGGGAGACGGAGTCCATCATCCTCGCCATGCAGTGTCAACGATGACATAAGTCAACGATGACACCTCGGGACGGCATGCTCCGATGCCGGCCGCGTCCGCTCGCAATCCCGCAGGAGTCGTTCATGCCTCGCACCACTCGTCCGTCCCTCTCCCTCCTCAGAGTCGCCGCCTGCACGGGTGTCGCGGCGCTCGCCCTGACGGCCTGCGGATCCGGTTCCGGGTCGAGTTCCGCAGCCGGCGGCTCGGGCGATGTGAAGGTGGGCCTGATCACCAAGACCGACACCAACCCGTTCTTCGTGAAGATGAAGGAGGGCGCGGAGCAGGCCGCCAAGGACAACGGCGTGCAACTGGTCAGCGCGGCGGGCAAGTTCGACGGCGACAACGCCGGGCAGGTCACCGCGATCGAGAACATGGTGGCCTCCGGGGTGAAGGGCATCCTGATCACCCCGAGCGACTCCAAGGCGATCGTGCCGGCGATCGAGAAGGCCCGTGCCAAGGGCGTCCTGGTCATCGCGCTGGACACCCCGACCGAGCCGCAGAGCGCCGTCGACGCCCTGTTCGCCACGGACAACTTCAAGGCCGGACAGCTGATCGGCGAGTACGCCAAGGCCGCCATGAAGGGCAAGGCGGCGAAGATCGCCACCCTGGACCTCGCACCGGGCGTCTCCGTCGGCGTCCAGCGGCACGACGGCTTCCTGAAGGGCTTCGGCGTCGGCGCGAAGGACCCGGCGGTGGTCTGCTCGCAGGACACCGGTGGCGACCAGGCCAAGGGCCAGACCGCGATGGAGAACTGCCTCCAGAAGGAACCCGGCATCAACGTCGTCTACACCATCAACGAGCCGGCGGCGCTGGGCGCCTACACCGCGCTCAAGGCCAAGGGTCGGGAGAAGGACGTCCTGATCGTCTCGGTCGACGGCGGCTGCACGGGCACCCAGGCGGTCAAGGACGGCAAGATCGCGGCCACCTCCCAGCAGTACCCGCTGAAGATGGCCGCGGAGGGCGTCAAGGCCGTCGCGACGTACGCGAAGAACGGCACGAAGGTGTCCGGTTACACCGACACCGGCGTCACCCTGATCACCGACAAGGCGCAGGCGGGGGTCACCGGCAAGGACACCGCCTACGGCCTGGAGAACTGCTGGGGCTGAGCCGCCCCGAGGACCGCCCGCACCGCTCACCCCTCAGTCGGCGGCCCGGCTCCTCCTCCCCGACCGGGAGCGGGCCGCCCCTCACCCTGACGTCAAGGACTTCGCATGACTGCCACGTCCACGCCACCGTCCACGCCGCCGTCCACGTCCGCGCCGTACGCCGGGATCAAGGCACCGAGCACGGCCCGCAGGCTGCTCATGCAGCCCACCACCGGGCCGCTGGCCGCCCTTCTCCTCGCCTGCGTCTTCTTCTCCTTCTCGACCGACCAGTTCCTCACGGGCGGGAACTTCTCCCTGATCGTGCAGCAGGTCATGGTCGTCGGCACCCTCGCCATCGGCCAGACCCTGATCATCCTCACCGCGGGCATCGACCTGTCGTGCGGGGCGGTGATGGCGTTCGGCAGCATCGTCATCGCCAAGATGGCGGCGGAGGGATCGCTGCCGCCGCTGCTCGCCATCGCGCTGGGCCTCGCGGTGTGCGGCGGGTTCGGTCTGCTGAACGGGCTGCTGGTGCAGAAGATCCCGCTGCCGCCGTTCATCGTGACCCTCGGCATGCTCAATGTGGCGTTCGCGCTGACCCACATCTACTCCGAGGAACAGACCGTCACGAACCTGCCCGGCCCGCTGACGGCCCTCGGCGAGACCTTCCCGCTCGGCCGCACCGACATCACCTACGGCTCCCTGGTCACCATCGCGCTGTTCCTCCTCCTCGCCTACGCCCTGAGCAGCACCGCCTGGGGACGCCACGTGTACGCCCTGGGCAACAGCCCGGAGGCGGCCCGGCTGAACGGCATCCGCACCTCCCGGCTGACCATCGGCGTCTACACCGTGGCCGGCCTGCTGTACGGCATCGCCGCGCTGCTGCTCATCTCCCGCACCGGGGTGGGCGACCCGCAGGCGGGGCAGACCGACAACCTCGACAGCATCACCGCCGTGGTGCTCGGCGGCACCAGCCTCTTCGGCGGGCGCGGGTCGGTCCTGGGCACCTTCATCGGCGTCCTCATCGTCGGTGTCTTCCGCAACGGGCTCCAACTGATGGGCGTCGCCTCCATCTACCAGACGCTGATCACCGGTGTGCTGGTGATCCTCGCGGTGACCGTCGACCAGATCTCCCGGAAGAAGGCCCGATGACCGCCACCTCCGTGACCCCCGTTCTGCAGGCCCGCGGGCTGGTCAAGCGCTACGGCCATGTCACCGCCATCGACGGCGCCGACTTCGACCTGCTGCCCGGTGAGGTGCTCGCCGTCATCGGTGACAACGGAGCCGGCAAGACCAGCCTCATCAAGGCGCTCACCGGCGCGGTGGTCCCGGACGCGGGTGAGATCCGCCTGAACGGCGAGCCCATTCAGTTCTCCGGTCCGCAGAGCGCCCGCGCGCACGGCATCGAGACCGTCTACCAGGACCTGGCGGTGGCCGCGTCCATGGACATCGCCTCGAACATGTTCCTCGGCCGCGAACTGCGCCGCCCCGGTGTGCTCGGCAGTGTCTTCCGGATGCTGGACAAGAAGCGCATGCGTCAGGAGGCCGCCGAGCACATGGCCGATCTGAAGATCGGGCTGCGGTCGCTCACGCAGTCGGTGGAGACCCTGTCCGGCGGGCAGCGGCAGGCCGTCGCGGTGGCTCGTTCCGTCGCCTGGGCGCGCAGTGTCGTCGTCATGGACGAACCCACCGCCGCACTCGGTGTGAAGGAGTCCGGTCAGGTGCTGGACCTGATCCGCCGGGTCCGCGACAAGGGCATGCCGGTGGTGCTGATCAGCCACAACATGCCGCACGTCTTCGAGATCGCCGACCGGATCCACGTCCACCGGCTGGGCCGTCGCGCGGCCCTGATCAAGCCTTCCGACTACTCGATGGCGGAGGTCGTCGCCATCATGACCGGCGCGCTCACCCTCGACGAGGCCGGAGGTACTGTCGTAGCGGACTCCGACGCCGCGAAGGCCGCCGGAGTGCAGGCCACCTGACCGCACGATGTCATCAACTCACAGGTTTCCGGCCGAGGCCGCGGCCGGAACCCGACGAGCACAGGAGACGCCTTCTCCATGGCAGCGAACCGCCGCCCCACCCTGGCCGACGTCGCCCGTGAGGTGGGTGTCAGCGCCAAGACCGTCTCCCGCGTCCTCAACGAGGACGGACCCGCCTCCGCCCGGACGAGGGAACAGGTTCTCGCCGCCGTGGCCAGGCTCGGCTTCCAGCCGAACCTCATGGCGCGCAACATCCGCGTCGGCGGCCCCGACACCACCATCGGACTGGTCGTCCCCGACCTCGGCAACCCCTTCTTCGGGGCCGTGGCCGGCAGCATCGAGGACACCGTCCGCGACCGCGGTCTGACCCTTCTGATGGGCTCCTCCGCGGACGATCCCGACCGTGAGCGCGCGCTGACGGACAAGTTCCTGGCCCGTCGCGTCAGCATCCTGATGGTCGTGCCGTCCGTCGGCGCCGACCACTCCCCGCTCAAGGCCCATCGCGCCGCGGGCCTGCCCGTGGTCTTCATCGACCGGCCGGGCGTCGGCCTGGCCACGGACAGTGTGGTCAGCTCCAACCGCGCGGGCGCCCACGAGGGCGTCACCCATCTGATCACCCACGGTCACCGGCGCATCGGCTTCGTCGGGGACCTGCCGACCAAGCTCTACACCCGCCGCGAGCGTCTGGCCGGATACCGCTCGGCCCTCCAGGAAGCCGGCCTTCCCTACGACCGGGCCCTGGTCACCAGCGCCCACGACCAGCACGGCGCCGCCGCCGCGACCTCCCGGCTGCTCGAGCTGGCGGATCCGCCCACCGCCCTGTTCGCCGGCAACAACATGGTCGCGCTGGGCATCGTCACCGAACTCGCCCGTGGCGGGCGGAAGGACGTCGCGGTCGTCGCCTTCGACGACGTGGCCCTCGCGGAGGCACTCGAACCGGCCCTGACCGTCGTCGCCCAGGACCCCGAGGCGATCGGCAGGACGGCCGCGACCACCGCCCTGTCCCGTCTCGACGGCGACCGCGCCCGGGCCCGCACGGTCACCATCCCCACCCGGCTGATCGTCCGCGGCTCGGGCGAGCGCCCCGCACCGGCCGGGATCGGCGCCCTGTCCTCCTGATCCGGGCTCAGCGGGTCCCGCGGCGCGGATCCGAGGACGGCGTCCGCGGCGCGGGGCCGGTACGACCTTTTGCCGCCCCGCCACCGACCCCGCCATCCGGCACGCGCAGGAGTGGACCCGCTCAGACCAGATGGGCGAAGACCACCAGGTTCGCCGTGTAGTCCCGGGCCTTGCGGTCGTAGTCCCCGGCGCACGTGATCAGCCGTACCTGGGCCTGGGGGGTGTCCCCGTACACCCGTTCGCTGGGGAAGTCGTCCTTGTCGAAGATCTCCACGCTGTCGACCACGAAGGACGCCCGGCGCCCGTCGGCCCGCGCCACCTGGAACCGGTCCCCCTTCTCCAGCTCCCCGAGTTCGACGAAGACGGCCGGGGAGGTCGCCGTGTCCACGTGCCCGGCGATGATCGACGTACCCCGCTCACCGGGCGACGCGCCCTGGGCGTACCAGCCGACCAGGTTGGTGTCGTCCGCGGGAGGGGGTTGGAGCTGGCCCGAACGGCCGATGGCGAGATCGGTGAAGGGCGCGTCGACGGAGATCTCCGGGATCAGCAGGCGGACCGGCCGGGACCGCGGCAGGTGCTTGCCGACCGGGCGCGGGGTGGGCGGGGCGGGCGGGGCGGAGGACGCGACGGCCGGAGCGGGCGGGGCGTGCGGCGTGCGGAGGCGGCCGGCCGGCTCCTCCGGAGGATCGACGACCAGGTGCGCCGTCAGGAGCAGGGCAGCCGCGCCCCAGAACACCGTCGCCACCCTGCGGGCCCTGCGTCTGGCCGGCGTCGGAGTGGGATCGGGGGGAGCGGTAGGGCTGGCTGCCATTCGAAGACCACCTCACTAGGGCACGGCAGCGGACACGACAGGTCGAGCGGGGCAGCCGGGCCGCCGCGACGGGCGGGACGCGTACTGCGGCGGCCCGGCTGTTATGGCGTCAGGCATGGCTCACGCCGCGTTTCCGGCGGCCTTCTTGCGCCGCAGCGTGTAGAGACCCGCGCCCGCGACGGCAAGCGCGGCCAGCCCGCCCGCGGTCATGCCGCTCGGAGAGGCGAGGGCGCCGCCACCGGTGTGCATCCCGCCGTGCGGCTTGTCGTGCTTGTCCTTCCAGGAACCCTTGTCGTGCTCGCCGCTCCACTCCTTGTCGTGGCCGCCCCACTCCTTGTCGCTCTTGCCGGACGAGTGCTCCTCGCTGCTCGAGTCGCTCTTGTCCTTGTACGTCTCCGGGTCGTGCTTGGGGTCCTTGGCCGTGGCCCAGTCGTCCGCGTTCACCAGGACCAGCGCTCCGCCGCCCGTGTGCATGCCACCGCGCGGCGAGTGGTGCTTGCCGTGCTTGTCATGCTCCTTGCCGTAGGAGTCGTGCTTCTTGCTGTACGAGGAGTCCTCGTGCTCCTTGCCGTACGAGGAGTCCTCGTGCTCCTTGCTGTACGAGGAGTCCTCGTGCTCCTTGCCGTACGAGGAGTCCTTCTTGCTCTCGGAGGAGTCGCCGTACTCCTTGCTGTGGGAGGAGTCCTCTTGCCCCGAGTCGGCCATCGTGACGGCGTAGGCCGGCGCGGCGATCGCGAGAGCGGCCGTGGCCGTAGCGGTGGCGAGCAGCATGCGGGCAGAACGCATCTGAGAGTCCTTCCGTCGCGGCCGGGCAGCTGACATCTCACCAGCTGACGGACCCGGCGCTGACGTGATCCACCGTCAGTCAGTTCCGCGCCGCGCACCATCCGGGACGTTCACACGGGTTACGACTCCACCCCTACAGCCGCATGGGCCCCCTTCCGGCGCGGCCGTCCGCGCCCCGGGCGACCGCCTGTCGAAACCATTGACGACCGCGTGATCGCCCCTTATGGTTCGGCCGAAGTTACGAACCTTGTTCGAGATGACGAACGAGGTCGGGACAAGGGACGGTCCTGTATGCCTCGGATGTTTCGGATGCGCCCTGGCGCACGCACCTCGCGCCGCAGACCCCTGCTGGTGGTCGCGCTCGCGCTCCTCGTCGCGCTGGTCGCGGCGACCCAGCCGGTGTCGGCGGCCGAGGGCCGCCCGTACACCAACCCGCTGAAATCGACCAAAGGCGCCGACCCCTGGCTCGAGTACTACGCCGGCAACTACTACCTGGTGACGACGACGTTCACCGGAGTCCTCGGCATCCGCAAGGCGCCGACCCTGGCCGGGCTCGCCGGCGCGCCGACCGTGCAGGTGTGGTCGGACACCACGCCCACCCGCAACACCAACATCTGGGCGCCGGAGCTCCACCTCGTCGACGGCAAGTGGTACCTGTACTACTCGGCCGGGCAGAGCGGGGTGGCCTGCTGCGACTCCCAGCGCACGCATGTCCTGGAGAGCGCCGGCTCCGACCCGCTCGGGCCCTACACCTACAAGGGCTCCCTCACCGGCTCCAACCTCTCCCCGGGCGGCTGGCTGATCGACGCGAGCCTGCTGCGGGCCGGCGGCAAGCTGTACCTGGTCGGCAGCGGCTTCGTGAACGGCGGCGCGCAGAGCCTGGTCATCGCGCCGCTGAGCAACCCGTACACGCTCGCGAGCAACACCTTCACCGTGATCTCCAGCCCCACGCTGAGCTGGGAGACCTCCGGTCATCCGGTGAACGAGGGCCCCGAGCCGCTCTACCACGACGGCCGCACCTTCCTCACCTACTCCGCGAGCTTCTGCGGCACCCCCGACTACAAGCTCGGCCAGCTGGAGCTGACCGGCTCCGACCCGCTGAACCCGGCCTCCTGGACGAAGAAGCAGACGCCCGTCTTCCAGCGCAGTGACGCCAACAGCGTCTACGGCCCCGGCCACAACGGCTTCTTCACCTCCCCCGACGGCACCGAGAACTGGATCGTCTACCACGCCAACTCCTCGGCGAACGGCGGCTGCGGCAACGGGCGGACGACCCGGGCGCAGAAGTTCACCTGGAACGCCGACGGCACCCCGAACTTCGGCACGCCCGTCGCGCTCGGCACCACGCTCCCCGGCCCGTCCGGCGAGACGGCGGCGACCCCGACGTCGTACACCCTCGTCAACCGCAACAGCGGCAAGTGTCTGGACCTGGCGGGCGGCTCGAGCGCCAACGGCACCAACGTCTTCCAGTGGACCTGCACCGGCGGGGCCAACCAGAAGTGGCGGATCGAGGACCTCGGCGACGACACGAGCCGGCTGGTGAACGTGGCCACCGGGGGCGTGCTGGACACCGCCGAGTGCTCCACCGCCGACGGCGCCGACCTGCGCCAGTGGTCGTGGCTGAACAACAAGTGCCAGCGCTTCCGAGCCGTGTTCACCGCGAGCGGCGACTACGTCCGGCTGGTGAACGAGAACAGCGGCAAGGTCGCCGACGTCGCCAACTGCGGCACCGCCGACGGGACCGACGTACGGCAGTGGACCTGGCTCAACAACGCCTGCCAACAGTGGCGCCTCGTGCCCACCACCTGATCGCCCTCCCCCTGATCTGGAGAACTCCCTTGAGACGCAACGCCGTCCGGCTGCTCATGGCCGTGCTGGTCGCCCTCGCGGCGGTCCTCACCGGCGTGGGCACTCCCGCCCAGGCCGCCGTACCCGACTCCCCCGCCGTGACGTACACCAACCCCATCGCCGAGAAGCGGGCCGACCCGCACATCTTCAAACACACCGACGGCTTCTACTACTTCACCGCCACGGTCCCCGAGTACGACCGCATCGTGCTGCGCCGGGCGACGACCATCCAGGGCCTGTCGACGGCCCAGGAGGTCACCATCTGGACCAAGCACACCAGCGGCATCATGGGCGCCCACATCTGGGCCCCGGAGATCCACTTCATCGACGGCAAGTGGTACGTGTACTTCGCGGCCGGCGCCACCAACGACATCTGGGCGATCCGCATGTACGTCCTGGAGGGCACGGGCGCCAACCCGCTGACCGCCACCTGGACGGAGAAGGGGCAGATCAAGACCACGTGGGAGACGTTCTCCCTCGATGCCACCACCTTCGTCGTGAACGGCGTGCGCTACCTGGCCTGGGCGCAGCGCAACCCGGCCGAGAACAACAACACCAGCCTGTTCCTCGCGAAGATGGCCAACCCCTGGACCATCACCGGCACCCCGGCGGAGCTCTCCCAGCCCACGCTGTCCTGGGAGACCATCGGCTTCAAGGTCAACGAGGGCCCGGCCGTCATCCAGCGCGGCGGCAAGGTCTTCATGACGTACTCGGCGAGCGCCACCGACGCCAACTACTGCCTGGGCATGCTGACCGCGTCCGCGAGCTCCGACCTGACCAACCCGGCCTCCTGGACGAAGGGCACGCAGCCCGTCTTCAAGTCCAGTGACGCGACCTCGCAGTACGGTCCCGGCCACAACTCCTTCACCGTCTCCGAGGACGGCAAGTCCGACATCCTCGTCTACCACGACCGCAGCTACAAGCAGATCAGCGGCGACCCGCTGAACGACCCCAACCGCCGCACCCGGGTGCAGAAGGTGTACTGGAAGGCCGACGGCACTCCCGACTTCGGCATCCCGGTCGCCGACGGCGTCACCCCGCAGCGGTTCTCCTCGTACAACTTCGCCGACCGGTTCATCCGGCACTGGGAGTACCGGGCCCGCATCGAGGCCAACGTGAGCCCGCTCGCGGACTCGCAGTTCCGGGTGGTGCCCGGCCTGGCCGGCAGCGGGACGGTGTCGCTGGAGGCGGCCAACTTCCCCGGCTACTACCTGCGGCACAAGAACTCCGAGGTGTGGGTGGAGAAGAACGACGGCACGGCCCAGTTCGCCTCCGACGCCACCTTCCACACGCGTGCGGGGCTGGCCGACTCGGCGGGCATCTCCTACGAGTCGTACAACCTCCCGGGCCGCTACATCCGCCACTACAACTACCTGCTGTACGTGCAGACGCCGAGCACGGCGACGGACCGGGCGGACGCGACGTACTACGCCCAGTGAGCCGCCGGCGCGTCCGGCTTCCCCCGCTCCCGGAGAGCGACCACTGAACGAGGGGCCGTCCGTTCGTCGGGCGGCCCCTCGGCCGTGTCCCCGTTCACGGGGGCGCCGGGCCCTGCCAGGGGGCGCTGTGCCGGTGGCGCCAGATGCCGGTCAGATGGTGCCAGGTCGCGGCGGGCGGGATGAGCACGCTGGTGGCGAGGAGAGTGGTGACCTCGTCACGGGTGCGCGGGCCGGGGGCGATGCGCGTCCACGCGTACTCGCCGGTGCCCACGGCCCAGCCGAGCGCGGCGGCGGTGGCCGCCCGGCGGCGGCCGGTCGCGGCGAGGGTGCCCGCGGCGAGCCCCGCCGCGGTGGTCGCCACGTGGGAACGGATCCGCTCGCGCGGTGTGAGCGCCCGGTGCCGCCAGCCGGGCCCGTGCAGCCGGCGCATCAGGGCGTCGTCGGCGTGGCCGCACTGGGCGCGCAGCGACACCCAGCGGTCGGCCGGACGCACCGGGAGGCGGCTGGTGCGCCGCCCCTGCCGGATGCGCCACCCGGCGTCCAGCAGCCGCAGGGCGAGGTCGGTGTCCTCCCGGAAGGTGTGCCGGAAGCGTTCGTCGAAGCCGCCGACCCGGCGCAGCACCTCGGTGCGGTAGGCCATGTCGGCGGTGATCCAGCGGGCCCGGGCGAGGCCCGCGGTGGTGCGTTCCCAGTCGGTGGGGCGGCGCCGGTCCGACAGGGGGACGGCCAGCACGCCCTGGACGCCGGCCGTGTCGGGGGTGGCGTCCGCGAGGTCCTCGGTGAGCTGCTCGCCCCAGTGGGGTCCCACCTGGACGCCGTCGTCGAGGAGGACGGTCCAGGGCGAACCGACCGCGCGTACACCGGTGTTGCGGGCGGCGGCGGGACCGCGGCCGCCGCCGTGCCGGACGACCGTGCGGGCCCGCAGGTCGCCGAGGACGCTCAACGGGTGCTCCAGCGCGCCGGGTTCGGGTTCGGGCCGGTCGTCGACCAGGACGATCCCGGCCGGCTTCGGGCCCTTCGCGGCGGCGAGCGCGCCGAGACAGTCGGCGAGGGTGTCCCGCACGAGGGTGGGGATCACGACGGTGTACGCGGTCGGGGCGGTCATCCGCGGGCCTTCCTCCGCCCGGGGCGGCGGCCGGGCGGCTCCTGACCTCTCGGGTGCCAGCTGACGGCCGCCCCAAACACGCGGTGCGTCGGTGCAGGTCACAGGCTCGGCGGTCGCCGCCGACCAGCGGGGCGGGCGGACGGGCGACGCCAGCCGTGCCGCCCTCGGCGGCGCCGCGCCACTGCGCCGAGCGTGTGAGCCGTCGGCGAAGGCGCCGCCGGACCCCGCGGACTCCCTACGATCACTACGTGGTCACCTTCCAGTTCGAACGCACGGCACCGCTCCCCCTCGACGAAGCCTGGCGCCGGCTCACCGAGTGGCCCCGGCACGGCGACGTCGTCCCGCTGACCCGGATCACCGTGGTCACGCCCGGGCCGACGCGCGAGGGCACGGTGTTCGTGGCCCGCTCCGGCATCGGGCCGCTCTCCGTCGACGACCGGATGGAGGTCACCGTCTGGTGCCCGCCGGGCGAGGACGAACCGGGGCTGTGCCGCTTGGAGAAACGCGGCCGTACGGTCCTGGGCTGGGCCGAGATCGAGGTGCGGCCGGGGCCGGGCGGGCGGACCCGCGTCGTGTGGCGCGAGGAGCTGCGCCTGCGTCCGCTGCCGTCCGGCGCCGACCCGCTGCTGCGCGCCGTCGCCCGCCGGATGTTCGGCCGCGCCGCCAACCGCCTGCTGCGCCGCCCCTGACTCCGGCCGCCCCTGGGCAGACCCTCCGCCGCATGCCAGGGTGGACGCATGACGGGTGTGGGCGTGGTGGTGGACGAGGTCGAGGCGGTGGCCGTGGACGGGCTGCGGTGGCTGCTGGGGGCGGCCCGGGACACCGGGGGCGGGGGGCTCGGCTGGCCCTCCCGGCCCTCGGACACGGCGGTCCGGCCGATGCTCTACGACGGGACCGCCGGGATCGTGCCGGTGCTGCTGGAGGCGCGGCGGCACTTCGGGGACGACACCTACGGCGACACCGCGCTGCGGGCGGCGCGCAGCCTCGTCACCGCCGTCGAGGAGTGCCGGGACGACTCGCTGTACTTCGGCCGCACGGGCGTGGCGCTCGCGCTGCGGGCCGTCCACCGGGAGCTGGGCGACGGGGCGGCCGGTGCCGCGGCCGGCCGGGCCCTCGAGCGGGTGCGGGCGGATTTCGACGGAACCCGCTGGGGTGAGCTGTTCGAGCTGATGGGCGGCAACGCGGGCATCGGGCTGGGGGCGCTGGCGGCCGGTGACGCCGAGCTCGCCGTGCTCGCGCTGGAGCCGTACGCGCGGACGGCCGAGGAGACGCCGGCGGGTGTGCGGTGGGCGCACCGGTTGGGCATCGAGTCGCGGCTGCACCACCTCTCGCACGGCACGCTCGGCATCGTGTACGCGCTGGCCGCCGTCGGCACGGCCACCGGCCGGTCGGATCTGGTTGAGCTGGCGCGGGCCGGCGCCGCGGACGTCGTGTCGCTCGACGAGGCGGGTCCGGACGGTTTCCTGGTGCCGCACTCCGACCCGCAGTACCTGCCCGACCGGATCGAGCGTCACAGCTACGGCTGGTGCCACGGGCCGGCCGGCGACGCCCAGGTCTTCCGGCTGCTGCGGGACGTGCTGGCCGAGCCCGGGTGGGCGGACCTCGCCGACCGCTGCTGGCACACGGTCACCAGGTCGGGGCTGCCGGCCCGGCTGCGGCCCGGCTTCTGGGACAACAACGGCCGCTGCTGCGGCACGGCGGGTGTGCTGGCACTGGCCTGCGACCGGATCGCCGAGCGGGGCGACGCCCCGCACTTCGCCCAGGTGCTGGTCGCGGACCTGCTCGCCCGGGCGACCCGGGACGCCGCCGGCGCGCGCTGGTCCAACGTCGAGCACCGGGCCACCCCGAGCACGCTGGAGCCGCGCCCCGGCTGGGCGATGGGCAACGCGGGCATCGTGCGCGAGCTGCTGCGGTTCGTCCGGCTGAGCGAGGCGGACGATCCGCACTACGCGTTCGTCTGGCCGGACCAGCCGCCGGTGCGCCGGCTCATGGCCGGGCTTCAGGCGACGGAGCCGACCCGGACCGCCGGCACCGATGTGATGTCGTGATGGATCGGTGTGTGCGCGCCGGTCAGCGACACGCCGCTGCCGCCGCGCCGGGCGGCGACGATCTCCGCGGCGATCGACAGCGCCGTCTCCTCGGGGGTACGGGCGCCCAGGTCGAGGCCGATGGGTGAGCGCAGCCGCGCCAGTTCCAGCTCGGTGACGCCCACCGCGCGCAGCCGCTCGTTACGGTCGAGGTGGGTGCGGCGGGAGCCCATGGCGCCGACGTAGGCGACCGGCAGGCGCAGCGCGAGCCGCAGCAGGGGCACGTCGAACTTGGCGTCGTGGGTGAGCACGCACAGCACGGTCCGCGCGTCCACCCGGGTGCGCTCCAGGTACCGGTGCGGCCACTCGACGACGACCTCGTCGGCCTCGGGGAAGCGGGCCCGCGTGGCGAACACCGGGCGCGCGTCGCACACGGTGACGTGGTGGCCGAGGAACTTGCCGACGCGTACCAGGGCCGCCGCGAAGTCGACGGCGCCGAAGACGATCATGCGGGGCGGGGGCACGGAGGACTCGACGAGGACGGTGAGCGGGGCGCCGCAGCGCGACCCCTGTTCGCCGATCTCCAGGGTGCCGGTGCGGCCGGCGTCGAGGAGGGCGCCGGCCTCGGCGACGACCGTGCGGTCCAGTTCGGGGTGGGCGCCGAAGCCGCCGTCGTGGGAGCCGTCGGGGCGGACGAGGAGCGCGCGGCCGACGAGGTCGGCGGGGCCCCGGACGATCCGGGCGAGGGCCGCTGCCCCGCCGCCCGCGGCGGCGGCGAGCGCGGCCGTGACGACCGGGCGGGCGGGGTCGTCCGCCCGTACCGGCACCACGAGGATGTCGATGACGCCGCCGCAGGTCAGGCCGACGGCGAAGGCGTCGTCGTCGCTGTAGCCGAAGCGCTCGAAGACCGGCTCGCCGTCCGTCAGCGCCTGCCGGCACAGCTCGTACACCGCGCCCTCCACACAGCCGCCGGAGACCGAGCCGACCGCCGTGCCGTCGGCGTCCACCGCGAGGGCGGCGCCGGGCTGACGGGGCGCGCTGCCGCCGACGGCCACCACGGTGGCCACGGCGAAGTCACGGCCCTGCTCGACCCACCGGTTCAGCTCCTCGGCGATGTCCAGCATGTCTCGGTCTCCTTGTCTGCGGTCGTGCGGAGGGTCGGGGAGAGGGGCTGGGAGAGGTCTAGTGGACGCCGAGCCAGCTCTCGATGGGGTCGAGGGCGAAGTAGACCAGGAAGATCACGGTCAGCCCCCACATGAAGGCGCCGATCTCCCGTGCCCTGCCCTGTGCGGCCTTGACGGCGGCGTACGAGATGACGCCGCCGGCGACACCCGCGGTGATCGAGTACGTGAACGGCATGATGACGACGGTCAGGAAGACGGGGATCGCGGTGGCCCGGTCGGCCCAGTCGACGTGCCGGGCGTTCATCATCATCATGGCGCCGATGACCACCAGCGCCGCGGCGGCGACCTCGCCCGGGACGATCGCGGTCAGCGGGGTGAAGAAGAGACAGGCCGCGAAGAGCAGGCCGGTGACCACCGAGGAGAGGCCGGTGCGGGCGCCCTCGCCCACGCCCGTCGCGGACTCGACGAACACCGTCTGGCCGGACGCGCCCGACACACCGCCGATCGCCCCGCCGGCGCCGTCGATGAACAGCGCCTTGGACAGGCCCGGCATACGGCCCTTGTCGTCGGCGAGCCGCGCCTCGGTGCCGACGCCGATGATGGTGGCCATCGCGTCGAAGAACCCGGCGAGCACCAGTGTGAACACGATCATGCCGACGGTCATCGCGCCGACCTCGCCCCAGCCGCCGAACTCGACGTGCCCGAAGAGCGAGAAGTCCGGCATCGAGACGGCGCCGCCGTGCAGTTCGGGGGCGCCGCTCGCCCACTGCTTCGGGTCGATGACCCCGAGTGCGTTGAGGACGACGGCGAGCACGGTCCCGCCGACGACGCCGATCAGGATCGCGCCGGGGACGCCGCGCGCCTGGAGCATGAAGATCGCGAGGAGGGTGACGGCGAAGAGCAGCACCGGCCAGCCGGCCAGCTCGCCCGTGGGGCCGAGCGACACGGGCGTCGCCTCGCCCCGGTGCACGAAGCCGGCCTTGTAGAAGCCGATCAGGGCGATGAACAGGCCGATGCCCATGGTGATCGCGTGCTTGAGCGCGAGCGGGATCGCGTTCATGATCATCTCGCGGAGGCCGGTGACGACGAGCAGCATGATGACGACGCCGTACATCACGCACATGCCCATCGCCTGCGGCCAGGTCATCCGCGGGGCGACCTGGGAGGCGAGGACGCCGGAGACGGACAGGCCGGCGGCGAGCGCGAGCGGCACCTTGCCGACGAAGCCCATCAGCAGGGTGGTGAGCGCCGCGGCGAACGCGGTCGCGGTGATCAGCGCCTGCTGGCCGAGGGTGTTCCCGGCGGCGTCCTCGCCGGACAGGATCAGGGGGTTGAGCAGCAGGATGTACGCCATCGCCATGAAGGTGGTGACGCCGCCGCGCACCTCACGCGCGATCGAGCTGCCCCGCGGGGATATGTGGAAGTACCGGTCGAGCCAGGATCTGCCGGCCGGGACGCGGGTGCCGTCGCCCGCGTCCTCGGCGGTGTTCCTGGGCTCCAGTGACTGCTGGGTCATGGTGCCGTCTCCCAAGTTTCAACGGGGGTTGGGATGTGCACGACCCGGGGGACGGCCCGAGACGAACGGTGGGTGCTCCGGGCGGCGCGGAGTGTGTGACGTTCCGTGCGCCGCCCGGCGATCTGTCAGGCGGTACCGGTCAGATGCTCCGGCCGTACCGGTGTCCTGTTCAGCTCCAGGCCCGTCGCGTTCCGGATGGCGGCCAGGACCGCCGGGGTCGACGACAGGGTGGGGGCCTCGCCGACGCCGCGCAGCCCGTACGGGGCGTGGTCGTCGGCGAGTTCGAGGACGTCGACGGGGATGGTCGGCGTGTCGAGGATGGTGGGGATGAGGTAGTCCGTGAAGGAGGGGTTCTTCACCTTCGCCGTCTTCGGGTCGACGATGATCTCCTCCATGACGGCCACGCCCAGCCCCTGGGTCGTGCCGCCCTGGATCTGGCCGAGGACGGACAGCGGGTTGAGCGCCTTGCCGACGTCCTGGGCGCAGGCCAGCTCGACGACCTTCACCAGGCCCAGCTCGGTGTCGACCTCGACGACCGCGCGGTGGGCGGCGAAGGAGTACTGCACGTGCCCGTTGCCCTGGCCGGTGCGCAGGTCGAAGGGCTCGGTCGGCCGGTGCCGCCACTCCTCCTCGACCTCCACGGCCTCGTCGCCGAGGACGTCCGCCAGGTCGGCGAGCACCTCGCCGCCGTCGGTGACGACCTTGCCGCCCTCCAGCAGCAGCTCGGCGGTGGCCCAGGCCGGGTGGTGGGAGCCGAACTTGCGGCGCCCGGTCTCCAGCACCTTCTCCCGCACCAGCTCGCAGGCGTTCTTCACGGCGCCACCGGTGACGTACGTCTGCCGTGAGGCCGACGTCGAGCCGGCGCTGCCGACCCGGGTGTCCGCCGGGTGGATGGTCACCTGGGTGACGCCCAGCTCGGTGCGGGCGATCTGCGCGTGGACGGTGACGCCGCCCTGGCCGACCTCCGCCATCGCGGTGTGCACGGTCGCCACGGGCTCGCCGCCGACGACCTCCACGCGCACCCGCGCCGTCGAGTAGTCGTCGAAGCCCTCGGAGAAGCCGACGTTCTTGATGCCGACCGCGTAGCCGACACCCCGTACGACGCCTTCGCCGTGCGTGGTGTTGGACAGGCCGCCGGGCAGCTGCCGTACGTCGGCGCCCTCGCTGCTCTCCCACTGGCGCTCCGGCGGCATCGGCATCGCCTTGACCCGGCGCAGGAGCTCGGCGACGGGTGCCGGCGAGTCCACCGGCTGGCCCGTCGGCATGAGCGTGCCCTGTTCCATGGCGTTGAGCTGCCGGAACTCCACCGGGTCCAGGCCGAGTTCCTTCGCCACCTTGTCCATCTGCGCCTCGTAGGCGAAGCACGCCTGGACCGCGCCGAAGCCGCGCATCGCGCCGCAGGGCGGGTTGTTGGTGTAGAGGGCGATGGCCTCGATGTCGACGTCGTCGACCTTGTACGGGCCGATGCCGAGCGAGGAGGCGTTGCCGACCACGGCCGGGGAGGCGGAGGCGTACGCGCCGCCGTCCAGGACGATCCGGCACTTGACGTGCGTCAGCTTGCCGTCCCTGGTCGCCCCGTGCTCGTAGTACAGGCGGGCCGGGTGGCGGTGGACGTGCCCGAAGAAGGACTCGAAGCGGTTGTAGACGATCTTGACGGGCTTGCCGGTGCGCAGCGCCAGCAGGCAGGCGTGGATCTGCATCGACAGGTCCTCGCGGCCGCCGAACGCGCCGCCGACACCGGCCAGCGTCATCCGCACCTTCTCCGGCGGCAGCCCGAGGACGGGCGCGATCTGCCGCAGGTCGGAGTGGAGCCACTGGGTGGCGATGTAGAGGTGGACGCCGCCGTCCTCCTCCGGCACGGCGAGGCCGGACTCGGGGCCGAGGAAGGCCTGGTCCTGCATGCCGAAGCGGTACTCGCCCCTGACGATGACGTCGGCCCGCCCGGCGGCCGCGGCCGCGTCGCCGCGGACGATCGGCTGGCGGTGGACGATGTTGGGGTGCGGGACGTGGCCGCTGTGGTGGTCGGTGCGGTTCTCGTGGACGAGGATCGCGTCCGGGGCGGTCGCGGAGGCCTCGTCGGTGACGACCGGCAGTTCGCGGTACTCCACCTTGATCCTGGCGGCGGCCCGGCGGGCGGTCTCCGGGTGGTCGGCGGCGACGATCGCGACCGGCTCGCCGTGGTGGCGGACCTTGCCGTGCGCGAGGACCGGGGTGTCCTGGATCTCCAGGCCGTAGTGCTTCACGTCGGTCGGCAGGTCGTCGTAGGTCAGGACGGCGTACACGCCGGGGAGAGCCAGGGCCTCGGAGGTGTCGATCGAGACGATCTCGGCGTGGGCGACGGTGGAGCGCAGGATCTGCCCCCACAGCATGTCCTCGTGCCACATGTCGGACGAGTAGGCGAACTCGCCGGTGACCTTCAGGGTGCCGTCCGGGCGGAGCGTGGACTCTCCGATGCCGCCCTTGGTCTGCGAGCCCTGGGTGATTTTCGTGGGAGCGCCGTTGGCCGGCATGGTCAGACCCCCTCGGACTGCCGGGCGGCCGCGAGGCGGACCGCGTCCATGATCTTCTCGTAGCCGGTGCAGCGGCACAGGTTGCCCGAGAGCGCCTCGCGGATGTCCGCGTCCGACGGGTCGGGGTTGCGCTCCAGCATCTCGTCGGCGGCGACCAGCAGACCGGGCGTGCAGAAGCCGCACTGGACGGCGCCGGCGTCGATGAACGCCTGCTGGATCGGGGACAGCTCGGTGCCCTCGCCGGTCCGGGAGTCGGTGCCCCCGGCCGGTGACGCACCGCAGGCGCGCCGCCGGGCGTGGTCGGCCAGGCCCTCGACCGTGACGACGTCCCGGCCCTCGACCTGACCGGCCGCCACCAGGCAGGAGCACACGGGCACACCGTCGAGGCGGACCGTGCAGGAGCCGCATTCGCCCTGTTCGCAGGCGTTCTTCGAACCCGGCAGCCCGAGCCGCTCGCGCAGCACGTACAGCAGGGACTCGCCCTCCCACACGTCGTCGGCCTCCTGCGGACGTCCGTTGACCGTGAAGTTGACGCGCATCACGCAGCTCCCTCTGAGGCGCGGCGGGTGCCGCGGTAGGACTCCCAGGTCCAGGTCAGCGTGCGACGGGCCATGACGCCGACCGCGTGACGGCGGTAGCTCGCGGTGCCCCGGACGTCGTCGATCGGGTTGCAGGCGGCGGCGCACAGGTCCGCGAACTGCTTGGCGACCGACGGGGTGACGATCTTTCCGTTGTCCCAGAAGCCGCCCTCGTCGAGCGCCGCGTTCAGGAACTCCTCCGCCGTCTTCGCCCGCACGGGGGTCGGGGCGGCGGAGCCGATGCCCGTGCGGACCGTGCGCGACGAGGGGTGCAGGGCGAGGCCGAACGCGCACACCGCGATGACCATGGCGTTGCGGGTGCCGACCTTGGAGAACTGCTGCGGACCGTCGGCCTTCTTGATGTGCACCGCGCGGATCAGCTCGTCCGGCGCGAGCGCGTTGCGCTTGACGCCCTGGTAGAACGCGTCGATCGGGATGCGGCGGGAGCCGCGCACCGACTCGGCCTCGACCTCGGCGCCGGCCGCGAGCAGCGCGGGGTGGGCGTCACCGGCCGGGGAGGCGGTGCCGAGGTTGCCGCCGACGCCGCCGCGGTTGCGGATCTGCGGGGAGGCGACGGTGTGCGCGGCCAGGGCCAGGCCCGGCAGCTCGGTCCGCAGGTTCTCCATGATCTTCGTATAGGGCACGGAGGCACCGAGCCGCACGCTGTCCTCGCCGACCTCCCACTCGTAGAGGTCACCGATGCGGTTGAGGTCGAGGAGGTACTCGGGCCTGCGGTGGTCGAAGTTGATCTCGACCATCACGTCGGTGCCGCCCGCGATCGGCACAGCGGTGGGGTGCTCGGCCTTCGCGGCGAGCGCCTCCTCCCAGCTGGCGGGGCGAAGGAAGTCCATGACCGGCTCTCTTCTTCGTCTCGTGAGTCGTTCGGATCGAGCCAGAATCGGGTGCGGCGGGCCCGGCTCGTTCATGTGCTTTTCACGTGGAGTGACGTCAGTACACAGCGCCTTGCTCCATGCGGGTCAGTCACCGAAACCATGAAGGAGTTGGCTGGTCGGCGCGGGCATCTTGTAGATTCGTATGAATGGAGGGTCTCGGTAACCTCCTGGTTTTCCTGTGGAAACGTGGGAAACGACCCGGCAATCGAAGAATGCGGCTCATGGGGGGCCTGCGCCCGTCGGCGCAGCCCCTGGAGCCCTAGGGGCCTCACGCCTCATCGTAGATTTCGAGACAAGGAACGGCGGCGACGAGAATGCGGCTGCGCGCACTGCTGGACACCGATGCGCTGGGCCTCAGGCTGCTCGGCGGCGAGGACGAGCTGGACCGCACGGTGCGCGGGGTGATGACGACCGATCTGCGCGACCCCAGCCGCTATCTCTCCGGCGGTGAGCTGGTGCTGACGGGCCTGGCCTGGCGCCGGGACGCCGCGGACTCCGAGCCGTTCGTACGGATCCTGGTGCAGGCGGGAGTGGCCGCGCTCGCCGCGGGCGAGGCCGAGTTGGGCGATGTGCCGGACGACCTGGTGGTGGCCTGTGCCCGGCACCGGCTGCCGCTGTTCGCGGTGCACGAGTCGGTGGCGTTCGCGACGATCACCGAGCACGTCGTGCGGCAGGTGTCCGGGGAGCGGGCCGGGGACCTGGCGGCCGTCGTGGAGCGGCACCGCCGGATGATGACCTCGGGGCCGGCGGGCGGCGGCCCGGACGTCGTCCTGGACCTGCTCGGCTCCGACCTGGACCTGCGGGCCTGGGTGCTCTCCCCCACCGGGCGGCTCATCGCGGGGCCGAAGGTGGCGGGGCCGCCGCTCGCGGCCGAGATGTGCGGGCGGCTCGCGGCGGAGCACCTGGCGGCCGTGCGCACCGGCCGCCGCGGCCCCCATCGCGTCACCCTCGGGCCGACGACGTACTCGCTGTTCCCGATCCGCAGCACCGGCCGCTCCCCGCAGGCCGGGCCGGATCCGCGCGGCACGGTGCTGGCGGACTGGCTGCTGGCCGTCGAGGCGGACGCCGGTGACTGGGCGGAGGAGCGTCTGGACCTGCTCCAGGGCGTCACCCAGCTCATCGCGGTCGAGCGGGACCGCCGGGACGCGGCGCGCACGGTGCGCAGGCGGCTCGCGCAGGAGGTGCTGGAACTGGTGCAGACGGGGGCGGCGCCCGCCGAGATCGCGGCCCGTCTGCGGGTCGCCGCGCCGGTGCTGCTGCCCGGTCTCGGGGCCGCCCCGCACTGGCAGGTGGTGGTGGCGCGCGTCGAGTGGGACGGGGAGGGGGCCGCCGCCGAGGGCGGCGTCGAGCCCGGTCCGGTCGCCCAGTCGCTGCTGGAGGAGATCCTGGTCGACCCGCACGCCACCGGTCCCGAGCCCTCCGACCGCATCGCCGTCGCCCACACCGGTGACGAGGCCGTCGCCCTGGTGCCGCTGCCGGCGGTCTCCACCGAGCACGACGGCTCCGAGTCCGGCATCCTCGCCGACGCCCTCCTCGCCGCCGTGCGCGAACCGCTGTCGGCGGGGCTCGACGGCGACGGCCGGGTCACGCTGGGCGTGAGCGCGGCGGTGCACTCGGCGGAGGGGCTGCGCGGCGCGCTGGAGGAGGCCCGGCACGCGCGGCGGGTGGCCGCCGCCCGCCCCGGCCGGGTGTGCGCGGCCGGCCACCAGGAGCTGGCCTCGCACGTGCTGCTGCTGCCGTTCGTCCCCGACGACGTCCGCCGGGCCTTCACCGCGCGGCTGCTGGACCCGCTGCGCGACTACGACCGCCGCCACCGCGCCGAGCTGATCCCGACCCTGGAGGCGTTCCTCGACTGCGACGGCTCATGGACGCGCTGTGCGTCCCGGCTGCACCTGCACGTCAACACGTTGCGCTACCGGGTGGGCCGCATCGAGCAGTTGACGGGCCGTGACCTGTCGCGGCTGGAGGACAAGCTGGACTTCTTCCTGGCGCTGCGCATGAGCTGAAACCCCTGGGGCCCCGGAGTCCCACGACTTTGTGAAATCCTTCACCCGCCCCCTTGGCCCGGCCCCTGACTTCGTGCTGAGATGCCGCCACCAACCAAAGCTCGATGGCGTGCTCGGGGAGGGCAAGTGGCGCATCCCGCCATGTCTGGTAACGGAACGACCGCCGGTGACGATCCCCTCCAGACCGCGGTGTGGCGGCTGCGCTCGCGTGCCTGCTGGGCGGACGCCGCGGCGCTGCTCCCGCCCGACACCGCGGCGGGCTCCATCCAGCGGGCCGGACTCCTGGTCGAGCGGTGTCTGTACACCGAGCAGGGCTGGCAGGACGCGGAGGACGCGCTGCGCACGGCGGAGGCGCTGGCCCACAGCGACGAGGAGCGGGGCGCGGCCGCTTGTGAACGCGGGCACCTGGCGTACGCGGCGACCCTGCACGGGGTGCGCGACCGGGTCGACGAGGCGCGGGCCGCGCTCGGCCGGGCCGCCGCGCTGATCCCTCCGGACGCGGCGGGGCGGGCGCTGCTGGACTTCCGCCGCGGGCTGCTCGCGGAGAACATCGCCCGTTCCCCGCAGGCCGCGCGCGCCGCCTACCGGCGTGCCCACGCGGCCGCCGCGGCCCACTCCGACGCGCTGCTGCTGTCCTTCACCTGGCGTCATCTCGCGGGGCTCGCGCTGCGGGACGGCGACATCGCCGAGGCCCGGCACGGCTTCGCCGAGTCCCTGCGCATCCGGGAGGAATTGGGCTACCTGGTGGGTACGGCCCCGGCGCTCGCGTCCCTCGCGGACGCGGAGGTCGAGCCGGAGGCCTCCCGGCTGCGTGAGGAGGCCAGGCGGCTGTTCCGCCTGCTCGGGGGCGTACCGACGTGGCTGGCCCGGCAGTTGGCGCCGCCGGCGGCCACGGCGTGAGCGGACGGCGTCCCGGTCACGGCCTGCGGACGTCGGCGTACTTCGGGTCGGGCCCGACCTCCACCGCCTTGGCGACCGCGGGCCCGCTGATCTCCCCCGGGGCAGCCCTCAGGGGGGCGGCCCGGCTGGTCGCGCACCTTTTAGAAGCAGCACCCCAGCCGGTACTCGCCCGGGCACCGGACCCGGGGGCGGACCAGCACCCCCCGGGGCTCGGTGAAGGCGTGCGGCAGGCGCCGGCCGAGGACGGTCTCGCGGGGCAGGCTCACCCCGTAGTGGTCGCCGACGATCCGGTACACGTCGTTCACCGTGACCCGGCCGGCCGGAGTCGTCCCGGTGCGCGCCGTGCGGGGCGGTCAGCTTTTGCCTGTGACGTGGTCGCGTACCAGTGTCCGCACCGTGTCCAGGTCGCCCACCGTCAGCGCCTCCAGCAGCGCCATGTGCTCCGACGCGTCGGCGACGAGTTCCGCGCACCCCCGGGTGACCGGCCCGCCGACGAGCGGCCACTGGGCACGCCGGTGCAGGTCCTCCGCGATGCCCACCAGCTGCTCGTTGCCGGACAGCGCCAGCATCGCCCGGTGGAAGGTCCGGTCGGCCTCCGCGTACGTCGCCAGGCAGCCGGACGTCGCGGCGCGCACGGTCGCCTCGGCGAGGGGACGCAGCTGCGCCCACCGCTCGGCGGGCACCGTCCGGGCCAGCCGCAGCATCACCGGAACCTCGATCAGCGCCCGCACCTCGGCCAGCTCCGCCAGCTCCCGCGCGCCCCGCACGATCACCCGGAACCCCCGGTTGGGCACGACCTCGACGGCCCCCTCCAGGGCGAGCTGCTGCATCGCCTCGCGCACCGGCGTCGCGGACACCCCGAAGCGCTCGCCGAGGGCCGGCGCCGAGTACACCTCGCCGGGCTTCAGCTCCCCGCCGACGAGCGCGGTGCGCAGCGCGTCGAGGATCTGCCCGCGCACGGAGGCCCGTTGGACGACGGGCCGCGCCCGCGGCAGCGGCGCCTCACAGTGGGTGTGCTCACCCCGCGCCGTCGTGCCGTTCGTGCCGCACGCGCGGTCCAGGTCCGCCGCCCGGGACTGCGTCGGCACCCGCGGCGCGGCACCGTGCCCCTGCGGGATTCCCGTACCGGCAAAGCCCTGCGCGCTCTGCTCCACGGGATCCTCCTGGGGACGTGTCGGTACTTGGGGTCATTACGGCGGGTTGTTACTCGTCCGTCAAGCACCTTAGGCGCACTGGCCGCCAGTTCAAATCCCGACCACATCAGGTAAGGTAAGCCTTACTTCAATCGTGCGTGGATCGGGGGTCCCGGCATGCCCACAGCCCCGTCGGTCACAGCGGAGGCGTTCACCCGGCTCGCCGAGGTCCTCCCGGGCCTCACGGTCACCGAGCTGGCGGCCGGGGAGCCGGCGCCGAGCGGCGGCGGCTGGGTCGCGGCGGCCGAGCTCGCCGCGGGCGGCGCCGCCCTGGAGGCGTTCCTGGCCTGGGACGACGCACAGGTGCTGCGCGACCACGCCGTGCGGGCGCGCCCGGACGTCGTCGCCAGCTTCGGACTGCACCGGTACGCCTGGCCGGCCTGCCTGCTGATCACCGCGCCCTGGTTCCTGAGCCGCCGGGTGCCCCGCTTCCCCGTGACACATGTCTCGTACGACCGCACCGGCGACACCATGCGCATGGCCGTGCGGGCACCCGCCTCCTTCGCCTGCCTGCCCGGCGATCCGGCGGCGGCGCTGCCCGGCGCCCGGGTGGTCCCGGACGAGGAGGCGCTGCGGGCGGAGGTGCGGGCGGCCGTCGCCGAGCACCACGAACCCGTCCTGGCCGGCTTCGGACCGCGTACCCGGCGCCGCGCACGCGCCCTGTGGGGCATGGTGACGGACGAGACAGTCGAGGGCCTGTGGTACGTCGCCCAGCTGATGGGCGAGGAGGAGCAGCGGCGGGCCCGGCGCGAGCTGGAGCTGCTGCTGCCGGGCGCCACCCGGCCGTACGTCGGGTCGGCCGCCTTCCGTGAACTGACCGGTCCGGACGGCGAGTCGCTGCCCACCCGGGACCGGGCGAGCTGCTGCATGTTCTACACGGTGCGCCCCGAGGACACCTGCGTCACCTGCCCGCGCACCCGCGACACGGACCGCGTCACCAAGCTTCTGGCCGCCGCGACCGGTTGAGGCACCCTCAGGCGAGGGCGTCCGACCGCGTCCCGTAAGATCACCCGGACGAGACTCCCGCGCGGTCAAGGTCTTCACATCTTCCTCACCCGACGCAGGAACTTTCCGTGGAACCACCCGTACGGGTAGTCTTGTTCGAACTCAACTCCCGCCCCTCAAGCGGCAGTTCGAGCAGAACGTCGCCCTGGGCATTCCCTTGCACTTCCTTGGCGGCCTCTTGCCCCGAAACCCCATGAGGGCCGGAGGGATTGGGCCACTATGGCGGGCGTTACGCCCTATCCCAATGCAAGGGACCCCAGATGAGACTGACCGACATATCGCTGAACTGGCTGCTTCCGGGCGCCGTACTGCTCCTGGGCATGCTGGCGGCGGTGGCGGTGCTCGCGCGCGGAAAGCGCTCCTCCGGGGAGAACGCGAGCGCGGACGACTCGTGGGAGCGCAGCGAGGAGCGCCGCCGGCGCAAGGAAGCCCTGTACGGCACCGCCTCCTATGTGCTGTTGTTCTGCTGCGCGGCCGTCGCCGCCGCGCTCTCCTTCCACGGCCTGGTCGGCTTCGGCCGGCAGAACCTGAACCTGTCCGGCGGCTGGGAGTACCTGGTGCCGTTCGGCCTGGACGGGGCCGCGATGTTCTGCTCGGTCCTCGCGGTGCGCGAGGCGAGCCACGGTGACGCGGCGCTCGGCTCCCGGATACTCGTGTGGACGTTCGCGGGCGCCGCGGCCTGGTTCAACTGGGTCCACGCCCCCCGGGGCATCGGTCACGACGGCGCCCCCCACTTCTTCGCCGGCATGTCGCTGTCGGCGGCCGTCCTCTTCGACCGCGCGCTGAAGCAGACCCGCCGCGCCGCGCTGCGCGAGCAGGGCCTCGTGCCGCGCCCGCTGCCGCAGATCCGCGTCGTGCGCTGGCTGCGTGCCCCCCGCGAGACCTACAAGGCGTGGTCGCTCATGCTCCTGGAGGGCGTGCGCAGCCTGGACGAGGCCGTCGAGGAGGTCCGCGAGGACAAGCGGCAGAAGGAGCAGGCCCGACTGCGCCGCCGGGAGCAGCAGCGCGTGGAGCGCGCCCAGCTCAAGGCGATCAGCCGGGGCCACCGGAGCTTCCCGGGCCGCGGTGGTCGTCAGCTGGAGCCGCAGGCCGCGCTGGAGCGGGCCGGCGAACGGGTCTCCGCGGAGCCTGCCATAGCGAACGCGCCGGAGCAGTTGCCCGTCCGTACGCGGCCCTCCCTACAGCCCGTACGCCAGAGTTCTGACCCGATCACCGTCGACCTCACGGCGGAGGACGACACCATGGCGCTGCCGCGCCTGGACTCCCTGGAGCGCAAGCTCAAGGACCTGGAGCAGCAGTTCGGCTGACGGGTCCGCACAGAGCACCACGGGAAGGGGCCGCGACCGGCGAGGTCGCGGCCCCTTCCCGTGCTCATGGCCCGGTCACGCCGCTTCGGCGTCCAGCTCGAACCACACGACCTTGCCGACGCCATGCGCCCGCACGCCCCACGCGTCGGCGAGGGACTCCACCAGGACCAGGCCCCGGCCGTGCGTGCCGTCGTCGGTGGTCTGCGCGCGTGGTCGCGGATGGCGGGCCACGAAGTCCCGCACCTCCACCCGCAGACCCTCCGGTGACACGGTCGCCGTCAGGACCGCGTCGTGGTCGGTGTGGACGAGCGCGTTGGTGACGAGCTCGCTGGTGAGCAGTTCCGCCGTGTCCGACTGTCCCGGCTCCCCCCAGTGCCGCAGCAGCTCGCGCAGCGCCCGCCTGGTCTCGGGGACGGCTCTCAGGTCCGCCCGGCCGAGTCTGCGCCGCAGCTGGGCCGCCTGGGCCCGCTCGTCGGCGCTGTCGGTCTTGTCCTCCACTGTCCGCGTCTGCTTCGAGGTGGCCGCGATCACCGTGGAACCGCTGCCTCGTGCCTGCCTCTTCATGACCCCCGCCCGCGTGCCGATGTGGGTTCCCCTCCTGCTCGAACACGTTCACGGGGATGCTTGCCCCGTCGGCACCGGGCCAGTCATGTCGAATCATCAACGACCGGGTGTTCGGCCATGTCCGGGCCCACGTCGGCGGGGCCCGACCGGCGCGGAGGCGGCGCGCGGCGGAGCGCGGCACGGACGGCGGGGCGGGCGGCGCGGATCGCCCCCGGCCGGGCCGTCCCCCGCCCGTGACCGGCTCCGGAGGGTGAAAGCGCTGGTCGGCGCCGGTTCCGATGGGTGGGGCGGGTACCGGCCGTACGACGGCGCGGACGGGTCGCCGACGGGCGTGCGCCCGCGCGACCGGCACCGCACGGTCGCCGCCCCCACCAAGGGTCGTGAGCCGGTGCGTCCACCCGAAGCGGGTGCGCCACTTCGCCGACGCCCGCCTGCCGATCCCTCCGTACACGAGGAAGAGCTGGGACGGGTGGTACGGCACGCCGGGCCGCGCGGAGAAGTTGGCCGAAACCCGCACCGGCCGGTCGTGGTGGTGCGGGGCCGCCGACCCTCCCGACCCCCGTGGCGGGAGGGCCGGCGGCCCCGTCTCCTCTTCGGGTGGTCCCGCGGTCAGTAGAGCTTCTGGACGGCCGTGACGGTCGTCTTCTTGAAGGCCTTCACCGGGGCGTCGGAGAAGTCGCCCATCTGACCCCACCGCACGAGGGTCACGGTCCGGCCGTCCCGGCCGACCGAGACGAGGTGGATGTCGGTCGCGCCCCAGGACGTCTCGATGTGCAGACCGTGGACGCGGGCGCCCTCCTCGACCGCGAGCGCGCCGTAGTCCCGGCCCACGGCCCGCAGCTCGGGGTCGGACTGCTCGATCTCGGCGGCGCAGGTACGCATGTCCTTGTTCAGGCGGTCGGCGAGGGCCTTGGCCTTGGCGGTGCTGCCGACGACGATCGTGACCTGCTCGGCGCCGGTGTCGAGGTCGGTGCGGAACTCGCGGTAGCGGGAGTCGTAGCCCGGCATCGTGTCCCGCACACAGCTGATCAGCGCCTCGGGGACGCCGTCCTTGACCGGGTCGGCCGTCCACGACGACGACGGGTGCGGCGGCAGGTCCTTCGCCGCGAGGAAGCCAGGCGCCTTGGGGGCGGCCGACGTGGGTGCGGCGCCCGCCGGTGCGGTGAGCACGGTACCGAGGGCGAGGCCCGCGGAGGCGAGTGCGGTGAGCGTGGTGAGCATCCCGGCTCGGGTGCGCTTGAACATGGGTGTCCCCCGTGAGTGAGTGCGTGAGTACATGGGTGGTGCGGCGTCACCGGGTGGCGGATGGTCGGCCCGGCTCTGCCCGGCGGCGACACCAAGAGCATCGGCGCCCGCCCCGTCCGACGGCAAGCCACCGCGCCCGATCGACCGGCATGGAACCATCCCACCCCTTCTGACGTGCAGGTATTAGAGTGCCTGGGATACGGCCGCGACGGACGGGGGAACGGTGTCGGCAGCACGGGACGAGGTCGCGGAGTTCGCGGCACTGCTGGCGGAGCTGAAGGAGCGCACCGGGCGGAGCTACGGCTCGCTGGCGCGCCGGCTCGGCATGAACACCTCGACGCTGCACCGCTACTGCGCCGGGGAGGCCGTGCCGCAGGACTTCGCCCCGGTGGAGCGGCTGGCGGAGTTCTGCGGCGCCTTACCGGAGGAACGGCTCGAGCTGCACCGGCGGTGGCTCCTGGCGTCGGCGGCCCGGCAGCGGCCCCGTGCCGAGGAAGCGCCGGACGGGGCGGCGGCCGTGTCGGAGGCCGCGGAGGCGCTCGGCGCGCAGGAGGGAGCTGCCGGGGAGGCGGCCGAAGGAGCAGCCGAAAAGACGGCCGAGGAAGCGGCCGAGGCAGCGGCCGAGGAACCGCGCGTGGTGGAACTGCCCGCGGAGGACGGTCCGGAGGGTGCTCCCGCCGGCTCTCTCCGCCCCGCGCGCCGGCGCCGCCGCACCGCCGTTCTCGCGGCGCTCGCCGTCGTGCTGCTCGCCACCCTCGGCACGCTGTCCGCGCTGCCCGCCGACGACCCGTCGTCCCCCGGGGCGGCCGGTTCGCCGGCTCCGCCCCGTACGACGGCACCGGCGGCAGCGCACCCGTCGTCCACACCGACGCCCTCCGGGTCCGGGTCCGCCTCGCCGTCCGCCTCCCCCTCCCGTGCGCCCGGCACCGGCTCGCCCTCGCCCGGCCCCGGGAAGCCGTCGCCGCCCGCCACGGGCACGGCCCCGTCCGGCGGCGCGGGAGCGGCCGTCCCCCTCACCTGGACGGCCGACGCACAGACGTGGGCGCTCGGCTGCGGTCACGACTACGTCGTCGCCAAGCCGCCGGCGCAGGTCCCGCCGCCCCCTGCCCCGCAGGACGCCGGGCCCTGGGCGGCGACGCAGGGCGCGGTGCACGGGCGGGAGACCAACGTGGAGATCTCCGTACAGGGCCGCAGCTCCACGGCCGTCGTCCTCACGGCGCTGCGCGTGCGGGTCGTCGGCCGGACCGCCCCCGTCGCGGGCAACGTCTACGCGATGGACCAGGGCTGCGGCGGCGCGATCACCCCCCGGCACTTCGCCGTCGACCTGGACAAGGACCGGCCCATCGCCCGCTCGGTGGCCGGCAACGACGCGGGCGCGCCGATCCCGGCCGTCCGCATGCCCTACCGCGTGTCGGCCACCGACCCGGAGGTGCTGCTGGTCACCGCGCGGACGGAGGGCTGCGCCTGCTCCTGGTACCTCGAACTCGACTGGTCCTCCCAGGGCCGCACGGGCACGGTCCGTATCGACGACCACGGCCGCCCGTTCCGCACGAGCGGCATCGTGGGCCTGCCCCGCTACGCGTACGACACGGACGGCGCGCAGCGCGGATGGGTCCCCGTGACGGACTGACGGGCGTGCCGGAGCCGCCCGGGCCGCTCAGGCCTCCCAGACGGCGGCGGCCGTGCGGTCGTCGGCGTAGCCCTTGACCCGGATCAGGGTGTCGGCGAGGAACGCGGCCAGTCCGGGCGGGGTGGGGCCGGACCACCGCTGGGCGAGGTGGGCGGGGAGTTCGGGTTCGCCGCGCAGCGGTTCCGCGAGGCCTTCGGTGCACATCAGGAGCGTGTCGCCCGGGCGGGCCACGGAGGCCCGGAAGCGGAACGGCTCACGGGGCGGCCCGGGGTCCGGGTCGTACGGGTTCGGCGGGGTCGGGATGGCCAGGTCCATGGTGAGTCGGTCGCCCTCGGGTGTCTCGGCCGGCGGGGAGCCGAACCCGACGACCGGCTCGCCGGCGACCTCGCCGGCCCCCGGTTCGACGTCCTGCCACTCGCCGCCCCTGAGGCGGAACAGTCCGCCGGGGCCGACGCCGAAGAAGATCCGGATCCGGCAGGCGGGGTCGGCGGGCAGCAGGAGACAGCGCAGGGTGGCCGAGTACTCCTCGGGCTCCAGGCCCTGTTCGGCGGCGCCGGCCCGGAGCCGGCCGAGGCTGCGGTCGGTGAGACGGTGCAGGCCGGACTTCAGGTCGCCGCGCCGGGCGGCTCGCATGTCCTCGCTGAGGCGGACGTGGCTGCGGCCGACGGCCCGGGCGATCCACTGGCACGCCTCGGCGGCCGCCCGGTGGGCCCCGGCGGTGGCGCGGGCGCCGGTCGCCATCGCGACCAGGACCAGTGCCTGCTCGCCGGCGCCGAAGCGGGCGGTGAGCAGGCAGTCCCGGCGCGGCTCGCCCCGGTACCGGGCGGAGTCCCCGCGCACCGACGCGGCCCGCAGGGTGCAGGCCCCGTACCGGGCGCCGTCCAGGACGGTGTCGGGAACCAGGTCGTCGAGGGCGTCGGGGTCGGCGGCCGGGAGCGCGGTGGGCTCGGCGTCGTAGGTGGGCGGGCCGGAGCCGATGTAGGGCTGGGCGGCGGGGGGACGGTCGGGAGCGGGCGGAACGCGCTCCGCGTCCGGTGGGGAGGCGCTCGCGCCGAACGGGGTCGCGGTGCCGAGGGCGGAGGCGGTGGGGGCGGGCGGGGGCGGCGC
>NZ_BQUN01000058.1 GCF_026008495.1 Streptomyces sp. A012304
GGGAAATGGGCACTTGGCGGGGTGCCAGCGGCGAAGCGGCGAGCACGGGAGGTTGCTGTGGCGGTTCGGCATCGTCTGATCATGACGAGCCCGTGGACGGTGTGGTCCGTCCTGGCGGACGGTCACCGGTACGCGGACTGGGTGGTGGGCACCTCGCAGTCCCGGCCCCTGCGTGGAGAGTGGCCCCAGGTGGGCGCGACGATCGCCTACGAGGTCCGCGTCGGACCCATGTCCCTGAACAACGAGACGGTCGTACGGCGCTGCGACGAGGGCACCGCCCTGGAGCTCGAGGCCCGGGCGGGCGCGCTGGGCACGGCCAGGATCGCCATCGAACTGCGCCCCTGGGGCGAGCACTGCCTGGTGATCGTGGACGAGCATCCGCTGCGCGGCGCCGGCGGCGCGCTGCACAACGTGGCCGTGGAGACACTGATCCAGATCCGCCACCGGGCCATGCTCGCCCGCCTCGCCAAGGTGTGCGAGGCGGAAGCCGGAGCCGACGGCGATCCCGGCGAGCGGGCCCCGGGCCCGGCGTCGGGGTCGGGAGCCAGGCATGCCTGACGCGGTGGTGATCGGGGCCGGGCCCAACGGACTGGTGGCGGCCAACGTGCTCGCCGACGCGGGCTGGAGCGTGGAGGTCCTGGAGGAACAGCCCGAACCCGGTGGAGCGGTCCGCCACGACCGGGGCGTCCACCCCGACTTCGTCAACGACCTCTTCAGCTCGTTCTACCCCCTCGCCGCCGCCTCCCCGGTGCTGTCCGCGCTGCGCCTGCACGAGCACGGCCTGCGCTGGAGCCACGCCCCCCGGGTCCTGGCGCATCCGCTGAGCGACGGCCGCTGCGCGGTCCTCGACCGCAGCATCGACGTCACCGCGGACTCCCTCGACGCCTTCAGCCCCGGGGACGGGGCGGCGTGGCGGCGCCTGCACGAGGTCTGGCAACGCCTGCACACCGACATCCTCGACGCCCTGTTCACGCCCTTCCCGCCGCTCAAGGCCACGGCACGGCTCGCCGTCCGGCTGCGGGCCGCCGGCGGGCTGCGGCTGGCGCGCACCCTCGTGCTGCCGGTGCGGCGTATGGGGGAGGAGGAGTTCGGCGGCGAGGGCGGCAGGCTCCTGCTGGCCGGCAACGCCCTGCACGCCGACCTCGCCCCGGAGGCCGCGGGCAGCGGCGGCTTCGGCTGGCTGATGTCGATGCTCGGACAGACGTACGGCTTCCCCGTGCCCGTCGGCGGTGCGGGCGCCCTCACCGATGCCCTCGTGCGCCGGCTGCGCTCCCGCGGCGGCGTCCTGCGCTGCGGGCACCGCGTCGGCCGGATCGTCGTCCGCGGCGGCCGGGCCGTGGGCGTGCGCACCGACGACGGCGAGACGGTCGCCGCGCGCCGGGCCGTGCTCGCCGACGTGTCCGTGCCCGCCCTGTACGGCGAGCTGGTCGAGCCCGAGCACGTGCCCGCGCAACTGCTGGCGGACCTGGAACGCTTCCACTGGGACTTCGCCACCTTCAAGGTCGACTGGGCCCTCGACGGCCCCGTGCCCTGGCGGACGGAGCAGGCCGCGCGGGCCGGCACCGTCCATCTGGCCGACGGCGTCGACGAGCTCACCCGTTTCGCGGCGCAGATCGCCATGCGGCAGGTCCCCGACCGTCCGTTCGCCCTGTTCGGCCAGATGACCACGGCGGACGCCACCCGCTCGCCCCAGGGCACCGAGTCGGCGTGGGCCTACACCCACGTGCCGCAGCGCGTCACCTCCGACGCCGGCGACGAGGGCCTCACCGGCTCCTGGGACCCGAAGGAGCAGGAGGTGATGGCCGACCGGGTGGAACGGCAGGTGGAGCGGTTCGCACCGGGTTTCCGCGCGCTGGTCCGCGCCCGCCGCGTCCTGGGCCCGCCCACGCTCCAGTCGCTCGACGGCAATCTGAGCGGCGGCGCCATCAACGGCGGCACGGCGTCCCTGCACCAGCAGCTCGTCTTCCGGCCCGTGCCCGGCACCGGGCGGCCGGAGACGCCGGTGCGCGGACTGTTCCTCGCGTCCGCCGGCGCCCACCCCGGCGGCGGCGTCCACGGAGCCCCGGGCGCCAACGCCGCCCGCGCGGCCCTGCACCGCCACCGCCCGCCGGGCCTGACCCGCGTCCAACGAGCGCTCATCCACCGCGACCGCACCGGGGACAAAGCCCCACCGCGGCGGTGACGACCGAAGCAGGGGGGAGCCGCGGTCGCGGGCCGGCCGGGCGGGGGCCGCTCACCGGGACGCGGCGACGCGTCGGCAGTCGAAGGAGACGGGTCATGGCCGACAGCCCTCTGCGCGGCCGCACGGTCGTCGTGACCGGTGCCGCCCGTGGCCTCGGCGCCGCCCAGGCACGGGCGCTCGCCCGGCGCGGCGCGCGACTGGCGCTGCTCGGGCACGAGGGACCCGCACTGGAGACGGTGGCCGCGGCCCTGCCCACCCCGGCCCTGGCCGTCGAGGTGGACGTCACCGACGCGGCGGCCCTGGAGCGCGTGGCCGAACAGGTCCGTGGCGGGCTGGGCCCGCCCTCGGCCGTCGTCGCCAACGCGGGCATCGCCGAGGGCGGCCCCCTCGCCGTGGCGGACATGGGCACCTGGCGCCGAATCGTCGAGGTCAACCTCGTCGGCAGCGCGCTCACCGCCCGCGCCTTCCTGCCCGACCTCCAGGAGACGGCGGGCTACTACCTCCAGATCGCCTCCCTCGCGTCGATCGGCGCCGCGCCGATGATGAGCGCCTACTGCGCCTCCAAGGCCGGTGTGGAGGCCTTCGCCCACGCGCTGCGCGCCGAGGTGGCCCACCGGGGCGTCGCGGTCGGCATCGCCTACATGAGCTGGACCGACACCGACATGATCCGCGACGCCGACCGCCATGTGGTCCTGCGCGAGCTGCGCACCCACATGCCGGGACCCGCCCGGCGGGTCCACCCGGCCGACCTCGTCGCGGAGCGGCTCGCACGGGCCGTGGAAACCCGCCGCACCGCCGTGTACGTACCCGCCTGGCTGCGCCTCGCCCAGGTGACGCGGGCCGCGCTGCCCCCGCTGGTGCTGCGGGTGTGCCGGCGCGAGCTGCCCCGCCTGGAGGCCGAGGAGGCCCTCCGGTCCACAGGTCCGCTCGGCGGCGGCGGACGCGCCGACAGCGACGCCGCCCGCGCCCGCCGGCCCTGAATCCGTGAAGAAACCTCGAAAGTCTCGCGACTGCTCAGTGTGCAAGGGGGAATTCGGGGAGTAGGAGGTCGATGGAAATGGTGCCCCTGATTCTGGTTCTTCTCCTGGCCGTGTTCCTGTTCGGAGTGGGTTTCGCCGTAGAGGCCCTGTGGTGGATCGCGCTCATCGTGCTGGCCGTGTGGGTGCTGGGCTTCTTCCTGCACCCGGCGGGCGGTCCGGGACGCCGGGCCCGCTGGTACCGCTGGTAGAGGTCGCGTTTGTGAGTCGGAAAGCGGGTCACTACGGTGTGCGGAGCACTGGGCCGCTCTTTCCGACCGCAAACGCATCGTGAGGTGTTCGGGTCTGTCCGCGTCGCAACAGGCAGAAACCGCAGAAGCCATAGAAAAGACAGAAAAGACACAGGCGAGCGACATCGCAGCGCACGCTGAACCAGCGGAGCGCGCGACGCGGGCACCGTCCTCGGGCGGTGCCTCGCCGCGTCCGCTCACCCGGGAAGGACCCTCGCCGCACTCCCCGAAGGCGAGGGACGCGTTCTTCGACAACGCCAAGTACCTCGCCATCGTGCTGGTCGCCGTCGGCCACGCCTGGGAGCCCCTGCGGTCCGGCAGTCGCACGGTCACGGCGCTCTACACCTTCGTCTACGCCTTCCACATGCCGGCCTTCATCGTCGTCTCCGGCTACTTCTCACGCGCCTTCGCCGCCGAGCCACGGCACATCCGGCGCCTGATCACCGGCGTGGCCGTGCCGTTCGTCGTCTTCGAGGTGGCGTACACCCTGTACACGAGATGGACCGACGACGCCCCGGACCGTCCGATCAGCCTGCTGGACCCGCTGTACCTGACCTGGTTCCTGGCGGCGCTGTTCATCTGGCGGCTGACCGCCCCGGTGTGGAAGCTCGTCCGATGGCCGGTCCCCGTCGCGCTCGGCGTCGCGATGCTGGCGACGCTGTCGCCCGCCATCGGCAAGGACCTCGCCCTGCAACGGGTCCTCCAGTTCCTGCCGTACTTCGTGCTGGGCCTGTGCCTGACGCCGGAGCACTTCCGGCTGGTGCGCCGGCGTGCGGCCCGCGTCCTGGCGGTGCCGGTCCTGGCCGCCGCCCTGGCGGTGGCCTACTGGGCGGTGCCGCGCATGGACTACGCCTGGTTCTTCCACGACGACAGCGCCGAACAGCTCGGCGCGCCCGCCTGGTCGGGCCCGGTGATGACCCTGGCGACCTTCGGCTGCTCCGTCGCCCTGGTCGCCTGCTTCCTGGCCTGGGTGCCCGGCCGGCGTACCTGGTTCACCGTCCTGGGCACCGGCACGCTCTACGGCTATCTGCTGCACGGCTTCGTCCAGCAGGCGGCCGGACCGGCCGGCTGGTACGAGCCGGACTGGGTGCACCGGCCGCTCGGCGCGCCGGCCGTCACCGTCGCCGCCGCGGCGGTCGTGACGCTGCTGTGCACATCACCGGTACGCCGGCTCTTCCGCCCTGTGGTGGAACCGTCGATGGACTGGGCGTTCCGCGGCGGCGCGGTCCGGACACCGAGGGGCCGCGCGCCTCATACGCGGACGGGGCCGTCGCCGTCGCCGAGCCGTCTGCGTAGCACCATCAGGGCGGTGTCGTCACCGGGCGTGCCCGCCGCGTGGCGCCGCAGGTCACGGTAGACGGCGGCCGGTACGTCACCGGCGAGGACGTCGGACCAGGCCGAGGCCCGCTCCTCCAGGGGGTAGAACGCGCCGGACGGATCGCGGGCCTCGGTGACGCCGTCCGTGCACAGCAGGAGCGTGCTGCCGTGCGGGAAGGCGAACCACTCGACCGTGCGCGGCTCGGGGGCCAGGGCGTCCAGGCCCAGCGGCACGCACGGCTCGCGCCTGAGCACCGGCCCGGTGGTGTCGCCGTGCAGCAGCAGGGGCGCCACATGCCCGCAGTTGATCGCCTGGACCTCCACCCCTGAGTCGACGCCGAGGACCAGCGCGGTCACGAAGCGCTCGCTCTCCCCGGCCTGCGCCGCGAAGGAGTTGTGCCGCAGCACCGCCTCCTCCAGAGCGTCCACGATGCCGGTGAGCGTCGGCTCGGCCACGGCCGCCTCGCGGAAGGCGCTGAGCACCGCGAAGGCCGCGCTGATGGCGGGCAGGCCCTTGCCCTGCACATCGGCGATGAAGACCCGGGTGCCGTACGGGGAGGCCACGACCTCGTAGACGTCGCCGCCCACCCGGCTGTCCTCCTCCACCGGCTGGTAGAGGCCGTGCACCAGCAGCTGGTCCGTCATCAGCGGGAACGGCCGCAGCAGCTGGCGTTGCAGGGCGGCCGCCGCCGAACGCAGCCGGGCGATCTCGCCCTCGCTGCGCACCCGCTGGGCGGCCCGTGCCACGCTGAGGCCGTTGAAGACCAGCGCGAACACGACGGTCGCCGCGCCGGCGCCGACGCTGTCCTCCGCCCGGTCGAAGAGCGACCCGATGATCATGAGCGTCACCCAGACGGAGGCGACGGCGGTCTGCCGCACGGTCCCTCGCCCGGCGATCAGCGCGGGGAGCACGACGAGGAAGGGGGCCAGCCGGGACTCCCGGTCCAGGAAGACACCGGTCACCGCGAGGATCACGGTGAGGGCGGCGAGCCAGGACACCACCACGGACCAGCGCAGCGCCGGGGCCGACCCGTCCCGGCCGTCGACCAGCGACAGCCGGTCCGTGTCCCTGCGGATGCCCGGGATGCCCACCGGTGCCTCCCGCTCGTGCGCCTCTCGGCGGACCCGCCCGTGGACGGGTGCCCTCCACCCCAATGGTCCGACAGTCCCACGAGGTTCGCCCGCCACGTCTTGACCACGATCGAGAGCCAGGTCCACCGTTCCGGCGTCCGAGTTGGTTGAAACGATTCAAGGCATGTTCCTCCCGGCGGGCATCGGCCGCTGCCGCACGACGATCGACCTGCCGTCTTCGCCACCGCCGCCCGGCAGGACACGGCCCGGTCGGCCCGGTCAGGCTGGTGCCCTACGGCCAGGCCGCCGGGAACCGACCGGGGGAGTGCGACGGCCGGACGCGGGTCCGCCGCCCCGACGGGGAGCCACGCTATCCGGCGTCGGGGAAGCCGACGTCGGGCAGGCCGCCCGGACCCCGGCGCGGGCCCCGGCCCGGCCCCGGGTCGGGTTCGCCGTCGGCCCGCCGCGCCCGGCGCGCGTTCTCGCCGCGCATCGCCGTCAGCCACGGCCACAGGTCCGGCAACGGCTGCGCCGCGCAGGTCAGCCGGTGCTCGATCCGGCAGCGCTGCGAGGCGACCGGCGGACACACCCCGTACACCGTCACCCGGCCGTCCGACAACACGATCCACCGATGCTCGGCGGGCACCAGGTGGGCGAGCACGTCCACCCCCGGCTCCAGCAGCACCCAGTCGTGTTCCGACGTCAGCACCCGGTCCTGCGGCAGCCCGCAGTACGGGCACGCGTACGTGCGGCCCTCGCGCAAACGGCGCGGCCCCCTGTCGACAGCCCCCATGGCAGGAGCGTGCCCACGACCGGGGCCCCACGCACGCCGTCTTCAGGCCGCAACCGGTGGGACCCCACGGACCCGGCACACCAGCCGAGACACCACCGGACCGCCGCCGCCCCCGCCGGCCCACCGGTCACGGCCTGAGGCCCGCCGCACACACCCCCACGGCGGGCCGGGCCGGGTGCGGAATACTGCCCCGGAGGATCACGGCACGGATGGGGGTATCGGTGCGACCGCTGGGCAAGGACGATCCGACGCAGATCGGCCCGTTCCGGATCATCGGGCTGCTCGGGGGCGGCGGCATGGGGCGCGTCTACCTCGGCCGCGCGGTGGACGGCCGGACGGTCGCGGTGAAGACCGCGCGGGCGGAACTCGCCGACGACCGTGGGTTCCGGACGCGTTTCGCCCGTGAGGTGGCCGCCGCCGGACGGGTCGGCGGCCCGTTCGTGGCCGCCGTCGTCGACGCCGCACCGCACGACGACATGCCCTGGATGGCGACCGACTACGTGCCGGGCGTGTCCCTGACCGACGCGGTGCTCGACTGCGGGCCGCTGCCCGCACATGTGGTCCGGCCCCTGACGGCGGGTCTGCTGCACGCCCTGACGGCGGTCCATGCCCAGGGCCTGGTCCACCGTGACCTCAAGCCGTCGAACATCCTGCTGACCACCGAGGGCCCGCGCGTCATCGACTTCGGCATCGCCTACTCCGCGGCGGACACCGCGCTGACCACGACCGGCACCGCCCTCGGCAGCCCGGGATTCATGGCACCCGAGCAACTCACCATGACCGGCCCCAAGGTGACGGGCGCGGCGGACGTGTTCGCCCTCGGCGGCGTCGTCGTCTTCGCGGCCACGGGCACCGGCCCGTACGGCAGTGCCGATCCGCAGGTCCTGATGTACCGCACCGTCCACGAGGAGCCACGGCTCGGTGAACTCCCCGACGACCTCCGCGCGTTGGCGGCCTCCTGCCTGGCGAAGGACCCCGACCGGCGGCCCGCCCTGTCCGAACTCATCGCCCGGCTCGGCCCTCCCGGCCCCTACGGCGACTGGCTCCCCGAACCTCTCGACGTCCGGCTGCGCCGGCTGTCCGCGCGCCTCGCCGACCCCCGCTCCGCCCACACGGTCCCGCCGGGGCCCCCGGCCGCCGCGACCGCCGACGTGCCCGACGCGACCGCGGTGAGCACGACCCCCTTGCCGCCGTTCCCCGCCACCGTCCCCCGGCACCAGGGTCCGGCGGGCACCTCCCGTCCGTCGGGGCCGAGCAGACGCCGGGTTCTGGCCGCGCTCTCCGCCGTCGGTACCCTCGCGGGCGGCGGCGCCCTGACCTGGGCCCTGCTGCCCGACAGCGACGGCAATGGCAACGGCGGGAGCGGGGGCGGCGCGGCCGGGGGCGGATCCGGCACGGGTGCCGCGCAGGGCACCGGAGCCACCGGCGCCCCGGCCGCCGGCACGCTCGCCGCCCGCCTGCCGCAGGAGATCCGCGACAAGGGCGTCGTGGTGGTCGGATCGGACGTCGCCTACGCGCCCATGGAGTTCCTCCGCGACGGCACGCCGGTCGGCGCCGACATCGATCTCGGCAACGCCCTCGGCCGACTGCTCGGCGTCCGCTTCGATTTCCGCAACGCCACCTTCGACACCCTGCTGACCGGTCTGAACGCGGGCCGTTTCGACCTGGTCATGTCGGCGATGGCCGACACCCGGGACCGGCAGGAGGGGCGCGCGGACGGCGTCCTGACGGGCAGCGGCGTCGACATGTTCGACTACCTCGACGCCGGTCTGGCCATCGTCGTCCCCAAGGGAAACCCGGAGGGCCTCAAGACCCCCGAAAACCTGCGGGGCAGGAAGGTCGCGGCCCTGAACGGATCGGCGGCGCACGCATACCTGTCCGCACTCGGTCGGAACGGTTCCGGCGGGGTGGACGTCAGGGGGTTCGGGTCCCCGGCCCAGGTCTACGACGACGTCACGAAAGGCCTCTCCGCGGCCTGCCTCGACGACTTCCCGGTCGCGGCCCACACCGTCGCCCCCGACCAGGGCGGTGCCGCCCTGGAACTCGTCGGCGAGCAACTCGACCCGGTGCCCTACGGCATAGCCGTCGCCAAGACCGACACCGCCCTGCGCGACGCCGTACGCGAGGCCCTCGACCGTCTCATCGCGAGCGGCGAGTACACCAGGATCCTGAAGAAGTGGAACCTCCAGGACGGCGCGGTGACCCGAGCGGTGGTCAACGGCGGCCGGTAGCGCCGCCCGCTTTGGGCAGCCGCCCTCGGGGAGCGGTCAGCGATGGCCGACCAGGTGCGCCGCGTCGGTGAAGTCGGGGGTGAAGGGGCGCAGGAAGTCCCTGCCGGGCTCGACGACGCCGTAGCTGTTCTCCGGCACCTCGTTCCAGGCGCCGGGCAGGTCGCCCAGGGGCTCCGACACCACCATGCGGGTCTCGTCGGAGACCTCGCGAAGGAAGGCGACATCGGGGTGCAGGGCCCGCAGGGACTCCACCTCGCTGCTGTAGTACAGCGACCGTGAGGCGCCCTCGCTGGAGTAGCGGAAGGCCCACACCCGTTCGCCGTCGGCCACCGCGACCGTCATCTGCAGCGGGTGCCGGACCCCGTGCGCGTCCCCCGTCGCCTCGATCAGGCCGGCCATCCGGGCCACGGCCCGGGGCGGATCCTCGGTGAGGCCGAAGGTGAGGGCGAGGAAGAACATCAGCTCCGAGTCGGTGGAACCCTCGATGGCGGGGTAGAGCCGCGCGTCGACGGCGAGGGCGAGGTCGCGCCGCAGCAGGCGGAAGTCGGCGACCGCCCCGTTGTGCATCCACATCCACCGGCCGTGGCGGAACGGGTGGCAGTTGGTCTGCTGCACCGCCGTGCCCGTCGAGGCCCTGATGTGGGCGAAGAACAGCCCCGAGCGGACATGGTCGGAGATCTCCCGCAGATTGCGGTTGTTCCACGCCGGACCCACGTCCCGCAGGACCGCCGGAGTCTCCGCCTCGCGGGTGTACCACCCGACGCCGAACCCGTCGCCGTTGGTCGTCTCGACACCCATACGGGAGTGCAGGCTCTGATCGATCAGCGAATGCTGCGGCTTGAACAGGACCTGGCTGAGCAGCACCGGCGTACCCGAATAGGCGATCCAGCGGCACATGGTCACGCCCTCCCTCCCCGGCCGGGGCGGGCCGGGAGCACCTTGCTGGGCTCACTCCAGTATCGCGACGCCGGGCGAACCGGGCATCCGGACCCGCTCGCGCCACAGCGCTCCGGCCGGCCCGACCCACGGGATACCGCCGGTAACGCCTTTCGGTGGCTGTCCGTTCTCCGGCCGCCGGGCCGCGCCCGTGGGAGGCCACCGCCGACTGACGGCCCGACCGCCCGCCACGACCGCCCCAACTCACCGCCAGGGCAAGGGCGGCGCGCGGCCGCGCCAGTCAACGGCGGGCGGGAGCGGGGTCGGTCGCGGGGCCGTCGACAGCAGGCGCGCGCGGCGGGTCGCGGGCCGTCAATCCGCTCTCGGGGGAAGGCGCGTACGAGCAGGTCGCTACCATCGACTGCGCGGCACCACTCCTCCAGTACGAAAGCGGTTCCCCACGTGTTCAGCCCCACCCCGATCTACCAACGCCTCATCGCCGAACGCGGTGACGTGCCTGCCCAGGTCCGCAGTGAGGCGGAACGCATACAGCGCGACCTGGCGCAGCTCATCCAGACCCCGCTCGCCACCGGTCTGCCGCCCCACCGCCTCCTGCCCGACGGCAACCGCCCTTCCGGACTCCTGTGAACGCCGCGCCCGCTGCGCGCCGCCCGGAGTTCACCGCCCTTCGCCCCGGGCGGTGAACAACCGGCGGGCCTCGCCCGTACTCCACGGCGTAGAACTGTCCGCCCACGGGGGCGGCACCCGCCCGGAATCCGAAAGCGAGCGACGTGCCCCAGCCGCAACCGCGATCAGCCCTGTCCGTCGTCCGTGTGGCCCGCGGCGCCGCGGTCGTCGGCAGCCTGGCCCTCCTGCCCCTCACCTCCGCCTGCGGCGGCGGTGACGAGACCGCCGCGCAGGGCAAGCCGTCGAGGACACCGACCGTCTCGGCCCAGCAGGCCCAGGTGGTGGCCCCCGCGAAGGTCGAGGTCCTCGCCGGCCTGACGGGTTGCACGGCCAAGATCCGCGTCGAGGCCGACGAACTCCGCGAAGGCGTCTGCCACACCGCCTCCGGCGACTACCTGATCACCACGTTCCCCGAGGAGCGGTTCAAGGAGACCTGGCTCGAGACGGCCGGCGTCTACCAGGGCACCTACCTCGTCGGCATGCGCTGGGTGATCAGCGCCAAGCCGAAGCTCCTCGAGCAGTTCCGCCCGAAGGTCGGCGGCGACATCGTGCGGATGTCCGGCATGGCGCCGGCCCCCGGGGCACCGGGCTCCACCTAGCCCTGCCTCGGGCGGGCCGCGGGCCGGCCGGGTGGGGACGCGGCCCCGAGGCGGCGCCGGCGTTCGCCGTAGGCGACGAGGGCCTCCCACAGGTGGTGCCGTTCGACGTCCGGCCACGCGTGGTCGGTGAAGTACAGCTCGGCGTAGGCGGAGTGCCACGGAAGGAAGTTGGACAGGCGCCACTCCTTGCCGGTGCGCCACAGCAGGTCGACGTCCGGCAGGTCGGGGTCGGGGAGGTGGCGTGCGAAGTCCCCTTCGCCGATCCGGTCGGGGTCGATCTCGCCGGCCCGGGCGGCCCGGGCGAGCGCGGCGGAGGCCCGGGTGATCTCGTCGCGGCCCCCGTAGTCGACGCACACGGTCAGCGTCAGGCCGCCGCGCGTACGGGTGGCGTGCTCCCGTCGGCGCAGCGCCTCCATGAGGTCCGCCGGCAGCCGGTCGGGCTTCCCCGCCCAGCGCAGACGCACGTCCAGCTCACCGTAGGGATCGTCGTCGAGCTCCTCGCGCATCGCCTGGAGAAGGGCACCGACCTCCTCGCTGTCGCGTTTCCAGTTCTCGGTGGAGAAGGCGTACACCGTCAGATGGCGCAGGCCGACCTCCAGGGCGCCGTGGACGGTCTCGTGCAGGGCGCGGACGCCCGCCCGGTGGCCCGCGTGCCGGGGCAGACCGCGCTGCTCGGCCCAGCGTCCGTTGCCGTCCATGATGATCGCCACATGGCGGGGCATCCGGTCGGCGGGGATGCGCGGAGGTCTGATCCCGCTGGGGTGCGCCGGCGGCGGGCGCAGCGCGGTGGTGGAGGGACGCGAATCCGGGGCGAGGACGGCGGGTGCCGTGGCGCGCGGCACGCCGGCCCGGGGCCGGTGCGGGGGGATCGTCAGCGGGGTGAGCCTCCAGGCCAGCGCCGAGCGCAGCCGGGCCGGGACGAGGACGCGGGCGACCGCGGCGGGGCGCGGGCGGGGCGCGGTGCGCAGCAGCGTGGGCCCGGCCGCCTCCACGGCGTCCAGCTGGGCGGTCAGAAGCCCCGCCATGGTGTCCAGCACGGTCGCCGGGCCCGGGTGCATGCCGTGCGTCAGACGCGGCTGCGTCACCCAGCGGCGGCCCAGCGCGGTCAGCTCGGCCGTCAGCCCGGCCACGGCCTCGCTCCAGCGGCCCCCCAGCAGGTCCTCCTCCGCGCCGGGGAAGCGCTCCAACGCCTCGCGGGGCAGGAGCAGGTCGCCCTGCGCCAGGTCGGCGGCCAGATCGGTGAGGATGTCGGTGAGCCGGAAGCCGTCCAGGAACCGCTCGTAGCCGTCCAGATGGTCCAGGCGCAGCGCCACCGGCACCCCGGCCCGGTCGAACAACTCCCGCACCCGCTCGAACCAGGGCAGCAGATTGCCCCGCCCCCAGGCCCGCCAGGCCGCCCAGTCGGCGAAGACACGGCCGGCCGTGTCGTCCCGCACCACCTCCAGGGCGCCGCGCAGCCCGCCCAGATCCAGGTCCCAGCGCAGCGCCGTGTCGACCAGGGCGTGCCGCACGGGATCGGTGCCGGCTCCCGCCGCCAGGTCCTGGTCGAGCCCGGTGATCCACGCCTCCACACGCGCGGCCCGCTCATCGGCCGTCGCCCCGCGGTCGTCGGCCAGGTCGTCGACGGCGTTCGCGGCCGCCCACAGCGCCCAGCACGCGGGGCGCAGCGCACCCGGCACCAACTGGATCAGGGCGTACTGCACGGGGTCCTCCCGCCGGGTCAGCCGACGGCACAGCCGGTACGCGGCCCGCAGCGCGGGATCCTCGCCGGTCACCGCCCGCGGCCCGGCCCTCCCGACGACCGCCGGGCGGGGCGGCTCCGTCGGTGAGGTTCCGTGGTGGCCGGAAGAACTGTCTTCTGTCGTATGCACGTTCATGACAACGACAATGCCCCAGCCGGGTCGCGGACGCGGCCCGCACCGGCGTGTTCAGCGGGCGGGACGACGCCCGGCGCGGCCCGGGCTCCTCGCACCTCTCGCTCCTCGCGCCGCGCTCGTGCCGCACCGGGACGACGACCGGGGCACGGGGCGTCCCGCAGCTCGGCGCGGCTGCATAAAGTAGCCGTGTGCGGGGCGGAAACAGGTCCGCCGGGGAGGGGAACGCGTCATGGGCAGGACGGACAAGGACCGGGGGCGCGCGGGCGTGGCCGCGCCCGAGCAGATGATCGCGGAGGCGCGCAAGGCGTTCTTCGTGATGTTCGGTGTCGTGGCGTTCGTCTGGCTCGTGCAACTCGCCAACTTCGCCGACGACTACGCCCTCTCCCGGGACTACGGCGTCGTGTCCGGCGACTCGGGCACGCTGCCCCACATCCTCACCGCGCCCTTCCTGCACTGGAACTGGGCGCACATCGAGAGCAACTCCGGGCCGCTGTTCGTGTTCGGGTTCCTCGCCGCCTACCGGGGGGTCGCCCGCTTCTTCGGGCTGAGCCTCCTCGTCGCGGTCACCAGCGGGCTCGCCGTCTGGCTCTTCGAGGGCCGGGCCGTCGACACGGTGGGCGCGAGCGGCCTGGTCTTCGGCTACTTCGGCTACGTCGTCGTGCGCGGACTCTTCGACCGGCATCTGATCGACACACTGATCGGTCTCGTCATGGCGGCCTCGTTCGCCTATCTGCTGACCGTCGCGGTGCCCGGGACGCCCGGGGTGAGCTGGCTGGGACACCTCGGGGGGCTGGCCGGCGGCCTGGTCGGGGCCTGGCTCTTCCGCGACCGGCGCCCGCGCGCCGCCGCGCCGGCCCGCCGGGACGACGCCCCGGGACCGGCCGCGCCCGGAGAGCTCCCGGCGCCGTCCGACGGCTCACGCGCCGACCTGCACAAGGAACTCCGGGACCTCGGCCTGCTCTAGCCAGAACTCCGCTCGGGGCGTGGTGCTTCTCCGGGGGCGGCTGTCGGTGGCTCGCGTTACGGTGCCCCCGTCCGACCGCTTTCCCCGTTCAGGGAGGCTCTCATGAGCGCGCGTCTCAACCCCTACCTCACCTTCGACGGCGACGCCCGCCAGGCGATGGAGTTCTACAAGGAGGTCTTCGGCGGCACCCTCAAGATCAACAGCTACGGCGACTTCGGCCAGGCGGGCACCCCCGAGGCCGACAAGATCATGCACGGCATGCTGGAGACGCCCAGCGGATTCACCCTGATGGGCGCCGACGCCCCGCCCGGCACCGAGCACAACCCCGGCAACACCTTCTCGGTGAGCATCAGCGGCGACGACGACGCCGAACTGCGCGGCTACTGGGAGAAGCTCTCCGCCGACGGCACCGTGTCCGTCCCGCTGGAGAAGCAGATGTGGGGCGATGTGTTCGGCATGTGCACGGACCGGTTCGGCATCTCCTGGATGGTCGACATCACCACGCCGCAGTGAGCGCGATGTGTGACACGCCCCCGGACGGCGCATCCGGCCGGATCGCGGGCCGAAGGTCATAACGTACGAAATATGATCAAAAGCCATATTGCGTATCTCGCATGCGCCGCCGCGGTCGTCGGTACGGGGCTCGGCGCCGCCGCGCCGAGCCCCGGCTACAAGACCCACGTCGTCCAGCCCGGACAGTCCATCCAGAAGGCCGTGGACGCCGCCCGGCCGGGCGACACCGTCCTCGTCACCCCCGGCACCTACCGGGAGAGCGTCACCATCAGCACGCACGGGCTGATCCTGCGCGGAGTCGGCCAGGACACGGTCATCAAGCCCGCCAAGGCGGTCGTACCGACCACGACCACCGCGCCCGCCACGCAGCAGGCCGCGCGACGGGCCCCGGTCGGCTGCGCCGCGAGTGGCAACGGCATCTGCGTGGTCGGGACGAAGGACAAGAAGGTCCAGGACGTCACCATCGCCTCCCTCACCGTCACCGGATTCGCCAAGTCCGGGATCTCCGCCCTGGCGACGGAACGGCTGACCGTGCGCAACGTCACCGCGGAGAAGAACGGCGTGTGGGGCATCGCCCAGGAGCAGTCGGTGCGCGGCGTGTTCCGGAGCAACACCGCCCGCCAGAACGGCGACGCCGGCCTGTTCCTCGCCAACACCGTCTCGGCCGAGGAAGGCGCCGCGGACAGCCATGGCACAGTGGTCCAGCGCAACCGGCTGGAGGGCAACCGCATCGGCCTCACCGTCCGGCGGCTGCGCAACCTCACCGTCGAACGCAACAACGTCACCGGCAACTGCGCGGGCGTGTTCGTCGTCGGCGACGAGAACAAGCCCCGGGCCGGCAAGGTGACCGTACGCGCCAACCGCATCGTCAAGAACAACAAGTCCTGCCCCAAGACCCCGCGGCTGCCCGCCCTCCAGGGCTCCGGCATCGTGCTGACCGGCACCGAGCGGGCCCTGGTGACCGGCAACACCATCACCGGGAACTCCGGCACCTCCCCGCTGTCGGGCGGCATCGTCCTCTTCCAGAGCTTCGTGGGCGTCACCAACGAGCAGAACCGGATCAGCGACAACGTCCTGGACGGCAACGCCCCCGCCGACCTCGTCAACACCGACACCGGCAAGGGCAACACCTTCGCGAACAACTCCTGCCGGGCCTCGAAGCCCGCGGGACTGTGCTGACGGGCTGACCCCGGTCACCCGTCGACACGAGAGAGGAAGGAGGCGGCGCATGACGACCGCTGAGACTGCCCCACCGCCGTCCATGCTGCTGAGGGAGCTGGTGTTCGGGGCGGCGTGTGCCGCCGCCCTCCGTACGGCGGCCCGCCTGGGGGTCGCCGACGCCCTCGGCGACAGCCCGATGACCGTGGAGGACCTCGCCACCGCGGTGAAGACCGAACCCCGCCCGCTCGGACGGCTGTTGCGGGCCCTGGCCTGCTACGACGTCTTCGCCGAGCAGGCGGACGGGAGGTGGGCGCACACCGACATGTCCCGGCTGCTGCGCGAGGACGACCCGCACAGCCTGCGCTACATCACCCTGTGGTGCACCGAGCCGTGGACCTGGGACGCGTGGCCGCGCCTCGACGAGGCGGTGCGCACCGGCCGCAACGTCGTGGAGGACCTGTACGGCAAGGAGTTCTTCCAGTACCTCAACGAGGACGCCCCCGAATCCGCGGTCGTCTTCAACCGCGCGATGACGACGTCCAGCACGCAGTCCGCGCGGGACGTCGCCCAGCACCTCGACCTGTCGGGGAGTTCCTCCGTCGCCGACATCGGCGGCGGCCAGGGCCATGTGGTGGCGAGCCTGCTGGAGAAGTACCCGACCGTCCACGGCACCCTGCTCGACCTGCCGCGGGTCGTGGAGAACGCCGACCCCCGGCTGCGTCCCGGCGGCGCCCTCGCGGACCGGGTGCGCATCGTGCCCGGCGACTGCCGGGTGGCCATCCCGGTCCGGGCCGACGTCTACGTCATCAAGAACATCCTGGAGTGGGACGACGACAGCACCGCCCGCACCCTGCGCAACGTCCGTGAGGCGGGCGGCCCCGGAGCCCGGGTCGTCGTCATCGAGAACCTCGTCGACGACACCCCCTCCATGCGGTTCAGCACAGCCATGGACCTGCTGCTGCTCCTCAACGTCGGCGGGGCGAAGCACACCAGGGAGAGCATGGCCCGCCGGCTGACCGACGCGGGCCTCGTCATCGACGACGTCCGGCCGGTCAACCCGTATCTGCACGCGTTCGACTGCACGGTGCCCGGCTGAGCACACCGCGTACGCCGCGCACACCACCGGTCGCCGGGCCCGCGAGGTACGCGGGCCCGGCGACCGGTGGCCGAGCCGGGGGCCGGTTCAGGCGCCGGCCTCCCGCTCCCAGCGGTAGAAGCAGTGCGCCATCGCGTCCTTCGGCGAACGCCACGTCGCGGGGTTGTACGCGCTGACGTACGCCGAGAGCCGCTCGCTGATGGCGCGGAACTCCGGATGCCCGGCCGCCTCGGCGATGGCGGGCGCGGGGTCCCGTTCCGACTCGACGAGGTGCAGGTACACGTCCTCGAACTGGAAGAGGCTGCGGCGGGAGACCCCGATGAGGTGCGGCAGCTCGCCCCGGTCCGACTCCTGGAACAGCTTGGCGATGTCGGGCGCCGAACCGGGGGCCATACGGGCGACGATCAGGGAGTGGTGCATCGTCCTGTCCTTTGCGCGGTTCAGTCGGTCAGCGTCGGCACGCGCCGCTGACGCGCGGCCTGCTCGACACGGTCCCGGATCAGCTCCAACTGCACCTTGGAGTTCCGGTTGATGTTGTCGGTCATCCAGGCGTCGTCGACCGGAGCGTCCGGCTTCATCGCGAAGTCCTGCGTCCACACCATCCGGGTGCCCTCGGGCACCTCCTCGTACTGCCAGCGGATGTTCATGTAGGCGAAGGGCCCCGTCTCCACACGGCGGGCCTTGACGCTGAGCGTGTCGCGGTCCGTCTCCCGCTCCGAGACCCAGCTCCACACGGTGCCGTTGTCGTCCGGGTGCATGGTCAGCCGGAACGTGGTCCTGTTCCCCTCCTGGGAGAGGATCTCGGCCGACGCGTACTCGCTGAACAGCCGCGGCCAGTTCGCCACGTCGTTGGTCATGTCCCAGACCAGGTCCAGCGGCGCCGCGATGGTGATCTCGTTCTGCGTGTGTCCGGTCATGTCACGCTCCCGCCATGAAGGCACTGTTGACGAGGTCGAGGAACTGCCGGGGGGTCTTGCAGCGCTCCGCGTCCGGCGGCATCGGCGTCCCGTACCGGTTCTCCAGCTCGCCCACGATGCCGAGCAGCCCGAGGGAGTCGATGCCCAGGGCGTCGAAACCGACGTCGGGCTGCTGCTCCAGCAGGTCGGGGGCGACGGTGATCCCGGCGGACTTCTTCATCAGCTCGGCCAGCTCTTCCACGGTGATGCGGTCACTCATGTGGTTCTCTCCTTTGCTCCGTGACGCCCCGCTACGAGGCGTCGGCGGCGCCGTGCCGCAGCACCAGCGCCGAGTTCGACCCCATGAGGCCCCGGCTGAGGACCAGCGCCGTGCGCAGCTCGGCGGCGCGGGCCCGGCCGGTCACGAGGTCGAGGTCGTGGCAGACGTCGAAGACGTTCGGCGTCGGCGGAATCAGACCGTGCTCCAGCGCGAGCACCGCCGCCGCGACGTCCAGCACGGGCGCCGCGCAGTAACTCCGGCCGATGCCCGTCTTCGGCGCGGTGACCGGCACCCGCCGGCCGTGGGCGCCGAGGACGTCGGCGATCGCCAGCGCCTCGGCACGGTCCGCCGCCGGCACGCCGAGGGCGTCGGCGAAGACCACGTCGATCTCCTCGGGCGCGCACCCGGCCTCCTCCAGCGCGCCCCGCACGGCCTGCGCGAGACCCTCGCGGGACTCCTCCCAGCGGGAGGAACCGGTGAACGTCGCCGCGTGCCCCGCGAGTTCGGCCCGCAGCCGCGCGCCCCGCTCCCGGGCCGAGGTCTCCTCCTCGACGACGAGCATCGCGCCGCCCTCGGCCGGCACGAACCCGCAGGCCGCCTCAGTGAACGGACGGTAGGCGCGCGCCGGGTCGTCGACGGTGCTCAGCTCCTCGTAGCCGAGCTGGCACACCCCCGAGTAGGGGGCGAGGGGCGCCTCGGTCGCGCCGGCCACCAGCACGTCCGTACCGCGTCGCACGGCACGCGCCGCGTGCGCCAGGGCGTCCAGGCCGCCGGCCTCGTCGGAGGCGACGACCGAGCAGGGGCCCTTGAAGCCGCGGCGGATGGAGATCTGGCCGGTGCTGGCGGCGTAGAACCAGGCGATGGACTGGTAGGGCCCGACATAGCGGCTGCCCTTGCTCCACAGCTGTTGCAGCTCCCGCTGGCCGAACTCGCCGCCGCCGGAACCGGCCGCGGTGACCACGCCCACGGAGAACGGCTCCTCACCGGTGTCGGCCCTGCCGAGCCGGGCGTCGTCCAGCGCGAAGTCGGCCGCGGCCAGCGCGAAGTGCGTGAACCGGTCGGTCTGGACGAGGAAGCGCTCCTCGACCGCCGCCGACGGCTCGAAGTCGCGGACCTCGCCGGCCACCCGAAGCGGCAGGTGCTCGCAGCCCTCGCGGGTGACCCGGTCGAGGGCGATGATGCCTTCCTTGGTGGCCTTCCAGAAGGCCTCGGTGCCGGATCCGTTGGGCGCGACCGCGCCGATTCCGGTGACGGCCGCGCGCCGCGTTCGGGGTTCGCTCATCGTGTCCTCTCCCTCGGCCGGGTCAGGATCACCGCGGACTGGAAGCCGCCGAACCCGCTGCCCACGGAGAGCACGTTGGTCAGTCTCCGCTCGCGCGCCACACGCGGGACGTAGTCCAGGTCGCACTCGGGATCCGGGGTCTCGTAGTTCGCGGTGGGCGGCACCACCTGGTGGGACAGGGCCAGCACACAGGCGACGACCTCTATCGCCCCGATCGCGCCCAGCGAGTGACCCACCATCGACTTGATGGAACTCATCGGCGTGTCGTAGGCGTGCCGCCCCAGGGCCCGCTTCACCGCGGCGGTCTCGTGACGGTCGTTCTGCTGGGTGCCCGAGCCGTGCGCGTTGACGTAGTCGATCGCCGTGCCGTCCAGCCGGGCCTGGTCCAGGGCGTGTTCGATGGCCCGGGCCATCTCCAGGCCCTCCCGGGTCAGCCCCGTCATGTGGTAGGCGTTGCCGAACGTGGCGTAGCCGCTGATCTCGCAGTACACCTGGGCGCCGCGGGCCCGGGCGTGTTCGAGCTCCTCCAGGACGAGCACGGCACCGCCCTCGCCCATGACGAACCCGTCACGTCGGGCGTCGAAGGGACGCGAGGCGTGCGCCGGGTCGTCGTTGTTCGGCGAGGTGGCCTTGATCGCGTCGAAGCAGGCCATGGTGATCGGGGATATCGGCGAGTCCGAGGCGCCGGCCACGCACACGTCGGCCCGGCCCTCCTGGATGGTGTGCACCGCGTACCCGACCGCGTCGAGCCCCGAGGTGCAGCCCGTGGAGACGGACTGCACCGGACCGCGCGCCCCGAACTGCTCCGCCACCGTCGAGGCGAGCGTGCTGGGCGCGAACGCGCGGTGCAGATGCGGGCGCGCCTGCTCGTGGTCGACGTCCCAGCGCTGCCCCCGATGGCTGACCAGCACGTAGTCCTGCTCCAGCCGGGTGGTGCCGCCGACCGCGGTGCCCAGCGACACCCCGACCCGCCAGGGGTTCTCCCGCTCCAGGTCGAGGCCGGCGTCCCGCACCGCCTCGTCCCCGGCGACCAGCGCGAACTGGATGTACCGGTCGCAGCGGGCCAGCTGCTCGGCGTCCAGCCCGTGGGCCGCCGGATCGAAGTCGCACTCGGCGGCTATCCGCGACCGCAGGCCCGACGGGTCGAAGAACGTGATGCCCCGTGTCGCGGTCCGCCCGTGGGACAGCAGGTCCCAGAACGCCGGTACGCCGATGCCGCCCGGGGCGACGACACCTATGCCGGTGACCGCCACACGCCTGGTCATGACACGACCTGACGTCGGTCGGCCGCCGCACCCGCCACGGGCACGGCGTCGGTCTCCTCGGTGTCGACGTGGCCGAGCGGCGGACTCGGGGCCAGCGGGCCGAGGTGGAAGACGATCCGCGCCTCCACGTTGCCGACGTTGCGGAAGCGGTGGCGCATGTGGGCCGGGATCATCAGCCCCTGTTCCGGCTGGAGCGGATGGGGGTCGCCGTCCAGGTCGACCTCCAGCTGCCCGCAGACCACGTACACGAACTCCTCGGAGTACGGGTGGTAGTGCTCGGCGATGCGGTCGCCGGGCTGCACGATGGCCACGCCCATGAAACCGCTGGTGGAGCCGACCGTGGTGGGGGTGAGCATGGCGCGCAGATCGCCGCCGCGCCGAGTGTTGGGCTCGACCTCGCTGAGATCCACGATTTTGAGACGGGGTTGGGTCACGACGTCGCTCCGATCGTGTGCTGTGTCGACGGAAGTCGACGGAACGGGAGAGGGCAGGGCCGCCGCGTCCCACGCGCGGGACGCGACGAGTCAGGCGTCGGGTGAACGGCGGTCGGTGACGGGTCGCATACGGGCGTGGTCGAGCAGCAGCGCGAGGGTGCTCGCCGACAGCGCCGACGGGTCGGCGCCGAGGGCCGCCGCGTCGAGCAGCGCGATCGCCTCGCGGGCCTGGGCGGGGTCCGCGAGACCGAGGATCGCCCCGGGGTCGGCGTCGAGGCCGCCGCTCACGTCGACCAGCCGCACCACCACGTCGTCCCGCTGGAAGATCGTGCTGCGCAGCACCGGGCCGCGCGGGTCGTCGGCCGCCGCCTCGTCCTGCTGGGCGAGCAGCTCGGCCAGCCGCAGTCCGCCGCCCGCCCGGGCCGGGTAGTACAGCGCGTGCCGCCGGGCGTCCGGACCGTCCTGGCCCGCCGTGACGTGGTGGACGGCGGGCAGCGCCGCGCGGGTGAAGAAGACCCGCGCGGAGTCGGGGTCGTTGAGGTCCCGGTCCTGCTCCAGATAGGGGTTGATGGCCTCCTCGACGGCCCGCACCTCGGGCTGGCGGGCCACGTGGCGCAGGGCGGCGAGCAGGTCGCCCCGCACCTCGATGGCCCGCACCACCCGGTTGCCGTGCATGAACAGCGAGGTGCGGCACAGCCGGGTGGTGTCGTCGACCTGCGGCTCGGGCGAGGCGTACTCGGACAGCAGCTTGGCGACGGTCTCCTCGCTGCCCGGCCTGACCGTGAAGGTGAGCGCGTGCCGGATCAGGCCGTCACCGATGCGGGGGGCCGTCTGCAGCCGCCGCCCGCCGGGCCGGGCGTGCGCCGCCGGGCCGCCGGTCTCGCGGACGACGTGGAAGCGCAGCGAGCGGGTGTCGCGCACACAGCTGTGCAGCGGCTTCACCATCTGCACGTGCTCCTCGCTGTTCACCCAGGTCAGGAACGGCGGGGCGCTCTCCCACTCGCTGGTGATGAGCCACTGGGAGGGGTTCTCGATCGACTGGCACAGCTGGTCGCTGATGTGCCCGGGCACGGACGCCACCTGGTTGCAGAGCTGCTCGTACGCCTCGAGGAACTGCTGGTGTGCTCCGTCGTGGACATCCACGAGCAGGACGACCCGGAGCCTGGAGCCGTCGAACACGGACTGGGAGACGTGGTGCGACACCTGTCGCGTCGGCGTCTCGGAAGCGGTGAGGGGCGTGGTGGTCATCCTGCGCACTTCTCCTTAGCGGGAGGGGAACGAAGCGGACTGCGGCCTCGGCGCTGCGACGTGAGCGTGTCTTGATCATTGGCCGGTCCCCTCCGGCGCGCGACTCCTATGGACTACCCGGGTGACCCGCGGCGGGCCCCCGGCCTCGGCCGGCCGAGGCGGAGGGCACCGGCGGGGACGGACCGCGAGGGCCCGCAGGGTGGTTCAGCCGAGTGACAGCGCCGTGGTGAGCACGAGACGCAGCGTCGACTCGGCGTCAGGAATGGCGCCGGGGGAGCGCCAGGCGACGAACCCGTCGGGCCGTACGAGCACGGCCCCCGCGCGCGTTGTGCCGTGGACCTCGTTCCACTCCACGCCGTCCTCGGGCGTCAGATCGCCGTCGGGCCCGGCCCCGACGCGGTACGACACGAGGGGGAGGGACATGCGTTCGGTGAGGCGGGTGGCGGCCTGGTGCCATCCGTTCGGCTCAGTGGCGTCGCTGAGCAACACCAGGGAGCGCTCGTACAGATCGAGGGTGGAGATCCGCTCGCCCCGATGACGAACCCACAGGTGGGGGGCCCTGCTGCCGGGCTCGCCGGTCAGCGCGAGCTGCTCCGGGACGACCGGGCCGCCGGGGTCGGCGCCGACGACGGCTCCGCTCGGGTAGCGGTACCCGAGCGCCACGTTGAGAATGCCGCGCTGGGGTGATCCGCCGGCGGCGCCGGGCGGCGGTGCGAAACCGGGATGGCTGTGCTCGGCCGAACGGACGGCGGCACGGGCGCTGGTCGCCTCCGCCACCGGGCGGCGCTCCAGGTCGTAGGTGTCCAGCAGTCCGTCGCCCGCCCAGCCGCCGAGCACCGCGGCCAGCTTCCAGGCGAGGTTGTGGGCGTCCTGGATCCCGGTGTTGGAGCCGAAGGCCCCGGTGGGGGACATCTCGTGCGCCGAGTCGCCCGCCAGCAGGACACGGCCCTTGCGGTAGCTGCGGGCGACGCGCTGGGCGGCGTGCCAGGGCGCCTTGCCGGTGATCTCCACGTCGAGGTCCGCGTCCCCGACCGCTCGGCGGATGTGCGTGGCGCACCGCTCGTCGGTGAACTCCTCCAGGGTCTCGCCGTGTTCGGGGTGCCAGGGGGCGTGGAAGACCCAGTTCTCGCGGTTGTCCACCGGCAGCAGGGCGCCGTCGGCGTTCGGGCTGGTCAGGTAGCAGACGATGAAGCGGCGGTCGCCCACCACGTCGGCGAGGCGACGGGAGCGGAAGGTGATGCTGACGTTGTGGAACAGGTCGCCGGGGCCGCTCTGGCCGATGCCGAGCTGTTCACGGACGGGGCTGCGCGGGCCGTCGGCCGCCACCAGGTACCGCGCGCGGATCGTGGTGTGCTCCCCGGTCCGCCGGCTCTTGACCACGGCGGTGACACCGTCGCGGTCGGTTTCGAACGACATCAGTTCGGTGGAGTAGCGCAGATCACCGCCGAGTCGCGCGGCGTGATCGAGCAGGACGGGTTCCAGGTCGTTCTGACTGCACAGGCACCAGGACGTCGGGCTGAAACGGGCCAGGCCGCCGCCCGGGTCGATGTCCTTGAACAGCCACTCGCCGGCGTCGCCGACCAGTCGGGGCGCCTGCAGGATGCCGTGGTTGTCGGCCAGCGTCGCGGCGGCGCCGTGGATCGCCGGCTCGACGCCGGCCACCCGGAACAGCTCCATGGTGCGGACGTTGTTGCCGCGTCCCCGGGGATGGATGGACGTACCGGCATGGCGCTCCACCAGGACGTGCGGCACTCCCAGCCGGCCCAGGAACAGCGAGGTCGACAGTCCCACCAGGGAACCGCCGACGATGAGGACCGGGACCTCATGGGCCGTGGGGCCGGCTCGGCCGGCTCTTTCGTTCATCAGTCGCCTCCAGCGCATCGTGTCCGCCGGCTCGGCCGGATCCGGCCGGCGACGTTCATCCATGCCCCGCGAGACACACGCCGTCCCAGGCCTTCACCCGAGGACGTGAACGAACCGGACCTCAGCTCCGGCCGGTTTCTCTCCGTCGGCTCATCGGCCGGCCCCCGCCCGGCTGACCTCTGTCATGACCGGCGGGCGGTCCGGGCCGGCGACGAACCGGCGGCGCAGCCATCGTTCGGCGGGATGTTCCACGCAGTGGTAGGCCAGGGCCGCGGCGGCCAGGCTGACGGTCAGCACGCCCGCCCAGAACACCAGCGTCTCCGTGCCGCGGGAGGGCTTGCCCCACTCGAACACGGCCACCCGGATCACGATCTCGTGCAGGAGGTACCAGGCGAACGACCAGTGGCCGAGGCGGATCGTCCACGGCCCGCCCAGTCCGGTGCGCCTGCCGTCGAGGTCGGCGCGGGCGGCGGCGCAGATCAGGGCGGCGAACAGCGGCGCGGACAGCCACTGGGAGGCGGTGTAGGGGCTGTACCAGTAGGCGTCCGGTACCGCGTCCGACCAGGGGATCAGCACCAGGTGCCAGGCGATGACGAGGGCGATGGCCACCGGCAGCGGCACGGGTGGCCGCCAGCCGCGCTTGAGGGCGAGGCCGGCCACCACGCCGAGCACGAACTGCAGGGACCGGGTGAGCGGCAGGTAGTCCAGGGCCCAGGTGCGGGTGGTGGGCTCCAGACCGGACAGGGCGGGCCACAGCACGAGGGCGGCGCAGGTGACGGCGACGGCCGTCCACAGCCAGACCCGGGCACGGCGGCCCGCGAGCAGCGCCAGCAGGGCGGGGAAGAGCAGATAGAACCAGGCCTCGTCACTGAGCGACCAGGCCGCCGGATTGCCCCCGGTGAACATGACGGGCTGCGGGAACCAGGCGTGCGCCAGCAGCAGCGTCGCCGCCACGGCCTTCAGCGACACGGCCTTGCCCATGGCGGCCCACACGGCGACGGACGCCCCGACGCTCACGGCCAGCAGCGGCCAGACGCGGGCGAAGCGCCGCCACAGGAAGACCCGCGTGGGCACCCGGGCGCCGTCGTAGGTCCAGGCGAGGACGACGCCCGACAGGACGAAGAAGAACGTCACCCCGCTGCGGCCGTACCAGACCGCCTCGCTGAGTCCGGGAACCGGTCCGACCTGACGGGAGAGGTGGTAGAGGACGACGAGGGCAGCCGCCCAGAAACGCAGTCCGGTCAGTGAGGGCAGCCGGTCGCGGCCGGTTCCCGGTATGGGGCTCAAAGACGGTCCTTCAGCTGGTCACTCCGCACGAAGGTGCGAGGTTAACACCGGCCCGGTGGCCTCAGGCGGCGAACACCCTGCCGTCCCTCACCAGGTAGCGGGCCGGCTCGGAGCAGCCGACGGAGGGGGTGATCAGCAGGCTCACCGTGAGCGGCGCGGGTTCCGTGCCGGCGGTGGAGAACTGGCAGACGGCGCCCGTGCCGGTGAGCGGGTACCAGAACCAGCCGTCCACGTCGCCGACGGTCACGCGGTCGGACTCCTTCCAGGCGCCGCCGTCGCGCGTGTAGACCTGGAGGCGTACGGAGGCGGCGTACTCGTCCTCGGCCGACCGCAGCGCGGTCAGGGTGATCCGGTAGTCGGAGCCGAGGACTGAGGAGGCGATCCGCCGTTTCTGCGGCGCGGCGCCGTCCGCGTTCGAGGCGCCCGCGCCGGCGCCGGCGAGCGCGACCGCCATCAGGGTGGTGAGAGCCGCGGCCGTGCCGCGACGGATACGAGTCGGCTTCATGGATGTTCTCCCTGTTGCACCCGGTTGGACCGGAAAGTCGGATTGTTCCGTTCATCAAGGAAGACATACCGCGCGGCCCGGTGGTTGCACGCACACGTCCCGGCGAACCGGCCCAACCTTCGGGCGGCTCGTGCGTCTTCCTTCTCGGGGGGTGTCATGGTGTCCGAACATCAGATCGCTCATTTCCTGCGCGAGCTGGCGGGAGCCGGAGACGCGCACAGACGCGCCGCGGCCGCCAAGGGGCTGGGGCGGCTCGGCGGCGTCGAGCACACGGCCGTCCTCGTCCGGGCCGCCCGTGACCCGGAGCCGGAGGTACGTGCGGCGGCGGCCGTGGGACTGGGGAGACTGGGCGCGCGACAGGCCGGCGCCGAGGTGCTGCCGGCGTTGCTGGACGACCCGGACGCGCGCGTACGCAGGAGGGCGTCGCTCGCCGCGATCCGCCTGGACCTGGACGGCCCCGACGTCAGGAAGGCCTTCGCGCGGCTGCTGCGCGACCCGGACCACCATGTCCGGATCAACGCCGTCACCGGGCTGGACGCGCTGGGCACGTTCGGGGACGCGGCGGCGTTGACGGAGCTGCACGGCGATCCCGACGTCGCTGTGTGGGGGCGCGCCCGCGGTCTGCTGTACCGGTTCGCGGACGACCCGGCCGTCGAGGCGGAAATGGTCCGCACGGCCCGGGAAGGCGTCGGCGCGGCCCGCGCCCGGGCGCTGGACATCCTGCCGTCCCGCTTCACCGAGCCGCTGCTCGACTCCCTGTTCACCGGGCTGCGTGACCCGTCGGAGCAGGTGCGGGCGGCGGTGGCCGGCCGGCTGCTGGGCGTCGATTCCGCCGCGGCGCGCGACGCGCTGGTCGAGGCCCTGGAGCGCGAGACGGACCCGAGGGCGGCGACGGTGCTGCTCCACGGCCTCGGAGGGCACGGCGAGCGGCGCGCGACCGACCCCGCGGTGCGATGGCTGGCCGATCCCGAGGCCGGACGATGGGCCGCGGACGCCCTCGGCGGCATCGGCACCTCGGCCGCCGCCTCGCACCTGCGATCGGCGCTGCACGACCGCACCCTGCCCGGCGCCACCCGGGCGGCCGTCGCCGAGGCCCTCGGACAGGCGCGGACGTGGGACGCCGTCTGGCTGCTCCTCCCCCTCCTGGACGACGCCGACCGCTCCTTGCGCGTCGGAGCGCTCAAAGGCCTGGGGACGCTGGTGAGGCGCGGGCTGTGGCTGTGGGAACGCCATGCGGTGACCCAGGCCCTGGTCGCCCACCTGGAGTCCGAGCGGGACGACCCGTGGCACGCCCGCAACGCGCTCGACGGCCTCGCCCGGGCCCTGCCCGCCGTGCGCCGCCTGGCCGACGAGTCACCCTCCGGGGAGGTCAGGGCCGCCGCGCTGTCGCTGCTCGACGTGACGGACGCCGACGACGACATGGCCGTCGAGGACGTGCGGCGCTGTGTGCGGGGCCTGGACGATCCGTACGAGGCGGTCCGCTACCGGGCCGTGATCGGCCTCGCCCGGTGGGTGGAGCTCACCGGCGCGCCGCCGCCGGACAGCGACGGCGTGCACGAGCGGCTGGCGGTGCTCGCCTCGCACCCTTCCGCGCGGCTGCGGCGGGCCGCCGCCGACCTGCTGGACACCCTCGGCCCGGCCGCGCCCGCATGACGAAGGAGCGGGCGGGGCCGGGCCGGCGCCTCAGGGCGTGAGACGGCCGCCGATCGACCGGGCGACCTCGGTGTGCGACAGGTACTCCCCGATGTTGTGGGCCCGGTCGCGGGCGTTGACGACGGCGAGGTCGGTCAGACCGTCCGCCCAGTCGTCGCCCAGCGGGCAGCCGATGGACACCGCGTCGGTGGGGCACCACACGTTGAGCCAGTCCGCGACCTTCTCGGGACGCTTCGGCCCGCCGACGAGCAGCCGGCTGTACACGCTGTCCAGGCCGAGCGGACTGCCCGCCGTCGTGAGGTGGACGAGGCTCACGCCCGGGGACAGCCGGGTGGTGAGGTCCAGGCCGACGACCGTGCCGAGGCTGTGGCTGACCAGGACGACCTCTCCCGAGTCCGGCATCGTCTCCAGCACGCAGTCCAGGACCTCCTCCCGCACGGGCCGGTCGTCGAGGTACGCGGCCACGTCCCGGAAGATCAGGGCGATCGCCCACGCGTCGAGGTCGCTGCGGGCCGCCAGCCAGCTCAACTGCCGCTGGAGAGCCCCGACCAGGTCACCGCCGAAGCGTTCGGTGGCCAACTGGCTCTCGGGCGGCAGGTACCACTTGGCGGCCGCCTCGCCGAGGATCTCCTCGTACACGGCGTGCGCGGAGGGCGTGGTCGGCGCGACGACCTCGGCCGCCGTCGCGGTCGGCGCTTCCACGATCCGGGGGACGGCCTCGTGCGCGGTGAGGGACCGCGCCAGCCGGTCGCCGTAGTAGGGGAACCAGACGTCCTCCGGGTCGAGCGCCGGCAGCCCGGCGCGGACCAGCCCCTGGTTGAGTCCGGCGGCCCATTCGCGGCGCAGCCTGACGGGGTCCTTCCCCTGCTGGGAGCGCCCGTGCAGGAAGACCAGATGCCGGTCGCCGCCGAACGCGCCGGCCCGGGCCCGCAGCCCCACCCGCACCTCGGCCCGCTCGGCAGCCGGGCTCGGCACAGTGGCGGCGGGCGGGCTCGGCACAGTGGCGGCGGGAGGGGGAACGGCGGAGGGGGCCGCGACCGCGCCGACGGGGGCCGTGCCGGCCAGTCCCGACTCCGGGCCCATCTCGGCCAGCAGCGCCCGCTGCGCGGCGGTGAGCGGCAGACCGGCGATGTGTCTCAGCACGGAGCTGACGCGGGCGCCCTCGTTGGCCACCCAGTCGATGGCGTCGTCGCCGTCCCCGTGCCGCCAGACCTGCCCGTCGCGGCGCAGGACGCGTCCCCGGTCGTCGGTCCTCGGCACTCCGCTGTGGTGGAGGGCGACGACCTCCCACTGGTCGTTGAAGACCGGGGAACCCGAATTGCCGGGCTCGGTGTCCGTCCTGTAGTGCAGGAAGTCGTCGAGCCGCACCTGGAGCACGTTGTCGCGTACGGCGATCTCCTTCAGACGGCCCATGGGGTGGCCGATGACGTTGACGGGTTCGCCGATGACCAGCTTGCCCAGCTGGGCGCTGAGCCGGTTCCAGCCGAACGTCTGCCCGGGAGGCCGCCGGTCCGGGCCGGGCGCGACCAGCACCAGCGCGTAGTCCAGGCGCCGGTCCGCCGCGAAGAACGCGTCGGGGTCGAGTTCCAGCCGGGTCGGCGCCTGCGGGGTGTTGTCGACGGTGACCTGCGCCTCGAACTCCACGAAGCACTGCCGGGCGGCGTCCGCGTCGCTGAGCACGTGATGGTTGGTCAGCAGCAGGCTCGGCGATACCAGGAACCCGGTGCCGATCGGCAGCTCGCGGCCGTTCTCCCGTACCGAGATCCGGGCCACCGTCCGTGCCGCGCGGGCGCCGCGCGGCAGGAAGCTCCAGGCCTGGAGCTCCTTGGACACGCCGAGGATGCGCTCATAGGCGGCGGGAGCGCTCAGCGGCTCCGCGCGGACGGCCTCCACGATCAGCGCGGCCGGTACCGCCTGCTGGCCGAGCAGCCGCGCCGCGCGTGCCGCGAGCGCGTCCTGCGAGTCCGGGAAGGCGACCCCGGCGTCCTGCTGTTCCTCGACCGCCCGACGCGCCTCACTGGTCTCGCCGTACCGTGCGGCGGCGGCCGCCGCCTGGCGTTCCCGCTCCTCGCGGGCCCGGTCCGTCGTTGCCATGTCAGGTCCCCGTCCTCGCGGCGGTGTGCCACGGCACGAAGGCGTTGGTCAGCCCCGCGAGGGCCGTACGCAGCTCCGGGTGGTGGCGCAGCAGCACCGTGATCATGCTGTTGTCGTCGATCCAGGCCATGCCGGCCTTGGAGTACACCTCGGGGGTGTAGTGGTCGGTGAAGAAGCGGTCGCTGTTCAGACGGCGTGAGGCCATCAGGACGAAGATGCGGAACGCCGTGTCGCTGAACGCGAATCCGGCCGGCAGCCGCTCCGCGTACAGGCCGACCATCAGGTCGACCTTCTCGATGTCGCTCTCGTAGAGCCGCTCGATCTCCTCGGCCCACGCCGGATCGGGCGTCAGCTCCGCGAAGTTCCGGGCGGGCTTGAGCCGCAGCAGCCGCCGGAACTCGTTGTAGCGGGGGACGCCCAGCTCCCGCGAGCGCAGGATGTCGGTGGCGGCCAGGTCCTGCAGATGCCCGTCCGGACGCTCGAACTCCTGGAGGAACCGGGGGAAGTTGTGCAGGGTGACCAGTCCGGGAGGGAGCGTGCCGAAGCTGTAGAGCAGGTCGGCCGTCTCGGTGGTCTCCAGGACCTTCAGCGCGCCCGGCCCCGAGATGTCGCGGAGGGTGCAGTGGCGCAGGGTCTCGTCGTCGGCGGCGGAGCGCAGATGCCACTCGTCACGGATGAGCGGGTGCATACGGTAGACGGCGACGAACTCCTCGGTCAGGGAGTACGGCACACCGTAGTGGTCGCTCTCGCCGCCGGGGATGCCGCTGACGACCTCGCTGTCGCTGATCCGGCCGAACAGGTTGTGCACCCGCTCGCCCGCGAGGCCCCACCAGTTGGCGCGCAGGGCCTTGACGGTGGTCGGGTGGCTGATCACGGCCGGGGTCCACTCCACGGTGTGGATCTTGGCCAGGAGCGCGGCGTTGACCAGCCGGGCACGCTGGAACAGCTCCTCGTCGCCCCACGACGGGTACGCGCCGTGCAGGTGGTCGCAGATCGCGTTGTGCTCCCGGGCGAACAGGTTCTGCATCATCGCCAGCCCCAGCCAGAAACCGGGCACCCGCGAGGGGTCGCGGGAGGGGTCCGACGGGAACGGGGACTGCTCGTCGTCCCACAGATGCAGCTTGCCCAGCTCGCCGGTGCGCATCAGACGCTGCTCGGTCTCGTTCGTCCCGTAGATCTGCGAGGCGTCCCACCAGTGGGAGGAGACGTTGACGCGGGTGTCGGGCGTCCCGGGGGGCGCCGCGGGGTCACGGGTGGGATCGTCCGGCGTCCGCATGATCCGCATCGGCTGCTCCGGCCACTGGTCGTCGTCCATCAGCGGCACTTCCCAGGGCCGGTCCGTGGGGCTCGTCCCATGGCTGAACCAGTCGCGGATCATGAACTGGAGCCAGGCCGCGACCAGGGAGTTCACCGACTCGGCCGGGTTCAGCTGGTGGCGGGTGAGCAGGGCGCGGCTGACCTCGCGCGGGCTCGGCCGTGACAGCACGTCCTCGGGTGTGGCGCGGGCGATCCGGTCCAGCGGGATGTTGCGGCCGAAACGGGTGCCGGCCATGCCCATCCGCGGCTCGTCGAGGTCGTTGTGGCTGCCGTCGGCGGTCCGGTTGACCTTGTGGCTCCCGGACGGGGGCGCGGGATCGGGCAGATCGACCGAGGGCAGCCGGCCGGTGTCGTGCAGGTTCTTCTGACGCAGCCTGACCCGCAGTCCGAGGAGCGTCAGCAGGCCCGGCAGGACAGGCAGCCTGTCCCAGCCGATGCGCCGGTCGACGTACTCGGCGCCGCCGGTGATGATCCGCCAGGGCAGGGACGTACGGTATGCGGCGGTGGAACGCCGTGCGGCGTGTCGTTGCTTGCTCATCGCGGTACTCCTTGGCTGGCTCCTGGTCGGTTCGCCATGGCGGGGAGAGGACGGGAGGCGGGGCGGGCGGGCCGGTTCAGGCGCGGGCCGCGTCGCGGAGGATCACGTCGCTCGCCTTCTCGCTGATCATGTAGATGGGGACGGCGACGAAGAACCCGGGGATGCGGGGGAACACCGAGGCGTCGACGATCCGCAGCCGGTCCGTCCCGCGCACCCGGAAGTCGCTGTCGACGACGGCCGAGGGGTCGTCCGCCCGCCCCATCCGGCAGGTGCAGGACGCGTGGTGCCCCCAGGCCTCGTCCCGCACGAAACGGCGCACGTCCTCGGGGCCGTCGACGTCCGGGCCGGGCCACAGCTCCTCGGCGATCACGGACCCGGCCCTGCGGTTCATGCCGCGCACGAACTCCACGGCCCCGGCCATCGCGTCGAGGTCCAGCTCCTCCTTGTCGGTTCCCTCGGCGAAGTAGTGGAAGTTGACCAGCGGGGTGTCCCGGGGGTCGGTGGAGCGCAGCCGCACCCGGCCGCCCGTGTTGTGGGTGCGGCTCTTGAGGACGACCCAAGTGAAACGGTCCCGGTCGCGGGTCAGGTCGAGCGAGTAGCCGGGGCGGTAGCCGCGGAAGTCGAACGGCCCGCCGAAGACGAACAGGTCGGGGGCGTCCAGCTCCGGGCGGGACTTACGGGTGATCCCGACCACGGCGCCGTTGGTGGTGTACAGGCCCTCGCCGCGCAGCCAGGCCCGGTAGCAGCGGTCCGGCTCGGTACCGGGCCGCGGCGCGTGGAAGTCGCAGTCCTTGATGACGGGGAACTCGCGGTCCATCCGGCTGACCACGCCCACCTCGTACCGGTCCTGGAGGTGCGCGCCCACGCCCTGGAGGTCGACCCGTACGGGGATGCCGTGTCGCCGCAGTTCCTCTCGCGGTCCGATGCCCGACAGCATCAGCAGCTGGGGCGAGTTGAAGGCCCCCGCGGCCAGGATCACCTCGCGGGAGGCGAGCACCCGGCGCGGCACGGGCTGCGCGCCGGCGGGCCGGCTGCGCGGGTCCGCGCGGTAGGCGTGCGCCTCGTCCAGATAGTCGACGCCCCTCGCCGCCCCGCTCTCGTCCAGCACGACCCGGGCCGCCAGGGCGTGCGTCCGGACCTCCAGGAGGTCCGGACGATCGCGCTGGACCGCCCGCACGCGTTCGCGTACGGCGCTGCGCCGTCCGCCGGCCGTGGAGAGCGGGATCTGCCACAACCCTTGCAGGGCCCGTGTCTGCACCAGCCAGTCGTTGGGGTCGACGAGGGAACCGAGCCCCTCCAGCGGGGACAGCGGCCGGTCCAGGAAGTCGGCCAGCGCGCTCTCCGCGGCGGACAGGATCACCTTCAGCAACTGCTTGTCCTGGACGATCAGTTCGGGGTCGGCGAGCGCGGTCGGCAGCCAGCCGTCGAAGCCGTGCCGGGCCGTGTTGCGGTACCGGCCGGCCGTGAAGGGCAGTGCCTTCAGCAGCGCCCGCAGCAGCGCGTTTGCGGGCGGCTCCTTGGGCCTCGGCCGGTACGTGCAGCGCTCCATCCGCTCGAAGTACCGGCGCATGGCCGTGCTGTGCCAGCTCGCGTCGCCGGTCTCGTCCGCGATCGCGTCCCAGTCGCGGTTGTACGGATAGACGGTGATCAGCGCGTGGTGGGCGGTGCAGCCGCCGACCGTCCCCGCGCGCGGGTAGAGGATGCCCGCCTCGGGGACGAGCTTGCTGTCGCGCCGGTGCTGCCGCTCGTCCTCGTAGTGCCGCACGTAGTAGTTCCAGCACTGGACGGGGTCCTCGGAGGCGTCCGCGTGGAAGGCGGGCACGAGGTAGGTGTCGTTCTCCTCGGCGCCGCCCGCGTCGAGGAGCAGGGTGCGTCGGCCCGCCGCGGCGAGGTTGGCCGCCAGCGGCCCGCCGCCCGCGCCGGCACCGACGACGACGTACTCGAATCCCGCCTCGGCCGGGGGAGCGGTACCGGGGTCCGCCGTCACTTCCCCTTCCCCCTGGCGGAGTTGGCGCGGGAGGTGGCGGCGGTGGCCAGGACGGTGTTGGTGGCCGAGATGAGCGTGGTGAGCGCCGCGGTGCGCGGTGGGAGCCGGCCGCTGAGGCCGAGCATGGCCGCCGTGGCGGTGTCACTGGCGTGGATCAGGACGCCTTCGCGCAGATCGTCCCGCAGCCGCTCGCCGTGATGGGTCAGCAGATCGAGACCGAGCAGGACCGTACGGATGCCGAAGAGCCGGAAGGCGTAGAGGGCCGCCGGACTGTGCGGCTCGTGGTGCGGGTCGAGACGGCGGATGAGCAGGTCCGGGGCGAGCAGTCCGGCGGCCCCGTTGACCACGCGGATGCCGCCGAGCGCGTAGACCGAGGCAGGGCGGGGGAGGGCACGCTTCAAGGCCATGATGTCTCCAGAAGGTGCGGTGACGCCGTCGGCGACGCGCGAACCGCCGCCGAACCCCCCTCACGGAAGAGGAAATCCCCTCAAAACGCTCCAGACACCATGCTATGAGTGACGCCGCTCGGCTGCACCTCGGGATCGGGCCCGCGCCCGGTGCGAGGTGCTGGGACGCCCGGGCCCGCGCCGCGGCCGGACGAGGGCCGGGGCCGCCGCGCGCGGCCGTGCCCCGTTCAGCCTAATGTGGACAAAAGGGGTAGTCGGTAAATTTCCGCAAGCGGGAGACGAGTGGGAGAACCGTCATGGGCAAGGTCACCACGCACACCTTCCAGACGTACCGAGCGGTCGCCAGCTTCGAGCGGGCCAAGGAGATCGCCCGCACAACGTCACCGTTCACCATCGAGGTCCGCTTCGTCGGCGGACTGACGGACACTCAGCAGGACGCGTTCGCCGCGGCGGCCGACCGCTGGGCCAAGGTCATCGTCGGTGACCTGGACACCGTCCGTGTCAACGGCGACATCATCGACGACCTGCTGATCGAGGCCGAGGGGGTGGCCATCGACGGCCCGAACAAAGTCCTCGGCCAGGCCGGCCCGACCGACTTCCGCGAGCGGAGCGCGCAGTCCGGCGCGTTCCTGCCGGCCAAGGGCCTGATGAGGTTCGACACCGCGGATCTGGAACAGATGGAGGCGCGCAACACGCTCGTCGACGTCATCACCCACGAGATGGGCCACGTCCTCGGGATCGGCACCCGGTGGAGGTTCTTCGGCCTGCTCAAGGGAGCCGGCGGCAGCAACCCCACCTTCGTGGGCGAGGGTGCCATGGCCGAGTTCGCCGCACTGCTCGGCCAGGAGGACCCCACCCCGGTACCCGTGGCCAACTTCGGCGAGCCCGGGACCCGGGACAGCCACTGGCGTGAGGCGGTCTTCGTCAACGAGCTCATGTCGCCGTTCATCTCCGGCACCGACAACCCGTTGAGCCGGATGACCGCGGCGAGCCTGGGCGACATGGGCTACCAGGTCGATCTCGAGGGCGCCGAACCGTACACGCTCCCGGATCTGCTCCAGGTGGCCATGGAGGGTGCCCTCGTGCCGCACACGGCGCCGCTCGGCGACGGCGTCATGCTCCCGGTCGTGCCGACCCGTCTGCCGGCCGGGACGACCTGACGCCACCCCGCGCCGGCGCCCTTCCGCCCGCGAGGACGGGGAGCGGCCCATCAGGGGAAGTCCCGAGCGGGAACAGGGGACGGCGGGCCGCCGCGGCGGGGATCCTCCCGCCCATGGCGGGCGACGGGGCGGGCCGGGCAGCGCTCGGCCCGCCCCGCGCGACCCCTCCTGCGCCCGCGACAGGACAGCACGCCTACGGCCGCAGCGGGTTGGCGCGCGCTGCCGCCATCAGGTACCAGGCCGTGGCGCCCGTGTGCCGGTAGGGGTAGTAGCCGAACCCGAAACCGGTGTCGAGGGGGCTGCTCGCCGACACCACCCCGGACCTCTCGGGCAGGGCCGCGCCGCCCACGGTCTGGTCGCGCCCGAGCAGGTCCTGGGCGCGCTCGACGGAGGCGAGCAGCCGTCGGGCGCGCGCCTCGTCGCCGGGGGCGCGTCGGCCGCGCAGGGCGAGCGCCAGATGGGCGGTTCCCTCGAACCACACGCCGTTGCGGTCGGGCTTGGGCTGGCCCGGGGCGATCGGGGCGTCCTCGTCGGCGAGGAGACTGGCGGAGCTGAAGGTGACCCCCGCGTAGGACTGGCCCGCCGGCACCGTGCTGTTGGGGCGGTCGGCCGTGTCCAGGACAGCCAGTTCGGTCCGCGCCCAGTCCAGTGACCGGGCGTGGGCCGGCGAGGCGAGCGCGAGGTGGGTCCAGGTCTGGGTGTCCTCGGGAATCGGCGACGTGTTGATGGTCACGCCGTCGTTGGTGCCGGTGTAGAAGAAGCCCGCCGACGGCTCCCACATGCGCGCGACGAAGGCCGCGGCCCGCGCCCGCCGCTCCCGCCACACCCGGTTGCCGGTGAGCCGGGCGAGCCGCCCGAAGAGGGCGATCAGGTCGGTGTTGTGCTCGGTGGAGGTGAACGGCAGCTTCCGGTCGGCCCCGTCGACCCCGAACTTGTAGCCGCCGAGCGGTTCGTCGGTGCGGCCGACGCGCTCGATCCACTCGCCGATACGGACGGCGCCGGTGAGGAAGCGGCGCTGGCCCGTCCGGTCGGCGAGGGCGCTCAGCGCGAGGCCCGCCCACGCCATGTCGCCCACGGCGGTGCCGGTGAAGCCGAACTGCGTGCCGACGTTGGCCGTTCCGTCCGCCCGCACGAACCCGTCCGGCTGCGCCGAACCGTCGTAGAAGGTGTACGGGCCCACGTTGTAGGCCTGGCGCAGTCTGCCGTCGTCGTACACCGGGTCGTGCGCCTGGGCGTACAGCAGCGCGTCACCGAGAGCCTGGGCCCGGGAGCGGTCCGCGCGGGCGGGGGAGGTGAGGAGCGCCAGGACGGCGAGGGCGTTGTCGTAGGTGAACGCCGTGCTGAACAGGCCCGCCTGGTCGGTGTAGCTCTGGGCGAGCCGCAGGGTGCCGTGGTCCGGATAGGCGTCCATGGCGGAGGCGAGGAAGGCGTAGGCCCGGCGCGGGGCGGAGGCGCCGGACCCGGCGGGGCGCTCCGCCGCCCGGGCCGCGCCGGAGCCGGCGGTGACGAGGGCCGCCGCCCCGGCACCGAGCCCGGTCCCGATGAGCGCGCGGCGGCTGAGGATCGGGCCTGGGGTGCCGGTCATGGGTCTCCTCGGAGGCAGGGTGTCGCTACGGGTTGAGAGCGCTCTCAAGAACGCGCGCTCATTGTGCTGTGACACCAGGCTCCGGTCAACGACCGTGACATGACGCGCTGTTGGCGCGCCGAGGGGCGGGGGAGACCTCGGACCCCGGCGCGCCCGTCCCGCACTGCGGGACGCCTACGCCGCCTGCCTGCGCTGCAACGCCCGTGCCGCGGCCCGGCGTCCGGCGTCGTGCGCGTCGAGGGTGACGCCCGCGCCCTCGCCGGGGGTGGCGTTCCACCCGCGGAGCTTGCCGGCCACGCGCCGCACCTCCGGCGAGGTCGGCGGGACGTCGATCTGGAAGTGGCTCTCGTCGGGCGTCGGGAAGTCGCCGCCCCACCTCACCACGCCCTCGCAGTCCGCGAGGATGTCACGGATCACCGCCACCTGATGGGCGAAGAACCCGCCCCGTACGCCCGCCGGATAGCAGTCCGGGCGGATGTCGACCGCCGTGCCCGAGGCGTGGTTGGTCTCGTAGCCCTTCGTCCGCGCCGGGCTGCGGTAGCCGGTCACGTCACCGGCGCGCAGCGCCTCGATCTCGTAGTGGAAGCGGCGGACGACGTGCACGAGGATCGTCTCGACGTCGCCGATGGCCACCTCCACGCCGAAGCCCGTCCCGGGAACCGGGCGGTTCCAGACGCTGCCGGTGTCGTTCGGGGCGGAGTCGATCGGCCAGCCGTTGGCGGAGACCCGGCCCGGACCGGCCGCCTTCGTGGAGCCCGCCGCCCGGTCCGCCGCGGACGCGGTGGCGGTCGACGCCGCCGTCGTACCGGCGACCGCGCCCGCCGCGACCGCCGTGGTGACCGCCGAGCGCAGGAAGTGCCGTCGTGTTGCTGCCATGGGGGGTGCCTGCTCTCTTCTCTGCTCTGGTGGGGTGTGGACTAACGGCCGGCGCGCAGCGGCGCGTAGTACTTCTCCAGGACCTGGTACAGCCCGAGCTGCGCCGATCCGTCCGATCCCGCCGGCCCCGACCCGAGGAACTCCCCGAGGAGCCGCCGGGTGCTCGTGGCCGTGTCCGCCAGGCCGGGCCGCGGCAGTCCCAGGTCGTGCGCGGTCTTGATCAGGGCGTACGCGGCGGTGTTGACGCTGAAGCGGTCGTCGTCGCGCATCTTGCGCCGCATGGCGCCCAGGTCCGCCGAGTCGGTCGGGTCGAGCAGCGGGCCGCGCAGGATGCGCTGCTCCACGCAGTAGTTGCGGGCGGCGACGGCCGCCTCGGGCGCCATCGGCACCAGGCCCGCGGCGGCCGCCGTCCCGCTGCCGCTGCCCGTGGCCCCCGTGCGCACGGCCCACAGCAGGCTCGCCGCGATGAGCGCCTTGCGCATCCGCAGCGTGCGGGCCAGATCGGTCAGGAGGGCGTCGTAGGCGACGAGGGCGTCGAACGCCTCCGTGGTGCTGCCCGCTCCCGCCGTCACCGCCGTGGACGCGGGCGTCGGGTCCCCGGCCCCCCGCTCCGGCAGCCCCACCGCCTGGAGGTGGTTGCGTACGTCCGCCAGGGCCACCGCCCGCAGCGAGAGGTCGAAGCGGACGTCGAGGTCGGTCGCGGCGGCCGGCGGGTCGTAGGAGATCTGGCCGAGGTCGCGGCCCGAGGCGATGTTGTTGTCGATCTGGATGGCGCCGTCGCCGCTGCCCACGTCGACGGTGGCGATCTGGTCGAACGCCCAGTCCCGGGGCAGCGGCGAGGCCACATTGCCGGTGTAGGCGGTGGACATGCCGGAGACGAAGCTCGCGGAGGTCAGGCCCTCGGCGCCGACCCGGGCGCACACGGCGCGCGGGCCGTAGATGCCGGTCAGGTAGCCGCCGCCGTCGGCGTCCAGCCCGGCCTTCAGCGCCCGGAAATAGGGCAGGACGCCCGTGGTGACCTCGCTGTCGACGGCGTCGTAGTCGACCGCGAAGTAGATGCGCGTGCCGGGCTTGAAGCCGTGGTAGCGGGCCCAGTACAGGGCGTCGGCGGCGTCCGAGGCGCCCTGCGCGGCGGTGAAGTAGCTCGCGGCGGCGCCGTTCGTCTGGTAGATCGGGAAGCAGCGCAGCCCGGCCGCGGCCATCACCCTCAGCTCACCCGGTTTGATCATCTTGTCGAGGGTGGTGCCGGGCACGTTCGACAGGTACCGCCCGACCACCCGGTACCCGGCGTCGGCCAGGGTCCGCGCCCGGGCGGCCGTGACCTCGCTGGAACAGTCCGCGGCGGTGCCCTTGCGCGTCGCGTCGCCCGTCGACACCAGCAGGGACGCCCAGGTGGCGAAGTCGCCCTTCCCGGTGACCGGGATCCTCACGAACTCCTGGAAGACACACACCCGTCCGGCGAGACCGACGTCGAACGTGTCCGTGAAGCGCACTCCGGGGCGCTGGTTGAACGCCATCGCCGCCGAGAACAGCCGCACCCACACGCCGGTCGACCCCACGGTCAGGGCCGTGGAGGACCTGAGCCCGTTCTGGGTGCCCGGCCCGAAGACGCCGTTGGCCACGTCGTCGGTCATGCCGAGCTCGTACTGGACGGCGAACATCAGCGCCCGCTGCACGTCCCGCGCGTAGCGGCCGTCGCAGGCGACGACGAAGAAGTTGGCCCGGCCGACGTAGGCGGCGTTCATCCAGCGCTGCGCCGCGCGCACGGCGTCACCACCGCCCTCCTGGAGGGTGTAGGCGTCCCTGTTCAGCAGCGCCTTGAACAGCTTGGGCACCACCGCGTCCCCGGGGTACGGCACGTCGAGCCCGCAGTCGGCCTTCACCTGCCGTACCGCGGCGGCGAGCCGGGCGGTGTAGGTGCCGTCGAGGTCTCCGGCGTCGTAGCCCTTGCAGTGCAGGGCGGACTGGACGATGCGTATGACGTTGGCCGGGGCGGTGGAAGCCGCGTCGATGGACGGCCAGGTGGCGGTGAGCCGGGCCAGGGTGGTGGGCCCGAAGTTGTCCGACAGGGCGGTGATGCCCAGTTCGTACTGGAGGGCACGGGTCAGCGCGTACAGGGTCGGCCAGTCGACGACGCCGGTCTCCGCGACCTTGGTGATGCCGGGTACGTCGCCGTAGGTGCCGTTGATGAATCTCTGCGCGCGCAGCACCATCTCGTCGGACATGGAAGGCGGTTCCTTTCACATGGGGGGTCGGTGCGCGGTGGCCACAGGGGCCACGCTGCCACATGGGCCACAGCGGCCACACAGGCCACATCGGCACCATGGGGAAAGGAAACAGGAGCGCCGGCACGGACGAGGCGGGCGCTGTCCTCGTACCGGCCGGTCTCCTCAGGAAGATCGCACAACTCCCGCAATCCACACGGCTTCGACAGGTCCGCGTAACGGTCCGTTTCGGCACGGGCAGGGGCCGGTGCCCGGGCCCGGGGCGGGCTCTGCGTCATGTGCCCGTCCGGGCGCCGGCCGGCGGGCCGCGCACCCGCGGGTGTCCCTCCCCGCGTGCGCTGCCGACCCCGCCCGTGGGAAGCCTTATCCGGAAGTAAATGATTCTTTCCCGATACAACAAAACGCTGACAAAGAACTCGCCAAAGGCGCCGGTCAAATCATCCGATGTCGGGCGCATCTTTCGTCGTTGACAGTGGCGGGCGGCCTGTTTACCGTTGAATAGTGGGCTGAGCGAGAAGAATACATGAATGGGGGACTTTTCGTGCGGCTGGTGGAGCGCGAAACAGAGCTGGGTCTTGTCGCGGAGCTCGTTGCCGCGACGGGGAACGGGGAAGGATCGGTTCTGCTCGTCGACGCTCCCGTCGCGAGCGGGAAGACGGAGATCCTACAGGCAGTCGAGCGCGAGGCGATCCGGCACGGCGCCCTGACGCTCACGGCGAACGCGTCCGTGTGGGAGAAGGGCTTCGCGCTCGCCGTGGTGGCGCAACTTTTGGAGAACGTGCCCGGGGAAGCGCATCCCGGATGGTCCGACACAAAGCTCCGATTAAAGGAATTCCATGGTCGCACCCAGGCGGGGGAAAGACCGCCGGTGGACCTCTTGCGGGATATTCACGAATTACTGGTCGAGCTGGCCGAGAAATCGCCCGTGGTCGTCGTCGTCGACGATCTGCACCACAGCGACGGCGCCTCCCTCTCCCTCCTCCTGGGCCTGGCCCGCCGCGGCCAGCGCAAGCCGATGCTGTTCGCGTTCGGACAGCAGTCGTCGTGCATGCGGGGCCTCCAGCTCTTCCAGACCGAACTGCGCCGGCTGCCGCACTGCTCCCACATGCCGCTCAAGCCCCTGTCACCCGCCGGTGTCGCCCGGTTCCTGGCCCAGCACCTGGACGACGAACAGGCACTCAGACTCGCCCCGGTCCACGAGGCGCTCAGCGGCGGCAATCCGCTCCTGGTGCGGGCGCTCCTCGACGACTACCGCGGCGCGGTCGCGCCCACGGCCGACGGCCCGGCCCGCACCGGCCCGGGTCTCGTCCCCGGAGACACCTACCGGCAGGCCGTGACGGCGTGTCTGCAGCGCGGCAGCGCCGACGCGGCCGACGTCGCCCACGCCTTGGCGGTCCTGCACACCTCCGGCTCCCCGCACCTGACGGCACGGCTGCTGGAGCTGGGGCGGGACGGCGTGGAGCGGGTCCGGCGGGTGCTGGCCGGCAGCGGACTGCTGACGGCGGACGGCTTCCGGCACCCGGTGGCCCGCGAAGCCGTGCTGGAGCACATGCCGCCCGCCCGGCGCACCGCGCTGCACCTGCGCGCGGCACGCCTGTTGTTCGACGACGGCGCGCCCGCCACGACCGTGGCCACCCACCTGCTCGCCGCGGGACAGGCACGGGAGCCGTGGGCGGCGCGCGTGCTGTGCGAGGCCGCCGAGCAGGTGCTCCGCGAGGACCGGGCCACCCTCGCCCAGAACTACCTGGAGCTGGTGCTGCGCGACTCCGGCGATCCGGTCCAGCAGGCCACGGTCACCCTCCAGCTCGCCCGCAGCGTCTGGCGCCGCAGCCCGGACCGCGCGCTGCGGCGCACCCTGTCCATGGTCGACACCTTCGACCTTCAGCAGGCGACCGAGGAGCAGGCCATCCAACTGGTCAAGAGCCTGCTGCGGCACGGCATGTTCGGCGACGCCGAGACCGTGCTGGAGGGACTCGCCGACCGGGTCGGCCGGGCGCCCGACCCGTCCAGCGACGACCTCCAGGCGTTCCGGCTGTGGCTCGCCTGCTCGTACCCGGTGCTGGCCCGGCGGTTCCCGCTCGCCCCGCCGTCCCGGCCCGGCCGCGCGACGCTGACCGGCGCCACCCGCACCAGCCCGCTGCTCCAGGCGACGACCCTGCTGCACACCGTCCTGTCCGGGGCTCCCGCGCAGCACGAGATCGCCGCGACCCAGCAGGAGTTGCAGGTGCTCCGGCTGGACGACGAGACCCTGGAGCCGCTCGGCACCGCCCTGATGGCCCTGGTCTACGTGGACTGGATCGACGCCGCCGAGCTGTGGTGCAAGGAACTGCTCGCCGAGGCCACCGAACGCGGTGTGCCCGCGTGGATCGGTGTGCTGTCGTCGGTCATGGCGGAAGTAGCCCTGCGGCGGGGCGACCTGCGGGCGACCGAGAAGTACGCCCGCGCGGCCCTGTCGCACATCTCCAGCGAGGGGTGGGGGGTGGCGGTGGGCTCGACCCGGGCGGCCCTCCTGACGGCGCTCACCGCCCGGGGCGACTTCCGCACGGCCGGACAGCTGGTCAACGAGCCGCTGCCGGACAGCATCTTCGACACCCGCGACGGGCTGCACTACCAGCAGGCACGCGGACGCTTCCACCTGGCGCTCGGCCATCCGCACGCCGCGCTGCGGGACTTCGAGGACTGCAGCGCCCGGATGAGGGAGTGGGGCCTGGACCGGCCGTCGCTGCTGTCGTGGCGCACCGACGCCGCCCGGGCGCTGCTGGCCCTGAACCGGGTGGACGAGGCCCGCCGACTGGCCCGGGAACAGCTGGAGTTGCTGGGACCGGACAGCCCGCGCATCCGGGGCCTGACGCTGCGGGTGCTGGCCGCGACCGCCCCGTCCGAGCAGCGACTCGCGCTGCTGGGCCGGGCCGTCGACGACCTGGAGAGCGCGCACGACGCGCTGGAACTGGCCCAGGCGCTGGGCGACCTGTCCCGGGCCCGTGGTGCGACGGGCGACCCGGTCGGCGCCCGGCACGCCATGGTCCGGGCCCGGCAGCTGGCCAGGGCCTGCCACGCGGAGGTCCTCCTGCCCGCGCTGCGGGAGCCGGAGGAGGAGATGGTGCCGCGCCGGCCCGACACCGTCGCCCGGCCCCTCGACGAGGAGCACGGCCCCGCCGAACTGAGCGAGGCCGAGCGGCGCGTGGCGCGCCTGGTCGCCAAGGGCCGGTCCAACCGGGAGGTGGCGAGCCTGCTGTTCATCACCGTCAGCACCGTCGAACAGCACCTGACGAGCATCTACCGCAAGCTGCACATCAACCGCCGGGCCGAACTGCGCTCGGCCTACCTGGAGTTGACCTGAGTGCCGGTCAGCGGCCCGGCGCCGCGGGAGAGTCCGGTCCGACGACCAGGTCCGCGCCGCGGCGGTCGTCGTCGAGGAGCAGCCGCCGGGTGCCCCCGGGGCCCGGACCGGCGCCGAGGGTGTACTCCCCGGCGGGGAGGGCGGTGAAGCGGTAGCGGCCGTCCGCGTCGGTGTGCGTGGACAGCCAGAGGCCGGAGTCGTCCGCGAGCGTGACACGGGCCCCCGCGACGGGGCCGCCGTCCCGGTCGCGGACGACTCCGGCGACGGTGACCAGCCGCTGCCCCACGGTGATGTCCGTGACGCTGCACGAGTGGGGCGTCACCCGCACCGGACGTACGACCGGGCGGCGGTGGCGGTGGTCGACGGCGAGGCTGTACGTGCCGGCCTCCAGTCCGGTGAAGGCGTAGCCGCCCTGGTCGCCGGTGACCGCGCAGCGCAGCACCGCGCCGAGCGCGTCGATCAGGACGACCACGGCCCGGGCCACCGGGGTGGCCACGCCCTCCTCCCGTACGGTGCCCCGGATGCTCGACGAGGCGACCAGCCGCACGTGCGCGGTGGTCAGCGGCGCCGCCGCGACGACGGGCAGGGCGTCGGGGAGGTACCCGGCGCAGCCGGCGACCAGGAGGTAGCGGCCCCGTGCCGGGGCGCGCAGCCGGAAGGCACCGCTGCGGTCGGCGACGTGCGAGGACACCCTGCGCCCCTCGGCGTCGATGAGGGACAGCCGGGCGTGGACCGCGGGCACCCCGTCGTCGCGCGTCGCCCTGCCGCGGACCTCCCACCCGGGGAGGGGAAGAGAACGACGCCGCAGCAGCGAGGCGAGGCGGTACCAGGCCGTCCGACGGCGGGCTTCCTTGCCCGGGTACATGTCGTTCTCCTCTCCGGTGGTCGTGGGTCCTCGGCCATGTCAGTGGGCGGGGGAGGCGGCCGCCGCCCGCGACCTGTTCAGCCGGCCGAACCCGCCGGCGAAGAGGGCGGCCAGGCCCACCGAGATCGCCGCGATGGTGAAACTGGTCTCGTAGGCGTGCTCGGTGGGGACACCGCCCGCCATGGTGTCGGAGGTGAGGATGGCCGCCGTCAGCGAGCTGGCGATGCTGCCGCCGACCAGCCGCACCAGGCTGTTGACGGCGCTGGCGACGGCGGTCTTCGCGGGGTCCACGTGCTCGACGGCCATGGTGCCCAGGGCCGCGAACGACAGGCCCACGCCGAGGCCCAGCAGCGCGGTGGCGACGTAGATGTCGTACGGGTGGTCGTGACGCAGGATCAGCCACACGTTGGACAGCGCGGCCACCACCGAGCCGATGGCCACCATGGTCGCCGCAGAGGTCTTGCGCACCAGACGGCCGGCCAGCGGCGAGATGACGATGAGCAGCAGGGTCGTGGGCAGCAGGTAGACGCCGGCCATCAGCACGGACGCGCCGAAGCCGTAGCCCACCTTCGACGGGGTCTGCACGTAGTTGGGCAGCAGGGTGAAGCCCGCGTACAGCGCGAAGCCCAGCAGGAACGAGGCGAGGCTGGCTCCGATGGTGCCCGGGTGGGTGAGCATGGTGATGTCGACCAGCGGGTCGGTGGCCCGGCGCTCGATCGCCACCCAGATCGCGAACAGCGCGGCGGCGGCCACGAGCAGACCGATGATCGGCGCCGAGGTCCAGCCCCAGCCGCGGCCCTCGGTGATGGCCAGCAGCAGGCAGACCAGCGCGCCGGTGAAGACGACGGCGCCGGGCACGTCGGGCCGTCCGCCCGCGGGCGGAGCCACGTCGCGGACGACGAGGGCGGTCAGCACGGTCGCCGCGGCCGCGAGGCCGGTGATGAGCCAGAAGACGATGCGGTAGCCGCTGGTGTACTCGGCGATGAAACCGCTGATGATCATGCCGAGGCCGACGCCGATGCCCATGGTCGCGCTGAGCACGCCGATACCGGTGGCCATCTTCTCGGGGGGCAGCAGATCGCGTACGGCACCGATGGACAGCGGTACCGTCGCCGCGGAGACGCCTTGCAGCACACGGGCGATCATCAGCGTGGTGATCGAGGTGGACAGCGCGCCGACGACCGAGCCGGCGACCAGCAGGGCGAGGGTGAGCAGCAGCATCCGCCGCCGGCCGTACATGTCGCCGAAGCGGCTGAACAGCGGGGTGGCCACGGCACCGCACAGCAGGCTGACCGTGAGCGCCCAGCTCACCGCCGACACCGAGGCGTTCAGGGACTGTTCCAGGCGGGGCAGGAGCGGGATCACCGCGCTCTGCTGGATGGACGCCGTCGAGGCGGTGACGGACAGGGTGAGGACCACCAGGCCCTGCGGCACGGACCGGCGTGTTCCCGGGGCCGGCGCCGGCTGGGTGAGCGAGGGATTGCCTTGACTGGACATGGGTGATCTCCTTTCCGGGAGAATGGATAACTGAGGTAGGTAGTTGCGAGGCGCGCTCCTGGGCGCCCGCCAACTTCATTACCTACCTTAGGTAGGTAATTTCTGGAAGGCAAGTCATGGTGGAAGACGTCGACGGACTGTTCTCCCTGGCGCCCCGGCTCGCACAGCTCGGCGCCGCGCTGAACAGCAACTGGCTGCACGTACGGGCGACGGAACTCGCGGGGATCACACTGGAGCGGCCCGCTCTGCAGATCCTGGGCATCCTCCAGGCGAGCGGGAAACCGCTGCGGGTGGGGGAGATCGCCACGGAGATGCGGGTGGAGGGCCCGCATGTGACCCGGCAGGTCCACAACCTGGAGCGCAAGGGCCTGGTGCACCGGGTGGTCGACCCCGACGACCGCAGGGCCCGGCTGGTCGAGCTCACACCGGAGGGCGACGAGGTCAACTCGCGCTACCGCGAGGTGGTCATGACCTGGCTCTCCCACGCGTTCGACTCCTGGTCCAAGCAGGACATGGACGATCTGGTCCGGCTGGGCGGGCGGATGGTGGACGACTTCCTCGTCTTCCTCCAGCAGGCGCAGGACGTCGAGCGGGAGCAACGTCCGGGCAGGCGGGGACGGGAGCGGTGACCCCGGGTGCCCGACGCCGGCCGGGCCGTCGCCGTCGGCCGTCGGCGCGGGGCGCCGGGGCCGCGGCATGCGGAGGCGGCCCGCGCCGCGACGCCCCGAGCCCTGGACGCGGGGGCTCGGCAGGCGCCGCGGCGCAGGCCGTGGAGGCCGGCGGGAGGGGACCGCCGACGGGAGGGGGCCGTGTCTCACGGGGTGAGCGCTGGGGTGTCCAGAGCCATGGTGGTGGGGGCCTCCTGACGGGAGGGCTCCAGGTGCCAGCGCCGGACGCCCTCGTCGGTGACGGCGGGCAGCTCCCGCCCGCACCCGCAGGCCCGGTCCGTGAAACCCTCGAACCGGTAGGCGATCTCCATGATGCGGTTGCGGTCGGTGGGCCGGAAGTCGGCCACCAGGTGCACGCCGGCCCGGGCCGCCTGGTCGATCAGCCAGCGCAGGACGACCTTCCCCGCCCCGAAGGACACCACCCGGCAGGACGTGGCCAGCAGCTTCAGATGCCAGACCGAGGGGTGCTTCTCCAGGAGCAGGACCCCCACCGCGCCGTGCGGTCCGAAACGGTCGCTGAGATGGGTCACCAGGACCTCGTGCCGCGGGTCGGACATCAGCGCGCGCAGCGCCGCGTCGTCGTAGTGCACACCGGTCGCGTTCATCTGGCTGGTGCGCAGGGTGAGTTCCTCGACCCGGGTGAGGTCCTCCGCGGTGGCGCGCGCGATCCGCATCCGCATCCGCAGCGAACGCAGGAACTCCTCGTCCGGTCCCTCGAAGTCCGAGCGCGCGCTGTCCCGCAGGAAACCGGCCTGGTACATCTGGCGGCGGCGACCGGAGTCCACGGTCAGGGCCGCCGGCGTGAACTCGGCCCGCCGCGGCAGGGACACGGCCAGCTCGGCGGCGTACAGACGGACGTCCGGCAGGTGGTGGGCCACCTCCGCGCGCTCGGCGGGCTGGTCGTCGATGAAGCCGATCGCGCCGTGCGCGAAGTTCAGCCGCTCGGCGATGGCCCGCACCGCCCGCGACTTGGGCCCCCAGCCGATGTGCGGCAGCACGAAGTACTCGGCGATCCCCAGCTTCTCCAGCCGCTGCCAGGCCGTGTCGTGGTCGTTCTTGCTGGCCACGGCCTGGAGCACACCGCGCGCGTCGAGGGTGTGCACGACCTCCCGGACGGCGTCGGTCAGGACGACGTCGTCGCCCTCCATGAGGGTGCCCTGCCACAGCGTGTTGTCCAGGTCCCACACCAGGCACTTCACCAGCGACGGCCGGTGCCGCCCGGCCGGTTCGGACACGGCACCGAGGTCCGTCACGGTCTCTCCTTCGGTCATCCCCACACCGCCAGGGCGCTCCGGGCGAGGGCGAGCTGACAGATCTCGCTGCTGCCCTCGATGATCTCCATCAACTTGGCGTCACGATGGGCGCGCGCCACCACGTGCCCGTCCCGTGCCCCGGCCGACGCCAGCACCTGCACGGCACGCGAGGCACCCCGCACCGCCTGCGTCGCGCTCACATGCTTGGCCAGCAGTACGGCCGTCACCATCTCCGGCGACCCGCTGTCCCAGCAGCGGCCGGCGTGCTCGCAGACCCGGGTGGCCGTCTGCTCGGCGACGACCAGCTCGGCCAGATGGCGGGCCACCAGCTGGTGTTCGGCGATCGGCCGGCCGAACTGCTCACGGCTCGCCGCGTGCCGCGCGGCCGCCGACAGACAGGCCCGCAGGATGCCCGTGCAGCCCCACGCCACGGACATCCGCCCGTACGCCAGCGCGGCGGTCACCAGCAGGGCCGGTGGCTGACCGGCGCCGGGCAGCACGTTCGCCGCCGGCACCCGCACCGAGGAGAACGCGATGTCGGCGTGGCCGGCGGCCCGGCAGCCCAGCGGATCGGGGACCGGCTCGATCCGGACGCCGGGCGCGTCGGCGGGCACCACCACGACGGCGGCCCCCGAACCGTACGTCCCGAACACCACGAGCAGATCGGCGTAGGCGGCCCCGGTGATCCAGACCTTCGCGCCGTCCACGACCACGCTGTCGCCGTCGGGGACGATCCGGGTGCGCATCGCCGACAGATCGCTGCCCGCGCCGCTCTCGCTGAACGCGACGGCCGCGAGACCCCCGTCGGTCAGCCGGGGCAGGAAGGCCTCGTGGTGCGACGGGGAGCCGAGGCGGCGCAGGGTCCAGGCGGCCATCCCCTGCGAGGTCATCAGGCTTCTCAGCGAGCTGCACAGGGATCCGACATGGGCGGTCAGCTCGCCGTTGTCCAGGCTGGACAGGCCGAGGCCGCCGAACTCGGCCGGCACCTCGGCGCACAGCAGCCCCTTGGTGCCCATCGCGCGCACGAACGGCACGGGGATCCGGCCCGCCCGGTCCCAGGACTCCGGCGCGTCCCCGATGAGGTCGCCGCTGAGCGCGATCGCCTCGGCGAGCGTCTCAGTCACCGCCGCCTCCGGCGGCCGGGGTCCGCAGCCGGTCCACGAGAGCGGTCATCGTGCCGATGGTGCGGAAGTTGTCCAGCCGCAGCTCCGCCCCGCCGATCGTGACGCCGAAGGTCTTCTCCAGGAAGACCACCAACTGCATCGCGAACAGCGAGGACACCGCGCCGGTGGCGAAGATGTCCTGGTCGTTCTCCCAGGAGACCTTGGTGTGCCGCCGCAGGAAGTCCCGGATCAGGTCCTCGTCCGGGGCCGGCGTGTCACTGCGGGGCGTGTCGTTCGCAGCCGTGGTCATGGCATCGCCTCTCCGTAGTCGTAGAAGCCTCGGCCGCTCTTTCTGCCGAGGTCGCCCTGCGCGACCTTGTCGAGCAGGAGGGTGCAGGGACGGCAGCCCTCGTCCCCGGTGCGCTCGTACAGCACACGGAGGGAGTCCGCGAGGTTGTCCAGTCCGATCAGGTCGGCCGTGCGCAGCGGGCCGGTGCGGTGGCCGAGGCAGCCCCGCATCAGCGTGTCCACCGCCTCCGGTGTGGCGCGGCCCTCCTCGACGACCCGCACGGCGTCGTTGATCATCCGGTGGAGGATCCGGCTGGTGACGAAGCCCGGCCCGTCGCCGACCACCACCGGCTGCCGTCCCAGGGCCGTCAGCAGGGACGTCACCGCGTCCATCGTGCGGTCCGCGGTGCGCGGTCCCCTGGCCACCTCGACCATGGGGATCAGGTACGGCGGGTTCATGAAGTGGGCGCCGACCAGGTCCTCGGGGCGGTCGACGGCGTCGGCGAGTTCGTCGATGGGGATGGACGAGGTGTTCGAGACGAGGGCCGTGCCCGGTGACACGGTCGCCGACACCTGGGCGAGCGCCTTGACCTTGGCGTCGAGGAGTTCGGTGACCGCCTCGATCACCACGCCCGCCCCGGCCGCCGCCTCCGGGGTGGTCGTGACGGTCAGGTCGCCGGGGTCGCGGCCGGCCGGCAGGGCGTTCATCAGCCGGGCCATGCGCAGCTGGTCCTCGATCTGCTCGCGGGCCCGGCCGGCCTTGTCCTCGTCGACGTCGACCAGGGTGACGGACACGCCGTGCCCGACGGCCAGTGCGGTGATGCCGGCACCCATGACGCCCGCGCCCAGAACGACGAGCCGGTACGGCACTTGGTTTTCTGCCACGGAATATCCGCCATTCTCTCTTCGTGCTCGGACACTCTTCGGAAGCGAAAAGGGCAGCCGAAAAGGAAAAGCCGAAAGGGATGGGTCCGCCACCGGGAAGGACGGTCCTTCCGGTGAGGCGGCGTCGCCAGACTGGCCGGGGACACGGGGGAGGGTCAACCCCTGAAAACCGTGACCGGGCCGGGCCCGACACGGCCGTCGGGAGCGGGGAAGGGGCCAGCGGGCAGGGGGTGCGGCAGGGGTGCGGGCCGAGGGGCCGACTGGGGTTCAGGCGTCCCGGACAGGGATGGAAAGCGGCAGGTCGGAGGCGTCGTGACGGTCCGGTGAGGGTCGCGCGCTAGGGGGTGCGCGACCCCCGGGACAGGTGCCCGGCAGTGGGGGAGCGGGGCGCGGACTCAGGGGTTGTCCGGGATCCGGGCGTCCCATAGTTTCCTGCTGCACGAATCACCGGATGATCCTCGCGATCGCCTCGCGGAATCCCCTCCATCGCTGCGCGGTCGGATCACCTTCATCGCGTGAGAGCGGCTCACAGCTGCCTCCTGAAACCGGGACTCATCATGGGCACTCTCAGTTCTGTTCCAGCGGTATTCAGATCCGGCTCGTTCAACGGCGACGGACGACAGGACCTCCTGGTGCGCAACGCGCGCACCGGGGAGTTGTTCGTCCTGCCGCACCGCGGGGAGTTCAAGGGCCCCGACACCTACGGCGATCCGGTCCTGATCGGCACCGGATTCGGCCTCCACCTGTGGCTGTGCGCCGGCGACCTCACCGGCGACGGCACCGCGGACCTGGTCTGCATCACGAATGACGACCGCACCCTCGTCTTCCTCAACCAGGGAGGCCTGGACGGTCCGCGCACCCTCGGGGAACCCATCCACGTCGGCGGCAAGCCCCCGGAGCGCACCTACGACACCATCGCCCTCGGCGACCTGACCGGGAACGGCATCGTCGACATCATCGGCCGGGTGCAGGGCACCGGTGAGATCCACCGCATCCTGCACCAGGGCAAGGTCGACGGCCCCCACACCTTCGCCCCGCCCGCCGACTTCGCGCTCATCGACCCCACGGACCTGCCCGTGGGCCTCGCCGACATCACCGTCAACGGCGAACCCGACCTGCTGGTGCGACGCGTGGACGGGACGCTCGTCGTCCACGAGGTGTACGCCGGCGGCAAGGGCGAGGACGCCCGCCCCCTGGCACCCGCGGGCTTCCACCCGCTCGGCACCGGCTGGGACAAGGCGCTGGTCATCGACATCACCGACATCGACGGCGACGGCCGGCCCGATCTGCTGGCCCTGTACGCCGACGGCTCGCTCGTCGTGCACCGCCACAGCGGGACCTTCGACCCGGCCGACCCGGGCGCCACCTTCCTGCCGCCCGTCGCGCTCGGCACCGGCTGGGCCGACTTCGACATCGTCAGCTGACCCGCGCCGCACCCCGCGCGGCACCGCGGGCCGCCCGGCACGCGGCCCCTCTCATCCGTCCTTCCGTCCTCCCTGGGGGTTGGCTCGTGGCGCACCACGACGCATGGCGCATTCTCAGCAAGGGCAGCAGGCCCGAGATCCTGCTCGCCGTCGACTTCGATGTGACGGGCCGCCCGGAGGCACGCTTCAGCGACCTCGTGGCCAACCTGGAGACCGACCACGGCGTGTGGGAGAGCGTGCCCACCCCCCTCGGCTCCACCGACCCCGCCGGACCCGGGCACCTCGACGCCTGGCACGAGGGCCTCGGCCCCGACCACCCCCCGGTGAAGGCCGTCATGGGCTACTGCGTCGGCGGGGTCTACGCCGCCGAACTCGCCGCCCGCCTCACCGCGACGCAGGACCGCCCACCCCTCGTCCTGCTCTTCGACCCCGAACTGTCCACCGCCCCCACCCTGTACTGGCAGTTCCACAAGGTGATGGAGTTCATGAGGTCCACCGGCGCCGGACCGGAGATCGACGCGGCCCAGGACGCCGGCCGGCACGCCCAGGAGAGCGCCGGCGACCTGACGGAACTCGCCCGGGAACTCGTCGGCCTCTTCCGCGCCACCGGCGAGACCGTCCTCACCCGCGCCGGCCTCGACGCCACCCGCCGCGCCGAACTCACCGACGTCTTCACCGCGTTCATGTCCTACCTGGCGGGCGGTGGCCGGTACGACCCGCTGTCCCGGTGGACCTCAGCGGTGGCCATCAGCTCCGCCAGCCCCCAGAGCGGCCTCAACGGCATCCGGGCCCACCTGCCCGGGACACGACACGACCTGGTGGCCCGCGAGATCAGGCTGCCCCTGGAACACGCCGAGCTGCTGCGTGCCCCGGCGGTCGCCGAGGCCGTCGCCGAGCTGCTGGCGGAGACGTCATGAACCGCGCCCCCGCCTCCCGCAAGGAGGAGGCCCTCTGGCTGCTGGAACGGATCGTCCCCGGCAGCGCCGTCAACAACCTGTCGCTGGCGTTCCGCGTCGAGGGACGGCTCGACGCCGAGGCACTGCGCCGGACCCTGACGCTGCTGCTGCGCCGCCACCCCGTGCTGAGGACGGTCTTCCACACCGACGACAGCGGCCTGACCAAGACGGTGACCGACGTCGACGTCGTCCCCACGGAGACAGCGACGTGCGAGGACGACCGGGCCGACGCCGAGCTGGCCGCGTTCGTCGCACGGCCCTTCGCCCTGTCCGGACAGCCCCTCCTCAGGGCGCTCCTGCTGCACGGCACCACACGGGACCACTTCTGCCTCGCCGTCCACCACCTCGTCTTCGACACCCTCTCCGGCGCGGTCCTCCTCGACGAACTCACCACCCTCTACACGGCCCTCACCACCGGACAGCAGCCCCCCGCCGAGCTGTCAGAGGAGGTCGCGCCCCTCCCGGACACCCCGCCCCGCGAGGCGAGCACCGCCTTCTGGCGCGACCGGCTGAAGGGATTCGACCCCGAGCAGCTCGCCCTGCGCGTCGGCCGCCCCGAACCGGCCAACCCCACACTCCGCGGCGACCAGGTCCTGCACCACCTCTCGGACGGCGCCCGCGAGGCCGTACGGCGCACGGCGAGGGAACTGCGCGCCTCCGAGGCCGTCGTCCTGCTCGCCGCCTACTGCCTGCTGCTCGCCCGGCACGGCGCCGGCCCGGACCTGGTCGTCGGATCACCGGTGAACGTCCGCGGCCCCCGCGACCAGCGCGCCGTCGGCTACCACGTCAACGTCCTCCCGCTGCGCGTCGGCGTCGACCCGTCGCTGTCCTTCGCCGAGCTGGTGAGCCGGGTGCGGCACGTCTTCATGAACGCCATCGCCCACGCGGACGTCCCCGTCGACGCCCTGCTGGACGAGGTGCCCCGCCGCGATGTCTCCTGGCACAACTCCCTGTTCCGGCACGTCTTCAACTACGTGCCCGGCAACGGCCTGCCGCCCTTCGAACTGGCGGGCAGCCCGGCCCGGCCCCTCGTCGTGGAGAACGGCTACAGCAAGTTCGACCTGGAGTTCTTCGTCCTGTCCTCGCCCGAGTCCGTCGGGGTCCGGGCCGCGTTCTGCGTCGAGGCCTTCGACCGCGACGACGTCCACGCCCTGCTGCGCCGCTACGACCGGCTGCTGGAGACCCTCGGCGCCGACCCGGCGGCACCCGTCGGCGAGGCCGACCTGTTCTCCCCGGCCGACCGCGCGACCGTCGACCGCGCCAACGACACCGGCCGGCCGCTCCCCTGGCCGACCGTCCTCGACGCGGTCCGCTCCCGGGTGCGGGCCCACCCCGACGCGACCGCCCTGGTCGACGACCGGGGCCGCGAGGTGTCCTACGGCGCGCTGTGGCGGGCCGCCCGCGACACGGCCGGGGCGCTGCGCGCGGAAGGCGTCGGCGCCGGCGACGTCGTCGCCGTACTCGCCGGACGCGGGCCCGAGCTGGCGGCCGCCGTCCTCGGCGTCTGGCTCGCCGGAGCGGCCTATCTGCCGCTCGACCCGAACCACCCCGCCGACCGGCTCCGCCACCAGCTCGACGACTCCGGCGCCGCGGTGATCCTCGCCGCCGACCCGTCCGTCGTGCCCGACGCCGAGACCCGCACGGTACGGCCCCTGGCACCGGCACCCGCACCCGCGCCCCGCGACGACCCGTCGACCGCACCCGGCGCCGCCACGTCCACCGACCCCGGCTCCCGCGCCTACCTGATCTACACCTCAGGGTCCACCGGGCTGCCCAAGGGCACCCTGGTCAGCCACCACAACCTCGCGAACCTGGTCGCGGACTTCGCGGAGCGGTTCACCGACGTCGCGTCGGTGCTCTGGCTCACCACGTTCTCCTTCGACATCTCCGCCCTCGAACTGTTCCTGCCGCTCGTCGCCGGCGGCCGGGTCGTCGTCGCGCCGGACGAGGCCCGCACCGACGGGCGGGCGCTGGCCGACACCGTCACCCGGCACCGGGTGGACACCGTGCAGGCCACCCCCACCACCTGGCGGCTCGTCGTGGACGGCGCGGCCGACGCCCTCGCCCCCTGCCGGGTGCTGTGCGGCGGCGAGCCCCTGCCGCGTGAACTGGCGCGCCGGCTCACAGAGGTGGCCCGCGAGGTGTGGAACGTGTACGGCCCGACCGAGACCACCATCTGGTCCACCGCGGGCCGGGTGCCCGCCGAGGGACCGCTCACCGTCGGCCGTCCCCTCGCCAACACCCAGGTGTTCGTCGCCGACCCCGACGGGCGCGAACTGCCCGTGGGCGTGCTCGGCGAACTGCGCGTGGCCGGCGGCGGCGTCGCCCTCGGCTACCACGACCGTCCTGACCTCACCACCGCCCGCTTCACCGGACACCCCCGCTACGGCCGCCACTACCGCACCGGCGACCTGGCGCGCTGGCTGCCCGACGGCACGCTCCAGGTCGCCGGACGCACCGACCGCCAGGTCAAACTGCGCGGCAATCGCATCGAACTGCCCGAGGTCGAGGCCGTGCTCCTCGCCGAACCCGACGTCCGCGGCGTGGCCGCCGTGATCGCCGGCGAACCAGGAGGCGACGACGTGCTGATCGCCTTCGTCGACGGCCCCGACAAACCCGAGCTGGCCGAGCGGCTGTGGGACCGGGCCCGCGCCAAGCTGCCGCTGGCCGCCGTGCCCAGCGCGTTCCACTTCGTGGAGGCCTTCCCCATGACGGGCAACGACAAGGTCGACTACCCCGCCCTGACCCGCCTCGCCGAGGAGCGGCGCGCACAGCGGTCCACGACGGCCGACGCCTACGACGACGGGGCGGACGAACTGCTCTCGACGCTGGTGTCCCTCTGGCGCGAACTGCTGGACCGCCAGGACCTCGACCACCGGGCGAACTTCTTCGCCAGCGGCGGTCACTCGCTGCTGGCCGCCCGGCTGACGCAGCGCATCGAGGAAGTGACAGGCATCCGGATCCCCATGGCCGACGTCTTCGCCCAGCCCACCCCCCTGAGGCTGGCGGAGCATCTGCGGGTGACCGGTTCGCACGACGACAGCGGCGCCGGACAACCGGGCGCCTGACGAACGGGGTGGAGGTCGCTGAGCCGATGAACGAGACCGAGAAGTCCTCGACCGAGACCGTCGCGGAGCCGATCGCGGTGATCGGACTGTCCTGCCGGCTGCCCGGGGCGCCCGACCCCGGCGGCTTCTGGGAGCTGCTGCGGCGGGCCGAGCACGGCATCACGGAGGTGCCGGAGGGCCGCTGGGGCCCCGAAGCGGACACCGTGACGGACCCCGGGGCCCGCAGGGGCGGCTTCCTCGACCACGTCGACCGGTTCGACGCCGCCTTCTTCTCCGTCTCCCCGCGCGAGGCGGCCATGATGGACCCCCAGCAGCGCCTCGCCCTGGAACTCGCCTGGGAGGCACTGGAGTCCGCCTGCCTGGCCCCGGCCTCCCTCGACGGCAGCCGCACCGGCGTCTTCCTCGGCGCGATCTCCGGCGACTACGCGACGCTCGTGCACCGCGCCGGCCACGAGGCGATCACCCGGCACACCATGGCCGGCCTGCAACGCGGCCTGATCGCCAACCGCATCTCCTACCACCTCGGCCTGCGCGGCCCCAGCATGGCGGTCGACGCCGCCCAGGCCTCCTCGCTCGTCGCCGTCCACCTGGCCTGCGAGAGCATCAGGGCGGGCGAGTCGGACATCGCCCTCGCCGGGGGAGTCCACCTCAACCTGGCGCCGCTGAGCGCCCTGGCCGCCGCCCGGTTCGGCGGGCTCTCCCCGGACGGCCGCAGCTACACCTTCGACGAACGCGCCAACGGGTTCGTGCGCGGCGAGGGCGGCGGCCTGGTCCTGCTCAAGCCGCTCACCCGCGCCCTGGCCGACGGCGACCACATCCACTGCCTGATCAGGGGCAGCGCGGTCAACAACGACGGCACGACCGACGGCCTGACCCGCCCGGACGCCGCCGCCCAGGAGGACGTCGTACGCCGGGCCTGGGCCCGGGCCGGCGTCGACCCCGCCACCGCCGGCTACGTGGAGCTCCACGGCACCGGCACCCGCGTCGGCGACCCGATCGAGGCCGCCGCCCTGGGCGCGGCACTGGGCCGCGCCAGGCCCACCGGCCACCCCCTGCTGGTCGGGTCGGCGAAGACCAACGTCGGCCACCTGGAAGGCGCCGCCGGCATCGTCGGCCTGCTCAAGACCGTGCTCAGCGTCGGCAAGGGCGAGATCCCGGCCAGCCTGAACTTCGCCCGCCCCAACCCCGGGATCCCGCTGCCGGAACTCAATCTCGGCGTCCCGACGCACCTCACCCCCTGGCCCCGCTCGCACGGTCCGCGCCGGGCGGGCGTGTCCTCCTTCGGGATGGGCGGCACGAACTGTCATGTGGTGGTGGAGGAGGCGCCCGTGGCGGAGCGGGAGGCTTCCGTTTCCGGGGAGGCGCCGGGGTCCGTGCTGCCGTTCGTGGTGTCGGCGCGGAGCCGGGGT
>NZ_BQUN01000059.1 GCF_026008495.1 Streptomyces sp. A012304
AATGACACGACTTCGGCGGTACGCTTGAGCCCCGCTACATTGTCGGCGCGGAATCACTAGACCAGTGAGCTATTACGCACTCTTTCAAGGGTGGCTGCTTCTAAGCCAACCTCCTGGTTGTCTCTGCGACTCCACATCCTTTCCCACTTAGCGTACGCTTAGGGGCCTTAGTCGATGCTCTGGGCTGTTTCCCTCTCGACCATGGAGCTTATCCCCCACAGTCTCACTGCCGCGCTCTCACTTACCGGCATTCGGAGTTTGGCTAAGGTCAGTAACCCGGTAGGGCCCATCGCCTATCCAGTGCTCTACCTCCGGCAAGAAACACACGACGCTGCACCTAAATGCATTTCGGGGAGAACCAGCTATCACGGAGTTTGATTGGCCTTTCACCCCTAACCACAGGTCATCCCCCAGGTTTTCAACCCTGGTGGGTTCGGTCCTCCACGAAGTCTTACCTCCGCTTCAACCTGCCCATGGCTAGATCACTCCGCTTCGGGTCTTGAGCGTGCTACTCAAACGCCCTGTTCGGACTCGCTTTCGCTACGGCTACCCCACCCGGGTTAACCTCGCAACACACCGCAAACTCGCAGGCTCATTCTTCAAAAGGCACGCAGTCACGAGAATG
>NZ_BQUN01000060.1 GCF_026008495.1 Streptomyces sp. A012304
TCCTCCGGGCGCTTCCCTTCGGTCTTGCGTTTCCGACTCTATCAGATCTTTTCTCGACCCGATTCCCTGTCGGCGGGATTTGTCTTGAGCCTCGGGTTTTCGCCCGTCGGCCTTTCGACATTCACTACGTTAGCCGATTCCCTCGTCGACTCATAATCGAGTCCCGGCGGCTTCGAATTCGGGCATGCAGACATACCGAATTCGGCCCCGCTGAGGGGCGTCGTAGGTAGTGGTTTGGCCGCTTCCGGCTGCAGGCGATCGCCGTACCCGGTTCAAGCGGCTCGGGCTACGTTACGCCTCCGGTCAAGGCGAGTCAACTTCGGCGACGCCTGGGTGTGTGGGCCCGATAAGGGCTCACTGTCGGGTCGTTGGCGATCCAGTAGCGCCACGGGTGGACGGCTCCGTCGCCGGAGACTCCGGTGCGCGGGCCGTTGCGTACCTGGTCGGGTGGGACCGGAGTGCCGGTGAGGATGCGCAGAGGGGTGTCGGCGCGGGTGCAGGCGTCGGTGCCGTCGAGGGCTCGGTCGACGTCGAGGGCCGTCGCGAGGCGGGCCGGGCCTTTGGCCAGTTCCTTGTCGTTGCGGGCCGAGAGTCGACGGGCGCGTGCGAGTTCGGCCCCCTCGACGATCTCGCCGGCGCGGAGGAGGACGGCGCTCGCGGTGCCGTCCGGGCCGCAGACCAGGTTCATGCAGTGCCACATGCCGTAGGTGAAGTAGACGTACACATGTCCTGGGGGACCGAACATCACGTCGTTGCGGGCCGTGCGACCGCGGTAGGCGTGGGAGCCGGGGTCGTTCGGACCGTCGTAGGCCTCGACCTCGGTGAGGCGGAGGGTGATCGGACCGTCCGGGGTCGTGCGGACCAGGAGGCGCCCGAGGAGGTCGGGGGCGACCTCCAGGACAGGGCGCTCGAAGAAGGACCGGGGAAGGGGCGTACGGTCGGGGGTCGCGATCATGCCCTCCGAGCGTAGTGCAGACAGGCGGGTGCGTCGGAGTGGTCGGTGGGCACTCGGCTTGCCAGGGTGTGGGTGCGGAACCGGCCACGGCCGGATCGCGTTTGTAGGGATCAAGGATCCCGTCGTACAGGTCGTAGAGGGAGAGTCATGGCGTTCAAGAAGCTGCTCGCGAGTCTCGGTGCCGGTGGGGCCTCGGTCGAGACGGTGCTGACGGAGGTCAACGTCGTACCGGGCGGGGTCGTCCAGGGCGAGGTGCGTATCCAGGGCGGGTCCGTCAACCAGCAGATCGAAGGGCTGTCGGTCGGGCTCCAGGCCAAGGTCGAGGTGGAGAGCGGCGACCAGGAGTACAAGCAGGACATCGAGTTCGTGAAGGAGCGGCTCGGCGGGGCCTTCGAACTGCAGGCCGGTGCGGTGCACGCGGTGCCGTTCGGGCTGGAGATCCCGTGGGAGACGCCGATCACGATGATCGACGGTCAGGCGCTGCGCGGGATGAACATCGGCGTGACCACCGAGCTGGAGATCGCGCGGGCGGTGGACTCCGGTGACCTGGACCCGGTCAACGTGCACCCGCTGCCGGCGCAGAAGGCGATCCTGGACGCCTTCATCCAGCTGGGCTTCCGTTTCAAGAACGCGGACCTGGAGCGCGGGCACATCCGGGGCACGCGGCAGAAGCTGCCGTTCTACCAGGAGATCGAGTTCTTCCCGCCGGCGCAGTACCGGGGCCTCAACCAGGTCGAGTTGAGCTTCGTGGCCGACGCGGACGCGATGGACGTCGTCCTGGAGATGGACAAGAAGCCGGGGCTGTTCGGCGAGGGCAGTGACACCTTCCGGTCGTTCCAGGTGGGTCTGGCCGACTTCCAGGGCACCGACTGGGCTGCGTACCTCAACCAGTGGCTGGCCGAGGTCGGCAGCAAGCGCAACTGGTTCTAGGCTCGGGACCACTGACTCCAGGACCGATTCAGGAGGTACCGAGGTGACCGAGCTCAAGCAGCGGCCGCTCCCCCACGACTTCCATCCGCCCGTGCTGTCGTTCAAGGTGACGAGTGAGGACTTCGAGGAGGGCGGCACGCTCAAGGACGCTCAGGTCCACGCGGAGGGGAACATCTCGCCACATCTGCGGTGGGAGGGTTTCCCGCCCGAGACCAAGAGCTTCGCCGTGACCTGCTACGACCCTGACGCCCCGACGGGCAGTGGCTTCTGGCACTGGGTCCTGTTCGACATCCCGGCCTCGGTGACCGAGCTGCCGGTGGGTGCGGGCAGCGGCAAGTTCGAGGGGCTGCCGGAGGGCGCCGTCCACGCGCGCAACGACTACGGGACGAAGGACTTCGGGGGTGCCGCGCCGCCGCCCGGGGACGGGCCGCACCGGTACGTGTTCACCGTGTACGCGGTGGATCAGGAGAAGCTCGGCCCGGACGCCGACGCCTCGCCGGCCGTCGTCGGGTTCAACCTGCGGTTCCACACGATCGGGCGGGCCCAGCTGATCGGGGAGTACGAGAATCCCGCGGAGGGCTGACGCGGCGGCCGCGTAAGCTCATCGTTCATTCAACGTTTGCCCGTCCCTGGTCTTGGAAGTGATCAGGGGCGGGCATTTTTGTTGCCGGGGGTCGCGGGGGTCACCCCCCGTGGGAGCAGCAGATATTGCGTTGTCCATCTCGGCGTGCCCGGCCAGAGTTGATCCCAGCCCGCCAGGGGGTGGGCCGGTGCACACGGGAGGTGGGCTGGTATGCGGGACACGCTGGTATTGAACGCGAGCTTCGAGCCGCTGTCGACGGTGACGTTGAACCGAGCCGTCGTTCTGGTGCTCCAGGACAAGGCGGTCGTCGAGCAGGCCCACCCCGAACTGCGGATGCGCGGAGCCGCGGTCGACATACCGGCGCCCCGGGTGATCAGGCTGTGCAGGTACGTACGGGTGCCGTTCCGAAGACAAGCGCCGTGGTCGAGGCGGGGTGTGCTGGTCAGGGACCGGCACCGGTGCGCCTACTGCGGTCGCCGGGCGACCACGGTGGACCATGTGGTGCCTCGGGCCCAGGGTGGTCAGGACTCCTGGCTGAACACGGTCGCCTCGTGCGCGGAGGACAACCACCGTAAGGCGGACCGGACTCCGGAGCAGGCGGGGATGCCGTTGCTGCGGCAGCCGTTCGAGCCGACGCCGGCCGACGCGATGCTCCTGGCCCTGGGGCAGGACGACCTGGCCGCGCTGCCGGAGTGGCTGACGGTGGACGCTGCTTAGCTGTTCGCATGAGAGTTCCCCGTGCCCCCTCAGGTGGGCACGGGGAACTTTTCGTCCGCCGGGTCGCGTCAGTCGATGGATGGCTTCTCGCGGCGTTCCGTGCCGTTGTTGCCGGAGGAGCCGCCGTTGTTCGAACCGCCGCCCATGGCGCCGAAGTTGCCCATGGCGCCGGACAGGCCCTTGAGAGCGTCGCCGATCTCGCTGGGGACGATCCAGAGCTTGTTGGCGTCGCCCTCGGCGATCTTCGGGAGCATCTGGAGGTACTGGTAGCTGAGGAGCTTCTGGTCGGGGTCGCCGGCGTGGATGGCCTCGAAGACCGTACGGACGGCCTGGGCCTCGCCCTCGGCGCGCAGGGCGGCGGCCTTGGCCTCACCCTCGGCGCGCAGGATCTGCGACTGCTTCTCGCCCTCGGCGGTGAGGATGGCGGCCTGGCGGGTGCCTTCGGCGGTGAGGATCGCGGCGCGCTTGTCACGGTCGGCGCGCATCTGCTTCTCCATCGAGTCCTGGATGGAGGTGGGCGGTTCGATCGCCTTGAGCTCGACGCGGTTGACGCGGATGCCCCACTTGCCGGTGGCCTCGTCGAGGACGCCGCGCAGGGCCGCGTTGATCTCCTCGCGGGAGGTGAGGGTCCGCTCCAGGTCCATGCCACCGATGATGTTGCGGAGCGTGGTGACGGTGAGCTGCTCGATGGCCTGGATGTAGCTGGCGACCTCGTAGGTCGCGGCGCGGGCGTCGGTCACCTGGTAGTAGATGACCGTGTCGATGTTGACGACCAGGTTGTCCTGGGTGATCACCGGCTGGGGCGGGAACGGCACGACCTGTTCACGCAGGTCGATGCGGTTGCGGATGGTGTCGATGAACGGGACCACGATGTTCAGGCCCGCGTTGAGTGTGCGCGTGTAGCGGCCGAAGCGCTCGACGATGGCGGCGCTCGCCTGTGGGATGACCTGGATCGTCTTGATCAGGGCGATGAAGACCAACACCACCAGAATGATCAAGACGATGATGACCGGTTCCATCGTGCTCCCCGTACCCTTCTCCGCCTCGGCGCTTTCGGAAGATCTTAGGCTTGTTGAAGATCTTGCTGGTCGAGTCTGACAGACCGTCGTGTGGCTCGTGGTGCGTTCGGTTCACATAGGTCGTGCGGGAGTTGTGCAAGGTCAGATGACGATCGCCGTGGCTCCCTCGATGTCCACGACATCCACTTCCTGGCCGACGTCGTAGGCGCGGTCGGTGTCGAGCGCGCGTGCCGACCACACCTCTCCGGCGAGCTTGATGCGTCCGCCGGAGCCGTCGACGCGCTCCAGTACGACGGCCTGCTTGCCCTTCAACGCGTCGACGCCCGTCGCGAGTTGCGGCCGTTGGGCGCTGTGGCGGGCCGCGATGGGGCGTACGACGGCGATGAGGGCGACCGAGACGACGATGAAGACGAGCACTTGGGCGACGGTGCCGAAGCCGAGGCCGGCGGCGATCGCGGCCGCGACGGCGCCGACCGCGAGCATGCCGAATTCCGGCATCGCGGTCACCACGAGCGGGATACCGAGCGCTGCCGCGCCGACGAGCCACCACACCCACGCGTCTATGTCGTTCACACGGTCATGGTAGGACCGCGGGTCGTGCCGCCGACAGGGCGCGAAAGGGGGCGGTCGGGAAGAAGGTCAGGACAGCGGCAGGCCCTGGGCGGTCCAGCGGTCGCCGACCTGTTCCACGACGAGGGGCAGGCCGAAGCAGTGGGAGAGGTTGCGGGAGGTGAGTTCCAGCTCGACCGGGCCCGCGGCGAGGACCTTGCCCTGGCGGATCATGAGGACATGGGTGAAGCCGGGGGCGATCTCCTCGACGTGGTGCGTGACCATGATCATCGAGGGGGCGATGGGGTCGCGGGCGAGGCGGCCGAGTCGGCGTACGAGGTCTTCGCGGCCGCCGAGGTCGAGGCCGGCGGCGGGCTCGTCGAGGAGGAGCAGCTCGGGGTCGGTCATCAGGGCGCGGGCGATGAGGGTGCGCTTGCGCTCGCCCTCGGAGAGGGTGCCGAACTTGCGGTCGAGGTACTCGCTCATGCCGAGGCGGTCGAGGAAGGCGCGGGCGCGCTGCTCGTCGACGGCCTCGTACTCCTCCTGCCAGCCGGCGGTCATGCCGTACGCGGCGGTCAGGACGGTCTGCAGGACGGTCTGGCGCTTGGGGAGCTTGTCGGCCATGGCGATGCCGGCCATGCCGATGCGGGGGCGCAGTTCGAAGACGTCGGTGCCGGGCTTGCCGAGGGTCTCGCCGAGGATGGTGGCGGTGCCCTTGCTGGGGAAGAGGTAGCTGGAGGCGAGGTTCAGCAGGGTCGTCTTGCCGGCTCCGTTGGGGCCGAGGATGACCCAGCGCTCGCCCTCCTTGACCGACCAGGAGACCTGGTCCACCAGAGCCCGGTCCTCACGGACCACGGATACGTCCTGAAGCTCCAGAACATCGCTCATGAGCGCGTTGTCTCCCCTTGCAGTGTGGCCGGTCTCGGTCGTCGCGTACGCCTGTGGCTCGGACCGCCGCGCGCGGGTGGGCGCGGCCCTCCAGGAAAATCTACGCCACCGGCCGGGGGAGCCGTTCCATCGGTCCGGTCCTTAGGGTGGGGGCATGCTCTCGGAACCGCGCTCTGGTCGCCTTGCCGCTTGGGGAAATGCCCTGTTGGCCGGACTTGTCTCTCCGGACGAGGCGGTGCTCGCCGTCGTCGGGGAGGATGCCGTGCACCGGGTGGAGGGGTTGCCCGATGAGTCGGCGCCCGTCGGGCTGACGCTGGCGTTGGGGCGGCTGCGGGCGCTGGGGGTGAAGGGGCTGCGGGTGGCGCTGCCCGCGCCGGGGCATCCGCTGGGGTTGAGCGGGCCGCCGGAGTTCAACGCGCGGGCGTTGGAGGCGGAGGAGGCGGTGGTGTGCCACGGGGCGCCGCTGGGGCTGGTGCCTGAGGTGTACGAGGCCGGGCCCTCGGGTGATGTGCATGTCGAGGTGGTGTGGCATTGCCTCGCGGTGCGGGAGGCGCCGCCCGCGGACGTGCCGTCGCTGGGTGAGGCGGAGCGGGAGTTGGCGGAGGCGCTGCGGGAGGCCACGGCGGTGTTGTCGCGGTTGGACGTGGCGGGGTCGGGGCCGGTGGCGGAGGCGGCGATCGACGCGTACCGGGCTCGGGCGGAGCGGGGGCGGGAGGTGTTGGCGCCGGGGTATCCGCCGCGGGCGGTGCGGGTGCTGGAGCTGGCGCAGCGGGTGGGGTTGTTGATCTCCCTCGCCCTGGAGAGGGGGCATGGGGGTGCGGTGAGCGCGTCGGAGATGGTGGCGCGGGGGGAGGCGTTGCGCCCGGTGGAGCGTACGGGGCGGCGGGCGCAGGTGGCTGCGTACAACGCGTATGTGGAGGAGCTGGAGCGGGGGGTGGGGTGAGGATCGGGTGAGCTGGTGGCCGGCGTTGGTGTGGACGGGTGGGTCCACCTGCCGACACCGGCCGGGTGCCGCCTGCGCCCATCCGTGCCGCCCCAACGGCACGACTGCCCGCAGCCGCGCACATGCAAGAGCCCCGCGAGGCGCCGTGCGCTCGCGGGGCCTCCGTGTGTTCTGGGGCGTCAGTGGTTGACGGCGTGGTTGCCGAAGGCGGGGTTGAGGACGCCGACCGCGTTGACGCTGTTGCCGGAGACGTTCACCGGAACGTGGACCGGGGCCTGGACGACGTTGCCCGAGCCGACGCCCGGGGAGCCCACGGCCTTGCCGTCGGCCCACGCACCACTGTCGGTGGCGGAGGCCGCACCGGCACCGGCAGCGATCAGCCCGCCGGCCACCATCGCCACGGCCGCTGCCTTCTTCAGGTTCTTCACTTCTGAGCCCTTCTGGTGATCGCCGCGGCAGTCGCCGCAGCACGCACTGAAGAACGGTTGAGATGCACGGAGGATGCGCCACTCGGGGGACATTCCCACGACGGTATGAATCTCAGCCCGGAGCGGAACCTTCCGCGGCTCATCCGGTCACGCCATGGCGTACGGCCCACAGGGCGGCCTGGGTGCGGTCCGCGAGGTCGAGCTTCATCAGGATGTTCGAGACGTGCGTCTTGACGGTCTTCTCGGAGAGGACCAGGGCGCGGGCGATCTCGCGGTTGGAGCGGCCGTCCGCTATCAGGCCGAGAACCTCGCGCTCCCGCTCCGTGAGCGAACCGCCTCGGCCCTGGCCCGAGTTGGCCTCCTCCTGGGACAGGAGGGCGCCAGCGACCTCGGGCTGGAGCAGGATGTGGCCGGCGTGGACCGAGCGGATGGCGCCGGCCAGCGCGTCGGGGTCGACGTCCTTGTAGACGTAGCCGGCGGCGCCCGCGCGCAGGGCCGGGACGACGGTGCGCTGTTCGGTGAAGCTGGTGACGATCAGCACGCGCGCGGGGTTGTCCAGTTCGCGCAGCTTGCGCAGGGCCTCGACGCCGTCCATGCCGGGCATCTTGACGTCCATGAGGACGACGTCGGGGTGCAGTTCCTGAGCGCGGGCGACTCCTTCGGCGCCGTCCGCCGCCTCGCCGACGACCTCGATGTCGTCCTGCACCTCCAGGAACGTCCGCAGGCCTCGGCGGACGACCTGGTGGTCGTCGACCAGCAGCACCTTGATTGCGTCAGCCACCGGGGGCCTCCATCTCGATCGTGGTGCCCTTGCCGGGCGCCGATTCCACCGTCAGGCTGCCGCCGACGCCGCTCGCCCGGTCCCGCATGGACACCAGGCCGAGGTGGCGGCCGGCCCTGCGCACGGCCGTGGGGTCGAAGCCGCCGCCGTCGTCCGTGACGCGCAGGACCGTGTCGGGGCCGCGCTTGTGGAGGGTCACCTCGACGTGCTGCGCGCCGGAGTGGCGCAGGGCGTTGTGCAGGGCCTCCTGGGCGACGCGCAGCAGGGCCTCCTCCTGTGCGGCGGGCAGGGCACGGACGCCGTGACTGGTGAAGGTCACACGCGCGGTGTGGGCGCGGTCGAGGACCTGTATCTGGGTGCGCAGGGTGGCCACGAGGCCGTCCTCGTCGAGGGCGGCGGGGCGCAGTTCCACGACGGCGGCGCGCAGTTCGTCGGCGGCCTCCGCGGCGAGTGCGGCTATCTGCTGCAACTCGCCCTTGGCCCGGTGGGGGTCGCGGTCGATGAGGGCGGTGGCGGCCTGGGCGGTCAGACGCAGGGAGAACAGCTTCTGGCTGACGGCGTCGTGCAGTTCGTGGGCCAGGCGGGAGCGTTCCTCGGCGATGGTCAGTTCGCGGCTGCGCTCGTACAGGCGGGCGTTGGTGAGGGCGATCGCGGCGTGCTGGGCGAGGATGGAGAGGAGGTCCTCGTCGTCCTCGGTGAAGCCGCAGCCGCCGGCCGGCTTGGGGCAGTTCTTGTTGGCGAGGAAGAGGGCGCCGATGACCTCGTCGCCGTCGCGGATGGGCAGGCCGAGGAAGTCGGACATCTCGGGGTGTGCGGCGGGCCAGCCCTCGAAGCGTGGGTCCTCGCGGACGTCGGCGAGGCGCTCGGGCCGGGCCTCGTGGAGCATGGCCGCCAGGATGCCGTGCTGGCGGGGCAGGGGGCCGATGGCCTTCCACTGCTCCTCGCCGACGCCGTCGACCACGAACTGGGCGAAGCCGCCGTGGTCGTCCGGGACGCCGAGTGCGGCGTACTGCGCGTCGAGCAACTCGCGGGCGGAGGCGACGATCGTCTTGAGGACGTCGCGCACCTCCAGGTGCCTGCTCATGGCCAGCAACGCGGAACTCACCGCGGCGAGGCCGGACCGGGGGCCTTGACTCATGTCCTCACGGTACCGGCGAGCGGTGACAGCGGGGATCGGACCTGTGGCGGCCGCGAGGTAGGGCCGCGGACCTAGGGCCGTGGCCCCCGGGCCGGGCGTAGGGCGAAGGGCCCCGGTGGTCCCGGTCCGGCGTCCGAGGCGGTCGGGACGGGGCCGTTCCTACGGTGAGGTCACCGCCGAGCGGAGGCGGGTCGGACGAGGGGACGGTTGTCATGCCGGTAGCGATCATCACGGGTGCCTCGAAGGGGCTGGCGCGGGCGCTGGCCGAGGCGCTGGCCGCGCGGGGCTGGGATCTGGTGCTGGACGCCAGGACGGCGGAGGTGCTGAAGGAGACGGCGGTCCGGGTCGCGGAGCACGGGACGAGGGTGGAGGCGCTCGCCGGGGACGTCACGGATCCCGCGCACCGCTCGGCGCTGGTGGCGGCCGCCCGGCGGCTCGGTGGCTGCGAGCTGCTGGTGAACAACGCGAGCGCGCTGGGCGCCGAGCCGCTGGTACGGCTGGAGGAGCTGCCCTTGGAGGGGTTGCGCCGGGCGCTGGAGGTGAATGTCGTGGCCGCGCTGGGGCTGGTGCAGGAGGCGCTGCCGCTGCTGCGGAGGGCGCGGGCGGGCGCGGTGATCACGGTCAGCTCGGACGCGGCCGTCGAGCCCTATGGGACATGGGGCGGCTACGGGGCGTCCAAGGCGGCCCTCGACCATCTCGCGGCGGTGCTGGGGGTGGAGGAGCCGGGGCTGCGGGTGTGGGCGGTGGATCCCGGGGACATGGCGACGGACCTGTACGCGGCGGCCGTACCGGACGACGACGGGGTGCGGCCCGAGCCGGCCGGTGTGGTGCCGGCCTTCCTGCGGTTGCTGGACGAGCGTCCGGCGAGCGGACGGTACGGGGCGCCGGCGCTGCTGGAGGGACGGCGATGACACTGGCTCTGCGGGTGCCCGAGGAGCTGTCGGCGCGGGTGCCGGCCGAGCAGCGCGGTCCCGGCCGGGAGCGGGACTGTGTACGGCTGCTGGTGTCGCGGGGGTGCGCGGTGGCGCATCACGCGTTCCGGGACCTGCCCGGGCTGTTGCGGGCCGGGGACCTGCTGGCGGTGAACACCTCCCCGACGCTGGCGGCCGCCGTGGACGGGGCGGTGGGGCACGCGCGCGTGGTGGTGCACTTCTCCACGCCCGGGGACGACGGGCGGTGGGCGGTGGAGCTGCGGGAGCCGGACGGGCGGGGCACCACGCGCGCACGTGCGGGCGGGCCCGCGGGGACGGAGGTGCGGCTGGCCGGGGGTGTGCGGCTGGTGCTGGAGGAGGCGTTGAGCCCGGGGAGCGGCCGGCTGTGGTGGGCGCGGGTGTCGGGCGGGTCGGTGCCGGGGCTGCTGCGGGGGCACGGGCGGCCCATCCGTTACTCCTACACGGAGCGGGACCAGCCGTTGTCCGTCTACCAGACGGTGTTCGCGCTGCCGACGGCCGACGGGGCGGGGAGCGCGGAGATGCCGAGTGCGGCGCGGCCCTTCACGGCGCGGCTGGTGGCGGAGCTGGTGAGCCGGGGGGTGCGGTTCGCGCCGGTGAGGCTGCACACGGGGGTCGCCTCGGCGGAGGCGCACGAGCCGCCGTATCCGGAGCGGTTCGCGGTGCCGGAGGCGTCGGCGCGGCTGATCAACGCGGTCCGGTCGGAGGGCGGCAGGGTGATCGCGGTGGGTACGACGGCCGTGCGGGCGGTGGAGTCGGCCGTCGGGGAGGACGGGGTCGTACGGGCCGCCGGGGGGTGGACCGATCTCGTGGTGACGCCCGAGCGCGGGGTGCGGGTGGTGGACGGGCTGCTGACCGGGCTGCACGAGCCGGAGGCCTCGCATCTGCTGATGCTGGAGGCGGTGGCGGGGCGGGCGGCGATCGACCGCGGGTACGACGCGGCGGTGCGCGGGCGCTACCTGTGGCACGAGTTCGGGGACGTACACCTCCTCCTCCCCGCGGAAGGCACTCACACAGAGCATTGCTTGCGCAACTGATGGTGAGGCGGGGCGTCGGGGCGTGTGAGCCCTCGCATAGGGCGCACATCACGTACGAAGGTCAATAGGAGGGAAAGAGGGTGGGGGTGAACGGGGCAGATGGTTCCATCTGTCCCGATTTGCCCCTGCCCGATCCACTACCGAGCTTCGTAGGTCACACCTTTGCACGGGCATTTTGCGGCCGCTAAGAATTGCACCCGTCGCTCAGCGCCGCGGGTTCAGTCCGCGGCGTTCGTGCCGAAAAAGCACCTGTGTCCGCCGTCGGACGAAAGAGCGACCTCCGCGCTATTCGAAGAGGTCCTTCCGCATGCCCAAGAACTCGCACAAGATCGCAATCGCCGGTGCCGCCACGCTCGGCGCCGCCGCCCTCGCCTTCTCCGTGGTCCCGGCCGACGCGCAGACGACCACGACGGACGCCGTCTCCTCGTCCCGCGTGGCCTACAGCTCCGCGCCGGCCCAGGACGTCAAGGCGAGTGTGACCGACCAGCTGGCCGGGACCAGCGTGAAGGTCGACGCGATCGAGGCGAAGAAGAAGGCCGCTGCGGACGCCGCCGCCAAGAAGGAGGCCGCGGCCGCGGCCGCGAAGAAGGCCGCCGCCGCAGCCGCCGCGAAGAAGGCCGCCGCCGAGAAGGCCGCCGCCAAGGCCGCCGCCGAGCGCAAGGCGAAGGCCGCCGCGAGCCGCGCCGCCCAGCGTGTCGCGATCAAGAAGGCCGCCGTCAAGACGTACCCGAACAACCTCGACGGCTGGATCCGTGAGTCGCTCGACGTCATGAAGAAGCACGGCATCCCGGGCTCCTACCAGGGCATCCACCGCAACATCATGCGCGAGTCCTCGGGCAACCCGAACGCCATCAACAACTGGGACATCAACGCCATCAACGGCGTGCCCTCGAAGGGTCTGCTCCAGGTCATCCCGCCGACCTTCAAGGCCTACCACGTCCCCGGCACGTCCTGGAACATCTACGACCCGGTCGCCAACATCACCGCCGCCTGCAACTACGCGGCCGACCGGTACGGCTCCATGGACAACGTCAACAGCGCGTACTGAGCCCCCACGCGCCGGAGGGCGGCACCCCTGAACGGGGTGCCGCCCTCCGGCGTCGCACGGGCCGGTTACTTGCGCATGACCTCGGGCTCGTGGCGGCGCAGGAAGCGGGCCACGAAGAAGCCGCAGATCACGCCGAGGGCGATCAGGGCGGCCATGTCCATGCCCCAGGCGCCGACGGTGTGCTCCCACAGCGGGTCGTTGTCGCCGGCCGTCTCCGGCGGGCTGATCTTGTTGAAGTCCAGCGTGGCGCCCGCAGCGGCGACCGCCCAGCGCGACGGCATCAGGTAGGAGAACTCGTTGACGCCGATCGAGCCGTGCAGGGCGAACAGGCAGCCGGTGAAGACGACCTGGATGATCGCGAACATGACCAGCAGGGGCATGGTCTTCTCGGCGGTCTTCACCAGCGCGGAGATGATCAGGCCGAACATCATCGACGTGAAGCCCAGGGCCATGATCGGCAGCGACAGCTCCAGCAGCGTGAGCTTGCCGAGGACCAGGCCCTCCTCCGGGATCTCCCGGCTGGAGAGACCGATGACACCGACCAGCAGGCCCTGGAGCACGGTGATCATGCCGAGCACGAACACCTTGGACATCAGGTACGCGGAACGGGACAGGCCGGTGGCGCGCTCCCGCTCGTAGATGACCCGCTCCTTGATCAGCTCACGCACCGAGTTGGCCGCACCGGCGAAGCAGGCGCCGACGGCGAGGATCAGCAGGACGGTCGTGGCCGTGCCGTTGGGGATGATCCGCCCGGTCTGCGCGTTGGGCTCGTTGGGCAGCAGGCCCCGGTCCGGATCGATCAGCAGGCTCACCGCGCCGAGGACGGCCGGCAGGATGACCATCAGCGCGAGGAAGCCCTTGTCGGAGGCGATCACCGACACATAGCGGCGCACCAGCGTGATGAACTGCGACATCCAGCCCTGCGGCTTCGGCGGCTTCATCGCCTGCATCGGCGGCATCTGTACGGACTGCGGCGCGATCGCGTCGATGTCCGCGGCGTACATCTGGTAGTGCTGCGAGCCCTTCCAGCGGCCCGCCCAGTCGTAGTCGCGGTAGTTCTCGAAGGCGGAGAAGACGTCGGCCCAGGTGTCGTAGCCGAAGAAGTTCAGCGCCTCCTCCGGCGGGCCGAAGTAGGCGACCGCACCGCCCGGGGCCATCACCAGGAGCTTGTCGCACAGCGCCAGCTCGGCCACGGAGTGGGTGACGACGAGGACCGTACGGCCGTCGTCGGCGAGGCCGCGCAGCAGCTGCATGACATCGCGGTCCATGCCCGGGTCGAGGCCCGACGTGGGCTCGTCGAGGAAGATCAGCGACGGCTTGGTGAGCAGCTCCAGGGCCACGGAGACACGCTTGCGCTGGCCACCGGAGAGGGAGGTGACCTTCTTCTCCTTGTGGATGTCCAGCTTCAGCTCGCCCAGCACCTCGTCGATACGGGCCTCGCGCTCGGCGGCCGTGGTGTCGGCGGGGAAGCGCAGCTTGGCCGCGTACTTCAGGGCCTTCTTGACGGTCAGTTCCTTGTGCAGGATGTCGTCCTGCGGGACCAGACCGATGCGCTGGCGCAGCTCGGCGAACTGCTTGTACAGGTTGCGGTTGTCGTAGAGCACGTCGCCCTGGTTGGCGGGCCGGTAGCCGGTCAGCGCCTTGAGCAGGGTGGACTTGCCCGAACCGGACGGGCCGATGACCGCGATCAGCGACTTCTCCGGCACACCGAAGGAGACGTCCCTGAGGATCTGCTTGCCGCCGTCGACCGTGACGGTCAGGTGGCGGGCGGAGAAGGACACCTCACCGGTGTCGACGAACTCCTCGAGGCGGTCGCCGACGATCCGGAACGTCGAGTGGCCGACGCCGACGATGTCGGTCGGGCCGAGCAGCTGCGAGCCGCCCTTGGCGATCGGCTGACCGTTGACGTACGTGCCGTTGTGCGAGCCGAGGTCGCGGATCTCCATGCGGCCGTCGGGCGTGGAGTGGAACTCGGCGTGGTGGCGGGAGACCTGGAGGTCGGAGACGACCAGGTCGTTCTCCAGGGCACGGCCGATGCGCATCACGCGGCCGAGGGAGAACTGGTGGAACGTGGTCGGGCTGCGGTCGCCGTAGACCGGCGGCGCCCCCGCGCCGACGCCGGGGCCCTGCTGGTGCGGAACCTGCGCGACCGGCTGCTGCGGCTGCTGCCAGCCGGCCTGCGGAGCTTGCTGCTGCGGTGCCTGCTGCTGTGCCCAGCCGGCGTTCGCGCCCTGCGCGGCGTACGGCTGTTGCTGCGGCTGCGCCTGGGGCGTGGCGACGGCGGCCGCGGCGCCGGTCAGGCTCACGCGTGGTCCGTCGGTCGCGTTGCCCAGGTGCACCACCGAGCCGGGGCCGATCTCCACCTGCTGGATGCGCTGCCCCTGCGCATAGGTGCCGTTGGTGCTGCCGTGGTCCTCGAGGACCCAACCCCGGCCGTTGAAACTGACCGTGGCGTGTCGCCAGGAGACCCTGGCGTCGTCGAGGACGATGTCGCCCTGCGGATCGCGTCCGAGGGTGTATGCCCTGGACGGATCGAGCGTCCAGGTGCGTCCGTTCAATTCGAGTACGAGTTCAGGCACTCCATGCCCCACTGAGTAGTCCCCCGAGTTACCCCCATCGCAGGGAGTCTAGGGATGTCGAACATCGTCGGGAACTATTTCAGGCGCGGCCCCCTGACCGAAAGTCGGGCCTTGTGAAGACCGCGTACGGGCTCGTCGAGCGGCGCCGTTGACGGGGTTGAAAACGGGCCGGAGAGTGGTAAACGCACGCGAGGGGGGACGGAAGCGGCGATCTTCGCCGACTCCGCGCCGCGGATCGGGGGGTCTGCATGAGTGCCGGCACAGGTGTCGAGTCCGTCGGTGGCGCGCGGCGGAGTGGTGAAGTGCCGTGGGTGGACGTGGTGTTGACCGCGATCGCCGCGGTGAGCTGGGCGTTGATCGGGATGGCGGGGACGGCGGCGCTGGGTCTGCGTCTTCTGGAGGCCGACGCGGCGGGCTCCTTGGGGCCGATGACGGCGGCGGTCGTGGCTCTCGCGGCCGGTGGTTCGGTCACGCCGTCGGGCGATGTGTCCGCATTCGGGCTCACGGGCGCGGAGGCGGACACGGCCATCGAGATCACGCCACTGGGTGTGAGCCTGGTCGGAGCGCTGCTGCTGTCATGGTTCTTCCTGAGGTCCCTGCGGGCGGCGGGAGTTGTGGTCTCCCCGGCCGAACTCCTCGCCCGTGCGGGCACGGTGGTCGCGCTGTTCGTGGCGATGCTGGGCGGGCTGGCGTGGGCGGGACACGATGTGATCACGATCGACGGCGGGTCGCTGGGGTGGGACGGTTCGTCCGGGGACGGCGGCAGTGGAGGCGGCCTCGAGGTGCCCGGCCTCGGGGATCTCGGGGACCTGGGCGGGCTGCTGCCGGACCGGATCGGGGATCTGGTCGGCGCTCGGACGGCGGTCGGGTTCACCGTCGACACGGCGCCCACGCTGCTCGGAGGGCTCGGCTGGTCGGCCGGGGTACTGCTGATCGCCCTGCTCGCCGCGCGCCGTGCGCCGCTTCCGCGCGGCTGGGAGGCCGTGCACCGGGTCGTACGGCCGGCCGTGTCCGCCGTCGTGAGTGTGCTGCTGGTGGCCGTGGCGGCCGGGTTCGCCGCGGCGGCGTACGCGGCGATCGGCGACGACCGTCCGCGGCGGATCGCCGGAGCGGCGCTGCTCGGCGCGCCGAACGGGGTCTGGCTCGGCGTCGACGTCGGCCTCCTCGTGCCGTGGGACGGCAGGGCGACCGGCGCCCTGACGACGGTCCTGCCGGCTCCCCTGGACGAGCTGCTGCGCCTCGGCCGTGAGGAGTCGGTGACGCTGGGCCGCCTGGCCGAGCTGGACGGCCGGGTGTGGCTGCTGGGGGTCGCGGCGGCGCTGATGATGCTGTTGGCGGGGGTTTTGGTGGCGGTCTGGACGCCGGTGGGGGGTGGGGGTGTGCCGGGGACCGGG
>NZ_BQUN01000061.1 GCF_026008495.1 Streptomyces sp. A012304
CCCGCGGAGCGGGATACCGCGCGGCAAGCCGCGCGGTAGTGAAAGCTCCGCTGACGCTCCGCTAAATTCCCGCGCAAGCGCGGGAATTGAATTCCGCAAGCGGAATTCTAAAAGCGTGCCAATTCGCGCAAGCGCGAATTGTGGGCACCCGCGCAAGCGCGGGTGCCGAGGCTGGCAGCAGGGGGAGGTGCATCACGTGCGGGACTGTGTAGGGCCTGGGATTCCTAGCTACATCCTTGGCAACGAATGTGACGGACTGTCGGCCTGACGGGGTGCCGGCCCCACCGCAGTGACGGGTTCCGCTGCGCTCCACCCGAACCCCTCCCCCACCCTCTAACTCGGCCCCTGGCATGTTCACCAATACCCTGCCACCATGCAGGGCAACCCGGCCGCCGTGGGCGGGATTGCGTCACGTATCATCCTGGGGTTGCGAAGTTGATGCGTGGAGGATGCATCACGGGTTTGTACTGTGTAGAGTCTGGGATCAGACACCACACCCTCCAGCGCGGCGCACCTCGCGCCGGGATTCCCTTTCTGATTACGTGCCGTATTCCGCGAAAAGGAGAACACGGGGCATGGCCGTGAAACTGCGTGACCACCAGATTGAGGCCGTTGCCGCCATTGTGCGCGGCCTCGATATCCCGCCGGGCGGCATTCCCTGGGACGGTCTGCGCGGGCAGGTACACGCCGCGTGCGGGACGGGAAAGACCATCATTGCGGCGGCGTCGGCAAAGCGTCTCGTGCCCAAGGGCCGCATTCTCGTGCTGGTGCCGACGCTCGATCTTCTGACCCAGACGGTGCAGGCGTGGCGCGAGGTTGGGCATGCGGGGCCGGCGGTTGCGGTGTGCAGTCTCACCGACGACCCGGAGCTGTGGAACCTCAGGGTGCGCTCCACTACGAACCCCGTGCAGCTGGCGCTGTGGCACGGCTCCGGGCCGGTCACCATGTTCGGGACGTACGCCAGTCTGGGTGTCCTGGCGGAGGCGTTCGAGGGCGTGTACGGCCAGAAGTTGGACCCGGTGGACCTCACGGTGGTCGATGAGGCCCACAGGACAAGTGGGTCGATGGGTAAGGCGTGGGCCGACGTCCACGACCAGACCGTCATTCCGTCGCACCGCCGGCTGTACCTGACGGCGACGCCGCGGATCTGGGAGGAGCGGCTCAACCGGGAGGTCGCCGAAGGGGTACGCGACCCGCTGCCGCGCGAGATGGCGGCCTCCATGGACGACGAGAAGGTCTTCGGGCCCGTCCTGTACAAGCTCTCGCTCGCGTCGGCCGTCTCCCGGGGCTTGTTGGCGCGGTATCAGATCATCGTCCTGGAGCTGAAGGACCCGGTCGTCACGCCCGAGCGGCTGATGGGCGAGGAGCGGCACACCGAAGAGGTCCGCGGGCAGCGCCTCGGGGCCTTGCAGGCCGCGCTCCTGCACACCATGGCGCAGCACAATCTCCAGACCTGCATCACCTTCCACCACCGGACGATAGAGGCACAGGCGTACGCGGAGGGCCTTCAGCGTGTGGCGGCCAAGCTGCACGCTGACCAGCCGGAGAAGTACCCGTCCGCGATCTGGGCGGACTGGCTGTGCGGCGAGCACGTCCCGGAGCGTCGGCGGGAGGTCCTGGGCAAGTTCGGCTCCACCGCCTGGCGTGCGGTGCTTTCGAACTGTCGTGTCCTGGGCGAGGGTGTCGACATCCGGGCGGTGGACTCGGTTGCCCTACTGGACCCCAAGGGCGCGCCGCACGACATCGTCCAGGCCATCGGCCGCGCTTTGCGTCAGAAGCCGGGACAAGGGAAATTGGCCTCTCTGATCGTGCCGGTTTTCCTCCAGCCGGGAGAAAGGCCGGAGGATATGTTCACGTCGGGATCGTATCGGCCTTTGGTGAAGGTTCTTGAGGGTCTTCGGGCACATGATGAAGAGGCCGTCGAATTGCTTGCGATTCCGCAGGAACCGCAGAAGGACGTGGCGCAGCCGTCCGTGAACATCGGCCCGCCGCCCGGGGAAGGCGAGGAAGAATCCCGCCTGCTGCTCCGCTTCGCGGCCCCGCGTGACCCAGTGATGGTCGCAGACTGGGTCTCCTTCAACGTGATCGACACCGAACGCCAGGACTGGGCGCGCGGCTGGGCGAAGCTGAAGGCGTACGTCGAGCGGGTCGGGAACGCACGGGTGCCGTACGGGCACCGGGAGGGTGCGACACCCCTGGGGCAGTGGGTCGCGGAGCAGCGACGGGCCTACGCGGCCGGGGAAATGAGCGGGCAGCGCGCGCAGCGGCTGGAGCGGCTCGGCATGGTGTGGTCCGTGGCGGATGAACGCTTCAAGGAGAACCTGGAAGCCGCCAAGGCCTACTACGACCAGCACTGGACACTCTGCGCACCCCGCACCGCGACCATGCTGGACCGGCCGATCGGACAGTGGCTGTCCAACCTCCGCCGCCCAGGCGCCCTCGACGGGCACCCCGACTGGAAGACCGCGCTCGAGGCCGTGGACGAAGACTGGAACCCGTCGTGGCCGGCGGAGTGGCAGCGGCACTACGCCGCACTGCGCGAGCTGGTGGCCGAGGAGAGAGACCCCTGGGTCGTCACGCCAGGCGTCACCGTGCACGGCATGGACATCGGGAAGTGGCTGACCCGGCAGCGAAAGCCAGAGGTCTGGGCGGCCCTGACCGGGGGGCAGCGCGAGCGCCTGGAGCAGCTCGGCATCGTGCCGCCGGCTCCGGTGGCAGAGGAGCCCGCGAAGCCGTCCGCAGCGCCCGTGAGCGCCTTCGAGCGGGGCGTTGCGGCCCTCGCGCAGTACAAGACCCGCACCGGCTCCGTGACCGTCTCCAGAGCCCACGTGGAACGTCTGGAGGACGGGACAGAGGTTCGATTGGGTGTGTGGATCATGAACCAGAAAGGACGCCGCGCCAAGCTCACCCACGACAGGCTCCAAGCCCTCGCCGACCTCGGACTCGACTGGGCGGCGGAAGGAGCGGCAGCGTGATGACCGGTGACAGCTCTGAAGAGCAGCGGGTGCAGGAGGCCGTGCGGCGGCACGCCCGCAACAGCGCCTTCGAATCCGGCTCGTCGCGGATGCTCGAGGCGTGACGCGGCAGATGGACTCACGTCAGCGGGTGTGGCGGTCAACATGCGGGCGGGTGCAGCGCCTGTACGCCGGCATGGGTGGTGAGGATCCGGTGGTCGCAGTGGCGCAGCAGATGCGCCAGGTCGGCTGGTAGTTCGGCGTGGTGCACCATGGTCACGTCGGTGTCGGTGGTGCGGTGCAGGGCCATCAGATCCGCCCACACGCCCCACGTGATGCGGTGTGCGCGCAGAACGGTCATCCGCTGTACGGCCGCGGTCTTCAGAGCGGAGCGGGCCGCGTGCTCCTGTGCGGGCGCGCTGCCGCGGTCGGCGCAGGCCGGGGCTCGCAGGGGACGGCCTTGTGCCACCGTGTGCAGGATGTCGTGCCACAGCAGCCGGCCGCCGCGGCCGACGGTGGGGTGGATCGAGATCCGTCCTGCCGCTGGATGGTGGGCGGCCAGCACGGTGTGGGTGAAACGCACGTCGTCCTGAGGGTCCACGATCACGGTGAAGGGGGAACGGCCCGCTGCGCGCAGGCTGCTGGGGGATGGGCAGTGCTCGGAAGCAGCCGGTCCGCAGGCCAGAACGTCCACGGCGATCTCACCGAGTGGGTTGATCGCATCCAGCAAGCCCACCGCGGTCCGCCTCCTTCTCGCTCTGCGCCGGCACTTCTCTACGGGTGCCGACCACGGGCTGGGCAGGGTCTGTCAGGCGCAGGTGCCCAGTCGGCTGAACGCCCACCGCAGCACTTCACGGTCCACGCGCGGCCGGCCCGTGCGGCTCAGCGCCAGGCGGACATGGGCGGTGAGCCGGGCCCAGTTGCGGAAGTTGCCGTGCGCGGCATGCTGGTCGGCGAAGGCGATGTCGGCGGCGTCGGCATCAGCCCAGATCGGGTGGAACAGTGGCATGACCTCGCCGACCTCACCAGGGGTGAGGCGGGTGAAGTGCTGCCAGATGAAGATCCGCGAGGAGAGCATCGGCTCGCGGCGCAGCACTGTGTGGCAGCCCTCGCCGCCGACGAAGACGATCGCGAGCTGGGTTGCGGGTTCGTCCCACAGGTAGCGGAAGTATTCGAAGGCCTCCCCGTTGAGCCACTGGGCCTCATCGACGAGGAGGGTGCGGGGGCGTTCGGCCAGGGCGGTTTTCAGCAGGCGGTCGAACTCGCTGGGATGGCGCGGCGGCTGTCCGGCCAGGTCGAGGGCGGTGAGCAGCTCGTAGCGCACCGCGCGGGCGGTGGGCCGGGCCCGGAAGGTGATCCTGCGGACGTCCTCGCCGGGTTCGAGTCCGCGCAGGCAGGTGTTGACGGCGAGGGTCTTGCCGAAGCCGGCGCCGCCGTGGATGCACATCATCGCCCGTGCGGTGACGGTGTCGGCGATGTTCTCCCGGACGGTGAGCAGGGCGCGGGTGGTGACCACGGACGCGTCGGGCAGGTCGACGTACTGGTAGGCGGCCGCGGTCACGAGGCGTCTCCGTCTTCAGCGGTGGGTGCAGTGGGTGCGGGCGGGCCGTCGAAGGCAGGTGCGGGCGGGACGGGAGCGGGCCGGGCGGGCCTGGTCCGGGTGGCGAGGGAGGCTGGGGTGCGCCAGTCGGCCGGGGGCGCGGCGGGCGGGATGAGGTCCGGCAGCGCGAGCTGGGCGAGGTCGGTACCGGCGCTCTGGGCGAGTTCGGCCTCGGCCTGCGCGCCGGTCAGCGCACCGAGCCGCTGGGGGGCCTCGGGCCGGTTCACGGCGGCGTAGCGCTCGCGCCGGGAGGCCTCCAGGTCCTTCTTCAGGCGGCGGGTGCGGGCGGCCCGCGCTCTGCGTACGGCGCTGATCTGTTCGCCGGTGGCCTGGTCGGCCAGGTCCGCAGGGCCCAGGTAGCGGCCGGTGCCCGCGTGGTAGACCTCGATGCGGTGGTCGTGGTGGGGCATGAAGCGGACCCGGACCTGGATGCCGGCCTGGCCCACCATCCACGCTCCCACGTAGTCGCGTTTACGGAAGCGGACACCGCGGGTGGTCAGCGTGCGGATGCCGGCGTCCTCCAGGGTGAACGTCCACAGATCCCTGGCCGGCACGTCCCGCAGCGGGGTGGGATCGTCCTGCCACACCTGGAGCGGAGTCCTGCCCCGCAAGGGCGCGGGCCGGTGCTCGGTGTTCCACCACGAAATCCAGGTCAGCAGTCGGGCGGTGAAGTCCTGGAAGCCGAGCAGCACCTCGTCCTTCGGGCGGGAAGCTCGCTCGCCGGGGCGCGGCTGGCGGGCGTAGCCGGGCAGCGCGGCCAGGAACATGCTCTCCACCGCCCGGTTCAGCCCCTCCACGGTGCCCTTGAGATGGGGGGTGTAGGCGGGCAGATCCTCAACCGTCACATCCAGCAGACCGAACGCGGCGCTCACCGTCGTGGACAGGAAGTCCTTGCCGCGGTCCACGCGTACTTTCTCCGGCAGACCGCCGAACGGGCCGTAGGGCTCCTCGCGCAGCACCGCGGAGCGCAGCGCGGCCAGCACCGACTCCCGCGACGGAGTTCCCGGCGAGACGGCCACCCCCGTGATCGCGTTCGTCGCACAGTCGGTGAACCAGGTGATCCACGGTCTGCGGGCCCTGCCATCGACGTCGACCAGCACCGGGGCCTGCATGTGGTCGGTCTCCCACACCTGATTGCGCCAGGGACGCGGCCGGGCCAGGAACACATCATGCTTGCGCGCCGCGCGTTCCCCTCCCGCAAGCCCGGCCCTCTCCCCCGGCCTCAGGTCACGCCGGATCGCCCGATGCAGCGTAGGAATCGACGGCGGGGACTCCCCCTCACCCCTGGCCGCACGAGCGGCCAGCTTACGGTGGACGGCAGCCACATTCCCCTTCCACAGTCCCAGCAGAGCCCGGATTTCCGGGGTGACGGTGAACCTCCCGTGACTGCGTGCCCGCTCCCCAGGCGCCACGCTCGCGGACTCATCCCGTTCCGCCGCGGCCAGCCATCGCCACACCGCGCGCTCCCGCACTCCCAGCACGTCCGCAGCCGACCTCACATGCGCCGTGGTAAGCCTGCCCTCCCGGCGCAACCCCAGAAGCCGACGCACCGCAGGCCCCCGCAACGCCCGAACCGATCCGGGCGGCAAAACGCCCAACACCGCCGACGGCTGAGTTCCATCCATCCCCCGATCACACCAATCACCCGCCGGGAGCGGCTCAGAACTCACAAAACTGAGACAGCGTCACCCCAGAAGAGATAACGCCCCAGGACAGCGCAGATCCACCCATCTCTCACGCCCAAGACAGTGACCCGACACCCACAAACAGCCACCGACCAGCATCAACATGCCAACGACCTGCTGTCTCTCACACCACTGTCACCAAAACGAGAAATCGCACCCTCGCCGCGCAGGGGCTGAAATGGGCACAGCAGGGTTAAAGGATGGGGTAAGTTTGTGGTTAATCGGTGTCGGGTCCTGACGTGAAGGTGCAGGGAATGGCGTCTGAGGAAGAACTGTTCGCGTCTGTTGACGCTCTGTTGAACGAGGAGCCGCACCTGCCGCCTCCGGCGGAGCGTGCCCGGCTGCGTGAGGCCGCCGGCATCACCCAGGCCCGCCTGGCCACCGCGCTGAAGACCACGACCCAGTCGGTGAAGAACTGGGAAAACGGCCGCAGCGAGCCGAAGTCTCCGCGGCTGGAGGCCTACCAGCGGCTGCTGAAGGGGTGGGCGGCGAAGTATCCAGCCCCCGGTGCAGCCCCGGCACATGCTCCGGCGCGAGCGGCGTCTACCGAGCCGGCCGCGTCCAGGGTGGAGACGGCAGACGCCCCGCAGGCTCCCGCCGTTCCGGCTGCGGCGCCAGCGCGCCCCGCCACCCCTTGGCCCGCTGCGACATCGCGGCGGCCCGCCACGAAGAAGGCGGCGCAGCCCGCAGCCGACCCGCGCTTCCCGCACGGGCCCCTCGCGGTCCTGGACGGTGACGGCTGCGCATACGGCGTCGACGGGATCATGCTGGACTGCCCCGCGACCACCGTGCCCGAGTTGGTGGAGTGGACGCTGCGCGAATCCGGCCTCGGTGCACCGAAGCTCAACCGCTACGGCAAGGACAGCGACCCGCTGATCGTCCTCACCGCCGCGGCCGCCGTGAAGCTGGGACTGCCCGAGCGCCTTCAGGGCCATGAGCAGCGCCGGTCCCTGCGTCTACCGGAGGACCATCCGGTCGTCAAGCAGGTAGCGAAGGCGAAGTGGCGGCTCACCCAGCGCGGGTTCGGCCCGTGGGCAAGGATCTACCGCAAAGCCCAGGGTCGCGAGCGGCAGTGCGTGCAACTGGCGATCCTGTCCTGGGACGCCCTCGATGAGCGGTCCTGGCCCGGCGTTACGGAGATGGAGCCAGCCGACATCGCCCGCGTCCTGGGCGTGTACGCCACCCGGGTCATCACCCCGCGCGGATCGACGGCCGTGTCCGGGCTGGAGCTGATGACGGCGCTGCGCCCGCCCACCCGCGCGGTGCGCGACGAAGCGACCGGGAACTGGGTGTCCGCCCACAACCCGGGCTCGCTGGGGACCGAGCCGATGGACCCCGCGCCGCCGGAGGCCACCCCCGAGCACCCCGTCGTCGTCGACAGCGGGTGGAGCGGTGGCTTCCTCGATGAGGAGGCGTACCAGTGGGTGCGCGATGTCAGCCTGCTGACGGATGAGGAGTGCACGCTCCCGTACGCGGTCGGCCTGGACCTCAACACCGCCTTCCTCGCCGCCGCAGCCCGCCTCGTCGTCGGCCTGTCCGCCCCGGACCACTTCCACGCCCCGGCCTTCAACCCGAAGATCCCCGGGAGCTGGCTGGTCGACCTCTCCCACGTCGAGGTGGACCCCCGTCTGCCCTCACCGTTCACACCGGACGGCACCCGGCCCACGGGCCCGGCCTGGTACCAGACACACACCGTCGCCTACGCCCAGGAACTCGGCTACAACGTCGCCCCGATCGAGGCGTACCTGCGCCGCGAGACCGGCGCCTACCTGGACCCGTGGCACGACCGCCTCAAAAACGCCTACGTCGACACCCTCGCCGACCTCGGCGTCACCCGGGAGCTCTCCGACACCGAGTTCCTCGCGGCGATGGAGCGGCACAAAGACGTCGACCCAGCGATGGCGGCCGTCCTCGCCGCCATCAAGGCCACGGTGAAGGGCGGCATCGGCAAACTGCGTGAACGCCCCCAGGGCAAGAAGTACAAGGAGGGCGAGCGATGGCCGGCCCTTCAGCGGCCGACCTGGCGCCCCGACATCCGCGCCGCTGTCATCAGCAAGGCGCGGGTCAACATGCACCGCAAGCTCACCAACATGGCGAAGATGACGGGTCTGTATCCGCTCGCCGTGCTGTCCGACTGCGTGGTCTACCCCTCGCCTGGGGAGAGCCCGCTGGACTTCCTCCCGTACGCCGCGTCCGGCAAGCCACAGCCCGGCGGATTCCGCCTCGGACCCACCCCCGGCCTGGCCAAGCTGGAAGGCGTCCAGTCGATGCTCTGGGCGGTCGACCTCATGGAACAGGACCACAACCCCGCCCGCCACATCAAAGGCGGCGACGCCGTCCTCGACGAAGGCGAGTAAACCAGTGCCCGACGCCGGCTCGACGCACAAGACCTGGTTCCCACCGGCCGACACTGACGGCCAGGACTCCACTGCCGAGAAGGGCTGAGCTGTGGCAGAGATCGACGACGCCATCGAACGCGCCGACCGGGAAACCTTCACCCGCCAGCCACCCAAGACCCTCCAAGCACGGATCAATTTCCTGATGAAGCAGCTCAAGACGACCAAAGCCGTCGCGGCGGAGATCGGCGTCAGCCAACGGTCGGTGGAGCGATACCGCAAAGGCGAACGCAAGCACCCACCCAAGGACATCGCCGAACGGATCGACGACGCCGTACGGGCCCGCTGGCAGCCACAGGTACGCAAACGCCGGCAGAAGCAGGCCGCCACCACACGCGGGATCACGGTGGAGACAAGGGCCCGCTTCGGCTACACCGCGCCGATCGGCACCACCGACGACGGACGCTTCCGCCGCCTCACCGTCCACCTTCCCCCCACCTACGCGCAGCGCCTCTTCGACGCCCACAACGCCGGAGCCAGCGACCAACAGATGCGCCAGATCATCGCCGAAGGATTCAAGGACATCTACTTCCAAGACGGCGGAAACCGCGCCACCGGCCTCACCGACGTCACCCTCAACGACATCGACTACCTCGACCTCGACTACTAACCTGGCCCCGGCTCGCAGGTGTCAACGGTTCCTGAGATTTGACCCCCTGGGAGTCCGGGAAAATTGACCCCCAGTGGGTTGATCAGTCGCGGCCCGCGCGGTTCTCCTTGGCGAGGAGTTCGCGTCGCTGGCGGGTGCGGTAGGAGTCGCCGGTGAGGGTCAGGACCTCGGCGTGGTGGACCAGGCGGTCGATCATCGCGGCGGCCACGACGTCGTCGGAGAAGGTCTCTCCCCAGCGCCCGAAGGGCAGGTTCGAGGTCACCATGACAGAGCCCTGCTCGTAACGGGACGCGATGAGCTGGAAGAACAGGTTCGCCGCATCCTGATCGAACGGGATGTAGCCCACCTCGTCAACGATGATCAGCTTGTAGCGGCGGATCTTCTTCAACTCGGCTTCGAGCCGACCGGCCTGGTGGGCCTCGGCGAGGCGGGTGATCCAGTTGCTGGCGGTGTCGAACAGGACCGAGTAGCCGGCGTGCGCGGCCTTGACGCCGAGCCCGATGGCCAGGTGCGTCTTGCCGATGCCCGGCGGGCCGAGCAGGATCACGTTCTCCGCCTTCGCGACGAACGTGCCGGTCGCCAGGTGGGCGAGGACGTCGCGCCGCAGCGACGGCAGGTCGTCGAGGTTGAAGTCCTCCAACGTCTTGACCTGCGGGAAGTGGGCGGTGCGGATCCGCATCACGGTGCCCTTCGACTCCCGGTCGGCAACCTGCCGCTGCAGCAGTGCGGCCAGGTACTCCTCGTGGGACCAGTTCTCGTC
>NZ_BQUN01000062.1 GCF_026008495.1 Streptomyces sp. A012304
TCGTGGCGAACATGAAGAAGATCTCCGACGCCTACGGCAAACCGTTCCTGCAGAGCGAGTTCGGCGGTCGCGTCGACAGGGCGTCCTCCACCCGGGCCGCGCTGGTCGCCTACATCAAGGCGCTGAAGGCGAACGGGGGGCAGGGCATCTTCTACTGGGAGCCGGAGTGCATGTCCCCGTTCACCGGCTACAACATGGGCGCCTGGGACTCCGCGACCAAGCGGCCCACCGCCATCATGGACGGCTTCACCCAGGCCTGAGCGACCGGCGCGGACCTCACCCCACCTCCGCATCTCCGTGGCCAAGGACTGGATACATGTTTGTAATGAACATGGCATTTTGTGCTCGTGGTGGGCGCGGGGTCCGACTGGAGCGGCGGGCCTGCTGACCCTCGCGACGCTGGTCGGCACCGGTGCGGTGCAGGCCGGTGCCGCGACGCCGTAGCCCCTGCCGGCCGGTTGCAGCGGCGGGAGTCGTCGTCAAGGCCGCCAGCGGGCGGGCGGTGCCTTGTCATGTACATGCTCAGAAAGGCGAGGGCTGTGTCGAAACAAGGGACAACCGGTGGGCGTCCAGGTGCCCTGGGCCAGGTCGGCGGACAACGCGGCGGCCGTCCACACCCGACTGTCACCAGTCCGGCGGCGACAGCGCGTCGCCGGTGGAACGAGTATCCGGAGGTTGAGCTCCATGTGTCGCAGTGAAGTGCACGCCGGCCGGGCGGAGCCCCGCTCGTTGAACCGGGTGTTGAGGTGGCTCGCGTCCGCGGTCGGTCTCGTGCTCCTCGTGGCCCTGGCCGGGGCGGGCCCGGCACCGGCTGCCGAGAATCCGTACCAGCGCGGCCCCGCGGCGGTTGCCGAGAATCCGTACCAGCGCGGTCCGGACCCGACCCGCGACAGCGTGGCCGCTTCGCGTGGCACGTTCGCCACCGCTTCGGTGAAGGTGCCGGAGGGCAACGGCTTCACCAAGGGGGTGATCTACTACCCGACCGACACCCGTCAGGGCACGTTCGGTGCGATCGCGTTCGTGCCCGGTTACCACGGCTCGTGGGCCGCTTTGGAGTGGACGGGGCCTTGGCTGGCCTCGTTCGGGTTCGTCGTGATCGGGTTCGAGGCGATCAACCCCGGCGACGGGGACACCGCCCGCGGGACCCAGCTGCTGGCCGCGTTGGACTACCTGACCCAGCGCAGTCCGGTGCGGGACCGGATCGACCCGAACCGGACGGCGGTCATTGGCCACTCGATGGGTGGTGGCGGGGCCGTGTCCGCAGCGTCACGGCGTCCGTCGTTGAAGACCGCGATCGGGCTGGCGCCGGCCATCTTCTCGACGGACATGCGCACCATGCAGGTGCCCACCATGCTGATGGCGGGGCAGAACGACGAGACGGTCACGCCGTCGTACGTCAAGAACTTCTACAACCAGATTCCGTGGTCGACGGAGAAGGCCTACCTCGAACTCACCGGCGCCGGTCACGGCTTCCCCAGCTGGACGCCGAACTCGGTGATGATGCGCAAGGTCATCCCCTGGTTCAAGATCTTCGTTGACCACGATGCCCGCTACAGCCAGTTCCTGTGCCCGCTGATGGACTGGACCGGCATCAGCGCCTACCAGGGCACATGCCCACTCCTGCCCGGCGGGCCGACCCCCACGCCCACCCGCTACGAGGCGGAAGACTCCCCGGCAGTGTGCACCGGCACCATCGACTCCAACCACACCGGATACACCGGCACCGGGTTCTGCAATGGCAGCAGCGCCGTCGGCGCCCACGCCCAGTTCACGGTCAACGCGGCCACCGTGGGCACGGCGACCCTGCGGCTCCGGTTCGCCAACGGCACCACGACCGCACGGCCGGCCTCGCTGATCGTCAACGGATCGACCGTCCACACGCCATCGTTCGCAGGCACCGGCGCCTGGAACACGTGGGTCACCCAAACCCTGACCGTCACGCTGAACGCCGGCAGCAACACCATCCAAGTCAGCCCCACCACCTCCGCCGGCCTGCCCAATATCGACCACCTCGAAGTCACCACCACGTAGAAAACGCCTCATGACGGCTTCGACCAGATCGGGCAAAGGGAGGTTTCCCCACGTCTGGACAGCGTTTGGTAGCAGCGGCCATGAGCGCCGGATGAAAGTCGATTCCGCCTGATCCGTGACGTAGAAACGATTCGACAGAGGGAAGGAAAGGCAATGGAGCCGAAAACCGATCTGTGGCCGCGCCGCAGATTTCTCGCCACCGTCGGAGCGGCATCCGTCGGCGGGGTGGGTCTGAGTGTGTTCGGCGCTGAGCGCTCGGCCGGAGCGGCGGGCGCGGCGACAACGGTGTCGTACGTGGACACGACGCAGTCCACGTACGACAAGCTGGTCCTGATGGTCGACGGCAAGCCGTTCTACCACAGCGGCATCCAGTTCCGGTATGAAAAGCACCGGTACAGCTACGGCTGGACCGACGCCCAACTGAGGCCGGTGCTGGGAATGGTCGCCCAAGACGGCTTCAACGTCGTGAACATACCCATCTGGTGGTCGAAGATCGAGACCTCCAGGGACAACTTCAGCTGGGCAGACGTCGATCGGATGATCGACTGGTGCAAGGAGTACGGCCTCAAGCTCGAATTCTTGTGGTTCGGGCACGACTCCACCGGTTTCAGTTTCCCGGCGCGACTCCCGTCCTATGTCCTGAACGGCTACCAGTACGTCGTCCGCCCCGATGGCACGGAGCTGCGGAAGAAAGGCACCGGCGAACCGGGCGAACCGCCGGAAGGCTTCGGACTGCTGGACAAGACCGACCCCAACCTGCTCAGCCGGGAGAAGTACGCCTTGGGTCGGCTCATGAATCACGTCGCGGCCTACGACACCGGTCACACCGTTGTGGGCGTGCAGCTGCTGAACGAGCCGAACGTCTCGGGACTGTGGGACGTCAGGATCGACCGGAGCTACAGCTCCTACGCCAACGCTCTGTGGCGAAGCGGCGGATACACCAACGCGACAGAGTTCCGCAAGGACGTGCTCCTGAACTATCTGAGCGGACTCGGCCAGGCCGTCAAGGAGTCGGACTACGTCGTCTACACCAGGTCGAATCCCAAAGGTGACGCGGATATTGCCGACAACGAGGCCCGTCGCGCTCGGGGTATGGCGTATCTCGACTTCTTCGGCTACGACCCGTACACGACCAGCGTCGACTACGTGTTCGACTACGGGCAGGACGCCTTCTGGGCCCAGGGCCGGAACTTCCCGATGATCATGGAGAACTACGCCGGCAACTCCACCGCCGACATTCTCAAGTTCAACGCCGTCGCGGGCAACGCCGCATACAACCTCTATGCGGCCGTGGACCCGGACGCCCACAGCGGCAGCTCCGACAAGGCACTGTACGACTTCAACCCGACGACGAAGGTGGTGACCCGCAAGGCCGTCTCCCCGAAGGTCACCGCCATGAACCACCTGATCAACAAGATCAGCACGGATCTCGCGACCAAGCGCCCCGTCGAGCGTGGCGGAACCAAGCTGCAGACGTTCAACCGGACCGCCACCGCGAGCAGCAACACCACCAAGACACTCGACGGTCAGAGCGTGTCCTACGCGACCTCCAGCGGTGGGCAGGGCATCGCCGTCAAACACAGCCCCACCGAAATCGCCGTGCTCAGCAGCAAGGCCGCTACCTTCACGCTGCCCGGCGGCTCGATCGGGTCCGTGGAAAGCGGCTACTACGACAGCGACAACACCTGGGTGCGGACCGCATCGAAGTCCTACAGCCCATCGGGCGGAAGAATCGCCATCAACCTGAACGCAGGTGACTGCGTCCGCGTTGCCTACTCCGGCGGCTCCTCCGGTCCCGTCAGCGGGGCCACGTACAAGATCAGGAACTCGTCGACGGGCAGGTACCTCGATACCGACGCGGACGGCGCGGTGGTTCTTGCCCCCGCCAGCACCTACGACGACCAGGACTGGATCCTCACCCAGACCACGTCTGGCGCCTGGACGGTCCGCAACGTCAGGACCGGGCGGTTCTACCTGTCCGCGGGCGCCACCAGCAACGCCGTCTTCTGGAACTCCGGCGCCGTCGCCGCCGACTCGCTCTGGAATCTGGAACCGGTCTCCTCCGGAGGCTTCCGCCTCAACAACCAGAGCACGGGCATCGAGTACCTCCACGCGACCTCCTCCGGCGCGGTCAGGTGGAACACCGGAGCCACCGACGCGGGCACGGTCTGGACCTTCGAACCCAAGTAACTGACGAGACGGGCATACCCATGGTTTCACCAGCAGGAAAGATCAAAGCAGTTTGCCTGGCGCTGATGTTGTCGGTCGTCGCATCTGTCGCCGGCCTGACCAACCAGGCATCGGCCGACACCACGACACAGCTGAACGCCTCCCAGATCGTCGCCGACATGGGCGCCGGCTGGAACCTGGGGAACCAACTGGAGGCCAACTCCAACGGATATCCCAGCGAAACGGCATGGGGCCAGCCGGCCATTACGCAGGCCCTCATCGACAAGGTGAAATCCGCAGGATTCAAAACCATACGAATCCCGGTCTCCTATCTGGGGCACATAGGCCCCGGCCCGGACTACAGGATCAACGCCGCCTGGCTGAACAGGATCCAGGAAGTCGTCAACTACGCCTACAACCGCGGCCTGTACGTGCTGATCAACATGCACGGCGACGGCTACAAGACCATCTACGGCTCCTGGCTGATCTGTGACTCGTCCAACCAGACGGCGATCAGGGCGAAGTACCAGAAAGTCTGGCAACAGATCGCGACCAGGTTCCAGAACTACGACCAGCGCCTGATCCTGGAGTCCATGAACGAAAACTTCGACGGTCAATGGGGCCGCCCCACCCAGCCGTGCTACTCGAACATCAACAGCTACAACCAGATCTTCGTGGACACCGTCCGGAGGACCGGCGGGAACAACGCTTCACGGTGGCTGCTCGTTCCCGGCTGGAACACGAACATCGACTACACCGCGGGGAACTACGGCTTCGTGCTGCCGACCGACCAATATCGCTCCCCCTCCATCCCCAGTAATGAACAGCGCATCATGATCTCCGTTCACTACTACGACCCGTGGGACTTCGCCGGAGCAGAAAGCGGCACCATAACGCAGTGGGGACGAGCAGCGACCAACCCGTCAAGGACGTCGACCTGGGGACAGGAGGGCCATCTGGACGCGCAGATGAAGAAGATGTACGACAAGTTCGTCGTGCGGGGATACCCGGTAGTCGTCGGTGAATACGGTGCGATCGACAAGTCATCGTTCGATGCATCGAACCCGAGGTATCGTGCGGACTACGTGCGCGCCGTCGTGTCCACCGCCAAGAAGTACGGAGCGGCCACAATCTACTGGGACAACGGCGCGACCGGACGGTACGGTTTCGGGCTGATCAACCGACGCACTCTGGCGGTGAGCCATCAGGGCGTCATCAACGCCATCATGAGCGGCCTCGGCGCGGGCCGTGGCAACCCTGGTCTACTGACCGGCACACACAAGACCAAGAACACGGCGACAGGCATGTAGCTCGACTCGGACGCGAACGGCGCGGTCGTCTTTGCCTCCGGCAGCACCTACGACGATCAGGGCCGGGCTCTCACCCCGACCACGTCCGGCGCCTGGACGGTCCGCAACGTCAGGACCGGGGTCGACCAACCGGACGGGCTTCGCCTGATACCGCCGAGGTAGATGGTCCTCTTGGCGATGCCCGTCCGGCGGGTGGACTGGGATCCGCAGTGCTGGTTGCGGAGGTCGTGATGGCATCGCGTCTGAGACGGGTCAACCTGGAGGGTCGGGCACCATCACGGTGTTCTTCCAACGCTGGCTGGCGCGCCTGCCGCTGCCACTGAAGCTGATCTCAAACACGCTCCAAGAGGTCTCCCCTGCCATGCCCGCCCTGGATCCTCGACAGCAACGCCCGATCCGTTCTCGCCTACCAGTCGAGCGGATGCTGCCGGGGGGCGCACCCGCCGGAGCAGGGGAGAAGGTCCCCGCTGCCACCACGCAGCCTGGCCCCATATCGGCAGCGACAGCCGGCGACACCGCTCACGGTGTTCCGCGTCCCGGAACACAAAGTGGCCCATCGCGGTGGTGATGTCTAAACCGGTGTACAACCGCCGCTTCCGCTTCCCTCTGGAGGTAACCCGTGTCGACCAGGCTCGACAACGCAAGCCCGGACACCGTGCCACCAGCGGTGGTCGAGGCAGCCGACCTGCTGGCGGAAGCTGCCCGTACCGGGGCCGCTTGTCCGCCGGTGCGAACGCTGTTCGACGAAGGGGGCGATCTGGAGACCGCGTACGCCGTGCAGCAGCTGAATGTCCGGCGCGCCCAGGCCGTCGGCCGCCGGGTCGTGGGCCGCAAGATCGGCCTCACTTCGGTGTCCGTGCAGCGCCAACTGGGCGTGGACCAGCCCGATTTCGGGGCGCTGTTCGCGGACATGGCGGTGGCCGACGGCGGCCGGGTGCCACCCGGACGGTTGCTGCAGCCCAAGGTGGAGGCCGAGGTCGCGCTGGTGCTGGGCCGCGATCTGCCGCACCGCGAGTGCACCGTGGTGGACGTGCTGCGCGCGGTCGACTTCGCACTCCCTGCTCTGGAGATCGTGGACAGCCGGGTACGGGGGTGGGACATCACCCTCGTCGACACGGTCGCCGACAATGCCTCCTGCGGCCTGTACGTCCTCGGCGGCGCCCCGCTGTCGCTCACCGGAGTCGATCTGCGCGCCGTGACGATGACCATGACCCGGAACGGTGAAACCGTCTCGGAGGGCACCGGTGCCGACTGTCTGGGCAGCCCGCTGAACGCGGCCGTCTGGCTTGCCTCCGCCCTGGCCGAGCGGGGCGACCCGCTGCGCGCCGGAGACCTGGTGCTCACCGGAGCCCTGGGGCCGGTCGCTCCCGCCGCCCCCGGTGACCGGTTCGAGGCGTCCATCAGCCACCTGGGCACCGTGGGTGTCGAGTTCACGAGTGAGAAGAACGCAGCATGAGCGCACGGACCAAGGTCGCCGTCATCGGCTCGGGCAACATCGGCACCGACCTGATGATCAAAAATGCTGCGGCTGTCGGAGACCCTCGACATCGCGGCGATGGCCGGCATCGACCGGGACTCCGAGGGCCTGGCCCGCGCCCGCCGCCTGAAGGTGGCCACGACCCACGAGGGCGTCGAAGGACTCGTCAGGCTGGACGAGTTCGCAGATGTCGAAATCGTCTTCGACGCCACGTCAGCTGGCGCACACCGGCACCACGAAAACATACTGCGCCCGCTCGGCCGCACCCTCGTCGACCTCACTCCGGCCGCGATCGGCCCGTACGTGGTGCCGCCCGTCAACGGCGACGTCCACATCGACGCGCCGAACGTCAACATGGTCACCTGCGGCGGCCAGGCCACCATCCCGGTCGTCGCCGCGGTCGACT
>NZ_BQUN01000063.1:0-40068 GCF_026008495.1 Streptomyces sp. A012304
GTGTGGAGGTGACCGGTACTAATAGGCCGAGGGCTTGTCCTCAGTTGCTCGCGTCCACTGTGTTAGTTCTGAGGCAACGACCGTTGCCGGCTTAGAGCTGAAAACAAGTGAAGAGTGTGCTTGTTCGCTCGAAACCATTAGGGTTTCGGTGGTTATAGCGTGAGGGAAACGCCCGGTTACATTCCGAACCCGGAAGCTAAGCCTTACAGCGCCGATGGTACTGCAGGGGGGACCCTGTGGGAGAGTAGGACGCCGCCGAACAATCTTTGGGAAGGACCCCTGGTCACCAGCGTTCAGCTGGGACCAGGGGTCCTTTCGTTTTTTATAATGCTTGTGGTACCGAAGACAGGAGTCACCGATGTCCACCAACTCTCCCGACGACCGACCGGAGCGCGACCAGCGGCGACGGGACAGTGGGGACCGCGGCGACCGCGGCGGCTTCCGCCGGGACAACGACCGTCGTGACAACGACCGCGGTGGCTACGGCCGTCGTGGTGACAGCCGCGGTGGTGACAGCCGCGGTGGTTACGGTCGGCGGGACGACCGGGACCGTGGTGAGCGCGGCGGCTTCCGCCGCGACGACAGGCGTGACGACCGGCGGGACGATCGCCGGGACGACCGGCGGGACGATCGCCGGGACGACCGTCGGGACGACCGCCGTGACGATCGGCGGGGTGACCGTCGGGACGACCGCCACGAGGGCGACCGGGGTTCTCGTCCGACGTTCCGTCGGGACGACCGCGACCGCGGTGACCGGCCCAGCTTCCGACGCGACGACAACCGGGGCGGACACGGCCGTCGGGACGACCGGGACCGTGGTGAGCGCGGCGGCTTCCGCCGCGACGACCGGCGGGACGACCGCCGTGACGACCGTCGGGACGACCGCCGGGACGACAGGCGGGACGACCGCCGTGACGACCGGCGCGATGACCGCCGTGACGACCACCGTGGTGGCCACGGCGATCGCGACCGCGGTGGTTACGGCCGGCGTGACGACCGCGGTTTCCGCCGCGATGACCGCCGTGACGACCGGGGCGGGTTCCGGCGAGACGACCGCCGCGACGACCGCCGGGACGACCGCCGCGACGATCGGGGCGGGTTCCGGCGCGACGACCGTCGGGATGACAGGCGCGACGATCGTCGGGACGACCGTCGGGACGACCGGGGCGGGTTCCGCCGCGACGATCGCCGTGACGACCGCCGGGATGATCGGCGGGACGACAGTCGTGGTGGGTTCCGGCGGGATGAGCGTCGGGGTGACGACCGTGGCGGGCGTGGGTTCCGTCGGGACGACCGAGGGGGCCGGCCTGGCGGGTTCCGGGGCCGGGACGGTCGCGACGACCGGCGCGACGACCGACGGGGCGGTGGCCGCTTCCGTGATGAGCGTGACCGGAACCGTGAGCCGATCAAGCGGCTGCCGATCCCGGAGGACGTCACCGGCGAGGAGATCGACAAGGACGTACGGCAGGAGCTGCAGAGTCTGCCGAAGACGCTCGCCGATGACGTCGCCAAGAACCTCGTGATGGTCGCGCGGCTGATCGACGAGGAGCCGGAGCGGGCCTACGCGTACTCCAAGGTGGCGCTGCGGCTGGCGTCCAGGGTCGCCGCCGTGCGGGAGGCGGCCGGGTTCGCGGCGTACGCCAACCAGAAGTACAGCGAGGCGCTCGCCGAGTTCCGGGCGGCGCGGCGGATGACCGGGGCCGTGGAGCTGTGGCCCGTCATGGCGGACTGCGAGCGGGGGCTCGGGCGGCCGGAGAAGGCGCTGGACATGGCCGGGGCGCCGGAGGTGCACAAGCTGGACAAGGCCGGGCAGGTCGAGATGCGGCTCGTCGCGGCGGGTGCCCGGCGTGACATGGGGCAGTTGGACGCGGCCATCGTGACGCTGCAGAGCCCCGAGCTGGCCTCCAACTCGGTGCAGCCGTGGACCGCGCGGCTGCGGTACGCGTACGCCGACGCGCTGCTCGCCGCCGGGCGGGACAGCGAGGCGCGGGAGTGGTTCGCGAAGGCCGTCGAGGCCGACCGGGACGGCAGCACCGACGCCTCGGACCGGCTGGCCGAGCTGGACGGCGTGGAGTTCGTCGACGCGCTGGACGAGGACGCTGCCGACGCCGAACCGGGCGAGGGCAAGGGCGACGGTCAGGACTGACACGCGCGTGTGCGAGGGGCGGGACGCCGGTACGGCCGGCGTCCCGCCCCTTTGTCATGGGCGACGGTCAGTGGTCCAGGGCGCGCAGGACCAGGCCCGAGGCCGGTTTCGGGCCGAACGACGTCGACTTGCGGGGCATCGTGACGCCCTGGCGGGCGAGGTCGCGGACGACCTCCTCGCGGACGGGGTGCAGCAGGACGGCCGTACCGCCGTCGCGTTCCGCCTTCCCGACCGTGGCGGCCGTGTCGTGGATGTAGGCGATGCGGGCCGGGTCGTCCTCGGGGATGTGCCAGACGTGGTCGAGGAGGGTGGCGTGCAGGACCGTCGCGTCGAGGGTGCGCCAGGCCTGGGGGCGGTCCGCGGGGACCGTGCGGTCGAGGAGGGCCGGGTCGGGGCGATCGAGCAGGTGGAAGGCGCCGTCGCCGGCCAGGAGGAAGGCGTTGCCCGCGCCGACCGCGTCCGCCAGGGCGTCCAAGGCCTGCGGGAGGGGGACGTCGAGGCGCCGCACGCGGAACAGGCCCTGGACGGCGGCCAGGGCCTCGGCGACCGGCAGGCCGTGCAGCAGGCGGTGGATGGCGCGGACGCGCAGGGGATAGCGGGCCGTGTCGACCAGGAGCACCAGACCGTGGTCCCAGGGGCTGGGCGAGGGATGCTCCGCGCGCAGCCGCCGGTAGGTCGCCCAGCGGTGGTGGCCGTCGGCGATCAGCGCCTGGTGGTGGGCGAGATCGGTCCGGACGCGGGCCATCTCGGCCGGGTCGGTGAGAGACCACAGGCGGTGGTCGCAGCCGTCCTCCGTGGTCGTCGACAGCAGCGGGGGCCGGTCCGCGGCGCGTTCGACGACCTCCGCCGCCGCGCCGTTGCCGCGGTAGGTGAGCAGCAGGGGTTCGAGATTGGCGTACGTGGCGCGCATCAGGTCCGCGCGGTCGGCGACGACGTGCGGCATGACGTCCTCGTGGGGGAGGACGATGCCGTCGGAGGGCTCCGAGACGCGCAGGGCGCCGATGATGCCGCGTTGGAGCGTGCCGTCGGCGGGCCGCTGCTCGTAGACGTACAGGGCCGGCTCGGGGTCCGCGGTCAGGACGCCCTCGGACAGCCAGCGGCGCAGGGTGGCGGCGGCCTGTTCGTTGCGGGCGGCCGCGGTGGCCGCCTGGGGGAGGATGAGGCGGACGATGTTGTACGGGTCCGCGTCCTGGAGCTGGTGCAGGCCGTCGGGGCGGACCACGACGTCGTACGGCGGTGAGGTGACGGCGGCGAGGCTGCCGACCCGGTCGGGGTCGTAGCGCAGGCCTCGGAACGGGGTGAGTTCCAGGCCTCCAGGCGCCGTTGCCTTCGAGTGACCTGCTGTGTTCATCCCGGCATCGTACGTGTGTCAGTGGCATGCGGGATGATCGGGGGAAAGGCGAGCGAACGAGGAGCGATGCGGAATGAGCCAGGGCGTCAGGACGAGGCCCGAGGGCAGTGGGCAGGCCCTGAGCGAGGCGTACGACACGGCGCTGCTCGACCTCGACGGTGTGGTGTACGCGGGGGGCAGCGCGATCGTGTACGCCGTGGAGTCGCTGGCCACCGCCCGGGCGGGCGGGATGCGGCTGGCGTACGTCACCAACAACGCCTTGCGCACCCCTGACACCGTGGCCGCGCATCTGACGGAACTCGGGATACCGACGGGGGCCGATGAGGTCATCACCTCGGCCCAGGCGGTGGCGCGGCTGATCAGCGAGCAGGTGCCGGCAGGAGCGCGGGTGCTGGTGATCGGCGGGGAGGGGCTGCGGGTCGCGCTGCGTGAGCGGGGGCTGGTGCCCGTCGAGTCGGCGGACGACGATCCGGCGGCGGTGGTGCAGGGGTACGGCGGGCCCGAGCTGCCGTGGGGCCGGTTCGCCGAGGCGTCGTACGCCGTCGCGCGCGGAGTGCCGTGGTTCGCGTCCAACACCGATCTGACGATTCCCAGCGGCCGGGGGATCGCGCCGGGCAACGGCGCGGCGGTGGCGGTCGTGCGGATCGCGACCGGGGCCGAGCCGCAGGTCGCGGGCAAGCCGCTGCCTCCGATGCACCGGGAGACGATCCTGCGGACCGGAGCGGAGCGGCCGTTGGTGGTCGGGGACCGGCTGGACACCGACATCGAGGGGGCGTTCAACGGGGAAGTGGACTCGCTGCTCGTGCTCACCGGTGTGACCGACGGGGCGCAGCTGCTCGCCGCGCCGCCGCAGCACCGTCCGACGTACGTCGACGCGGATCTGCGCGGGCTGCTCACCGGGCAGCCGGAGGTGACGGCGGCCGGGGACGGCTTCTGGTGCGGTGGCTGGACGGCGACGGCGGGCGCGGAACGCCTGGAACTGGCGGGGGAAGGCGACGCGCTGGAGGCCCTGGACGGGCTGCGGGCGCTGTGTGCGGCGGCCTGGACGGCGGCCGGCGCGGGTGTGTGCGGGCTGGACGCGGGGAAGGCGTTGGCGCGGCTGGGGTTGTGAGCCACTCGCCGGCGGGAGGTCCGAGTGCTGTGAACCTGGGCACCCGGACAGGGCCGTGGCCAGGGAGCGAGCCAACTTAGTAGGGTAGGCTAACCTAACTGCGTGTTGGTCGACAGTGTTCCCGAACAGCGCGCGGAGACCGCCCCCGCGCCCCCAACCCGCCGGGCGATACGTTCCTTCGGGCTGCTCATCTCGCTCGCGGTCCTGCTGCTCGTCGCGTTGGCGAGTATCGCCATCGGCGCCAAGGAGCTCTCCGTCGGCCAGGTCTGGCACGGGCTGTTCGAGGACACGGGTACCTACGGCGACGTCGTCGTGGGCGAGCGGGTCTCGCGGACCGTGCTCGGGCTGCTGGTCGGTGCCGCGCTCGGACTGTCCGGAGCCGTGCTCCAGGCGCTGACCCGCAATCCGCTGGCCGACCCGGGTCTGCTCGGCATCAACGCGGGCGCGTCCGCCGCGGTCGTCACCGCCATCACCTATCTCGGCGTCACGAGCCTGAGCGGCTATGTGTGGTTCGCCTTCTTCGGGGCTGCCTCGGTCGGCGCGCTGGTCTGGTTCCTCGGCGGCAGCCGGGGGGCCACGCCGGTGCGGCTGGCGCTCGCGGGTACGGCGATCGCCGCCGCGCTCTTCGGCTACGTCCAGGCCGTGATGATCATGGACGACGCGGCGCTCGCCAAGATGCGTTTCTGGACGGTCGGTTCGCTGACCTCCGCGACCGACGAGGTGATCTGGCAGGTGCTGCCCTTCCTCGGGGTCGGCACACTCCTGGCGTTCGCCCTCGCCCGGCCGCTGAACGCCATGGCGATGGGCGACGACACCGCCAAGGCGCTCGGTGCCCACCTCAACCGGACCCGGGCGCTGTCGATGCTCGCCGCGACCGTGCTGTGCGGTGCCGCGACCGCCGCCTGCGGGCCGATCGTGTTCGTCGGGCTGATGGTGCCCCACGTCGTCCGCTCCTTCACCGGCCCCGACCTGCGGTGGATCATGCCGTACGCGGCCATCCTGTCGCCGGTGCTGCTGCTCGGCTCCGATGTGATCGGGCGGGTCGTCGCCCGCCCGTCGGAGGTCCAGGTCGGCATCATCACCGCGATCATCGGCGGCCCGGTCTTCATCTTTCTCGTACGACGGCGGAGGACGGCCCAGCTGTGAAGACCGCATCCCACACCGCACCGCGGCGGACCACGCCGAGCGGGCCGGCCACGCGAGCCGGCGGCCGCACCCTCGGTGCTCCCCGCGCCCTGCGCGCCCCGGGCGGGATATCCCTCCGGCTGGACCCGCGGGCCCTGACCGTCGTCGTGCTGCTGCTGCTCGGCGCGCTCGCCGCGAGCGTGGTGCTGATCGGCACCGGAGACTTCCCGATCTCGGCCGGAGACGTGCTGAAGACCCTGGCGGGCGACGGCAACGCGGGCCAGGAGTTCATCGTCAACGAGCTGCGGCTGCCGCGGGTCCTCGTGGGGCTGCTGGTGGGTGCCGCCCTCGGGCTCGGCGGCGCGGTGTTCCAGGCCGTGTCCCGCAATCCGCTGGGCAGCCCCGATGTGCTCGGGCTCGGGCAGGGGGCGACGGCCGGCGCGCTCGTGGTGATCGTGCTGATGTCCGGCTCCGCCAACCAGGTCGCCGTCGGGGCGCTCGTCGGCGGTCTGGTGACCGGCGCCGCCATCTATCTGCTCGCCTGGAAGCGGGGCGTGCACGGTTACCGCCTGGTGCTGGTCGGCATCGGCGTGTCGGCGATCGCCACCGCGGTCAACGGCTATCTGATCACCAAGGCCGACCTGGTCGACGCGGCCCGCGCGGTCGTGTGGATGACCGGCTCGCTCGACGGCCGGGACTGGAAGCAGGTGTGGCCGCTGCTCGCGCTGTGCTGTGTGCTCGTGCCGCTCGTCCTCGCCAACGCGCGGGGGCTGCGGATGATGGAGATGGGCGACGACGTCTCCAACGCCCTCGGTGTGCGGGTGGAGCGGGTGCGGCTGCTGCTGATGGTCGCCGCCGTCCTGCTCACCGCGTCCGCCACCGCCGCCGCGGGCCCCGTCGCTTTCGTGGCGCTCACCGCGCCGCAGCTCGCCCGGCGCCTGACCCGCTCGCCCGGGCCGAATCTCGTGGCCGCCCTGTGCATGGGCGCCGCCCTCCTGGTCACCGCCGACTGGGCCGCGCAGCGCCTCTTCGGCGACGGACAGCTGCCCGTCGGTGTGGTCACCGGCGTCCTCGGCGGCGTCTACCTGCTGTGGCTGCTGGTCACCGAGCGCAAGGCGGGCCGGATATGAGCGGCTCGGCGAACAAGAACACCCCAAGGAGTACCGTGAACCGCCTGTCCGCCGACAACGTCACCCTCGCCTACGACCAGCGGGTCATCGCCGAACAGCTGTCGGTGGAGATCCCCGACAACTCGTTCACCGTGATCGTCGGCCCCAACGCCTGCGGCAAGTCGACGCTTCTGCGGGCGCTGTCGCGGATGCTGAAGCCGAGCGAGGGCCGGGTTCTGCTCGACGGGCAGGTCATCCAGTCGATGCCGGCGAAGAAGGTCGCCCGGACCCTCGGCCTGCTGCCGCAGTCGTCCATCGCGCCCGACGGGATCACCGTCGCCGACCTGGTGGGCCGGGGCCGCTACCCGCACCAGGGGATCCTGCGCCAGTGGTCGACCGAGGACGAGCGGGTCGTCCAGGAATCCATGGCGCAGACCGGCGTCGCGGAACTGGCCGACCGGTACGTCGACGAGCTGTCCGGCGGCCAGCGCCAGCGCGTGTGGATCGCGATGGCCCTCGCCCAGCAGACGCCGCTGCTGCTGCTCGACGAGCCGACGACCTACCTCGACATCCAGCACCAGATCGACGTCCTCGACCTGTGCGCGGAACTGCACGAGGAGCAGGGCCGTACGCTCGTCGCCGTCCTGCACGACCTCAACCACGCCGCCCGGTACGCCACCCACCTCATCGCGCTGAAGGGCGGCGAGGTCATCGCGCAGGGAGCGCCGAACGACGTCGTCACGGCCGGGCTGGTCGAGGAGGTCTTCAACCTGCGCTGCCAGGTCGTCGACGACCCGGAGACGGGGACGCCGCTGGTGGTGCCGGCGGCGCGCAAGGCACGGACCGAGCGGAAGAAGGACGAGAAGAAAGGCGAGAAGAAGGGCCAGAAGGAGGGCGAGAGCGAGAAGGACGCCCGGAAGGCCGTGGCTACAGAAGTTTCCTGAGGTGGAACAGGTCCCTCAGGCCCGCTTCCAGCTTCACCCGGCCCGAGGCCCACGCCTTCGCGAAGTGCAGTTCGCCGTCGACCAGCGCGACCAGGTCGTCGCCGGTCATCGCCAGTCGGATCTGGGCCTTCTCCCGGGGCGGGCCCTCCAGCGTGTCCTGCACCACGATCCGGCCGCCGGTCATGCGGCCGACGAAGGTGGTGTCGAGGTCGGTGATGTGGCAGCTCACCGAGCGGTCCAGGGCCGCGGCGGTGCGGGCGTCCCCTTCGGCGTTCTGCATGTTGTCCGAGAGCTTGTCGAGTGCGGCGCGGCACTCCTCGATCGTGGCCATCGCGGTCGACGGTACCCCAGCGGTTCGGGGTAGCGTCTGGGCATGAGCGACACAGTGCCTCAGAGCGAGGGCCCGCGGGAGGCCGAGGCCGGACCCGAGCACGACCCCGCCGCGTACGACCCCGCCGCACCCGCTCCGCTGGACGTCCCCCGCGTCCCTACCGGCGACGCCGAGGTGGACGCCCGTCTGGAGCGGCTGGCCGACGCCGACCACCTCGCCACCGACGGCCACGTCGAGGTGTACGAGGATGTACACCGGGGGCTGCGTGACGCGCTCACCGCGCTCGACGCCCGCCCGGGACCTCCGGTGCCCCCCTCGACACACCAGGGCAGGAGCTGAACCGAAGGTGGCAGGAGTCGCACGTCGTCGTCTGGACGCGGAGTTGGTGCGCCGGAAGCTCGCGCGGTCGCGTGAGCACGCCAGCCAGCTGATCGCCGCGGGGCGGGTCACGGTCGGCAAGACCGTCGCGACCAAGCCGGCCACACAGGTGGAGACAGCGGCGGCCATCGTCGTCGCGGCCGACGACAGCGATCCCGAGTACGTGTCGCGGGGCGGGCACAAGCTCGCCGGCGCGCTGAAGGTGTTCGGGCCGCAGGGGCTCGTCGTCGAGGGGCGGCGGGCGCTGGACGCCGGCGCGTCCACCGGGGGCTTCACCGACGTACTGCTGCGGGCGGGTGCCGCGCACGTCGTCGCCGTCGACGTCGGGTACGGACAACTCGCCTGGTCTCTGCAGAGCGATGAACGCGTCACCGTCAAGGACCGTACGAACGTACGCGAGTTGACGCTCGAAGCGATCGATGGGGAGCCTGTGGATCTTGTCGTGGGGGACTTGTCCTTCATCCCGCTCGGGCTGGTGCTGCCGGCCCTGGCGCGGTGCACCAAGCCGGACGCGGACCTGGTGATGATGGTCAAGCCGCAGTTCGAGGTGGGTAAGGAACGGCTCGGCAGCGGGGGCGTCGTGCGCAGCCCGCAGCTGCGGGCCGAGGCCGTGCGGGGCGTGGCCGAGAAGGCGTGGGGGATGGGGCTCGGGGTGAAGGGGGTCACCGCCAGCCCGCTGCCCGGGCCGTCGGGGAACGTCGAGTACTTCCTGTGGCTGCGCGCCGGGGCGCCTGCTCCGGACCCGGCCGATGTTGACCGTGCAGTGGCGGAGGGGCCGCGTTGACACAGAACCGAGCTCGAACTGTTTTCCTGCTCGCCCACACGGGTCGGCCGGCGGCCATCCGGAGCGCGGAGCTGGTGGTGAAGGGGCTGCTGCGGTCCGGCATCGGGGTGCGCGTCCTGGAGTACGAGGCGGCCGACCTGCCCCTGCCGGACGAGGTGGAGCTGGTCTCCGAGGCCACCCCGCAGTGCCTGGAGGGCTGTGAGCTGCTCATCGTCCTCGGCGGGGACGGGACGCTGCTGCGCGGCGCGGAGTTCGCGCGGGCCTCCGGGGTGCCGATGCTCGGCGTCAACCTCGGCAGTGTCGGCTTCCTCGCCGAGGCCGAGCGGGACGACCTCGACAAGGTCGTCGACCGGGTGGTGACCAAGGCGTACGAGGTCGAGGAGCGGATGACCGTCGACGTCGTCGTGCACCGCAACGGGGACATCGTGCACACCGACTGGGCGCTGAACGAGGCGGCCGTGCAGAAGGCCGGCGCGGAGAAGCTGCTGGAAGTCGTGCTGGAGATCGACGGCCGGCCGGTGACGGGGTTCGGGTGCGACGGGATCGTGCTGTCCACGCCCACCGGGTCGACGGCCTACGCGTTCTCGGCGGGCGGGCCGGTGGTGTGGCCCGAGGTCGAGGCGCTGCTGATGGTGCCGATCAGCGCGCACGCGCTGTTCGCGAAGCCGTTGGTGACCTCGCCGGACTCCGTGCTCGCCGTGGAGCTGCTGCCGCACATCCCGCCGGGTGTGCTGTGGTGCGACGGGCGGCGGACCTTCGAGCTGCCTCCGGGGGCCCGGGTCGAGGTGCGGCGGGGGGCGGTGCCGGTGCGGCTCGCCCGACTGCACCACGCGTCGTTCACCGACCGGCTGGTGGCCAAGTTCGCGCTGCCGGTCTCCGGGTGGCGAGGGGCTCGCCACTGAGCGGCTCCGCGTAGGGGGTCGGGGAGGGCGCTGGAGGCGCTGGAGGGCACGTCCACTCGCGTGGGTGACAGGGTGCCTCGCACTTCCCCTCCTCGACCTCGTATGGTCTTCCCCGTGTTGGAGGAGATGCGGATACGGTCGCTCGGAGTCATCGACGACGCGGTGGTCGAGCTGTCGCCCGGCTTCACCGCCGTCACGGGTGAGACCGGCGCGGGCAAGACCATGGTGGTCACCAGCCTCGGGCTGCTGCTGGGCGGGCGGGCCGACGCCGCGCTCGTGCGGATCGGCGCCGACAAGGCGGTCGTGGAGGGGCGCATCGCCGTGCCCGCGGACGCCTCGGTGGTCGTACGGGCCGAGGAGGCGGGGGCCGAGCTGGACGACGGCGCGCTGCTGATCAGCCGTACCGTTTCCGCCGAGGGGCGGTCGCGGGCGCATGTCGGCGGGCGGTCCGTGCCGGTGGGCGTGCTCGCGGAGCTGGCCGACGAACTGGTCGCGGTGCACGGGCAGACCGACCAGCAGGGGCTGCTGAAGCTGTCCCGGCAGCGGCAGGCCCTCGACCGGTACGCCGGGGACGCGGTCGCCGTGCAGCTGACCAAGTACACCGAGGCGTACCGGCGGCTGCGGGTTGTGTCCGCGGAGCTCGACGAGATCACCACGCGCGCGCGTGAACGGGCCCAGGAGGCCGACATGCTGCGCTACGGGCTCGAGGAGATCGCGGGCGTGGAGCCGCGCGCCGGGGAGGACGTGGAGCTGGCGGAGGAGGCGGAGCGGCTCGGGCACGCGGAGGCGCTGTCGTCCGCCGCGACGGCCGCGCACGCCGCTCTGGCGGGCAATCCGGAGGACCCCGAGGGCATCGACGCGGCGACGCTCGTCGCGGGCGCCCAGCGGGCCCTGGAGGCCGTGCGCTCGCACGATCCGGCGCTGGCCGCGCTCGCCGACCGGATCGGTGAGATCGGGATCCTGCTCGGTGACGTGGCCGGCGAGCTGGCCGGGTACGCCGACGACCTGGACGCCGATCCGCTGCGGCTGGCGGCCGTCGAGGAGCGGCGGGCCGCGCTGACCGGGCTGACCCGGAAGTACGGGGAGGACGTCGCGGCCGTGCTGGCGTGGGCCGAGCGGGGTGCCGCACGGCTCACCGAACTGGACAGCGACGACGAGCGGATCGACGAGCTGGTCGCGGAGCGGGACGCGCTGCGGACCGAACTGGGCGGGCTGGCGCAGGCGCTGACCGACGCGCGTACGGAGGCCGCCGAGCGGTTCGCGGCCGCCGTGACCGCCGAGCTGGCCTCGCTGGCGATGCCGCACGCGCGCGTGTCGTTCGACATCCGGCAGACGGAGGACCCGCAGGGCGTGGAGGTCGGCGGTCGTACCGTCGCCTATGGCCCGTCCGGCGCCGACGAGGTGGAGCTGCTGCTCGCCCCGCACCCGGGGGCGCCGCCGCGGCCCATCGCCAAGGGCGCGTCCGGCGGTGAGCTCTCACGTGTGATGCTCGCCGTCGAGGTGGTGTTCGCGGGGACGGACCCTGTTCCGACGTACCTCTTCGACGAGGTCGACGCCGGCGTCGGCGGCAAGGCGGCGGTGGAGATCGGGCGGCGGCTGGCGCGGCTCGCGAAGACCGCGCAGGTCGTGGTTGTCACCCACCTTCCGCAGGTGGCCGCGTTCGCCGACCGGCAGCTGCTGGTGGAGAAGACGAACGACGGGTCGGTGACCCGTTCCGGTGTGAAGGTGCTCGAAGGGGAGGACCGGATCCGCGAGCTGTCCCGGATGCTCGCCGGCCAGGAGGACTCCGAGACGGCCCGGGCGCATGCGGAGGAACTGCTGGCGACGGCACGGGCGGACGCGTAGCGCGACGCGAACGGTGAGGGGCGGGGCGGCCGTACGGGGCGTCCCGCCCTTTCGCGTCGGGCCGGATCCGTACGGGGCGCCCGCCCTTTCGCGTCGGGCCGATCCGTACGGGGCGTCCCGGCCCTCCGTGTCGGGCCGGATCAGTACGGGTCGTGTCGGGCCGGGCGCAATCGAACGGAGGCGTGGCCTCCTTCACTCGTGTGGGTGATAAGTGGGGCCGTGTTGCCGGGGCCCCGGCCGCTCGGCGGCACGGAACACCCGTGCGTGCTGGCATCCTTGGCGTAGGACGTGGAGGCCCCGAGCGGTACATCCCTCCGCCCGACCCTCTGTACGTTCCTTCGTGACCGTCCGACGCCGAACCAGGAGCCCCGGCCACGTGAGCAGCCACTCACCGCACGGCCAGTCGTCGCTGCGCACCGTGCAGGTGCTGGGCGGTGGCAACGCCGGCAGCAGCGCGCATGTGCGCTCCCTGGCCGCGGGGCTCGTCGCGCGGGGCGTGCGGGTGACGGTGTGCGCCCCCGACGAGGCCGATCACCTCTACGACTTCACGGGCGCCGGCGCCGAACACGTGCACGTGCCCCGCAGCAGCGACCCGGGGTCCGTGACCGCGCTGCGGGCGGCCTGCACGGACGCCGACCTCGTCCACGCCCATGGACTGCACGCCTCGTTCCGGGCCGTGCTCGCGCTCAGCGGCCGGCGCACCCCGCTCGTCGTCACCTGGCACGACCGGGCGCACGCCGAGGGCGCCCGCGCCCATCTGCTGCGGCTGCTGGAGCGGCGGGTGGCGAAGACGGCCGCCGTGGTCCTCGGCACCACCTCCGACCTGGTCGACCGGGCGCGCCGCACCGGCGCGCGGGACGCCCGGCTCGGCGCGGTGGCGCTGCCCGGACCCCGCGGGGCCGAGGAGGACCCCGACCGGCCGCGCCCGAAGCTGCGGGCCGAACTCGGCGCGATCGGGCGGCCGTTGATGGTGGCCGTCGGCGCCCTGGACCGCCACCGCGGACACGAGGTCCTGCTGGACGCCGCGCGCGCCTGGCGCCGGCTGGACCCGGTGCCGCTGGTCGTGGTCGCGGGGGAGGGGCCGCTGCGGGCGGAGTTCCAGAGCCGTATCGAGGACGAGGGGCTGCCCGTCCGGCTCCTGGGACGGCGGGACGACCTGGGCGGCCTGCTGGCCGCCGCCGACCTCGCGCTGCTGCCGGGCTGCGGGGAGTCGCGGTCGGTGCTGGCGCAGGAGGCGCTCCACGCGCGCGTGCCGCTCGTCGCGGTGCGGACCAGCGCGGTGCGGGAACTCGTCGGCGACGCGGCCGAACTCGTCCCGGCCGGTGACGCGCCGGCCCTCGCCGAGGCCGTCGTCCGGCTGCTAGACGATCCCGAACGGTGCGCACGGCTGCGGGACCTGGGCGCCCGGCAGGCGGCGACCTGGCCGAGCGAGGACGAGACCGTCGCGCAGGTCCTCAGCGTCTACGACGAGTTGACGCAGCCCCGCCCGATGATCTGAGGCGGTCCGCTCCGGCGGCTTCCCGCGGGGTCGTGTTCTCCCGCTGCACGAGATCGTGGGAGCACCTCAACTCCTGGAAGAGCGGCGGTAGTTGGCCGAACAGTGATCGGTGGCGAGCACTAAGGTGGAGCGCATGTCTTCCGTACTAGTGATCGGTTATGACCCGAGCGCCGTCGCCGCTCTCATCCCGGACGTCGATCCGGACGCCATCCGCGCGGGGCTCACCCAGCAGCTGGCCCGATTCGCCGAGCAGGGCGTCGACGCCGCCGTCACGACGGTCGTGGCGGACGAGGCGGCCGAGCCCACCCTCGTCGCCTCGCTGACCGAGCGTCCGTGGGACGTGGTGGTCATCGGCGCCGGGATCCGCAAGACCGACGAGCTGGTGCCGCTGTTCGAGCAGATCCTGAGCCTGATCCGCCGGCACGCGCCACAGGCGGAGGTCGCCTTCAACACCTTCCCCGGGGACAGTGTGGAGGCGGCCCTGCGCCGGCTCTGAGGCCGGGCCGGCCGCTCACGGCACCAGGCGCCGCGCCCGCAGCGCCAGGCTCAGCGCCAGCACCGTCTGCGGGTCGTCGAGGTCGGTGCCCAGGAGCTCACCGATGCGGGCGAGCCGGTTGTAGAGCGTCTGCCGGTTCAGGTGCAGCTCACGGGCCGTCTCCGCCTTGCGGCCGGCGTGCGCCAGGTAGGTCTCCAGGGTCGGCAGCAGCGGCGGCCTGGAGCGATGGTCGTGGTCGCGGACCGGGCCGATCGCGCGGTCCACGAAGGCCGCCAGGTCGGGATGGTCGCGCAGGCGCCACAACAACAGGTCGATGTCCAGACGGCGGGCGTCGTACCAGGGGCGGTCCGACAGGCCCTGGGCGGCGGTCGCCGTCTCCGCCGCGTGCCGCAGCCCCGCCGAGGCCGCCGCCCAGCCCCCCGCGACACCCACGACCACCACCGGCGCCGGGGCACCCGGCCGCCGCATCCCGGCCCGCTCCACCCCGGCCCGCAGCGCCGCCGCCACCCGGTCCGCGACCGCCGACCGCTCCGACTCCGAGCGCAGGCCGAGCAGCAGCGGCACCCGGCCCTCGACCGGCCGGACGCCCAGCAGGACCGGGACCCCGACCGAGGCCAGCTCCTCCGCGACCGCGCGGGCCAGCACCGCCCAGCCCCCGCCGGGCGAACGCGCGTCGCCCAACCGCATCACCACCGGCAGCAGCGGGCCGTCACCCGGCTTGAAACCCAGCACCCGCGCCTGCGCCGGAGCGTCCTCCGCGGCGATCCGCCCCTCGGCGAGGTCGGTCAGGAAGTCGCCCCGGCCGCGCGCCGCCAACTCCTCCTCCTGGCGGGCCTGCATCAGCACCACGGCGAGGATCCCGGCCGCCCGCTCGGCGGCGATCCGGTGCACCGGCGCGAGCGGGGCGCGCACGGGCAGCAGCACAAGCCGGGCGCGCACCGCACCCGCCCCCGGCCCACCCCCGGGCACGTCCACCAGCACCGAACCGGCGGGCGGCGGCGCGTCCTTGCGCGGGCCGCGCAGCCCCTCCCACACCTGGAGCGGATCCGCCCCCTCCGGTCCCGCGCCGGCCGCGTACAGCAACAGCCCGTCCGTCGTCTCCAGGAAGACGGGGTTGTCGCTGAAGTCCGCCAGGATGCCGAGGACCTGCGGGATCCCGCCACCGCCCAGCAGCGCCTCCGTGCAGCGGCGGTGGACCTCCTCGGCCCGCTGGAGCAGCGCGTAGTGGCCGTTGACGATCTCCGTGTGGATCTCCTCGGTGACCGTCACGAACGGCACCTCTCGATGGAGCTGGACCAGGGGCAGGCCGGTCGCCCGCGCCGTCTCCACCAGCGCCGAGGGCAGCCGTGCGAAGCGCGGACCCAGTTCGATCACCAGGGCCGCGATGCCCCGCTCGGCCAGGGTGCGCACGAACGCCCGCTGCTCGGCCGGACGGGTGCCCAGACCGTAGCCGGTGCTCAGCAGCAGCTCGCCGCCCTTGAGCAGCGAGGCGATGTTCGGGACCTCGCCCGCGTGCACCCAGCGCACGGTCCGGCCCAGCCGGTCGGCGCCCGCGACGATCTCCGGCAGCCCGCTGCGCAGGCCGGGCAGCTCCAGCGCCCGCCGCACGGTGACGCCGGCGCTCTCGCTGTCGAATCGATGGTCCGTGCGGCTGTCCATGCAGCGGACGCTACCCGCGCGGACGTTGCGGCGACATCTCCGCGCGATTACACCGACGATCATCGCCGGTCCCCGCCCGACAATGCGTCGCCCCGCGCCCCGGATTGTCGTACCGACTGCCTGTTGTGGCATGCGTCACTCCGCGTTCAGACTGTCGCTTCCGCAGGGAAAGCACTGGCTGATCTTCGGATTTCGTTGTGAAACACCCTGAAGAGCAACGAGAGGGCGGGAAGTGACAGAAACACCCACACGCGAGGTGCAGCGGCTCAAGCCGAACTCCGTAGGCCTGGTCGGCGTCGTCTTCATGGCGGTCGCCACCGCCGCGCCCATCACCGCCATGACCGGCAACCTGCCCATCGCCGTCGGCTTCGGCAACGGCACCGGCGCACCCGCCGGCTACCTCTTCGCGACGCTCGTGCTGACGGTGTTCTCCGTCGGCTACGTCGCGATGGCCCGCCGCATCACCGCCGCGGGCGCGTTCTACGGCTACATCTCGCACGGCCTGGGCCGGATCGCCGGCATGGCCTCGGGGATGCTCGCCGTGCTGGCGTACATCGTCTTCGAGGCGTCCATCGTCGGCGTCTTCGCCTACTTCGCGCGGACCACCGTCCACGACCAGCTCGGCGCCGACCTCCCCTGGATCGTCTACGCGGCCGCGATGCTGCTGGTCACCGCCGTCCTCGCGTACTTCGACATCAACCTCACCGCGAAGGCCCTCGGGGTGATGCTCATCGCCGAGATCGCCGTCCTCTTCGCGGTCGCCACCGCCGTACTGCTGCGGGGCGGCGGCCCGGACGGCATCCCCCTCGAGCCCGTCGACCCCGCGAACGCCTTCACCGGAGTCTCCGCCGGACTCGGCCTGTTCTTCGCCTTCTGGTCCTGGGTGGGCTTCGAGTCGACGGCGATGTACGGCGAGGAGAGCCGCGATCCCAAGCGCGTCATCCCGCGCGCGACGCTGATCTCCGTCATCGGCGTCGGCGTCTTCTACGTCTACGTCTCCTGGATGACCATCGCCGGCAACGGCCTGGAGGGCTCGGTCCGGGTCTCCTCCGGGACCAGCCCCCTCGACCTGTTCTTCGACCCGGCGCACGCCTTCATCGGGGCCTGGGCCGTCGACGCCTTCCAGTGGCTGCTGATCACCGGGTCCTTCGCCTGCGGCATGGCCTTCCACCAGTGCGCGGCCCGCTATCTGTACGCCATCGGCCGTGAGGGCTTCCTGCATCCCGCCCTCGGCCGTACCCACAGGGAACACGGCTCGCCGTACGTCGCGTCCTTCGTTCAGTCGGTCATCGCGGCCGCGCTGGTCGGCGCCTTCTGGCTGACCGGGCAGGACCCCTACGTCCACCTCTACACGCTGCTGGCGATCCTCGGCACGATGGCCATCCTCATCGTGCAGACCCTGTGCTCCTTCACGGTCATCGGCTACTTCCGCCGCCACCACCCGGAGGACCGCCACTGGTTCCGCACGTTCACCGCCCCGCTGCTCGGCGGCATCGGCATGATCGCCGTGGTGGTGCTGCTGGTCGTCAACCTCGACACCGCCGCCGGCACGGCGGCCGACTCGCTGTTCTTCAAGGCCATCCCGTGGATCGTGGGCCTGGTGTTCTTCGGCGGGCTCGCCCTCGGTTTCTACCTGCGGGCCAGGCGGCCGGAGCGCTACGAGGTCATCGGCCGGATCGTCCTGGAGGACGCGGCCGAACGCGCCGAGACCCCCGTCAACGCCTGATCATCCAGGGGGTTGGGGCACGGGCGGCCGGGTAGCGGCGGGCCATGGAGATGAGTGTGGTCGCCGTGGCACGCGAGGACGACAGCCCGGTCGACGAGCCGCTGCGGGTCGCGGCGCTCGCCGACCGGCTCGGCTACCGGGAGGTGTGGGCGGGGGAGGGGCCGACCTGGGACGCCTTCGTCCTCGCCGCCGGGCTCGCCCGGGTCACCGAACGGGCGGTGCTGACGGCCGGTCCCGTGCCGGTGTCCGTGCGCGACCCGGTGACGATCGCCCGGGGCGCCGCCTCGGTCGCCGCGATCACCGGCCGGCCGGTCGGGGTCGCCCTGGGCACCTCCAGCAAGCGAGTCGTCGAGGGCGTGCACGGCCGCCCCCGGACCCGGCCCGCCACCGCCCTGACGGAGACGGCGGCGGCCCTGCGGGAGCTGCTGCACGGCGAGCCGGGCGAGCCGATCGTGCCCGGCAGCACCTTCCGGCGCCGCCTCGCACCGCCCGGCGGCCCGCTCACCGTCGCCGCGTTCGGGGACCGCGCGATCGCCGCGGCCGCCGCGCACGCCGACCGCATGCTGCTCGACCTGGTCTCGCCGCGGCAGGTGCGCGAGCTGCGCGCCAAGCTGAGCGCGGCGGCCGAGCGGGCGGGCCGGACACCGCCGACGCTCGCCGCCTGGCTGCCGGCCGCCGTCGACCCCGCGCCCGAGTCGCTCGCGCAGGTGCTGGGCAGCATCGCGGGATACCTGACGGTGCCCGGATACGCCGAGGTGTTCGCCGAGGCCGGCTTCGGTGAGGCCGTCGCCCTGGCCGCGTCGGGCGCCGACCGCGCCACCCTCGTGCGCGCCCTGCCCGCCGCGGCGGCGGCGACGGTCGGCCTGGTCGGCGACCTGGACACCGTACGGGCCCGGATCGCCGCCTACGCCGAGGCGGGGCTCGACGAGATCGCCCTGGTCCCGGCCACCACGGGCGATCCGGCGGGGGAGCGCACCCTGACGGCGCTCAGGTCGGCTTGATGTTGTGGTTGAACCGGAACACGTTGTCGGGGTCGTAGCGGCGTTTCAGCTCGCCGAGCCAGCGGGCGTTGTCCGCGCCGACGCCCGCGACGACCCGCTCGGCGCCCTCGTCACCGATGAAGTTGAGGTACACGTCCCCGGTGCGCCACGGGCGGACGTCGGCGCGCACCTGGCGGACCCAGCGCACGCACCGCTCGTCGTCCGCCGCGTCCTCCCAGGTCCCGTAGGGGTGCACCGCCCACGGGGCGTCCCGGAACGGCACCGGGTACGCGTGCGGCCCGGCGGCGACGGCGCCGCCCTGCGGGAACAGCACGTGCTGGGTGCCGGTCGGCACCGGCATGGACCGCGCGCGGGCGCAGAAGACGTCCACGAAGTCGTCGGGGGCGCTCGTCAGGTACTCCGCCGACCAGTAGTTCCGCATCCCGGGCGGATCGTCGATCATGCACTGCACGTCCGCGTACGGCACCGCCCCGACGATCTCCGTCTCGTGCGGCAGCGCCAGCAGCGGTTCGGCCAGCTCGCGCAGGTCCGCCTCCGCACCCGCGTACGTCAGCAGCACCGCGCACACCAGCGTCCCCACCAGGTGCGGCGGGACGAACTCCTCGGGCGGGCCGGTGAGGTAGAGCACGGCGCCGCCCGCCTCGTCGGGGCCGGCGGTGATCACATCGCGGAAGGCGCGGGTGGCCTCGGGGCCGGACTCCGGCGGGCACAGCAGCAGCGCGATGGCGAACTCGGGCAGCTCGTGCAGGGTCAGGGTGAGCGCGGTGGCGACACCGAAGTTGCCGCCACCCCCGTGCAGCGCCCAGAACAGGTCGGGGTTCTCGTCGGCGTCGGCGTGGATCCGCTCGGCGTCGGCGGTGACGAGTTCGACGCCCAGCAGGTTGTCGACGGCCAGACCGAAGCAGCGGTCCAGCCAGCCGGTGCCACCGCCCAGGACGAAACCGCCGACCCCGGTGGTCGAGGCCCGGCCGCCGGTCGTGGCGAGGCCGTAGGGCTGGGTGGCGCGGTCCAGGTGGCTCATCGTGGCCCCGCCCTGGATCCGTACCGCCCCGGCCGCCGGGTGGACGGTCACCTCGTGCATCCGGCGCAGGTCGATCACGAGGCCGTTGTCGTTCACGCCCATGCCCGCGACGCTGTGTCCGCCGCCGCGCACCGCGATCTTCAGATCCAGGTCCCGGGCGAACCGCACCGCCCGCACCACGTCGTCCTCGTGCGCGCACCGCGCGATCACCGCGGGCCGGCGGTCGATCATCGCGTTGAAGACGGTGCGGGCCTCGTCGTAGCCCGCGTCCCCCGGGGCGAACACCTCGCCGGCGAGATCCTCGCGCAGCGCGGCGAGGGCCGCGCCCGCCTTCGACGGGGAAGCCATGGGGCGCCCCCTTCCGTGCAGGGGATGCTGGCTCCCAGCCTAGGCAGACGGGCCGTGTCCGTCCTGTTCAGCCGCCGTAGGCGCCGGACGCCGTCAGGCGCAGGGCCGTGTCGATCAGCGGGACGTGGCTGAAGGCCTGCGGGAAGTTGCCCACCTGGCGTTGCAGGCGCGGGTCCCATTCCTCGGCGAGCAGCCCGAGGTCGTTGCGCAGGGACAGCAGCTTCTCGAAGAGCTTGCGGGCCTCGTCCACGCGGCCGATCATCGCGAGGTCGTCCGCCATCCAGAACGAGCAGGCCAGGAAGGCGCCCTCGTCGCCGGGGAGGCCGTCGACGCCCTCGTGGTCGCCCTGGGTGGGGTAGCGCAGGATGAAGCCGTCCGGCGTGGATAGCTCCCGCTGGATCGCCTCGATGGTGCCGATCACCCGCTTGTCGTCGGGCGGCAGGAAGCCCATCTGCGGGATCAGCAGCAGCGACGCGTCCAGCTCCTTCGAGCCGTAGGACTGCGTGAAGGTGTTGCGTTCCTTGTCGTAGCCCTTCTCGCACACGTCCCGGTGGATCTCGTCGCGCAGCTCGCGCCACCGCTCCAGCGGGCCGTCCGCGTCGCCGGACTCGATCAGCTTGATCGTGCGGTCGACGGCGACCCAGGCCATGACCTTGGAGTGCACGAAGTGCCGGCGCGGGCCGCGCACCTCCCAGATGCCCTCGTCCGGCGTGTCCCAGTGCTTCTCCAGGTAGCGGATCAGCTTCAGCTGGAGCAGGGAGGCGTAGTCGTTGCGGGCCAGGCCCGTCATGTGGCCGAGGTGCAGGGCCTCGGTGACCTCGCCGTACACGTCCAGCTGGAGCTGGTGCGCGGCGCCGTTGCCGACCCGGACCGGGGCGGAGTTCTCGTAGCCCGGCAGCCAGTCCAGTTCCGCCTCGCCGAGTTCCCGCTCGCCCGCGATGCCGTACATGATCTGGAGGTTCTCCGGGTCGCCCGCGACCGCGCGCAGCAGCCACTCGCGCCAGGCGCGCGCCTCCTCGCGGTAGCCGGTGCGCAGCAGCGAGGACAGGGTGATCGCCGCGTCACGCAGCCAGGTGTAGCGGTAGTCCCAGTTGCGGACACCGCCGATGTCCTCGGGCAGGGAGGTCGTGGGGGCGGCCACGATCCCGCCGGTGGGGGCGTACGTCAGCGCCTTCAGCGTGATCAGCGAGCGGATCACGGCCTCGCGGTAGGGGCCGTGGTACGTACAGTGCTCGACCCACTCGCGCCAGAACTCCTCCGTCGCCTCCAGCGACTGCTCCGGCTCCGGCAGGGGCGGCGGCTCCTTGTGCGAGGGCTGCCAGGAGATCGTGAAGGCGATCCGGTCCCCCGGGGCGACGGTGAAGTCGGCGTACGTCGTCAGCGACTTGCCGTAGGTCTCGCAGTCCGTGTCGAACCACACCGAGTCCGGGCCCGCGACGGCGACCGTGCGCCCCTCGTGCTTGTGCACCCACGGCACGACCCGGCCGTAGGAGAACCGCATCCGCAGGGCGGAGCGCATGGGGACGCGGCCGGAGATCCCCTCGACGATGCGGATCAGCTGCGGGGCGCCGTCACGCGGGGGCATGAAGTCGGTCACCCGGACCGTGCCGCGCGGGGTGTCCCACTCGGACTCCAGGATCAGCGAGTCGCCCCGGTAGGAGCGCCGGGCCGCGGTGGGCGGCTGCTGGTCGGAGGCGTAGGCGGGCCCGAGCCGCCAGAAGCCGTGCTCCTCGGTGCCCAGCAGACCGGCGAAGATCGCGTGCGAGTCGAAGCGGGGCAGGCACAGCCAGTCCACTGTCCCGTCACGGCAGACCAGGGCAGCGGTCTGCATGTCTCCGATGAGTGCGTAGTCTTCGATGCGCCCGGCCACGTGCAAACTCCAGTCGAACGGCCACGTCATCCCACGAGGGGGCTGTCGCTAGTGCGGTCAAGGGGGGTCGGTGTAATGCGTCGTTGAGCATTGAAGGAAAGCAGTCGCTCAGCCGTGTTGGCAAAACGCCAATTCTTGCTCAACGAACTGACGAGCTCTCGTTGTTCCGGTGGATACGGACGGGGGTGTTGCCGTGTTGGCCGGCCGGGCTCGGCAGCGAGTGTCCGAGCAGGATACGACGCACGTAGATGATCTGCGTGCCGGTCCGGACAACGCGAGTGGGCCGAACGGGTGAGCACCGGGTGATGAGTCGGTGAGCGTCCGCGGGCCGGTGTCGGGCCGTGTACGGAGCGTGGCCGGAAGCCATCCCCGCGCGGCGCTGATACCCTGGTAGCCCGTGGACCGGTGGGCTCGAAAACCCCCGAACCGCAGCGACGGCACCCTCGGAAACCTCCGGCACAAACCGCTGGTGAGAGCCTCCGGAGCCGTACCGCACCCCCAGACCGCGACCACGGGAGCCCCCTCTTGGCCATGCCGCCCAAAGCTACGACGACCAAGCACATCTTCGTCACGGGGGGTGTCGCCTCCTCTCTCGGCAAGGGTCTGACGGCCTCCAGCCTCGGCATGCTGCTCAAGGCGCGGGGCCTGCGGGTCGTGATGCAGAAGCTCGACCCGTACCTCAATGTCGACCCTGGCACGATGAACCCGTTCCAGCACGGTGAGGTGTTCGTCACCAACGACGGCGCCGAGACCGACCTGGACATCGGCCACTACGAGCGCTTCCTCGACCGTGACCTCGACGGCTCCGCCAACGTCACCACCGGGCAGGTCTACTCGACGGTGATCGCCAAGGAGCGCCGCGGCGAGTACCTGGGCGACACCGTGCAGGTCATCCCGCACATCACCAACGAGATCAAGCACCGCATCCGCCGTATGGCGACGGACGAGGTCGACGTCGTGATCACCGAGGTCGGCGGGACGGTCGGTGACATCGAGTCGCTGCCGTTCCTGGAGACCGTACGCCAGGTCCGTCACGAGGTGGGCCGGGACAACGTGTTCGTGGTGCACATCTCTCTCCTTCCCTACATCGGCCCCTCGGGCGAGCTCAAGACCAAGCCCACCCAGCACAGCGTGGCCGCCCTGCGCAACATCGGTATCCAGCCGGACGCGATCGTGCTGCGCTGCGACCGCGAGGTGCCCACCGCCATCAAGCGCAAGATCTCGCTGATGTGCGACGTCGACGAGGCCGCCGTGGTCGCCTGCCCCGACGCCCGCTCGATCTACGACATCCCGAAGACCGTGCACGGCGAGGGCCTGGACGCCTACGTGGTCCGCAAGCTGGACCTGCCGTTCCGGGACGTGGACTGGACGACCTGGGACGACCTGCTGGACCGCGTCCACAACCCCGACCACGAGATCACCCTCGCCCTGGTCGGCAAGTACATCGACCTGCCCGACGCCTATCTCTCGGTCACCGAGGCCCTGCGCGCGGGCGGCTTCGCCAACAAGGCCCGCGTGAAGATCAAGTGGGTCACCTCGGACGACTGCAAGACCCCGGCCGGCGCCAAGGCCCAGCTCGCCGACGTCGACGGCATCTGCATCCCGGGCGGCTTCGGCGACCGCGGTGTGCTCGGCAAGGTCGGCGCCATCCGCTACGCCCGCGAGAACAGGATCCCGCTGCTCGGCCTCTGCCTGGGCCTGCAGTGCATCGTGATCGAGGCGGCCCGCAACCTCGCGGACATCGGTGACGCGAACTCCACCGAGTTCGACCCCGCCACCGCCCACCCGGTCATCTCCACCATGGCCGAGCAGCTCGACATCGTCGCCGGCGAGGGCGACATGGGCGGGACGATGCGTCTGGGCATGTACCCGGCCAAGCTGGCCGAGGGCTCCATCGTGCGCGAGGTCTACGACGGCAAGGAGTACGTCGAGGAGCGGCACCGTCACCGGTACGAGGTGAACAACGCCTACCGCGCGGAACTGGAGAAGAAGGCGGGCATCCTGTTCTCCGGCACCTCCCCGGACGGCAAGCTCGTCGAGTACGTCGAGTACCCGCGTGACGTCCACCCCTACCTGGTCGCCACGCAGGCCCACCCCGAGCTGCGCTCGCGGCCGACGCGTCCGCACCCGCTGTTCGCCGGCCTCGTGAAGGCGGCCGTCGAGCGTCAGCGGACCGAGGGCGCGCGGCAGAATTCGAAGTAACACACCAGTTGTACGGTGGCCGGGGTGCATCCCTTCAAAGGTGAGCACCCCGGCTTTCTTTTTCACTGTTCTCCGCGGCATGGGAAGGGCACGGCATGACGATCAAGGACAGCGCCGAGGCGTGGGAGATCCGGGCGACGGAAACCCCCTTCGTCGGCAACAAGACCTCCGTCCGCACGGATGAGGTGGTCATGCCGAACGGCTCGGTGGTCCGCCGCGACTACCAGGTCCACCCCGGTTCCGTGGCCGTCCTCGCCCTCGACGCCGAGGACCGCGTCCTGCTCATCCGGCAGTACCGCCACCCGGTGCGGCAGAGGCTGTGGGAGATCCCGGCCGGCCTGCTGGACGTGCCCGGCGAGAACCCGCTGCACGCCGCCCAGCGCGAGCTGTACGAGGAGGCCCACGTCAAGGCCGAGGACTGGCGGGTCCTCACCGACGTGTACACGACCCCCGGCGGCTGCGACGAGTCGGTGCGGATCTTCCTCGCCCGGGAGCTGTCCGAGGCCGACGGGGAGCGCTTCGCGGCGGAGGACGAGGAGGCCGACATGGAGCACGCGCGCGTGCCGGTCGACGAACTCGTCCGGGGTGTCCTCGCGGGCGAGCTGCACCACAACGCCCTCGTCGTGGGCCTCCTCTCGCTGGTCGCCGCACGCGGCGGCGACGGACTGGACGCGCTGCGCCCGGCGGAGGCCCCCTGGCCGGCACGGCCCTTCGAGGCGTAGGGCCTGGGCGGCGCGGCCCTCCACGGCTTGCGGGGAGGCGTGGGGACCTTGCCCGGCGCGCTCTTGCAAGGCGTGGGCCGCCGGATCCACCCTGCGGTGTGACCATCGCCTGATCCGATCGGGCGACGCCACCGCCGTGCTCCTCCCGGAACGTCGCAGAGCGTGAACTAGGCTCTGGAATCGCCCGATCCGGAAGATCCGGCGGGCTTGCGCGTGCGGTGTGGGACGGGAGTGTGGCCCGTGACGGATCAGGCAGTGGGCACAGGCGGCGTGCAGCTGTCCGGACACGCTGCGACGAAGGGCCGTTTCCTGGGCCGCACCCGGGAGTTGAAGGAGCTGCGGGCCGACATCGAGCGCGCGGGACTGGACACCATCGCCGGGCGGAAGGCCCCCCGCGCGCGCGTGCTGCTCATCGCAGGCCGGCCCGGATCCGGCCGTACGGCCCTCGCCGAGGAACTCGCCCGGCAGGTCGCCGACCGTTACCCCCACGGTGTGCTGCGCGCCCGCCTCGCCGAGCCCGACGGCACCCCGGTGCCCGTCGAGCGCGCCGCCCGCGAACTGCTCGCCGGCCTCGGGCTGCCGACGCCGGCCGGCGCCGACGAGGACGACCTCGCCGCCGCCCTGCGCGAGGCCCTCGCCGAGCGGCGCGCGGTGCTCCTGCTCGACGACGCGGCCGGCGCCGACCAGGTCGACGCCCTGCTCCCGGACACCCCGGAGTGCCTGCTCGTCGCGGTCTCCGCCGGCCCCCTCACCGGCATCTCCGACGTGCGTCCCTGCACCCTGGGCGGCCTGGACACCAAGTCCGCCCTGGAGCTGCTGACCCGCTACACCGGCTCGGTCCGCGTCACCGTCGACCCGTACGCCGCCGAAGGCCTCGTCGAGGTCTGCCAGGGCCAGCCCGCCGCGCTGATCCTCGCGGGCGGCTGGCTCGCCGTCCGCCCCAAGGCGGCCGTCGCCGACCTCGTCAAACAACTGCACGCCGAGGCCGACGACGCGGCGGACACCCCCCTCGGCCGCGTGTTCCGGCTGGTGCATGCCTCGCTGCCGGCGACCGCCGCCCGGATACTGCGTCTGCTCAGCCTCGCCCCGGCCGGCCTGGTCGACCCGCACACCGCCTCCGCGCTCGCCGGCTGCTCGATCGACGCGGCCCGCACCACCCTGGACGACTTCGTCGCCCTCGGCCTGCTGCGGGCGGTCGACTCGCCGCTGCCCGAGTACGAGGTCCCCGCCTGTCTGCACCCCCTGCTGCGGGCCGCCGCCGAGACCCATGAGCGCTCCGGCGACCTCCAGCTGGCCCGTGCCCGCATGCTGGAGCGGACGGTACGGCTGCTGCAGTCCTGCCGGGCGATCACCGAGACGGACAACCCGCAGGCCCGCGAGAAGCTCCAGGGCATGCCGCGCGCCCTGCGCTTTCCCACCCCGCGCGCCGCCGCCGACTGGCTGCGCCTGCGCCGTCCCGCCCTGCTCGCCTCGGCCCGCCTCGCCGTCGCCGACGGGGAGCTGGACACCCTGGCCAGGCGTCTGATGTCCCAGCTGGTGCGGGCGATGGTCGCGCACTTCGGCACCCAGGCGGCCGCGCCCGACCTGTACGGCGTCCACCAGCTCGTCCTGGACGTGGCCGAGCGGCGCGACCTGCCCCGCGAGAAGGCCGCCGCGCTGCTGAACCTGGCCGATGTCGACGCCCGCACCGGACGGACGGCGGCGGCGCTGGCGCGCTACCGGGCCGCGCTCGACGCCGGACGCGAGGCGAACGACCCGTACGCGACCGGCCGCGCCATGGAATCCGTGGGCGGCGCGCACCTGGAGCTGGGGGACTACGAGCGGGCCGCCGACTGGTACGGCCGCGCCCTCGCCCAGCGGCTGGCCCGCGACGAGCGCGCGGACGCCGCCCGGCTGTACGGCCGGATCGCCACCGCGCACACCTACGCGGGCCGCTACGGCGAGGCGCAGCGGCACTGGCGGGCGGCTGCTTCCTGGCACCGCAAGAACGGCGATGTGGCCGCGTACGCGCGGGCGTTGAGCGAACTGGGACGCGTCCAGGAGTACGCGGGCCGGCCCGAGGAGTCGCTGCGCACCTGCCAGGAGGCGGTGGAGTGGGCGCGCCGGGCGGAGGACGCCCGGCTCCAGGCCGCGCTCCACCTCCGGCTCGCCGACACCCTTGAGCACCTCGGCGACCCGGCGGCCGCCCGCCTGCACCGGGGCACGGCCGAGCGCATCCTGGGAGAAGAGGCCGTCCCTGAGGATCCAAGGCCGGAACACGACGCTAACGCCTACGAAATCCGTAGTGCATCCGCTGAAGATTGATGCATTGAAAGGCTAGACAGCGGGAACACCTTCATTAGACTGGCTCTGCCGCACGTTCTCCTGCGGTGCATCCCGGTGCGTCCCTTGCCTCCGGGTATGTCTTGCATTGCCCCCACACCCTCTGAGCCAAGGACCGTGATCGACGTGAAGGTCGGCATCCCCCGCGAGGTCAAGAACAACGAGTTCCGGGTGGCCATCACCCCGGCCGGTGTGCATGAGCTGGTGCGCCACGGCCATCAGGTCGTCGTCGAGCGTGGCGCCGGTGTCGGTTCGTCGATCCCGGACGAGGAGTACGTGGCCGCCGGCGCGCAGATCCTGGAGACCGCCGACGAGGTGTGGGCCACCGCCGACCTGCTGCTGAAGGTCAAGGAGCCCATCGCCGAGGAGTACCACCGCCTCCGCAAGGACCAGACGCTCTTCACCTACCTGCACCTGGCCGCCTCCAAAGAGTGCACCGACGCGCTCCTGGAGTCCGGCACCACCGCGATCGCCTACGAGACGGTCGAGCTGCCGAGCCGCGCGCTGCCGCTGCTCGCCCCCATGTCCGAGGTCGCGGGCCGGCTGGCCCCGCAGGTCGGCGCCTACCACCTGATGCGCGCGGCCGGCGGCCGAGGCGTCCTGCCCGGCGGGGTCCCCGGTGTCGCCGCGGGCCGGGCCGTCGTCATCGGCGGCGGTGTCTCCGGCTGGAACGCCGCGCAGATCGCCATCGGCATGGGCTTCCACGTGACCCTGCTCGACAAGGACATCAACAAGCTCAAGGAGGCCGACAAGATCTTCGGTACGAAGATCCAGACCGTCGTCTCCAACGCCTTCGAGCTGGAGAAGGCCTGCCTGGAGGCCGACCTCGTCATCGGCGCCGTCCTCATCCCCGGCGCCAAGGCCCCGAAGCTGGTCACCAACGAGCTGGTCTCCCGGATGAAGCCGGGAAGTGTCCTTGTCGACATCGCGATCGACCAGGGCGGCTGCTTCGAGGACTCCCGCCCCACCACGCACGCCGAGCCGACCTTCCCGGTCCACGGCTCCGTCTTCTACTGCGTCGCCAACATGCCGGGCGCGGTGCCCAACACCTCCACCTACGCCCTCACCAACGCCACGCTGCCCTACATCGTCGAGCTCGCCGACCGGGGCTGGGCGGAGGCGCTGCGCCGCGACCCCGCGCTGGCCAGGGGCCTCAACACCCATGACGGCAAGGTGGTTTACAAGGAGGTCGCCGAGGCGCACGGCCTGGAGCACGTGGAGCTCGACACGCTGCTCGACTAAGTCACCTTTTCGTAAAGGCGATACGTCAACATGGCGCGTCAACCGCCCACTTCCGGCCGGACCTTGCCCGACAAGGTCCGGCCAGATGTGTGTATGGTCACTTTGCGACTCTCGGTCAACTCGCCTCGAACGTAACCCTTAGACCGATTCGCACACCGGCGAAACCTGCCGTGCGACGGCCGTACGCCCTTGACAGCGGGATGTTTCATTGCCGACACATCGGGCCGGGTCCGGCGGATTGTGTTGCTGCGGACGCCCGACACGCCATAGAGTCGCCAACCGTCGGCATGGTGCCACGCTGACCTTGTCTAGAAGTTTCCTGGTCACCAAGGAGGTAAGACGACTTGTGAATGAGTCGACATTTTCTCCCGGGGGTGGTCAACCAGGAATGCCTACGCGGGGCCCGGGCCCCACGGGGCTCGAGGCTGTCGGCTCCGTCGCTGTCCGAACCTTCGCAGCCCACCAGAGCCAGAGAAGCCCCCACACGGCTCTGTCAGCACACCAGAGCATGGATGGCCATCACGTGAACGCCATGGCCGGCGACGGAAGTGGCGCGCCCCACGACCACTTCGCCGACTACGACGAACTGCCCGACGGGCACTTCTACGACCCCGACGCCGAGTACGAGCCCGACCCGGAGTACGCGGCCACCCTCGCGCCCGACGCCGCCCGCCAGCGGCGCGAGCGCATCGGCCCGACCGGTCGCCCGCTGCCGTACTTCCCGATCCCGGGCCCGCTGACGAACCACGGACCCGCGACGATCATCGCGATGTGCAACCAGAAGGGCGGCGTCGGCAAGACGACGTCGACCATCAACCTGGGTGCCGCGCTCGCGGAGTACGGACGCCGGGTGCTGCTCGTGGACTTCGACCCGCAGGGCGCGCTGTCGGTCGGTCTCGGCGTCAACCCCATGGAGCTCGACCTCACGGTCTACAACCTGCTCATGGAGCGGGGGATGTCGGCCGACGAGGTGCTCCTGAAGACCGCCGTCCCCAACATGGACCTGCTGCCGAGCAACATCGACCTGTCGGCGGCCGAGGTCCAGCTGGTGAGCGAGGTCGCCCGCGAGTCGACCCTCCAGCGCGCGCTCAAGCCGCTGATGGACGACTACGACTACATCGTCATCGACTGTCAGCCCTCGCTCGGTCTGCTCACGGTCAACGCGCTGACGGCCGCGCACAAGGTGATCGTCCCGCTGGAGTGCGAGTTCTTCGCCCTGCGCGGTGTGGCGCTGCTGACCGAGACCATCGAGAAGGTCCAGGAGCGTCTCAACCCGGAGCTGGAGCTCGACGGGATCCTCGCGACCATGTACGACTCGCGCACCGTGCACAGCCGCGAGGTGCTCGCGCGGGTCGTCGAGGCGTTCGACGACCACGTCTACCACACGGTCATCGGGCGCACGGTCCGCTTCCCGGAGACCACGGTCGCCGGTGAGCCGATCACCACGTACGCCTCCAACTCCGTCGGTGCCGCCGCCTACCGCCAGCTTGCCAGGGAGGTGCTCGCCCGGTGTCACGCCGAGTGAGTCTGCCGGGGGCCGACGAACTCTTCCGTACGACAGGGGGAATGGCGCTCCAGCCGTCCGCACCCCGGCGCCCCGCAGGCGGCGAGGCCCGGGTGCCCGCGCCGGCGGGCGAGAGCGACGCGGTGGCGGCCGGCGCGGCCGAGGACGCGCCGCACGCCGTGCCCGCGCAGGGCGGTGACGGCGAGGGCGCCGAGCACGTGGCGGTCGACGCGGAGCAGGCCGACGCCGGGGAGTCCCGCAGCAGGGCCGCCGGCTCGGAGCGTCCCGCGCGGCGCCAGGGCGCGCAGGAAGGTTCTGCCGCCCCCGCGGCCGGCGCCGCCGCCCAGCCCCGCAAGCGCGGGCGCTCGGCGACGCGGCGGCCCAGCGGCCGGGAACGGCACGACGAGAAGATCACGGTGTACGTGTCCGCCGAGGAGCTGATGGACCTGGAGCACGCCCGGCTGGTGCTCCGCGGCGAGCACGGGCTGGCCGTCGACCGGGGCCGCATCGTCCGTGAGGCGGTCGCCGTCGTCCTCGCCGACCTGGAGACCCGCGGGGACGCCAGCATCCTCGTACGGCGGCTGCGCGGGCGGTAGCGGTAGCCTGCGGGGGCCATGACCTCGAACGACGTTCCCGCTCCCGCCCCCGGCGCACCGGCCGGCCGTCGGCGTGCGCTGGGGCGGGGACCGGGGACGAGCACTCCACGAACCGAGCCGCCCGCCCCTGACCGGACTGAGCCGGCCCCGGCACCCGCAGCCCAGCCGGAACCGACGGAGCCCGAGCGGCGGCCGGGACGCGACGCGGAGGCGGAGGCCGAGCGGCGTTCGGAACGCGACGCGGAGGCGGAGGCCGAGCTGCGGGCAGCGCCCGAGGCGCTGCCGCAGCCGCGTCCCGCGCGTGACGACGAGCCGGCCGCCGTCGACTCCCCGGAGGCGTCCGACGGTGTCTTCAAGGTGCGGCTCGCCAACTTCGAAGGCCCCTTTGACCTGCTGCTCCAGCTGATCTCCAAGCACAAGCTGGACGTCACCGAGGTCGCGCTGTCGAAGGTCACCGACGAGTTCATGGCGCACATCCGGGCCATGGGGCCGGACTGGGACCTGGACCAGACGACGGAGTTCCTGGTCGTCGCCGCGACATTGCTCGACCTGAAGGCGGCCCGGCTGCTGCCCGCCGCGGAGGTCGAGGACGAGGCGGACCTGGCGCTGCTCGAAGCCCGTGACCTGCTCTTCGCGCGGCTGCTCCAGTACCGCGCGTACAAGCAGATCGCCGACATCTTCACCGGCAGGCTCGACGACGAGGCCCGCCGCCACCCCCGTACCGTCGGCCTCGAACCGCACCACGCCGAGCTGCTGCCCGAGGTCGTCATCAGCATCGGCGCGGAGGGTTTCGCCCGGCTCGCGGTCAAGGCGATGCAGCCCAAGCCCAAGCCGCAGGTGTACGTCGACCACATCCACGCGCCGCTCGTCTCCGTGCGGGAGCAGGCGCACATCGTGATCGGGCGGCTTCGGGAACTCGGGGAGGCCAGCTTCCGGGTGCTGGTGGAGGACACCGACGACACCCTCACCGTCGTGGCGCGCTTCCTGGCGCTGCTGGAGCTGTACCGCGAGAAGGCCGTCGCCCTCGACCAGGAGACCGCCCTCGGGGAGCTGCTCGTGCGCTGGACCGGCGGGGACGGGGACGAGACACCGCGGGTGACCGACGAGTTCGACCGGCCGCCCGAGGCGCCCAAGGAGGAGAGGAAGCCGTGAGCGAGGACACCCCCGAGGTCCAGGCCGGGCCGCGCGCCGTCGCCGGCCTCGACCTCAAGCCCGCCCTGGAGGCCGTGCTGATGGTCGTGGACGAGCCCGCGACCGAGGAGCACCTCGCGAAGATCGTGGAACGGCCGCGGCGCCAGGTCGCGGACGCGCTGCGGGAGCTGGCCGACGAGTACACCGCGCAGGGGCGCGGCTTCGAGCTGCGGTTCGTCGCGGGCGGCTGGCGGGTCTACACCCGGGCCGAGTACGCCGCCGCCGTCGAACGCTTCGTGCTCGACGGCCAGCAGGCCCGGCTCACCCAGGCCGCGCTGGAGACGCTCGCCGTGGTCGCCTACCGCCAGCCGGTCAGCCGCAGCCGGGTCTCGGCCGTGCGCGGAGTGAACTGCGACGGCGTGATGCGCACCCTCCTCCAACGCGGTCTGGTCGAGGAGGCGGGCACGGAACCCGAAACAGGTGCGATCCTGTACAGGACGACGAACTACTTCCTGGAGCGGATGGGCCTGCGCGGTCTGGACGAGCTCCCGGAGCTCGCGCCCTTCCTCCCGGAGGCGGAGGCGATCGAGGCCGAGACCCAGGAAGGCGTACCGTCGTTCGATCCGGACGCCCCGGATCCGGACGACGGTCCCACGACGAACACGACGACGACGGAACTTTGATGCGAAGCAGCGGCAGCGGTAGCGGCAGGAGCGGCGGGCGCGGTAACTACCGCGGGGCCGGCAACGACAGGGACCAGAAGCAGGGCGGCCAGGGCGGCCGTCCCCGCAAGCCCCGCCCCGAGGAGCGCCGCTACGACGTGGGCCCCGGGGCGACCAAGGACGGCCCCAAGTCCGGGCGCGGCGGCTCCGCGCGCGGCGGCGCCAAGGGCGGGCCCAAGCAGTCCCAGCAGGGCGGGGGAGGCGGGGGACGCGGCCGTACGGCTCCGGCGCGCTCACGCGAGTACGAGGCACGGGTCGAGGAGCGCAACCGCGAGCGGTACGCCGGGAAGAAGGACGTCAAGCTCCCCAAGACGTTCCCGGGCGCCGAGCAGGAGGGCGAGCGGCTGCAGAAGGTCCTCGCGCGCGCGGGCTACGGCTCCCGGCGCGCCTGCGAGGAGCTGATCGAGCAGGCCCGGGTGGAGGTCAACGGCGAGATCGTCCTGGAGCAGGGCAAGCGCGTCGACCCGGAGAAGGACGAGGTCAAGGTCGACGGCCTGACCGTCGCGACGCAGTCGTACCAGTTCTTCTCGCTGAACAAGCCGGCCGGTGTGGTGTCCACCATGGAGGACCCCGACGGCCGGCAGTGCCTCGGGGACTACGTCACCAACCGTGAGACCCGGCTCTTCCACGTCGGGCGGCTCGACACCGAGACCGAGGGCGTCATCCTGCTCACCAACCACGGCGAGCTGGCCCACCGGCTGACCCACCCCAGGTACGGCGTGAAGAAGACCTACCTCGCCGCCATCGTGGGCCCGATCCCGCGCGACCTCGGCAAGCGGCTGAAGGACGGCATCCAGCTGGAGGACGGCTACGCGCGCGCGGACCACTTCCGGGTCGTCGAGCAGACCGGCAAGAACTACCTCGTCGAGGTCACCCTCCACGAGGGCCGCAAGCACATCGTGCGCCGCATGCTCGCCGAGGCCGGTTTCCCGGTCGAGAAGCTGGTGCGCACCGCCTTCGGCCCGATCACCCTGGGCGACCAGAAGTCGGGCTGGCTGCGCCGGCTGTCCAACACCGAGGTCGGGATGCTGATGAAGGAAGTGGACCTGTAAGGGCTCGCCTCGAAAAGGGCCGCCCGAAAGGGCTTGTGACCACCCGCACCCCCTTTTATAGTCGTGATGACTATTAAAGGGGGTGCAGGTCATGCGGGGCTACGACAAGTACGCCTACGAACCCTTCGCCGTCACCGTGGACCTCGCGATCCTCACGCTGCGCGAGGGCACGCTGCACGTCCTGCTCGTCGAGCGGGGCCAGGAGCCGTACGCCGGCCGCTGGGCGCTGCCCGGGGGCTTCGTGCTGCCCGACGAGTCGGCGGAGCGGGCCGCCCGGCGTGAACTCGCCGAGGAGACCGGCCTGGAGGACGTCTCCGGGCTCCACCTGGAGCAGCTGCGCACCTACAGCGAACCCGACCGCGACCCCAGGATGCGGGTCGTGTCCGTCGCCTTCGCCGCACTGCTGCCCGACGCGCCCGAACCGCACGGTGGCGGCGACGCGGCCCAGGCGCGCTGGATGCCGTACGACGACGTCCGGCAGCTCGCCTTCGACCACGACCGGATCCTGGCCGACGCCCATGAACGCGTCGGCGCCAAGCTCGAGTACACCTGCCTCGCCACCGCCTTCTGCCCGCCCGAGTTCACCCTCGGCGAGCTCCAGCAGGTGTACGAGACGGTGTGGGGCACCGGCCTGGACCGGCCCAACTTCCGCCGCAAGGTGCTCGCCACCCCGGGCTTCGTCGAGCCCGTCCCCGGCGGCGCCGCGCGTCTGACCGGCGGCCGGGGCAAACCGGCCGCCCTCTACCGCGCGGGCACCGCCACCACCCTCCACCCGCCCCTGCTGCGACCGCCCCGGGAAGGACGTTCCGCATGACCGCCTCCACCACCGTCAGGAAGCGCGCCGCCACCGGAGCCCTGGTGGGCCTCGCGCTGGGGGACGCGCTCGGGTTCCCGACCGAGTTCAACGACGTCCCGTCGATCCTCGCCAAGTTCGGGCCGTGGCGGGAGATGCCGCTGCCACAGCGCGCCTTCGTCTCCGACGACACCCAGATGACCCTGGCCGTGGCACGCGCCCTGCGCACCTCCATGGACCGGGGGCTGCTGGTCCCGTCGCGGCTCGAGCGGCCGCTGCGCGAGGAGTTCATCGACTGGTACCAGTCGCCCGAGAACAACCGGGCCCCGGGCCGCACCTGCATGACCGCCTGCAACCTGCTGAAGGACGAGCACCGCCGGTGGCAGGACGCGAGCCAGATCGGCTCCAAGGGCTGCGGCGCCAACATGCGCGTCGCCCCGCTCGGTCTCGCGCCCGGCCTCAGCGACGAGCAGCGGGCCGGTGCCGCCCAGCTCCAGTCCGGCCTCACCCACGGGCACCCCACCGCGCTCGCCGCCTCCGACCTCACCGCCCACGCCGTACGCCTGCTCGCGCAGGGCGCCGAACCGGCCGGCCTGGTCGGGCTGCTGCGCTCGTACGCCCTCGACAACCGCACCCGCTACCACGAGCGCTGGCTGGGCGACCTGTGGACCCGCTCCCAGGACCCGTCCCCGGAGCAGTTCATCGCGCGCGGCTGGGACGACTGCCTGGCCGTCCTGGAGCGCCTCCAGGAGGCCCTGCGCCGCCCGTCACCCGAGACCGACCCGTGCCTGGCGACGGGGGAGGGGTGGATCGCCGAGGAGGCGATGGCGAGCGGGCTGCTGTGCTTCCTGCTCTTCCCCGACGAGCCGGTGACCGCGCTGCGCCGGGCCGCCTGCTCCTCGGGCGACTCCGACTCCATCGCCTGCCTCGCCGGGGCCTTCGCGGGCGCGTACGCCGGTGCCGACGCCTGGCCGACGGAGTGGGCCGACCGGATCGAGTACCGGGGCGAACTGGTGACCCTCGGAGCGCTCTGGGACTGAGCCGCCGGGGTCACGCCAGTCTGATGGTGCCGCCCTCCACCGTGATCCGCTCCGCCGGCAGCGGCCTGGTCGCCGGGCCGCCGGTCACCGACCCGTCGGTGATGCGGAAGCTGCTCCGGTGGCAGGGGCAGTTGATGGTGCCGTCGGCGACGGCGGCCACCGTGCAGGCCTGGTGGGTGCAGACGGCGGAGAAGGCCTTGAACTCGCCCTCGGTCGGCTGCGTGACCACGACCTTCTCGTCCGGAAAGATCTTGCCGCCGCCGACCGGGATGTCGCTCGTCTTCGCGAGTTCCCGGTCACCGGTGGCGTTCGGTGAGCGCGAGGCGTCCGACGCGCCTCCGTCGTCCGAGCCGCCGCAGCCCGCGACGAGTGCCGCCGCGCCCGCGGCGCCTGTCGCGAGAAGAACCGTACGACGTGAGGCGGAGGGGGTCATTCCGCCATCCTGGCACCGAAGGCCCTCAAGGAGAAGCAACTCCGGAGAAGAGCCGCGAAACGGTCCGTCTCAGCGGGCGGGCGTCGCGGATGCCGCCGACGCGGGCTGACTAGGCTGGAAACCGACACAGATCGACGAACGAGGAGCGGTGCGGTGGCGGTACGAGCGGTCCGGGGGGCCGTCCAGCTGGAGAAGGACGAGGCCGGCCACATGGACGAGCAGGTCGGGGCCCTGCTCACCGCCATCATGGAGCGGAACTCCCTCACCGCCGACGACCTGATCAGCATCTGGTTCACGGCCACGCCCGACCTACACAGCGACTTCCCGGCCGCCGCCGCCCGCAAGCTGGGCATCGTCGACGTCCCGCTGATCTGCGCCCAGGAGCTCGACGTACGGGGCGCCATGCCGCGGGTCGTGCGGATCCTCGCGCACGTCGAGTCCGATCTGCCGCGCGCCGGCATCCACCACGTCTACCTCGGTGCCGCCGCCGCCCTGCGCAAGGACATCGCCCAGTGAGGACCGCACTCGTCATCGGAACCGGGCTCATCGGCACCTCCGCGGCCCTGGCGCTCGTCCAGCGGGGCGTCGTCGTCCACCTGGAGGACCGCGACCCCGAGCAGGCCCGTACGGCGGCCGCGCTCGGCGCCGGCACCGACGAGACCCCCGACGGCCCGGTCGACGTGGCCATCGTCGCCGCCCCGCCCGCCCATGTGGCCGGTGTGCTCGCCGAGGCCATGCGCCGCGGTGTGGCCCGCGGCTACCTCGACGTCGCCAGCGTCAAGGGCGGCCCGCGCCGCGAGCTGGAGGCGCTCGGCCTGGACCTGTCGACGTACCTCGGCACGCACCCCATGTCCGGCCGGGAGAAGTCCGGCCCGCTGGCCGCGACCGGGGACCTCTTCGAGGGCCGGCCCTGGGTGCTGACGCCGACCCGGGACACCGACACCGAGGTGCTGAACCTGGCGCTGGAGCTGGTCTCGCACTGCCGGGCCGTCCCGGTGGTGATGGACGCCGACGCCCACGACCGGGCGGTGGCGCTGGTCTCCCACATGCCCCACCTGGTCTCCAGCCTGGTCGCCGCCCGGCTGGAGCACGCCGAGGAGGCCGCCGTACGGCTGTGCGGGCAGGGCATCCGGGACGTGACCCGGATCGCCGCCTCCGACCCCCGGATGTGGATCGACATCCTCTCCGCGAACCCGGGGCCGGTCGCCGACCTGCTCACCGATGTCGCCGCCGACCTGGAGGAGACCGTCCGGGCGCTGCGGGCCCTGCAGTCCGCCGACGAGGACAAGCGCGGCGAGGGCGCCGGCGGCATCGAGGACGTCCTGCGCCGCGGCAACGCCGGCCAGGTCCGTGTCCCCGGCAAGCACGGGTCCGCTCCGCGGGCGTACGAGGTCGTCGCCGTGCTGATCGACGACCAGCCCGGGCAGCTGGCGCGGATCTTCGCCGACGCGGGCGCCGCCGGTGTCAACATCGAGGACGTCCGCATCGAGCACGCGACGGGACAGCAGGCGGGTCTGGTACAGCTGATGGTGGAGCCCAAGAGCGCCACGGTGCTCTCCGCGGCGCTGCGCGAGCGGGGCTGGGCGATCCGGCGGTAGCCGCACCTCAGCGGCCCCGGCGCACCCCTGTGCTGCCGGACGGGTGACCGCCACCCAGTAACCTTGTGCGGGGCACAGTCTCGTCCCCGTAGCCCACCACCTCGCACCAGGAAGGTGTCCCCCCGTGGAAAACGGCGCCGCCCAGCCCGTGATTGTCGCCATCGACGGTCCCTCCGGCACGGGCAAGTCGAGCACGTCCAAGGCCGTCGCGGCCCAGCTCGGCCTGAGCTACCTGGACACCGGTGCGCAGTACCGCGCGATCACGTGGTGGATGGTGAACAACGGGATCGACATCGAGGACCCCACCGCGATCGCCGCCGTCGCCGGCAAGCCGGAGATCGTCTCCGGCACCGACCCGGCGAACCCGACGATCACGGTCGACGGCACCGACGTGGCCGGCCCGATCCGCACCCAGGAGGTCACCTCCAAGGTCAGCGCCGTCAGCGCCGTGCCGGAGGTGCGGGCCCGGATCACCGAGTTGCAGCGGTCGCTCGCCTCCTCCGCCGAGAAGGGGATCGTCGTCGAGGGGCGGGACATCGGCACCACCGTGCTGCCCGACGCGGACCTGAAGATCTTCCTGACCGCGTCGGCGGAGGCCCGGGCCGCCCGCCGCAGCGGCGAGCTGAAGGGCGTCGACGTCCACGCCACCCGCGAGGCCCTCATCAAGCGGGACGCCGCCGACTCCTCCCGCAAGACCTCGCCCCTCGCCAAGGCGGACGACGCGGTCGAGGTGGACACCACCGAGCTGACGCTGGCGCAGGTCATCGAGTGCGTCGTCACCCTCGTCGAGGAGAAGCGGGCCGGAAAGTGAGCGAGCTGCCTTCGGAGCGGGGCGCCGAGGTCGGGCGGCGCATCGGCGTCGGCCTGATGTACGGGCTGTGGAAGCCTCGGGTGCTGGGCGCCTGGAAGGTCCCGGCGAGCGGGCCGGTGATCTTCGCCGTCAACCACTCCCACAACGTCGACGGACCGATGGTCATGGGCGTGGCGCCCCGGCCGACGCACTTCCTGATCAAGAAGGAGGCGTTCATCGGCCCGCTCGACCCCTTCCTGACCGGCATCGGCCAGCTCAAGGTCGACCGTGGGACCACCGACCGCACGGCGATCACCCGCGCGCTGGGCGTCCTGGACAATGGCGGGGTCCTCGGGATCTTCCCCGAGGGCACCCGCGGCGAGGGCGACTTCGCCTCCCTGCGCGCCGGGCTCGCCTACTTCGCGGTGCGCAGCGGGGCGCCGATCGTCCCGGTCGCCGTGCTGGGAAGTTCCGAGCGACGGGGACGGTTGCTGAAGGGGCTGCCCCCGCTGCGCTCCCGCGTCGACGTCGTCTTCGGCGACCCGTTCGAGGCGGGCGACGGCAGCGGGCGGCGCACCCGCAAGGCGCTGGACGAGGCGACCGAGCGGATCCAGAAGCAGCTGGCCGCGCACCTGGAACAGGCCAGACGGCTCACCGGCCGTCCGACCGGGGCGCGGTAAAACGCCGGGCGTCCGACCGGGCGCTGGGCGACACTGAGTAGTGGTTCAGCCGGCACACCACCGGGTGCTCCACCGATCACCACGAATGAACGACGAGGTACGGACTTCATGAACGACCACATCCAGCCCGGCGGCTCGGACGGATTCGAGCACGATCACGGGGCGCTCGGCGACGCCGAGTACGCGGAGTTCATGGAGCTCGCCGCGGAAGAGGGCTTCGACCTGGAGGACGTCGAGGGCGCCATCGAGGAGGCGGGCCACGGTCCGCTGCCCGTGCTCGCCGTCGTCGGCCGCCCCAATGTCGGCAAGTCGACCCTGGTGAACCGCATCATCGGCCGCCGCGAGGCGGTCGTCGAGGACAAGCCGGGCGTCACCCGCGACCGCGTCACCTACGAGGCGGAGTGGGCGGGCCGCCGCTTCAAGGTCGTCGACACCGGCGGCTGGGAGCAGGACGTCCTCGGCATCGACGCCTCCGTGGCCGCGCAGGCCGAGTACGCGATCGAGGCCGCCGACGCCGTCGTGTTCGTCGTCGACGCCAAGGTCGGCCCCACCGACACCGACGAGGCGGTCGTCCGTCTGCTGCGCAAGGCCGGCAAGCCCGTCGTGCTGTGCGCCAACAAGGTCGACGGGCCCAGCGGCGAGGCCGACGCGGCCTACCTGTGGTCCCTGGGCCTGGGCGAGCCCCACCCGGTCTCCGCGCTGCACGGCCGCGGCACCGGCGACATGCTGGACGCCGTCCTGGAGGCGCTGCCGGAGGCGCCCGAGCAGACCTTCGGCACGGCGGTCGGCGGCCCGCGCCGCATCGCCCTCATCGGCCGCCCCAACGTCGGCAAGTCCTCGCTGCTGAACAAGGTGGCGGGCGAGGAGCGGGTCGTCGTCAACGAACTCGCGGGCACCACCCGTGACCCGGTCGACGAGCTGATCGAACTCGGCGGCGTCACCTGGAAGTTCGTCGACACGGCCGGCATCCGCAAGCGGGTCCACCTCCAGCAGGGCGCCGACTACTACGCCTCGCTGCGCACCGCGGCCGCCGTCGAGAAGGCCGAGGTGGCGGTCGTCCTGATCGACGCCTCCGAGAGCATCTCGGTGCAGGACCAGCGCATCCTCACCATGGCCGTCGAGGCGGGCCGCGCGCTCGTCATCGCGTACAACAAGTGGGACACCCTCGACGAGGAGCGCCGCTACTACCTGGAGCGGGAGATCGAGACCGAGCTCGGCCAGGTGTCCTGGGCGCCCCGGGTGAACGTCTCGGCGCGCACCGGACGGCACATGGAGAAGCTGGTCCCCGCGATCGAGACCGCGCTGGCCGGCTGGGAGACCCGCGTGCCCACGGGCCGGCTGAACGCCTTCCTCGGCGAGCTGGTCTCGGCCCACCCGCACCCGATCCGGGGCGGCAAGCAGCCGCGCATCCTCTTCGGCACCCAGGCCGGCACCAAGCCGCCGCGGTTCGTGCTGTTCGCCTCCGGCTTCATCGAGGCGGGTTACCGGCGCTTCATCGAGCGGCGGCTGCGCGAGGAGTTCGGCTTCGAGGGCACGCCGATCCACATCTCGGTGCGGGTGCGCGAGAAGCGCGGCGCGAAGAAGAAGTAGGCCGGT
>NZ_BQUN01000063.1:40226-106862 GCF_026008495.1 Streptomyces sp. A012304
GGCCACCGGGGGAAGCGGCGCCGGGATGTGGTGCATCCCCGTGTTCGTGTCCTGCTGGCCGACCTGGCCCAGCGGCCCGACGCGCTGCCACTGCGACTGCTGGCCGAGCCCGTGCCGCGCACTCTGCGCGCCCGCGCTGTAGGCGCTGTAGGAGCCGCCGTACGAGCCGTAGGAGCCGCTGAGCGAGCTGCTGAACGACCCCGTGCCGTGCGGGCCACTGCCGAAGGCGGTGAACGCCAGTTCCTCCTCGCCGCTGCGGTCGCCCGGCAGGGAACGGAACGACTTGACGTACTCGGCGTAGAGCGCGTCGTAGATCGGCGTGGCCGATGGGCCGCCCTGAGGTTCCGGTGCCGGTCGCGCGGACGGGAGCGGCGGGTAGCTCTGGCGGCGGGGAACGTCGTAGGTGTGCACGTATGTCCAAACGACCCCGGGCGGGAAGGGATGCGGCTACGCGGTGCGGGCCGCGCGGCCCGGGCGGCTCAGGTGCCCGCGAGCGGGAGCGCGGCCGCGACCAGCTTGCCGTTGGCCGCCGCCTTGTCCAGCGCGTCCCTCAGCAGGTCCTCGCGGGGCTGACGGCCGATGGAGCCGACCGGCGCCGCGAACATCAGCACCTGCTGGTGCTTGTTGGCGGCGGCCCGCCAGCCATCCGTCACCTGGAGCGGCTGGTGCGCCTGCCACCAGGCCACCGGCTGGCCGCCGTTGGCCGACGGCTGGAGCACGGCGTGCAGCTGACCCATGGCCAGCAGCACCGACCAGCCGTGCTGGACCGGCGGGACCTCGGAGAGTTCGGTCACCGGCATGAAGCCCTGCTCGATGAGGAGCGGCAGGAAGTCGTCGCCGACGCCGGTCGTGCCGGGCTGCACGATGGGCGCGGTCGGCTCGACCACCAGGGCCGGGTGCAACTCCCCGGCGATCAGGACGAGTCCGCTGGTCACGCCGAGCACGGCCTGCTCGGGCACGACCTTCTCGGTGTCCAGGTCGACGGTGTCGCCGCTGATGGAGCGGACCGCGCCCTTGAGCTGCTCCTCGGTGACCTGCACGACCTGCGAGGGCAGGCAGGTGGCGTGGGCGAAGGCGAGGACGGCGGTCTCGTCCCCGATGAACAGGACGGTGCTGGTGCGCTCCTGCTCGGAGTCGCCCGGAGTGCGGCAGGACGTGCAGTCGTAACTGCCGGGGGCGTTGTCTCCGGTGAGCAGCCGGTCGGCTTCTTCGTCGCCGATCTCGGCGCGTACCTCGTCGCTGACGTCGAGCATGCGCGGCACGGGTGACTCCCTCGGATGCGGTGCGTTGGCGTGGCCGGGTGACTCCCCGGCTCATGCAGAAGACAACGGGCGATCTGTGGCGGGAGTCACGCTGCATCGCGAAGGGATTCGAAGCACCCGACGCGGACGGTCACGATGTGCGCGGGATCGGACACTCTTGGTCAAGTAACGGGGAGGTCACGGAGGTTGGTCTCGTGAAGTGGGCCACAGCGCGGGCGGGGCGCTGGTCGACAAATGCGGAAATCAGCGCATGAAGTGGCTGGCAGGAACTGGCCATTACCTGCGGTAACGGGCAACTGACCTGCGGAGACGCGGAGTTGGTTGATGACGGCTCGTCAGGGTCCGTACATTCCTCCGCCGTGTGCAACGAGCACCGCTCGGGTACGTCCGCCGGCCGCGCAGAGCCAGACCTTCGCGCAGCACCGACGCCGACGGACGGGGCGGAGCGTGACGACCGCGTTCCCGCGCGGACGGCGCGCCCCGCTCAGGGGGAGCCCGGGTCCGTAGAGAGGGATCTACATGTCCGAATGTGCCGATGACACCCGCTTCGACGCCCGCGACGGCGCCGGCAAGGCACGCACGACGGCGGTCCTCGCCGGGGCGGCGCTGCTCGCCCCCCTCGGACTGCTGGCCGCCACCGGCAACGCCGCCGCGGCGGACAGCGGAGTGTGGGACCGCATCGCCCAGTGCGAGAGCGGCGGCAACTGGCACATCAACACCGGCAACGGCTACTACGGCGGACTCCAGTTCTCCGCCTCCACCTGGCGCGCCTTCGGCGGAACCGCCTACGCGCCCACCGCCGACCAGGCCACCAAGGCACAGCAGATCTCCGTCGCCACCAAGGTCCAGCGGTCCCAGGGCTGGGGCGCGTGGCCGACCTGCTCGGCGCGTGCCGGCGCGTCCGGCAGCGCACCCGACGCCTCCGCGGCCGGCGCGGCCAGCAAGCCGGACACCTCCCGGTCGAAGACCTCCAAGACCTCCCAGACCCCACGGAACTCGACGTCGTCGAACGCCTCCGAGGTCTCGGAGCGCCCGGCGGGGCACGGCTCGCGCGGCGCCTCCCGCGGCGACCACACCGTCCGCGAGGGCGACACGCTCAGCACGATCGCCGCCCGGTACGGCACCACCTGGCAGCGGATCTACACCGCCAACAAGGCCGCCATCGGCGGCGACCCCGACCTGATCAAGCCCGGCCTGCGCCTGTCCTTCTGAGCCGCGCCGCACGGCCCCGCCCGGTGCACCGACCGGGACGGGGCCGTCCGCTGCCCGGCGACCGCGGCCAGGGCCTCTCGCCTACCGTTCGGCCTGGTGCTTCTTCGGCTCCGGCTGCGGGATCTCCGCCGCGTACTCCGGATGGTGCAGATCGAACGCCGGGGACTCCGAGCGGATCCGTGGCAGCGCGGTGAAGTTGTGACGGGGCGGCGGGCAGGAGGTCGCCCACTCCAGGGAGCGGCCGAACCCCCACGGGTCGTCGACCTCGACCCGCACGCCGTACTTGGTGGTCTTCCAGACGTTGTGGAGGAACGGCAGCGTCGACAGGCCCAGCAGGAAGGAGCCGATCGTCGAGACGGTGTTCAGGGCGGTGAAGCCGTCCGCGGCCAGATAGTCGGCGTAGCGGCGCGGCATGCCCTCCGCGCCCAGCCAGTGCTGCACCAGAAATGTGGTGTGGAAGCCGACGAACAGCGTCCAGAACTGCACCTTCCCCAGCCGCTCGTCGAGCAGCTTGCCGGTGAACTTGGGCCACCAGAAGAAGAACCCGGCGAAGATCGCGAAGACCACCGTGCCGAAGACGACGTAATGGAAGTGCGCCACCACGAAGTAGGTGTCGGTGACATGGAAGTCCATCGGCGGCGACGCCAGGATCACCCCGGTCAGACCGCCGAACAGGAACGTCACCAGGAAGCCCAGCGCCCACAGCATCGGCGTCTCGAAGGACACCGAGCCCTTCAGCATCGTCCCGGTCCAGTTGAAGAACTTCACGCCCGTCGGCACGGCGATCAGGAACGACATGAAGGAGAAGAACGGCAGCAGCACCGCGCCGGTGGCGAACATGTGGTGCGCCCACACCACCACCGACAGGCCCGTGATCGCCATCGTCGCGCCCACCAGCGTCAGATACCCGAAGATCGGCTTGCGGCTGAACACCGGGACGATCTCCGTGATGATGCCGAAGAACGGCAGCGCGATGATGTACACCTCCGGATGCCCGAAGAACCAGAACAGGTGCTGCCACAGCAGCGCCCCGCCGTTGGCCGCCTCGAAGACGTGGGAGCCGAACCGGCGGTCCGCCTCCAGGACCAGCAGGGCCGCGGCGAGCACCGGGAACGCCATCAGGATCAGGATCGACGTGAACAGCGTGTTCCAGGTGAAGATCGGCATCCGGAACATGGTCATGCCGGGCGCGCGCATGCCGATGATCGTGGTGACGAAGTTGACCGCGCCGAGAATCGTGCCGAACCCGGCCAGCGCCAGCCCCATGATCCACAGGTCGGGGCCGATGCCGGGGGAGAACGTGGAGTCGTTGAGCGGCGCGTAGGCGAACCAGCCGAAGGCCGCCGGTCCCGTGGGGATCAGCAGCGAGCCCAGCACAATCAGACCGCCGAACAGGAACAGCCAGTACGAGAGCATGTTCAGCCGAGGGAAGGCCACGTCGGGGGCGCCGATCTGCAACGGCATGATCTCGTTGGCGAACCCGGCGAACGTCGGGGTCGCGAACAGCAGCAGCATGATCGTGCCGTGCATGGTGAACAACTGATTGAACTGCTGGTTGTCCACGAGCTGAAGACCGGGCCGGGCGAGCTCGGCGCGCATGATCAGCGCCATGACCCCGCCGACCAGGAAAAACCCGAACGACGTGATCAGATAGAGGTGCCCGATCTTCTTGTGGTCGGTGGTGGTCAGCCAGTCGACCACCAGACGGCCGTAGCGCCTGGCCCGCGCGGACGGCGCCGTCACCGTCACGGTCTGCGTCCCCATCGCTCGCCCCTTCGCTCGTCGCCCCCCGGGCCCGCCGTCGCCCGCGCCGCACGGATGCCCGCGAGCCGACGCCTTGATGCTCGCGCCACCGCCCGCCCCGGCCGGGTGAGTGCGGAGGTCATGTGGGGAAGCCGTGCATTTCCCATGGGAGCCGGCTCCCGCTCATCCCCTTCGGAATCGGAATGGAACGCGGTCCGGGGGCGGTTCTCCGGGAACTTTCCGCCGGGCTTTTCGGGAACCCGGGACGACACGCGGGAATTACGTTCGAATGCGCGCGGAAGGCGTACGAAACCGCTCGTACGTGTGACGGAGTTCGGCCGAAACGCGTGTCGTGATCCTGTGACAGAAGTGTGACCGGAGTGATCCACATCTCCGGTCCGGGGTTCCCGGAAGGACGGCCCTCGGCCTAGCGTGGCGGTATGGCACCGATTCCCACTCCGCCTGCGGAGCCCCAGGACAGTCCGGACGGTTATGTCGGCCTCGACGCCGACCGGGCCGAGCGACTCGCCCGCGAACGGGGGTGGTCGACGGTGCGCTCGCTGGCGCCCGGGACGATCATCACCATGGAGTACCGCGTGGGCCGACTGAACTTCGAGGTGAGCGACGGCCGCGTGGCGAAGGCCTGGAAGGGCTGAGACACCCGGCGACGAAGAAGACTCCGGTCGACGGCGAAGGCCCCGGCTCCTGGGACCAGGGACCGGGGCCTTCGCGCGGGGGCCGGGTGTGTGCGTACCGGCGGCCCCGCCGCCGGTCAGCCGCCTGTCAGGGGGCGGGCCGCCGGGGTGGCCGAACCGCGCGGGAGGCGGTCGGAGTGCGGTGGGCGGCGGGTGCCGCCCGGGGTGACCGGGGTGCGCTCCGTGTGGACGCAGTGCGGGCCAGGGGCCAGGTACACCGGTGACCTGGGCGGACGGCTCGCCGCCGCCGACTCGCGGGCCGCGGTGGTCTCGTCGTGGGCCGTGGGGCGCGTGGTGAGCGCCACCGGTACGGCGACCGGGGTGGGCGTGGGAACCGCGCCGGCGCGGTGGTCGCGCCAGCGGTCACGCCGGTCGAGGATATAGACCTCGGCGCGGGCGATCAGCGGCTCGAACCACGGCAGCGCCAGCAGGATCAGCAGCCCCGCGGCCCAGCCCAGCAGCACGTCGCTCAGCCAGTGCGTACCGAGGTAGACGGTGGCCAGCCCGACTCCGAGCGAGGTCACCGCGGAGAGCGCGGACAGCCAGCGGCGCGCTCTCGGGGTGGAGGCCAGATACGCCAGGATTCCCCAGGTCACGACGGCGTTGGCGGTGTGGCCGCTGGGAAATATATCGCCGCCCAGCCACATCTCGTTCGAGCCGATGGTGGTGGCGTAGTGCGGTCCGAGACGGCCCATGCCGATCTTCGCGGCGCCGACGGTGATGTTCAGCAGCAGCAGCGAGACGCCGAGCGCGAGCAGCGGGCGCAGGGTGTGCTGGCGCCAGGATCTCCAGCCGAGCCAGGCGGCGACCATCACGGCGGTCGGGCCGCGCTGGCCGAGGACGACGTAGTAGTCGACGAACCAGTGGATCTCCGACCACTGCTGGTACGGCCGGAAGAACATGACCTGCCAGTCGAGGCGGACCAGCCACGAGGTGATCACCACGAGCCACACGATCGCCGCGTAGAAGGCCAGCGTCGAGGCGAACAGCGCCACCCGGTGCCTGCTCATCTTCGGCACATCGATGTGGGTGGGCCGTTCCGGCTCACGGTCGAGCCTCGCGAACACCCGGTCCAGACGGGTGAGGTTTCGTTCGGTACGCACCCAATCGACGTTACAGCGAGTGAGCGCAGTTCCCGGGCGAATCCACGGGTTTGTGATGACGATGTGATGTGGGATTGCTCTCAGGACGGCGCTTATTCCTCGCCATTACGCAATACGGCCGCACCGTTCCCTTCAATTCCTTTGATCATTCTGGGGGATCCTTTTAGTGAATTACGGCGGACCGGAACCGTTCAGCCACCACGCCCCGTATACGGCCGACGCGACCGCGACCGCGGCCACCACCGCCGCCGACCTGGCGGTCCGCAGGCGCGCCAGGGCCACGGCGAGGGGCAGCAGCAGCGGGAAGGAGGGCAGCAGCAGGCGCGGCTTCGAGCCGAAGTAGCTCGACGCGCACAGGGCGAGCGCGAGGACCACACCGGTGTACACCAGCAGCGGGAGCGGCTGGCGGGCGCGGACACCGGCGGCGTACAGCCGGATCAGCAGGGCGACGCCGACGACCAGGGCGAGGCCGGCGAGCACCGACGGGAACGACGTGAACTTCTCGAGGACGAAACGGGCGAACGCGTAGCCGCCGTCGAGGCCGTTGCGCCAGCCCGCCTGGACGTCGAGGTAGCCGAGCGGACCCTGCCCGGTGCGGTGGCCCACCCACAGGACGTAACCGGCGGTACCGAGGGGTGCGAGGAACAGACCGAGGGCGCGTACCGCGACGGGCGCCTCCCGCACGGGTGACGGGCCGCGCTCGCGCGCGAACGAGACGGCGCCGGCCGCCCACACCGCCGCCACCACGGCGATCCCCACCGGCCGGGTCAGACCGGCCAGCGACGCCAGCACCCCCGCGGTCACCCACCGGCCGGTGAGCACCGCGTACAGCGACCAGGCGGCCAGCGCGGTGAACAGCGACTCGCTGTACGCCATCGACTGCACGATCCCGACCGGCAGCACCGCCCACAGCAGCACCGCGCACACCCCGGCCCGGCGCCCGTACACATGGTCGGCGACCGCGAAGATCCCCCAGGCCGCGGCGAGCGAGGCGACCAGCGAGACCACGAAGCCGGCGGCCGCGTACGACAGCGGGGTCACCGCGTGCAGCAGCCGCTCCAGCCACGGCAGCAGCGGGAAGAAGGCCAGGTTGGAGTGGACGTCGCCGTTCGGCAGGCGCACCTCGTAGCCGTAGCCCAGCTCCGCGACCCGCGTGTACCAGAGGGAGTCCCAGCGGGCCGTCAGCAAGGTGAACGCGCTCTTGTCGCGCGCCGCGCTCCACCCGGCGAGGGCGAGCAGCCCCAGGACACGGACGGCCGCGTACCCCAGCAGGGCCGGGGCCGCCCGGCGCGGGGCCGCGGAGCCGGTGGGCGCCACACGCGTCTCAAGATCGGTCACGGGCTCGATTATCGGCCGGGCACACCAGCGCAGGGTGCGCCGGGGTGCACGGGCCGTGAGCACAGTGGTGTACGCCACACGGGTTCCCCCTGGCTCTGAGAGGTCCGCCACGTGGCCGAGCCTCGGACTCGCGTACGCTGCGTGTCACTCGTCGTTCGTTGCGCGGGCCGGAGACCACCGCTCCTCTCCGGCCGAGTCACGGGGAGTCCCCGCCCCGCGAGCCCGCCGAACCCGAGGAAACACCTGGGAGGTACGTACATGTCCGGGACGACCACGGCTGCCGTTCGGCTGCGCCGTCGGGCGGCCGGGGCCGGTGCCAACCGCTGGGTCGTGCTCCTGGTGCTGTGCGTCAGCCTGCTCCTGGTCGCCGTCGACGCGACCGTGCTGCACGTCGCGGTGCCCGCCGTCACCGAGGACCTCAGGCCCGGCGCCATCGAACTGCTCTGGATCGTCGACACCTATCCACTGGTCTGCGCCTCGCTGCTGATCCTCTTCGGCACGCTCGGCGACAAGGTGGGCCGCAGAAAGGTTCTGCTGCTCGGATACGCGCTGTTCGGCGTCGCCTCCGCGCTGGCGGCGTTCGCCGAAACCGCGCAGCTGCTCATCGTCGCGCGGGCGCTGCTGGGTGTGGGCGGCGCGATGATCATGCCGGCGACCCTGTCGATCCTGCGGCAGGTCTTCCCCGACCGGCGGGAACGGGCGCTCGCGATAGGCATCTGGAGCGCGGTGGCCGCGGTCGGCGCCGCGGTGGGACCGCTGCTCGGCGGCTTCCTGCTGGAGCACTTCTGGTGGGGCTCCGTCTTCCTCGTCAACATTCCGTTGATGCTGATCAGCCTGCCGGTGGGCCGCCTGCTGCTGCCCGAGTCGCGGGGCACGGGCGACGGACCGTGGGACGTCGTGGGCGCGCTGATGGCGGCGGCCGGGCTGTTCGGCGTCGTCCTGGGCGTGAAACGGCTGGGCGGCGGGGAACTGGGCGCCCTCACCGTGGTGCCGCTGATGGCGGGCGCGGCGCTGCTCACGTCGTTCGTACGGCGTCAGCGGCGGCGCAGGCATCCGCTGGTGGACCTGAGGATGTTCGCCCGGCCGGCGTTCAGCACCTCGGTGGGGTGCATCGTGCTGGCGATGCTGGCACTGGTGGGCCTGGAACTGATCGCGGCGCAGTACCTGCAACTGGTGCTGGGGCTGTCGCCGCTGGAGACGGGGCTGCGGCTGCTGCCGCTGACCTTCGCGGCGATGGCGGCGGGCCTCGCCGGGGCACGGCTGCTGCGGCGGTTCGGGCCGCGGCGGATGGTGTGCGGGGGCTTCTGCCTCACGGCGGCGGCCGTGCTGACCTTGACCGCGATGGGCGGGGAGGACAACGCGGGCCTGCTGCTCTTCGGGTTCGTGCTGCTCGGCTTCGGACTGGAGACGACGCTGTTCGCGGCGTACGAGTCGATGCTGAGCGAGGCTCCGCCGGAGCAGGCGGGCGGGGCGGCGGCGATCGGGGAGACGTCGTACCAGTTGGGGGCGGGGATCGGGATCGCGCTGCTGGGCAGCGTGATGAACGCGGCGTACGCGCCCGGGCTGTCGTCCGTCCCCGGGGTGCCGGCTTCGGCGTCGGCCGCGGCGGGGCATTCGCTGGGGGAGGCCTACGAGGTGGCCGGACGGCTCGGCGGGCCGGCCGGGGTCGCCCTGCGGGAGGCCGCGCGCGACTGCTTCGTGCGCGGGCTGCACGTCACGCTGCTGGTGAGCGCGGCGCTGTTGCTGCTCGGGGCGGTGATGGCGGCACGGCTGCCACGGGCGATGCAGTGCGAGGCGCCCGCGGTGGAGCTGCCCGCGCCGAGGGAGGCCGCGCAGTCCCGCGTCTCCGCCTGACCGGTGCGTCGTGCTCCCCCGAGGGGGCAGGGCCGGTGAGCGGCCCTGCCTCAGCTCTGGTTGAAGAAGCCGTCCGCGCGGTGCGCGGCCGGGTCGCCGTTCACGATCTCCGTGTTGGCGGGGGTCAGCAGGAACACGCGGGTGGAGACCCGCTCGATCGAACCGCGCAGCCCGAAGATGAGTCCGGCCGCGAAGTCCACGACGCGCTTGGCGTCGGCGGCCTCCATGGCCGTGAGGTTCACGATGACCGGGACGCCCTCGCGGAACAGCTCACCGATCAGCCGCGCGTCCCGGAAGCTGTCCGGGGTCACCGTGCCGATCCGGCGGCCCTTCTCCTCGGCCGTGTCGCTGGCGACCTTCACGCGGGGGTCGGTGACCCAGGCGTCCCCGGAGTCGGTCCCCTCGGAATAGTCGTCGTCGTAGTAACGCTCGTCATCGTTGTCGTCGACGAGGCCAAGCCAGGCACTCGCCTTGCGTACCGATCCCATGGACGCCTCCTCTCACAGCGGTCTTTTTTGCTTTCCGCATTCCCCATGGTCGTCCATGATGCGGATGTCGCGCCAAGTGGATAGACGCCGCGCGGGGGGTTTGTGACGGTACTGGTGCACAGCCGATCCGTCGAGAGTCCGTATGCCCCAAGGCTCCTGAGGTACACGGCTGCTGACTGTGAGTGAAATATGATTCTTCACGGCGTACGGGTGAGAGCCCGTCCGTACGGGTGAAACGGGCGCGCCGTTGCGATGTGACCTTCGGTCGATACGATGCGGCAGCTCAACCGTCGTACGGATCACGGGGGATCGTCGTGTTCGGAATCGTCAGGCCGTGCCGTCACCGGCTCGGCGAAGGGCTCAAGGCCCAGTGGATGGCGCATCTGTGCGGGCTCTGTCTCGCCCTGCGCGGTGACCACGGGCAGCTCGCGCGGATCGTCACCAACTACGACGGCCTGCTGATCTCCGTCCTGACGGAGGCTCAGGCCGAGCGCGCCGACGGGGGGCGGCGCACCGCCGGGCCCTGTCCGTTGCGCGGCATGCGCACCGCGTCCGTCGCCCAGGGCGAGGGCGCCCGGCTGGCCGCCGCCGTGTCGCTGGTGCTCGCCGCCGCCAAGGTGCGCGACCACGTCGCCGACGGCGACGGGCTGCTGGCGCGCCGCCCGGTCGCCCTCGCGGCACGCCGGGTCGCCACGAGCTGGGGGCGGGCCGGCGCGCGCACCGGCTCCTCCGTCGGGTTCGACACGGCGGTCCTGCTGGACGCCGTGGACCGGCAGACCGGCATAGAGGCGCTCGCCGGGCCCGGCACGTCCCTGCTGACGGTCACCGAGCCGACCGAGACGGCCACCGCCGCGGCCTTCGCGCACACCGCGGTGCTGGCGGGCCGGCCGGGCAACGCCGAGCCGCTCGCCGAGGCCGGACGTTACTTCGGGCGCCTCGCCCACCTGCTGGACGCCGTCGAGGACCGGGAGGCGGACGCCGCCGCCGGCGCCTGGAACCCGCTGACGGCGACCGGCACCTCCCTCACCGAGGCCCGACGGCTCGCGGACGACGCGCTGCACGGCATCCGGCTCGCCCTGCGCGACGTGGAGTTCTCCGACGGCAAGCTCGCCCATCTGCTGCTGGCGCACGAGCTGCGCCGCTCGGTGGACCGGGCGTTCGGCACCGAGTCGTGCGGGCACCCCGCCACGGCCGGGCCGGACGGTTCCTTCGGCGCCCCGGTGCGGCCCGGCGGACCCTGGGCGCCTCAGGGACCGGTCGACCCGAACAACCCCTTCGGCGGTGAGCCGCCGCGCCCCGGCAACCGGGGTCTGCTGGCCGGGTGCGCGGTCGCGCTCGGGCTGTGCTGCACCTGCAAGGTGTGCTGCGCCGACGAGTTCGAGGGGCCCTGGTCGCGCAGGAAGCGCGAGGGCTGGTGCAGCGACTGCGGCAACTGCGACTGCTCCTGCTGCGAGGCCTGCCAGTGCTGCGAATGCTGTGAGTGCTGCTCCTGCGACTGCTCGTGCTGACACGGCGTCACTGAGCGGAACCCGGTCCGCGTCCGTATCTCCTGTCGAGGACCCGTTGTAGCCGCCCCCCGCCGCTCGAAGGGATCAGGGATCATGCCCGCGCGTTCTGACAGGGCCGTGCCACTCGCCGTGAAGATCGTGGTGAGCGGCGGGCTGGGGGTGGGGAAGACGACCTTCATCTCGGCCGTCTCCGAGATCGAGCCCCTCGACACGGACGCCCCGATCACCCAGGTGTCGGTGGGGGTCGACTCGCTCGAGGGCGTGGAGTCCAAGACGACGACCACCGTCGCGCTCGACTTCGGGCGGATCAGCCTCGGCCCGACCCTCGCGCTGTACCTGTTCGGCACGCCCGGGCAGCGCCGGTTCTCCTTCCTGTGGGACGAGCTGGTCGAGGGCGCGCTGGGCACGGTCGTCCTCGCGGACACCCGGCGCATCGAGGACTGCTTCCCGGCCCTCGACTACTTCGAGGCGCACGGGGCGCCCTTCGTCCTCGCCGTCAACCGCTTCGACGGCGCCGAGCGGTTCCCGCCGGAGGAGGTGCGCGCGGCGCTCGGCCTCGACGCCGCCGTGCCCGTGCTGGAGTGCGACGCCCGGGAACGGGGCTCCGTGCGGGATGTGCTCGGCGCGCTGATGGACCGGGTGATGGAGGAGCGGCCGCCCACCACGCGGCGGGTGGCGGCGGCGGTGCGGTAGAGCGCCACGCGGTGGAGGCCGGGTGGCGTCGGCGGTGCGGTAGAGCACTGAGCAGCGGGTGGCGGCGGTGTGACATAGCACTGCGCGGCGCGGTGCGGTGGTGCGCCGTCGGCTTTCCCTGGAGGAGGTGCCGGCGAGGGGGTGGCACCTCCTGGCGGAAAGGCCATCCGGAGGGGCGAATTCCGGACACTCCTGGGGCTGGCGTGATCGAAGGGGGTGGAGGGGTGCGCCGGGCACGCTTCGACCAGGGCGGTCGCCCGCCCCCTGCCGACGTGAGCGGCCGCTGGTCCGGGCTGCCGGTACGCGGCACGAGACCTGCCGGGTCGGCTGCCGGTCGCGGTACGAGAGGGCCGGAGGGCCGGGTGTACGAGGGGGCCGGCGGGCCGGGTGCGGTCGGCGGGGTCGCCGGGCGGCAGGCGGAGCGGCCCGCGGGTGCCGGCCCGGCTGACGGGCGGGGCGGGAGGCGGGCGACGGCCGAAAGGTGCCCTTGTGCCGACCGTCCGTTCGGCCGAATACTCCCCTCAGCGCTTGTCAGGGTCACGACGTGTTCGAAATCCGGACGCACTCCCCGGCTTTGACTGCGCCTCACGGGCCCCGACCCCACGCGGGCCCCCGACTTCCCCTGGGAGGGAACGAAAAGTGAGGATCAAGCGCACCACCCCCACCAGCGGCATCACGAGACGGACCCGGCTGACCGCCGTGGCCACCGGCCTCGTCGCCGCGGCCGCCGTCGCCGTCCCCCACGCGAGCGCGGCCGACACCACCCCCTTCAGCGCCGCCGAGCTGAAGAGCGCGAGCAGCTCGGTGCTGAAGGCCGACGTCCCGGGCACCGCCTGGGCCGTCGACAGCAAGACCAACCGGGTCGTCGTCACCGTCGACAGCACGGTGTCCGAGGCCGAGATCGCCAAGATCAAGCAGCAGGCGGGCGCCGACGCCGACGCCCTGACGATCAAGCGCACCGAGGGCAAGTTCCAGAAGTACATCGCCGGCGGTGACGCCATCTACGCGAGTGGCGGGCGCTGCTCCCTCGGCTTCAACGTCCGCGACAGCGCGGGCAACTACTACTTCCTGACGGCCGGTCACTGCACCGACATCGCGAGCACCTGGTACGCCAACTCGGCGCGCACCACGGTCCTCGGGCCGACCTCGGGCTCCAGCTTCCCGACGAACGACTACGGCATCGTCCGCTACTCCAACACCTCGATCACCAAGTCGGGGACCGCCGGGAACACGGACATCACCAGCGCCGGCACCCCGAGCGTGGGCACCGCGGTCACCCGTGACGGCTCGACCACCGGCATCCACACCGGCCGTGTCACCGCCCTGAACGCGACCGTCAACTACGGCGGCGGCGACATCGTCTACGGCATGATCCAGACCAACGTCTGCGCCGAGCCGGGCGACTCCGGCGGTTCGCTCTACGGCACCAACGGCGTGGCCTACGGCCTGACCTCCGGCGGCAGCGGCAACTGCAGCTCCGGTGGCACGACCTTCTTCCAGCCCGTGGTGGAGGCCCTGAACGCCTACGGCGTCAGCGTCTTCTGACCGGCCGGAACGGTCCGCCCCTCAGCGGTGGTCCGAGCCCCCGCACGCGACCGGCGTGCGGGGGCTCGTCCCTTTTGCACACGCCGCACGTTTGCAGTGCGGGTCGCCAGGGAGCGAAGGGGGTGGTGAAGGTGCGGAGGGCGCGCGGTGCTCACCGTGTGCGCGTCCGCAGGGCGACCTTGTGTGCTCTCTGTGCGGTTCGGAAGAGTGGGCGCCCGTCAACCAGCCTTCCGGCCCGGACGGTCCCCACTACCGTCCGGTCCGACCCCCCACAGGAGGACGTGAGTTGAAGCACCGGCGCATAGCCCGTAGGCGGGCCGTCGTGGCGGGAGCGGGCGTCGTCGCCCTCGTCGCCGCGGGCGTCACTTTCCAGACCGCGAACGCCAGCGAATCCCCGAAGACCCCGCAGCCCCGGCTGCTGACGGCCCTGGCGGCCGGGAAGCTCGCCTCGACCCTCGGCGCGCGGCTGGGCGGCGACGCGGCGGGCACCTACTACGACGCCCGGAGCAAGAGCCTCGTGGTGAACGTGCTCGACGAGACCGCCGCACGGACCGTCGAGGCGGCCGGCGCCAGGGCCAGACTCGTCGAGAACTCCCTCGCCGAACTGACCGGCGCCCGCGCGACGCTGAAGAAGGACGCGGCGATCCCCGGCACCGCCTGGGTGACCGACCCGCGCACCAACAAGGTCGTCGTCACCGCCGACCGCACGGTCTCCGACGTCGAGTGGGCGAGGCTCGGCAAGGTCGTCCAGGGCCTTGGCGCCACGGCGCGACTCCAGCGCACCAAGGGGGAGTTCAAGCCCTTCATCGCGGGCGGCGACGCCATCACCGGGGGCGGCGGGCGCTGCTCGCTCGGCTTCAACGTGGTCAAGGGCGGCGAGCCGTACTTCCTGACCGCCGGTCACTGCACCGAGGCCGTCTCCACCTGGTCGGACGCCTCCGGCACCCGGATCGGCGCGAACGAGACCTCCAGCTTCCCCGGTGACGACTACGGCCTGGTGAAGTACACGGCCGACGTGGACCACCCGAGCGAGGTGAACCTCTACGACGGCTCCACGCAGGCGATCACCGGCGCCGCCGAGGCCACCGTCGGCATGCGGGTCACCCGCAGCGGCTCCACGACCCAGGTGCACTCCGGCACGGTCACCGGCCTGGACGCCACCGTCAACTACGGCAACGGCGAGATCGTCACCGGCCTCATCCAGACCGACGTCTGCGCCGAGCCCGGCGACAGCGGCGGCTCCCTCTTCTCGGGCGCCGACGCGATCGGCCTCACCTCCGGCGGCAGCGGCGACTGCACCTCGGGCGGCGAGACGTTCTTCCAGCCGGTGACGGAGGCGCTGTCGGCCACGGGGGCGCGGATCGGCTGACGCCGGCCCCGCTCAGCCCACGACCGGGCCGGATCCCACGGGAACCGGCCCGGTCGCACGTCTGCCCCCGTGGAGCCGGCCGCGGGCGTTTGTGCAGGTGAGGAGTGCTCGAACGGTTGTCGTACAGATGTTCGGGAATTGGTTTATGGTGGGGGTGAGGGAGTCGGGAACTGATGTTCGAAAGCGGGAGGTGTGGATGCCGGGGTTCACGCATCTGCACACCGTCTCCGGGTTCTCCCTGCGCTACGGCGCCTCGCACCCGGAGCGGCTGGCCGGGCGTGCCTGCGAGCGGGGCATGGACGCCCTCGCGCTCACCGACCGCGACACCCTCGCCGGTACCGTCCGCTTCGCCAAGGCCTGCGCGAAGGCGGGCGTGCGTCCGCTGTTCGGGGTGGACCTGGCGGTGGCCCCGGCGGAGCCCCCGCGCCAGGACGCGGCCGTACGGCGGGAGAGACGCCGCACCCCCGTGCGCGGAGGCGCCTTCGTCGACGAGTCCGCCCCCCGCGTCACCTTCCTCGCCCGCGACGGCGCCCGGGGCTGGGCCGACCTGTGCCGCCTCGTCACCGCCGCCCACACGGCCGAGGGCACCCCGGTGCTGCCCTGGGCCGACGACCACGGCGACGGTCTGACCGTCCTGCTCGGACCCGGCTCCGACGTCGGCCGCGCCCTCGCCGAGGGACGCCCGGACCGCGCGGCCAGGCTGCTGGCCCCCTGGCGGGAGACCTACGGCGACGCCCTGCGCCTGGAGGCCGTGTGGCACGGCCGCGACGGCACCGGGCCCGGCTCCCTGCGGCTGGCCGCCCGCACCGTCGGCTTCGCCGCCGAACAGCGGATCCGCCCGGTGCTCAGCAACGACGTCCGCTACGCCGACCCCGGCCAGGGCCCGGTCGCCGACGTCCTGGACGCCGCCCGCCGACTGGTGCCGATCGACCCGACCAAGGAGCTGGACTCGGGCGAGGCCTGGCTGAAGGGTGCGGACGCCATGGCCGAGGCGGCCGAGCGGATCGTGGAGGCCGCGGGCTTCCGGCGGGACACCGCCCACCGGCTGCTGGAGCAGACCCGGGCGACGGCCGCCGCCTGTCTGGTCGACCCCGAGGACGACCTCGGCATCGGCACCGTCCACTTCCCCGAGCCGCACCTCGTCGGCGCCGGCCGCCGCACCGCCCAGCGGACGCTGGCCTCGCGGGCGGCGGCCGGGATGGTGCTGCGCGGCTACACGGGCCGCCGGGAGTACTGGGAGCGGATGCACCGCGAGCTGGACATCATCGCCCACCACGGCTTCGCCTCCTATTTCCTGACGGTCGCCCAGGTCGTCGACGACGTACGGGGGATGGGCATCCGGGTCGCCGCGCGCGGCTCCGGCGCGGGCTCCCTCGTCAACCACCTCCTCGGCATCGCGCACGCCGACCCGATCGAGCACGGGCTGCTCATGGAGCGGTTCCTGTCCAAGGAGCGGGTCGCGCTGCCCGACATCGACATCGACGTGGAGTCCGCGCGCCGGCTGGAGGTCTACCGCGCGATCATCGACCGGTTCGGCGCCGAGCGGGTCGCGACGGTCGCCATGCCGGAGACGTACCGGGTACGGCACGCCATCCGGGACGTCGGCGCGGCCCTGTCCATGGACCCCGCCGACATCGACCGCCTCGCCAAGTCCTTCCCGCACATCCGGGCGCGGGACGCCCGGGCGGCCCTGGACGAACTGCCCGAGCTCAAGGCGCTCGCCGAGGAGCGGGAGAGCCACGGAAGGCTGTGGGAACTGGTCGAGGCGCTCGACGCCCTGCCGCGCGGCGTCGCCATGCACCCCTGCGGGGTCCTGCTCTCCGACGCCTCCCTCCTGACCCGTACACCGGTGATGCCGACCAGCGGCGAGGGCTTTCCCATGTCGCAGTTCGACAAGGACGACGTCGAGGACCTCGGGCTGCTCAAGCTGGACGTGCTGGGCGTGCGGATGCAGTCGGCGATGGCGCACGCGGTCGCGGAGGTGGAGCGGGCGACGGGGGACAGGATCGACCTGGACGCGCTGCCGCCGGGCGACCCGGCGACGTACCACCTCATCCGGTCCACCGAGACGCTCGGCTGCTTCCAGATCGAGTCGCCGGGGCAGCGGGACCTGGTCGGGCGGCTCCAGCCGGCGACCTTCCACGATCTCGTCGTCGACATCTCCCTGTTCCGGCCCGGGCCGGTCGCCGCCGACATGGTGCGGCCGTTCATCGAGGCCCGGCACGGGCGGGCGCCGGTCCGCTACCCGCACCCGGATCTGGAGCGGCCGCTGAGGGAGACGTACGGGGTCGTCGTCTTCCACGAGCAGGTCATCGACATCGTGGCCGCCATGACCGGCTGCGGGCGCGGCGAGGCGGACCAGGTGCGGCGCGGGCTGTCCGACCCGGAGTCGCAGGGGCGGATCAAGGTGTGGTTCGCGCAGCGCGCGGTGGCGCAGGGATACGACGCGGAAACGATTCGGCGGACCTGGGAGATCGTCGAGGCCTTCGGGTCCTACGGCTTCTGCAAGGCGCACGCGGTCGCCTTCGCCGTCCCGACCTACCAGTCGGCGTGGCTGAAGGCGCACCACCCGGCCGCCTTCTACGCCGGGCTGCTCACGCACGATCCGGGGATGTACCCGAAGCGGCTGCTGCTGGCGGACGCGCGGCGGCGCGGGGTGCCGATCCTGCCGTTGGACGTGAACCGGTCGGGGGTCGCCCATCGTATCGAACTGGTGTCTGATTCCCCTGGTTCTCGCGGGCGTTGGGGACTGCGGCTAGCCCTCTCCGACGTGCACGGCATCAGTGAGGCCGAGGCGCGGCGGATCGCGGACGGGCAGCCGTACGCCTCCCTGCCGGACTTCTGGGAACGGGCGCGGCCCAGTCGTCCGCTGGCCCAACGGCTCGCCCAGGTCGGCGCGTTGGACGACTTCGGCGCCAACCGGCGTGATCTGCAACTGCACCTGACCGAACTGCACCGGGGGAGCCGGGGCGCGGGCGGCGGCCAACTCCCTCCCTCACTGCTCGACGCGTGGCAGGCGGCCCCGGCGGGCGGGCGGAAGACGGCCCCGGCCGGGCTGCCCGACCTCACCTCGGCGGAGCGGCTCAGCGCCGAGCTGGGCGTGCTGTCCATGGACGCCTCGCGCAACCTGATGGACGATCACCGCGAGTTCCTGCGCGAGCTGGGCGTGGTCTCGGCGCGCCGGCTGCGTGAGGCGCGGCACGGGGAGACGGTGCTGGTCGCGGGCGCCAAGGCGGCGACCCAGACCCCGCCGATCCGCTCCGGCAAACGGGTCATCTTCACCACCCTGGACGACGGCACCGGCCTGGTCGACCTCGCCTTCTTCGACGACTCCCACGACGCCTGCGCCCACACCGTCTTCCACTCCTGGCTGCTGCTGGTGCGCGGGGTGGTGCAGCGACGCGGCCCGCGCAGCCTCAGCGTGGTGGGCGCCGCCGCCTGGAACCTCGCCGAACTGGTCGAACTGCGTGCCGAGGGAGGCCTGGACGAGGTCGCGGCGCGGCTGGCGCGGCCCGCGCCGGAGCGGACGGGCGCCGACCCGACCCACGGCCGGCGCATCCGCCTGTCCACCGGATACGAGATGCATCCGTGGGCCGACCTGCGGCCCGCGGGCGAGGAGGCCTCACAGGGCCCCGCCAAGACGAGGAAGTTGTGGCACCAGAGTCCGGGGAGTGCGGGATGACCATCCTCTGCGTACGTTTCCAGCTGCCTCCGATGGGCGAGGCGGCCTTTCCCGAGCTGCTCCGACTCCTCGAGGAGTTCACGCCGGTCGTGGAGGCGCTGCCGCCGGACACGGCGCTGGCCGATCTGCGGGGCGCCGAACGGTACTTCGGGCGCGGCGCGGTCGAACTGGCCTCCGTGATCCGGGTGCGCTCGCTCGCGCTGCACGGCGTCGACTGCGTGATCGGCGCCGGGCCGGGCACGATGCTCGCCCGCATGGCGCTGCGGGACGCCCGGCCCGGGATGACCCACGCGGTCGCCGAGGACGCGGTACGGGAGTTCCTCGCCGAGAAGCCCGTCGGCGCGCTCCCCGGCGTCGGCCCCGCCACCGCCCGCACCCTGTGCGAGTACGGCCTCGACACCCTCGGCCGGGTCGCCGCCACACCCCTGTCCACGCTCCAGCGCCTGGTCGGCGCGAGGGCGGGCCGGGAGCTGCACGAGAAGGCGAACGGCGTCGACCGCGGCCGGGTCGTCCCCAACGCCGTCGCCCGGTCACTGGCCGCCGAACGTCCCTTCGACCGCGACGAGTTGGACCCCGACCGCCATCGCAGGGCCCTGCTGTCGGCCGCCGAGGAACTGGGCGCCCGGCTGCGCGCCCTGGAGAAGGTCTGCCGCACCCTGACCCTGACCGTCCGCTACGCCGACCGCTCCGCCACCACCCGCAGCCGCACCCTCGCGGAGCCCACCGCGCACTCGGCGGCCCTGACGAGGGCGGCGTACGGCCTGTACGAGGCGCTCGGCCTGCAACGCGCCCGGGTCCGTGTCCTCGTGCTCCGCGTCGAGGGCCTCGACCCCGCCGACCAGGCCTGCCACCAGCTCACCTTCGACCCGGCCGACGAGAAGGCCCGCCGTATCGAGGAGGTCGCGGACCGCGCGCGGGCGAGGTTCGGGCCTCGGGCGGTGATGCCGGGGTCGCTGGCGGCGTGAGGCAGCCGCCGGCGCCGGCGGCCGGAACCGGTCCGCTCCGGACCGTCGGCCGCCCGGGTCAGTTGGCCCACGGGGGAGTGATCCGCGTCCCGTCGGCCAGTTCCGCCTCCAGGCCGATGGACGTGGTGACCCAGGAGAGCGCGGTGTGGGCGGTCGGGTTCTCGACGGCCAACGTCGTGCCGGCGTTGACGATCACCGTGTCGCCCGCCGAGATCCGCTCGGCACGGCCGTCGAGCGTGACGACCAGTTCGCCGACGAGCAGATGGAAGATCTCCTCCCGGTTCACCGTGTGGGCGGGCGCCTTCGTGCCCGCCGGGATCTCACCGCGCCAGGCGCACAGCTCCTTGCTGCCGGTGCGGGGAGTGGCGTAGGAGACGAAACGGGCGCCGTGGATCTCGTGGGTCACGGCCTCGGACGGACGGACGACGGGCATGAGCGGCCTCCGGGTGCGAAGAAATGGTCAAGCAGCTTGACTGTATCAGGATGGTCAAGCTGCTTGACCATCTCGTCAAGGGTGTTTCAATGCCCCTGTGCAGAACTCCGAGGCCCTCGCCCTGACCGCCGCGCTGCTCGCCGCCGCGGCCGATCTGACCCAGCGCGTCAACGAAGGGGTCGTGGCCCGCGGCTTCGAGGGGCGTCCCGCGTACGGCTTCGCCTTCGCGCGGCTCGCGCCGGACGGGGCGACCGTCACCGAACTCGCCGCCCACCTCGGGTTCACCAAGCAGGCGGCCAGCCAGCTCGTCGACGAGCTGGTGCGCAAGGGATACGCGGAGCGCCGGTCGCACCCCGAGGACGCGCGGGCCCGGCTGGTCGTGCTCACCGACCGCGGGTGGGCCTGCACCCGGGCCGCGGAGGAGGCGGCCGCCGACGCCCTGCGGGCATGGGTCGACGTGCTCGGCGAGGGGGAGGTGCGGGCGCTGGGCGACCGTCTGGCGCGTATCGCCCCCAAGGGGCCCGTCCGGCCCGCCTGGTGAGGGAGTGTCCTCCTATATCGCGGCTTGCGGGTGACACGGGAAGTTTTTACTGACGCGTAACTTCACACTTCACCTACTCGCCCGTAACTTGACGAGTGAACAGCATCCCGTGATCCGGATCACAGGGCGTTAGGCCGTCGCACCTCCCCTGAGCCGCAAGGAGATCACCCGATGCTGCCCTGGAAGCGAGTGCTCAGACCCCTGATCGCGCTGCTGCTGACCGCCGCCGTCGCCGTCGTCCCCGCCACCGCCGCCCAGGCCGCCGCGCCGACCAGCGGCTGGAACGACTACACGTGCAAGCCGTCCGCCGCCCACCCCCGCCCCGTCGTCCTCGTCCACGGCACTCTCGCCAACTCCGTCGACAACTGGCTGGGCCTCGCGCCGTACCTCGAGGACCGCGGCTACTGTGTCTTCTCCCTCGACTACGGCCAGCTGGAGGGCGTCCCCTTCTTCCACGCCCTCGGTCCCATCGACAAGTCGGCCGAGCAGCTCTCCGCCCATGTCGACAAGGTGCTCGCCGCCACCGGCGCCGCGAAGGCCGATCTCGTCGGGCACTCGCAGGGCGGCATGATGCCCCGCTACTACCTGAAGTTCCTCGGCGGAGCCGCCAAGGTGAACGCCCTCGTCGGCATCGCGCCCAACAACCACGGCACCACCCTCAGCGGACTCACCAACCTGCTGCCCTACTTCCCCGGCGCCGAGGACCTGCTCACCGCCGCCACCCCCGCCCTCGCCCAGCAGATCGCCGGATCCGACTTCATGACCCGGCTCAACGCCGGCGGCGACACCGTGCCCGGCGTCCGCTACACGGTCATCGCCACCAAGTACGACGAGGTGGTCACGCCCTACCGGAGCCAGTTCCTGAACGGCCCCGGCGTCCGGAACGTGCTCATCCAGGACCTGTGTCCGCTCGACCTGTCCGAGCACGCCCTGCTCGGGCTGACCGACCGCATCGCCTTCCACGAGGTGGCGAACGCCCTCGACCCGGCGCACGCGACCCCCACGACCTGCGCGTCCGTGTTCAGCTGACGCACGGTCGACCCGCCGGGGCCCGACCGGCCTGAGCCGCCGGTCGGGCCCCGGAGCTCTTCGGGGTGGAGCCGTCAACGGCCGTGCCGGCCGTCGCCCGTCGCACGCCGCCGTACCGACGCGCACAGCACCGCCGCACCCAGCGCCAGCGCGCCCGCGCCGCCCACCACGACAGACGGCGTGCCGCCGTCCCCACCGGTCGCGGCGAGCCTCGGGCTCCCACCGGCCGCCTCGTCCGCCTCGGGAACTGCGGCCGTCTCGGCCGTCTCGGGTGCGTCGCTCGCGGTGGTCGAACGGGTCTGGGCGACAGGCCTCGCCGACGAGCCGGCACCGTCGTCGCCGTGCTCGCCGTGCTCGCCGTGACCGCCGTGCTCGATCGTCGACCGGCCGGCACCCTCCTCGATCTGCTGCTCGGACGGCGCCGAGGCGGCCGGGGCGGGCCGGTCGGACGTACCCCCGCCGCCGAACGTGACGTCCGAGCAGGAGTAGAACGCCTCCGGGCTGTCCGAGCGCTGCCAGACCGTGTACAGCAGATGCCGGCCCGAACGCTCGGGCAGGGTGCCGGACCAGGCCGGCGGTTCGGCGGGGTGCCCTTGTGCGGGGCGGTCACCCGGTACCGGAAGGTGTACGGGCCGCCGCGCACGTTCGTCGCCGGCCAGTCGGCGCGGGCCAGGTCGAGGCCCTTGAACGCGGCCTTGCGGCGTGCGGGCATGGGGTCTCCTCGGAACCGGGCGGTGATGGGTGCCGGAACCAAGAAACCGTGAAATCGCCCGCCGTGGACGGCCGGAGACGATCTTTAGGGTCGCCTTAAGGAAGTGCTGAGACTGGGATCAGGTACGTGCCGCACGACGGCGTCAGCCGTCGGGCCACCAGGTGCGTGCGATGTCCTTGCGCACCTCGGGCCGCCCGGCGGGCCGTTCGTCCGCCTCGTCGCGGATCCGGCGGGAGTCCGTCTTCTTCAGGGGCTTCTGCACGGTCGTACGGCGCATGGCTGCCTCCTTCAGGGTCCCCGGGTTCCGCGCTCTCACGGAGGTAGACCCTTTCGGGGAGAGTTCCTCATCGCCGCCCGTTCTGTCAGTGGCGGCTGTCACGATTCGAGTGTCAGTGGCGGGTGTCACCCTTGCGGTAGGGCAAACGGGAGTGACGGGATGATTTCGGGCAGTGTCGAGTGGCGTCCGGCCTCGACTGCGGCGCCGGCAGCCGGTCGCTCCGCGTGGCCGAGAAGCGGCATCGCGTCACGGGCCTAGCGCACCAGGTGCTCGAAGCCGCCCTCGCGGGCCAGCGCCTCCAGCTCGTCGAGGGCGGCCAGGGCGGCGGCCGCGGCCTCCGGATCCCGTTCCGGGAGACCGCTCAGTGCGAACTCGTCCTCGTCCAGCCGGCGTACGTCCGTGCCGTCGGCGGAGCGCCACAGGTCCAGGTCGAGATCCTCGACGACCAGCTCGCCGCCGGTGTACACGGCGGGGCGGGTGATGTCGCAGTACCAGCCCTTGAGGGCGCCCGCCGCGTCCCGGACCTCCTTCACGGCGTACCAGCGGTCGCGCCAGTAGTACTCGGTGAAGACGTCACCGGCCTCGAACCGCACGAAGCCGAAGTCGCGCACCGCCTCGCCGGCCCAGGGGGCGCGCACGGCGAGCCGGGTGCCGTTGTCCGACAGCAGCCGCGCCGGATAGCGGATCTTCGTCCGGCCGCCCTTGACGAGGACGACGTCCACCGTGCCCCGGGCGTCAGTCGAGTTCACGGACATACCGCACCTCCGTCGCGTGGATCGCGTACCCGAACCACTTGTTCACGGCCAGCATCGGGCCGTTGTCCGCGTCGTTTCCGGTCAGGGCCACCGTGTACCCCGCGGCGCGGGCGCGGTGCAGGGAGTGGTTCTTGGCGAGCTTGGCCAGGCCCCGGCCGCGGAAGGCGCGGCTGGTGCCGGTCATGGCCGTGCGGTAGCGGGTGGCGCCGTCGGTGTGGGCCGCGCTGAAGGCGACGGGGCGGCCGTCCACCACCGCGACCGAGGTCAGCTCCCGGTCGAGGAGCGGGTGCCGCCAGGTCTCCCGGAGCCAGGCCTCGTAGTCGGTGAACTCCGCGGGCACGTCGCTCGGTTCGTCCGAGACGACCTCCGCGTCCAGGTCGAACAGCGGGCGCGGGTCGTCCGCGAAGTCGGCCGCGGTGCGCAGTTCCACGCCCGGCGGGGCATTCCGCAGCGGCGGCAGCTCGGCGTCCGCCAGGTCCAGCACGAGGAAGTGCGCGGAGCGGCTCGGCCGGTAGCCGCGCCGCTCGGCGTAGGCGCGGTTGCCGGGCTCGTCCAGCACCCAGCTGAGCAGCCGGGTCGCCCCGTGGGCCACCAGGTGCGCCTCGGCGGCGCGGACCAGCAGCGAGCCCGCGCCCCGCCCGGTGCGCGCCGGGTCCACGTACACGTTGAGGGAGCCCTGGCCGGGCTCCGGGCTGTCGTGGGCGATGCCGACCTGGGCCGTCCCGACGATCTCGCCGTCCTCCTCGGCGACGAGCTTGTGGACGTGGGCGTCGGGATGGGCGTTGGCCAGGTCGTGGGCCACCGACTCGGGGGTGAACAGCATGTAGGGCAGTGCCAGGTCCCGGACCCGGATGAACCCCTCGACGTCGGCCGGTACGTCGGGGCGCAACTCACGCACGATCATGGTCATATGAGTGCACGCTAGGGGAGCCTCCCGGGGGGTGCCTCCCATTTTCCGGTGGGTGCGGGACAATCGGCCCGTGACCTTGAAGATCCAGATCCATGAGGGCGGCGCCCCGTACGAGCAGGTCCGGGCGCAGATCGCCGAGCAGGCACGGTCCGGTGAGCTGCCCGTGGGCTACCGGCTGCCCACCGTGCGCGGGCTGGCCGAGGCGCTGGGCCTGGCGGCGAACACGGTCGCCAAGGCGTACCGCGCGCTGGAGGCGGACGGGGTGATCGAGACGCGGGGCCGCAACGGCACGTTCGTCGCCGCCGCGGGATCGGCGGCGCAGCGGGAGTCCGCGACGGCGGCCCAGACCTACGCGGAGCGGGCACGACGCCTCGGCCTCACCCAGGACGAGGCCCTGGCCACCGTCCGGGAGGCGCTCCGCGCCGCGTACGCCGGCTGACGGGCCACGGGCGGGCGGGCTCAGGCCGGCAGCACCGCGCGAGTCGCCCGCAGTCCCGCCCGTTCGGCCGTGCTCGCGAACAGTGCCGCGTTGCGCACGGCCGCGCCGCCGGGGTCGTTGTTGAAGTAGGCGTAGACGTCGGCGTCGGCCGGCCAGGTCGTCGCGATGCGGTCGAGCCAGGTCTCCAGGGCGCGTCGCCCGTAGTGGGGCCAGGGCTGGGCGCGGCCCTGGTGGAAGCGGACGTACCCCCAGCCGGCGGTCCGCCACAGCGGGGTGGCCGGGCGGGAGAGGACGTCGGCCCAGCACAGCGCCGCGCCCCGCGCGCCCAGGACCTCGCGGACCGCCGGGGTCCACCAGGAGGGGTGGCGGGGCTCGACCGCGACCCGGGTGCCGGACGGGAAGCGGGCCAGACAGGCGTCCAGCAGCCCGGGGTCGGCGCGCAGGTTGGGCGGGAGTTGCAGCAGGACCGGGCCGAGCCGGGCGCCGAGACCGGCCGCGTGGCTCATCAGGCGGTGCACGGGCTCCTCGGGATCACGCAGCCGCTTGATGTGCGTGAGGTACCGGCTCGCCTTGACCGCGACCACGAAGTCCTCCGGCACCCGCTCGCCCCAGGAGGTGAAGGTCTCCCGCGACGGCAGCCGGTAGAACGCGTTGTTGATCTCGACGGTGGCGAAGTGCTCCGCGTACTCCTCCAGCCACCGCCGCACGGGCACGTCGGCCGGGTACAGGACGCCCTTCCAGTCCTTGTACTGCCACCCCGAGGTGCCGACGAACAGGGTCATAACCCCATCAAAGCACTACAGGTACAGTCCCGCGTCCGCCCCGCCCCGCGGCTCCGGCAGCGACGTCGGCGAGGTGCCCCGCCGCAGCGCGTACAGCTCCGCCAGGGTCGCCCCCTCACGGCCGACTCCCTCCTCGGTGCCCAGCCAGTCCACCGACTCCCGGCGGGTCAGCGGCCCGACCTCGATCCGGGCCAGGCAGCGGCCGGGGCGGACGACGGCCGGGTGGAGACGCTCCAGGTCCTCGTTGGTCGTCACCCCCACCAGCACGTTGCGGCCCTGGCCGAGCAGACCGTCGGTCAGGTTCAGCAGCCGCGACAGCGCCTGGCCGGCCGTGTGCCGGGCCTCCCCGCGGATCAGCTCGTCGCAGTCCTCCAGGAGCAGCAGCCGCCAGCGGCCCTTGCCCGTGCCGTCCTCCTCGCCGATCGCGATGTCCATCAGATAGCCGACGTCGGAGAAGAGCCGCTCGGGGTCCAGGACGCAGTCCACCTGGCACCATTCCCGCCAGGACCGGGCGAGCGTGCGCAGCGCCGACGTCTTGCCCGTGCCGGGCGGGCCGTGCAGCAGCAGCAGCCGGCCGGCGATGTCGTCCGGGGTCGTCCCCATCAGACGGTCCAACGCCTCGGCCACGGGGGCCGTGTAGTTCGGGCGGATCTCGTCCCAGGTGCCGGCGGAGATCTGACGGGTGGTGCGGTGCGGGCCGCGCCGCGGGGAGACGTACCAGAAGCCCATGGTGACGTTCTCCGGCTGGGGCTCGGGCTCGTCCGCCGCGCCGTCCGTGGCCTCGTTCAGCACCTTCGCGGCCAGTTCGGCGCTGGTCGCGGTGACGGTGACGTCGGCGCCGCGGTTCCAGCGGGAGACCAGCAGCGTCCAGCCGTCGCCCTCGGCGAGCGTCGCGCTGCGGTCGTCGTCGCGGGCGACGCGCAGCACGCGCGCCTGCGCCGGCAGCAGGTTCGCGCCGGAGCGCACGCGGTCGATGTTCACCGCGTGCGAGTACGGCTGCTCGCCCGTCGCGAAACGGCCGAGGAACAGCGCGTCGACGACATCGGACGGGGAGTCGGAGTCGTCGACGGTGAGCCGGATCGGCAGGGCGTCGTGTGGGTGCGCGGACATGCCGCCATGATCCGGCACGGGGCCGCCGTCCGCACCCGCTTTCCGCACTGCGCGCCGATGTGTCGGAGGTGTCCGCCCGGCGCGATACGCCGGGGAGGCGGCCGGGGCCCGGTCGCCCCGGCCGCCCGCCTCGCTCAGACGAGGGCCTCGACCGTCCTGCGGTGGATCCGCCGGGTCCTGCGGACCACGGCGTACCCCTTCGTCAGGGCCCGGTCGCACGCGAAGGTGCGGCCGATCGCCCGGCCGTCGAGGAGCCGCCCGAACTCCTCGGCGTCCGTGCCGCGCCGCACGGTCACCCGCAGCAGGGCGTACGGCCCCTGCGCGCGCCGGGCCAGCGCGTTGCCCACGGCGAGCGCCTGGGCGAACCCGTGCTCGCGCACCGCCGCGCGCACCCGCCGGCTGGAGTAGCCGTACGGGTAGGCGAACGACAGGGGCAGGGCGCCCAGTTCACCGGCGACGATGTCCCGGCAGCGGATCAGCTCGGCGCGCAGCGCGGCGTCGTCGAGCTGGTCGAGCTGCGGATGGGTGTGGCTGTGACCGCCGATCTCGACGCCCGCGTCCGCCAGTTCGCGCACCTGCCGCCAGTCCAGCATGGTGTCGAGGCCGCCGCCGGTGTCGTACGCGCCGCGCAGCCAGCCGGTGGACACGAACAGCGTGGCCGGGAAGCCGTGCGCGGCCAGCGCCGGGAGGGCGTGGCGGTGCACGCCCTCGTAGCCGTCGTCGAAGGTGATCAGGACGGGCCGGGCGGGCAGCGGCCGGCCGGAGCGCCAACGGGCCGCCAGGTCGGCGGTGGTGAGCGGGGTCAGCCCGCGCTCCGCGATCAGCGCCATCTGCTCGGCGAACGCCTCGGGCGTGACCGACAGGGCGCGGGTGGCGTCGTTGGGCTCGGCCGCGACCGCGTGGTACATGAGGATCGGAACCCGCGCCCGCGTCATGCGGCCTCCTTGTGTTCCCCGGCTCCCGCGGTGTCGATCCGCACCACCGAGAAGGTGGTGCCCTCGCGCCGCGCCCGCACACCGCCCACCAGGTAGCCGCCGGCGGCCGTGAGCACCCCGGCGACGATGGCGCCCGCCCGGCGGGCGCCGCCGGGCCGGGCCAGCAGCTGGTCGCGCAGGCCGCGCGCCACGCCGGCCGGCAGCACCCGGGTGGTGTACCGGCGTTCGGACTCCAGGCCCTTGCCCGCGCCGACGCTGCGGGCGACGAGCGCCTTGGACAGGCCCTCGGCGAAGGCGCGGGTGCGGAAGTACGCGAAGCGCTCGCGCGCCTCGGGCACCTTGTGGTGGATCACCGCGCGGTCGTCGACGAGCAGGACCGCGTCGGGGCGGGCCCGGGCGATCCGGATGCACAGCTCGGTCTCCTCGCCGCCGAGGGGCCGCTTGTCGCCGTCGCGGCCGATGCCGGTGGCGAAGCCGCCCGCCAGGTCGAACGCCGTACGCCGGAACGAGGCGTTGCCGCCGAGGACGTTGCGCACCCGGACCAGGCCGGGCGGCAGGCCCCGGTAGGAGCAGCCCACCACCCAGTCGAACTCCTCGGGGAACCACACGGGCCGCCGGCCGGACGCCCACACCGGCACCGTGCGTCCGCCGACGGCCAGCACCCGCGGGTCGTCGTAGCCGAGGGCGAACCAGCGCAGCCAGTCCCGTTCGGCGACGGCGTCGTCGTCGAGGAAGGCGACGACCTCGCCGCGCGCGGCCGCGACCCCGGTGTTGCGGCCGGCGGACAGTCCGCGCGGGCCCGCGTTGGCCAGCACCCGGACCGTGCCGTCCTCCTTGTACTCCCGCTCCAGCCGGTCCAGCAGGGCCGGGTTGTGGTCGACGACCAGCAGGGTCTCCAGCGCCGGGTGGGACTGCGCCCGCACCGAGGAGACCGCCGCGAGGATGTCCTCCCAGCGGTCCTCGGTGTAGACGCAGACGACGACGGAGATGACGACGCGGTCGCCGGTGGGGACGTCGCCCGAGGTGCCGTTCGTGCTCAAGACACCTCTCCCGGGACCGTGTCGAGCATCCGGGTGTGGTGGCCGCGGTGGCGCAGCGCCCGCCGGTTGGAGCGCTCCTTGAGGATCACCCGCAGCACGCGCAGCCCGTCGCGCACGGCGCGCAGATTGCTCACGCCGTGGATGCGCAGGTACTCGTGGCTGGGTATCTCCTGCACCTTCAGCCCCGCCTTGACGACCCGGATGTTCATCAGGGTCTCGACCTCGAAGCCGGTGCAGTCCAGGTCGATCTTGTCCAGGCAGTGCCGCCAGAACGCGTTGTAGCCGTAGCACAGGTCGGTGTACCGGGCGCCGAACTTGCGGTTGACGACGGCGCACAGGACCCGGTTGCCCAGCCGGCGGACGAAGGTCATGTCGTCGGTGCCGCCGCCGTTGGCGAAGCGGGAGCCCTTGGCGAAGTCGGCGCCGGAGACGAGGGCGGAGACGTACGAGACGATCTCGTTGCCGTCGGCCGAACCGTCCGCGTCGACCATCACGATGATGTCGCCGCTGCACGCCTCGAATCCGGTGATCAGGGCGTCGCCCTTGCCCCGGCCCCGCTGCCCGACGACCTTGACGCCGGGCCACAGCTCGCGCGCGACCTCGACGGTGTTGTCGGTGGAGTTGCCGTCGACCAGGACCACCTCGTGGATCCAGTCCGGCAGGGTCTTGAAGACGTACGGAAGGTTCTCGGCCTCGTTCATCGCGGGGATGACCACGCTCACCGGCGGCGCGATGGCCAGGTGGGAGGAGATCGGCCGGTACTTGCCGACGGTCGAGGGCGCCGAGGGATCCGGCAGATCCTCGCTCGAAGTCGCCGGCTGCAGAACGGAACTCATGAGTCTGGTCCCTCTCGTCCGGTGGACCGCCCGCCCCTGGGCGGCCCGGATCCACGTCCGGTTCGAAAGGGGGGTTTCTCACCCACGGCCGCACGGCAGGACGGAAGACCTCTCCGCCGACCGGCGACACGGCATGGCGGAGGACCTCTCCGCGCACGCCGGGTGAGCTGGCAAAGCTGGACGGCCCGGAAAACGGCAGCCGACCGCGCGGCACGGCCCGGTCACCCAGGTGCGGTCACCGAGCACGGCACCCCCCTACCGCGCTCCCGCGCCGGACCCGTCGCGGCCCTTGAGCCCTCCCCTTGAGCCACATGCCGACGGTCCGATGCGAGTGAGATGTATGACGGTATTGATGATTGCGCCCGTATGGCAAGACCTGGAATCAGACCTCACCTTTTTGTTCGTTTGACCGTTACGGACGAGTCGTCCGGTCCGCAGGTGACGCCCGGGCGATCGGGAATCTGACACAAATGTTCCCCGGAGGCGGCCGGGCGCCTCCGGGGAACGGGGTGGATCAGCGCCGCGTCAACGGCGTCGGAGCGAGGGGATTCACGGGACGATCTTCAGCAGACGGTTCGGGGAGCCGCTGCCCGCGCTGGTGACCTTGCCGGTGGTCGCGCCGTTGATCAGCGCCGTGGCGACCTGGGCCGGGGTGGCCGAGGTGTGGTTCGCCAGGTAGATCGCGGCCGCGCCCGCGACGTGCGGGGTCGCCATCGACGTACCGGAGATGGTGTTGGTGGCGGTGTCGCTGGTGTGCCAGCCGGCCGTGATGGAGGAGCCCGGGGCGAAGATGTCCAGGGCCGAACCGTAGTTGGAGTAGCTGGCCTTGGCGTCGGTGCTGGTGGTGGCGCCGACGGTGATGGCCTCGCCGACCCGGGCCGGGGAGGACGAGGAGGCGGTGGTGCTGCTGTTGCCCGCCGCGACGGCGTAGGTGACGCCGCTGGCTATGGAACGGCGCACGGCCGCGTCCAGGGTGGTGGAGGCGCCGCCGCCGAGGGACATGTTGGCGACCGAGGGGCCGGAGTGGTTCGCCGTCACCCAGTCGATGCCCGCGATGACGCCGGCCGTGGTGCCGGAGCCGGCGTTGTTCAGCACCCGGACCGCCACGATCTTCGCCTTCTTGGCCACGCCGTACGTGGTGCCGGCGATGGTGGTGGCGACGTGGGTGCCGTGGCCGTTGCCGTCCTGGGCGACGTTGTCGCCGTCGACGGCGTCGTAGCCGTTGACGGCCCGGCCGCTGAGCTGGGAGTGCGTGATGCGCACACCGGTGTCGATCACGTACGCCGTGACACCGCCGCCGGCCGAGTCCGGGTAGGTGTACGTGCCGGAGAGCGGGAGCGAGGTCTGGTCGACGCGGTCCAGGCCCCACGGGGCGCTGCTCTGTGTGGTGTCGGCCAGCCGGACGGTCTGGTCCTGCTCCACGGTGGCCACCGCCGGGTCCGCGGCGAGTCTCCTCGCCTCGGTGGCGGAGAGGGTGGCGGTGTAGCCGTTCAGCGCGGCGCCGAACGTCTTCTTCACCGTGCCGCCGTACTCCTTGATGAGGTCCTTGCCCGTCGTGGAGGACGCCGCGAAGCCCGCGTCCTGCTTGAGGGTGACGATGTAGCTGTCCTTGACGGCGGTGGGGGAGCCGGCCGCGAGGACCCTGCCCTCGGCCGGGGCGGCCTGGGCGGGGAGCGCGGTGAGCCCGCCGACGAGCGCGGCGGCCGCCACGGTGGCGGCGGCGGTGACACGGAGCTTGGTGCTGCGAAGTTGTGCCATTACGAGGGTGTCCTCCTCTAGGCGGCGCGCGCCCGGGTGGGGCATGCGCATGTGGGGGGTGCGCGCGTCGTCGCGCACACGGCGTCGAGCGTCGCGGCGTTGCGCTCTCGGCTGCGCAAAGCTTGTGTCATCTACATGGGTAGAACAAGAGAGTTGAAAGAGTGTCAACAAATTTGACATGTCCTCGTAACAAACGAGGCGGAAAAGGGGGGTGATCAATCCGGGTAGAGCACGAAAAGACTTGGCATGAACACTTCCCGTCAACACGCGTAGTTGGTACGACGGTCGGGGCAGAGATCCTGCTAAAGGGAGGTTCCATGAGACGTTCCCGAATTGCCGTCTTCGTCAGCTCGGTCCTCCTCGCCGCCGGCGCCGCCCTCACCGGGGCGGCGCCGGCACACAGCTCCCAACTCGCCGTATCCGGCGGGTACGTGGCGCTCGGCGACTCCTACTCCTCCGGTGTCGGCGCGGGCGGCTACATCAGCTCCAGCGGCGACTGCAAGCGCAGCACCAAGGCGTACCCGTACCTGTGGAACGCCGCCCACGCCCCCTCGTCCTTCGCGTTCACCGCCTGCTCGGGTGCCCGAACGGGTGACGTCCTGTCAGGTCAGCTCGGCCCGCTCAACTCCTCCACCGCGCTGGTCTCCATCACCGTCGGCGGCAACGACGCGGGCTTCGCCGACGTCATGACCACCTGCGTGACCAGCTCCGACAGCACCTGCGTCAACCGCATCAACACCGCCCGCGCGTACGTCGACTCCACGCTCCCCGGCAAGCTCGACAGCGTCTACTCCGCCATCCGCTCCAAGGCGCCGGGCGCCCATGTCGTCGTCATCGGCTACCCCCGCTTCTACCGGCTCGGCACCACCTGCCTCGGCCTGTCCGAGACCAAGCGCACCGCCATCAACAACGCCTCCGACCACCTCAACACCGCCATCGCCAAGCGTGCCGCCGCCCATGGGTTCACCTTCGGCGACGTCCGCACCACCTTCACCGGTCACGAGATCTGCTCCGGCAGTTCCTGGCTGCACAGCGTCAACTGGCTGAACATCGGCGAGTCCTACCACCCGACCGCCTCCGGCCAGTCGGGCGGCTACCTGCCGGTGCTGAACAACGCGGCCTGAGCCGCCGTCACTCCGAAGGCGACACGGAGGGGGAGGCCTCGTCCGACGGGGCCTCCGTCTCACAGGTGACCGAGAACGGCACCGAGTTCGAGGTCACCCGCCGCGGCTCGCGCACCTCGACCCCGATCGCGTCGCGGAGCGTCCCGCTCTCGGCGTACGTCGTCACGGTCACCCGCGCCTGCTGGGACGTGCCGCCGCCCGCCGGGAAGTCGAGCGTCTTCCAGCCCGAGTCGGCGAGCTGCCCTTCCTGTGCCACCCACCGGTAGGACACCTGCGCGGGCAGCCGGCCGACCGTGATGGTCGCCGTGAAGGTGGGCGCCTCCTCCCGCGGCGGCGGGCACGCGCCCGAGTAGTCCGTGCGCGACCCGGTCACGGTGACCGAGACGGACTGCGCCGGAGCCTCGCTCGTGGCGCTCTCGCTCGGACGCTCGCTCGGACGCACGCTCGGGCTCGGCGAGGGCTCGGCGCTCGGTGTCCCGCTCTCCTCGGCCGACACGGACGGCGTCACGCCCTGCGACTGGCTGGTGGGGTTCCCTCCGGAACCCCCGTCGTTCCCGTCGTCCCGGGTCAGCAGCGCGTACGTCAGCCCCGCGACCGCCAGCGCCAGCGCCGTGACACCGGCGATCAGCACGCCGGCGGTGCGACGGCCCCGGTCCGGCTCGGTCCGGGCGGTGGCGGGCTCCGGCCCGGTCCGGGCGGGCGGCGGCTGCTGCGGGAAGGGCGCGGTGTCCCCCCGCCCCGGTGGCTGCGGGAAGGCCGCGACCGTCGGCGCCGGCGTCGGCACGACCCCGCCGGGCCCGGAGGGGGTACCCCCGGCGGCGACGACCCGCAGGTCCCGCTCCGCCACCTCGGCCGGCAGCCGCTCGGCCGGGTCCTTGCGCAGCAGCGCCTCGACGACGGGGGCCAGCGGGCCCGCCCGGCGCGGCGCCGGCAGCTCCTCGTCGACGATGGCGCGCAGGGTGCTCAGCGGGGTGTCGTGCCGGAACGGGGAGTAGCCCTCGACGGCCGCGTACAGCAGCACGCCCAGCGACCACAGGTCCGACTCGGGACCCGGCGTACGCCCCAGCGCGCGCTCCGGCGCGAGGAACTCGGGCGATCCGATGACCTCGCCGGTCATGGTCAGCGCCGAGGTGCCCTCGACGGTGGCGATGCCGAAGTCGGTGAGCACCACCCGGCCGTCGTTCGACAGCAGCACGTTGGCCGGCTTCACGTCCCGGTGCAGCACCCCGGCCTCGTGCGCCGCCCGCAGCGCGGCCAGCACCTCGGCCCCGATGTACGCGGCCCGGGCCGGCTCCAGCGGGCCCTCGGCGTCCAGCAGCTCGGCCAGGGAGATCCCGCGCACCAGCTCCATCACGATCCACGGCCGGCCGTCCTCGGTGGCCACGTCGTACACCGTCACCACGTTGCGGTTCGCGACCCGGGCCGCCGCCCACGCCTCGCGCTCCAGCCGGGCGTACAGCCGTTCGACGTCGCTCGTCGGCAGCCCGGCCGGGGCGCGCACCTCCTTGACGGCGACCTCACGGTGCAGCACCTCGTCCCGGGCCCGCCACACCGTGCCCATGCCGCCCTCGCCGAGCGGGGACAGCAGGCGGTAGCGGCCCGCGATCAGACGTTCACTGCCCGGTTCCTCGGACACCGCGCCCCCTTCGCATCCCGGCGAATACCTCCACAAACGTAGCTCAGGCGACGACGGATGCGGCCCCCTTGAGCAGCAGTCCGACCCCCAGGGCCACGACCGTGAGCGCCGACCACAGGGGCACGTTCCGGCGCACCAGGGCGGCCACCGGGTGTGTCGTCCAGCGCGGGCTGCGGTCCACGAAGCGGGCGGCGCCCGTGCCCAGCCGGACGACGGCGAACCCGGCGGCGGCCAGGGTCAGCGCCAGACCGACGCCGTACGCGACGACGAGCAGCAGCCCGAACCAGGCGTGCCCGAGCGCCGCCGCGCCGACCAGCACGACGACGGCGGAGGGACTGGGGACCAGACCCCCGGCGAAGCCCAGCAGGATCGTGCCGCGGAGGGTGGGGGCGGTGGAGTGGGTGTGGGTGTGGCCACCGTGGGAGTGGGTGAGGGTGCCGTGGTCGTGACCGTGACCGTGATCGTGATCGTGACCGTGATCGTGGTCGTGGCTGTGGTCGTGGCTGTGACCGTGGTCGTGACCGTGGTGGTCTTCATGGTCGTGGCCGTGGCCGTGGCCGTGGTGCGTGTGTTCGGTGGGGGCGCCGACGAGGGCCAGTTGACGGGCGGGCGTCTCGGCGTGGGTGTGCGTGTGGGTGTGGCCGCCGTGGGAGTGGCTGTGCCCATGCCCATGCCCATGCCCGTGCCCATGCCCGTGCCGGCGGTTGTGCCAGGCGCGGCGTACGAGGGTCGCGCCCGCGAACAGGACCAGGGCGCCGCTGGCCAGGCCCAGCCAGGCGATCACCGAGGGCGCCGCGGCCGAACCCGCGGTGACCAGGAGACCTAGGGCGATGACGCCGAGGGTGTGGGTGACGGTGACCGACGCGGCCAGCGGCAGCACGTCCTTGAACCGGGCCCGGCCGCCCCGGGCGGCGGCCGTCGCGGCCATGAGGGTCTTGCCGTGCCCCGGGGCGACCGCGTGCATGGCCCCGAGGCCGACGGCGATGACCAGGGCGAGGGCGGCGAAGCCGACGGTGAGGTCCTGCCGGGCGACGAGGCTGTCCAGGGCCCGCGTCCAGCGGTCGACCCCCCGGGGCAGGACGGACGCGGCGGGCGCGTCCCCGTCCTGCTCGGCGAGGGCCGCGCCACCGGGCCGCACCCGCAGGGACGCGGTCGCGGTGTCGGCGGGGGAGGAGAGCAACTCCTCCGGGTAGTCGGTGAGTTCGCCCGACAGCGACTCGCTCGGCACATCGGAGTCGGTGAGGGTCGTACGGTCGCCGCGCGCGGTGATCTCCCGCCAGCCGGGCCCGGCGGAGGCGCCGGCGCCGTGGAAGGTGAGGGAGACCGTCTCGTCCTCGGGCAGCGGGGCCGTCAGCCGGCACTCCACGCGCAGGGTGTCCAGCCCGGCCTGACCGGGCCGTACGACCGCCTTGGCGGCGGCGGCCGTGAGGGCGACCGTACGACCGTCCACGGTGAGCCGGCTGTCCTCGGCGGCCGTCGCGCACCGCCGCCGCGCCCATTCGGTCATGCCGAGCCGTTCCACGTCCGGCTTCGCCTGGGTCGCCGGGATCTCGGCGAGGTCCTCGACATGGTCGACGCGCAGCTGCCCGGGGGCGGCGACGAGGCCGTCGTAGCGGTTGACGGTGAAGTTGCCGAGGGGGTGCGCGCTCGCGCTGGCGGAAGGGATCAGCGCGAGCGCGCAGCCGGCCGTCAGGACGGCCGCGCAGGAGGCGAACACACGACGGGTCTTCACTTGTCCGCCTCCAGCGTCTTCAGTGCGGTACGGGCCTCGCGCGCGCCGAGCGCGGAGAAGCCGGGGTTCAGCTTCAGGGCCGCCGTGAGGTGGCCGCGGGCGTCCTTCGAGTGGCCCGTGGCGGCCTCGATCACCCCGCGGTGGTAGAGGAGTACCGCGTTGCGGTAGCCGGTGGCCGTGGCCCGCCGGGCGTAGGGGAGGGCCTCCTCGTCCTTGCCGTTGACGTGCAGGGCCCACGCGAGGGCGTCCGCGGTGTGCACGGTCTGCCGGCGGTTCCACTCGGCGCGGGCCGCGCGCAGCGCCGCCGCCTTGTCGCCGTGGTCGGCGGCGGCGAGGGCGGTGTCCAGGTCGACGTTGACGCCGCCCGCGCGGGCGAGGGCCGTCCACGCGTCGACGAGCGTGTACTGCTCCTCGGCCTTCGCCGCGTCGCCCGCGCCGCCCCGGGCCTCGTACAGCTCACCGAGCTCCACGAGCGGACCGGGCAGCGGGAAGCGGGCGACGACCGCCTCCAGCCCTTCGACGGCCTCGGCCTGCCGACCGCTCGCCGCCTGGGCGCGGGCGCGGCCCTCCAACGCCGGGAGGTAGCCGTCGTCGGCGGCGAGGGCGCGGGCGTAGTGGGTGAGGGCGTCCGCGTACTGTCCCTGGCTCCAGGCGAGCTGGCCGAGCTGGGTGGCGACGAAGGCGATGTCGCCCGGGGTGACGGACGCGGCGAGGGCCTGTTCCAGGACCCGGCGGGCGGTGGCGACATCGCCGCGCAGCTCGTGGACGTACGCGTAGCGGGTGAACACCGGGACGCCGGGCCGCCGCGCGTCGGCGGTGCGCGCGGCCCGCTCCGCGTCCTCGTAGCGGCCCAGCTCGACGAGGGCGTCGATACGGGAGCAGAGGGCGCGTTCGTTGTACGGGTTCTGCGCGAGGGCCTGGTCGGCGTACTTCAGGGCGCCGGTGAAGTCGTGGCGGGCGGCGGCGAGGGCGGCCCTGCCGGACAGCGCCTGGTCGTTGCCGGGGCGGAGGTCGAGCGAGTGCCGCAGTGCCTGTTCGGCCTGCGGGTAACGGGAGGGGTCGCCCTTGGTCCGCGCCTGCTCGACGTAGGCCAGCCCCAGGGTCGCCCAGCCGGCGAAGTCCCGTGGCTGGTCGCGCAGATGGGCCTGCAACGAGGTGATGCCGGTGTCCAGGTCGCCCCCGGTGAGCGCCCCCGGCGACAGGACCGCGGCAGCCGCCGCCGGCCTGCCCCGGCCGTCCTGGACGGACCCGAACGCGATCGCCCCGGCGGTGAGCCCCACCGCCAGCATCGCCGCACAGGCCCCCAGCTGAACCGCCCGCCACCGCCGCCCGGCAGCGGCGACGCGCCGCACAGCGGCGACCCGAACAGCGACCTCGTCCGCACGCCGGCTCCCCTCCGCGACCCGCGGGCCGGCGGTGGCGTCGGTCTCGTCCTCGCTTCGGGGTTCCTCCGCGGTCTGCGGGGCGGTGGGATCGGGTGCGAGGGCGGTTCGTTGCCCCGTGGTGCCGGTGGCGGTGCCGGCGTCGTCCTCGGCCTCGGGTTCCGTCGGGCCGGTCGGGTCCGCGGCGGCCGTCACCCGCGCCCCGGAGTCCGGGGTCGGTTCCGGGGCCGGGGACTCGGGGTCCGGCTCGGCGTTCGTCGTGCGCGGGGACATGCCCTCTCCTTGGTCGCCTGTGGTGGATCGGCCTGCGGGTGGGGTGGGGGTGGCGCGGCCCGCGTCGTGGGGGAATGAGTACGCGGGCCGCGCCGGTCGGTGGGGCCGGGGAGCGCAGGTTTCTCCCCGGCCCTGCTTGGAGGGCCTAGTAGGCCCGGCCCCGCATCCGGCGCCACCACATCAGGCCGCCGCCGATGAGCAGGATCCCGGCCGCGCCGGCGCCGGCGGAGGCGGCGATCAGCGCGGGGTCGCCGTCGGTCCAGGAGGAGGCCGGCTGGAGGGCGTCGCCGAGCTGGCTGCGGACGTCGTTGCCGTCGCCGGTGCCCTTGGCGAGCGGGCCGCGCGAACCCTCGGTGGGCAGCGCGACGTACGGGAACGCCTTCTCGAACTCCTTGTCGTTCTTGTCGACGGCGTCGCCCAGGTCGTTCTTCGCGCCGAGCAGTTCACCCTCGACGACCTGGAGCGAGGCGTCGATCACGTCGTCGGTGAGCCGGCGCCCGTTCGGGAAGCCCGCCGTGTCGCCGTCCAGCACGCCCAGCCGCTTCGGCTCGGCGGCCGGCTTGACGGAGGTGTTGAGGCGCAGCTGCTCCGACGGCGTCACGTGCGGCGGCTGGTTGAGGTCCTTGACGCCCTTCAGGAACACGTCGACGAGGTCGTTGCGCGGCTCCTTGGGCGCCGGGATCTTGTAGATCGCCTCGATGAGCTTGGGCAGCTCGGGGTTGGTGACGTTCTTCAGGAACTGGGCGTCGTCCTTCGGCTCGGACGCGTTGAACTTGTCCTTGTCCTTGATGGGGTTGACGACCTCGTTGACCAGCGGGCTGCCCAGCCGCGAGACCTGCGTGTAGTAGCCCTCCGCGTTCTCGCGCTGCGTCGTCGACCAGATGCCCACGATCGGCTGGTGCGACTCGGCGATCAGGTCGTTCGGGATCTGAAGGGCGATGGAGTTGACGTTGTAGCCCTTGAGCGTGTCGTTGCCGACCTCGGAGAGGTTCCCGCCGTACAGCAGGTCGAAGACGCGCAGGTCGAGGAAGAACGGGTCGTCCGCCTGCCCGGCGAAGGTCTGCGCGCCGTTGGAGAGCTTGTAGACCGCCTGTTCGCGCAGCTTGGCGTAGTCCGGCATCGACGCCTTGCCGACGTTCGACGGCGCCACCGGCACGTCGTCCGCGAGCTTGGTCCGGTGCTCGACCTTGCCCTTCTTCAGCTTCAGCAGCTCCAGGTCGTACGTCTGCGTCACGTTCAGGTCGGGATCGTCCAGGCTCTCGACCGCCCCGGTGTTGTACAGGAACGTCTTCTTGTTCTTGACGTGCGTCTTGAAGGTGTACCGGAACGTCAGGTCCTCCCGCGCGTCACCGTCCTGGTCGACGTGCAGGTCGTACTGGGCGTCCTCGGCGAACGGGAAGAAGTTGGGGCCGCCCGCCGGCTCCTCGAAGGGGATCCAGTTCGCGATGATCGTCGTCGAGTCCGGCTTGTCCGGGCTGACGAAGGCGTACACATCGGTGTTGTCGTACTGCGGGGTTCCCGAGATCAGCGGGGCCTCCCGGTGGCTGGACGCCGATGCCGTCCCCGGTTCCAGCGCGGCCGCGCCGGCGGCCGCGAGCCCCCCGGCGGCCAGCGCACCGCATATGAGAGTCGCGACGCTCCTGCGTCCCGCACCGCTGCTGGAGATTGCTTCCATGCCGTCCGTCCTCCGTGCCAACTTGCCTGACGGACAGGGATACGGAGCGGAGGGCCGATTCGGATTGGTCGAAACAGAAAAACTTTTTTCTGTCCGCCCACCCGCGTTTCCCGCCCTCTGATCCGTACTACCTCCTCCGGAGGTGTGTGCGTTGCGAATGCCTGGTATGACGGGACGGTCCTGGTGCGGCCGTCGGGAGGGGGACCGTATGGAGGCGGACGAGCTGCTGGTACTCGTGGCGGGCGGCGACCAGAGGGCCTTCGAGCAGCTCTACGCACTGGTGTCCGGGCCGGTGTTCGGTCTCGTGCGACGCGTGGTGCGGGATCCCGCCCAGTCGGAGGAGGTGGCGCAGGAAGTGCTGCTGGAGGCCTGGCGTTCCGCCGCCCGCTTCGACCCCGGCCGTGGCAGCGCCCTGTCGTGGATCCTCACCCTCGCCCACCGCCGCGCCGTCGACCGGGTGCGCAGCGCCCGCGCGGCCGGCGAACGCGAGCAGCGCGAGGCCCAGCGCGCCCACCACCCCGCCTTCGACCAGGTGTCCGAGGAGGTCGAGGCAGGCCTGGAGCGCCAGTTGGTGCGCCGCTGCCTGGACCGGCTGACGGCGCTGCAACGCCAGTCCGTCACCCTGGCCTACTACGACGGCTACACCTACCGAGAGGTGGCCGAGCGGCTCTCCCTGCCGCTGGGCACCGTCAAGACGCGGATGCGCGACGGACTCTCGCGGCTGCGCGACTGCCTGGGAGGGGCCGCATGAGCCTGTTCCGCCGCGAGGACCTGCACTCGCTCGCCGCGCCCTACGCGCTCGACGCCCTCGACCCCGACGAGCGCCGCCGCTTCGAGAAGCACCTCAAGGGCTGCGACCGCTGCGCCGCCGAGGTGCGGGAGCTGTCCGAGGACGCCGTCCGGCTCGCCTGGTCGACGGCCGCCCCGCCGCCGCCCGCGATGCGCGACCGGGTCCTGGCCGCCGTACGGACCACTCCGCAGGAGCCGGGACCCGCGCCGGTGCGGGAGCGCACGCCTCAACTGCCGCCGCACGTCTGGGGCACCCAGCCGCCGCCCCGACGCACCCGTGCGCCCCGCGCGCGCCGCCCGCTGTTCGTGCCGTTCGCCACCGCCACGGCCGCCGCCGCCCTCGTCGTCGCCTCCCTCTTCGCCGTTCAGGCCGACCGCACCCGGGAGCAGCTGGACGCCGAGCGGGCCCAGGCACGTGAGATCGCCCACGTTCTCGCAGCTCCCGATGCCCGGGCGAGCAGCGGAAGGGACGCCCAGGGACGCAGTATCGGAGTAATCGCTTCCGCCTCCGAGGGCCAAGCGATCGTCACCCTGAACGGATACGCGGGGCTGCCCGCCGGACAGGTGCACCAGCTGTGGCTCATGCGCCCCGGCGCGCAACCACGCTCCCTCGGTCTCTTCGACGGCGACACGCCCTTGGTCGCGACCGGCCTCGAACCCGCCGCGACATCACTGGCTGTGACCGTCGAGCCCGACGGGGGATCACCTCAGCCCACCACCCAGCCCATTGTCCAACTCACCCTGAAATCGGTCGGATTCGGAGAGTGATCGAAGGGGCATTGTCAACCCCCTTATGGGGAAGGTGAATCCTGTGACCGCGATACACGCGTGCCCCGGCGGGGCGATAGGGTTACCCTGCCCGGGCCGGGTGGACTCGTACGGGTGGGGAGTGACATGGAACAGATAACGATGCGCAGCAGGGCGAGGGTCCCTGCGATCACCTGCGGGAGCAGCGCGAGCAGTTCGCGTCTCGACCGCCATCTCTCGGTGCTTGCGGGTCCCGCCATACCGCAGCGGGAGACCGTCGAGGCGACCTCGCTCATGCGGGAACTGACGGCGCGTGAGCCCACCCAGGACCGCAACTCGAGGGGCGCGCGCGTACGCCGGGTGTCGCTCTTCGCGCCACTACGCCGACTGCGCCGTTCGCTGTTCGGCGGCAACAACAAGCACTGAGGCCCGCGCTCAGGCGGCCACACCGTCCCGGCACAACGCTGCGATCTCGTCGTCCGTCATCCCCACGGCACGCAGCACCGCCTCGGTGTGCTCCCCGAGCGCGGGCACGGCCCCCATCCGTGCCTCCGCCCCGCCCGGCAAGGTGATCGGGGGCAGCAGCGCCCGCAACGGCCCGACCGGCGAGTCCACCTCCCGCCACCGCTCACGGGCCGCCAGCTGCGGATGCTCCGCCAGCGCGCGCAGATCCCTCAGGCGCGCGCACGCGATGCCCGCGCCGTCCAGCCGCGACAGCGCCTCGTCGGTGCTCATCATCCCCAGCGCCTTCGCCACCAGCGCGTCCGTGCGCTCCCGGCGCGCGACCCGCGCCGCGTTCGTCGCATACGCCGGATCGGTCCCCAACTCCGGTCGGCCCAACACCTTTTCGGCCAGCCGCCGCCACTCCCGGTCGTTCTGCACCGACAGCAGCACCCGTCCACCGTCGGCGGTGGCGTACGCGTCGTAGGGCGCGATCACGGCGTGCGCGAGGCCGGTACGGGCGGGGGCGTCCCCGCCGTGCAGGGTGTGGTGCAGGGGGTGGCCCATCCACTCCGCGAGCGCCTCCAGCATCGACACCTCCACCGGTCCGCCCCGCCCGGTCGTGCCCCGCCGCACCAGCGCCGCCAGCACACCCGAGAAGGCGTACATGGCCGCCGCGATGTCCGCGGCCGGGATCCCCGCCTTCACCGGCTGCCCGGGCGTCCCGGTCACCGAGACCAGCCCCGCCTCGCACTGCACGAGCATGTCGTAGGCCCGCTTGTCCGCGTAGGGGCCGCTCGCCCCATAGCCGGAGATGTCGACGGCGATCAGCCGCGGGTGTGCCGCGCACAGGGTGGCCGCGTCCAGGCCGAGCCGGGCCGCCGCCCCCTGCGCGAGGTTCTGCACGAACACGTCGGCGTCCGCCACCAGCCGGCGTACGACGTCCAGGCCGCGGGGGTCCTTCAGGTCCAGGGCGACGGACTCCTTGCCGCGGTTGCACCACACGAAGTGCGAGGCGAGGCCGCGGGCGGCGGTGTCGTAGCCGCGCGCGAAGTCGCCGCCGTCGACCCGCTCCACCTTGATCACCCGGGCGCCCAGGTCGGCGAGCTGCCGGGTGGCGAACGGGGCCGCGACGGCCTGCTCGACGGCGACGACGGTGAGGCCCTCAAGGGGCAGGGGAGCGGGGAGCTGGTCCATGGGGTGGATCATGGCCCCCGCCCCGCCGGTTTGTCATGCGCGGGGGTGCGCGTACCGGTTCACGGCCAGCGGAGCGAATACCGCGATCAGCAGCGCGCACCAGGCCAGCGACCCGGCGACCGGATGCGCCACCGGCCAGGCGGCGCCCTCCGGGACCGGCGCGTTGCCGAACAGGTCCCGCAGGGCCGTGGTGACCGCGCTGATCGGGTTCCACTCGGCGAGCGTGCGCAGCCAGCCCGGCAGGCCGTCGGCGGGGATGTAGGCGTTGGACAGCAGCGGCAGCATGAAGGTCGCGCTGCCGAGCTGGCCGGCGGCCTCCTCGCTGCGGGAGGCCAGCCCGAGGAAGATCCCGGCCCAGGTGCAGGCGAACCGGAACAGCAGCAGGAGCGCCACCGCGCCGGCGGCCGCGAGCGCCGAGCCCTCCACGCGCCAGCCCACCGCGAGCCCCACCAGCAGGAACGGCACGGTGCCCGCCGCCGTGACGACGAGGTCGGCGACCGCCTGTCCGAGCGGCACCGCGGCCCGGCTCACCGGCAGGGTGCGCAGCCGGTCGGTCACGCCCCGGTGCACGTCCTGCGCCGCCTGGAACATGCCGGTCATGATCCCGTTGGCGGCGGTCGCCACCAGCAGGCCCGGCACCAGGAAGGAGCGGTACTCCGCGCCCGGCATGGCCAGCGCGCTGCCGAAGACGTAGCCGAAGAACAGCAGCATGGTGATCGGCATCGTCTGGGTCAGGACCACCAGGGCCGGGTTGTTGCGGACGCGCAGCAGCTGCCGGCCCAGCATGGCCGTGCCGTCGTGGGCCAGCGTGCTCATGCCGCGACCTCCTTGTCGTCGGTGAGGTGCAGGAACACCTCGTCGAGGGTGGGCGGGCGCAGGCTCGCGTCGAGCAACGGCACGCCCGCCGCGTCGAGTTCGCGCACCAGGCGGGGCAGCGTGAGCGTGGTGTCGCGGGTGACCGCGCCGACGGCGCCGCGGGCGTGGTCGAACGACGGCTGTCCGCCCGTGAGGTGATCCAGCACGCCCGCCGCCTTCGTCAGCGCGTCCGGGTCGGTGACGACCACTTCCGCGTAGGAGCCGATGAGCGCCTTGAGGTGGCGCGGGGAACCGGTGTGGGCGACGCGGCCCCGGTCCACCAGGGCGATGTCGTCGGCGAGCTGGTCCGCCTCCTCCAGGTACTGGGTGGTCAGCAGGACCGTCGTGCCGTCCCGCTTCAGCTCCCGCACGGCGTCCCAGACGCTGTTCCGGCTGGCCGGGTCGAGGCCGGTGGTCGGCTCGTCGAGGAAGAGGACCTCCGGGCGGCGGACCAGGCTCGCCGCGAGGTCGAGACGGCGGCGCATACCGCCCGACCAGGTCGACGCGGGGCGGTCGGCGGCCTCGGTGAGCCCGAAGCGCTCCAGCAGCTCCTCGGCGCGTCCCGCGGGGCCCCGCACGCGGTGCAGCCGCGCGAACAGGCGCAGGTTCTGCCGGCCGGTCAGGTCGCCGTCGACCGAGGCGTACTGCCCGGTGACACCGATCGCCCGGCGTACCGCGGTCGCCTCGCGGACCAGGTCGTGCCCCGCCACCCGGGCCGAGCCGGCGTCCGGCCGCAGCAGGGTCGTCAGCAGCCGTACCGCCGTGGTCTTGCCCGCCCCGTTCGGGCCGAGGATCCCGCACACGGTTCCGCGCTCGACGGCCAGGTCGAGACCGCGCAGGGCCGCCACCTCGCCGAAACGCTTCTCCAGGCCTTCACTAAGTACAGCGTACGTAGTTGTCATGCGTCGACCATAACGCACTACGTACGGCGTACGTAACTACGATGGTGGCGAGGTGATGATCGATGGTGGGCCGAGCGGCCGTACCCGAAGTGATCTGGGCCCGTCCCGAGCGGACGGGACGAGGGCCCAGGCCGGCCTACACACGGGCCGACATCGCGGCGGCGGCCGTGCGGATCGCCGACGCGGACGGGCTCGACGCGGTGTCCATGCGGCATGTGGCCGCCGAGCTGGGCTGCGGCACCATGTCGCTGTACAACTACGTCCCCCGCAAGGAGGACCTGTTCGAGCTGATGGTGGACGCGATCAGCGGCGAGCACGAGCTGTGGGAGCCGAGCGGTGACTGGCGCGCCGACATGCTGCGGGTGGGCCGGCAGACCCGCGCCCTGATGCGGCGCCACCCGTGGCTGCCCCGGCTGATGTCCCCCGTGTACGGCTTCAGCCCGAACGCCCTGCGGTACCTGGAGCACTGCCTGGCCTGCCTGGACCCGCTGGACATGACGTACGGCATGAAGCTCCAGCTCGTCGGGATGCTCAACGGGACCGTGACGACGTATGTGGCCAACGAGCTGGCCACGGCCGAGCGTTCGCGGTCACTGCCCTGGTCGGAGGAGGAGGAGAACGCGGTGCGGATCGCCTACCTCGGAGGGCAGCTGGCGAGCGGGGCATTCCCCCGGATGGCTGCGGCGTTCACGGAGGACCCGGGGCCGATCGACCTGGAAGCGGTGTTCGAGCTGGCGCTCAACAGGGTCCTGGACGCCTTCACCCCGAGAGGCTAGAGGAGGGCGAGCTGGCCCTCCGGGCCCTCCTCGTCGTGGTCCAGGATCGACGCCGGGCGGCGGACCCGGTCCGGGACCGGCAGGACGCCCGCCTCGCGCAGTTCCGCCGTCGTGACCGGGTCCGCCACCTCCAGCTCCTCCTGCCACGGGCGCACTTCCGCCAGCAGGGCCAGCACCGTGATCAGCTCCAGGAGCTCCGAGGTCCACGTCTGCGGCCAGGTCGTCGGGCGGATCGCCGCCAGGGTGCCCGGCTCGGGCTCCGCCGTCCGCGTCGTGAACCACTGCTCCAGGACCCGCGCTCCTCCCGCCTGGAAGTCCCAGGCCTCGGGCGGCACCGGGGAGATGCGGCCGTCGTCGAGGTGGAGGGTCTCCTCCTCGCGGTCGTAGCGGAGGGTCAGGGGGCGGGCCGGGAGCGGGGCGCGGACGTAGGGGCGGCGGCCGCCCGGGAGTTTGGGGCGGTCGCCGTCGCGGCGCTGGAGCCAGAGGACGCGGTGGCCCAGCTCGACGCCTTCGGTCCAGAGGCCGGGATCACGGGGGAGGGGGACCGTCAGGTCGGGGCGGACGGCGGCGAGGGTCCAGGCCAGGAAGTCCAGCGGGTCGGCCGAATGGCCCAGGTGGGCCAGCAGGCCGGGGGCCAGGTTGGGTTCCATGGCGCCCGGGCGGCGGTGGAGCGGGCGGACCCGGCCGGTGCGCAGCAGCGGGAAGAGCGAGGTCGCCAGCAGGAAGGGCGCGTCCGGTGTCTCCACCACGAAGACCTGGTGCTCGTCCGCCACCCGCCACAGCTCGGGGCGGGCCGCGTCGATCAGACGATGGTCGGGCAGGAGCCACTGCTCGTCGAAGGGGGCGGCGAGGACACGGACCGGCTCCGGGCAGGGGCCGGAGGCGCGGATCAGCTTCTCCGTGCCGGCGGCCCGGCCGGGCAGCCGGCCGACCGCCGTGTACGGGGTGCGCGCCCGGGTCGGCTCGAACAGGGCCTCGCGGTCCGGGCCCTCGGCCTTCATCAGGGCGTCCCAACGGGCCTTCAGACAAGCGGCGTCGGGGGCCGCCGGCCACCCCCGGCCGAGCCGCGGCGGTGCGACGGACCACGGCATGAGGTCCGCCAGCGGCGGAGCGTCGTCGTGCGTCACGCTGGGCATCGTACGACGGCCTCCCGGGCGGCGGGTCAGGTGGCGTCCAGCGTCACCGTGAAGGAGAAACGGTCGCCGCGGTAGTGGATGACGGCCACGTCCAGCGCACGGCCGTCGACGTCGTAGGTCACGCCCGTGTAGTGCAGGATCGGGCTGAGCAGCGGGACGCGCAGCAGCCGGGCCGTCTCCGGGTCGGCCAGCCGGGCCTCGACCGTGTCCGTGATCCGGCCGATGTCCGCGCCCACGACGTCCCGCAGCACCTTCGTCATCGGCGCGTGGACCAGCTCCCGCGGATCGAACCGGGCGGCGATCTCCGGGCGGACGTAGTTGCGGGCGTGGTTGGTCGGCTCGCCCGTCGACCCGTCCCCGCGCAGCCGGTGGTACGTCGCCACCTGCGCCACGTCCGGGAAGTGCTCGGCGAGTTCGGCGGGGACCTCGCCCCTGCCGTGGTCCAGCAGCTCCGTCGCCATGCCGGACTGCTGGGCCACGATCGCGTCGACCGAGCCCAGCAGCCGGACCGGGGCGCCCCGCCGCGCGGTCGGCTCGATGAAGGTGCCGCGCCGGCGGTGCCGGGTGATCAGCCCCTCGTCCTCCAGCTCCTTCAGTGCCTGCCGCATGGTCAGCACACTCACCCCGTAGTGACCGGCCAGCTGTTCCTCGGTGGGCAGCCGCAGGGGATCCCGTGGCGAACGGCCGAGTATCGAGGCGCGCAGCGACTGCGACACCTGGTACCAGAGCGGCAGCTTGCGGTTCAGGACGATCGAGTCCGGGGCGAAGGAGGTCACGGGCTATCCGTACCTGTCGCGTGACGGTCAGTGCAACGGCCGGAAGTGCCGCTCCAGGCCCGACCACACGTCGTCGTACCGCTGTTGCAGGTGCTCGGCTTCGGCCGCCTGCCGGGTGAGGGTCACCGGCCACCGCGTCTCGAACATGAAAGCCAGCCCGTCGTCGACCTTCTGCGGCCGCAGCTCGGCGGCGCTCGCCCGGTCGAAGGTCTCCCGGTCCGGTCCGTGCGCCGACATCATGTTGTGCAGCGAACCGCCGCCCGGCACGAAACCTCCCTCGCCGGCGGTCTTGGCGTCGTACGCGCCCTCGATCAGGCCCATGTACTCGCTCATCACGTTCCGGTGGAAGTACGGCGGCCGGAAGGTGTCCTCGCCCACCAGCCAGCGCGGCGCGAACACCACGAAGTCCACGCCCGCCAGGCCCGGGGTGTCCGACGGCGAGGTCAGCACCGTGAAGATCGACGGGTCCGGGTGGTCGTAGGAGATCGTCCCGATGACGTTGAAGCGCCGTAGGTCGTAGACGTACGGGACATGGGTGCCGTGCCAGGCGACGACGTCCAGCGGGGAGTGGTCGTAGGTGGCCGTCCAGAGGTTGCCGCAGAACTTGTTGACCACCTCCACCGGGCCTTCGACGTCCTCGTACGCGGCGACGGGGGCGCGGAAGTCGCGCGGGTTGGCCAGCCCGTTGGCGCCGATCGGGCCGAGGTCGGGGAGGCGGAACGGGGCGCCGTAGTTCTCGCAGACGTAGCCGCGGGCCGTGCTGTCGAGCAGCTCGACGCGGAAGCGGACCCCGCGCGGGATCAGCGCCACGTCACCCGGCTCGGCGTGCAGCAGGCCGAACTCCGTGCGCAGCAGCAGTCCGCCGCGCTCGGGGACGATCAGCAGCTCCCCGTCGGCGTTGCCGAAGACCCGCTCCATCGAGGCGTCGGCGCGGTAGAGGTGCACGGCCATGCCGGTGCGCTGGGTGACGTCGCCGTTGCCGCCGAGGGTCCACAGGCCCGCGAGGAAGTCCGTCCCGGCCGGCGGATCGGGCAGCGGGTTCCAGCGCAGCCGGTTGGGGTCGGGGACGGTCTCGGCGAAGGGGGCCGTGCGCAGCCCGCCGTTCTGCGCGCGCGTGAACGCCGGGTGCGCGGCCGACGGGCGGATCCGGTACAGCCACGAGCGGCGGTTGTGGGAGCGCGGCTCGGTGAACGCCGAGCCGCTCAGCTGCTCCGCGTACAGGCCGAGCGGGGCGCGCTGGGGCGAGTTGCGGCCCTCGGGCAGGGCTCCGGGTACGGCCTCGGAGGCGTGCTCGTTGCCGAATCCCGACAGGTACACCAGCCCCTCGGCCGTCTTGCGTGCGTCCCCGTTGCTCATGCGTGCTCCCTCGCCGCCGATTCCTATGCATCACCGTAGGATTGCGTTTTCCCGGACGCAAGGGGGCACGGGCAGGCGCGGACGACGGGGGAGCCGCCCGCGGGGGTCGTCTGGGGTGTCGGGGGAGCCGCCGACGGGTGTGCGGGGGCCTCCTGCGCAAGGACGATCACGTGAGCGCCGGAACCAGACTCCAGGGGGATTCGCGGTGTCGTACCGGTGTTCTACGCTCCCCGGCATGTCGTGGACGCGCGGAAGTCTCGCCGCGCTCGCGGTCTGTGTCCTGCTGCTGACCGGATCCGCGGGCTGCGGCTCCAGTGACGTGCCCGCACCGGGGGACGGGCGGAGCACGGCGGCCTCGCCCTCACCCGCGGGCAAGGTCCTCGAGCACACGGACCCCGAGGGCCGGCACTACCGCGAGGTGGACGAGAAGGAGGCGCCGCAGGTCGGCCTGGAGGTGGAGCCCGACGCCCACGGCGGCTGGGACGTCCGCCTGAAGGTGCGCAACTTCCGGTTCTCGCCGGCCGGGACCGAGGCGGGCGCGGTCACCGGCCGCGGCGTCGCCCGGCTCTTCGTGGACGACCGTCCGGTCGCCGACCTGCGCGTTCCCTCCCACCGCCTCCCGGCCGGCTACCTGCCGCACGGTACCCACCAGGTCACCGCCCGCCTGTACGCCGACGACGGCACGGTCTGGGCCGTCGACGGCAAGCCGGTGCAGGCCACCGCGGACATCACCGCGTCGGAGACGGAGGCCACCGCCGGAACACCGTCGGGCACGGCCTCGCCGCGCGCGCAGTCACCGTCCGCGCCGGCGCCGTCGGCGCTGAGTGCGCCGGGCGCCTCGTTCCGTACCCAGGGGCGAGGTTCACCGGACCGCGGCGGAAAGGCATCATGAAGCCCGTGCCCCACGCGACATCGCTACGCCGTGCGCCCGTGCAGCGGCGCAGCGCCGAACGGCTGACCAGAATCCTGGACGCCTGCGCCGACCTCCTCGACGAGGTCGGCTACGACGCCCTGAGCACCCGTGCCGTCGCCCAGCGCGCCGGCGTCCCGATCGGCTCCGTCTACCGCTTCTTCGGCAACAAGCGGCAGATGGCCGACGCGCTCGCCCAGCGCAACCTGGAGCGCTACTCGGAGCGGGTCACCGAGCGCCTGAAGGACGCCCGCCGGGGCGACTGGCGGGCCGCCATGGACGCCGTGCTCGACGAGTACCTGGCCATGAAGCGCACCGCGCCCGGCTTCTCGCTCGTGGACTTCGGCAACCAGATCCCGGTCGGCTCCCGCTCCGAACCCAACCACCGCGTCGCCGACCGCCTCACCCTGCTCCTCGCCGACTACCTCGACCGGGAGCCCGACGACGATCTGAACCGCACCTTCCTGATCGCCGTGGAGACCGCGGACACCCTCGTCCACCTGGCCTTCCGGATCGATCCGGAAGGAGACGCGAAGGTCATCGAGGAGACGCGCGAGCTGCTGCGGGCGTATCTGGGGCGGGTGCTGGACTGACGCCACGGTCCCGGCGACCGGGCGGCCGTACCGGGTGACCCCGGCGGCCGTGCCCGGTGACCAGGCGGCCGTGCTCGGTGACCCGGCGGCCGCCCCCGGTGGTCATTCGCGGGGACCCCTCCCCGTGCGGCATACCGATCGGTATGCTCACCGGGTCAGGCACCGCTGCCCCCGGGAGGACCCGTGTCCCGCACCGCCCTGCGAATCTGCCCCCTGTGCGAGGCCACCTGCGGGCTGACGCTCACCGTCGAGGGGACGCGGGTCACCGGCGCCCGAGGGGACCGCGACGACGTGTTCAGCAAGGGGTTCATCTGCCCCAAGGGGGCCTCCTTCGGGGCCGTCGACGGCGACCCGGACCGGCTGCGCGCCCCTCTGGTGCGCCGGGACGGCGAGCTGCGCGAGGCCACCTGGACGGAAGCCTTCGACGCCGTCGCCGCAGGCCTCCGCCCGGTCGTCGAGCGGCACGGGCCGCACGCCCTCGGCGTCGTCCTCGGCAACCCCAACGTGCACACCATGGCCGGCGCGCTCTACCCGCCGGTGCTGCTCGGCGCGCTGCGCACGCACAGCCTCTTCACCGCCTCCACCGTCGACCAGATGCCCAAGCACGTCTCCAGCGGACTGCTCTTCGGTGACGCCAACGCCATCCCGGTGCCCGACCTCGACCACACCGACCACCTGCTCCTCCTCGGCGCCAACCCGCTGGAGTCCAACGGGAGTCTGTGCACCGCCCCCGACTTCCCCGGCAAGCTGAAGGCGCTCAAGGCCCGCGGCGGCACCCTCACCGTCGTCGACCCGCGCCGCACCCGCACCGCCCGGCTCGCCGACCGGCACCTGGCGATCCGCCCCGGCACCGACGCCCTGCTGCTCGCGGCGATGGCCCGGGTGCTGTTCGAGGAGGACCTCGTGGCGCTCGGCGAGCTGACCCCGCACGTCGAAGGGCTCGACGAACTCGCCGCCGCCGTAAGGGACTTCACCCCGGAGGCGGTGGCCCCCGCCTGCGACGTGGACGCCGGCACGATCCGGGTCCTCGCCCGGGAACTCGCCGCCGCCCCGACCGCCGCCGTCTACGGCCGCATCGGCAGCTGCACGGTCCCCTACGGCACGCTCGCCAGCTGGCTCGTCGACGTCCTCAACATCCTCACCGGCAACCTGGACCGGCCCGGCGGCGCGCTCTTCCCGCAGGCCGCCACCGACCGGACGCCCCGGCCCGCCGGTCCCGGCCGCGGCTTCGCGCTCGGCCGCTGGCACTCCCGGGTGCGCCGGCACCCGGAGGCCAAGGGCGAGCTGCCGCTGTCCGCGCTCGCCGAGGAGATCGACACCGCCACCGAGGAGGGGGAGCCGATCCGGGCGCTGATCGTCGTCGCCGCCAACCCCGTGCTCTCCGCCCCCGACGGCGACCGGCTCGACAAGGCGCTGGGCTCCCTCGACTTCATGGTCAGCGTCGACCCGTACCTCAACGAGACCTCGCGCCACGCCGACGTCGTGCTGCCCCCGCCGCCGCCCTCCCAGAGCCCGCACCACGACTTCGCCTTCAACACGCTCGCCGTGCGCAACCAGGTCCGCTACACCCGCCCCGCCGTGCCCCTCGAACCCGGCCGGATGGCCGAGACCGAGATCCTCGCCCGGCTGACCCTGGCCGCGACCGGCATGCACGGCGCCGACCCGTCCGCCGTCGACGACCTGGTCATCGGGCAGACCCTCGGCAAGGCGGTGCGGGAGGAGCACTCGCCCGTGCACGGCCGTGACCCGCAGGAGCTGGCCGCGCAGCTCACCGGCGACAACGGCCCCGAACGCCGCCTCGACATGATGCTGCGCCTCGGCCCCTACGGCGACGGCTTCGGCGCACGGCCGGACGGGCTGAGCCTCGCCCGGCTGCTGGACCACCCGCACGGCATCGATCTCGGGCCGCTGCGGCCACGGCTGCCGCAGCCGCTGAAGACGCGCAGCGGGCGGATCGAGCTGCTGCCGGGGCCGATCGCCGACGACCTCCCCCGGCTGCGGGAGGGGCTGCGGCAGCGGCCGGACGGCCTTGTCCTCGTCGGGCGCCGCCATCTGCGCTCCAACAACAGCTGGATGCACAACGTGCCGGCCCTGACCGGCGGCACCAACCGCTGCACCCTGCACCTGCACCCGGAGGACGCCGAGCGGCTCGGCGTGCGCGACGGGGAGCCGGTGCGGGTCAAGGGCGCCGGGGGAGAGGTGACCGCGCCGGCCGAGGTCACCGACACCGTCCGCCGGGGCGTCGTCAGCCTGCCGCACGGCTGGGGCCACGACCGGCCCGGGACCCGGCTGCGCCACGCCGTCCTCGACCCCGGCGTCAACGTCAACCAGCTCCTCGACGGCAGCCTGCTCGACCCCCTCTCCGGCAACGCGGTCCTCAACGGAGTGCCCGTGGAGGTCGCCCCCGTGACCGAAAAGCTCATGCCCGTGACCTCAGCAAAGCCGTGACCAGGACTTTTGCGCTTATTGCTCGCACGTCAACGTCTTGTTAACACCGTTTGAACGGTCCTAACGTCAACGCACCGCCGACCCCCAGGTGGGATGTTCAAGGGCGAACGTTAGGTATCCACACATGCTGACCATCCTCGGCTTCGCCATGATCGCGACCTTCCTGGTCCTGATCATGATGAAGAAGATGTCGCCGATCGCGGCGCTCGTACTGATCCCCGCACTCTTCTGCGTCTTCGTCGGAAAGGGCGCCAAGCTCGGCGACTACGTCATCGAGGGAGTGGGCAACCTCGCGCCCACCGCCGCGATGCTGATGTTCGCCATCGTCTACTTCGGCCTCATGATCGATGTCGGCCTCTTCGACCCGATCGTCCGGGGCATCCTGAAGTTCTGCAAGGCCGACCCGCTGCGCGTCGTGGTCGGCACGGCCCTCCTCGCGGCGATCGTGTCGCTGGACGGCGACGGCTCGACCACCTTCATGATCACCGTCTCGGCGATGTACCCGCTGTACAAGCGCCTGAAGATGAGTCTGGTCGTGATGACCGGTGTCGCCGCCACCGCCAACGGCGTGATGAACACGCTGCCCTGGGGCGGCCCGACCGCTCGCGCCGCGACCGCGCTCAAGCTCGACGCGGGCGACATCTTCGTCCCGATGATCCCGGCGCTCGCCGTCGGCCTGCTGTTCGTGATCGTCCTGTCGTACTTCCTCGGTCTGCGCGAGCGCAAGCGGCTGGGCGTGCTGAGCCTGGACGACGTCCTGGAGCGGGAGAAGACCGTCAAGGGCGAGGAGGACCGGGAGCAGGAGACCGAGACGGTGCTCGTCGGCGCGGGTGCCTCCGGCGGCTCGGACAAGGTGCGTCTGACGAAGGGCACCGGCGGGGCCGGCTCCGGCACCGACGCGGACGCCGGCACGGCCGACGACGAGAACGACGACGTCCGTCTCCAGGGCCTCGACCCCGACCGCCCCACCCTGCGGCCCAAGCTGTACTGGTTCAACGCGCTGCTCACGGTGGCCCTGCTCACCGCGATGATCATGGAGTGGCTGCCGATCCCGGTGCTGTTCATCCTCGGTGCCGCGCTCGCGCTGACCGTCAACTTCCCGCACATCCCCGACCAGAAGGCGCGGCTCGCCGCCCACGCGGACAACGTCCTCAACGTCTCCGGCATGGTCTTCGCCGCCGCCGTCTTCACCGGCGTCCTCCAGGGCACCGGCATGGTCGACTCGATGGCCAAGTGGATCGTCGACAGCATCCCGGGCGGCATGGGCCCGCACATGGCGCTGGTCACCGGCTTCCTGAGCCTGCCGCTGACCTACTTCATGTCCAACGACGGCTTCTACTTCGGTGTCCTGCCGGTGCTCGCCGAGGCCGGCGCCGCGCACGGGGTGTCGCCGCTGGAGATCGCCCGCGCCTCGCTCGTTGGCCAGCCGCTGCACATGTCCAGCCCGCTGGTCCCGGCCGTGTACGTGCTCGTCGGCATGGCGAAGGTGGAGTTCGGCGACCACACCCGGTTCGTGGTGAAGTGGGCGGCGCTCACCTCGCTGGTGATCCTCGGCGCCGGGATCCTGTTCGGCATCATCTGATCCCCGACCGACCTTTCCAGGAGGCTCACCATGGGGCCCGGTGGGAACCGCGGCTGGCTGCTCCGCCTCGTCATCGCCTTCGGCTTCGCGCAGGGGGCGGTGTCGATGGCACGGCCCGCCGTCTCCTACCGGGCCCTGGCGCTGGGCGCCGACGAGCGGGCGATCGGCGTCATCGCCGGAGTGTACGCGCTGCTGCCGCTGTTCGCCGCCGTCCCGCTGGGACGCCGTACCGACCACGGGCGCGCCGCGCCCCTGCTGCCCGTCGGGGTGGTGCTCATATCCGGCGGCTGCGCGCTCAGCGGCGTCGTCGGCTCCCTGTGGGCGATGGCCCTGTGGAGCGGGGTGATGGGCCTCGGGCACCTGTGCTTCGTCATCGGCTCCCAGTCGCTCGTCGCCCGTCAGTCCGCGCCGCACGAACAGGACCGCAACTTCGGTCACTTCACCATCGGCGCCTCCCTGGGCCAGCTCGTCGGCCCGATCGCGGCGGGCGCCCTGATCGGTGGCCACGACATGGCCCGCAGCAGCGCGCTCGCCCTCCTCGTCGCGGGGGCGGTCGCCGCGGTCGCGTTCACCTCGCTGTGGCGCATCGAGCACCGGCGGCCGGCGTCGGTGTCCCACGGCGGACGGGGCGACCGTGTGCCCGTCGTGCGCATCCTGCGCACCCGGGGCGTCCCGGCGGGCATCCTGGTCAGCCTCTCGGTGCTGTCCGCGACCGACATCCTCACCGCCTACCTGCCGGTGATCGGCGAGGACCGGGGGATCGCGCCGTCCGTCGTCGGTGTCCTGCTCAGCCTGCGGGCGGCGGCCACCATCGCCTGCCGGCTGGTGCTCACGCCCCTGCTGCGGCTCCTCGGCCGCACCGCGCTGCTCACCGTGACCTGTCTGCTCGCGGCCCTGCTGTGCGCCGGGATCGCGCTGCCGGTGCCGGTGTGGGCGCTCGCCGCGATCCTCGCCGTCCTCGGCTTCTGCCTGGGGGTCGGCCAGCCGCTGTCCATGACGACGGTCGTCCAGGCCGCCCCCGAGGGCGCCCGCTCCACGGCGCTCGCCCTGCGCCTGACCGGCAACCGCCTCGGCCAGGTCGCCGCGCCCGCCGGTGCGGGCCTGGTCGCCGGGGTGGCGGGCGTCGCCGCGCCCTTCCTGATGCTGGGGGTGCTGTTGCTGCTGTCGTCGGGTGTGGCGCTGCGCTCCCCGCGGCGGCCCGTGCGCGGCGAGCGGGAGGGGGAGCCGAACGGGGAGGCTGACGGGGGGACGAACGGGGAGCCGAACGGGGAGGAGGAGCCGCGCTCCAGGCCGCCGCTGGGCCGGAAGGGCGACATCTGAGGCGCGGCGCGCGCCGCCTGCGTGACCGGGGATCCGGTATGTGACATCCAGTCAGATGGAAGCGGATTTGTATGAAAATCATCTGACTCGGAGGTTCTCTGATGCCGACCTCGTCCCGTCCCCGCAGGGCCGCCGCGCTGACGGCCCTCGCCGTCGGTGGAGCGGTGCTCCTCGGCTCGCCCGAGGCCGTCGCGGCCCCCGGGGACAACGGAGACATCAAGGTGCAGACGGTGGGCACCGCCGTCAACGCGCAGGCCAACCAGCCCAAGATCTGCAAGTTCTACCTGGACGCCTTCAACTTCGACGTCGTCCAGGGCATCACCTGGACCATCGAGCCGCAGTCCTCGCAGGCCGGTACCAGTGCCACGCTCTCCGGCGTGATCACCCTCGCCAACGGGGCGGGCGTCACCGAGAACCTGATGCTGCCGACCGGGCAGTACAGGCTGACCTGGCGGATCGCCGGCGCCAGCGGGGCGGGCAGGCAGAAGCTCTTCAGGATGAACTGCCCGAACCTGCCGCCGCGCGGCCCCAATGGCGGTCCGCCCGCGGGCGCCGGCGGCCTGGCCCGCGAGGCCGCGTTCACCCCGGTCGCGGGCGCCGCGGCCGTCGGGCTGGCCGCTGTCGGAGGGGCGGCGTGGTTCCGGCTGCGCCGCCGCTCGCATGGCGCCGCGTAGGCGGATCCGCAGGCCCTGGTACCGGACGCGCGCCTACCGCCTGACGCGGACGGCCGTCCTGGCCGTCACGCTGGTGACGGGCGGCGTCTGGTGGGCCGGGGACGAGGAGCCCTCCGGGACGGTCGCGGCCGAACCGGTGGGCTCCGCCGGTGTGGTGGCGGACGCGCGAGGACCACAGCAGGCGGCGCGCGGGACGGACGTGTGGGGGCTGGGCACGAGGGAGCCGTCGGCCCGCCCGACCGCGCCGCGCCCGCCGGGGGCGACGCCCGGGCGTCCGCAGGCGTCGGGTGCGCGGCCGTCCTCCGCACGCCCGCAGGCATCGGGCGCGCGGCCGTCCTCCGCGCGCCCGCAGGCGTCGGGTGCGCGACCGCCGTCCGCGCGTCCGCGTGTGTCGGGTGGGCAGCCACCGTCCGCGCGTCCGCAGCTGTCGCGGTCCAGGGCGTCCTCCGCGCGCGCACAGGTCCCGGGAACCCCACGGCCGCCCTCCGTGCGCCCGCCGGTGACGGGTTCAGAGCCGTCGTCCCCGCAGCCGCGGAAGGCGGCCCCGAGGTCACCCTCCGTACGTCCGCGGCACGCCCATCCCCGGCCCCCTGGCAAGCAGGGCGCGCCGCTCCGGAAAGCGGCTCGACCGCCGTCGGCCACGCCGCCCTCGCGGGCCGCGCAACGCCCGCCGGCCCCCCGCCGGCAGGCCGAGCCCGCCCGGCCCCGTGTCCCCGCCGCGCCGCGTCCGCTCCCGCGCTCCCGGGCCACCCGGCTCCTCATCCCGCATCTCGGTGTCGACGCCCCGGTCATGGACCTCCGCCTGGACAGTGAGCGCCGGCTGCCCGCACCGCCGCAGGACGAGGCGAAGCTGGTCGGCTGGTACGCGGAGGGGCCGGCCCCGGGTCAGCAGGGCACCGCCGTCGCCGTCGGTCATCTCGACACCGACACCGGTCCCGCCGTCTTCGCGGGCCTGTCCGAGCTCGGGCGCGGCCGCAGGGTCGAGGTCCGCCGCGCCGACGGACGGACCGCCGTCTACATCGTCGACACCGTCAAGAGCTACAAGAAGTCCGACTTCCCCGACCGCGAGGTGTACGGCGCCCGGGGCCGCCCCGAACTGCGCCTGATCACCTGCGGCGGCTCCTACGACCGCAGGAAGGGATACTCGGGCAACCTCGTCGTCTTCGCCCACCTCACCAAGATCCGCGAGCCGAAGGCGGCCACTAGCTGAACCGACGACCCCCGCCCGTGAACCGCCGCTGCCGCCCTCCCGGCAGGCCCCCCTGGCGCCCGAAAACTATCGCCGCTAGTTTAGGGCGCGGACGACGAGGACCGCCCGGAGGGAACGCGATGAAGGCACACGACGGCATCTACCTCGACGGCGCCTGGCGCCCCGCCGCGGGCCAGGACGTGATCGAGGTCATCGATCCGGTGGACGAGCAGGTCATCGGCGTCGTCCCGGCCGGTGGCCCCGAGGACGTCGACGCCGCCGTACGCGCCGCCCGTGCCGCGCTCGCGGGCTGGGCGGCGACCCCGCCGGCCGAGCGGGCCGCGCGCCTGGCCGCCCTGCGGGACGTCCTCACCGCCCGCAAGGACGAGATCGCCGAGACCGTCACCGCCGAACTCGGCTCCCCGCTGCCCTTCTCCCAGGCAGTGCACGCCGCCGTCCCGATCGCGGTCGCCGCCTCCTACGCCGAGCTGGCCGCCACCCACTCCTTCGAGGAGAGGGTCGGCAACTCGACCGTGTTCCACGAGCCGATCGGCGTGGTCGGCGCCATCACGCCCTGGAACTACCCGCTCCACCAGATCGTCGCCAAGGTCGCCCCGGCCCTCGCCGCGGGCTGCACGGTCGTCCTGAAGCCCGCCGAGGACACCCCGCTGACCGCCCAGCTCTTCGCCGAGGCGGTCCACGAGGCGGGCGTCCCGGCCGGCGTCTTCAACCTGGTCACCGGCCTCGGCCCGGTCGCGGGCCAGGCCCTCGTCGAGCACCCCGGCGTCGACCTGGTCTCCTTCACCGGCTCCACGGCCGTCGGCCGGCGGATCGCGGCGACGGCCGGCGCCGCCGTCAAGAAGGTGGCCCTCGAACTCGGCGGCAAGTCCGCCAACGTCATCCTCCCGAGCGCCGACCTCGCCCGCGCGGTCAACGTCGGCGTCGCCAACGTGATGTCCAACTCCGGCCAGACATGCAGCGCCTGGACCCGGATGCTGGTCCACCGCGACCAGTACGACCAGGCCGTCGAGCTGGCCGCGACCGCCGCCGCGAAGTACGGCGACCGGATCGGCCCCGTCGTCAGCGCCGGGCAGCGGGCACGGGTGCGCGGTTACATCGAGAAGGGCATCGCCGAGGGCGCGCGGCTGGTGGCGGGCGGCCCCGAGGCCCCGCGCGAGCGCGGCTGGTTCGTCAGCCCGACGGTCTTCGCCGACGTCACCCCGGAGATGACCATCGCCCAGGAGGAGATCTTCGGTCCCGTCCTGTCGATCCTGCGCTACGAGGACGAGGAGGACGCCCTGCGCATCGCCAACGGCACGGTGTACGGGCTGGCCGGCGCCGTCTGGGCCGGTGACGAGGCGGAAGCGGTGGCCTTCGCCCGCCGCATGGAGACCGGGCAGGTCGACATCAACGGCGGACGCTTCAACCCGCTCGCGCCGTTCGGCGGTCACAAGCAGTCCGGCGTCGGCCGTGAACTCGGCGTCCACGGCCTCGTCGAGTACCTCCAGACCAAGTCCCTGCAGTTCTGAGGAGCGAGGAGCTTCCCGTGGTCCGTGCCGCCGTCCTGCCCGCCGTGGGCGCTCCGCTGGAGATCACCGAGATCGACCTGCCCGACCCCGGCCCGGGACAGGTCCGCGTCCGGCTCGCCGCCGCCGGGGTGTGCCACTCCGACCTGTCGCTGTCCGACGGCACCATGCGGGTGCCGGTCCCCGCGGTCCTGGGCCACGAGGGCGCGGGGACGGTCGTGTCCGTCGGGGAGGACGTCGCCCATGTCTCGCCCGGCGACGCCGTCGTCCTCAACTGGGCCCCGGCCTGCGGCAGTTGTCACGCCTGCGGGCTCGGCGAGGTCTGGCTGTGCGCCAACGCCCTGAACGGCGCCGCCGAGGTGTACGCCCGTACCGCCGACGGCACCGACCTGCACCCCGGCCTGAACGTCGCCGCGTTCGCCGAGGAGACGGTCGTCAAGGCCTCCTGCGTCCTGCCCCTGCCCGAGGGGATCCCGCTGACCGATGCCGCCCTCCTCGGCTGCGCGGTCCTCACCGGGTACGGCGCTGTCCACCACTCCGCGCGGGTGAGCCCCGGGGAGACGGTCGCCGTCTTCGGCGTCGGCGGGGTCGGCCTCGCGACCCTCCAGGCCGCCCGGATCGCCGGCGCCTCCAGGATCGTCGCCGTCGACGTCTCCCCGGAGAAGGAGGAGCTGGCCCGGGCCGCGGGCGCCACCGACTACCTCCTCGCCTCCGACACCACCGCCCGCGAGATCCGCGCCCTCACCGGCCGGCAGGGCGTCGACGCGGCCGTCGAGTGCGTGGGCCGCGCGACCACCATCCGCACGGCCTGGGACTCCACCCGCCGCGGCGGCCGCACCACGGTCGTCGGCATCGGCGGCAAGGACCAGCAGGTCACCTTCAACGCCCTGGAGATCTTCCACTGGGGCCGCACCCTCTCCGGCTGCGTCTACGGCGACTGCGACCCGGCGCGCGATCTGCCGCTGCTCGCCGAGCACGTCCGGGCCGGCCGCCTGGACCTCGCCTCCCTGGTCACCGAACACATCACCCTGGAGGGCATCCCGGCGGCCTTCGACACCATGCTGGCGGGCAAGGGAGGGCGGGCCCTGGTGGTCTTCTGACCAGCGGCCCCACGGCCGAGGCGCCGGCGGTCCCGCGGCCACCGATCCCCGCGTCCGAGGCGCCGGCGGCCCCGCGGCCACCGATCCCCGCGTCCGAGGCGCCGGTGGTCCCGCGGCCACCGATCCCCGCGTCCGAGGCGCCGGCGGTCCTGCGGCCACCGGCCCCCGCGTCCGCGCCCCGGTGGTCCTCCGGGCCACCGGACAGCGCCTCCGACAGTGCCCTCCCACAAGCCTCGTGCATCACCGTTGACCCCATACCGTCCGGTCAGTATGTTCCCGGGAACGTCCCCAACGCACCCATCGGAGTGTGCTCGTATGGACACGTTCCCTTCCGCTCACCCCGTGCCCACCAGCACGCCGGCGGCTCCCCACCGCCGTCGTGTGGCCACCGCCGCCGCGCTCGCCTCGGCCGTGGAGTGGTACGACTACTTCGTCTTCGGCATCGCCGCCGCCCTCGTCCTCGGCGATCTGTACTTCCCGGCGGGCAGCGCCACCGCCGGCGTCCTCGCCGCCTTCGCCACCTTCGCCGTCGGGTTCCTCGCCCGCCCGCTCGGCGGCATCGTCGCCGGGCACCTCGGGGACAAGCGCGGCCGCAAGCCGATGCTGGTGCTGGCGCTCACCCTGATGGGCGTCGCCACGACCGGCATCGGCCTGCTCCCGACGTACGACACCATCGGCGTCGCCGCCCCCGTCCTGCTCGTCGTCCTGCGTGTCGCCCAGGGCGTCGCGGTCGGCGCGCAGTGGGGCGGGGCGATGCTGCTGGCCACCGAGTACGCCCCCGAGGGCAAGCGCGGGATCTACGGCAGCGTCGTCCAACTCGGCGTCCCCATCGGCGTGGTGACCGCCAACAGCGTCTTCCTGCTGGCGGGCGCCTTCACCACCGACGACGCCTTCGCGGCGTGGGGCTGGCGGGTTCCGTTCCTCATCGGCCTGTTCGTCCTCGTCCTCGCCTGGTACATCCACACCCGCGTCGAGGAGACCCCCGAGTTCCGGGAGGCGGAGCGGGCGTTGGCCGAGAAGGAGAAGGCCGAGCAGGGCTCGCCGCTGCGCACGGTCCTGCGCGACCACCTCGGCACCGTGCTCCTGGCCGGCGGCTCCTTCGCCGTGAACACCGCGACCTTCTACATCCTCATCACCGGCGTCCTCGACTACACCACCCGCGAACTCGACATGAAGCGCGGCGCCGTCCTCGCCGTCTCCCTGTGCGTCAGCCTCACCCAGCTGGTCCTGATCCCGGCCGCGGCCGCCCTGTCCGACCGGGTCGGCCGCATCCGGATCTACGCCCTCGGCGCGGTCGGCATCGCCCTGTGGGCCGTCCCGCTGTTCCTGCTGATCGACACCGGCTCGCTGCTGTGGCTGGCCGTCGGCACCTTCGTCGCCAGCTGCTTCCTCAGCATCATGTACGGCCCGCAGGCCGCCCTGTTCGCCGAGCTGTTCACCCCGGAGATGCGTTACACGGGCGCCTCCCTCGGTTACCAGATCGCGGCCGTGGCCGGCGGCGGACTCGCGCCGTTCGTGATGGTGCTGCTGCTGGAGGCGACCGGCACGTCGATGGCGGTGTCCGCCTACATCATCGGACTGTCGGTGATCGCGCTCGTCTCCATCAAGGTCCTCGCCGACCGGGCGCGTTCACGCTGACTCGCGGGTCTGCTCGGGCCGTCGCTCCACCGCGACGACCCGGGCCGTCCGCGCCCGCGACCGGGACACCGCCACGCCCGCCAGGCACAGCGCCCCGCCCGCCAGCGTGAGCGGCCCCGGCACCTCGCCCAGCGCCAGCCACGACATCAGCGTCACCAGCGCGGGCACCGCGTACGTCGTCGCCCCCATGCGGCTCGCGGTGGTCCGGGCGAGGGCGTACGCCCAGGTGGTGAAGGCGAGCGCGGTCGGGAACACGCCGAGGTAGAGCATGTTGAGGGTGGCCGACACCGGCGCGTCGGCCGCCTCGCGCACCAGCTGTCCGGCGAACGGCAGACAGGCCACCGCCCCGACCAGGCACCCGAACGTCGTCACCTGGAGGGCGCTCGCCCGGGCCAGGGCGGGCTTCTGCGCCACCACCCCGCCCGCGTAGCCGACCGCCGCCAGCAGGCACAGCACCACCCCGAGCACCGAGGAGCCGCCCCCGCCCGACATCGACAGCCCCACCGTCACCGCGCCCGCGAACGACACCGCCATCCCCGCCAGCAGCCGCGGCGGCATCGCGTCCCCCAGCAGCCGCGCGCCGAGCAGGGCGACGAGGATCGGCCCCACGTTCACCACCAGGGCCGCCGTGCCCGCGTCGACCTGCTGTTCGCCCCAGTTGAGCGCCACCATGTAGAAGCCGAACCACAGCAGCCCGGAGACGGCGATCCCGCGCCAGGCCGGCCGCGGCGGCCACCCCTCCCGCCGGACGAGACAGATCACCCCCAGCGCCAGGGCCCCGGCCAGCAGCCGGCCGAGGGCCAGCGCACCCGGGGAGTACGCGGTACCGGCGCTGCGGATCGAGACGAAGGCGGAGGCCCACAGCACGACGGTGACCGCGGCCGCACCGGCGGCGAGCGGCTCCGTACGACGGGGGGAGGTCATCATGCTCCTCAGTCTGGGAAGGAAACGGAACAGGTTCTCGCGGTTTTCGGACGGGGGAGTCGAAGGGGGGCGGTCTACCGCAGCGCCGCCGCGTCGATCCCCAGCAGCTCGGCCAGCGCTCGCTCGCCCGTCGCCGTCACCCGCACCGCCCGCCCGGAGCCGATCCGCTCGCACCACCCCGCGTCGAGGGCGTGCCGGCACAGGGCCGCGCCCGCGACCCCGGCGAGATGGGGGCGGCGCTCGGTCCAGTCGAGGCAGGCCCGGGCCAGCGGACGGCGGCCGGTGCGGTCGAGGCCGATCCCGGCGTCCGCGAACCAGCCCAGCCCCGCGTCCGTCAGCGCGCACCCGGGGTCCTGGACCAGCAGCCCGCGTGCGGTCAGGGCGTCGGTGACGGTGATGCCGAGCCGCCCGGCGAGATGGTCGTAACAGGTGCGCCCGCGGGCCATCGCCGACCCGGCGCTCGACTCCCGCAGACTCCGCGGCCGTACGACGGCACCCGGCGCGGCCTGGGCGGTCAGGTCCTCCACCAGCTGGGCGATCCGGGCGTCGGCGAGCCGTACGTACCGGTGGCGGCCCTGGCGTTCCTCGGTCAGCACCCCGCCCGCGACGAGCTTGCCGAGGTGCTCGCTCAGCGTCGAGGCGGCGACCCCCGCGTGCCGGGCCAGTTCCCCGGCCGTCCAGGCCCGTCCGTCGAGCAGGGCCAGCAGACAGGCGGCCCGCGTCTCGTCGGCGATCAGCGCGGCGAGACGGGCCAGGAGCGGCGCCCGGGGGTCCTTGGCGGTCATGACGGCCAGCATGTGCCATGAACGCTTCGGCGGTCACCGAACCGTCCCTGTCGCATGCGCCTGGGACGCTCCAACCGCCCTACACCGGGCGTCTCACCTGCGCGTACTGCTGCGTCAGTCCGTCGAGCAGGGCGGTGAGGCCGGCCTCGAAGGCGCGCTCGTCGACCTTCTCCTGCTGTTCGGCCAGCAGGTGGGCCTGCCCGAGGTGGGGATAGTCGGCCGGGTCGTAGGCGCTCGCGTCGCCCACGAAGCCCCCGGCGAACGATCCCAGCGCGGAGCCCATGATGAAGTACCGCATCAGCGCGCCGATCGAGGTGGCCTGCGCGGGCGGCCAGCCGGCGTCGACCATCGCGCCGTAGACCGCGTCCGCGAGCCGCAGCGCGGCCGGGCGGCGGCCGGGGCCGCGCGCGAGGACCGGGACGATGTTCGGGTGGTCGCGCAGGGCGGCCCGGTAGGAGACGGCCCAGTCGTGCAGCGCGGTCCGCCAGTCCCGGCCGTCCTCGAACATCGACAGGTCGACCTGGGCGCTCACCGAGTCGGCGACGGCCTCCAGGATCTCGTCCTTGGTGCGGAAGTGGTTGTACAGCGAGGGCCCGCTCACCCCCAGTTCGGCCGCGAGCCGCCGGGTCGAGACCGCCGCCAGCCCCTCCGCGTCGACGAGCGCGCGCGCCGTGTCGACGATCCGGTCGGTGCTCAGCAGGGGCTTGCGCGGTCGGGCCATGGCGCACATAGTAGGGCTGCGAACAGAAACTAGCAGTGCTAATTTAAATGTGCCGCTTTCAACGGCTTTCGGCGTACGGCCTTCGAGTGGGGTGCCTTGTGAATCTGGAGCTCAGCGAGGAGCAGACCGCCGTCCGCCGGCTCGCCCGGGACTTCGTCGAGCGCGAGATCGCCCCCCACGCCGCCGCCTGGGACCGTGCGGAGGAGGTCGACCGCTCGATCGTGAAGAAGCTCGGCGAGGTCGGCTTCCTGGGCCTGACCGTCGACGAGGCCTACGGCGGCAGCGGCGGCGACCACCTCGCGTACTGCCTGGTCACAGAGGAACTCGGCCGTGGCGACTCCTCGGTCCGGGGCATCGTCTCGGTCTCCCTCGGCCTGGTCGCCAAGACCGTCGCGGCCTGGGGCGACGAGGAGCAGAAGCGGCGCTGGCTGCCCGGGCTGACCTCCGGCGCGTACGTCGGCTGCTTCGGCCTCACCGAGCCCGGCACCGGGTCGGACGCGGGCAACCTCACCACCCGCGCGGTCCGCGACGGCGACCACTACGTCCTCGACGGCACCAAGATGTTCATCACCAACGGCACCTGGGCCGACGTCGCCCTGGTGTTCGCGCGCTCCACCGACGCCCCCGGCCACCGGGGCGTCTCCGCCTTCCTCGTCCCCACCGACACCCCCGGACTGACCCGCCGCGCGCTGCACGGCAAGCTCGGCCTGCGCGGCCAGGCCACGGCCGAACTGGTCCTCCAGGGCGTGCGGGTGCCCGCCTCCGCGATGCTCGGTGAGGAGGGCAAGGGCTTCTCCGTCGCCATGTCCGCCCTGGCCAAGGGCCGGATGTCGGTCGCGGCGGGCTGCGTCGGCATCGCCCAGGCCGCGCTGGACGCGGCGGTCGCCTACGCCGGTGAGCGCGAGCAGTTCGGCCGGACCATCGCCCACCACCAGCTCGTCCAGGAGCTGATCAGCGACATCGCGGTCGACGTCGACGCCGCCCGGCTGCTGACCTGGCGGGTCGCCGACCTGATCGACCGCGGCCTGCCGTTCGCGGTGGAGTCCTCCAAGGCCAAGCTCTTCGCCTCCGAGGCCGCCGTCCGCGCCGCCAACAACGCCCTCCAGGTCTTCGGCGGCTACGGCTACATCGACGAGTACCCGGCCGGCAAGCTGCTGCGCGACGCGCGCGTGATGACCCTCTACGAGGGCACCAGCCAGATCCAGAAGCTGCTGATCGGACGCGCGCTGACGGGTGTCTCGGCGTTCTGAGTAGCCGTCTGAGTACCTGGACGGATGTGGTGTGGGCCACGACCGCCGAAGCTGGCCGCATGAGTGACACACCGGTCAAGCAGAACACCGCCGCCTTCTACGGCCAGGCGGTCGCGTCCTTCGCGGTGGCCATCGCGGCGACCGCGATCGGCATCTACCAGCTCGACGCCGACCCCTGGGTGCGGGCGTTCCTCGGCATCGCCGTCCTCTACCTCGTCACCTCCGCCTTCACCCTGGCCAAGGTGATCCGGGACCGGCAGGACTCGGCGAACCGCGCGTACGGCCGTTTCGAGCAACCCTGAGACCGGCTCCGCTCTGCTGAACTGGTGCTCTAAGCGATCGCTCACCTTCGGCGGTATGGTGGAGCTCCTGTACCGAGAGGGGCGAACGAGCGATGAGTGCGGCGGAGGAGACGGCCGGCGGCGAGATCGAGCCGTGGGAAGAGGTCACCCCTGACGCGGCCCGGCGGCTGCTCGTCGCCGCCGTGGAGGCCTTCGCCGAGCGCGGCTACCACGCGACGACCACCCGTGACATCGCGGGCCGCGCGGGGATGAGCCCGGCCGCCCTCTACATCCACTACAAGACCAAGGAAGAGCTGCTCCACCGCATCAGCCGGATCGGCCACGACCGTGCACTGGACATCCTGCGCACGGCCGCCCGTGGTGACGGCAGCGCGGCGCAGCGGCTCGCGGACGCCGTCAGCTCCTTCGTCCGCTGGCACGCCGGCCGGCGCACCACCGCCCGGGTCGTGCAGTACGAACTGGACGCGCTCGGCCCCGACGCCCGCGCCGAGATCCTCGCGTTGCGCCGGCAGGTCGACGCCGAGGTGCGCGGGATCATCGAGGAGGGTGTGGCGAACGGCGAGTTCGAGGTGCTGGACGTGCGCGGTACCGCCCTCGCCGTGCTGTCCCTCTGCATCGACGTGGCCCGCTGGTTCAACGTGAACGGCTCGCGCACCCCCGAGGAGGTCGGCGAGCTGTACGCCGACCTCGTGCTGCGGATGGTGGGCGCGACCAAGCAGCCGTAGCGCCCGGGGGAGGGGCTACAGGTAGTACCGGGACACCGACTCCGCGACGCACACCGGCTTGGCGCCGCCCTCGCGCTCCACGGTGAAGGAGATCGCGACCTGGACGCCGCCGGTCACCTCCTCGACCCCGGTGATCGTCGCGGTGGCGCGCAGCCGGGAGCCGACCGGGACCGGGGCGGGGAAACGGACCTTGTTCGTCCCGTAGTTGACGCCCATCTTCACGCCCTCGACGGAGATCAGCTGCGGCCCGAACAGGGGCAGCAGCGACAGCGTCAGGTACCCGTGCGCGATGGTGGTGCCGAACGGACCCGAGGCCGCCTTCTCCGGATCGACGTGGATCCACTGGTGGTCGCCGGTGGCCTCGGCGAAGAGGTCGATCCGCTTCTGGTCGACCTCCACCCAGTCCGTGTGTCCCAGCTGTTCGCCCACCGCAGCCTTCAGCTCGTCGACGGACGTGAAGATCCTCGGGTCAGCCATGTCCCGGCCTCTCGTTTCGATGTCTAAGCAACTGCTTAGCATGGTCGGGGGCGGGACCGGTGTCAACGGACCGGCGGTGTGAGGTGATGGGTAGGCTCTGGGAAGTGCCCCAGATACCCGAGAAGATCCACGAGCTGACCGTCGGCCAACTGTCGGCGCGCAGCGGCGCCGCCGTCTCCGCCCTGCACTTCTATGAGTCCAAGGGCCTGATCAGCAGCCGCCGCACCGCGGGCAACCAGCGCCGCTACACCCGCGACACGCTCCGCCGTGTCGCCTTCGTCCGAGCCGCCCAACGGGTGGGCATCCCGCTGGCCACGATCCGCGAGGCCCTCGCCGAACTCCCCGAGGAGCGCACCCCCACCCGCGAGGACTGGGCGCGTCTGTCGGAGACCTGGCGGACGGTGCTCGACGAGCGCATCAAGCAGCTCAACCGCCTCCGCGACCACCTCACCGACTGCATCGGCTGCGGCTGCCTCTCCCTCGCCACCTGCGTGCTGTCCAACCCGGACGACGTCTTCGGCGAACGCCAGGCGGGCTCCAGGCTGCTGGTGGAGAGGAACAGCCCGACCCGTTGAGCCGCGGGCGGCCGCGCCGGCCGGGGCGCCGGGCGCGGCGGACGAGAGCGGACGCGGCGGGGAGAGCGGGCGCGGCGGACGAGAGC
>NZ_BQUN01000064.1 GCF_026008495.1 Streptomyces sp. A012304
TGAGGGACGGGCCGGGGGCGGCGGGGCGGGGGGCGGGCTCGTACGGCTGCCGCGGGCCGCGGCCCGGCGCCGGGCCGGGCTTGCCGCCCCGTTCCCGCGCCCAACGGGCCAGTTGGCCGACCCTTTTGACGACGAACTGGGTGTCGAGGATGCCGAGCATGCCGGCGAGCTGCACGGCGACCTCGTGCTGGGCGCCGCTGTTCTTGATGCGGGCGACGACCGGGGCGGCCTCGTCGAGCGCCGCCGCGCGACCGGCCGGGGTGTCGAGGTCGTAGCGGCTCACGATCTGGCGGAGCGCGAACTCGAACAGCGGGGTGCGGGGTGCGACCAGGTCGGCGACGGCGTCGTCACCCTTGGCCAGGCGCAGGTCGCAGGGGTCCATCCCGTCGGGGGCGATCGCGATGTACGTCTCGGCGGCGAACTTCTGGTCGTCCTCGAAGGCGCGCAGGGCCGCCTTCTGGCCGGCCGCGTCGCCGTCGAAGGTGAAGATCACCCGCGCGGAGCCGTTGTCCATCAGCAGCCGGCGGAGGATCTTGATGTGGTCGCTGCCGAAGGCGGTGCCGCAGGTGGCGATGGCGGTGGTGACGCCGGCCAGGTGGCAGGCCATGACGTCGGTGTAGCCCTCGACGACGACCGCGCGGGAGCTCTTGGCGATCTCCTTCTTCGCGAGGTCGATGCCGTAGAGGACCTGGGACTTCTTGTAGATCGCCGTCTCGGGCGTGTTGAGGTACTTGGGGCCCGTGTCCGCCTCGTAGAGCTTGCGCGCGCCGAAGCCGACGACGTCGCCGCCGATGTCGCGGATGGGCCACATCAGCCGGCCGCGGAAGCGGTCGATGGGGCCGCGACGGCCCTCCTGGGAGAGCCCGGAGAGGATCAGTTCCTTGTCGCTGAAGCCCTTGCCGCGCAGGTAGCGGGTGAGGTGGTCCCAGCCCTGGGGGCTGTAGCCGACGCCGAAGTGGACGGCGGCGGCCTGGTCGAAGCCGCGCTCGGCGAGGAAGATCCGGCCGGTGTCGGCCTCGGGGCCGGTGGCGAGTTGTTCCGCGTACCACTCGGCGGCGATCTTGTGGGCCTCGACCAGGCGGATGCGTTCGCCGCGCTGGTGGGAGGGGTTGTAGCCGCCCTCCTCGTACCGCAGGGTGATGCCGGCCTGGGCGGCGAGGCGCTCGACGGCCTCGGAGAAGGTGAGGTGGTCGACCTTCATCACGAACGTGATGGTGTCGCCGCCCTCCTGGCAGCCGAAGCAGTGGAAGAGGCCCTTGCTGGGGCTGACCTGGAAGGACGGCGACTTCTCGTCGTGGAACGGGCAGAGCCCCTTGAGGTTGCCGCCGCCCGCGTTGCGCAGCTGGAGGTACTCGGACACCACGGCGTCGATCGGGACCGCGTCCCGTACCGCCTTCACGTCCTCGTCGTTGATCCGTCCTGCCACGCGTGAAGTCTACGGGGGCGGACCGACAGCTATGGGGCCAGACTTTCGAGCGGCACGTGCGGGTCCGCCAGGGCGTCGGTGTCCACCCGCGCCGAGGAACGGATCAGCTCCTGGATCGGCTCGGTGACGTCCCACACGTTCACGTTCATCCCGGCGAGGACCCGTCCGTCCTTCAGCCAGAACGCGATGAACTCCCGCTTGCCCGCGTCGCCGCGGATCACCACCTCGTCGTACGTCCCCGGCGGCGCCCACCCGCTGTACTCCATCCCCAGGTCGTACTGGTCGGTGAAGAAGTAGGGCACCCGGTCGTAGGTGACGTCCTGGCCGAGCATCGCGCGGGCGGCGGCCGGGCCGCCGTTGAGGGCGTTCGCCCAGTGCTCGACGCGCAGGCTGGTGTCGAACAGGCGGAGCGGGAACGACGCGACGTCGCCGGCCGCGAAGATGTCGGGGTCGGAGGTGCGCAGCCGGGCGTCCACGGCGACGCCGCCGCCGTGCGCCCGGTCGGCCAGCTCCAGGCCCGCCGCCTCCGCCAGGGCCGTGCGAGGGGCGGCCCCGATCGCGGCGAGGACGTCGTGCGCCGGGTGTTCCTCGCCGTCGTCGGTGCGGGCGGCGAGGACCATGCCGTCCTGGCCGACGATCTCGGTCAGCCGGGCGCCGAAGTGGAAGCGGACGCCGTGCTCACGGTGCAGCTCCGCGAAGACGTTGCCCAGCTCGGGGCCGAGGACGCCGTGCAGGGGGGTCGGTTCCGGTTCGACGACGGTGACCTCGGCGCCGTACACGCGTGCCGCCGCCGCGATCTCCAGGCCGATCCAGCCGGCGCCGGCGATCACGATGTGGCCGTTGTCGCGGCCGAGGGCGGCCAGGACGCCCTTGAGGCGCTCGGCGTGCGCGAGCCGGCGCAGATGGTGGACGCCGGCCAGGCCGGTTCCGGGGATGTCCAGGCGGCGGGGTTCGGCGCCGGTGGCCAGGAGCAGCTTGTCGTAGTGGACCACGGTGCCGTCGTCGCCGAAGCGGACCGTCTTCGCGGTGCGGTCGATCGCGTCGACGGTCTGGCCGAGGTGGAGCTCGACGTCGTTCTGCGCGTACCAGGCGGGCTCGTGCACGAAGACGCTCTCGCGGGTCTCCTTGCCGAGCAGGAAGCCCTTGGACAGCGGCGGCCGCTCGTAGGGGTGGTCGCGTTCGTCGCCGATCAGTATCACGCGACCGGTGAAGCCCTCCGCGCGGAGCGTCTCGGCCGCCTTGGCGCCGGCCAGGCCTCCTCCGACGATGACGAATGTCTGGTCCGCGTCGACCACGTGATGCCTCCTACGGGGGTCCTGGGGGTGTCCCCCCAGTGAACGCTGCGGTGCCGCCACTGAGCGTCCCGCACGGGGCGGGAGGGGGGAAGAGGACGTGGCCGATCAGGCCCCGGCGTGTCCCGTTCGGGCCCGTTCGGTCCCCTGTGCCCCGGCCGCCCCTTCTGTCACCTGAGTCCGGTGAGGCGGGCGTGCAGGGAGCGGGCGGAGGTGTCGGTGAGGGAGGCGATCTGGTCGACCAGGACACGCTTGCGGGCCCGGTCGTCGGGGGCCCGGTCGAAGAGCGCGCGGAACTGGGGGTCGAGACCGTCGGGGGCACGGGCGGTGAGCGCCTCGGCCAGTTCGGTGATGACGACGCGCTGGTCGGCGCGGAGCCGTGCCTGTTCGGCGCGCTGCATGACGTACCGGTCGGCGACGGCCTTGAGCACCGCGCACTCCAGGCGCGTCTCGCGCGGTACGACGAGCTCGGCGCCGTAGCGGGTGAGCCGGCCCGAGCCGTGGCGTGCGCGGGTGGCGCCCTCGGCGGCGAGGCAGAAGCGGCCGATGAGCTGGCTGGTGGCGTCCTTGAGGCGGGCCTGGGCCACGGCGGTGCCGTCGTAGCCGTGCGGCCACCACTCCTGGTCCAGGAGACGGTCGAGGGCGGCGGCGAGTTCGGCCGGGTCGGTGCCGGCGGGGGTGTACCGGCCGACGGCGACCGCGAAGATCTCCTGGCGCTCGGGCTCGGCGTGCAGGCAGTTGGGGTCGATGTGACCGGCGTGCAGGCCGTCCTCCACGTCGTGCACCGAGTAGGCGACGTCGTCGGACCAGTCCATGACCTGCGCCTCGAAACAGGTGCGCGGGCCGGGGGCGTGCTCGCGGACCCAGTCGAAGACCGGGCGGTCGTCGTCGTAGACCCCGAACTTCACGGACCCGGGGTCGGTGGGGTGGGCGCCGCGCGGCCAGGGGTACTTGGTGGCGGCGTCGAGGGTGGCGCGGGTGAGGTTCAGGCCGACGGAGCCCTCGGCGGTGAAGCGTTTGGGTTCGATGCGGGTGAGGAGGCGCAGGGACTGGGCGTTGCCCTCGAAGCCGCCGCAGTCCCGGGCGAAGTCGTTCAGTGCCTGTTCGCCGTTGTGGCCGAAGGGCGGGTGGCCGAGGTCGTGGGAGAGGCAGGCGGCCTCGACCAGGTCGGGGTCGCAGCCGAGGGCCGCGCCGAGTTCCCGGCCGACCTGCGCGCATTCGAGGGAGTGGGTCAGGCGGGTGCGCGGGGCGGCGTCCCAGGTCTGGTCGCTGGCGCCGGGCGTGACGACCTGGGTCTTGCCGGCGAGGCGTCTGAGCGCGGAGGAGTGCAGGACGCGGGCGCGGTCACGCTGGAAGGCGGTGCGGCCGGGCCGCTTGTCCGGCTCCGGCGCCCAGCGGGCCACTGACGTGGGGTCGTAGGCGGTGGGGGGTGTGCCTTCCATGGTCCGACATTAAGCGGGGCCGGGCACGGATGGGCGCCCGCCCTGCCGCCGGGGCGTCCGTGGCGGGCGCGCGCGAGCAGTGGGGCCCGTGGTGGTCGTCGCTCAGGCCGCGGTGCTTGCGGTGGCGGTCGCCAGCGTCTGGTCGAAGCGGTGCAGGACCAGGCGGGCCATCGCCTCGTGGGTGCCGAGGGGGGCCGAGGCGATCCAGGGGGCCAGGTCGGCGCACTCCGTGGCGAAGCGGCCGGGGGCCGTGAAGTAGGAGGCGACGGCGATGCGGTGACGGCCCCGGGCGGTCAGAGCGCGGATGGCCGTGGGGACGGTCGGGGTGGCCGTCGTGGCGTAGGCGGGGACGACCGGGACGCCGAGGCGCTCGGCGAGGAACTGGGCCGTGCGGCGGGTGTCGACGGCCGAGTCGGGGTCGCGGGAGCCGGCCGCCGCGAGGACGACGGCGCTCGTCCGGCGCTCGGACTCGCTCGGGGTGCGCCAGCCGGCCTCGACGAGGCGCGCGTACAGGGCCTCCACCAGCAGGGGGTGCGGGCCGAGCGGCGCGGCCAGGTGCGTGCGTACGCCGACCTCGGCGGCCATCTCGGGGATGTCCCGCTTGACGTGGTAGCCGCGGCTGAGCAGCAGCGGCACGAGGACGGCGTCGGCCGTGCCCGCCGCGTCGAGGGCGGCGAGGGTGTCGGTCAGCAAGGGCTCGTTGAGCTCGATGTGCCCCAGGTGCACCGGCAGGCCGGGGCGCAGGGCGCGGACGCGGTCGAGGAGGGCGCTGACGGTGCTCAGGGCGCGCGGGTCACGGCTGCCGTGCGCGACGACGACGAGCGCGGGCGGACCCGGGCGCCGGCGGCCCTCGCGGGAGACGAGGCTGAGCTGGCTGGCGAGCTGGGAGCTGATCCGGTTCATGAGGTGCGCCGTACTGTCGAGGTGGGCGCCGCCGGGCAGCGGGCTGCCGGGGCGGGGGTCGGACTCGTCGTACAAGGAGGTCGACGCCGTCATGCCCCGATCCTGACGGCCCGAGGTTGCCTCCCCGTTGCGCGGCCGTCACGAGTATTTTTTCCGGGGGTTCACGGCGCGCGTGGCGGCGGTGTGAGGTGCGATCCGGGGCTCCCGGGGAGCGGCACGGGGGTCTCGGGGAGCGGTGTGGGGCTCTCAGGGGAGCGCGGTGGGGTGTGATCCGGGTGACGCGCGCGGGCGTGAACCGGATCGGCGCGCGCCGCGTCTTCCCAGGCCGTAGGGGACATCGACCGGGGGGACGCCTGATGGACATCCGTCGACCGCGGCTGCCGCGCACCCGTGCGGGGTGGCGGCGGCTGGTGCAGGGCGTGATGGCGGGGTGCGTGCTGGGGCTGCTGCCGGCGACCTGGCTGTTCGTGTCGACGGCGGACGCGCTGGGCACCACGGCGGACGCGCCGCGCACCGACGTCGCCGTCGTCTTCGGTGCCGGTCTGTGGCGCGGCGAGCCGTCGCCGTACCTCGCGCACCGGCTGGACGCGGCGGCCGAACTGTACCGGGAGGGCCGGGTCGAGGTGGTGCTCGTCACCGGTGACAACAGCCGCGAGGACTACGACGAGCCCGACGCGATGCGGACGTACCTCACCGAGCACGGTGTGCCGGACGGGCGGATCGTCAGCGACTACGCGGGCTTCGACACCTGGGACTCCTGCGTCCGGGCGAAGAAGATCTTCGGGGTGGACCGGGCCGTCCTGATCAGCCAGGACTTCCACGTCCGCCGGGCGGTGGCGCTGTGCCGGGCGGCGGGCGTCGAGTCGTACGGCGTCGGCGTGGCCGCCAAGCACGACGTGACCTGGTACTACGGGGGCGCGCGGGAGATCTTCGCCGCGGGGAAGGCGGCGCTGGACGCGCTGTTCGAGCCGGATCCACGGTTCCTGGGGCCGAAGGAGCCGGGGGTGCGGCAGGCGTTGGCCACGGCCGAATAGACGGTCGGACGGATACGGACATTCTTCGGATCCGGGTTTGACGCGCTCATTTCACCCTAGGGTATGAAAAACACCTCCGGAACCGACCGTGATCGCACGGTTACTCATAGTGTCCTCGGTGTGCGGCGGCGGATCGGACCGTCCGCCGCGATCTCGGGGAAGGGACACTTCATGACCGGACTGCGCAAGGTCTGCGTCACCGCCGTGGCGGCGGCGATGTTCATGGCGCCGGCCGCCATGACGACCGCGTCGGCGGCCGCCACCGCGCAGGCGAGGGAACCGGGCTGCGCCAAGCTCAGGGGGTACGGCGCCGGGTGGGCGGACATCTACAACGAGTGCAACCACGTGATCTCCGCCAGCGTCGAGGTCGACGGCTGGGACCCGGACTGCATCCAGATCGGCGCCCTGCGGACCGAGCGGATCGGCCTGGAGCCGGGCGACGTGCCGTACTACGCGTACGACGAGTGCTGAACGGATGACCGGCTGAACGGATGACCGGGGGGCGGGAACGGTGGCGGCCGTTCCCGCCCCCTTGCCGTCAGCGGCCTTTCCCGCCCCCCTTGCCGTCAGCGGCCGTTCCCGCCCCCGCCCGTCAGCGGCCCCGGAAGACCGGCGCGCGTTTCTCCAGGAACGCGGTCATGCCCTCCTTCTGGTCCTCGGTCGCGAACAGGGCGTGGAACACCCGGCGTTCGTAGCGGATGCCGTCCCGCAGGCCGCTCTCCAGGGCACGGTCGACGCAGTCGCGGGCCGCGCGGACGGCGGTGCGGCCGTACGACGCGATGGTCGCCGCCGCCTCCAGTGCCTCCGGCAGCACCCGCTCGTCGGGCACCACCCGGGAGACCAGGCCGCAGCTCTCGGCCTCCCGGGCGTCCATCGTGCGGCCGGTCAGCACCAGGTCCATCGCCTTCGCCCGGCCGACCAGGCGGGTCAGCCGCTGGGTGCCGCCGATCCCGGGGATCACGCCGAGCTTGATCTCCGGCTGGCCGAAGACCGCGGACTCCCCCGCGATCACCAGGTCGCACATCATCGCCAGCTCACAGCCGCCGCCCAGGGCGACGCCCTGGACGGCCGCGATCGTCGGGGTGCGCAGGTCGGCGAACTCCTCCCAGGCGCCGAAGTAGTCCTCCGCCACCATCTCCACGGCCGACTTGCCCGCCATCTCCCCGATGTCCGCCCCGGCGGCGAAGGCCCGCTCGGAGCCGGTGACGACCAGGCAGCCGACGTCCGGGTCCCGGTCCAAGGGGACCAGTACCTCCAGGAGTTCGGCGAGCAGTTCGGAGTCGAGCGCGTTGAGGACGTGCGGGCGGTGCAGCCGGACGGTGACGACCCCGCCCGCGCGCTCCAGCTTCAGATTGTTCATCTTCCCCTCCGGGCCTTCCGGATCTTCCGGGCCTTACAGATCTTCCGGGCCTTACGGATCGTGAGTGCTACGAGTCCCAGATCGCGCCGTACGCGGGAATCCCGCGCCGCTCCAGGCCGTGCACCACCTGCCAGGTCAGCTTCTTGTTGGAGATGCAGATCACGGCCTCCGCCCCGAAGTCGCGGTACGCGGCGTACGCGAGGCGCACCATGTCGGGCTTGCCGCGGCGGGAGGTGTCCCAGACGACGGCGTGCGGCTGGACGGCGAGGATCTCGTCGACGAGGGCGTCTCCGTAGGTGGCGCGGGGGTCGCGGGTCGCCCAGACCAGGCGGGAGGGCACCTCGGCGGCGAGCAGATGGGGCAGGCAGGGGCCGATGCCGCTGCCGGTCGCCACGTAGACCACCTTCTTGAAGAGGACCTCGATGTTGGCGACGCCGGCGGTGGTGATGCCCTTCACCCAGACCTTGGCGGGCAGGTCGTCGATGAAGGAGCCCGTCCAGTCGCCGGCCCGGGAGATGGTGAGGCGGAAGCCGGACTCGCCGGGTGTGGGCACGTTGGCGAAGGAGTGCCACTCCTTGAGCGGGCTGCGGCTGATCGCGGTGGAGGAGCCGGCGAAAGGCGTCTCACCGTGGTCGAAGCGGGCCAGCGCGACGTGCGGGGAGGGGCGTTCGGTCCGTACGTCGACCTTGCGCAGCCGCAGCCAGGGCAGGGCGACGCTGAAGGTGACGACGGCGAGGACGGCCACCGGGACCGGGCCCGGCGCGGACAGCAGGGTGTGCGTCCAGAACAGGGCGAGGGCGCTCCAGCCGCCGAAGCGGTGGATCCGCTCGAAGAGGTCGTGGTGGCGGGCGCGGAAGGGAGGCAGGGCGGTGGCGACGATGACCGCCAGGAGGGCGACCAGGGCCCAGCCGACCGCCGCCCGGGGGCCGTCGGTGGTGCGCAGGGTGAGGGTCAGGAACCACGCCGACCCCGCCAGCGCCCCGCCCACGTGCAGTCCGCCGAAGTGGTAGACCTTGCCGAGCGTCCAGCGGACCCGCAGCGGCCAACTGGTCGGGGCGGAGGTCGCCAGCCGGAAGAAGAGGTTGATGACGTACTGCTGGCGGACGAGCACGGCGAGCGCGAGGTTGGCGAGGGCCGCGTGGGCGAGCGTGCGGTCGGACAGGGGCCAGCGCGCCCAGGCGAGGCCCGCGTTGGTGAGCAGCACCAGGGCGGCCAGGCGGTTGTAGTGCATCAGGCGGGGGTGCTTGAACAGTCGGCGCGGGGCGGACGTGAGCGGGGGCAGTTCGACGGCCCGCCGGTCGAGGGAGGTGGTCACCGGGCCACCGCCGTGCGCTCGTGGGCCAGCCGGAGCAGTGTCTGCTTGTCGATCTTGCCGCGGTCGGTCACCGGCAGTGATGACAGGGGCATGACACTCTCGGGGACGCAGTAGTACGGCAGCGCCTCGGCGACCGCGTGCCGGGCGGCCTCCGGGTCGACCTCGGCCGGGCAGACGAAGGAGACCAGGGTGCGGTCGTCGCGTTTCAGGGTCACCGCGCGGGAGCAGCCCGGCAGGCGTTCCAGCACCGAGGAGACCGAGTCCAGCTCGACGCGGAAGCCGCGCACCTTCACCTGGTCGTCGGTGCGGCCGAGGTGCTCCAGCTGCCCGTCGGGCGTCCAGCGGCCGAGGTCGCGGGTGCGGAACATACGGCGGCCGCCGCCCAGGAACGGGTCGGGGGCGTAGCGCTCGGCGGTCAGCTCGTCGTCACCGAGATAGCCGGCCGAGACGCAGTCGCCGCCCGCCCACATCTCACCGACCTCGCCGATGGGCAGCGCGCGGCGGTCGGCGTCGAGGACGTAGACGGTGTTGTTGGGGGTGGGGCGGCCGATGGTCAGGAGCGGCGCGGAGGGGTCGTGCCGGGCCATGGTGTTGACGATCGTCGTCTCCGTCGGGCCGCAGCAGTTGTGGAAGGCGGCCCGGCGCGCCCAGGCGTCCGCGAGCGGACGGGGGCAGGGCTCCCCGGCGACGGCGACCGCGCGCACCCGGGGGCAGGCCGCCGGGTCGATGCCGGACAGCACGGTCGGGGTGGCGACGAGGACGGTGGCGGTGCGGGCCGCGGGGGCGATGTCCTTGCCCCGCACGACCAGGGTGGCGCCGTGGGCGAGGCAGCCGAGGATCTCCCAGGCGGCCATGTCGAAGGCGATGTTGAGCAGCTGCGCCACCCGGTCGCCGGGGCGGATGCCGAGTCCGCCGGGCTCGGTGAGCAGGATGTTGGCGACGTTGCGGTGGGTGACCTTCACACCGTTGGGGCGGCCGGTGGTGCCGGAGGTGAACAGCACGTAGCAGCCGTCGTCGGGCGACGGGGCCGGCAGCGGGCCCACCGGTTCGTACGGCAGCGGCGTGTCGAGGGCGATCACCCGGGGGCCGCGCGGCACGCGGGGGGCGTGCTCGGCCTGGGTGAGGACGACACGGAGAGCGGCGGTGCGGACGACGTGGGCGAGCTGGGCCGGCGGCGCGAGGCCCACGTCCTGCGGGACGTACGCGGCGCCCGCCTTCAGGATGCCGAGCAGGCCGACCAGCATCGGCAGCGAGCGGCGGACGAAGAGGCCGACGTGGTCGCCGGGCCCGACGCCCTCGCGGGCCAGGCGGGCGGCGACGGCGTCGGCGTACCGGTTCAGCTCGCCGTAGGTGAGGGTCGCGCCCTGGTGTTCGGCGGCGACGGAGTGCGGGGCGGCCCTGGCGTGCCGTTCGACGGCGCGGTGGACCAGCGGATCCGGGACGGGGACGGCCGGGCCATGGCCGTACCTGTGGAAAAGCCGCTGGTCATGAGGGGTGAGGTGACGCAGAGGCATGATGAGGAGGACCTCCAGGCTGCTTCGAGCATCGGTGACATGGCCGGGGAACGGCGGCATGCCCGGGGTTTCGAACGCCGTGCGGGGCCGTGCGGAGGAACGACTGTAGTAGCGACCCTTCAATCCTCAACCACCTGTGACCGGCCAACTACGAAACGGAATCGGTCACATGTGGCGAGTTGCGTCACTGAGGCAACTTCCGCCCCGGCCGGCGACGACTCAAGGATGGGTCGGCGTGTGCCTCACGCCGGGCGGGCTCCGCCGGGGAGGTCACCACCACACCGCCGTAACAGGACACCGCACGACGCGTAACACGGCCGAAGCACGCTGAAGCGCATGCAGACCACCTCGACGCCCACCCACTGCCCGTACTGCGCCCTGCAGTGCGGGATGAACCTGTCGCCCACGCCGGAGGGGGGCGTCGAGGTGACCGAGCGCGCCGACTTCCCGGTGAACCGGGGGGCGCTGTGCGGCAAGGGCCGTACGGCGCCGGAGGTGCTCTCCTCCCGGGTGCGGCTGACCTCCCCGCTGGTGCGCTCCGGCGGCACGCTCGTGCCCGCCACCTGGGACGAGGCGCTCGACCGGATCGCGGGGGAGCTGGCGCGCGTCCGCGCCGAGCACGGGCCGGACGCGCTCGGGGTGTTCGGCGGGGGCGGGCTGACCAACGAGAAGGCGTACACGCTCGGCAAGTTCGCGCGGGTGGTGCTCGGCACCTCGCAGATCGACTACAACGGTCGGTTCTGCATGTCGTCCGCGGCGGCGGGCGGCATCAAGGCGTTCGGGCTGGACCGGGGGCTGCCGTTCCCGATGGAGGACATCCCGAGGACGGGCTGTGTGATCCTGGTCGGCTCGAACCTCGCGGAGACCATGCCGCCGTCGCTGCGCTTCTTCAACGAGCTGAAGGAGAACGGCGGCACGCTGATCGTCGTCGACCCGCGGCGCACGAAGACCGCCGAGCAGGCCGACCTGCACCTCATGCCCCGCCCGGGCACCGACCTCGCGCTGGCCCTCGGGCTGCTGCACCTGGTCGTCGCGGAGGGACGGGTCGACGAGGAGTACGTGCGGGAGCGGACCTCCGGCTGGGAGGAGGCGCGGGCGGCCGCCATGGCCCACTGGCCCGAGTACGTGGAACGGATCACCGGGGTGTCCGTTCCACAGCTCCGTGAGACGGTACGGATGTTCTGCGAGCCGGAGGCCGCGATGGTGCTCACCGCGCGCGGACCCGAACAGCAGTCCAAGGGCACCGACACGGTGGGCGCCTGGATCAACCTGTGCCTGGCCACCGGGCGGGCCGGCCGCCCGCTGTCCGGGTACGGCTGCCTGACCGGGCAGGGCAACGGGCAGGGCGGACGCGAGCACGGCCAGAAGGCCGACCAGCTGCCCGGCTACCGCAAGCTGGACGACCCGGCGGCGCGGGCGCACGTGGCCGCGGTGTGGGGAGTGGACCCCGACTCGCTGCCCGGACCGGGCCGCAGCGCCTACGAGCTGCTGGACGCGCTGGGAACCGACATCAGGTCCCTGCTGCTGATGGGGTCGAACCCGGTGGTGTCCGCGCCGCGCGCGGCGCACATCGAGGAGCGCCTGAAGTCCCTCGACTTCCTTGCCGTCTGTGACGTCGTGCTGTCGGAGACGGCGGCCCTCGCGGACGTCGTGCTGCCCGTCACCCAGTGGGCGGAGGAGACCGGGACCACGACCAACCTGGAGGGGCGGGTGCTGCTGCGGCGGCGGGCACTGACCCCGCCGGAGGGCGTGCGCAGCGACCTGGAGGTCATGCGCGAGCTGGCGGCCCGGCTGGGCGTGGAGAAGGGCTTCCCGACCGACGCCGAGGAGGTCTTCGAGGAGCTGCGCCGGGCGTCCGCGGGCGGGCCCGCGGACTACTCCGGGATCACCTACCGCCGGCTCGCGGAGGAGAACGGCGTGTTCTGGCCGTGCCCCGCGCTGGAGGGCGACGACGCGCATCCGGGCACCCCCCGCCTCTTCCTCGACCGCTTCGCCACGCCGGACGGCCGGGCGCGGTTCGTGCCCGTCTCGCACCGCCCGACCGCCGAGGAACCCGACGACGACTACCCCGTCCTGCTCACCACCGGCCGGGTCGTCGCCCAGTACCAGTCCGGCGCCCAGACCCGCCGCGTGGACGAGCTCAACGCCGCCGCGCCCGGCCCGTTCGTCGAACTGCACCCCCGCCTCGCGGCCCGCCTCGGCGCGGCCGAGGGCGACCCGGTGGCCGTCGTCTCCCGGCGGGGCCGGGCCGTGGCCCCCGCCCGCATCACCACCGGCATCCGCCCCGACACCGTCTTCATGCCCTTCCACTGGCCCGGCGAGGGCCGCGCCAACACCCTGACCAACCCGGCACTGGACCCGACCTCGCGGATGCCGGAGTTCAAGGTGTGCGCGGTGCGGGTGGAGAACGCGTCGTCCTAGGGGCTGTCCCGGCGCCGCCGGGCCGCACACACCGCTCAGGCCGCCGGCATCGGCCAGGGGTGCGGATTGCCGGGAGTGACCAGGACGGCTTCGGCGCCGACGTCGGCGCTCCGCCCGGCCGTCGACGCGTTCGTCCGACAAATTCGTTACCCGGCGGCCGGAGCGCCGTGATACAAACCGCCGTGCGAAACATCTTGGAGTTCCCCGAGGTCCTGCGGCTGATCGAAGACCGCTCTGCCGCGTTCCGCGCTGCGCTCGCGTCCGCCCCCGACCTCGACGTCCAGGTCCCGACCTGCCCGGACTGGACCCTGCGCGAACTGGCGCAGCACCTCGGTGACGGCCGCCGCCGCCAGGCCGCCATCGTCGCGGCGGGCCCGGGCGCTGAGCCCCCGGCGAGAACGGACCCGAAGGGCGCCCCGACCGCGCCCCGCGACCGCGAAGCCCTGGACGCCTGGCTCGCCGAGTCGACCGAGCTCATGCTCGACGCGCTGCGCGAGGCCGGCCCGGACCGCGGCTGCTGGACCTGGTGGGGCCGCTCGCAGGCCCCGGAGACCAGTGGAGCCGTGGCCCGGCACCAGATCCAGGAGATCGCCGTCCACACCTACGACGTCCAGCTCACCCAGGGCGCCGCACAGCCGCTGCCGACGGACGTCGCGGTCGAGGGCGTCGACGAGTTCCTGACGACCGTCGCGGCGACGACCGTCCCCTGGCCGTTCAAGCCGGCGACCATCGACCTGCACGCGACCGAGGGCCGCTCCTGGCGCCTGACCCTCAACGCCGACGGCGTCCGCTGCGACGACCTCGCCGCCGACGCGGAGCCGGGCGACATGGTGATGCGAGGCGCAGCGAGCGAACTGGTCCTCTACTTCTACGAGCGCGTCCCGCTCGACGCCCTGGAGAACACCGGCGACACCGAGCCGATGGAGCAGCTCGCAGACTGGGACCCGAACGCGTAGAACGCGCATGTGTGACGCATCTGTCGGCCCGGGCAGCCCGGTGGGTCATCAGGAGGCGGGCGTCCAGCCCGGGATCGTGGGGAGCACCGTTTCCGCGACGCGCAGGAGCGTCGCGTCGTCGGGCGGTGCGGAGTCCTGGCGCCAGATGGCGATCTCGTAGGAGCCGCCGCCGTCCTTCGGGTCCCGCGCGATCACCAGGCTGCGGGCCGGATGGCTGGGGAGGCTCTCCGTCTTGTCGCCGCCGGTGCTGAAGCTGAAGCCCATGGTCCCGGTCGAGTAGAGGACCGCCGGGCGACCGAGGACGGTCCGCTCCTGTGCGGTGGCGCCCAGCAGGTCGGCCAGCCCGGTGACGGGCTCGTCGTCGTACGCCGCCGAGAGTTGCACGGTGTACGTGGTCAGCGCGACGTCCGCTTTGGGGCTGGGCGCGTCGCTGCCGAACGAGATGCCGTCGTCGGCGCTGCCGAGCGACTTCGGTTTCTCCCCCGGCGTGCCGAGCAGCGTCGGCAGGTCCGGGCGGTTCAGCACCCGGCAGAGCTGGTTTCCGGTGAGGTACTCCACGTTCTTCTTGCCCGCGGTCGCCGGCGCGGACGCCGTGGCCGACGCGGAGGGCGTCGGCTTGGAGCAGGAGAGCGCGGTCGCGGCGTCCTCCCCGGACGACTTCTGAAGCGCCCACAGTCCGCCGCCCAGCGCCCCCACCACGACCAATGCCGCAATGGCCTGGCCCCAGGCGTTCGGCGTCCCCCCGGACGCCGCGGGTCTTTCCGAAACGTCCGCCATTACCGCCGGTACCCCCTGGTCAGGCCGGAACACTCCGACTCCCCCTGGCGCACGTCGGTCACGCGCGCCGGGGGAGCCTAACGGGTGATCGGTCCGGCGGGGAAGCGGGTTTACCCGCCGGTAATCACCGGATGGCCGGTCCGTTCGCATTCACCGGCGCTCCACGTCGGCGCCACCGCGTCGCACTCCGTGCCGGCGGTGCGAGGCGTGTCATGTCCATAGCCGGACGTGGGGGTGGGGTGAGAGGAGAAAATCGTTTCCGTGAGCGCCCTCGAAATGCCCTTCTTCGTCTACGGCACCCTCCGCCCCGGCGAGCCCAACCACGACCTCTTCCTGCGCGGCCGCACCCTCGCCGAAGGGCCGGCCCGGCTGCGGGACGCGGTGCTGTACGACGGGCCCGGCTACCCCTACGCCGTGGAGGAAGCGGGCGGGGTCGTGGCCGGCGACCTGGTCGTGCCCCTCCCCGAGACCTACGGACGGCTGCTCACCGAACTGGACCGCCTGGAGGAGTACCGACCGGGCGACCCGCGCAACCTGTACGAGCGCACCGCGCGGGAGGTCCTGCGCGGCACCGACGGAGAGCCGGTCCGCGCCTGGGTGTACCTCGCGGCCCCCACGGTGGCGACACGACTACGGCAACGGGGGAAACGGATCGAGAGCGGGGACTGGAGGGAGCGCGGGGGGCTCGGGGGCCACGAGCGGCTCGGGGGGTGAGCGGTGGGCGGTGCCGCGTGTGGTGGTCACCCGTTCACCGGTCCTCGCGGGTTTTTCCGGAGGGTCCCGGCCGAAGCGGCGTGACCTGCTGAAACCGCCTGCCCCGAGCCTGCCCCACACCGCTTCCTGACACCCGTTCATCCCCTTTCTGACGTCCCTTCAGGAAGCGCGCTCGGGCCGGTGCCACTTACCTCGGTAGGGCAGGGGCGCGACCGACGCAGCGGCACGGGGGTGCCGCGGGCCGCCCCTCGACACGCTCGGAGGAGCATCGATGCGACGTACCGCCGCCCGTCTGCTGACCGGCACCACGCTCGCCGTCGCCGCCGCCGTCGGGCTCGTCGGGCCCGCTCACGGCGCCGGCCCGGCAACCGGCGGACTCGAGGTGTCGCCGTCCACCGTGGTGCCCGGTGACCGGGTCACCGTCACGACGACGGCCTGCGGGCACGGCGCGGCGGCGGGCGACGCGGGTGCGGTCGGCGCCGGACGCCTCACGCTCGCGCCCGGCGCGCACGAGGGCGAGGCGGTCGGGCGGTTCCAGGTGCCGCCGAGCGCGCACCCGGGAACGTACGAGATCGTCGCGCACTGCGCGAAGGACGGGCTGAAGGTCACCGGTGACCTGGTGGTCACGCTGACCACCGCCCCGCAGCAGGTGTATCCACGAGGAAGTGTGAAGACGGGGGTCGGCGGCGCTCTGGGCCCCGACCCCGTGCGGACCGCGGCCGGTGTGGCGGCTCTCGCCGTCGCCGCCGCGGGCGGTACCTGGCTCCTGCATCGCCGGGCGAGAGGCGACGGGATCTGACGGGCACCCTCCGCTGTCCGTCCGCCGGTACCGCATGTCCCCTCCCCCTCCGGGTCCGACGCCCCTCGCGGCCCGGAGGGGGGTACGGGGACCGCTCACACAGAGAGGGGGCGAGTCGCCGTGCGCGCGATCGCCGACACCGCCATAGCCGCCATCACCGTGGCCGCCCTCTGTTCGGGCGCGTGGCTGCTGCACAGCGGCGCCGCGCCGCACCCCCCGCCGCAGCCGTCCGCCGCCCAGGCCCGCCCGGACCCCGCCGCCGCGCACGCGGCCCCCGCGCTGCCGCCCTCCCCGCCCGACCGCGTCCGCATCCCGTCGATCGGCGTGGACGCGCCCCTGACGGGCCTGGGCCTGACCGGTTCCGGCAGCCTCGACGTCCCGCCCGCCGAGCGGACGAACCTCGCCGGCTGGTACGAGGCCGGCACCACCCCCGGCGAACGCGGCACCGCGATCGTCGCCGGCCACGTCGACAACGCGGACGGCCCCGCCGTCTTCTACGACCTCGGCGCGCTCCGCAAGGGCTCCACGATCGAGGTCGACCGACGCGACGGCCGTGTCGCGGTGTTCACGGTGGACGCGGTCGAGGTGTACGACGCACGCGACTTCCCCGACCGGAAGGTGTACGGGGCGGCACCCCGCCCGGAACTACGGGTCATCACCTGCGGCGGCGGCTACTCCCGGGCCACCGGATACCGGGGCAACGTGGTGGTCTTCGCCCACCTCACCGGCAGCCGCTGACCGAACCTCTTCCGGGCCCTGCCGCCGGTCGCCGTGCACAGGACGCCTACTGGGCGATCCACTGCTCGTACGCCATCTTCGCCACCAGGGCCAGCACCACGGTCAGCAGGACGACCCGGACGAAACCGCTGCCCTTCTTCAGCGCGGTGTGTGCTCCCAGGGTGCCGCCGGCCAGGTTGAACACGGCCATCAGCGCGGCCAGTTGCCACAGGACCGCGCCCTGCCAGGCGAACATCGCGAGGGCGCCCGCGTTGGTGCAGCAGTTGACGATCTTGGCGGTGGCGGAGGCGGCCACCAGGTCGAGGTGGAGGACGGCGGTGAGGGCGAGCACGAGGAAGGTGCCGGTGCCCGGGCCGACGAGGCCGTCGTAGAAGCCGATGCCGAGACCCGCGAGGCCGATCGCGGCGAGGACGCGGCGGGGGCCGGCCGGACCGGCGGCGGGGGCGGTGCCGAAGGACGGGCGCAGGATCACGAACGCGGCCACGCCCAGCAGCACCACCATGATCACCGGCTTCAGCACCTCGGTGCTCATGCCGGCCGCGAAGAACGCCCCGGCCGAGGAGCCGGCGAGCGCCGCCAGGCCGATGCGGACGGCGGTGCGCACGTCCACCGGCGCCTTGCGGGCGTAGGTGATGGCCGCGCCCGTGGTGCCGACGATCGCGACCGCCTTGTTGGTGCCGAGCGCGTGCGCGGCCGGGGTGCCGGCCGGCAGCCCGAGCAGCAGCGCCGGCAGCAGCAGGAGCCCGCCACCGCCCACCACCGCGTCGATCCAGCCGGCCGCGAGGGCCGCGAGGCACAGGACGGCCATCATGGTCAGGGAGATGTCGGGCATGATCATGACCCTAGGGAGGGGATGGATGCCCCGTCCATCGACCTGAGCCTCTTCTGAGGATGTGCCCCCTCAACAGCCGGTCCCCTCCTCCCATTACCTTCTTCGTGGTCCCGCACCCCGCTCCCCCGGCCCTCACACACCGCCCCCGCCCCCGCTGAGGGCAGCGTTCCTCGCGGGAAACAACCGTGATGCGACCGGGTAACCTCCGCATCGCACGCTCGACGACATGACCTCGAATTCGCGTGTGGTGGTGATCGGCGCCGGCCTCGCGGGCGTACGTCTCGCCCGCCGGCTCGGTGAGCTGGGCATGCCCGCGCTGCTCGTCGGCGACGAGGAGCACCGCCCGTACAACCGGGTCCTGCTCGCCGAAGTGCTGGCCGGCCGGTACGCCCCCGAGGTGATCGCGCTGCCCGCGCCCGCCGGTCTGGTCCGTGCCCGGGTGACCGGCATCGACCGCGAGCGGCGGACCGTGGCCTGCGCGGACGGCTCGGAGATCGCATACGACACGCTGGTGCTGGCCACCGGCTCCAACCCGGTGCTGCCCCCGCTGCGCGGCCTGTTCACCCCCGACCACGTGCTGCCCGAGGGCGTGCACGCGTTCCGGACCATGGACGACTGCCTGGGCCTGTCGAAGGCCGTACGGCCGGGCGTGCGGGCCGTCGTCATCGGCGGCGGGCTGCTCGGGGTGTCCGCCGCCCGCGCGCTGGCCGCGCGCGGCGCGCAGGTCGTCCTCGCCCAGCAGTCGGAGCGGCTCATGGAGCGCCAGCTCGACCCGGGCGCCTCCGGGCTCGTGCTGCGGCACCTGAAGGACCTCGGGGTCGAGGTGCACACCGAGTGCCGGGTGCGGGACGTGCGCTGCGTCGGCGGCGCGGTCCGCTCGGTGGAGATGGCCGACGGCTACGCCCTCGACGCCGACCTGGTGGTGCTGGCCTGCGGGGTGCACCCGCGCGTCGGTCTCGCCAGGGACGCGGGGCTCGCCGTCCGCAAGGGCGTCCTCGTCGACGACGAGCTGCGCACCTCCGACCCGCACATCCGGGCGATCGGCGACTGCGTCCAGCACGACGGGAACGTCTACGGCCTCGCCGCGCCCGCCCTCGAACAGGCCGAGGTGCTGGCCGAGGTGCTGGCGGGCGACGCCGACGCCCGCTACCGCGGCACCCGCGCCCTCACCCGGCTCACCCTCGCCGGGAACGGCGTCTTCGACCTCGCGGCGTTCGGCGAGACCGAGGCGCGCCCGGGCGACGACGTCGTGCAGCTCGCCGACGCCACCCGCGGCACCTACCGCAAGGTCGTCGTCCGCGACGACCGTCTGGTCGGCGGGGTGCTCGTCGGCGAACTCGGCACGGTCGGCGCGCTCGCCCGCGCCTGGGAGGGAGCAGAGCCGCTCCCCGACAACGGCCCTCTGCTCCACCTGCTCACCAACGATGGAGGCCTCTGAATGACCGCCACCCCGGGGGCCACCCCCACGATCGTGCTCGTCGGCCACGGCATGGTCGGCCAGCGCTTCCTCGAAGCGCTGGCCGAGCGCGGCCTGACCGCCACGCACCGCGTGGTCGTGCTGTGCGAGGAGCCGCGTCCGGCGTACGACCGCGTCCAGCTCACCTCGTACTTCTCGGGGAAGACGCCCGAGGACCTCTCCATGACCGACATGGAGTTCATCAAGACCCACGGCATCGAGCTGTACGTCGGCGACCCGGCGCAGACCATCGACCGCGAGGCCCGCAAGGTGACGGCCCGCTCCGGTCTGGTCGTCGACTACGACGTCCTGGTGCTGGCCACCGGCTCCTACCCGTTCGTGCCGCCGGTCCCCAACAAGGACGCCGAGGGCTGCTTCGTCTACCGCACGATCGAGGACCTCCTCGCGATCGAGGCGTACGCGAAGGCGAAGGCCAAGGTCGGTGCCGTGGTCGGTGGCGGTCTGCTCGGTCTGGAGGCCGCGGGCGCGCTGAAGGGCCTCGGACTCACCAGCCACATCGTGGAGTTCGCGCCGCGGCTGATGCCGGTGCAGGTCGACGAGGGCGGCGGCGCGGCGCTGCTGCGCACCATCGAGGACATGGGCCTGTCCGTGCACACGGGCGTGGGCACCCAGGAGATCGTGACCGACGAGTCCGGCGCGGTCACCGGCATGAAGCTGTCCGACGGCTCCGAACTCGCCACCGACATGGTGGTGTTCTCCGCCGGTGTCCGCCCCCGCGACCAGCTGGCCCGCGACTGCGGCCTGGCGGTCGGCGAGCGCGGCGGCATCACCGTCGACGAGCAGTGCCGCACGGTCTCCGACCCGCACGTGTTCGCGATCGGCGAGTGCGCGCTCGCCGCCGACGGCCGGGTGTACGGCCTGGTGGCGCCGGGCTACGAGCAGGCCGAGACGGCCGCCGCGACGATCGCCGCCGACGAGGCGGCCTTCACCGGCGCCGACCTGTCCACCAAGCTGAAGCTGCTCGGCGTGGACGTGGCGTCCTTCGGTGACGCGCACGGCACCGCCGACGGCTGCCTGGACGTCGTCTACTCCGACTCCCGGGCCGGCCTGTACAAGAAGCTGGTCATAGGCCGCGACGGCACGCTGCTCGGTGGCATCCTGGTCGGCGACGCGGAGGCCTACGGCACGCTGCGCGCGCTCACCGGTTCCGTGCCGCCGGTCGCGCCGGAGTCCCTGGTGCTGCCCGCCGGGGCCGGCGCGGGCGCCCAGCTCGGCCCGTCCGCGCTCCCCGACGACGCGATCATCTGCTCCTGCCACAACGTCAGCAAGGGCACCATCCGCGGCGCGGTCACCGACCACCAGTGCACCACGGTGCCCGAGGTGAAGAAGTGCACCAAGGCCGGCACCGGCTGCGGCAGCTGCGTCAAGGTCCTCGGCCAGCTCGTCACCGCCGAACTGGAGGCGAACGGCGTCGTCGTCGACAAGGGCCTGTGCGGCTGCTTCTCCCAGACCCGCGAGGAGCTGTACGAGATCGTCCTCGCCCTGCGCATCAACACCTACCAGGACCTGCTGGACCGCTACGGCCGCGACGAGGCCCGGGGCGGCGACGGCTGCGAGATCTGCAAGCCGGCGGTCGGCTCGATCATCGCCTCCCTCGCCCCGACCATCGGCGCGAGCGGTTACGTCCTGGACGGTGAGCAGGCCGCCCTCCAGGACAGCAACGACCACTTCCTCGCCAACCTCCAGAAGAACGGCTCCTACTCGGTCGTGCCGCGCATCCCCGGCGGTGAGATCACCCCCGAGGGCCTGATCGTGATCGGTGAGATCGCCCGGGACTTCGGCCTCTACACGAAGATCACCGGCGGCCAGCGGATCGACATGTTCGGCGCGCGCGTCGAGCAGCTCCCGCTGATCTGGGCCCGCCTGGTGGACGCCGGCTTCGAGTCCGGCCACGCCTACGGCAAGGCGCTGCGCACGGTGAAGTCCTGCGTCGGCCAGACCTGGTGCCGCTACGGCGTCCAGGACTCCGTCCGCATGGCGATCGACCTGGAGCTGCGCTACCGGGGCCTGCGTTCCCCGCACAAGCTGAAGTCGGCGGTCTCCGGCTGCCAGCGCGAGTGCGCCGAGGCCCAGTCGAAGGACTTCGGCGTCATCGCCACCGCCAACGGCTGGAACCTGTACGTCGGCGGCAACGGCGGCGCCACCCCGCGCCACGCGGACCTGCTCGCCCAGGACCTGTCCGACGCCGAGCTGGTCCGGCTGATCGACCGGTTCCTGATGTTCTACATCCGCACCGCCGACCGTCTGGAGCGGACCTCGACCTGGCTGGAGCGGATCCCGGGCGGCCTGGACCACGTCCGCGACGTGGTCGTCGAGGACTCCCTCGGCATCTGCGAGGAGCTGGAGTCGCTGATGGCGGCGCACGTCGCGAACTACGCCGACGAGTGGGCGACCACCATCAACGACCCCGAGAAGCTCGCCCGGTTCGTGTCCTTCGTCAACGCGCCGGACACCCCCGACCCGGTCGTCGGCTTCGTCCCCGAGCGGGACCAGATCAAGCCCGACCTGCCGCTGCTGTCCATCGGCATGCGACCTGCCGAAGAAGTCCTGGAAGGAAGCGCCCAGCGATGACCCTGGCACCCGAGACGACCGACCTGAAGATCCAGCTGAGGCTGGACTCCCCGGAAGGCGACTGGTTCACCGTCTGCGACCTGAACCGGCTCGTCCCCGGCCGGGGCGTCGCCGCCCTGCTGCCCGACGGCCGTCAGGTCGCCCTCTTCCGCGACCGCAAGGGCGAGCTGTACGCGATCGACAACCGCGACCCCTTCGGCGGCGCCGCGGTCCTCTCCCGAGGGCTGATCGGCAGTCACCAGGGCCGCCCGTTCGTGGCCTCGCCCCTCCTCAAGCAGCGCTTCGACCTGCTCGACGGCCGCTGCCTGGACGACGAGACGGTACGCGTCGCCACCTACGAGGTGCGGACGGCCTGACGGCCGCCGCCCCGGCTCCCTCACCGCCGGCCCGGTGTCGTGGTCCGCAACGGTCTCGCCGACCGTGGCGCGGACCCGGCCGGGCCGGTGCGGTGCGGGACCGCCGGGAGCCGGACCACGGCGTCCAGGCCGCCGCCCCCGATCCCGTGCCGGTGCCGGCACCGACCGGGGGCACCCCCCGGCAGTACCCGCAGGGACACACCTCGCCCTGGTGATCCCGGCGCGGGGCAGGATGCCTACTCGCCGTCGAGGCCCTCGTACATCACGCCCGTCAGCCGCTCCGACTCCGCCCAGAGCAAGCGGCCCGCACGGTCGTCGCGGGTCCAGGGTGCCCGCCACGACGGTGCGGGCGCTCCCCGCCACATCGTCACGGAGGGCCCGGTGAAGGAGTCGGGACGGACGTCCGGCGCGGTCGCGGCGTACAGGGTGGGCAGCGCACCGGCCGCCGCGGACTGGGCGAAGAAGCGGTTGCCGATCTCGACGAACCGCTCGGCGGCGCGGCGCCCCTCGGCCCGTACCCCGGCGGTCTGGAGGTTGGTGGCCGCGTACCCCGGGTGCGCGGCCGCCGCGACCAGCCCGGCACCGGCCGCCGCCAGCCGGCGGGCCAGCTCGTGGGTGAAGAGCAGATTGGCGGTCTTGGAACGGCCGTAGGCTGTCCAACGCCGGTAGCGCTGCTCGGAGTTGAGATCCCGGATGTCGATGTTGCCGAGCAGGTGGGCCATGCTGGACACGTTGACCACGCGGGCGCCGGGCGTGGCGAGCAGCGCGGGCAGCAGCCGTCCGGTGAGGGCGAAGTGCCCCAGGTGGTTCACCCCGAACTGGATCTCGAAGCCGTCGGCGGTCGTGCCGTACGGCAGCGCCATCACACCGGCGTTGTTGACGAGCAGGTCGAGCCGCTCGTACGACGCCCGCGCCGCGAACTCCCGCACGGACGCGAGGTCGGCGAGGTCCAGCCGACGGAACTCGGCGTCCGCGCCCGATGCTTCTCCCCTCAGCCGTTCGACGGCCTCCCGCCCCCGCGTCTCACTGCGGCAGGCGAGGACGACACGCGCCCCCTTGCGGGCCAGCTCCCGTGCCGTGACATACCCCAGGCCGCTGTTGGCCCCGGTGACGACGGCTGTCCGCCCGCTCTGGTCCGGGATGTCGCGGGTGCTCCAGCCGGACATGCCGTACTCCTTCCGTCGCTGCCCCTTCGCTGCTGTCCCCAGCCTAGGCATGCGCACTTTACGGCGTGTCCACGACACGGCCATCCGGTCCTCCTAGCCTCCCTGCCGCACGACCCCGCGGCCGACCGGCGGCGGGACTGTCACGACACCCCTTGGGAGTGAGCGTGGAACGTCGTACCCTCCTGCGTGCGGCCGTCATCGGCGGGTCCTCCGCCGTGCTCGGCGGAACCCTGTGGCGCGGCGCCGCGTACGCCGCGCCGGCCCAGCCCGGCACCGGCCCGTACGGGGCGCTCGGAGCGCCGGACGCCAACGGCATCCGTCTGCCGAGCGGCTTCACCAGCCGGGTCATCGCCCGCTCCGGGCAGACCGTGCCCGGTACCTCGTACACCTGGCACAACGCCCCCGACGGCGGGGCCTGTTACACCGACGGCGCCGGCTGGATCTACGTCTCCAACTCGGAGATCAGCCCCTCGGGCGGGGCGAGCGCGGTGAGGTTCTCCTCCACCGGCACCATCACGTCCGCGTACCGCATCCTCTCCGGTACCCGCACCAACTGCGCGGGCGGCAAGACGCCGTGGAACACCTGGCTGTCCTGCGAGGAGGTCGACCGCGGGTACGTCTTCGAGACGGACCCGTGGGGGGTGAAGGCGGCGGTGCGCCGGGACGCGATGGGCCGTTTCAAGCACGAGGCGGCGGCCGCGGACCCGGTGCGGCAGGTGATCTACCTGACGGAGGACGTCTCCGACGGGTGCTTCTACCGTTTCCGCCCCACGACCTGGGGCGACCTGTCGGCGGGCACGCTGGAGGTCCTGGTCGCCGGCAGCGGCACCTCCGGCCCGGTCACCTGGTCCCGCGTCCCCGACCCGACCGGCGCGACCGCCACCCGCAACCAGGTCTCCGGAGCCAAGCGCTTCAACGGCGGCGAGGGCTGCTACTACGCCGACGGCACCTGCTGGTTCACCACCAAGGGCGACAACCGCGTCTGGCAGTACGACGCGGCGGCCCAGACCCTCCAACTCGCCTACGACGACTCCCTGGTGACGTCCGGCACGGCTCCGCTGACCGGCGTCGACAACGTCACCGGTGCGTCCTCCGGCGACCTGTTCGTGGCGGAGGACGGCGGGAACATGGAGATCTGCGTGATCACCCCGGACGACGTCGTCGCCCCCTTCCTGCGCATCGACGGCCAGTCGGCCTCGGAGATCACCGGCCCGGCCTTCTCCCCCGACGGAACGCGGCTGTACTTCTCCAGCCAGCGCGGCACCAGCGGAAGCTCGTCGGGCGGCATCACCTACGAGGTGCGGGGCCCGTTCCGGGCGTGAGGCCTCTGCCGCAGGTCGGGGACCATCCCTGAGATTGAAAGGAACCTGACAGCAAACCGGGGGAACCCGGGCGGGCGGCGGCACGTTACTCGCCAACGGAGTTGACAAGTCCGCCGCCCGACCCTTCCAACGGAGGCCCGACATGCCCCCCACCCCCACTCCCTCCTCCCCTTCCCGCCGAACCGTCCTCGGCGGAGCCGCCCTGGCCGCCCTCACCCTGACGGCCACGACATCGCCCGCCAACTCCGCCGCGGGCGCGGCCACTTGGCCGACGGTCTTCCCCCTCCCCAACGGCTGGCTCCCCGAAGGCATCACCATCGGCGGCAAGCCGTACGCCTACATGGGCTCCCGCGCCAACGGCGGCATCTACCGCACCGACCTGCGCACCGGCGAGGGCAAGATCCTCCACGAGGGAGGCACCGGCCTCGCGTCCATCGGCCTGAAGCTGGACGACGACGGCCTGCTGTACGTCTGCGGCGGCGCCGGCGGAACCGCGAAAATCATCGACTCCCGCTCGGGCAAGCTGCTCACCACGTACCGACTCACGCAGAACACCGCCCCGTTCATCAACGACGTCGTCCTGCACAAGGACCGCGCCTGGTTCACCGACTCCCGCGACGACGTCCTCTACGGCGTCCCGCGCGGCCGCACCGGGGAGGTCCGCGCCCTCCCCCTGTCCGGCGAGTGGGTTCAGGCCCCCGCCGGGACCAACAGCGCCAACGGTCTGGTCGCCACCCCGGACGGCCGCGGCCTGATCGTCGTCAACGCGGGCCAGTTGTACAACGTGGACCTCAAGACCGGCCACGCCATCAGGCTCACGCTCACCGGCGCGACCGACGTCACCAACGGCGACGGCCTGGTCCGCGTCGGCCGCACCCTGTACGTCGTACAGAACCGCCAGAACAAGGTCACCGTCTGGCACCTCGACCCCACCGCCACCGCCGCCACCCTCACCCGCACCATCACCTCCCCCGACTTCGACGTCCCCACCACGGCCGCCCGCTACGGCCACCGCCTGTACCTGGTCAACGCCCGCTTCACCAGCCCTCAGACGCCGGAGACGACGTTCACGGGCGTGGCCGTGCACCTCTGACGACCGGCCAGACCGGACACCGAGCCGACGACCAACACATCTCCATCACAAATCAACCACATTCCCGCCACCCTCGGGAATCCGGCCATACGGTCATCCCCTCATACCACCGCCTTGGGGGGCAGACGTGACTCCACCCACGCGTCATCGAGACGGTGCGCCGCTGCTGTCCGTTGTAGCGGGACCACGCATGAGCTTCTGCACGGGCCAGCATGTACACGTTGTGCCCGTCGTTCGGCATGTCGTCCTTGAGTTGCCCGATCCACTCGAAGGCGCCGTGATTCCGCTCAGGCGGGTTGAAGCGGTACTCCCCATGGTGAAAGTGCACGCCAATAGGCCTCATATCGGGCAAGTCATGCCACGCATCAGCCACAGCCGTCCCCGCACCCCCCAAGAACGCCACCGCCGCCGCAACGCCCACCAGCACCTTCTTCATCCCACACCTCTCGTCACCCGAGGGCCCCTTCAGCCCTCGGAGAGATCACAGGAGGTAATGGATCAATCACAAGGAGAAACCTTAAGCCCCAAAGCACCACCACATCAGGTGAGCGACTTCCAGCCATCCCACCCCGAGCACCCCGACCTCCCCGCACGCACAAGAGGGCGACACCCCCGCACAGGGTGTCGCCCTCCTCTTGCGTGCCGGAGCCGCCGCCGATCGGTGAGGGTCGGGGACCGGACGGCGGCTCCGGGGTCAGGTGAGGCCGGCGGACGGAGCCGGCCTCGGGTCAGCGGTGGTCGCTGCCCTCCGACTGCGTCGCCGCCCGGCCGGCCTCCAGTCGGGCCACCGGGATCCGGAACGGGGAGCAGGAGACGTAGTCGAGGCCGGCCTCGTGGAAGAAGTGCACCGACTCGGGGTCGCCGCCGTGCTCGCCGCAGACGCCCAGCTTCAGGTCGGGCCGGGTCCGGCGGCCCGCCTCGGCCGCCGCCCGTACCAGGGAGCCGACGCCGTCCTTGTCGATCGTCTCGAAGGGCGAGACGCCGAAGATGCCCTTCTCCAGGTAGGCCGTGAAGAAGCTCGCCTCCACGTCGTCCCGGCTGAAGCCCCACACCGTCTGCGTCAGGTCGTTCGTGCCGAAGGAGAAGAACTCCGCGGCCTCGGCGATCTGACCGGCGGTCAGCGCGGCGCGCGGCAGTTCGATCATGGTGCCGATCGCCAGCTTCAGTTCCGTACCCGTCGCCGCCTCGACCTCCGCGATGACCTGGTCGGCCTCCTCGCGGACGATCTCCAGCTCCTGCACCGTGCCCACCAGCGGGATCATGATCTCCGCACGCGGGTCGCCCTTCGCCGCCTTGCGCGCGGCCGCCGCCTCGGCGATCGCCCGGACCTGCATGGTGAACAGACCGGGGATGACCAGGCCCAGGCGCACGCCCCGCAGGCCCAGCATCGGGTTCTGCTCGTGCAGGCGGTGGACCGCCTGGAGCAGGCGCAGCTCGTTCTCGTGGGGCTCCTGACGGGACTCCGCCAGGGCGACGCGGACCGAGAGTTCGGTGATGTCGGGGAGGAACTCGTGCAGCGGCGGGTCCAGGAGACGGATCGTCACCGGCAGGCCGTCCATGGCCTCGAAGAGTTCCACGAAGTCCTGCTGCTGGAGCGGGAGCAGCGCCTTCAGCGACTCTTCGCGCTCCGCCTCCGTGTCCGCCAGGATCAGGCGTTCCACCAGCTCACGACGGTCGCCGAGGAACATGTGCTCGGTGCGGCACAGGCCGATGCCCTGGGCGCCGAAGCGGCGTGCCCGCAGCGCGTCCTCGGCGTTGTCGGCGTTCGCCCGCACCCGCAGGCGGCGCTTGCGGTCGGCGAAGGCCATGATGCGGTGGACCGCCTCCACCAGCTCGTCGGCGTCGTCGGCACCGGCGTGCATACGGCCCTCGAAGTACTCGACCACGGGGGACGGAACCACCGGGACCTCGCCCAGGTAGACCTTGCCGGTCGAGCCGTCGATGGAGATCAGGTCGCCTTCCTCGACGACGTGACCGCCCGGGACCGTCATCCGGCGGCGCTTGGTGTCGACCTCCAGCTCCTCCGCGCCGCACACGCACGTCTTGCCCATGCCGCGGGCGACCACGGCCGCGTGGGAGGTCTTGCCGCCGCGTGAGGTGAGGATGCCCTCCGCGGCGATCATGCCGTCCAGGTCGTCGGGGTTGGTCTCACGGCGCACGAGGATGACCTTCTCGCCCGAGCGGGACCACTTCACGGCCGTGTAGGAGTCGAAGACCGCCTTGCCGACCGCCGCGCCCGGCGAGGCCGCGATGCCCCGGCCGACCTGCTCGGTCTTGGCGTTCTCGTCGAAGCGGGGGAACATCAGCTGCGCGAGCTGGGCGCCGGTGACCCGCTGGAGGGCTTCCGTCTCGTCGATCAGGCCCTGGTCGACGAGCTGCGTGGCGATACGGAAGGCCGCGCCCGCCGTGCGCTTGCCGACGCGCGTCTGGAGCATCCACAGCTGGCCGCGCTCGATCGTGAACTCGATGTCGCAGAGATCCTTGTAGTGGTTCTCCAGCGTCTCCATGATCTGCATCAGCTGGTCGTACGACTTCTTGTCGATCTGTTCCAGCTCGGCGAGGGGGACGGTGTTGCGGATGCCGGCGACGACGTCCTCGCCCTGCGCGTTCTGGAGGTAGTCGCCGTACACGCCCTGGTGGCCGCTGGCGGGGTCGCGGGTGAAGGCGACACCCGTGCCGGAGTCGGGGCCCAGGTTGCCGAAGACCATGGAGCAGACATTGACGGCCGTGCCCAGGTCGTGCGGGATGCGCTCCTGGCGGCGGTACAGCTTCGCCCGGTCGCCGTTCCAGGAGTCGAAGACGGCCTTGATCGCGAGGTCCATCTGCTCGCGCGGGTCCTGCGGGAAGTCCCGGCCGGCCTCGGCCTTGACGATCTTCTTGAACTTGGTGACGAGCTTCTTGAGGTCCGCGGCCTCCAGCTCGGTGTCGACGGTGACCTTCTTGGCCGCCTTCGCCGCGTCCAGCGCCTCCTCGAAGAGGTCGCCGTCGACACCGAGGACCGTCTTGCCGAACATCTGGATGAGGCGGCGGTAGGAGTCCCAGGCGAAGCGGTCGTCACCGGCCTGCTGAGCCAGACCCTGGACCGACTTGTCCGACAGTCCGATGTTCAGGACCGTGTCCATCATGCCCGGCATCGAGAACTTCGCGCCGGAGCGGACCGAGACCAGGAGGGGGTTGTCGGCCTGGCCCAGCTTCTTGCCCATCCGCTGCTCCAGCGCGTCGAGGTGCGCACTCACCTCGTCACGCAGTGCCGCCGGCTCCTCGCCGCTGTCGAGGTAGACCTTGCAGGCCTCGGTGGTGATCGTGAAGCCGGGCGGGACCGGCAGACCCAGGTTCGTCATCTCGGCGAGGTTGGCGCCCTTGCCACCGAGGAGGTCCTTGAGGTCCTTGTTGCCCTCGGTGAAGTCGTAAACGAACTTCACGCCCTCAACGCTCGCTGCCGACTCATCTCCATGGAGATCTTTGTTTTCCGACACGGGTCTCGACTCCTCGAGGACGCGGTGGCTGCCCTGACGGCCAGGAACATACCCAGATCAAAGGCTTCTGGGTACGTCCACTTGTGCGTCATACGCCTGTAACCAGTCGTCCGCCACCGGATCGAAAGTCAAGGCTGGGCAAGCTCCGGGGGGATCATGTTTTCACTTCTTGAACACGAGCGAGGCCCTCACCCCCTCTCGGCGCTCATATGAGCACCATGTGGCGCGTATGATTTCGCTCGATGAACGATCAAGGGGTGGCACTCAGTGCCACCCCTTGGAGAAGTGCAATCGGTCTTGAAGCGCTCATCTGAGCGCTGCCCCTATCAGGGGTGGCGAGAATCACGCTAGCCCGAGCTGCCCGGTTTCACCATGCGGACGCGCCTCAGGACGGAAACACCCCCGACACGAGCCCCGGCCGCCCGCCCGCGCGAGCGCCCGTCACACGCCGAGCGCCGCCAGCCGTTCCTCCACCCGCTCCGGCGCGTACAGGTGCTCCACGACCAGCGCACCGGCCCCCACCAGCCCCGCCCGCTCCCCCAGCCGCGAGGTCACCACCTCCAGCCGGGCGGTGGAGCGCGGCAGCGCCCGCTGGTAGAGCAGCTCGCGCACGCCCGTGAGGAAGGGCGTGCCGGCCAGGTCCCCGGCGATCATCAGCACCCCCGGGTTGAGCAGGGTGACGACGGTCGCCAGCACGTCGCCCACCTGGCGACCGGCCTCCCGGGCCAGCGCGGCCGCCGCCGGGTGCCCGGCGGCGAGCAGGTCCCGCACATCCGAGCCGGACGCCGCGCGCACCCCGCTCTCCGCCAGCTTCCGGGCCACGGCGCCACCGCTGGCGACGGCCGCGAGACAGCCGTGGGAGCCGCAGCGGCACAGGGCCTCGGCACCCACCCGGATGTGCCCGATGTCGCCGGCCCCGCCGTCGACGCCCCGGTAGATCGAGCCGTCGACCACGACCCCGGCGCCGATCCCGGTGGACACCTTGACCAGCACGAACGCCGAACAGTCCGGGTGGGCGGTGCGCTGTTCGCCGTACGCCATGAGGTTGGCGTCGTTGTCGACGAGGACGGGGAGGGGCGGTGCGCCCGTGCGCTCGGTGACGGCCCTGGCCAGGCGGCCGCGTATGTCGTAGCCGTCCCAGCCGGGCATGATCGGCGGCTGGACGACGCGGCCGCTCTCGCTGTCGACCGGGCCGGGCACGGCGACGCCGATGCCGCAGACCTCGTCGGCGCGGTGACCGGCCTTCTCCAGCAGCTCGGCGAACCAGCGGCCCAGCTCCTCCAGCACCGGCTCCGGGCCGTCCTCCACGACCAGCGTGCCCGAGTGCTCGGCGAGGATCTCCCCGGTCAGGGAGAGCACGGCGGCGCGCGCGTGGCGGGTGTCGAGGTCGGCGGCGAGGACGACGGCGTGGGCGTCGTCGAACTCCAGCGTGATGGAGGGACGGCCGCCCAGCGGCGAGTCGACCGGGCCGCCCGCTCCCTCGCGCAGCCAGCCCGCGCGGAACAAGCGGTCCAGGCGCTGTCCGACGGTGGCCCGGGACAGGCCGGTGGCCTGCTGGAGGGCACCTCGTGTCGTCGCCCGGCCCGTGCGCACCAGCGTGAGCAGATCTCCGGCGCCGGCCTGACCGCCGCCCCTGCCCGTCCGTCCCGGCTGCCCGGTCATGCGCACCCCCTTGTGTTTCTCCACCTTGCATTACATATTGAGTTTTGCGTGTTAAATAGACGTAACCCTACGGTAGCCGCTGCCGAACCGGGCGGCTGAGACGTCTTCGGGGAGCCCCGAGTGGATCGCACTGCCCAGCTCGTCGCCCGCGTTACAGCACCCACCGCTGTATACGAGCCCGCCACGGCGGCGGGTTCGCTGCATCTCAAGGCGGTGGAGGTGCTGGAGCGCAACTGGACGGGAACGTCCACGGTGCCCTCGCGCAGCCTGTACCCGCACCAGTGGTCCTGGGACTCCGCGTTCATCGCGATCGGCCTGCGGCACGTGTCGCCGCACCGGGCCCAGACGGAGCTGGAGACACTGCTGGACGCGCAGTGGGGCGACGGGCGGATCCCGCACATCGTCTTCAACCCCTCCGTGCCGCTCGACGCGTACTTCCCGAGCCCCGACTTCTGGCGCTCCTCGACCGCGGGGCGCGCCGCGGGCGCCCCGCGCACCGTACAGACCTCCGGCATCGTGCAGCCACCGGTGCACGCGCTGGCGGCCTGGCTGGTGCACCGCGCCGACCCGGAACTCTCCCGGGCGCGCGGCTTCCTCGCCCGGGTCCATCCCCGGCTGGCCGCCTGGCACCGGTATCTGCTGCACCGGCGGGACCTGGGCGGGGGCGGGCTGGTGTCCGTGGTCCACCCGTGGGAGCAGGGGATGGACAACGCCCCTTCCTGGGACGCCCCGCTCGCCCGGGTCGCCCCCGCGCCGACCCGCTCCTTCCGGCGTGCCGACCTCGACCACGGGGCGGCCGAGGACCGGCCGACGGATCTGGACTACGGGCGGTACGTGCGGCTGGCGACGGACTACCGGGACGGCGGGTACGCCGACGGGGGCGGCGGTTTCGCCGTGGAGGACCCCGCCTTCAACGCGCTGCTGATCGCCTCCGAGCACGCGCTCGCCCGGATCGCGCACGAGCTGGGCGCCACCGGCACCGCACGCCACGCCCGCGCGGAGCGGCTGACGGCGGCCCTGGTGGAACGGCTGTGGGACCCGGCGGAGGGCCTGTTCTTCTGCCGGGACGTCAGGGGCGGCGGGCTGGTCCGCGAACGGGGCGTCTCCGGTCTGGTCCCGCTCCTCCTGCCCCGGCTCCCGCGCGAGGTCGCCACCGCCCTCGTGGGGACCCTGCGCGGCCCGCACTTCGGGCTGGGCACCACCACCCGCCTCGTGCCCAGCTACGACCTGCTCGGCGAGGCCTTCGACCGGCACCGCTACTGGCGCGGCCCCGCCTGGTTCAACACCGGCTGGCTGCTGGAGCGGGGCCTGAGACTGCACGGCGAGCGCAGGCACGCGGACGCGCTGCGCGAGGCCGTGCTGGACATCGCGGCCACCTCGCGGTTCGCCGAGTACGTCGACCCGTACACCGGCGAGGCCTGCGGGGCGAGCGACTTCAGCTGGACGGCCGCGCTCACGCTCGACCTCCTGCACGACATCGGGACCGACAGGACCGGGCACGAGGGCACCTCGAGCGACAGCACCGCAGACAGGGACGACACCGCACTCAAGGGAGGGGACCGGGGATGACGGACCGGCATCATCTGCTCGTGCACGGCGGGACGTTCGCGGCCGTCGGTGACCGCGGGGACATCAGCGGCGTCCGGGGCACCGGCTCCCCGGACGGGCTGTTCGTCAGGGACGGGCGGCACCTCAGCCGCTGGCAGCTGACGGTCGACGGGGCCGTGCCGGAGGTGCTCTCACCGGTCTCGGGCGGGGACGCCGCGCGCTGTGTGCTCGTGCCGCGCGGCGGCCGCGACGAGCCGCCGTCCTGCACGCTGTTCCGGGAGCAGGCCGTCGGCGACAGCTCGTTCGTGGAGCTGCTGCGGGTGACGAGCAACCGTCCGGTGCCGACGACGGTCCGGCTGGCGCTCACCGTCGACGCCGACTTCGCCGACCAGTTCGAACTCCGCTCCGACCACCGCACCTACGCCAAGGCCGGCGCCGTCCGCCGCCGCCAGGTCCTCGACGACGGCGTGGAGTTCACCTACCGGCGCGGCGAGTGGCGGTCCGTCACCTCGGTGACCGCCGATCCCGCCCCGGACGGTGTGGAGGAGACCGGCACCGGCGCCCGCCGCCTGGTGTGGGCGCTGGAGCTGCCGCCGCACGGCTCGGCCGCGCTCACCCTGCGCGTGATGGCCCGGCCGCACGGCGAGAAGCGGGCCCTGCGGGTACCCAGCTCCCCGTCGGCATTGACCGAAAAGCTACTTGCGCATGAGGCCCAGTTCATGGAAGGCGTGGCCTTCCCGACCGGCTGGCCCGAGCTGGCCGCCGCCTGCGCGCGGGGCCTCGCGGACCTGGCCGCGCTCCAGGTCCCGGCGACCGGCCCGGACGGCGAGGATCTGCGGGTGCCCGCGGCCGGCGCCCCCTGGTTCCTGACCCTGCTGGGCCGCGACGCCCTGCTCACCTCCCTCTTCGCCCTGCCCTATCTCCCCGGCCCGGCCGCCGCCACGCTTCTGGCGCTCTCCGCCGCCCAGGCCACCGAGACGGGCCGCGCGTCGGTCGCCCAGCCCGGCAAGATCGTCCACGAGGTGCGGCACGGCGAGCTCGCCCACTTCCAGCAGGTCCCCTACGGCCGCTACTACGGCTCGGTGGACGCCACCCCGCTCTTCCTCGTCCTGCTCGGCACGTACGTCGAACAGACCGGCGACACGGAGCTCGCCCGCCGGCTGGAGCCGCACGCCCGCGCGGCGGTCGGCTGGATGCTCGACCACGGCGGCCTCACCTCGCGCGGCTACCTGGTGTACCGCGCCGACGAGGGCGGCCTCGCCAACCAGAACTGGAAGGACTCCCCCGGCGCCATCTGCTGGGCCGACGGCACCCGCCCGACCGGCCCGGTGACCGCGGCGGGCGCCCAGGGCTACGCCTACGACGCGCTGCGCCGCACCGCGTGGACGGCGCGCACGGTGTGGGGGGACGAGACCTACGCGGCGCTGCTGGAACAGGCGGCCGCCGATCTGCGCGACCGCTTCCAGCGGGACTTCTGGATGCCGGAGCACTCCTTCCCCGCCCTCGCGCTGGACGGCCGGGGCCACCAGGTCGACGCGCTCGCCTCGGACGCCGGCCATCTGCTGTGGTCCGGGCTGCTGGACAAGGAGTACGGCGAGGTCGTGGGCCGGCGCCTGCTGGAGCCGGACTTCTTCTCCGGCTGGGGGGTGCGCACGCTGGCGGCCGGGCAGCCGGCGTACCACCCGCTGTCGTACCACCGGGGGTCGGTCTGGCCGCACGACAACGCGCTGATCGCCCTGGGCCTGGCCCGCTACGGCCTGCACGACGAGGCGCGCGCGGTCGCGAACGGCATGGTCGACGCGGCCACCGCCACCGGCCACCGCCTGCCCGAGGTCCTCGCCGGCCACGGCCGTGACACGCACGCCGAGCCGGTGCCGTACCCTCACGCGTGCGTACGGGAATCCCGGTCGGCGGCCGCCCCGTTGGCGCTGCTCACCGCGGTGGGCGGCGTGTGACGGCGGCCTGAGCCCGGCGTTTGCGCGAAGTTTGCCGAGCGCGTGCCGGGGCGGCTGAACACCGGCCCGGAACAAGCCGTACGAAACTGCGGCGGATCCGATCCTCCACGTCGGATCCGCCGAACCACCGCCTTCGTACGGAAGGACCCCTCGGGTGCCTGTCTCCACACGCTCTCGTCACCTGCCCGACACGACCGACGGCACCGCCGCGCCGGCCGAGGACGCGGTCGAGGGCTCCGGGACCGCCCGGCGCACGCCACGGGCGCGGCTGGCGCACTGGCGTGCCTGGCGCGAGCGGCACCCGAGGGCCGCGCGGGTGGTGTGGTGGACGGCGACCGTGCTGTCCGTCGTCCTGGTGATCGGGGCGCTGCTGCTGCCGAACCGGCTGTTCGCGCTCCAGGTGGACCAGTTCGTGCGGCTGCCCGGCGAGGCGATCGTGGGAGCGGCGGTGCTGCTGGCGCTGCCCTGCCGGCCGCGGGTGGCGGTGGCCGCGCTGACCGGGGTCTTCCTCGGGGCGCTGACCGTGCTGAACCTGCTCGACATGTACTTCGTCGAGTACCTGGGCCGCGACTTCAACCTGGTCCTGGACTGGGAGCTGCTCGACGACGCCCAGTCCTACGTCGCCGACTCGATGGGCCGCACCACCGCGCTCGCCGCCACCGTCGGGCTGTTGCTGCTGGTGGCACTGCTGTTCACCGTGATGGCGCTGGCGACGGTCCGGCTCGCCGGGCTGCTGGCCCGCGACATCCGGGCGGCGACCCGGGCCACGCTGGTCTCCGGCACGGTGTGGATCACCTGCTCGGTGCTGGGCCTGGAGTACGCGGGGCTGCCGGTCGCCTCCGACCGGGTCGCGAGCAACGTCGCCTCCGAGGCGCGGCAGGTGCGGGACACCCTGCGGGACGAGGCCGCGTTCGCCGAGGAGGCCCGTACCGACGCCTTCGGTGCCACGCCGCCCGCGCAGCTCGTGCCCGCCCTGCGCGGCAAGGACGTGATCTTCACGTTCATCGAGAGCTACGGCCGCAGCGCGATCGAGGACCCGGTGATCGCGCCCGGTGTGAACCGCACCCTCGACGTGAGCACGAAGGCGCTGGCCGAGGCGGGTTACCACGCCAGGAGCGGCTGGCTGACCTCGTCGACGTTCGGCGGCAGCAGCTGGCTCGGCCACTCCACGACCCTGTCCGGTCTGTGGGTCGACACCCAGCAGCGCTACCGGACCGTCATGGCCAGCGACCACCTCAGCCTCACCAAGGCGTTCCGGAAGACCGGCGCATGGGACACCGTCGGCGTCATGCCAGGTGTGCAGAAGGGCTGGCCGGAGCAGGAGTTCTACGGCCTCGACAAGGTCTACAACGCCTTCCAGATGGGCTACCAGGGGCCGAAGTTCAGCTGGTCGACGATGCCCGACCAGTACGCGCTGGAGGCGTTCCAGCGGCTGGAGCACGGCAAGAAGCGCGACAAGCCGCTGATGGCAGAGATCATCCTGACCTCCAGCCACCAGCCGTGGGCGCCGCTGCCGACGATGGTCGGCTGGGACGAACTGGGCGACGGCTCGGTCTTCGGCCCCATCCAGAAGGCCGGCACCAAGGCCTCGGAGATCATCTCCGACGGCACCAAGTCCCGTGAGGCGTACGGCCGGTCGGTCCAGTACTCGGTGACCGCGCTCACCCAGTGGCTGGAGCGCTACGGCAGCGAGGACACCGTGCTGGTCTTCCTCGGCGACCACCAGCCCATCGCCCGCGTCAGCGGGAACGACGCCAGCCGGGACGTACCGGTGTCCGTCGTCGCCAAGGACCCGAAGGTCCTCGACCGGATCTCGGGCTGGAAGTGGACGGAGGGGCTGAGGCCCGCGCCGGACGCCCCGGTGTGGAAGATGAGCGCGTTCCGCGACCGCTTCCTGACCGCCTTCGGCTCGGTGCCGCGCCCGTCGCGGGACTGACTCAGCCGCCGGAGGTGTCGAGCTCCGCGTCCTCGCTGACGCCCGCGCAGTCGTAGGGGTCCTTGAGCCAGCCGTCCGGCAGCACCACCCGGTTGTTGCCGGAGGTACGGCCGCGGGGGCCGTCGGCGTCGGCCGGCCAGGGCTGGTCGAGGTCCAGTTCGTCGAGTCCGGCGCGCAGGTCGGCCAACGAGGAGGTGATCGCCAGGCGCTTGCGCATCTCGGAGCCGACCGCGAAACCCTTCAGGTACCAGGCGACGTGCTTGCGGAAGTCCACGACGCCCTTGGACTCGTCGCCGATCCACTCACCGAGCAGGGTGGCGTGGCGGACCATAACGTCGGCGACCTCGCGCAGGGCGGGCCGGGCGAGGTCCCGCGTGCGGCCCTCGAAGGCCGCGACCAGGTCCGCGAACAGCCACGGCCGGCCCAGACAGCCGCGTCCGACGACGACTCCGTCGCAGCCGGTCTCGCGCACCATCCGCAGGGCGTCCTCGGCCGACCAGATGTCCCCATTGCCGAGGACGGGGATCTCCGGGACGTGTTCCTTGAGCCGGGCGATGGCCTCCCAGTCGGCGGTGCCGCCGTAGTGCTGGGCGGCGGTGCGGCCGTGCAGGGCGATCGCGGTCACGCCCTCCTCGACGGCGATCCGGCCCGCGTCGAGGTAGGTGATGTGGTCGTCGTCGATGCCCTTGCGCATCTTCATGGTGACGGGGAGGTCGCCGGCCCCGCTGACGGCCTCGCGCAGGATGGCCCGCAGCAGGTTGCGCTTGTACGGGAGGGCGGATCCGCCGCCCTTGCGGGTCACCTTGGGGACCGGGCAGCCGAAGTTCAGGTCGATGTGGTCGGCGAGGCCCTCCTCCGCGATCATGCGGACGGCCTTGCCGACGGTCGCCGGGTCGACGCCGTACAGCTGGATCGAGCGCGGGTTCTCCGTCGCGTCGAACTGGATGAGCTGCATGGTCTTCTCGTTGCGCTCGACCAGCGCCCGGGTGGTGATCATCTCGCTCACGAACAGGCCCTTGCCGCCGCTGAACTCCCGGCACAGGGTGCGGAAGGGGGCGTTGGTGATCCCTGCCATGGGGGCGAGGACGACCGGCGGCGTGACGGCGTGCGGGCCGATCCGCAGGGGCGTCCTCTGGGTGCTGTTCGTGGGCGCGGTCGTGGGCATTCCCCCATTGTCACGCACGCCGGGGGTGGCCGAGGCAATGACCTTGTAAAGGTCATTAGTTAGCCGCACTATCGACATCGGCGTACGATGGGGCGCATGCCCGAGCTCAGCGAGCGCCGACGTCGGCTCGTCCTCGCGATCTGCTGTATGAGCCTGCTGATCGTGAGCCTCGACACCACCGCTCTGAACGTCGCGCTGCCCGCGATGGAGCGCGATCTGCACGCCACCACCTCCGGTCTGCAGTGGACGATCGACGCCTACACGGTGGTGCTGGCCGGGCTGCTGATGCTCGCGGGCTCCACGGCCGACCGGATCGGCCGCAAGAAGGTCTTCATGGCGGGTCTGGTGATCTTCTCGCTCGGCTCCCTGCTGTGCTCGCTCGCCCCGAACCTGGACCTGCTCGTCGTGTTCCGGATGGTGCAGGCGGTCGGCGGCTCGATGCTCAACCCGGTCGCCATGTCGATCATCACCAACACCTTCACCGACCCGCGTGAGCGGGCCCGCGCCATCGGCGTGTGGGGCGCGGTCGTCGGCATCTCGATGGCCCTGGGCCCGCTGGTGGGCGGATTGCTGGTGGAGGCGGTGGACTGGCGCGCGATCTTCTGGGTCAACCTGCCCGTCGGCCTCGCGGCCCTCCTGCTGACCCTGCGCCACGTCCCCGAGTCCCGCGCGGCCACGGCCCGCCGCCCCGACCCCGTCGGCCAGGTGCTGGTCATCGTCCTCTTCGGCTCCCTGACTTACGCGATCATCGAGGCGCCGACGGCCGGCCTCGCGCGCAGCGGCCCCTTCGCGGGGCTCGCGCTGGCCGCGCTGCTGGCGCTGCTGTGGTACGAGCCGCGCCGCGACGAGCCCCTCATCGACCTGCGGTTCTTCCGCTCGGTGCCGTTCAGCGGGGCCACGGTGATCGCGATCAGCGCGTTCGCCGCCCTCGGCGGGTTCCTGTTCCTGTCGACGCTGTACCTGCAGAACGTGCGGGGACTGGACGCCCTGCGCGCCGGTCTGTGGATGCTGCCGATGGCCGTCCCGACCTTCCTGTGCGCACCCCTGTCCGGGCGGCTGGTCGGCAGCCGGGGGCCACGGCTGCCGCTGCTGGTCGCCGGGGTCACGATGACGTCGAGCGCGGTCCTGTTCGCCGTCTTCGAGGCCGAGACGTCCGACGTCACGCTCTTCCTCGGCTACCTGCTGTTCGGCATCGGATTCGGCTTCGTGAACGCGCCGATCACCAACACGGCGGTCTCCGGCATGCCGCGCGGCCAGGCGGGCGTGGCCGCGGCCGTCGCCTCCACCAGCCGGCAGCTGGGACAGACCCTGGGCGTCGCGGTGGTGGGCGCGGTGCTGGCGGCCGGCATCGGTGCCTCGGCCTACGAGGAGCGGTTCGTCTCCGCCGCCACCCCCGGCTGGTGGATCCTCGCCGCCTGTGGCGCGGCGGTCCTCCTGGTGGGCTTCGCCTCGAGCGGCCGCTGGGCGCGACGGACCGCGGAACGGGCGGCCGAACGCCTGGAGGCGGGGGAGATCCGCGAGGCCGTACGGAGGTGAGGGCGGGGATCGGGCCGGGAGGAAGGGGCAGCCGGTGGCGGACCGAGCGGTGTTCGGGCAGGCTCACCTCATGTTTTCGGTGGTGCAGAACGTGGCGATCGACTGTTCGGATGCCTATGAGCTGGCTCGGTTCTGGAGCGAGGTGACCGGCTGTCCGCTGCATCCGCAGGACGGACCGGGCGATCGCGAGACTCAGGTGATGCTGCCGGAGGGCCCGGTTCTGTACTTCAACCAGGTGCCGGAACCGAAGACGGTCAAGAACCGGATCCACTTGTGCCTGCGCCCGACGACCTCGCGCGAGGAGGAGATCGAGCGGCTGTTGCGTCTCGGAGCCACCCTGGTCACCGATCTGCGGGAGCCCGACGGCGCGGGCTGGGCCGTCCTCGCCGATCCCGAGGGCAATGAATTCTGCGTCCTGCGCAGCGAGTCCGATCGCGCCGCGATGTCTTCCTGAGTACCGGCCCCGAGAGGCGCACGCTCAGACGTGGGGCGTGGGGCGTGGAGATCCGGCGAACGGCGAACGCCCAGGACGACGGCGGACGCACCCCCACTTCGCGGACACGGCTCAGGATCTCCGCAGGCCCCGCAGCAGCAGGTCCAGGAGCGCTTCGAAGTCGGGCTCGGCGGACGGGTCCTCCCAGGTGCGGGCGTAACAGGGGTCGTGGAAGCGGCCGGTGGCCTGGAAGAGGGCCCGGGCCGTGGCGGTGGGGTCGGGGGCGGTGAAGGCGCCGGCGGCCACGCCCGCCTCGACGATCCGGGTCAGCTGGCCGGTCAGGTCGGCGACGTGTGCGCCGACGGCCTCCACGTTCTCCCCGGTGAGCACCATGTACGTGGCGAACAGCTCGGGGTCGTCGCCCGCCTTGCGGCGCTTGGCCTCGAACAGGGCCGCCAGCCAGGCCCGCAGCCGCTCCCCGGGGTCACGCCGCTCGTCGGCGGCGATACCGGCGAGGGCCTGCGAGGTCCGGTCCAGCCACCGCTTGGTGACGGCCTCCCGCAGCGCGGCCTTCGTACGGAAGTGCCGGTAGACGCTGCCGTGGCTGACGCCGAGCGCGCGGGCCACGTCCACCACGGTGGCCTTGGCCGGCCCGTGGCGGCGCAGCACCTCCTCGGTCGCCTCGAGGATGCGCTCGGCGGTCAGGGTCTCGCTGGTCGGTGCCATGAGGGAGACCGTACCCGGCGCGCCGATCAGCGCTCGAGGTGTGCCCGCTGTGCCGCCGGGTAGCGCTCGCCGGCGGCGGCGTCGGCCGGCACGGCCTCCTCGATCGCGGCGAGGTCGGCGGCGTCCAGTGCGACGTCCAGGGCGCCCAGCGATTCCGCGAGCCGCTCCCGGGTGCGGGCGCCGACCAGCGGCACGATGTCGTCGTACCGCGCGCCCTGCGCGAGCACCCAGGCGATGGCGATCTGCGCCACCGAGACGCCCTTCTGCTCGGCGATCTTCCGCAGGGCCTCCACCAGGGTCAGGTTGTGCCGCAGGTTGTCGCCCTGGAAGCGGGGCGAGTGGGCACGGAAGTCGTCGGCGGCGAGCTGCCGGTCGGCCGTGAAGTGCCCCGAGATCAGCCCGCGCGAGAGGACGCCGTACGCGGTGATCGCGATGCCCAGCTCGCGGGTGGTCGGCAGGATCTCCGCCTCGATGCCCCGGGAGATCAGCGAGTACTCGATCTGGAGGTCGCTGATCGGCGCGGTCGCGGCGGCCCTGCGGATCGTCTCGGCGCCGACCTCGCTGAGGCCGATGTGCCGGACGTACCCCTTCTCGACCAGCTCGGCGATCGCGCCGACCGTCTCCTCGACGGGGACGGCCGGGTCGAGCCGGGCGATGCGGTAGACGTCGATGTGGTCGACGCCGAGGCGCTGGAGGGAGTAGGCGGCGAAGTTCCGCACGGCGGCGGGGCGGCCGTCGTAGCCGCCCCAGCTGCCGTCCGGGCCGCGCAGGGCGCCGAACTTCACGCTGATAAGGGCCTGCTCGCGGCGGGCGGCGGGGGCGGTGCTCAGGGCCTCGCCGATCAGCAGCTCGTTGTGGCCCATGCCGTAGAAGTCGCCGGTGTCCAGCAGGGTCACGCCCGCCTCCAGGGCGGCGTGGACGGTCGCGATCGACTCGGCCCGGTCCGCGTCGCCGTACAGGGCGGACATGCCCATGCAGCCGAGGCCGAGGGCGGAGACCTGGGGGCCGGTGGTGCCGAGGGAGCGGGTGTTCATCGTCATGGCTCCAGAATGGCATGACAGCTGACAGATTTCAATATCTGTCAGCTGTCACTTGTCCGGTCGAAGGTTCCGGCGTCCCGAGGACAATGAGAGATGTCGGCGTGCAGTCACCTCGGCGGCGCCTGCCGTCGGCGTCTCGCGGACCTCGCGCCGCCATGGGAGGCGCGTCATGAGCATCCGAATCGGCACCTTCAACATGGAGAACGTCTTCCGCCGGCCCACGGCCTTCCGTCTGCCCGACGCGGCCGAGCGCGCGGAGATCCTCGGCGACTTCGCCAGGCTGGTCGCCCTCCTCGACCTGCCGGTCTACCAGGACAAGGACAAGACGGAGATCGCCGAGCTCATCAAGAAGCACCGGGCGTACGAGATCGACCCCGAGGACCCGCCGCCGATCTTCGTCAACCAGTCCCGGCCGGGGAAGGAGTCCGGGCTGTTCAGGACCGAGGGGTCGGGCAAGAAGACCACGGTCGTGGTCACCGCCAAGGGCCGTGCCTCATGGGCCGGTTGGGCGGAACTCGGGCAGGACGACCTCGACCTGGACGGTGTGCGGAACACCGGCCGGGTGGTCTCGGAGGTCGACGCCGACATCCTGCTCGCCGTGGAGGTCGAGGACCGGCTCACCCTGGAGCGCTTCAACACGCAGGTCCTGGCCGGGGCGCTGGGCAGGCGGCCGTACCCCTACAGCCTGCTGATCGACGGCAACGACCCCCGCGGCATCGACGTCGGGATCTTCAGCCGGCACCCGATCACGTCCGTCAGGTCCCACCTCTTCGACACCGACCCGGAGAAGCCCGACCGGCGTCTGTTCAGCCGCGACTGCCCCGAGTTCGAGATCCAGGTGAACGGCACATCGCTGGTGATCCTCGGCAATCACCTCAAGAGCAAGTTCCGGGACGAGCCGGACCTGCGGCTGGCCCAGGCGAAGCGCGTGGCGGAGATCTACCGGGCGGCGCTGGAGCGCTCACCCCATGTCGTCGTCGCCGGGGACCTCAACGACACCCCGGAGAGCGCGCCGGTCGCGGAACTGCGGGACACCGGTGCGCGCGATGTGATGACGCATCGCTCCTACCGCGGGCTGCCCGGCACCCACGGGACGTGCAGGACCGAGCGGGAGAAGCTCGACTACCTCATGCTCGCGCCGTCGCTGTGGGACGAGGTGCAACACGTCGGCCTGGAGACCAGGGGGATCTTCGCGGACGGCATCAAGTCCTTCGACGAGGTGAAGTCGAAGCTCACCGCGGCCTCCGACCATGCCGCGCTCTTCGTGGACCTGGACCTGTGACGAGAGGTGCCGGGCCCCGCACGGGGACCCGGCACGTCGACGTCGTCCGAGGGCTGAGAGGAGCCTCAGCAGCCGATGAGCCGCCCGGCCAGGTAGCCCTCGATCTGGTCCAGCGACACGCGCTCCTGCTTCATCGAGTCACGCTCGCGCACCGTCACCGCGTTGTCCTCGAGGGTGTCGAAGTCGACCGTCACGCAGTACGGCGTGCCGATCTCGTCCTGGCGGCGGTAGCGGCGGCCGATCGCGCCGGCGTCGTCGAACTCGATGTTCCAGTGCTGGCGCAGCGCCTGCGCGAGCCCCTTCGCCTTCGGGGACAGCTCGGCGTTGCGCGAAAGCGGCAGCACCGCGACCTTCACCGGCGCCAGCCGGTGGTCGAGGCGCAGCACCGTCCGCTTCTCCAGCTTGCCCTTGGCGTTCGGCGCCTCGTCCTCGACGTACGCGTCCAGCAGGAACGCGAGCATCGCGCGGCCGACACCGGCCGCCGGCTCGATGACGTACGGCGTCCAGCGCTCGCCGGCCTCCTGGTCGAAGTAGAACAGGTCCTGGCCGGAGGCCTTGGAGTGGGCGGTGAGGTCGTAGTCGGTGCGGTTGGCCACGCCCTCCAGCTCACCCCACTCGTTGCCGCCGAACTGGAAGCGGTACTCGATGTCGGCGGTGCGCTTGGAGTAGTGGGAGAGCTTCTCCTTCGGGTGCTCGTACCACCGCATGTTCTCCTCACGCAGGCCGAGACCGGTGTACCAGTTCCAGCGCTGCTCCATCCAGTACTCCTGCCACTTCTCGTCCTCGCCCGGCTTGACGAAGAACTCCATCTCCATCTGCTCGAACTCGCGGGTGCGGAAGATGAAGTTGCCGGGCGTGATCTCGTTGCGGAAGGACTTGCCCATCTGGGCGATGCCGAACGGCGGCTTCTTGCGCGAAGCGACCTGCACCTGGGCGAAGTTGGTGAAGATGCCCTGGGCGGTCTCGGGACGCAGGTAGGCGATGGAGCCGGAGTCCTGGGTCGGGCCGAGGTGGGTGGAGAGCAGACCCGAGAACTGCTTGGGCTCGGTGAACTGGCCCTTGTTGCCGCAGTTGGGGCAGTTGACGTCCGCCAGGCCGTTCTCCGGGAGGCGGTTGTGCTTGGCCTCGTAGGCCTCCTCCAGGTGGTCGGCGCGGAACCGCTTGTGGCAGGAGGTGCACTCGGTCAGCGGGTCGGTGAAGGTGGCGACGTGACCGGAGGCGACCCAGACCTCGGGGGCCAGGATGACGGACGAGTCGATACCGACCACGTCCTCGCGCGACGTCACCATGTAGCGCCACCACTGGCGCTTCAGGTTCTCCTTGAGCTCGACACCCAGCGGTCCGTAGTCCCAGGCGGCCTTCTGGCCTCCGTAGATCTCACTACAGGGGAAAACGAAGCCACGGCGCTTGCTCAGGCTGACGATGGTGTCGATCTTGTCGGCGGCCACGGTGCTCTCTTCATAACGACGACGGGCGACGAAGCGAGATGCTTCCAGCGAATGCTTCAGCGTACCGGCGGGGACTCCCCCTCGACCAAATCGGTGCCCGCTCCCCGCCTCGCATCCGGCCTCTTCCGGTCCGCCAGCGAGCCTCTTCCGGTCCGCCCGCGACCCTCTCGCCGGTCCTCCGCAGGTCCTCCGCCGGTCCGCTTCCGGTCCCGCGCCGGTCTTACTCCGGCCTTACCAGGAGCTTTGTTGACAACGGTTTCCATATTTGTTGAAAATGACTGTCATGAACGTACGACGCCAGCACATATCCGGGATAGCCGTGGCGGCGGTCACCGCCCTCGGTCTCGGGACCCTCTCCGCCTGCTCCAGCGAGAGCGCCGCCGCCGGCAACACGGACAAGTTCGACGTCGTCGCGTCGTTCTACCCGATGGCCTTCCTCGCCGAGCAGATAGGCGGCGACCACGTGAAGGTCACCAGCCTGACCCAGCCCGGCCAGGAGCCGCACGACCTGGAGATCAGCGCCAAGCAGACCGCGCAGCTCCAGAAGTCCGACGCGGTGCTCTACCTCAAGAACCTCCAGCCCTCCGTCGACGACGCGGTGGCCCAGTCGGAGGTCAAGACGAAGATCGACGCCGCGAAGCTCACCTCGCTCGAGGAACACGGCAACGAGGTCGGCGGCCACGCCGCCGAACACGACGACGAGCACGGCCACGAGGAAGAGGGGGGCCTCGACCCCCACGTCTGGCTCGACCCGGTCAAGTACGCCGAGGTCGCCAAGGGCGTCGGCGCCGCCTTCGAGAAGGCCGACCCGGACCACGCGGCCGACTACAAGAAGAACACCACCGCCCTGGTCGCCAAGCTCGACGCGCTGAACACGAAGTTCAAGGACGGCCTGGCCGACACCAGGACCAAGGTCTTCATCACCACGCACGCCGCGTTCGGCTACCTCGCCGAGCGCTACGGCCTGACCGAGGAGGCCATCAGCGGCCTCGACCCCGAGTCCGAGCCGAGCGGCGCACGCGTCAAGGAACTTGAGAAGATGGCCAAGGCCGACGGCGTCACGACCGTGTTCTACGAGACGCTCGTCAGCGACAAGACCGCGAAGACCATCGCCAAGGACGCGGGCCTGAAGACGGACGTCCTCGACCCGATCGAGGGCATCACCTCCAAGTCCCGCGGCAAGGACTACATCGCGGTGCAGGAAGCGAACCTCAAGGCCCTGCAGACGGCCCTGGGAGCCAAGTGATCTTTACGGAGGGCGTCATGGACCCCAAGGGCGAGCCCGTCATATCCCTGCGCGGCGTCCGCGCCGAGCTGGGCTCGCGCCCCGTCCTGCGCGGCATCGACCTCACCGTGCACCACGGTGAGGTCGTCGCGCTGCTCGGCGCGAACGGCTCCGGCAAGTCGACGGCCGTGCGCAGCGTCATCGGCCAGGTCCCGGTCAGCGCCGGGGACATCGAACTGTTCGGCACGCCCCGCGCCCGCTTCCGCGACTGGGCGCGCCTCGGTTACGTACCGCAGCGCACCACCGCCGCGGGCGGCGTCCCGGCGACCGTGACCGAGGTCGTCTCCTCCGGGCGTCTGTCCCGGGCCCGCTTCGGCGTCCTGCGCAAGGCCGACCACGCGGCCGTACGGCACGCGCTGGAGCTGGTCGGCATGGCCGACCGCGCCAAGGACTCCGTCGACGCCCTCTCCGGCGGCCAGCACCAGCGGGTGCTCATCGCCCGCGCGCTCGCCGCCGAGCCGGAACTGCTGATCATGGACGAGCCGATGGCGGGCGTCGACCTGGCCAGCCAGGAAGTGCTCGCGGCGACCCTGCGCGAGCAGGTGGCCAAGGGCACGACCGTCCTGCTCGTGCTGCACGAACTGGGCCCGCTGGAGCCCCTGATCGACCGGGCGGTCGTCCTGCGCGAGGGCTGCGTGACCCACGACGGCCCGCCGCCGAAGGCGGTCGGCCAGCACGCCCTGCCCGGCCACGACCACGTGCACCCGCACGCACCGGCGGGCGCCGAACCGATCCGCACGGGACTGCTGAGCTGATGGACATCCTCGACTACGCCTTCATGCAGCGGGCGCTGCTCGCCGCCGTCCTGGTCGGCATCACCGCCCCCGCCATCGGCATCTACCTCGTCCAGCGCCGTCAGGCCCTCATGGGCGACGGCATCGGCCACGTCGCGATGACCGGCGTCGGCCTCGGCTTCCTGCTGTCCTGGTCCCCGGTGTGGATGGCCACGCTCGTCTCCGTCATCGGCGCCGTCCTCATGGAACTGATCCGCTGGTACGGCAGGACCCGCGGCGACATCGCCCTCGCGATGCTCTTCTACGGCGGCATGGCCGGCGGCGTGATGTTCATCAACCTCGCGCCGACCGGCTCCAACGCCAACCTGACGTCGTACCTGTTCGGCTCGTTGTCGACGGTGTCCGAGTCGGACGTGACCGCGATCTGCGTCCTCGCGGCGTTCGTGGTCCTCGTCACCCTCGGTCTGCGCCGGCAGCTGTTCGCGGTCAGCCAGGACGAGGAGTTCGCGCGGGTGACCGGACTGCCGGTGCGCGCCCTGAACCTGCTGACCGCGATCACGGCGGCGGTCACCGTGACGGTCGCGATGCGCGTCGTCGGCCTGCTGCTGGTGTCCGCGCTGATGGTGGTGCCGGTCGCGGCGGCCCAGCAGCTCAGCCGCAGCTTCGCGGCGACCTTCGCCATCGCCGTCGCGATCGGCGTGAGCGTGACCATCGGTGGCACGGTCACCTCGTACTACCAGGACGTCCCGCCCGGCGCGACGATCGTGCTGCTGACCATCGCCGCGTTCATCGCGCTGACCGCGCTCGCGGCCCCGCTGGCCCGTCGCCGTGCCCGGGCGCTCGCCGCCGCCCACCCCGGCGGGGATCCCGCAGAGTGCACGATTCCGGCCACGCGAGGGGTCGACGACGGGGTCGGCGTCTGACCGCGCACAGCGGGGGCTGGCACAATGGCCCGGCAGGCGCAGACGTGAGGAGGCATCGGTGACGACCGCTGGATCGCCCGTGAAGGGCCGCGCCACGCGGCAGCGTGCCGCCGTGGCGGCGGCGCTCGACGAGGTCGACGAGTTCCGCAGCGCGCAGGAGCTCCACGACATGCTCAAGCACAAGGGCGACTCCGTCGGGCTGACCACGGTCTACCGCACGCTCCAGTCCCTCGCCGACGCCGGCGAGGTCGACGTCCTGCGCACCTCCGACGGCGAGTCCGTCTACCGCCGCTGCTCCACCGGCGAACACCACCACCACCTGGTCTGCCGCGCCTGCGGCAAGGCCGTCGAGGTGGAGGGCCCTGCGGTGGAGAAGTGGGCGGACGCCATCGCCGCCGAGCACGGCTATGTGAACGTGGCGCACACGGTGGAGATCTTCGGCACCTGCGCGGACTGCGCGGCGAAGATCGCCTGAAGCCCGTCAGGGCAGCATGTCCCCCCGGTTCACACAGGTGTAGGAGCCGTCCTCCTCGCGGCCCACGCTCTCGTACGACCAGCAGTGCAGCATCGGCGCGAGCGTCCACAGCCGCAGCGCCACCAGGGCGGCCAGACAGCCGGTGAGGACCCAGGCGGCCCGCGACCGCCACCCGGCCAGGGCGACGGCCCCGGCGGCCGGCAGCAGGGCGCACCCCAGCATGACGACGGCGACCGGGGCGAGGTTCTCCCGCAGCCCGGGGAACGTCTCCATCTCGATCGTGGCGGAGAACGCGAGCAGCACGATCAGCGCGGCGAAAGCGAACAGGCCGCCCGCCGCACAGCCGCGGACGACCCTCGTACGGGCGGCAGGACTCAATCCTGGTTGCCCTCCATCGCCAGCAGCTCCTCGTTCGGGACGGCACCGCCGAACCGCCGGTCCCGCGAGGCGAACTCCACACACGCGCGCCACAGGTCACGCCGGTCGAAGTCCGGCCACAGGACGTCCTGGAAGACCATCTCCGCGTAGGCGCTCTGCCAGAGCAGGTAGTTGGAGGTGCGCTGCTCGCCGCTGGGGCGCAGGAACAGGTCGACGTCCGGCATGTCCGGGTAGTACAGGTACTTCGCGAACGTCTTCTCGTTGACCTTGGACGGGTCGAGCCGGCCCGCCTTCACGTCCTGCGCGAGCGCCAGCGCCGCGTCGGCGATCTCCGCGCGGCCGCCGTAGTTCATGCAGAAGTACAGCGTGAGCAGGTCGTTGCCCTTGGTCTGCTCCTGGGCGACCTGGAGCTCCTTGGCGACCGACCTCCACAGCTTGGGCATACGGCCCACCCAGCGCACCCGGATGCCCAGCTCGTCGAGCTGGTCGCGGGTCTTGCGGATGAAGTCGCGGTTGAAGTTCATCAGGAAGCGCACCTCGTCCGGCGAGCGCTTCCAGTTCTCGGTGGAGAAGGCGTACAGGGAGATGTTGCGCACACCGATCTCGATGCCGCCCTGGAGCACGTCCAGGACGCGCTCGGCGCCGACCTTGTGGCCCTCGGTGCGGGGCAGCCCGCGCTCCTTGGCCCAGCGGCCGTTGCCGTCCATGACGATCGCCACATGCTCGGGGACCAGTTCGCCGGGAAGCTTCGGCGCACGGGCGCCGGACGGGTGCGGCTCAGGCGTCCGGTACTGGCGCCGCTGGCGCCCCAGGATCCCGCGTACGACCATGTGCTTCTCGTCTCCTTCGCTGCTTACTTTTCCACGTACCGAAGGGAGCGCAGGCCGCGCTCCAGATGCCAGTGCAGGTAGGCGGACACCAGCCCGCTGCCCTCCCGGACGTACCGCGCCTCGCACGCGTCCGCCGTCTCCCAGTCTCCCGTGAGCAGCGCGCCCAGCAGTTCCAGCGTCCGCGGCGACGGTACGACACTGCCGGGCACCCGGCAGTCGGCGCAGACCGAGCCGCCCGAGGCCACGGAGAAGAACCGGTTGGGTCCCGGCATGCCGCACTTGGCGCAGTCGCCGAAGCTGGGCGCGTAGCCGTTGACGGCGAGGGAGCGCAGCAGGAACGCGTCGAGGACCAGATGCGGCGCGTGCTCGCCCCGGGCGAGCGTCCTCAGCGCCCCGACGAGCAGCAGGTACTGCTGCACGGCCGGCTCGCCCTCGTGGTCGGTGAACCGCTCGGCGGTCTCCAGCATGGCCGTCCCGGCGGTGTAGCGGGCGTAGTCGCTGACGATGCCGCCGCCGTACGGCGCGATGGTCTCGCTCTGGGTGCACAGCGGCAGCCCGCGGCCCACCAGCTCGCTCCCCCGCGCGAAGAACTGCACGTCGACGTGGGAGAAGGGTTCGAGCCGGGCGCCGAACTTGGACTTGGTGCGCCGCACACCGCGCGCGACGGCCCGGACCCGGCCGTGTCCGCGCGTGAGCAGCGTGATGATCCGGTCCGCCTCACCCAGCTTCTGGGTGCGCAGCACGATGCCGTCGTCGCGGAACAGACTCATGGGGCCATTCTCGCCTACGGGGAGGGGGCCGTGTGCCCGGCCAGTACGATCGCCTGGTGGTGCGGCGGACGCTGGGGCGCGGGTTCGGATGGCTGTGGGGGGCGTACGCGGTCAGTGCGTTCGGGACCCGGCTGGCCTTCGACGCGTTTCCGCTGATCACGGTGCTGGTGCTGCACGCCGGGCCGGCCGAGGTGGCGGCGCTGGCGGCCGTGGGTCCGGCGGTGGGGGCGGCGCTGGCCGTGCCGCTGGGGCCGTGGGTGGAGTTCCGGCGCAAGCGGCCGGTGATGATCGCGGCGGACCTGGTGCGGTGCGCGGCCCTGCTGAGCGTCCCGGTGGCCTTCGCGCTGGGCGGGCTCGGCTTCGGGCAGTTGCTGCTGGTGTCGGTGGTGGTGGCCGCCGCCGACATCACCTTCACGGCGGCGAGCGGGGCGTTCCTGAAGTGGCTGGTGCCGCCGGAGGACCTGCTCGTGGCGAACGGCCGGTTCGAGTCGACGACGTGGACGGCCACCATGCTGGGGCCGCCGCTCGGCGGGGCGGCGGTCGGCGTGTTCGGGCCGGTGGTGACGGTGACGGTGGACGCCGTCAGCTATCTGCTGTCGGCGGCGGGCCTGCGGGCCGTCGGCGGACACGAGCCGCGTCCCGTGGGCGGGCCGCGGCGCCTCGCCCCGGGGGAACTGCTCGCGGGCTGGCGGCATCTGCTGACCCATCGCGCGCTGCGCCCGCTGTTCCTGAACACACTCCTGGTCAACGGCCTGATCATGGCCGTCGCGCCGCCGCTGGCCGTACTGATGCTGGGCCCGCTGGGCTTCGCGCCCTGGCAGTACGGCCTCGCCTTCGCGGTGCCCTGCGTGGGCGGTCTGATCGGCTCCCGGCTGGCGCCGCGCCTGGTCGCCCGGTACGGGCGGCGCCGGGTGCTGCGCACGGCGGGGACGCTGCGGGCGTGCTGGCCGCTGGGGCTGGCCTTCGTGCGGCCGGGACCCGCCGGGCTCGCGCTCGTGATGATCGTGGAGCTGGGGCTGATCACCTGCATCGGCGTGTTCAACCCGGTGATGGCCACGGCCCGGCTGGAGCTGACCCCGGCGGACCGGGTGACCCGCACGCTGTCGGCGTGGTCGGTCAGCAGCAAGGCCGCCATCGCGTCGCTGACGGCCCTGTGGGGCGTCCTGGCGGCCCTCGCCGGCACCCGCGCGGCCCTGGCGCTGGCGGGCGTGCTGCTGCTGGCGACGCCGCCGCTGCTGTTCACGGCCGGACTCGGCCGGGCCGTGGCGGACGAGGACGCCGGCCGGCGCCGCCTCGACGTGTCCGGCTGAGGCGTCACGCCCCGGCCGGGTCGTCGCCGTTGCCGCCGCCGGTCAGGGAGCGCAGGCCCGCCGGGTCGGGCAGGCCGTTGGGGGACGTCTGTTCCCGGGCGGCCTCCCAGAGTTGCTCGAAGCGGCGCTGTAACGGCTGGACCAGTTCCGGGCGGGCGTTCACCCCGGTCGAGGAGTTCAGGCCCAGCTGGTCGGGGTGGATCTCGTAGGAGAGGGCTCTGTCGAAGAGGATGAAGTCGATCATCTTGCCGCGCCGCAGGTGGGCCGGGAGCCGGTCCAGGGCCACCACGCGCACCTGGATGCCCATCTCCCGCTGCTCCTCGCAGATCGGGGTGAGCGCGGCGCGCTCCTGGTTCTCCTTGACGATGAACAGGCGCCGGACCGTGATGTGCCGTTCCATGATCGCCTCGCGCTGGGCGGTCAGATAGCGGTTCGCGGGTTCGGTGGACCAGAAGCCGTCGTCTACGACGCTGGTGCTGATGGCGTCGATGCTGAACTTGGTGCACTTGGTCAGCGTCATGAGCCAGTCGTGGTTCTCGCCGGGCGACTCGGCGCTGAGGTTGGTGAGGTCCTCCATCTGCCCGGCGAGGCGGTTGATCTCCTCGTGGGCGAAGTCGTGCAGGATGGCCGGCCCCATGGACACGACCTTGGTGGCGTGTTCGGCGAGCCGGGGCACCCCGTCGCCGCGCAGCTTCTCCACCTCGTTGAAGAGCTTGGTCGCCTCACCTATGTCGGCGAAGCGCTTCTCCACGACGTCCTTCAGCTCGCTGAGCTGGTTCACGAAGGACGCCATGAACTGCACGATCAGCACGGTGCCGCCGCACAGCACCGACAGCACGAGCTGCCAGGGCCCCTCCTCCTTGGGCAGCAGGACGTTGGTGAGGACGTAGACCACGCCGCCCACCACCACGGTGACCAGCAGCTTCAGCGTCAGTTGGCGTGCGCTGTCACTGCCGGGACGCCGCTGCCGGCCCCCTTGGCCGAGTGGGTTCGTCGGTGCATCCATCTCTCTTTCTCCCCCCGTCGGGATCGTGCGCGAACGGATGTGGTGGTGCGGTGGTGCGGGTTCGGTGGTGCGTCAGGGTGTCGTCAGCGCGTCGCTGTGGGCGTCCCGCCGGACGAGGTTGAGCAGCGCCAGCTGGTCGCGGACGCGCTGGGCCATGCTGTGCCACTGTCTGCTGAACCCGGGGGTCCGCTCCAGTTCCTCCCAGGGGCCGCTCAGGGCGCGGTCGACGCGGGCCTGGGGCATCCACAGGTGCAGCAGGTGGTCGACGAGCGGGCGCAGCACCTTCAGGGCGGCCGTGCCGTCGTCGGAGCCGAGCCTGAGGCCGTCGAGTTTGCGCCCGACGGTCGTCAGCAGCCAGTTGTGCAGGGCGAGGTCCTCGCAGAGCCCGGCGACGGCGGCGGGCTCGGTGCCGCGCGGCAGCCGCAGCTCGACGAGGCGCCGGCCCTCGGCGGCCTCGGTGAAGTACACGGCCGGCTCCTCGCCGTCGTCGACCGGTACGGCGCTGAAGCGCAGGCTGGTGTCGGTCGTGGTGAGGGGCTGGTCGTGGTCCAGCAGGCGGTGCTGGCGGGAGATCCGCGCGAGCAGGCCCTCGGAGACCGAGCCGACGTCCAGCTCGTCGCTCTGGTGCCCGGCCAGGAAGCCCTCGACGACCGCCTTGCGGGGGAGCCGGCCGACCGGCACCAGGACGCCGGGCCGGACCAGGTAGTACCCCCACGGCCGGCGCCGGTCGGGCCCGCGGGCGGGGGCGGAGAAGTAGGCCGTGGCCTGGAGCACCCGGCCCTCGACGAGCGCCGCGCGGGCCGTCACCGTGCCGACCGCGCGGATCTTGGCGCCGCCGGCGGTGGGCAGCCGGCAGTCGACGCCGGTGAGGACGTCCGGGGAGACGGCGTGCAGGTTGGGGCGCCGGGAGATCCGGACCGGTTCGTCGGCGCGCAGCCGCAGCAGCTGTGCGGCGACCCGCTCGTCCACCGCGTCGCGGGTGGGCAGCAGACAGGTGCGCACCTCGCCGCAGACGAGGACCGTGTCCGTGGTGGTGCCCAGGCCGCTCATGTCACAGCCCCGGCGGGAACACGTAGGAGGTGCGGTCCACGACGCCGGTGGGCACGGTGACGCCCTCCCGCGCGGAGCGGTCGGTGATCTGGCGCAGCGCCTCGGGCTCGACGTGGACCTGGTCGAGGATGACGCGGACGGCGTGCTCGACGGGCAGGAACCGGGCCGGGAGGATGCTGCACGTGGCGTACGCGGTGAACGGCGCCGCGAGCGGGTTGAGGCGGACCACGGCCGGCAGGGCGTCCCACTGGGCCGGGAACTCCTTGGGGTCCCAGTCCCGCGGGGTCAGCACCGCCGCGCCGTTGTCGCGCAGCAGGCCGAGCCGGACCAGCTGCCAGACGGAGGCGAGGAAGGCGCAGGACCAGGTGCGCTCCTCCTCCGGCCCGCTCCACAGTTCGACGTCCATGAAGACGGAGTGGCCGCGGGCCCCGGTCTCGCTCGGCGGTTCCCAGGCGGCGCCGGTGGGGTCCAGGGCGGCGGAGGTGCGGTGGGTGGGGGTGCGCCGGCCGTTGGTGAGCCAGCCGGTGCGGCTGACCGGCGGGCGGAAGCCGCTGCTGCCGGGCGGCGGGGACTCCACCAGCCGGTGCAGTACGGACTCGGCGAGTGCGGCGCGGTCGCGGTGGGCCGGGTCGGTCGTGGCGCAGGCGGACTCGCGGGCCAGGTAGTCGATGGTCAGGCCGGTGTCGGCGGCGGCCCGCAGCAGCGGGGGTATCAGTTCGGCGGGGGTGGACAGCCGGCTGAAGTAGTCGTCGATGAGGAAGCAGGTGCTGATCCGGGGGCGTCCGCCGGCCGGGAGCGGGCCGACGCCGGTGCGGGCGGCCTCCACCCAGGGCCGTACGGCGGCGAAGTGCCGGCGCAGCCGTTCGGGCCCCTCGATGAAGTCCTCCATGTACAAGTGCCCTAATTCCAGGGAGAGATGGGAGAAGGGCACGGATTCGGTGCGTGGCTGCGCGCTGGTCTCCCGGAAGACGGTTCTCCCGCCGTTCACAGCTGCCCCCAGAACGTGTCGTCGGTCAGGCGCTGCGCCAGTTCGCCCATCTTCTTCCAGGTCTCGACATTGGCGATCCGGCGGTCGTGCACGTCCTCGTCGGTGATGAGGCGTTCCTGCCACTGGAGGACGGGTTCCAGCGGAATGGAGGAGAGCACCTTGGTCTTGCCGATGCCGCGGCCCGCGGCGATTTCCTCGAGTTGGGTGTCGCACTGCTGCATCCAGGCGTACTGGGTGGTCGAGACCTGCGACCACAGCGGCGACTCGAGATCGGGGACGGCGGCCCGGACGAAGCGGATCGCGGCGGAAAGCGTGTCGTGCTGGTGGCCCATGGCGACACCGGCCTGCACGATGCCCTGCTTTCCGTACACGAGTTCGGCGGCCGCCATGACGTGCTGCCGGGTCCAGCGGTGATAGACGAGCCAGCGGGTTTTCAGGCGTCCGAGTCCGCCGCGGGGTGAGGTGGCGGCGAGGGCGAGGTCCATCGCATAACTGCGTCCGGCGCTCAGATCGACGATGATCACGTCGAATTCGCGCTTGAGCTTCAGAACGAGGTCCACGCACCGGTGCAGGTTCTCCTCGTCGGTGACGAATTCGCCGCCGGTGCGGTCGCCGGGCAGCAGCACCAGCCGCCCGGAGCCGCCGGGCCGGCTGCTCAGCACGGGGTGTTCGGTGCGGGACCAGACGTCGACCCGCAGGGGTTCGCCGGTCTTGCCCTTGAGATACGAGTGCAGGCCGCGTCCCTCGGCCTCGGTGAGGACGTCGGGCAGGTCGAAGACGGCGGCCGCGGTGGGCGAGCCGAAGTCGAAGTCCAGGTAGCAGACGTCGTCCCCGTCCAGCGCGCGGTGGTAGGCGAGGTTGGCGCTGGTGACGGAACGCCCGGTGCCTCCCTTGTCGGAGGCGGCGAAGACGAGCACCTCACACCCCCTGGAACCCGGAGCCGCCGCCCCGGGCCCGGACCAGGGCGTCCAGGCGGACGAGGACGCCGAGGGCCAGCGCGTAGGCGGTGCCGGGCTGTTCGTCGACCAGCCGTCGGGCGCGCCGCAGGTCGGCCTCGATGCCCTTGATCTCCTCGCCCTGCGGGCTCTTGGGGGCGGGGGCGGGCTGCTGCATCTGCTCCTTGCCGAAGAGGTGGGCCGCCTCGCTGATCAACGCCCGTGCCTGCTGGGAGAGTTCGGCGCTGCGGATGGGGGGCTGGTCGTAGAGGGCGTGGGCGGCGACCATGCATTCGGTGACGCGCTCGGTCATGGACCAGGACAACGGCCGCCGGCGGTCGGGTGTCTCGGGGTAGACGGCGTGCACGTGGTCCCACAGGCCGACGCCGTCGCCCTCGGTGATGCGGCGCTGCCAGAGGTGGTCGAGGATGTCCTCGGCGAGCCGCAGCAGGCGGTCCTGGGAGGCGATGTTCCGCGACAGCGAGCAGAGTTGGATGGTCCGCTTGAGCAGCTGCGCGGAGAAGTCCGACATCGTCCACTTCATGGCGGGGCCGACGGCCTCGCTGCCCAGCAGCGGCAGGGTGATGCCCGGGTCGTGCAGGCCGATCGCGGGGTCGTCGCGGGTCATGCCGCTGGTGATCCGGCCGCGTTCGGCGAGGCGTTCCATGACGGTGACGGTGCGGGTGAGGTCGTCGTCGGTGGCGCGGCGGCGCACCAGGTCGTGCACGAGGATGGAGGCGACGGAGAGGGAGAAGTACTCGGACTCCAGTTGCTGGAGGGTGGTGCGCCAGGGGATCTGCTCCAGCGGCCAGACGCCGTCGCCGAAGCGGGCGATGGCCGACCAGTACTGCTGGGTGATCTCCCAGCGCAGCCGCAGCGCGTCGGCCAGCCTCTGCTGTTCGGGGCTGAGCAGACCGAGGACGAGGGTGCGCTCGGAGAACAGGTCGGGGATGCCGTCGAGGGCGACGACGGTGAAGTACAGGTAGGGCACGGGGCGGGCGACGCCCGGGGGCTGCTTGCCGATCGCCTGGGCGGTCTGCGGCTCGACCTCGATCTCGGGGGCGCCCTTGACCAGGCTCCACGCCCAGCCGCATTCGAAGAGGCGGTTCTCGTTGCGCAGTTCGTCGGTGACGTCGGAGTCGAGGCCGAGGGTGACGCTTTCGCTGATGACGGCGCGCAGGGGCTTGAAGCGCTCCTGGAAGCGTTGCACGACCTGGCGTTCGGAGAGCCGGCCCTGGCCGAGCAGCCGGGTCAGGGACTGCCCCTGCTCGGAGGAGACGTCGACGACGTTGACGGTGAAGGAGCGCAGCAGGCTGACCATGGCGGCGGTCAGCCGGGCGCTGGTGGCCTCGCGGAGCCGTTCGATCTGGGCGAGCGTGCTCGCCCGCTGGGTCTTGCCCTGGTAGACCTTGAGGAAGCCGAGGGTGGCGAGGCAGAGGGTGACCGACATGGAGTAGGCGTCGACGACGCCCAACTCCTTCTGTTCTTTGGTGAGTTCTTCTTCGGGGTCCGCGGCGCTGAAGTAGTGGCCGCCGGCGAAGGTGGGGTGTTCGTCGCCGCGGTGCTGTTCCATGAAGTCGGTGAGGACCTTCACCAGGGTGCCGGGAACCTCACTGGAGTCACCCGCGGCCCGCAGCGTCCTTTCGACGTCCCGTTGTGTGGTGTCGGGATCGTCGAGGCGTAACGCGGTGATTTCCGTGGCCGGGTACATGAGACAGAGCAGACGCTCGGCGTCGGCGACGCTGCTGCGGCCGCCCGAGGCGCCCCATTCCCATGCCCCGTCGACGAAGGAATGGCGGGCGACGGCCTGCCACACTTCGAGCAGATTCTGTCTCGGTTTGATCTGCATGCCCATTCCCCTCGCACAGGCCCGTCACCATGGAAAGAGCGGATCGGGAGTCATTTCTTCCGTCGCCCGCAGGCGAGGATCATTCCCGTGTATCCGTCGCGCACCAGTTGCTTCGGATTGGCCATGCGATGGATCGTGAGATCTTCCGCATGACCGCTGAGCACGGTCCGCACTTCGGATTCGTCCACGTCTCGGGCCGGGAATTCATGGGCGCCCACCCGATATCCCTCGGAATGTTCCATGAAGGCGGCGGCGAAAGGGGCGCCGGGATTCAACGCGCGCATGAAGCAGCCGACTCCGCGGCGGAATTCCGTGAGGGAGTTGGTGATGGATTCCGCGACGAAGAACATGGTGCCGAGGTCCCAGCGCCGGCCGCCGCCGCAGAGGTCGAAGAGGCTGCCCGCCTCGGGCCGCTGGACGGCTTCCTTGAACCGCACCCTGGGGTCCGTGTCCAGCGTGGCATATGCCTCGTCCTTGCAGAGGACCTCCCAGAACCGGTCCCAGTGGGGGTCGTAGTGGGAGAGCTGGCCGCGCAGGTACTCCAGGTTCTTCGAGGACCGCTCCAGCAGGGTGATCCGGTCGCACCAGGGAAGCATGGCGAGAGCGGGATAGAGATTGGGCCCCGCGCCGACATCGATACCGGAAGCCACCCGGCCGCCACCGTCCCGGAAATGATCACTGAAGTGATCGCGCACCAGGGACAGGATCTCCTCGTCCACGGCCTGGATCTCCAGGTAATTGCGCTCGATGTACGCGTGGGGATCGAAGTCGTCCCAACGCACCTGCGCATTCAACTTCTGGTCAACCGTGGGCGGTCCCGGGGTCATTGGTTCAGCCTAGCAGTACGCCCAGGTCTTGAAGGAGCGGATGCACCGGGCAATGATGGACGATCAGGTATGCATATCGCACAAGAGCGAGGGCAAGAGCCATTCGCTTTGTCGATCCTTCACAAGGGGACGGTATGACTCCTCTTCCCGGAGATCGTTTTCCGTCGGCCGCCGGTTCGACAGCGGACCGGGTGGCCGGGGAAACGCCCTTACGGATCAGAGCGGCCACGGAGGAGGATCTGCCCACTGTCGTCCGCCTCGACGCGGAGGCCTTCCCCTCCGACCCCTACCCCTACTTCGTCCTGCGCCAGATGCTGGCCTCGTTCCCGGACTACGTGTTCGTCGTGGACGACGGCGAGGACCTGGTCGGGTACGTGCTCTCGACGCCGCCGAACGCGGCCCGGAGCTGGATCCTGAGTCTCGGCATCGCGCCCGGGCTGCGCGGACAGGGCCTCGGCCGGCAGCTGATGACGCGGATACTGGACCACCTGCGCGCGGAGGGCGTCCGCTCCGTGTCCCTCTCGGTGGAGCCCGGCAACGACACGGCCGTGGCGCTCTACCAGAGCCTGGGCTTCGTCCCCGACGCCGACGGCCCCCGCAAGGACTACTTCGGCCCCGGCGCCCACCGGCTGCTGATGACGCTCAGCCTGTGAGACCGGCGGCGCCCGTCGGGGTGAACCTCCGCACATAACGCCGCTGCCAGGGCGTCTCCACGGCGTGCCGGTCGTAGTGCCGGCGCACGAAGTCGACCGCCTCGGCGGCCGGTACGCCGTCCAGCACCGCCAGACACGCCAGCGCCGTTCCCGTACGGCCGCGTCCGCCGCCGCAGGCGACCTCCACGCGCTCGCCTGCCGCCCGCCGCCAGGCCTCGGCCAGCGCCGTGCGGGCGTCCCCACGGTCGGCGGGCAACCGGAAGTCGGGCCAGCGGATCCAGCGCGCCTCCCAGGCGACCTCCGGGGGCCGGGAGCCGAGGAGGTACAGGCCGTACGAGGGGACGGGAGCCGCCGGATCCAGGGGCCGGCGCAGGCCGCGCCCGCGCACCAGCCGCCCGGACGGCAGCTCCAGCACACCGGGCCCGCCCGGCCGCCACGCCCACTCGCCCCGATCCCGCCGCCCGCTCGCCGGATCCCGCTCCCGATCCCCGTCCCGCCGGCCCGCCCGACCGCTCCCCGACTCCTGTTCCATGCCCCCATTCGAACCCGTCCGCGATTCCCGGGCAACCGATTCCGTCCGACCGGCGGTCTGGAGGGCGAGGAGGGTGCTTGATGCAGGCCGAACTTGAGGCCCAGTTCCAGGAGTTCGTCAGGGCGCGGTGGTCGCGGCTGGTCCGGACCGCCTATCTGCTCACGGGCGACGCGCACCACGCGGAGGACCTGACACAGACCGCGCTGGCGAAGGCGTACCGGTCGTGGCGGCGGATCGCGCGCAGCGACAGTCCGGAGGCCTACGTCCGCCGGATGCTGGTCAGCTGCAACAGCGACCGGTTCCGCAAACGGCGGGTCACCGAGGCGCTGACCGCGGCGCCGCCCGAGACACCGGGGCGCGACGAAGCGGTCGGTCAGGTGGAGGAGCGCGGCACCCTGCTCGCCGGGCTGGCCCTGCTGCCCGCCAAACAGCGGGCGGTGGTGGTCCTGCGGTACTGGGAGGACCTCTCCGAGGCGGAGGTGGCCGAGGTGCTCGGCTGCTCGACCGGCACGGTCAAGAGCCAGGCGTCGAAGGGGCTGGCCAAGCTGCGCACGTACCCGGGACTGGCCCGGGAGGGCCGCGCGGTGTCCGGGCCGGGAGGCGGAAAGTGAACCACGGAGCAGACAGCGAACGGGACTTCGAGGAACTGGTGAGGGAACTGATGACGGACGACGCTTACACCATCCAGCCTTCCGCCGCGCCCTACCAGGCGATCAGGCGGCGGGGCCTGGTCGAGCGGCGGCGGCGGATCGCGGTGACGGGGGCGGCACTGGTGGGGCTGGCCGCGGTGCCGGCGGGGGCGTACGCCGTGGCCGGGGGGAACGGGGGCGGGGACGCTGACCCGACGACGCCCATGTCGTCGGTCAGCGCCCCGCAGAGCCCCACCCCGAGCGCCCCCGAGCAGGCGGCCTCCGGGGGGTTGCTGCTGGACGGGGTGACCGTGGAGCAGGCCGAGGACGGACTGGAGAAGTGCCTCGCCTACGACGACGCGAAGCCGTCGGGCGGGCTGGAGGAGGACCACCTGGGCACGGCCGGGGACTACCGGATCATCCTCGGGATGCACAGCACCGGCGACAGCAACGCGCCGGGCGACGGCATCTACGTCGTCGCCGTCAAGGAGAAGACCGACGTCCGGCTGATCTGCACCATCAAGGGCGGAGAGGCGACCGGCATCAACATCAGCTCGCCCGACAACAGTCCGACGGGGACGGTCGTGCCGGACATCAACAGCGGCAAGCTGTACCAGCAGTCGTACCTGGACAAGGGCAACTGGAAGCTGCCGTTCCGCTGGGGGATCATCGGCACGGTCCAGCCGTCCGTGGCCGAGGTGACCGTCTCCTACGGCGACAGCGAGGCCACGGCCACCCTCGACGACGGCTGGTTCGTCGCCGCCGGCATCCTCCATCAGCAGGTCACGCTGGCCCCGCACATCAAGGGCTACGACGCCGCCGGCAAGCTGGTCTACGACTCCGACACGGACGAGTCGTACGAGAAGAACCTGCCTTGACATGCTCCTCGCCCTGAAGGGCGAGGATTCTGGCCTTCCCGACTGGTTGCTGTGCCGCTACGCGGCACAGCAACCAGTCGGGAATCCGTGGCTTCCTGCTTCTTCGCGCTGTGCCGGGACTGCTCCTGGTCTTACCGGCGCTCCGCAGGCTGATACCGCCAGTCCGGCGGCCGTCTTCACGTTGATCGCGGCGTTGGTGTCCCGGTCGTGGACGGCGCCGCAGGCGGTACACGTCCATTCCCGCACGTGCAGGGGTTTGGGCCCGTCGCGGTGGCCGCAGGTGGAACAGGTCTGCGAGGTCGGCTCGAACCGGCCGATCTTGATCAGAGTGCGGCCGTACCGGGCGGCCTTGTAGGTCAGCATGCTGATGAACGAAGCCCAGCCCGCGTCGTGCACGGACTTGGCCAGCCTGGTGCGCGCCAGCCCCACCACCGACAGGTCCTCCACGGCGATCCCTTGGTTCTCGGAGATCAGCTTCGTGGAGAGCTGGTGATGGAACTCCCGGCGCGCATCAGCCACCTTGGCGTGGGCGCGGGCGACCTTCTGGCGGGCCTTGGCCCGGTTCTTGGATCCCTTCTGCTTGCGGG
>NZ_BQUN01000065.1 GCF_026008495.1 Streptomyces sp. A012304
GCCACCAACCCCTGCCCAGCAGGACCACACCAAGATCAAGACAGACCTAACGGAGTCCTACTAGTGCTTCGTTCCTCAAAAGGACGTACACATATCGGCGGCGTAAGCGCCGTGTGGGCGGTGCGGGTCTGCCCCAGATCCAAGGTCGGGCGCGGGCGTTGAGCTGGGCTGTGGCCACTTCGGTGGCGTGGGTGATGTGGTCGCGGTCGCCGAAAGAGCGTCCGGCCAGGGCGGTTTTGCGGAAGATGCGCCACCAGCCCTCTTGGAGGTTGAGCCAGCAGGCGCCGACCGGGATGAAGACGTGCTTGATGCGGGGGTGGTCCTCGAGCCAGGCCGTTTCTCGTCCGGATCCCGAAGGGTCCGGTCTGACCGATGATGAGCCGGTGGAACTCATCGCCCGGCCGGAGGTCGAGCGGGGTGTAGGTGAGGCGGGTCCAGTTCTCGATGTCGCCGCCGACGGTGCGGTAGTGCTGGGCGACGACGGGCAGACCGAACTCCTGGTCGATGAACGTCTGATGGCACAGACAGCCGGATCCGCTGACGGCAGCCGGACTGTCCCTGTCGTCCCGCACGCACGGGTGGAACAGGCCGGGGATCTTCTCCGGTGCCACGAGCGTCGTGTGCAGGGCGTTCGGCGTGCACGGCTGGAGCCTGCTCAGCCACTCCCCCGGACGTACGGCGACTCCCGCTCGATGGACACCGTGCCGTTGAGTCCGGCACTGGCGAAGCCGCGATCGGGTTCGGTGCAGAGGACGAAGTGGGCCCACCCTCGGGCGGGGTCGTATACCGGCTGTAAGTCGATCGGCTGGGAGGTCAACTGGCTGTTCCCCTTGGCGTGTTGGGCCAGCGCGGGGGCGGCTGCTTCGACAGTGCACCACGCCACGCCAGCGCACCAGGCCAGAAGACGGAAGCAGCTGGGGTCAGGTTTCTCGGAGCCATGCCTGGGCGAACGTTCCTGCGGTGAACCTCCACGCCCGGCCGGGTGAAGCAGTCTTCGATGCCCACCGCGGCAGACCTTCTGTCGGGTAGTGCGGATCAACGGAACCGGGAAAGTTCCAAGTGGCGCCTTGAGGAGCGGGAGCAGGGCCCCTGAGAGAGCCTCCGACGGACTGCCATCCTTCAGAGGCTCCGGTCCTGTGTCCCCGTTGGCTATGAGTACGCGCAGCCGGATGGCCTGCCACAGCAGCATGATGTCGGTGCTGGGGTCAGCGCATCCATCGTGCAGGCAGTGGCAGACCTCCGAGAAGCGGTCACCGAAGTCGTCGGTGAGGCCCCCGGCGCCGCACACGCACGAGGTCCTGCACACCTGAGTCGGCGGGTACGGCCTGTGCCGGGGTGGCGATCAGTCGTCGACCAGACCAGCGGTGAGAAGACCGAGGCCGAACTTCCATCGTCTCGAGCGCAGGACGACAGTTGTCAGTTCTTGCTCTGAGCCCTGGCCAGGCGGCGTGCTTCGGCGCGGCGTTTCGGGGCGGCCGGGTCGTCCACCGCGCCGGGGCGTGGGCCGTTGTGGTGCACGGCGCCGTCGCGGAGGGCCTTCGTGAGCTGCGTGAAGGGCTTGGCATCCGGCCCGACGTCGATCTGGAAGTGGCACGCGGCAGCGGGGGAGAGGTCCGCGCCCCAGCGCACCACGCCGCCGCAGTCGGCCAGGATGTCGCGGACGATCGCCTCCTGGTGCGGCCACAGGCCGTCGCCCGCCCCGAGCAGAGCGATCGCACTGCCGGAGAGGTAGTTCGACTCGTACGCGGCCCGTACGGCACGGTCGGTGCGGTGTCCCAGGACATCCCGGGAGCTGTGCAACGGCACCACCTCGTAGTGCCAGCGTCTCGCGACGTGCAGGAGGACCGCCGACGCCGCACGGTGCAGGCGAACGGTGGCGGGGGAGCCTTCGACACGGAACGAGTCGATGGCGTCCGGGTCGATGGCCCAGCCGTTGTCGCTGCGCCGTGCGGTCCACTTGCTGTCGGTCGCGGGCCCGGGCTCGGCCGCGGTCGCGGGTCCGGTGAGGACGCCGCTCAGTGCGGCGCCCGCGCCCAGAGCGCCGGCGGAAAGGAGTACGGCTCGTCGTGTCAGTGCCATGTCATATGCCCTTCTCGGCATCGGCGCGTTCCTCGAGTTCCCACGCGTAGGCGAGCACGAAGCTGCTGAGCAGGTTCGGTTCGATGTTGTCCGGACGGTCCTCCGAGCCGAGGCCGAAGCCGCCGGACAGGTATCACGATCCCCCGATCGCTTCGACGGCCGAGTTCTCGCCGAGGAGCATGTTCCTCGCAAGGACCTGCGCCTTCGTGCTGTCGCCGTCGAAACGGTCGCCGTAGAACAGCGAGTAGCGCCGCTGGCAGACTCGGTCACCGGCTGCCGGACTGTCGGTGCCGTAGTAGCGGGCGATCGCCAAGGGGAGACTGATCTCCTCCGCCCTCATGAGCCGCATGATGTTGAATCCGTCGGCGTCCTGAACCCAGTCCTCGTTCGCGAAGTTGGATACGGTGTCACGCCTTCCGAGGTAGTCCTGCGCGTAGAGCATGGGGTTCGGGTACTGCTCTTTGGCCTCGCGCCATTGTTCGTAGAACGACGCGAGATCACCGGCCCAGCCACCAATGTCCCCCGCCGTCACGACGTCGGTTACCGAGTGATATTTCAGGCACATCTCCAGGGTCGCCATGAGGTGCTCCGTACCGATGGAGGCCCCGGTCACCGGATCGGTGAAGTCCTTCCTGCCGACGAGGGTCAGCCCCTGCTCCGCCAAATGATCTATCCAGCCCTGGTCGACTCCTGACTCCAGGAGCAGCCTCCAAGCGAGGGAGTTGTACTTCTCCTGCCGGAAGAACATGCAGACGAGTTTTACGGGGTCGATTCCCGCGTCGTATTCCAGGGCGGCCGTGTAGAGGCGCTGGACGAGGTCGATGAAATCCTGTGCGGGCGACTGCGCGGGATTGAGGACGGCCGTGCCCGGGTCGGAGAAGCGGCGCCACACATTCCGGTCGATCTCCCAGGCTTCGCCGAAACTGCCGCTGCCGTAACTGAACGTGCCGTTGCGGATCTGGTTGAACGACCAGTTCGCGGGCAGGGGGTAGCCGAGGTTGCCGGAGAATCCCCAGGAGAGGCCGGATACGAACGACCAGGTGGCTCCGACGCGGTGGGTGACGTTGATGCACACGTTCCGGGAGCCGTAGACGCCGTAGGTGTAGCGGTTCGTCCGGCCCAGGGCCGCGCGCACGCCACGGAAGTAGTCGAGGACCGCGTCCATGTCCGACCCCGTCGCGTCGAAGTCCACGGCGAAATAGATGCAGGTGCCCTGGCCGAAACCGAACTCCCGTGCCCTGGTCTCGGCCCGACCGCCTTGCTCGAATCCCTTGTCGTAGGTGAAGTTGTCCTTCGTCGTGCCGTTCCACTGGAAGATCGGGAACACGCGCAGGCCACCGCGGATGATGTCGCCCAGCTCGGCACTGGTGAGCGCCTTGCCCAGGTAGTGCTCGTCGCCCGGGTCCAGGTGTTCGTCGAGGTAGCGGCCCACGACCTGGAACCCGGCGTTACTGAGCGCCTGCGCCCGGGCGAAGGTGAGCGGCGCTGCCTGGTCGCTCGCGGTAGTGGTGCGGAGCTCGTTGCCGGTGGAGACGAGGAGCTGCGCCCAGGTGTCGAAGTTCGACTTGCCGGTCACGGTGAGCTGGCTGAACCTCTGGAAGGCCCGGACGAACGTCTCCGTATGGTCGATGTAGTCTCTGCGGATACGCGTCGTGGTCTCGTCCTCGCCTTCGACGACCGGCGAGTTGAAGACACACAGGGCCGTGAACAGGTGGACCAGGTTGCCGCTGCTGCCCACGCTCAGTGTGGGCTGCTCCTTGAGCTTCGCCTTGGTGTTCGAGCCGAAGTACCCGCCGATCTCCGACCGTGGGATGCCGATCTCGAACTGGAGGGCCTTCATCACGGCCTGCTGCACATCACGCGAGTAGACGCCGTCGCATGGAGCGAGGTCCATGGTGGTGATGGCCTTGTCGTACACGTAGATCCGGTTCAGATGCTGCTGGAACGTCCGGATCTCCTCCGTGCCGCCGGGGACGAGCCGGAACTGGTCCATGCGCATGAGCGCCTTGATGAACTGCACAAGGGGCCTGGTGGGGATATTGGAGATGGTCGCGGACGACGCCAGCCCGGCCTCGCCGATCAAGTCGTTCATCGAATCGGTGGTCGTCGCGGTCCACTGACTTGCCGGTGAAGCGCCGCGGTACCCCTTGCACCACAGCGCGTAGTTGATGATGCGGACCAGATTGGCGTTGCTCTCGGAGGGACGGATGCCGCCGCGCGCCTCGAGTGCGCTGAACGTGCCGGGACCGAAGTTCCGCACGGTCGGCGAGATGCCCAGTTCGTGCTGGAGGCCCTGGGTGAGGCTGAGTACCGTCTCCCATCCGGTGCTGCCGTCCTGGGCGCAGCGGACGTAGCCCGCGGCCACGCCGTCGTAGGTCGCGTTCACCCATTGCTGGGCCGCGAGCACATTGGGATCTTCCATGCGATATGTCCCCCATTGGGTTCGTTTCTAGACCAGAGGGGCGCGCACAATACCCCGCTGCCAGACCCTCACTCAGGAGGGGGGCTTGGGCAACCTGGAAAGATGCAGGGTCACCTCGGCGTCACTCCGGGCGATCCTGTGCGCAGCGAGCACAGCAGGATCCGATCCGAGGGAGACACATGACCAACAGAGGGTGGAAGCTTGGGATCGTCGCGCTGAGCGCGACGATCGCGACCGTACTTCCCATGAGCTCGGCGCAGGCGGCCTACGCGAGCAACTCCGGTTCCTACGGGACCACGTTCGTCGACGGCGCGGGCGCCCTCACCGACGACTTCGGCGACCACTACGAAGAGCTCGGCAACGCGCTGTGCTACGGCTGCGGGGAGTCGTCGAGCACCGACATCGTCGTGCTCTGGCAGGCCATCCTGGTCGCCGAGCACTACCTGGACTTCCAGGACGTCGACGGGGACTTCGGACCCAAGACCAAGGAGGCCACCATCAAGTGGCAGGAGAGCCGCGGGCTCGCCGCCGACGGCATGGTCGGGGACGCCACCTGGAACAAGGCCGACGACCGGCTCGCCTGGGTCGGCTCGACCGTGCGCTACAAGAGCGCCGACCTCTTCGGGTTCGTGGAACTCCACCGGGGCGACACCACCAAGTACCAGGACGGCGGCGCCTACCACTTCCACAAGATCATGCAGGGTGACGGCGTTCATGTCTACGACAGCACCGGCACCCGCATCTTCCACCGCGTCAAGACCATCAGCCACTAAAGCGTGTTGCAGAAGGCCGTGATCAGGGAATTTCCCTTGTATGGGCGGGGTGTTGAGGGCTGAGCCGGTGTGGGTGGAGACGTTCACCGGGCTTCGGGCTGATCAGTTCGGGCGGCTGTTGAAGGCGGTGCGGGAACGTGGCGGTGACGGCTGCGGTTGGGGCCGGCCGTGGCGGCTTCCGCTGGCCGAGCAGGTGCTGCTGGTGGCGGTGTACTACCGCACGAACCTCACGATGCGACAGCTCGCCCCGCTGTTCGGCGTCTCTGCGGCCACTGTGTGCCGGGTGGTCCAGAGGCTGGGCCCGTTGCTCGCGCTCGAGCCGGCGCGAGCCCCGCAGGAGGCGGTCGAGCGGTTGAGGATGCGGCGCACCTGGGAGCGGCTTACCTCGATTCCCAGGTCCCGGGCCGCGGCAGCCAGTGCGTCCAAGGTCCATTCCGAGGGTCCCGACTCGTCCGCGGCCCACATCTCGTTCGACGGCTGCACCTCGAGCCGACCGGGCGGGGTCTGCTTGACCATCGCGATGATCCGGGAGCGTTCGGCCTCGGTGACCCTTCACTTGCGACCCTGCCCGCCCAGATCTTCCAGGCCCTCAAGCCCCAAGCGGTTGAACCGGTGCAGCCAGCGGCGCACCGTCTTCTGACTGCACCTCAGCTCGTCGGCGATCTGCGGGACCAGCCAGCCGTCCCAGCTCAGCTCCACCATCCGGCACCGCTCCACCAGAACCTTCGGCGCCTTCCTGGCAGCCGCCAGGCGGTGGACCACCGCTTGCTCGCCCTCGTCACGGCCCGGCCGTGCCCTCAACACCATGACCCAGCACCCGCCCCCGAGTACCCTCTGCGACCGCGCGGTTGGGAGCGCTTCGTCCGTTCCTAGTGCTGAATTCCGCTTTGGGTGGGTATAGCTCGGCAACATGGTCGAGGGGTCCCCTCGTGCCCGACCACGGGTCCGACCGAGACCGGTCCGGCCACCGGCCGGGCGGCCGATGCTCTGCCGGCGCTCACCGAGGCATCAGCGTCGCCGGTGTGTGGTCGCGGCTGCCCGCCCGGACCACACACCGATCGTTCCGCCTCAGCCGTGTGCCGATCCGTTGATCAGCCGCAGCAGCCTTGAGTGGCGAGGGCACATGTCCCGTTGCACACGGTGTCGTTCCAGGTGAAGCACCCCGCTTCCCAGGTGACCAGCGTGACACACGGAACGGTGGTGGTACCTCCGTTGAGCTCACTGAGGTCACTGTCGGTCAACTCGATGGCTCCTGCGGGATTGTCCGGCAGAGCCCGCAGTTCCTGTTCGCTGAGCGAGGCCCGATAAACTGGGTCTTTCCAGGCCCGGGTGATGTCCATGAGTCTCCTCTACACATTCAACGCGAAGGAGGAATTCTTCGCCATTGAAGATTAAGGAGACCTCATGGCACCTTAGTAGTGAGTCAATGGTGTACTGCTGATACGGATCTTTCTCTCATTTCCGGGAATCGCCGAACGGCTCCTCCAGGAGCAGCACCGAGGGGATGTGTCGCGTCCCGGACAGCCGCAGCAGGGCATGTCCGATTCCTGCCAGGCCGGCCATCAGTCCGGGCGTTTCCACACCGCCGGGCACTCCGCATCTGCTCCCTCCGGTCTCGATGTCGGCCAGCACCGTGGCGGCCGCGGTGCGCGCACGGTCGGCGAGGGTGCTGTCGCCCAGCACGGCCGCCGAGGCGAGCAGGGATTCGATGTTGCCCAGATCCCCGTGACAGATGGAGTGGTTGCCCAGGGTGCCCGGGGCTCCGCCTCCGTCGGGCAGGGCATCGAGTACACAAAGGGCCGCGTGGCGCAGGTCCTCGCAGGCCGGTGCGTCCTCACCGAGGTAGTCGGCCAGGTCCGCGCGGGCCAGACCGACTCCTCCGGCGCCGTGGCACCAGGCGACCATGTCGTTGCCGAGGGGTGTGTCGTCGCGCAGATCGGGCCAGTTCCCGCTGACCTCGTCGAAGACGGATCGCTCGAATCGCAGTGCGGAGCGCACGATGTCGAGGTGATCGTGCGATCCGGTGCGCCTGTCGAGCCGGGCCAAGGCGGTCGCCACACCGGACGCGCCGTGCGAGAAGCCAGCCAGCGGTCTGGCATTCATCGGGGCCGGCCAGGCCAGTCCGCCGTGCGTGTCCTCCGCGGTCTCGGCAAGGTGGCGGGCCATCGCCCGCGCCGCGTCGAGGATCGCCGGATCCGGCCGCATCGCATGCAGGGAGAGCAAAGACAGCATGCCGCCGGCCGAGCCTCCGATCACGTCGAGGCTCTGGTCTGCGGCGATCAGCTGAGTCATGGCGGCCGTCGCGTGGGCTGCGGCTTCGGCCAGATCCTCCCGCTGCCACAGCGCAGCCAGATGACTCAGCGCGTACACCGGGCCGCCGAGCCTGCCGAAGGCGCCGACGTTGTGCGTCGCCATGGCTTCCGGCGGGGCGTCGGCGAGCGTTTCGATCTGGCGGACCATCACCTCGGCGGTGCGCTCGGCGGCGGACCGGAAGCGGGCCTCACCGGTCACCTCTCCCAGTTGGCCCAGAAACAGCCCGATTCCGCTCACCCCGTTGAACAGGTCGAGTCCGGCCGGGGCCAGGCTCCACACCTTGTCGCCGACGAGCGTCAGCCCCAGCCAGCACACGCGGTCTCCCTCGACGATCGCCGTCTTGAGCAGCCGGTCGCCGATCGCGCGTGCCGCGTCGACGAAACGACCGGCGGACGCATGGCCGGACACGGTACGGGGCACGACCGTGGGCCTTGCTTGCGGCTGCCATCTGCTGGGGTCGCCCATGGTCAAGGCGGTCAACGACGCTTCGATGAACCAGATCTGCTGGGCGAGGTGGTCGTCGGACAGCGCGGCCGCCCGTTCGCGGGCGATCGCGAAGCCGCTGCGCTCAAGCCCGTCCGGGATCGTCGAGCCGTCCCCGCAGACGATGTCGCGGGATGACGGTGTCGTGGTGAAGATCGGTACGTCTCCGCGGCGGATCTGGGCCAGCTCGGCAGCGATCAACTGGGCGCGGTGCGGGTGGTCCTCGTGCCCGGACCGGAAGTTGTCGTGGAAACGGTCACGGTCCAACGCGTCGCGCAGCAGGTCCGGATGTCGGCCTTCGGTGAGCAGCTGCATGTAGGTCTGGGTCGGTCGGACGATGATCCTAATCTCGTCGTCCGCGAACGCGGCGACGGGACCGCCCGGCGCGAGCATCGCGTCCCGGTGGTTCCACAGCGTGCGGTACGTCTCGCGGTATCCGCTGATCAGCTCCTGTCGGAACTGCGACACGTCCGGGGTCTCACCGTCGAGCGAGGGCAGGTTGTCTGCCTGACCCATGGCCACGCGCTTGCGGACCAGGCGCATCTCGTCCGTGCCGCCGCCCTCCCACGCTGGGACCGGAAGCAGCGTCATCTGGCCGCCGACACCCGTCATCCCGCTCACATCGAACTGGTTGACCTCGTTGTCCTCGGTCCACAGGGCCGGGTGCGGCAGCAGTCCCACTGTTTTCACCGAGGTGTGCATCAGCTCCAGGGCCTCGCGTGGCTTGTCGAACGAGTCCGGCAGGCGCACCTGCCAGCCGTGGAACAGTGCCTCCAAGTCGATGAGCAGCGGGTGCTCGCCGCAGGCGATGATGTTCTCCAGGTGGAAGTCGATCGCGCCGAGAGTGTGCAGCAGGGCCAGATAGGCGCCCTGCCGCTCGTAGAAGCGGCCGACGGCGGCCCGGTCGGCGCAGGGAGAGTTCTCGACGAACTCCGTCCAGCCGTAGACGTCACGGTCCAGGACCCAGAAGGTACGCAGCTCGATGCGTGGGTTCCGGGCGCTGAGCCAGGCCAGCAGTTCCTGGAAGTGCTGGTCGACCTGAAGCCTGCGCGGCTTGTACATCACCTTCTGGCCACCCACGAAGCGGACCACGGCCACCGACCTGCCGCCCCGGTGGCTGTCGCCGGCTCCGAACGTGACCTCGGCCACGGTGCCGAGCGTGTCGGTCCCGCCGCACCGTTCCTCCAGAGCGCCCAGGTCAGACACCAGCCTGTCCGTGAACTCCAGTCGGCTGTCCACCCACTGGTCGATGGCCCTGACCAGGTCGCGAGCGAGCACCGGGTACTCCCGCAGGACACCGAGCGCGAAGGCGGGGTTCTGCAGACGCTGGAGGAAGTGGTGATAGCGCTCGTGCGGGGTGTCTCCGGCCAGGCTGCCCCGCACCCGCAGGACGTTGAGTTCGAGGACGAGTGTCCGCGCGACCAATTGGACGATGGCGTCGACCGGTTCCTTGACGAGTTCCCGGGTCAGTGCCGCGGCGTCCAGTCGGGCATGGTTCCGCACGAGATCGGCGATGCCCGTGCGCAGCCGCTCGGCCGCCTGCCGCAACAGCGGTGCCGCGATCTGCGCGAAGCCTCGGGAAGACGTAGGGGTGGTCGCCGTGTCGGCGGGGACATGGCTGTAGTCCCGCCAGGCCTGTTCGATGCGGCGGGCGTAGGCAGGTGGCTCGGCGAAGCGCCGCTTCACCGTCTCGGGGCTCTCGCCGAGGATGCGCAGGAGGGTGTTCTCGTCCGTGCCCAGCCGCCGCAGATGGTCTGCCAGAGCGCCGGGATTCCTGGCATGGAAGGGTTCCGCCCGCCAGAGGTCCAGACGCAACTGGCCCAGGGCGGGATCGACGGTTCCGGCGGGCTCGGTGGAATGCAGTCGCTCGTGCAACGAATGGGCCAGGAACCAGGCCGGGTCGGCCGCGGTCGCCGTCTCGGTCGCGGTCGCCGTCTGCGTTTCAACACCCATGAATCCCCCACGTGAAGGCGGGCGCCGGCGGAGCCGGCGCGGCTGCTCGGCTTCACGCTAGGAGGACCGGCTGGCACGCCAATGGCGAAACGATGACTGCTGCGCGCGGGCCGGACGCGGATGCTTCCGAACCGCCCCCTCCCCCACCGTCCCCGGCGCGGCTCCGTCCCCAGGGGGTCCGTTTCGGGTTCGGCCGGCCCTTCACCGGCGCGGCTTCGCCACTGCGGCCGGAGCCATGCCCGCGGCCCGCGGGGGCTGGAGCCGAGGCCGGCACCCCTCCCCGGCCGGCCCGGTGGTCGGCGGCTGCGGAACGTACCGGCCGGGGCCACGGGCACAGCAGGCGGTGCGTTCTGTCAGTCGTGCCCCGGGGCCGGCGCGGCGGGCGGGGACAAGGTGAGCACCGACGGTACTTGGTGGGGTGCGGCGAGCCTGAGCAGGCCGTAGCCGATTCCCGCCAGGCCGGTCATCAGACCCGGTGTCTCGACCCCGCCGGGTACCCCGCACTGCCAGCCCAGCCGGTCGATGCCGTCGAGGATCGTTCGTGCCGCCAGCCGCGAGCGCTGGTGGGCCTCCGCGGATCCGGTGAAGCGGGCCGCTTCCGTGAGCAGTTCGATGTTGCCGAGGGACCCGTGGCACAGGGAGTGGTTCTGGTTGAGCCCGCCGGCCTCGGTGGTGGCGAGGGCCGCGGCGAGTTCCTCGCGCAGCACGGCGTCGTCCGCCTTGTGCCTCAGGGCTTCGACACGAGCGAGGCCGATCCCGGGGGCGCCGTGGCACCAAGCGGTCATGAAGGCGCTGGTGGGCCGGATTCCCTGGGCCGCGAGTTCCGTGGCCGCCTCGCGCAGATCGGGCCAGTTGCCCCGGTCGGGGACGAAGAGACTCCGCTCGTATTCCATGGCCTGCTCCGCGGCCTTGCGGAACCGGTCCTCGCCGCAGGCCGCGGCGAGCCGCAGGAGTGCGTGGGCCACGCCGGAGGCCCCGTGGGAAAACCCGGTGAGCGGCGTGGCGTCGGCGTCGTCACGCCAGGCGATGCCCCGCGGCATCGTCTCGGCGGTTTCCAGCAGCCGGTCGCCGCACTGGACGGCCAGGTCGAGGAGCGCCGGTTCGGGCCGTACGGCGTGCAAGCCGAGCAGCATGCACAGATGCCCCGCTGTGCCGTTGATGATGTCGAAGGTCCGTGACGCCTTGATGGCCGGCTCGAGTTGCCCGGACAGTTCCCGCGCCTCGTCGAGGAGGTCGTCACGGTGCCACAGGGCGCCCAGGTGGGTCATCGTGAAGAGTCCGCCCGGTGCGTGCTCGAAGACCGACAGCAGCGGGTCCTCGTCCGTGGCGAGGAGTCCGACGCGCCAGCGTGTGTATCTGCGCACGGATTCCAGCGATCGCTCGGCGAGGCGGGTGTAGCGCTCGGTTTTGGTGACCGCTCCCAGGTAGCCGAAGAAGAGGCTGATCCCGGACAGGCCGCCGTACAGGTCTCCGCCCAGTGCTTGAAGGGCCCAGACGCGCTGCCCGAGCAGGGACAGTCCGAGCCAGCCCACGGTCTCGCCGTCGTCCAGCGCGAGGAGTTCCAGCCGGTCGCCGGCCCGGCAGGCGGCTTCGAGCAGTTCGTCGTACTCGGCGGGGCGCTCGGGTTGTTCCATGTCGCACACCGGCCACCGCGCGCTGCCGTCGCCGAGGGTCAGCGCGGCGAACGAGGCGCGGATGATCCATCGCTGTCGCTGCACGTCCTCGTCGTCGAGTCGGGCGATCCGTCGCCTCACCATGTCCAGGACCGGCTCCTTCATGACGTCCCGGTGTGTGTGGCCTTGCGTGCACCACAGATGGCGCTGTCCGGGCCGGGCGGTGAACACCGGCACGTCCCTGCGGTAGAGGTCATGTCGTTCACAGGGGAAGACCGTGTTGAGGACACGGTTGTCCTCGGGGGAGGTCCACAGGTTGTCGAAGTATCGGTCCCTTGCCAGGCCGTCCCGCATCAGGTCGGGGTGGACCCCTTCGGAGAGCATCGCCGCATAGGCCTGGGTGGGGCGTATCACGCACCGCACCTCCACGTCGGCGAAAGCGGCCACGGGGCCGCCAGGGGCGAGCAGTTCTTCCTGGTTGTGCCGCAGGAGCGTGCAGACCGACGTGAACCCGTCCAGCACCTGGTCGACGTGATCGAGCACGTCCACGGAGGATCCGGGCAAGGTCGCCCGGTGCTGTCCGGACGGCATCTCCACCCGGTTTCGCACCACGCGCATCGTGTCGGTCGCCGGATCCGCGACAACGGCCACCGGCGTCGGGCTGAGTTGGCCGTCCGCCCCGCCGAGGCCGCTGAACTCGCCCGGCTCGCCTTCTATCCGCCCGGTGTCCTGCGGCAGGCGCCGCTGGGGCAACAGCCCGGTCATGAGCACGGAGGAGTCGAGTGCCATCACCGCGGCGGCGTCCTCGGCGACGTCACCCAGTGACTCCCGGTTGGGGTGGAACAGCGCCTCCAGGTCCACAAGCACGGGGTGTTCACCGACGGCGATGAGGTTCTCGTAATGGAAGTCGATGGCGTGCAGACAGTACAGCAGGGCGAGGTAGCCTCCCTGTCGCCGGTAGAAGCCCTCGACCTGTGTTTTCGACGTGCATGGTGCGGCCGTGACGTGCTCGGCCCAGCCGTAGTCCCCTCTGTCGACGACCGTCAGGACGCGGTACCGCGGCTGGGCTCCCTTGTCGTTCAGCCATCGAAGAAGCCTCTGGAAGCGGCAGTCGACGGAGAGTGCGCGGGGTTTGTAGACGAGATGCTGTCCCGAGGCGAAGCGGAGGATGCTCACCGACCGGCCACCGCGGTGCGGATCGCCCACTCCGCAGGCCACCTCGACGAGCGGGCCGGGCTCCTGGCCATGGAAGAAGTGCGCCACGAGTGTGGCGTGGTCGTCGGCGACACGCCGGACGAACTCCACACTCGCCTCGGTCCACAGCCGCACCGACGTCACGAGCGTCTGGGCGAGAACGGGATATTCACGCAGGATGTCCAGAGCCCTGTCGCGATCGCGCAGTCCCCGCACGAAATGGGCGAAGCGCTCCTGAGGAGTGTCGCCTTCCAGCAGCCCTTGGAGTCTGGCCGCCTGGAGTTCCAGGATGACCGTGCGGCTGAGGGTGGCGAGCAGTGTGCCGCACAAATGGCGCAGCAGCGCGGCGGACACGGCCCCGGCATCGAACACGCCCGGGTGCTCAGCGGCCAGTTCGCTCAGCACGGACCGCAGCTCACCGGCCGCCTGCGCGATGAGGGGTTCGACGAGGAACAGGATGCGGGCGGCATCGTGCACCGGCAGCTCCGGCTCGTGCGCGGGTGCGTAGCGTGCCCGGGTGAACGCCTCAGCCAGCTCCAACAGCCAGTCGGGCGGGCTGTCCCAGCGGGCGAGCAGCCGGTTCCGCAGCGCCTCGGCCGGTTCCGCGAGGAGCTCGCCGAGCCGTTCCTCGGTGATTCCGTCGTCCAACAGCCGTCGCGCGAGTCGTTCCCGCTCGTCTGCGAAAGCCGGTTCCGCCCGCCAGCGCGCCAGGCGCCGGGCGGTGCGTGCCGGATCAGGATCCAGCACGGTGGGTCCGTGCCCGTCGGCAGCGACGCGCTCGTGCAGCGGCGTGGCCCGGTACCAGGCGGCGTCGGAGAAGGCGTCCGACTCGCCGGCGGTCGTGACCGGCTGGGAATCCATGCTGGCACGCTCCTTCGCGTGAGGTGGTCGCGGCGCAGGTACCCCGGCAGGAGGAAGGAGCCCCGACGCCGCGACCGGAGGTGGGCGAGGGGTCAGCAGAACGCGCCGATGACCTCGGCGGCACGCCGTGTGGTGACCGTGCAGCACCAGACCGTGTCGCAGGAACTGCACGATTCGGTGGACACGTTGGTGCAGTTCGAGGTGACGCCGCCGCAGCAGCCCATCGTGCCGTACTGCTCCGTCGCGCCACCGACCGCCTTGCTCAGCACGGCGTCGGGCAGTTCCACGCTGCCGGCCGGGTGCTCCGGCAGGAAGGACAGCTCGGCGTCCGAGAGGTGATCGCGGAAGTCCTCGTCCTTCCAGGCCCGTACGATGTCGTCGTTGTTCATGGTCCGCTCCTTTTGATCGGTGGGTCGCCGTCCGGTCACCGCGTGGCCGGATCCTCGTGCAGCTGGTCGCGGACGAGCGCCTGGTAGGTCCCGCCCGCCTCCAGCAGTTCTCGATGCGTTCCCCGCTCCACGATCCGGCCGTTGTCGAGTACGACGATGAGGTCGGCGTTGCGTACGGTGCTCAGCCGGTGCGCGATGACGACGCGCGTACACGACAAGGTGGACAGCACGTCGTCGACTGCCCGCTCGGTGACGACGTCCAGGTGACTCGTCGCCTCGTCCAGGACCAACAGGCCGGGCCGCCGTACCAGTGCGCGTGCCAGGGCCAGGCGCTGCCGCTGGCCCCCCGACAGGCCACTGCCGCCCTCCGCGATGAGTGTTTCGTAGCCCATGGGCATCAGCGCGATGTCCTCGTGGATCTGTGCCAGCCGCGCTGCGGAGACGACGTCTTCCAGGCTGATGGTCGGCTCGCCGAAGGCGATGTTGTCGCGAACCGAGCCGACGAAGAAGGCCGGCTCCTGCATGACCACGCCGCACTGGCCGCGCACTTTGCGCAGGTCCAGCTGGTTCAGCGGACGGCCGTCGTGGTAGACGGTGCCTTCGGTCGGGTGATACAGGCCGAGGATGATCTTGGCGAGTGTGCTCTTGCCCGAGCCGGTTCGTCCTACCAGAGCGACCTTCATTCCGGCCCTGACCGTGAGGGAGACGCCGTCGGCGGCCAGTGCCTCGCTGCCCCCGTAGCGGAAGGAAACGGCGCGCAGCTCCACATGTCCGTCCAGGGTGCCGGGGTCGTCGACACGCGAACGGTCCTGTTCGACCTCTTCCTCCAGGACGTCGCGCATCCGGTCGAGGTGGGAGCCGACGAGTTGGAGCTGGCGGGTGGTCGTGGCGAGCTGGCCCAGCGGCCCCAGGAGCGCGGCGGCCAGCGTGTTGAGGGCCAGCATGTCGCCCAGTGACATCTCGCCGTTGAGCACTTGGCGGGCGCCGAAGCACAGCAGCAGCAATGGGGTTCCCGACCGGATGGTGCTGAACAGGGCCTCGAAGGCACCGTCGGCCACCCGCCGCCGCAGCGAGGCGACGAGCTGGTCGTTGAGCAGGCTCGACCAGCGCGTGTAGACGTTCTCCTCGGCGCCGGTCGCCTTGACGGTCTCCATGCCCTGAAGCGCCTCGATGAGGTAGCCCTGGCTCTGCGCCTGCGTCGTCACGTCCCGGGTCACCAGGTCGCGTACGAAACGGAAACTGGCGAGAATGGCCACGAACTGCAAGGCCCCCAGCGCCAGTACAACACCCCCGTAGGCGGGCGCGGCCAGCATGACGAGCACCAGATACACCCCGACGAACGCGCCGTCGACGACGACCGACAGCGTTTGGCCGGTGACCACTTCACGGACCGTGGCGTTGCTGGACAGCCGCATGGCGAGGTCACCGGTGCCGCGCAGCTGGAAGTAGCGGTAGGGCAGGTCCAGCAGATGTCGGAAGAAGCGCTGCATCAACCGCTGGTCGACCTGCGTGTGCAGGTGAACCAGCGCGATGCTGCGGGCGTAGCCGGTCATCGTGTTGGTGAGCAGCATCAGCCCAAGCGCGAGCCCGAACATCGGGAGCAGCCCGGCCTGCTGCTGCCCGATGAGGGTGTCCACGGTGAACTTCGTGGCGAGCGCGGGCAGGAGCAGCATGAGCTGCAGAAGCAGTGACACGCACAGAACCCGCAGGAGCAGGGGGCGGGAGATGCTCAGCAGCCCGCGGGCGAACTGCAGGGCGCTCGCCCCACGCGTCGACCGGCGGGGTTCGAAGTCGGGTCCCGGGGTCATCTCCATGGCGATGCCGGTGAAGCCGCGGGAGAACTCCTCCTCGTCCAGGGACCGCCTGCCGATCGCCGGGTCGACGATCACGTATCTGCCGGTGCGCCAGCGTTCCAGGACGACGTAGTGGGAGAAGTTCCAGTAGAGCACGGCGGGCAGCGCCAGTTCCGCGAGGTGCGGCAGATCGGTGCTGAAGGCGCGTACCTCCAGTCCCATCCGCCGGGCGACCTGGGCGATCTTCGCGCCGTCGGCGCCGTCGCGGCCGATATCCAGCAAGTCGCGGCATTCACGAGTCGAGGTGTAGCGGCCGTGTGCTGTCACCACCATCGACAGGCACGCCGCTCCACACTCGGTCATACTCATCTGGCCGACGACCGGCACCTTCTTGCCCTTGTGCCAACGCCTGGTCGCGGTGGGCCGCTCGGGTCCGCTCATCGGGTGCCGCCTCCCGGGCCGGCGAGAACCCCTCGCACCAGGGTGCTCAGCAGGGACCGCTCCGCGACGCGCACCCGGACCTGCCCGACGGTGCCACTCGGCGCTGACCCGGAGGAACTGTGGGCCAGCTCGACCATGACGAAGGGCACCTGGACGCCGGACGGCAGCCCGAGAGCGTCGCGCTCGGCCACATCGGTGACCTGCTGTACGCGCGTCACGCGCAGCCGGACGTCGCTCCCCTGCGGACTCGTCAGCGTGGCGGGCTGGCGTGGCTGCGGAAGGGCGCCGTCCTTGTCGGGGAAGACGGCGAGCACCCGGCTCGCGCCGCTGTCCACGACGGAACCATTGGCGAAGGAAGGAACACGCGCCGAGACCGCGAAGGCGAGGCCCGCGAGCACACAGGCGAGAACGGCCACAAGGGGCCAGCGGCGTCCGGACAACTCCGCCTCCAGTCTGTCCGGCGGATTGACCGGCTGCGCCCGCGCCGACAGCGCTTCCGGGCGGAAGAGACCACGCTCCTGCATCGGTCGGTCGTCTGCCTGTGGGTCTTTGTGGCCGGACCCTGCAGACGCTCGTTCCGAGGAGTTGACGGAACCAGCCACCCCCGCTCTCACAGGCACCACCTCTCACCCTGCTCGGCATGCCGCGACGCCCTTCTTCGGGCCTCGGGAAATCTGACGCTAAGCATGCGTGGTGGTATTCCGATGGAATTCGCATGGCAGAGGAATGTCTCTCGCCGGTTCATGAAAAGGTAATTGACTGCCGGCATTGGGCATGTGAATACTCCTGCAAGCGCATCAGGAATACTGCCCGTCGCGATGGTGGCGATGCCCTGGAGGTGACGGTGTGACCCCTCGCCTGTCCGTCCTCGACCTTTCGGCCGTGCCTGCCGCACATCCGCCGTCGGTGGCCCCGCGTCGCACCGTGCAACTGGCACACGCCGCCGAAGAGGCCGGCTTTCACCGCTTCTGGGTGGGAGAACACCACAATTCACGGGCGGTCAGCAGCACCGCGCCGCAGGTCATGATCGCCGCCATCGCCGCAACGACCACGCGCATCCGCGTGGGCTCCGGCGGGATCATGCTCCCCAACCACGCGCCGCTCGCTGTCGCGGAGACCTTCCGTGTCCTGGCCGCGCTGCATCCGGGCCGCATCGACCTCGGACTGGGCCGTGCTCCGGGCACCGACCCGCGTACCGCGGGCGCTCTGCGGCGCGGCCATGCCGTCCAGTGGCCGGACTTCGGGGATCTGTACGCCGAACTCCTCGGTCACGCGTACGGTTTCCCTCCTGGGCACCCACTCGCCGGCGTGCGGGCGGAGCCGAGCGACGTGGACCTGCCGCCGGTATGGATTCTCGGAACCGGCCGTTACGGGGCGCGGGCGGCCGGGATGAACGGAGCCGGGTTCGCCTTCGGTGGCCACATCGGGGACCAGGACCCCAGGCAGGCGATCGACGACTACCGGAGACATTTCCGCCCCACGGCGGTCGGGGCCTCCACGGACCGTCCGTCGGTGATCCTGTGCATCGGTGCCATCTGCGCCGTCACCGCCACAAGAGCGGAGGAGATGGCGCTCGCCGCCGATCTGGCAACCGCTCGCCTGCGCACGGGCGCCGCAGGACCGGTCCCCACCCCCGAGGAAGCCGCCGCACACGTGTGGACCCCCGCGGAGCTGGAGACCGCACACCGATTCCGGCACACCCGCGTCGTGGGCACGCCTGCCGTGGTGCGCGCCGAACTGGAGACGCGAGCGGACAAGTACGGAGCCGACGAAATCATGATCATCACCAATGTGCACGACCCCGGGGAGCAACGCCTGTCCTACGAACTGATCGCGGACGCGTTCCATGCCGGATGACGCCCCTGACGGGACGGGACGGACGACGATGACGAACGACGCATCGCGCACGGCATCGGCCGGCACCCGAGCCGACGGGACACTCACCGGGCGGCGCACCCTGCTCGGCGGTTTCGCCGCCGCGCTCCTCGGTACCGGAACGACCGCATCCCATGCCGGGGCTGTGCCCGTACACCGTTCCGGGACGGCCTTCAGCACCGGCTCACCGGCTCGCTACAGGGGAAACTACAGGGGAAAGGTGCCACGCCCCGATGAAGTGATCGGTGCCGGTCCGACCGACCGGTTGTACTCCCTGGAGGAAACCTGGCGTTACCTCGACGCGGCCGAAGCCACCGGCGACCGCGTGAGCACCGGGGTGCTCGACCCGTCGTGGAGTGGCGGCGGCCTGCGCTACGCCGTTGTCGGCAGCCCGCACCTGGTGACACCGAAAGGGCTCGCGGCGGTACGCCGCCGCCTGCGGCTGCTGCGCGACCCCCGCACCACACGTGCGGACTTGCTGGCTGCCGTGCACGACACCCCCGCCGTGGCGTGGCTCGGCGCAGGGACACACGGCAACGAGCCGGCCGGAACGAACGCCGCGCTGTGGTTGCTGCACGATCTGGCCGACCGCAGTGACGCCGCCGTCGAGCGCGTTCTGCGGCACATCCTCGTGTTCGTCCTGCCGGTGCAGAACCCCGACGGGTTCTCGGCGGGGCACAGGAACAACGGCTACGGGTTCGATCTCAACCGCGACTGGTTCGCCGCGACGCAGCGGGAGACGCGCGGCAAGCTGGCCCTGCTTCAGCAGTATCCGCCCGTCCTGTTCATGGATCTGCACGAGATGACGGGAGACAGCTATTTCTTCCCGCCGTACGCCGACCCGGTGCATCACGAGATTCCGGTGTTCGCGCAAGAAGAGGTGGAGGACTACAACCGCGGTCTCGCGGCCGAGTTCGCCAGGGCGGGAGCGGACCACTTCTCAGGCACCGGTTTCGACCTGCTCTACCCCGGTTTCGCCGACGCCTCGGTACAACTGTCCACGCTGACCGCCGGGATGACGTTCGAGAAGGGACTGGCCGCGACACTGCACGAGCGCGTCACCGAACACCACCACGCGCCGTGGCAGTGTCTGTCGCAGCTGGCGTCCCGCCGCAAGCACGTTCTGCGCGAGTGGCATCTGGCGCACGTAGAGGCGTACCGGCAGGGGCGACGCGGTGAGCTCCAGCCCCGCCGCCGAGCCACCACGGTCGATACGCCACCCATACCGGATCAGCCCGTACGCCACTACTTCCTGCTCCCCGAACCGCAGCGGACGTTCGAGACCGCCAGGCTCGTCCACCGGCTTCAACTCGCCGGCGTCGAGGTCCACGTGCTGACCGCCGAGCTGGAGGTGCTCGACTTCCGTCCCTACGGCGATCCGCCGTACACGGCGACCCTGCCCGCCGGCACCTACTGGGTCCCGATGGCCCAGGCCCGCAAGCACTGGGTGCAGGCGATGCTCGGTGAAAGCAGCCACCCTTCCACCGGGGTGTTCACCGATGTGGGGGCCTGGTCGCTGCCCCTGCTGGGCAATGTGCGCGGAGGCCGGTCCGGAGCACGGCTGCGCCCGGTGGCGGTGCCGGCGCCCCCGGTGGCCGCGCCCGAGGTCACCGCGACGCATCCGCCGGCACCGCGCATCGGTCTCCTCCGGCTGCTCCCCGAGTCCTCTCAGGTGGCGGGGCCCTACGGGTGGACGCTTCACCAGCTCGACAACGTCTGGCGGTATCCGCATGCGGACCTGCGGCCGGGCGACATCAGCCAGGAGACCCTGCGGGACGTTTCGGTGCTGGTGGTACCGGACGGACCCGCCGGGCCGGCGAACGAGCGACTCGGCGAAGCCGGGCGGGCCGCGCTCAGGGACTGGGTGGAAGCGGGCGGGCGCTATGTGGGGTGGCGCGGAGCGGTGCTGCTGGCCGCACTCGTGGGTCTCACCACGGCGGGTTTCGTCGTTCCGGAGGCGCAGATACCGGGGGCGTTCGTGCGCACCCGGGCACATCCGTCCGGCCCGCTGACCGAGGGGGCGGGCGAGCATGTGTGGCAGTTCTATTTCGACGACCTGGTGCTCTACCCCACGGATCCCGCGCACAGGGTCCTGTCGTATCCGGAGGCCGACTCCCCCGACTGGTTCGTCGCGGGACATGCCCTGGGTGCCGAGGCCCTCGCCGGCACCGCGTCAGTCATCGAGGAGCCGGTCGGCTCCGGCAGCGTCGTGCTGTTCGGCAGCGACCCCAATTTCCGTGGCATGGCCGACGGCACGGCCAGGATCCTGCGCAACGCGATCACGCAGAGGCGCAGGCGGGAGAACCCTGTACCACCCTCACGGGCTCGGGAGGCTCCCACCGCGCGTGCCCTGCAGGCGACCCGTGCGGCCGGCGAACTGCGCTCCGAGGACCGTCCCAGGCCGCGCGTCGTGGTCCGCGACACGGACCTGGCCACGACCAGAGCCGTGTTGCGCTCGGTGGGAGTCCGCTGGCGCGAGCACCGTTCGGCTGGGTGGGCCACTTTGATGATCGACTCCCAGTACGCCGTGGCGGCCGGCCACCGTCCCTGGGCCCGGTCGCTCCCCGCACTGCTGGAAGCCCGAAAGGTACGCCCGCTGATGGTGGTGATCTGATGGCGGGGCGGGCGCTTCCCGGTCGGCATCCCGGTCTCTGCGCCAGCGGTAGGGCCGGAGCCCACGGAGAGCCCGGCTCCCGGTCACGTCGGACAGGGGGGCCGGTAGTCCGTTCCGGGCAGGTACGACTCCCACAAGGAACGGGTGATGCGCGGATACGCGGAGGCACAGACCCACGCGGCGACCTTCTCCTCGTCGAGTTCCCACAGTCGGGCGGTCCGGTCCTGACCCGCGGTGGCCAGGGTGTGGCCGTCGGGGCCGAAGGCGACCGCGAAGAGCACTCCGGTGTGACCGGTCAGCGTCACCAGACGGCGGGGCTCGCCGATGTCACGGATGTCCCACACCCGGGCGGTGCCGTCGGCGCCGACCGTGGCCAGAAGGCCCGCGTCACGGCTGAGCGCGACGGCGTAGACGGTGTCGGAGTGACCGGTGAGTACGGTCAGCACCCTCGGTCGCCGAGGCTCGGAGACATCCCATAGGCGTGTGGTGTGGTCGGCGCTCGCTGTGGCCAGGTAGCGCCCGTCGGTGCTGAAGGCCACGGCCTTGACCGCGTCGTCGTGCCCGGTCAGTGTGCTCAGCCGTCTCTGTCTTCCCTGCTGGGCGACATCCCACAGACGTACCGTGTGATCACCGCTCGCGGTGGCCACCATGCGCCCGCCCGGAGCGAAGGCCGCGGCGTTGACGGTGTCGGAATGGCCCCTCAGCGCGGTGATACGTACGGGCCTGGCGGGATCCGCGGCACTCCACAGCCAGGCCGTGCCGGCCGTCTCCGCAGTGACCAGCAGGCGGCCGTCTTCGCTGAACGCGACCGTGTTGACGGCATCGGAGTGGCCCCGCAGTGTCGCCAGCGTCCGGGGGTGCCGTCGGTCGGAGACATCCCACAACCTGGCTGTGTGGTCGGCGCTCGCCGTTGCCAGGATTCTTCCTTCCCCGCCGAACACCGCCGCGTTGACCGTGCGGGTGTGCCCGGTCAGTGTCGCCAGACTCCTGGGTGGCCCGGGACGGGACATGTCCCACAGCCGCGCGGTGCCGTCGTCGCCGGCGGTTGCCGAGACACGCCCGTCGGAGGCGAAAGCCATCCCGTAGACGGAGTTGGTGTGCCCTACGAGGAGGGGCCGGGAAAGGTCCCACAGCCGCGCGGTGTGGTCGTCGCTCGTGGTGGCGAGGCTGCGTCCGTCCGGGCTGAAGGCCACCGAGACCGCGGCGTCGGTGTGGCCGATCAAGGACGTCAGTTCCTTCCCTCCGGGCCGACGTGGCGCGGTGATGTCCCACAGGCGTACGGTGCGGTCGGCGCCGGCCGAGGCAAGGGTGCGCCCGTCGGGGCTGAACGCCACGGAGCGGACGTCGTCGGTGTGCCCTCGCAGCGTGGCCAGTCCGCGGGGCCGACGCGCGTCGCTGACGTCCCACAAACGGATCTGCCGGTTCTGTCCCGCGGTCGCCACCGTGCGGCCGGACGGGGCGAAGGCCGCGGTCAGGCCTGGGCCTGCGCGCCGGTCCAGAACGGCAAGCGCCGTGGGCTGTCGGTCGGGCCCGCTGACGCGCCACAACCGGACGGTGCCCTCCCACCCGGTGGTGACCAGGCTGTTCCCGTCCGGACTGAACACCGCCCAGATCACGCCATCGGTGTGCGCCTTGAGGACGACCGGTTTGCCCGGCCGCCGGGGCTGTGCGGTGTTCCACAGGCGCACGGTGCGGTCGCTGCTGACACTGGCCAGTGTCCGGCCGTCGGGACTGAAGGCCACCGCGTTGACGGTGTCGGTGTGGCCCGTCAGAACCGCCGACTGCCTGGGGGCTCGGGGATCACTGACGTCCCAGAGCCGCACCGTGCGGTCCCATCCGGCCGTGGCCAGGAGACGGCCGTCGGGGGCGAAGGCGGCCGAGTTGACGTTGGCGGTGTGAGCGGCGAGAACGGCCAGTCGGCGGGGGTGGCGCGGGTCGGCCACGTTCCACAGCTCCGCGGTGCGGTCATGGCTCGCGGTGGCCAGGATGCGCCCGCCAGGAGCGAAGGCCACCGCGTTGACGTGGTTGCGGTGGGTGGTGAGCCGGGCCGCGTAGGGGGCGGCGAAGGTGCTGAGCAGGCTGCTGCGTGCCGCGACGGTCGGGGCGAGACGGTAGGCGGCGAGGCTGAGTTGGGCGGCCAGGGCGGGATGCGTGGCGCGGATCGCCTCGGCTTCGGCCGCGAGCTTCTGAGACGTGGCGAGGTCCCGTTGAAGTGCGGCCGTCCGCTGGGCGTCGACGGCCTGCACCACCGCGACCAGAGCCAGTACCAGGAGGACCGTCAGCGAAGCGATCAGCTGACGCAGGCGGCGGGCTCGGCGACGGGCCGCGCTCTGCTCATCGGCTTCCGCGTCCGCACCGGCCTGGAGAAAGGCGTGCTCCGAAGCGGTCAGCATGGTGTCCGACGCCTTGTCGGCCCATTCCCGGGCGCGGGCCAGCCGGGCACCGCGATAGAGGGCTCCGGAATCGCGGCCCAGGGCCTCCCACGCCTGCGCCGACTCTGTCAGCTGCCGGTGCGTCCTCAAACCCTCGCGGTCCTGTGCGAGCCATTCGCGCAGCCGGGGCCAACCCCGGATGAGTGCCTCATGGGTGATCTCGACGGTGTCGTGGTCGAGGGTGAGCAGCCGCGCACGGACCAGTCTTTCGACGACGGCCTCAACGTCTCCCCGCCCGGGTTTCCGGTCCGTGCCGGATTCGCCCTCGACATCCAACTCGGTCCGATCGATGCGGCGTTTGGTGTCCTCGGTGCCCTCTCCCAGCGCTGTCAGCCGCACGAACAGGTTTCTGGCCGTGCGCTGCTGTTCGGGCCGCAGTGCGGCGTAGACCGCTTCGGCCGTCTGACTGAGCGCGCCCTCGATACCGCCGGCCGCCTGGAACCCGGTCAGCGTCAGCCGGTTGCCGCTCCGCCGACGCCAGGTTTCCAGCAGAGCGTGCGACAGCAGGGGCAGCACACCCACCTGCCCGTGGGCCTGCGTCACCACTTCGGCGAGCAGCGCGCTCTCCACGGTGTACCCGTCCTGGACAGCGGGTTGCACGATGGCACGGCGCAGTTCGTCGACCGTCATGGGGCCTATCGGCAACTGCGCATCACGCAGGACGTCGACGAACTCGGGATGGCTGGTGCAGTGGGCGTAGAAATCGGCACGGACTCCAAGCACGATGCGGCACCGGCTGCTCGTCGTGCGGGCGGCTGTGATCAACGCGTCGATGAATGCGGTGCGCTCCTCGCTGCTGCGGCAGAGCGTGAAGATTTCCTCGAACTGATCAACGATCACTACGAGTTCCGTCGTGTCCGGCTCAAGGGCCAGTGCCTGGCGTACGAGCCGGTGCAGACCCCGACGGTCGGCGGAGAGTTCCTCGTACGCCTGACCGGGTGTGGTGCCCAGGGCGGAGGCGAGCCGGATCGCGCATTCCTCCAGGGGATGCGCCGTGGGGGTGAACATCAGCACGGGCCACGCCTGTCTCTCGGCATTCAAGCGCGCGACCAGGCCGGCTCTCAGTACGGACGATTTCCCCGCCCCCGAAGCGCCGAACACCGTCACCAAGCGTTCGCTGAGAAGACGTATCCATAAATCCTCCACCAGCCGTTCCCGGCCGAAGAAGCGCCCGGCGTCTTCCGGCTGGAACGGGGTGAGGCCCGCATAGGGCGCTGAGCCTTTCTCCGGCCCGTCCACGTCCTCGGTCTTCGCGGCGGCATCCAGGGCGATCTCGGCGGCGACCGCCTGCCAGCGACGTTCCCATTCCTCGGCATCGCCACGGCAGGCACGGACATACGCGAGGGTCACAGCCAGGCTGGGCAATCGGCGCCCGCCGGCCGCGTCGGAGAGAGTGGTGACCGAGTAGTGCACGCGGGAGGCGAGTTCCCGGTACGACGGGCTGCCCGCTTTCTCCCGTAACCGGCGCAGGTCCGCGGCGAAGCGCAGCAGCGGCCCGTCCCCCTCACCCAGTGGACGTTCACGGCGAGGCATCGCCCACCTCCATCCCTGAAGTCGACGCCACTTCCCGTCCGTTGAAGAGACAACCGATGGCGCGCCATGGTTGCCGGGAATGCGTCACGTTTCTTCCGTGAGCAGGGGCGGAGCTTCATGTTCCCGTTGTCCGGAGCTTGTTTGTCCGCCTGCCCCTTCCCGGCGCCGGACAACCCGGCGGCGCTAGACAAGGACGTCAGCCGAGCGTCCTCACGCGACTGCACCCGAGCGCGTGCGGACCCGATGGCACTGCCAAGGGGGATGGCCGCCATGCCGACTGCACCGACTTTCGCGATGCTGGGTCCACTGCGCGCCCACATGTCCGGGACCGAGCTGGATCTGGGACCCGTCCGCCAGCAAGCGGTCCTCACCACACTGCTGTGCAACGCCAACCGCGTGGTGACCTCCGCCGAGCTCCTCAAAGCGGTCTGGGGGCAGGACCTGCCGAGCAGCGGCGCCAAGCTGATCCCGCCCTACATCTACCGGCTGCGCCGGCTGTTGGCCTCCGCCTCGGACGAGCCCGGCAAACCGTTCATCAGCACCTCCCGCGAGGGCTACGTCATTCACCTCGACTCCGGCCAACTGGACACCGAGCGGTTCCACCGGACGGTAGGGCTGGCCACGGAGTCACAGACTCACGGTCAGCTCGAACAGGCGTCCAGCCTGTTGTCCACGGCGTTGGACGACTGGTACGGCGAACCCCTGGCCGGGCTTCCCGGCCCGTTCGCGGACAGTCAGCGGCGGCATCTGACCGAGCGCAGAGTCTCGGCGATCGAACGAAGAATCGGCATCGATCTCCAGCTAGGACGTCACGAGGCCGTCATACCCGAACTCGCGGCGCTTCTGGCCGCGCACCCACTGCGGGAACACCTGGCCACCATGTTGATGACCGCGCTGTGTCAGAACCACCGCCAGGCCGACGCGCTCGCCGTGTTCACCAGGACCCGCACTCTCCTCGTCGAACAGCTGGGAATGGAACCTGGTGCCGAACTGCGCGCCGCATACGAAGCGGTTCTGCACGCCGACGTCGACACCCCGCAGCCGGACAGTCCGGCTCCACGGCTCACAACGGCAGTCGTGTCCGCCTCCCTCGCACCGTCCGGTGCCGCGCATGGCACCGGACGGTGCGACCTGCCGCATGTCGCGGCCACGTTCGTCGGACGACGACGTGAACTCGACTCACTGCTGCGAACGGGTCTCCCTGACGGCGGCACCGGCCGGGGCACCGTGGTGGACGTGATCGACGGGATGCCCGGCAGCGGCAAGACGTCCCTCGCCGTGCAGGCGGCCTGGACGCTGACGTCCAGATATCCAGACGGTTGCCTCTTCCTCGACCTGCACGGCCACACGCCCGGCCGAAGGCCCTTGAGCCCCGACGACGCCCTCTCGGTGCTCCTTCGCGCGCTGGGGGCCGGCGACCAGGACAAGTCGTCGCTCGACGAGAAGCAGGGCGTACTGCGAACAGCGCTCGCCGACCGGCGTGTCCTGCTCCTCCTCGACGACGCTCACGACGCACACCAGGTGCGCCCGCTTCTGCCCGGTGGGCCGCTGTGCCGAGTGGTCATCACCAGCCGGAAGCGGCTGATCGGGCTGGAGAGCACCACCGTGCTGTCGCTGGACGTCCTGCCGCCGTCCGACGCGGCAGAGATGTTCACCGCGATCGTGGGCGCCGACAGAATCGGAGGCGACACACATGTGGTGTCTCGGGTGGTGGAACTGTGTGGAAGGCTCCCCCTGGCGATCAGGATCGCGGCCGACAAGATGGTGCACCGCCCTTCCTGGGGACTGAGCGACGTGTACCGCCGGCTCGCTGAATCGGTCGACGGAATCAGTTTCTTCCGGGCCGGTATCCGCAACCTCGAAGAAGCTCTTCTACAGTCGTACGCCCGACTCTCGGAGCGAGAGAAGGATGCCTTTCACACGTTGAGCACGGCGCCGTACGACGACTTCGATGACCAGATGGCAGCCAGACTGACAGGGAGCCCCGTCCGGGTGACACAGGAGGACCTGGATCAACTGCTGGACGCCAATTTGATGCAACAGCCGTCACCGAATACCTTCCGGTTCCACGATCTTGTTCGGAGATATGCCCGGACAGCGATGCCCACCGCGGATGAGGCTCCATCAGGCGCGTAGGCCGCCGATGATCGGTTCGCGAGGGCGTTCACCAGGCCGCGGCGAGCGTGTGCCAAGGTGCCTTGAGTCGGCAGCGCGCAAACGGCCGGCGGTCGCCCGCTCAGTGGCTCCCGCTCAAGGGGTCCTAATACTCCAGTGCCGTTTCGTGATCTATCCAGTCGGTTCGTCGGCGGAGCGTCGTCGGTAGCGGCTGCGGCGGGCTGTCGCCTGGTGTTCTCGCCGCCGGTCGGACCAGTGCAGCAGCTTGGCCGCTGACACGGCTGGTGTGTTGAAGACGGCGGCGAGTAGGTGTCGGATCTCCGGGACGGTCAGCTTGATCGGGGTGTGACCGCGGGTGAGGTGGGCCGGCGGGGCGGGTCGCTGTGGCGCCGAGCCGGCGGCGACGGCGGTCAGGAAGGCCAGGGCAAACATGGCGAGCGTGATGTGCCGGTGCCACGAGGTCCAGTTGCGGACCTGGCAGTGATCGAGTCCGACCTGGCCCTTGGCGGCCTGGAAGCACTCCTCGACGCTCCAGCGGACACCGGCGACGCGGACCAGCTCCGCAACGGTGACCGTGGTGGGTGACCAGCACAGGTAGAAGGCGAGTTCGCCGGTGGTGCGGTTGCGGCGGATGAGCAGGTGACAGTGGCTGCCGGTGCCGATGTGGACCCAGGCCCAGTCGTAGTGGCGCGGGCCCTTCGCGCCGTTGCCTGCGCTGTGCCGCTGCCAGGCGCTGGCGGGCAGGCGTTCGGCGACGGTGTCCGCGCGCATGGTGGTGCGGCCTGAGTTGATCCGCACCCACGTCGAGCAGGCGACGGCCATCACGTGGCCGGTCCCGCGTGGGGGCCGTGGAGCCAGGCGATGGCGGACTCGGCGACCCACCTGACCTTGCCCAGTTCTGAGCCGTGTGGCTGACTGCGTCGGGCGATCTTCGGTGTGATGCCGCGCTCGCGCAGGCGGCAGCGATAGATGTCATGGTCGTAGCCTCGGTCGGCGTATAACGTGCGGGGCTTGCGCCGGGGGCGGCCCCGCTTCCCGCGCACCGGCCCGAGGCCGAGGACTTCGCGGTCGTCGACGTCCCGGTGCGCCAGCCGCTGCCGGCGGCATCGATGCTGGAGACGTTCCCGAAGCCGGTGATGGAGAAGGCTCTGTGGTGGGAGGGGCACATCCTGGAGGTCCTGCACGGGCTGCCGCCCGGCGCCGAGCCGGGGACGTCGCCCCGGCCTGAGTACGGGCCGGACCGCTCGTTGACGGCCCGGCAGCGGGCCAAGGCCGCTGAGCTGACTGCTGCCGGGCACAAAGTGGCTGCTCAGACGGTCGCGAACTACCGGCGCCGCTACCAGGCCGACGGGGTCGTCGGGCTCGCGGACCACCGTCCGGTCCGCAAGAAGCGCGAGTTCGGGTCCGTGGACACCGCCGTGGTCGCGACCATGCGGCAGGCCATCGCCGAGGCGACGGACGCCTCGACCCGGCGGGGCACGTTCCTGCTCTGGCGGACCGGCGAGATCCTCCGGCAGACGCCCGCCGGCCGGGCGGTCAAGCTGCCGTCCGAGCGGACCCTCTACCGGCTGCTTGTCGGCGTACGGTCTTGGCTCCCCAGCCGCGTACACGTGAACGTCCCCAGTTGTTGGTACGCGTTCGGCGTCGGACCTTGTGAGGTCACAAGATCGTCTCTGCGGTGGGTCGGTTGGCCTGGTCCTGGCAACATGCGTGAGTGCACATATTCAAGGTGGCGGGCTGTATCGGCCTGCTTGCTGCGCTCGTAGGCTGCGGTAGCTCGGAGAGTGATGCAGCCGTCCCGGGCGGGAAGCGTGTGGAGGCGACGGCTTCGATGGACCCGAGCTCGATCACCGTTCTGGTGACCTTCATCGGCGGGCCGGCCGACGGCCGGACTGAGCATCTGCCGCTGTCCCAGGCGACGGGCAAGGTCACCGTCGCGGGTGTGACCTATCAGAGCAACCCTGGCCCGCCGCCGGAAGTGAAGGACACTCCGGAGGGCTTGGCCCAGGTGATGCGGCCCGTCTGAGGCGACACGGACCGCGTTCCTCGCTGGGCGATCCTGCTGCTAGAGCGTGTCTCCTTGATCGGTTGGTCAGTTGATCGGATGTGTCCGTCCGATTAGTGATCACTGATGCGATGTGGGACCGGATCGAGCCGCTGATGCCGGCCGATCCGGTCCGCGGTCGGCGATGGGCCGATCGCCGCCGAACTCTGGAGGCCATCGCGTGGAAGTACCGCACCTGCTCGCCCTGGCGGGACCTGCCGGACGAGCTCGGCTCGTTCCAGACTGCTCACAAACGCCTGATCAGGTGGGCCGTGGACGGCACCTGGGAACGCATCCTCACCGCAGTTCTGGCAGCAGCAGACGCTGATACCGACATCGGCTGGACCGTTTCGGTGGACTCCACCGTCTGCCGAGCCCACCAGCACGCCGCCGGAGCCAGGAAAAAGGGGCTCCCGGCCGGGCCGAACCCGACGACCACGCCCTCGGACGCTCCCGCGGCGGCCTGAGCACGAAAGGCCACCTCGCCAGCGACAGCCGAGCACGACCCCTGGCCCTCCGCGTCACCGCAGGCCAGGCGGGCGACGCCCCGGCCTTCAAGACCGTCATGGCCGCCATCCGTGTTCCGCGAAACGGACCCGGAAGACCGAGGACTCGGCCGGAAGCCGTCCTGGCGGACCGCGCGTATTCATCACGAGCGATCCGGAACCACCTTCGCCGACGCGGAATCCGCGCTGTCATCCCCCAGCCGTCCGACCAGGTCGGCCACCGTCTGCGGCGAGGCCGCGCCGGCGGTCGCCCACCAGCCTTCGACGCCGAGGCGTACAAGCAGCGCAACGCCGTCGAGCGGTGCATCAACCGACTCAAGCAATGGCGCGGACTGGCAATGCGAACCGACAAGCTCGCCATCGCCTACCAGGCCGCACTCCACCTCGCCGCCATCCTCATCTGGACAGCCGCGTGACCGCCGAAGCGCCTTGTCCGCGAAGATGGGCCACATGGACGATCTTGTGAAGTTCCTCATCGCACGAATCATGGACGACAACCACGCCTATGCCTACGTGGCCGACACCCTGGGCGGCGAGGCTCTTCTCGACAGCCATCTCCCCATGCTCGACCTGACCGAGCAACTGGCGCACGACTACAAGGCCATGGACCCCTCGGACTCCCGCTCGGCCGGCCTGGCATACGCGCTTCGAGTCCTTGCCCAGTCATACGCCGAGCACCCCGCCTACCGCCAGGAATGGCGCCCATAGCCTTTCAAGGAGACAGGCTCTAGGCCACGTCGTTCTCTCGCTCGATGGCCTTGAGGCGGTTCTTGAGTGAGCCGAAGCTCGGAAGTTGTCACCTGCGGGACCGGCTGAGCTGGTGAATGGGGACGGTCGAA
>NZ_BQUN01000066.1 GCF_026008495.1 Streptomyces sp. A012304
GCGGCCCGGGCAGCCCCAAACGGGCCGACACGGCAACAGCCGGGACCGCCAGACGCGGACCGGCAGGCGGCAGGTACCGCCACACGCGAGCCGGCAGGCGGCCGGCACACGCCGGGCGCCCGCGCCAACCGCAGGCCGCCACGCGCCCGACGCGCGCCGAAGGCCCCGGCCGACCACCGCACGTCCCCGAGCCGCGCCGGCACACATGGCCGCCACCGCCGTCGGACACACACCGGCACCCGACCGACACCGGGGAGTCGACGGGTGTCGGATGCCTCGGCCGGCCGCGGGAGGCATCACGCGCAGGCCGGCAGGGGCATCGGGTCCAGTGACCGGGCCGGGCGGACCCGGCCGACGGGTTCGCCGCCGCCGAGGAGGGGTTCACCCGCGAACTCCGTGAGGAGGGCGGGGTCGACGCCGGCGCGGGCGAGCGCGGCCGCGGTGACCGGCACGCGAGCGCGGTTCGCGCCGTCGGCGATCTTCACGGCGACGGCACGGCCGTCGGGCAGTGCGGCGACCTCGACGCCCTCGAAGCCGTCCTTGGCGAGCAGCCCGGGCACGGCCCGCATCAGCGCGGCCACGTCCCGGCCGGAGCCGGAGGCCATCTCGGCGTGGTCACGCATGGCGTCCGCGACCCGTGCCTCCGGGGTGCCCGGCGCCGCCGTGGTGACGCGGGCGGCGGCGCGGGCCAGGCCGTGCAGGGAGACGGAGAACAGCGGGGCGCCGCACCCGTCGACGGTGACCTGCGCGATCCGCTGCCCCGTGAGGTCCTCGACGATCTCGGCGATCGCCTGCTGGAGCGGGTGCGCCGGGTCGAGGTAGCCGTCGAGGGGCCAGCCGTTGAGCTTGCAGGTGTACAGCATCGCCGCGTGCTTGCCGGAGCAGTTCTGCGCGAGGCGGGAGGGCAGGCGGCCCTCCCGGACCCACGCGTCGCGGACCACCAGGTCGAACGGCATGTCCGGCACGTTGCGCAGGTCGTCCTCGGCGACGCCGGCCAGCTCCAGGATCCGCCGGGCCCCGGCGAGGTGGCGTTCCTCGCCGGAGTGGCTGGCGGCGGCGAGCGAGAGCAGCTCGCCGTCGAGGGGGAGCCCAGCCCGCACCATGGCGACGGCCTGGACGGGCTTGAGCGCCGAGCGCGGGTAGAAGGCCACCTCGATGTCACCGAGCTGGAAGTCGACCTCGCCCCGCGTGCCGAGGACGACGACGGAGCCGTAGTGGACACCCTCGATCACCCCGCCGCGGACGAGGTGGGCGACGGGCGCGTGGAGGGGTTCGCGGATCGCGGGGGCGTCGGCGAGGGAACTGCTGTACATCACTGCCTGATCGTTGGGTTGTCGGGGGCCGGCGCCGGGGTCACGCGTCGGCCTTGGGTGTGGCGCGGGCGACACGGGCACGAATGGCGTACCAGCCCGCTACCAGCGCCGCGACGATCAGCGGCAGGCAGAGCACGGTGGTGCGTCCGGCGCCGCCGTCGGCGTACATGAGGACCAGGACGGAGGCGAGGAAGGCCAGCGTCACGAGTTCGGTCCAGGGGGAGCCCGGCAGTCGGTAGCCGGGGCGGGTCAGCTCGCCCTTCTGGGTCTTCTGCCAGAAGAGCAGGTGACAGAGCATGATCATGCCCCAGGTGGCGAGGATGCCGATCGCCGCGAAGTTCAGGACGATCTCGAACGCGTCGGCGGGGACGACGAAGTTGAGGCCGACACCGAGCACACAGACCGCGCTGGTCAGCAGGATGCCGCCGTAGGGGACCTGGCTGCGGCTCATGCGCGCCGTGAACTGGGGCGCCGAGCCGTTGGCCGCCATCGAGCGCAGGATGCGGCCGGTGGAGTACAGGCCGGAGTTGAGGGACGACATGGCCGCCGTCAGGACGACGAGGTTCATCACGCCGCCGGCCGCCGGAACGCCGATGTTGGACAGGACCGTCACGAAGGGACTCTCACCGGCCGTGTACCTGTTCCACGGCAGCAGCATCGACAGCAGCACCACGGAGCCGACGTAGAACAGGCCCACGCGCCACATGATGGAGTTGATGGCCTTCGGCATGATCTTCTCGGGGTTCTCCGTCTCGCCCGCCGCCACACCGACCAGCTCGACCGACGCGTAGGCGAAGACGACGCCCTGGATGATCAGCAGCATGGGCAGCAGACCGTTGGGGAAGACGCCGCCGTTGTCGGTGATCAGGGACGGGCCGGGGGTGGTGCCGTCGACCTGGTGCTGGGTGACCAGCAGGAAGATGCCGATGCACATGAAGACGACGAGCGCGCCGACCTTGACGATGGCGAACCAGAACTCCAGTTCACCGAAGATCTTCACCGAGATCAGGTTCACGGTGAGGACCACGGCCAGCGCGATCAGCGCGATCACCCACTGGGGTATGTCGGAGAACATGCCCCAGTAGTGGGTGTAGGTGGCGACCGCGGTGATGTCGGCGATACCGGTGGTGGCCCAGTTCAGGAAGTACATCCAGCCGGCCGTGTACGCGCCCTTCTCGCCCATGAACTCGCGGGCGTACGACACGAAGGCGCCGGAGGACGGGCGGTACAGGACGAGTTCGCCGAGGGCGCGCACGACGAGGAAGGCGAAGATTCCGCAGACCGCGTAGGCGATGAAGAGGGAGGGGCCGGCGTCGGCGAGCCGGCCGCCGGCGCCGAGGAAGAGGCCGGTGCCGATGGCACCGCCGATGGCGATCATGTTGACGTGGCGGGACTTGAGGGACTTGCTGTAGCCCTCGTCTCCGGCGTCGACGTGACGGGTCGAGGGGCGCGTCTCGTCTTTGAGGTGCTGTTCGCTCACGCCTCGGGTCCGCCTTCCATGGGGATGTTCGTGCGCGGGGACCGCACGATGTCGGTGAGGGTGGTCTCGACGCGGTCGAGGTGGTGGCTCATGGCCTCCACCGCGTCGTGTTCGGAACCGTCGATCAGCGCTTCGACGATGGCCCGGTGCTCGCGGTTGGACTGCTCGCGCCGGCCGCCCAGCTCGTTGAGGAAGGCCGACTGACGCGCCAGTGCGTCACGGATCTCCTCGATGACCCGGCGGAAGACCGGGTTCTGGGCGGCCTCGGCGACGGCCAGGTGGAAGAGGGTGTCCATCGCGACCCACGCGGTGGTGTCCGTCTCCCGCTCCATCCGGTCCAGCAGATGGGCCAGGTGGTCCAGGTTCTCCGGGGTGCGGCGCACGGCCGCGTACCCGGCGACCGGGACCTCGACGTGACGGCGCACCTCCAGCAGGTCACTGGCCGCGTAGTCGCCGAAGGTGGGGTCCTCGACGGTGTTCGCGATGACGAAGGTGCCCTTGCCGGTCTTGGCGACGGTCAGGCCCATGGTCTGCAGGGCCCGCAGGGCCTCCCGCAGGACGGGCCGGGAGACCTCGAGGGTCCGGCACAGCTCCGCCTCGGAGGGGAGCTTGTCGCCGATGGCGTACTCGCCGCGTTCGATGGCGCCACGAAGGTGGGCGAGCACCGCTTCCATCGCGCTGACGCGACGGGGAGCCCGACCACCTGTCTGGCTGTCTGACAGGTTCACGGGAGAGATGTTCCGGGTGACGTAGGGGTGGTGTCAAGGCAGCTGAAAGGAGAAATTCACCGGGCGGGATTTCTGAAACGGAACTTCCCGCCCGGGGCGGTGGTCAGCTGTTCAGCACGCCGGTACCGAGCAGCCCGAACAGCAGCAGTCCGACGACGATCCGGTAGATCACGAACGCGTTGAAGGAGTGCCTGGCGACGAATTTCAGCAGCCAGGCGATGGACGCGTAGGCGACGACGAACGACACGGCCGTGCCGACGATCAGCGGGGCCGCGCCCGCGCCGGTGCCGAGGGCGTCCTTCAGCTCGTACAGTCCGGCGCCGGTCAGGGCGGGGATGCCGAGGAAGAAGGAGAGGCGGGTGGCGGCGACCCGGTCCAGGTCCAGCATGAGCGCGGTGGACATGGTGGCGCCGGAGCGGGAGAAGCCGGGGAAGAGCAGCGCGAGGATCTGGGAGCCGCCGACCAGCATCGCGTCCTTGAACGAGGTGTCGTCCTCACCCCGCTTGTGCCGCCCGATCTGGTCGGCGGCCCACATCACGCCGCTGCCGGCGATCAGTGAGCCCGCGACCACCCACAGGGAGGCCAGCGGCCCCTGGATGAGCGGCTTCGCGGCCAAGCCGACGGCGACGATCGGGATCGTGGCGCAGATCACCCACCAGGCGAACTTGTAGTCGTGGTGGTAGCGCTCGTCCTTGTTCGCCAGGCCGCGGAACCACGCGGCGAGGATCCGCGCGATGTCCTTGCGGAAGTACACGAGGACGGCGGCGATCGCCCCGACCTGGATGACGGCGGAGAACCCCACGACCGCGTCGTCGTCGACCGGGATGCCCATCAGGCCCTCGGTGATCTTCAGATGACCCGTGGAGGAGACGGGGAGGAACTCGGTCACTCCCTCGACGGCTCCGAGGACGACGGCTTGACCGACGGAGATGGCGCTCATGGGATCCCGTTCTGGGGGTGGGCGACGGTGCGCTGCCCACTCCTACCAGGCCCGGGTAGGGATCCCGCGCATCTACGGCCACACGGCCTGGCCGAGGGCGACCCCGGCGAACGCCGCTCCCAGGCCGGCCCCCACACTGCCGACGACGTTGGCGGCGGCGTACAGTCCGGCGCCGGTCTCGGCCAGCCGCAGGGTCTCGTAGGAGAAGGTGGAGTACGTCGTCAGCGCCCCGCACAGGCCGGTGCCGAGGAACAACCGCAGGTCGGGGCCGGCGGCGGCGGCCCCGGTGAGCGCGCCGAGGACGAGACAGCCGACGACGTTGACGACGAAGGTGCCCCAGGGGAACACCGAGTCGTGCCGCGACTGCACGACACGGTCGGTGAGATAGCGCAACGGCGCGCCGATCATGCCGCCACCGACGACCACCAGCCAGTTCACAACGACCTCTTACCCTTCCCGCCCGGTTCACCCGGTTCGTCCCCACGGCCGACGTACCTGATCACCTCGCACTCGTCGAGGACCACGAGGCCCTCGGTGACGAGTCCGTCGAGCTGCGGGAGGAAGGCCCGCACTCGCTCCCCGGTGTCGACGATCACGATCGCCACCGGCAGGTTCTCGCCCAGGGAGAGCAGCCGGGAGGTGTGGATCAGTGAAGAGGCCCCGAAGCCCTCCACGCCACGGAAGACGCTCGCGCCCGCCAGACCGGCCGCGTGGGCGCGGTGCACGATCTCGGTGGCGAGGGGCCTGTGGTGCCAGGTGTCGTTCTCCCCGACGAGGACGGTCAGGCGCAGCGCGGGGCCGGTGAGCCGGGTCATCGTGGCCTCCGGAGCAGGACGGCGCGGGTCGCGGTGGCCGCGAGCCAGACCGCCGTGAGCGCCGCGAGGGCGGTCGCGGCGAGATAGGCCAGGGCGGTGCGCGGACGGCCCGCGTCGAACAGCTGCTGGAGGTCGACGGCGTACGTGGAGAACGTGGTGAAGCCGCCGAGCACGCCGGTGCCGAAGAACGGCCGGAGAAGCCGGTGGACGGTCAGCACCTCGGTGACCAGTACCAGGAACACGCCGATCACGGCGCAGCCGACGACGTTCACCCAGAACGTCGTCCAGGGGAAACCGCCGCTGCGGGCGGGCCACCACAGGGTGGCCGCGTAGCGGGCGGCGGCTCCGAGGCCGCCGCCGACCGCGACCACGGCGACCACCGGGAGCTGTCCCGTGTCGGCCGGCCGCTTGGGGGCCGTGGTGCGCAGGCTTTCGCTCTGCGGGGCTGTCATGTCGTACGTCTCCTGCCCGAGGCCCGTCACCCGGGGTTCGCGGGGTGGATCAGGGCTGGTCGACAGGGTAACGCCGGAACATGACGCGGGCGTCCCCGCGCGTGCCTACCAGCCCTTCTCGAACATGCGGGCCACCTCGGCGATGCGCATCTCGTCGCGCCGGTAGTAGGTGCGGCGGCGGACCCGCTTGGCGCGCAGCACGCCGAGATCCGTGAGCAGGGTGAGGTGGGTGTCGGCGACCTGGCGGCGCACGCCGAGCTTCGCCGCGATCGCGTCGGCGGCGACGCCGTCCTCGACGAGATCGCCGTGCCGCTGCGGCGGGAAGTGCCGCGCCGGCTCCTTCAGCCACTCCAGTATGTCCAGTCGCCGTTCACCCACGGGAGTCCTCAGCATGGTCGTCCCCTCCGTCCCTTGGTCGGGGGCTCCTCGTATCGCGTCTACCCACTCTTCCGCAGCCGAGGCCACCGTGTCCGGCAGTCCGCGAGGCTTGGCCGGGACCGAACACCCTTTCCCCTCCGGGCAGTTCGGAATCGGGCTCGGGAGACGAGCGGACCCGGCCGCGCGGTGGCGGCCGGGCCCTCGGGACACGAGGTGGTGCCGTGGATCAGCGGTGGCTGAACCACGCCATCGAGGACAGCGCCCGGTCGTCGTAGCCGAACAGGGCCTGGTTCTCCCAGCCGTTGCCGGAGGAGGCGTCGGTCGGGTCCCAGCCGTTGCCGCTGACGGCGGTCCAGGTCGCCTCCCAGTAGAAGACACCCAGTCCGCGGCCGTTGGGAACGGCCTCCACGATGTTGGCGACGGCGTTCATCCAGGCGAGCTGCCCGGCCGTGCTCGCCGGGTAGCCGGAGACGAGTTCACCGGACACGTCGATGATGTTCTCGTGCGAGTCCTCGCTGTCCAGCCGGAACGGGTAGGCCGTCTCGGCGACGAAGACGGGCTTGCCGTAGCGGGAGGCCGCGTCGTCGAGGGTGGTCTGGAACTCGGCGAGGGTGCCGTGCCAGTAGCCGTAGTACGACAGGCCGATCGCGTCGAACTTCACGCCGTTGGCGACGGCGCTGTCGAACCACCAGCGGGTGCCGGACAGGTCGCCGCCCTTGGCGAGGTGCAGGGCGACGGTGGTGGAGGAGTTGACCGCCTTGACCGCGTCGTAACCGGAGTTGAGCAGACCGGCGAGCTGCGACCAGTTGGAGGTCGAGCCCTCGTTCCACAGCATGCCGCCGTTGATCTCGTTGCCCACCTGGACCATGTCGGCGGTGGTGCCCTGGGCCTTCAGCGCGTTCAGCACGTCGTACGTGTGGTTGTACACGTCCGTCCTGAGCTGGCTGTACGAGTGGCCCGCCCAGGCGGTCGGCTTGGACTGGGCGCCCGGGTCGGCCCAGGTGTCCGAGTAGTGGAAGTCGACCAGCAGCTTCTGGCCCGCGGCCTTGACGCGCTTGGCCATGGCGAGCACGCGCGTCTTGTTGTTGTAGCCGTCGGCCGGGTTGACCCAGACCTTCAGACGCGCGTAGTTCATGCCGGCGTTCTTCAGGATGGTGACCGCGTCGCCGGTGGTGCCGGAACCGGTCTTGTAGACGCCGCCCTTGGCCTCGCTCTTGGCCAGGGACGAGATGTCGGCGCCCTTGATCGACAGTCCGGACGTGCCGGAGGTGAAGGTCAGGTCGTCGACGTTGATCCAGTTGCCCGCGTTCGCGTCACTGTTGACGCTGATGGTGCACTGGTTGTTCGTCACGCTGACCGGGACGACGACACGGAGCCATCCGCTCGCCGAGACCGGCAGGTCGGTGCGCTGCTCGGCGCCGCCGCAGTTCTTCAGGGCTATGTAGGCCGACTTCTGGCCGCCGCCGGAGCGGACCCAGGCGGTCAGCTTGTAGTTGCCGTTGGTCAGGCCCGACAGGTACTGGTACGTCTCCACCTTGTACGCGGTGGACGCCCAGTGGCTCAGGCGGTAGCCGCCGCTGTGGCCGCCGGCCTCGGTGAAGGAGGCGGAGTTCTGGCCGGCCGCCGAGTAGGTGGACCAGCCGGCCGGTGTCGCGGTGCCGGTGCCGTCGGACTCGAAGCCGCCGTTGGTGAGCGTGGACGCCGCCTGGGCGGTCTGCGCGGGCACGGCGGTGAGGGCGAGCCCCGCGGTGAGCGGGAGCAACAGGGCTCGCAGGGTGCGTCTGGGATGGAACATCGTCGTCCGTCGTCCCTTCGACGTGATGGGGATGCGGTGCCCTCGGGCGTGAGGGCCCCGGGGTGGAGCCCCTCGGGGCGAGGGGGCCCGGTGGAACTCCGTCCGGGTGGACTCCCGCAGGCGGGAGGTCCGGGCCGGTCCGCTCGCGAGGGAGGGGACCGGTTGGGGCTGCCCTCGGGTTGAGGGGCCCCCTCCGCCCGCGGCTCGCGGCTCCACGGGCGAAGGGGGAGTCGGCTCAGCCGTCGAGTCGGACGACCCGGACGGCTCCCGCCGGGACCGCGAGGCGGCCGGCGGCGCGTTCGCCCGTCAGCAGTTCGGTGCCGGAGGCCTCCAGCGGCACCTTGGCGTCGGTGGCGGTGTGGTTGATCACGAAGACGTACTCGCCGGTCTCCCCGGCGCGGCGTACGACCTCCACATCGCGGGGCAGGTCCGCGCGCGGGGCGAGGCACGCGTCCTCGGCGGCCCAGCCCAGCAGCGCGTCCAGGCCCTCGTGGCCGAGGCGCGTGGAGACGTACCAGGCGGTGCCCTCGCCGAGCCGGTGCCGGGTGACGGCCGGGTGCCCGGCGGTGAGGCCGTCGGCGTACGTCCAGACGGTCTCGGCGTCGCGCGGCACCACGAACTCCGTCCACACGTCGCCGCTCAGCTCGGACCCGTCCGGGCCGGTGATGCGCACGCTGTCGCCCGCCAGCAGCGGCGAGAACTCCTCGACGGTCAGGCCCAGCACCTCGCGCAGCGCGCCCGGACAGGCACCGTCGTGGACGGCGTCGTGCTCGTCGACGATGCCGGAGAAGTACGACACGACCAGGGTGCCGCCGTTCTCGACGTACTCCTTGAGGTTGCGCCCGGCGGCCTCCGTCATCAGGTAGAGGGCGGGCACCACGACCAGCGGATACGACGAGAGATCGGCCTCGGGGTGGGCGAAGTCGACGGTGAGGTGGCGGTCGTAGAGGGCCTCGTAGAAGGCGTCGGCGCGCTCGCGGGGGTCGGCGTCCTCGCTGGGTCGCCAGGCGAGGTTCTGCGCCCACCAGGACTGCCAGTCCCACAGGACGGCCACGTCGGCCCGGGTGCGGGTGCCCTGGACGGTGCTCAGGGAGTCGAGGGCGGCGCCGAGTTCGACGACCTCGCGCCACACGCGCGTGTCGGTGCCGCCGTGCGGGACCATCGCCGAGTGGAACTTCTCGGCGCCACGCCGGGACTGCCGCCACTGGAAGAACATGGCCCCCTCGGAGCCGCGGGCGACGTGCGCGAGGGAGTTGCGGGCCATCTGGCCGGGAGCCTTGGCCGGGTTGCGCGGCTGCCAGTTGATGCCCGAGGTGGAGTGCTCCAGCAGGATCCACGGGGCGCCGCCGGCGACGGAGCGGGTGAGGTCGGCGGCCATCGCCAGATTGACGTGGGTGCGGCGGCCGTCGGTGATCAGGTAGTGGTCGTTGGTGACGATGTCCACCTCGCGGCCCCACGCCCAGTAGTCGACCGAGTCGCACTGGCTGAGGGCCGTCATGAAGTTGGTGGTGACCGGCACGCCCGGCGCCAGGCGGTGCAGGATGTCCCGCTCCGTCACGAAGTTCTCGCGCATGGTGGCGTCGGCGAACCGCTTGTAGTCCAGGGCCTGCCCGGGGTTGCCCACGGTGGGCGTGGTGCGCGGCGGGTTGATCTGGTCGAAGCCCGCGTAGCGCTGGCCCCAGAAGGCGGTGCCCCAGGCCGCGTTGACCGCGTCGACGGTGCCGTACGTGTTCTCCAGCCAGCGGCGGAAGTGGGCGGCGCAGGAGTCGCAGTAGCAGGCGGAGACGGGCACGCCGTACTCGTTGTGCACATGCCACATCGCCAGCGCCGGATGGTCACCGTAGCGCTCGGCGAGCCGCGTGGTGATGTTCGCCGCAGCCGCCCGGTAGTCGGCGTTGCTGTGGCAGATCGCGGCCCGGGAGCCGAACTCGTGGCGCACGCCGTCGGGGGTGACGGGCAGCGCCTCGGGGTGCTCGCGGTAGAACCAGACCGGGGGGCAGACGGTGGGCGTGCCCAGGTCGACGCGGATGCCGTTCTCGTGCAGCAGGTCGATGATCCGGTCGAGCCAGCCGAAGTCGTACGTCCCGGGCGCGGGCTCCAGGAGGGCCCAGGAGAAGATCCCGACACTCACCATGGTGACGCCGGCCTCGCGCATCAGCCGGACGTCCTCCTGCCAGACGCTTTCCGGCCACTGCTCGGGGTTGTAGTCCCCACCGAAGGCGAGCCTGGTCAGGCCCCTGGGGGTGGTCTCCGGCATGGATCTCTCCCGTTTTATCGATCATTTGGGAACGTGCACACACATCGGCGGCGGTGTGAGCCCAACATAACCGCACAGCAACAACCATTGACAAGTGTCCAGGATGTTTCTCTACTGTGAACGCTCACAGACAGCATGACAGGGCCTCGCGACGGGCGGGGCCCGGATCGTGCCATCGCATGGCTGGTCCCCGCACCGGGCGGGGACCCAGGTCAGGGGAGAAACCCATGCCCAACATCCAGCGCCGACGGCTCTTCAGAATCGCTGCCTCCGCCGTCGCCGTCACGCTCGGCGCCACCGCCCTCGCCGCCTGCGGCTCGTCCGACGACGACAGCGAGGCCCAGTCGGGGCCGGTCTCGCTGACGTACTGGAGCTGGACGCCCGGCATGGACAAGGTCGTGGACCTGTGGAACAAGGGCCCGGGCAAGAAGGACCAGATCACGGTCACGGTGAAGAAGCAGGCGTCCGGCGACACGCTGGTCACCAAGATCCTCACCGCGCACAAGGCCGGCAAGGCCCCCGACCTGGTCCAGGCCGAGTACCAGGCGCTGCCGACACTGGTCAGCAATGACGCCCTGGCCGACATCGCGAAGAACGTCGGGGACGCCAAGAGCAAGTTCGCCGACGGCGTGTGGCAGCAGACGACGCTGGGCACGGACGCGGTCTACGCGGTCCCGCAGGACATCGGCCCGATGATGTTCTACTACCGCGAGGACCTCTTCAAGAAGTACGGCCTGACCGTCCCGACGACCTGGGAGCAGTTCGCCGAGACCGCCCGCGCGCTGAAGAAGAAGGCCCCGGACACGGACCTGACCACGTTCTCCGCCAACGACTCCGGTCTCTTCGCGGGCCTCGCCCAGCAGGCCGGCGCCAAGTGGTGGACGACCTCCGGCGACAAGTGGAAGGTCGGCATCAACGACGCGGCCACCAAGAAGGTCGCCGACTTCTGGGGCGGCCTCGTCAAGGAGGGCGCCATCGACAACCAGCCGATGTACACGCCGGCCTGGAACAAGGCGCTCAACACCGGCAAGCAGATCGCCTGGGTCTCCGCGGTGTGGGCGCCGGGCACCCTGACCACCGCGGCCCCCGACACCAAGGGCAAGTGGGCCATGGCCCCGCTCCCCCAGTGGTCCGCGAGCGAGAACGTCACCGGCAGCTGGGGCGGCTCCTCCACCGCCGTCACCACGGACTCCAAGAACAAGGAGGCCGCCGCGAAGTTCGCCGCCTGGCTGAACACCGACGGTGACGCCCTCAACGCGCTGGCCAAGGAGAGCGGTATCTACCCGGCCTCCACCTCCGCGCAGCTCAGCGGCGCCTTCACCACCCCGCCGGCCTACTTCTCCAACCAGGCGGACTTCTACACCAAGGCCTCCGACATCGCGAAGACGACGGCGCCCTCGGCCTGGGGCCCGAACGTGAACGTCGCCTACACGACCTTCAAGGACGCCTTCGGCGCCGCCGCGAAGAACAAGTCGGACTTCTCCGCCGCCCTGGACAAGATGCAGGCGGACACGGTCGCCGACATGAAGAAGCAGGGCTTCGAGGTCTCGGAGTGAGAACCGCACGCCGGGGGTCGTACGGGGTCAAGGGGGCCCCGTACGCCTTCCTTGTCCCCGCGACGATCCTGTTCGCCCTGTTCTTCGCGCTGCCCATCGGGTACGCGCTGTGGCTCAGCTTCCACAAGGTGAAGGTGTCCGGGCTGGGCCTGGGCTCCGGCGCCCGCAAGGAGGTCTGGGCCGGTCTGGAGAACTACACCGCCGCCTTCACCGACAGCGAGCTGCTCGACGGGACGCTGCGCGTCCTCGGGTACGGCTGCATCGTCGTCCCGGTGATGCTGGGCCTCGCGCTGCTCTTCGCGCTGATGCTCGACTCGGAGAAGGTGCGGCTCGCCCCGTTCACCCGGCTCGCGATCTTCCTGCCGTACGCCATCCCCGGCGTGGTGGCCGCGCTGCTGTGGGGCTTCCTGTACCTGCCGGACGTCAGCCCCTTCTACTTCGTGCTCGACAAGCTGGGGCTGCCGCAGCCGGACCTGCTGGACGGCGGTCCGCTGTACCTCGCCCTGTCGAACATCGCGATCTGGGGCGGCACCGGCTTCAACATGATCGTTCTCTACACCTCGCTCCAGGCCATCCCGGCCGAGGTGTACGAGGCGGCGAAGCTGGACGGCGCCACCCCGTCGCAGATCGCGCTGAGGATCAAGATCCCGATGGTGGCGCCCTCGCTGGTGCTGACCTTCTTCTTCTCGATCATCGCGACGCTCCAGGTGTTCAACGAGCCGACCACCCTGAAGCCGCTCACCAACTCCGTGTCGACGACCTGGAGCCCGCTGATGAAGGTGTACCGGGACGCCTTCGGCACCGGTGACATCTACGCGGCGGCCGCCCAGGCCGTGATCATCGCGCTCGCCACGCTGCTGCTGTCCTTCGGGTTCCTGCGGGCCGCGAACCGTCGCAACAAGCAGGAGGCAGCCCGATGAGCTCTGTCGCCGTCCAGAAGGCGCCCGCGGTGGCCGGCGCCACCGGGACCGCGCGCAGCCGCCCGCCGCTGCGCGGCCGCGTCGCGCTGATCCCGACGATCACGCTGCTGCTCGGCGCGCTCTACTGTCTGCTGCCGGTGGCGTGGGTGGTGATCGCGTCCACCAAGTCGGGCAGTGAGCTGTTCTCCACGTTCACCTTCCTGCCGGGCACCGGCTTCGCCGACAACCTCGGCGACCTCAACGCCTACCGCGACGGCGTCTACTGGAAGTGGATGGGCAACTCCGCCCTCTACGCCGGTCTCGGCGCCCTGCTGTCGACGTGCGTGTCCGCGGTCAGCGGCTACGCGCTCGCCACCTACCGCTTCCGCGGCCGCGAGGCAATCTTCAACGTCCTGCTCGCGGGCGTGCTGATGCCGCCGATCATCCTCGCCATCCCGCAGTACCTGCTGCTGGCGAAGGCCGACCTCACCGACTCCTACTGGTCGGTGCTGCTGCCACAGGTCCTCTCCCCCTACGGTGTCTACCTGTCGCGCGTCTACGCCGCCGCGGCCGTGCCCGGCGACGTGGTGGAGGCCGGGCGGATGGACGGGGCGAGCGAGTGGCGGATCTTCACCCGGATCGCGCTGCCGATGATGATCCCCGGCCTGGTGACGGTGTTCCTGTTCCAGTTCGTGGCGGTGTGGAACAATTTCCTCCTGCCGTTCATCATGCTCAGCGACGACGAGAAGTTCCCGATCACGCTCGGCCTGTACACGCTCCTGGAGCAGGGCTCCAACACCCCGGCGCTGTACACGCTGGTCATCACCGGAGCGTTTCTCGCCGTCATTCCGCTGGTGGCTCTGTTCCTGGTCATCCAGCGATTCTGGAGCCTGGATCTGCTGTCCGGAGCCGTAAAGTCATGACCATGAGCACTCCGGGGGGCCGACGCAAGCCGCCGACGATCCACGACGTGGCACGCGAGGCAGGGGTCTCTCGAGGCACCGTCTCACGCGTGCTCAACGGCGGCCACTACGTCAGCCCCGCCGCCCAGGAAGCGGTCAACGCCGCCATCCGCAAGACGGGTTACGTCGTGAACCGGCACGCCCGTTCGCTGATCACCGGGCGTTCGGACTCGATCGGCTTCCTGCTCACCGAACCACAGGAAAAGCTCTTCGAGGACCCCAACTTCAACGTCCTGTTGCGGTGCTGCACCCAGGCACTGGCCGCGCACGACATCCCGCTGCTGCTGATGCTGGCCGGCACGGAGGACGAGCGGCGCCGGATAACGCGCTACATCACGGCGGGCCACGTCGACGGTGTGCTGCTGGTGTCCAGCCACTCCGCCGACCCGGTCGCCGAGGAACTGCACAAGGCCGGGGTGCCGCTGGTCCAGTGCGGCAAGCCCATGGGGCTCGGCTCCAAGGTGAGTTACGTGGCCGCCGACGACCGGGACGGCGCCCGTGACATGGTCCGCCATCTGCTGTCGTCGGGCCGCCGCCGCATCGGTGTCGTGACCGGTCCGCTGGACTCGCCGGGCGGTGTCGACCGGCTCGGCGGTTACAAGGAGGTGCTCGCCGAGGCGGGCGTGGAGATCGACGAGCGGCTCATCGTCTCCGGCGACTACAGCCGGGCCAGCGGCGAGGCGGGCGCCGAGCGGCTGCTGGCCCAGGCCCCGGACATGGACGCCGTGTTCGTCGCCTCCGACCTGATGGCCCAGGGTGCCCTGGCGGCACTGCGCAGGGCGGGCCGCCGGGTCCCCGAGGACGTGGCCCTCGGCGGCTTCGACGACTCCAGCGCGGCGACGGAGTCCACCCCCGCCCTCACCACCATTCGCCAGCCCTACGACCGCATCAGCAGCGAGATGGTGCGGGTCCTCCTGGCGCAGATAGGGGGCGAGGACCCGGCGGCGGTGATCCTGCCCACCGAGCTGGTGAAGCGGGAGTCGACCTGAGGAGTCGGCCCCGCATTCGGCCTCAGAGAACGGCCCGGGCCGCCGCCCGAGCCGTTTTCATGGACCCGCATGCACACGCACTAGTTGCAAGGTAAACAAGCGGTCTCCGCGGTGTTACCGTGCAGGTATGGCAGCGAAAACGGCCGGTGCCGGCCTTGAGGAGCGCTGGCGGGACATCCTGTCCGTGCACGCGCGCACGATGTGCGAGATCGACCGCGTCCTGCATCCGCACGGTCTCGGCGCGAGCGACTTCGAGGTACTCGACATCCTGGCCTCCGAGGCACCCGGGGAGGGCGACCAGTGCCGGGTACAGAACCTCGTGGGACGGGTGCACCTCAGCCAGAGCGCGCTGTCCCGCCTCATCGGCCGACTGGAGAAGGACGGCCTGGTGGAGCGCTCCGTGTGCATGGAGGACCGGCGCGGTGTGTGGGTCGCCCTCACCCGCAAGGGCCGCGACCTGCACACGGAGGTGCTGCCGCTCCAGCGGGCGGTGCTGGAGCGGATGCTGGACGACGGCTCCTAGCGCCCCCGCGCCGGGTGCGGCTCAGCGGGCCAGCAGGGTGCGCACCCCCTCGGAGGTGAGCGTCAGCGGGTGGGCGCCGGCCGCGTCGATGGACAGCGACAGTTCACCGCTGGGCCACTGCGCGGCGAGTGCGCCGAGGGGCACCAGGCGGTAGCGGGCCACCTCCGGCAGCAGGTCGGCCATCTCCGGTTCGGAGGTGAACACGGGCACCACCGGCGCGCTTCCGGGCTGCTCCAGCACGGGCAGGGCCAGGGTGCTGGGGTTGGTGACGTCCTCGTCGGTGGCGTCGTCGGGCACGGGCACCAGCACATCGCTGTGGGCGAGCGTGTCCAGCGCCGCCGTGTCCCCGGTGTCCCGGGCCAGCGCGTCCAGCGCCCGCGCGGCGGGGGTGGTGTTCTCGTCGTGGGCGGGTGTCTCCATGGCAGCTCCCCTGGTGACGGTCGTCGGACGGCCCGCCCCGGACGTGATCCGTCCAGGCGCGGTCCGGCCTCGCGTACCCGCTCCGCCGAGGCTCAATCGCGTCCCCGGACTCCCGCCGGTCGGCTCGGGCGCCCAGCAGTCCCGCCCCGCGTCGAGACCGGCGGTCAGGAAAGGTCGGGGGCATCCGCGTCGAGCGTCTAGTAGGACTCCGTTAGGTCTGTCTTGATCTTGGTGTGGTCCTGCTGGGCAGGGGTTGGTGG
>NZ_BQUN01000067.1 GCF_026008495.1 Streptomyces sp. A012304
ACGCGGCTCCTGCGTACCGAACTCCGCCTCGACCGCGAACGGATCGGCAGGCTCCGCGACCCCCGCCACTGACCCGCACCCACCCAGCCCGTCCGCCGTCCGCCCCGCTCCCCGTAAGCCAGAAAGGCCGCCCCGATGCCCCGCGACCTCGACCCGGGCTCCACCATCTTCTTCACCCTCACCATCGACGGCGAGAGCCTCGGTTACTTCAACGGGTGCGAGGGCCTGTCCTCCCAGGTGGAGATAGAGCACCGCCAGGAAGGCGGGAACAACGGCTTCGTCTGGCAGCTCCCCTCCCGCGTCACCTTCTCCACGATCCGCCTGACCCGCCCCCTCACCCCGGACACCACGAAGGTCGCCAAGTGGATCTCGTCGATCACCACGGGGGTGACCCGCCCGACCGCGCAGATCGCGGCGCTGCGGGCCGACGGTTCGGAGGTCGCCCGGTGGGGGCTGATCGACGTACTGCCGGTCAGCTGGCAGGGCCCGTCGCTGGACCCCGCCAACCCGGGCGTCGCGACGGAGGTCCTGGAGATCACCCACCACGGCTTCACCGACTGAGACCGAGGGGAGCACACGACAGCCCATGGCCAAGGGAAACAAGGGTGGCGCCGGCAAGAGCCTCGTCCGTGCCACCCTCGCCATCCACGAACCCCCCGTCGGCACCAGCACCACACCCGGCGGCCTGATCAAGTCCTTCGGCTTCGACTTCAACCCGGCGCAGCTGCAACTCGGCCGCCGCGCGCAGTGGAAGGTCACCCCGACGGCGGCCGTCCGCGACGGCTCCGTACCGGAGTTCATGGGGCCGGAGCCCCGTGAGATGACGGTCGAGATCTTCCTGGACTCCTCCGACGAGCCCGGCAGCAACACCGTCCTGAAGAAGGTCGAGTCGCTCCTGGAGTGCTGCGAGGTCACCGCGAAGAGCATCGCCGCGAAGCAGCCGTCACCACCCTGGGTCGTCTTCCAGTGGGGTTCGTTCTCCACGGCCCGGTTCACCGCCTACGTCAGCAGCGTCGACGCGACGTACTCGCTGTTCGGGACGACGGGCGTGCCCATCCGCGCCACCTGCCAGGTGCGGCTGCACGAGATCCCCAGCAAGACGAAGGGCCAGAACCCGACCTCCGGCGCGCTCACCGCCCAGCGCGTGCACCGCGTCGTCGCCGGTGACTCCCTCCAGTCCCTGGCCTGGCGCGAGTACGGGGACGCCGCCGCCTGGCGGGCCATCGCCGAGGCGAACGGCATCGACGACCCCGCCCACCTCCCCACCGGTGTGGAACTCGTGCTGCCCGCCGCCGAGGAGGTGCGTGGCTGATGGTGCAGTCGGCGTACTCCAGCGTCGTCCACGTCACCCTCGGCGGCCGCCCCCTGCCCTCCGACTTCGCTCCGCTCCTCGTGGAGGGATGGGTGGACCAGGGGCTCGGGGTGCCCGCCGCGTTCCGGCTCACCTTCCGCGACCCCTACCGGCAGGTCCTCGGCAAGCTGGGCGTCAAGTTCGGCACCCCGGTCGTCATCACGCCCATCGCCGACGGCAAGGGCGCCGGAGAGCCCCTGCTCACCGGCGAGGTGTGCGGCCTGGAGGCCGACTACGACGGCACCGGCACCTTCACCGTCATCCGCGGCTACGACCACGGCCACCGCCTGATGCGCCGGCGCAGGGTCGCCGCGTACCGCAACCAGAGCGCCTCCGACATCGCCCGCAAGCTCGCCGCCCAGGACGGCGTCCCCGTCGGACGCGTCCAGGCCACCAGGACGGTCTACGAGTTCATCAGCCAGGCCAACGTCACCGACTGGGACTTCCTCGCCCGTCTCGCCGACGAGAACGAGATGGTCATGTCCGTCGACGCCAAGGGCAAGTTCCAGTTCCTCAGGCCCGACCCGGCCTCGGGCGCCCCGCCCACCTCCACCCCGGGCGACAGGAGCCCGTACGTCCTGGAGGCCGGCACCGACATCCTGCGCCTGCGCGCCGCCGTCACCGCCGCCGAGCAGGTCGGCACCGTCGAGGCGCGCGGCTGGGACGTGACGACGAAGAAGAAGCTCACCGCCACCGCGCCCGCCCGCACCAACCCGGGCATCAGCATCGGGACGACGCCCGGCGAGGCCGCCGCCCCGTTCAAGCCGGCGAAACTCGTCGACGCGCAGGTGCCCTACGACCGGCAGTCGGAGGTGAAGTTCGCCGCCGAGGCCCTCGCGGACGAGGTGACCGGGTCCTTCGCCGAGCTGGAGGTCGTCGCGCGCGGCACGCCGAAGCTGCGGCCCGGCCTGCCCGTGACGCTCGCCGACGTCGGCGCCCCCTTCGAGGGCAAGTACACGGCGACCTCCGTACGGCACGTCTTCGGCGACGGCCGGCACTACGAGGCGTGGGTCACCGTCAGCGGCCGGCAGTGGCGCTCGCTGTACGGGCTGTCGTCGGGCGGCGGCGACCCGCACAACGGCCTGCGTCTGCCCGGCACCGCCAACGCCCTGGTCACCGACGTCCAGGACCCTCTCAAGCAGGGCCGGGTCAAGCTCCAGTTCCCGTGGCTGGACGACACCTACGTCAGCGACTGGACGCGGGTCGTGCAGTGGGGCGGCAAGGACGGCGGCTCGATCTTCCCCCTCGACGTCGGGGACGAGGTGCTGGTCTCGTTCGACCGGGGCGCCCTGGACCACCCGTACGTCATCGGCGGCCTCTACAACGGCCGCGACCGGCCGACACCCGTGAAGGACGTCCCGCTGCACGACGGGGCGCGGCGCCGCGCCGCCCGGCACACCCTCTCCGACCGGGACGGCAACCGGGTGGACCTGCTCAGCCAGAAGACCGGCGGCCGCAGGCAGGGCGTGCGCGTCACCACGGGCGACGACCGGCTCGTCATCAACCTCGACCGGACGAAGACCGAGATCACCGTCGACAGCAGGGGGGCGGTCAGCATCAAGGGCAGCACGTCGGTGTCCGTGGAGGCCGGCACGGACCTCTCGCTCAGCGCCCGGCGGTCCCTGTCCATCAAGAGCGGCGGCCCCCTGACGCTGGAGGGCCGCGGCCTGGTCAACCTCAAGTCCCTGGCCGGCGCGGTGACGGTGGACGCGATGGGCGCCCTCAACCTCAAGGCCGTGGGCGCCACGATGATCACCTCGGGAGGCACCGTCCAGGTCAACTCCGTCGCCAACGTGGGCATCCGCGCCGCCACGCTCCTCCTCCAGGGCGTGGTCATGGTCAACAACAAGCCGTACCCGCTGCCGTGACGGCACGGCGGGGCGTCAGGAGAAGGAGAAGGCAGGTGGCCCCCTGATGGCCGAACAGTTCGTCGGATCCGGCTGGGCGTTCCCGCTGCGCATCGGCCCCACCGGCGGCATCGCCCTGGTCAGCGGCGAACGCGAGATCGAGGAGGCGATCCGGCTGATCCTCGCGACGGCGCCGGGTGAGCGCCCGATGCGCCCGGAGTTCGGCTGCGCCATCCACGACCTGGTCTTCGCCCCGGTCAACGAGGCCACCGCCGGCCGCATCCAGCACGAGGTGTACGCCGGCCTGGACCGCTGGGAGCCGCGCATCGAGGTCCATGACGTCGAGGTCACCGCCGGCGCCGAGCAGGGCGTGCTGTTCATCGACGTCCGCTACTCGATCCGCGGCACCAACAACCCGCGCAGTCTCGTCTTCCCCTTCTACGTCATCCCGTCCCACGACGAGCCGGACTCCCCCAGCTCCTCCGGTACGGCTCCCGAAAGCGACCGCTGATGGCCCTGCCCTCCCCCAACCTGGACGACCGCCGCTTCCAGCAGTTCGTCGACGACGCCAAGCGCTACATCCAGCAGCGCGCCCCGGAGTGGACCGACCACAACGTCTCCGACCCGGGCGTGACGCTCGTCGAGACGGTCGCCCACATGGCGGACCAGATCGTCTACCGCCTCAACCGCGTCCCGGACAAGAACCACCTCGCCTTCCTCGACCTGGTCGGCATCCGTCTCTTCCCGCCGTCGGCGGCCCGCACGGACGTCACCTTCTGGCTGTCGGCGCCGCAGGAGGAGACGGTGCTGCTGCCGGTGGGCACGGAGGTGGCGACCGTGCGGACGGAGAGCGAGGAGGCCGTCGTCTTCGCGACGGAACGCGAACTGGCCGTCGTCCCGTGCTCGTTGCGGCATCTCGTGGTGCAGCACCAGGGGCAGCCGGTCACCGACCGGACCACCGATCTCGCCGAGGGCAAGGACGTGCTGTGCTTCGCGGAGGCCCCGCGGCCCGGCGACTGCATGCTGCTCGGCCTGACCGCCGCCGTCCCGCACTGCGCCGTCGCCCTGGAACTGGACAGCCGGGTGGACGGCGTCGGCGTCGACCCGCGCCAGCCGCCGCTGGTGTGGGAGGCGTGGACGGAGGACGGCTGGCAGGAGTGCGAGGTCGACCGCGACGGCACCGGCGGCCTCAACCGCCCCGGCGAGGTCGTCCTGCACGTCCCCGGCGGGCATGTGCTGTCCCGCTCCGGCGGCCAGGAGGCCGGCTGGCTGCGCTGCCGCGTCACCGAGCCCCTTCCCCGCCAGCCCTTCTACACCACCTCCCCCACCGTCCGCTCCGCGGAGGCCTTCACCGTCGGCGGCACCGCCCCCACGGTCCACGCGGAGACGGTGTACGACGAGGCACTCGGCGAGTCCACCGGCCTGCCGGGGCAGCGGCTGCGCCTGGCCCACGCCCCGGTCGTCGGCGACGACCCGCCGCTGCTGCTCCAGACCGCCGAGCACGACGGCTGGGTGGACTGGCGGGTCGTCCCCCACTTCGCCGGATCCGGCCCCGACGACCGCCACATCACCCTGGACGCCACCACCGGTGAGATCGCCTTCGGCCCGTCCGTGCGCGAACCCGACGGGACACTGCGCCAGTACGGCGCCGTCGCCCCCAAGGGCGCGGTGATCCGCGCCCGCCGCTACCGCACCGGCGGTGGCCGCGCCGGCAACGTCGCCCGGGGCGCCGTCCAGGTGCTGCGCACCTCCGTCCCCTACGTCTCGGAGGTCGTCAACCGGGAGGCGGCGCGCGGCGGTGTCGACGGCGAGACGGTCGAGGAGGCGAAGGTCCGCGCCCCCATCACGCTGCGCGCCCAGGAACGCGCCGTGACCCTGCGCGACTACGAGGAGCTGGCCCGCCGCGCCGCCCCCGAGACCGCCCGCATCACCTGCCTGGAGGGCGAGCCCGACTCCCACGGGGCGTACGCGGTGCGGGTGTTGGTGGTCCCGCAGGCCGTCCCCGACCCGGGCGGGCGGCTGCGCTTCGAGCAACTCGTGCCCGGTGACGCCCTGTTGGACCGCATCACCCGTCACCTCGACGAGCGCCGGCTGATCGGCACGCGGCTGGCCGTCGGACCGCCGTACTACCAGGGGGTGACGGTCGTCGCGACGGTGCACGCCTTCCGCGGCGTGGACACCGACCGGGTCCGCCGCCAGGCCCACGACGCCCTCTACCGCCACCTCGATCCGCTGACCGGCGGCGCGGACGGCCGGGGCTGGCCGTTCGGCCGGCCCGTGCAGTCCGGGGAGGTCTTCGCGGTGCTGCAACGCGTTCCCGGCGTCGAACTCGTCGACCAGGTCGTCCTGCACCCGGCCGACCCGCTGACCGGGAAGCGCGGCGAGGCGACCGACCGTATCGACCTGTCCGCGCCGGCGCTGGTGTTCTCCTACGACCACCGCGTCAGGGTGATCGGGGACGGGGCGTGAGGGGTTCGGTCGACGGGCTCGGCTCGTCCGCGCCGATCGGCGCGATGCTGCCCGCCGTGTTCGCCGACGACGACCTCGCGCAGCGCTTCGTCGCCGGCCTGGACGAGGTGATCGCGCCGATCCTCAACGTCCTGGACTGCCTGCCCGCCTACTTCGACCCGGCGCTGGCCCCCGTCGACTTCACCCGCTGGCTGGCCGGCTGGGTCGGTGCCGAGACCGACGGCACCGAGCCGGAGGACCGGCTGCGGGCCGCCGTCGCCGCCGCCGCGTACCTGCACCGGGTACGCGGCACCCGGCGCGGCCTCGCCGAGACGATCCGGCTGGCGTTCGGCGTGGAGCCGGAGATCTCCGAGAGCGGCGGCGCCGCCTGGAGCGCACGGCCGCTCGGCCCGTTCCCCGGCGACCCGCGCCCCCACCTGCGCGTCACGCTCCGCCTGCCCGACCCGACCCCGGCGGACGAACACCGCCTGACCATCCTCGTGGCCGCCGCCCGGCCCGCCCACATGCCGTACACGGTCAAGGTGACCGCCACCGAAAGGACCCCGCAGCGATGACCACCCAGAACTGCACCGATTGCGGCACCCGGGCAGAACCGGGCCAGTCCTTCTGCGACGCGTGCGGGGCCGTACTGAGCTGGAACACCGGCACGGCGGGCGGCAGAACCACCGCGGCCACCACCACGGCCGACACCGACGCGCCTCCCACGGCGGTGACGCCCCCGGCCCCCACGACGACGGAGGAACCCCCGCCCCCCACCCCGGACCCCGAGGCCGCCCCC
>NZ_BQUN01000068.1:0-25318 GCF_026008495.1 Streptomyces sp. A012304
GTTGAGAGGCGGTAATAAATTTAACTGAGTTGCGTTTTTGGGGGTACGCTCGACGCATGACGTCACCCGACCCCGCGCCGCCGCTGCCGGACCCGGACGACTCCGCCGCCACCCTCCTCCAGGAACGCGCCCACCACGACACCTGCCGTGCCGCGCTCGCCGCGATGCTGGCGGGCGCCGACCTCCAGGTCGTCACCGGGGAGGACGTCTCCGCCTCCGGCGCCGACGCCGAAGTCCTCGGCTTCCGGCTGCGCAGCCAGGCCAAGGCCCTGCGCGAACTCCCTCCCGGCCCGCTGTTCTTCGGCCGCCTGGACTTCCTGGCGGGTGACGGCGACCACGCCGGCCTCGGCTACCACATCGGGCGCGTGCGGATCAGCGAGCACCCGGCCGCCCCGCCCCTGGTCGTCGACTGGCGCGCCCCCGTCGCCCGCGCCTTCTACCAGGCGAGCGCCCGCGACCCGCAGGGCGTCGCCGTCCGCCGCCGCTTCGGCTGGGCGCCGGGCAGCCGGGGCGACTCGGCCGACCTGACGGGCTTCGAGGACGAGTGCCTGAGCGGTGCGGTGCCCGAGGCCGGGAAACGCGAAGGGGAGCAGGAAGCCGGACACATCCTCACCCGTGAGATCGAACGGCCCCGGATCGGCCCCATGCGCGACATCGCGGCGACGATCCAGCCCGAGCAGGACGACCTCGTACGAGGCGAGCTGGCCGCGTCGGTGTGCGTGCAGGGCGCCCCCGGCACCGGCAAGACCGCCGTCGGCCTGCACCGCGCCGCCTACCTCCTCTACACGCACCCCCAGCGCATCCGGCGCGCCGGCCTGCTGATCCTCGGCCCCAACCGCGCCTTCCTCTCCTACATCGCCGAGGTCCTGCCCTCCCTCGGCGAGACGGGCGTACGCCAGTCGACGCTGACCGACGAGATCGCCCGCCACCCGGTCACCGCCACCGACCCCGAACCCACCGCCGCCGTCAAGCACGACGCCCGGATGGCCGAGGTGCTGCGCCGCGCGCTGTACGGCCGGGTGGCCGCCGGCCCCGTCGCCGACCTCACCGTGCCGGACGGCCCCTCCGTGCGGCGGATCACGGGCGAGGAGATCACCCGGATCGTGACGGACGTACGCGCCGAGGAGCAGCCGTACGAGGTGGGGCGCGAGCGGGTGCGGAGCCGGATCGTGCGCCGGATCCAGGAGCAGGCCGAGCGGCGGGGCGGACCGCGCCCGGCCGCCTGGCTGCGCCGGATCGAACGGTGCCGGCCGGTCGGCGCCTGCCTGGACGCCGTATGGCCGAAGGTCCGGCCGGAGGAGGTGGTGGCCGGGCTGCTGTCCGGCGAAGAGGAGCTGGCGCGGGCGGCCGACGGTCTGCTGGAGCCGGACGAGCAGCGGGCCCTGCGCCGGCCGGGCCCGCCCCGCTCGGCGCGGTCCGTGCGCTGGTCGGCGGCCGACCTGCTCCTCCTCGACGAGGCCGCCGGCCTGCTGCGACACCCCGAGGGCTACGGCCATGTCGTCGTCGACGAGGCGCAGGACCTCTCCCCGATGGAATGCCGGGCCATCGCCCGCCGGGTGCCCTTCGGTTCCCTCACGGTCCTCGGCGACCTGGCCCAGGGCACCACCCCGTGGGCCGCGCGGTCCTGGCGGGACCTCCTGACCCACCTGGGCAAGCCCGACGCGACGGTGGTGCCGCTGACCACCGGTTTCCGGGTCCCCGGCGCGGTCCTCACGCTCGCCAACCGGCTCCTCGCCCGCCTCGGCACCGACGTCCCGCCGGCCCGCTCCCTGCGCCGCGACGGCGCCCTGCGCGTCCGCCCGGCGGACGGCGACCTCCCCGCGACGGTCGTGTCCGCCGTCCGCGACGCCCTCACCCACGAGGGCTCCATCGCCGTCATCACCGCCGACGCGGACACCCCGCGCGTCCACGCGGCCCTCACCGCCGCCGGCATCGACACGGAGACGGACCCGTCGGGGCAGCGGTGCCGCGTCGCCGTCGTCCCCGCGACCCTCGTCAAGGGCCTGGAGTACGACCACGTCGTCGCCGTCGAGCCCGCCGCGATCGCGGAGGCGGAACAACGCGGCCTGAACCGGCTGTACGTGGTCCTGACCCGGGCGGTGTCCCGGCTGGACGTGGTGCACGAGCGGGGCCTGCCCTGGTGACGGAGGGCCCGCCGAGGGACCCTGGACGGCGATGCTGCTCTTTCTCGACATCGACGGGACGCTGATCCCCTTCGGCGGCACGGACCGCCCGTACCCCGAGCACCGGCCCCGCACGGGCTACGACCCCGGCCCGCACGCCCCGCACCCCCTCCTGCCCCGCCTGGACCCGTCCCTCGGACCCCGCCTCCTCGCCCTGGGCTGCGCGCCGGTGTGGGCGACGACCTGGCTGGACGACGCGAACGCGGTCGTCGCGCCGTGGCTCGGCCTGCCGCCGCTGCCCGTCGTGGACTGGCCACGGACGCCGGCCTTCGGCGGGCTGCACTGGAAGACGCGGACCCTGGTCTCCTGGGCGGCCGGCCGGCCCTTCGTCTGGCTCGACGACGAGATCACCGCCACCGACCGCGCCTGGATCACCGCCCACCACCCCGGCCCGGCCCTCCCGCACCGGGTCGACCACCGCACGGGCCTCACCGACGCGGACTTCGCGCTGGTGGAGACCTGGCTGTCCGCCCCCCACGGCCCTGCCGGGCCTCGACCACGGCCGCCCGGGCTTCCCCCGACGACAGCCCCACCCTTCACCGGACCGGACTTCGGTGGGCCGCGATCGGAGCCGGAGTGACGCGGTGAGCGGCCGAAGGGCGAGTCCCTTCCGGCCCGCGCGGACTCAGCTCTTGACGGCCTCCGCGATCCGCTGGGCGGTCTGGGCGGGAGTGAGGTGCGTGGTGTCGACGACCTCGGCCTCGTCGTGCAGCCATGTGAGGGCCGCCTCGGCGTAGGGCTCCAGGTGCGCGAGACGGAACGACGAGGGGCCGAGGACGGTGTCCCCCTCGATGCGCGCGCGGAGGGTGTCCTGGTCGGCGTGGAGGACGAAGTGCCGTACCGGAACGGCGTGCTGGGCGAGACCGGTGCTGATCTCGCGCCAGTACTCCTCGACCAGGACGGTCATGGGCATCACCAGGGTGCCGCCGGCGTAGTCGAGCACGCGGCGGGCGGTCTCGACCACGAGCGGTCGCCACGGCGGCCAGTGCTGGAAGTTCTCCGCCCCGGGCCCGGGCAGCCCGGGCGTGATGTCCATGAGGGTCTCGCCGACCTTCTCGGCGTCGAGCACCCGTGAGTCAGGGATCAGCCGCTGCACGAGTGCGCTGGTCGTCGTCTTGCCCGCGCCGTGAGTGCCGTTGAGCCATACGATCACGAGACCGGACACTACCGCGACACGCCGGTGACACACTTTTGCAAGCAGGGTGCTTGCAAAAGTTAGCAGGGTTGGTGCACGCTGGAGGCATGGCATCGCTCAACGTCGGCAATCTCGGTGAGTACCTGCGCGAGCAGCGGCGGAACGCTCAGCTCTCGTTGCGGCAGCTCGCCGACGCCGCCGGGGTGTCCAATCCGTACCTGAGCCAGATCGAGCGCGGGCTGCGCAAGCCCAGCGCGGAGGTGTTGCAGCAGGTCGCCAAGGCGCTGCGGATCTCCGCCGAGACGCTGTACGTGCGCGCCGGCATCCTCGACGCGGACCGGGATCCGGACGAGGTCGAGACGCGGGCCGTCATCCTCGCCGATCCCACGCTGACCGAGCAGCAGAAGCAGGCGCTGCTCCAGATCTACGAGTCCTTCCGCAAGGAGAACGGGTTCGCGGTCGGCGACGGCGCGGCGGACACCCCGGTCGGCGGTACCGACGTCGATCCGCAGCAGACGGCCGGTTGACCGGACCAGGGGACCAGCCGTCCGGCTGCGGATCACCAACCCACATCGACGAACGCTACGAACGCGAATACGGGAGACCAACACCATGGCCATCACCGACGACCTGCGCAAGACCCTCAGCGACCCGACTCCGCTCTACTTCGCCGCCGGCACCGCCGACCTCGCCCTCCAGCAGGCGAAGAAGGTGCCGAGCCTGGTCGAGCAGCTGCGCACGGAGGCCCCGGCCCGTCTCGAGGCGGTCCGCAACACCGACCCCAAGGCCGTCCAGGAGAAGGCCGCGGCCCGCGCCAAGGAGGCCGGCGCCAAGGCGAGGGAGGCGCAGGAGACCTTCCAGGCGAAGGTCGGCGAGTTCCTCGGCACCCTCGACGGCGACCTGAAGAAGATCGGCAGCACCCTCGACGCCGACCTGAAGAAGCTCGGTGAGACCGCCCAGGACCTCGCCCTGCGCAGCGTCGGTGTCGCCGCCGAGTACGCCGTCAAGGCCCGCGAGACCTACGAGAAGGTCGCCGAGCACGGCGAGCAGGCCGTGAAGACCTGGCGCGGCGAGGCCGCCGAGGAGATCGAGGAACTGGCCATCGTCGTCGAGGGCAAGGACGAGCCGAAGACGGAGCCCGCCGGGACGGGCACCGAGGCCAAGGCCGACGCCGCCACGCCGGAGAAGAAGGCCCCGGCCAAGAAGGCCCCGGCCCGCAAGACCACCGCGAAGAAGACGACGCCGCCGGCCAAGTGAGAACGACGGCGACACCAATACGGCGACGGGCCGGGCACTCCAGCGGTGCCCGGCCCGTTCTACGGGTAGCAAAAGCGCGGTTGCGGGTACGGTGACCGCGTAAGGACGTGCGATACGTGCCGACTCGGGTGGTGGACGTAGTGCTGATTGAGGGATTCGCGGGGTTCATGTCGTTGCTGAGCCTGGCGCTGATCGTGTTCAGCGGCTTCGCTCTCTTCGACGCGGCCATCCGCCGCGAGGACGGCTACCGGGCGGCCGACAAGCAGACCAAGCCCTTCTGGCTGATCATCCTCGGGATCGCCTTCGTGGTGAACCTGATCTTCCCCATCCTGTCGTTCCTGCCGATCATCGGCCTGATCGCGACCATCGTCTACATGGTCGACGTCCGGCCCGCCCTGCGCTCCCTGCCGGGCGGCGGCCGCAGCCGCCGGGGCGGCTCCAGCAGCGACGGACCGTACGGGCCGTACAACGGCGGGCGGTGAGCGACGGCGGCCGTATGCGGCGGGTTGCCGGGTGAGCCACCGGGGTGTGAGTGGCGGAGGCTGGTGGGCGGCGGCCCGTGAGCCCCGCTTCGGTTCTCAGGGAACCCGGTCGAGCAGGACCACCGCCACGTCGTCCGTCAGCTCGCCGCCGTTCAGTTCGCGGACCTCGCTGACCGCGGCCCGCAGCAGTTCCTCGCCGTGCAGGCCCGCGGCGAGCTGGCGGCTGATCATCTCCACCATGCCGTCCTGACCCAACCGCTCCTTGCCGTCGCCGACGCGCCCCTCGATCAGGCCGTCGGTGTACAGCATCAGGCCCCACTCCGCGCCCAGCTCGACCTGCATCCGGGGCCAGCGGGCACCCGGCAGCAGCCCGAGGGCGGGGCCGTTGTTCTCGTACGGCAGCAGCCGGGCCGGGCGGTCCGGGCGGAGCAGCAGCGGCGCCGGGTGGCCGGCCAGGCACAGGCCGGCGCGGCGGCCGTCGGGCGCGATGTCCACCGTGCACAGCGTCGCGAAGATCTCGTCGTCGTCGCGCTCGTGCTCCAGCACCTGCTGGAGGGTGCTCAGCAGCTCGTCGCCGCAGAGCCCGGCCAGCGTCAGCGCCCGCCAGGCGATCCGCAGCTCCACACCGAGGGCGGCCTCGTCCGGGCCGTGGCCGCAGACGTCACCGATCATGGCGTGGACCGTGCCGTCAGGGGTGCGGACCGTGTCGTAGAAGTCACCGCCGAGCAGCGCGCGCGAGCGGCCGGGGCGGTAGCGGGCGGCGAAACGCAGCGGGGAGCCGTCCAGCAGGGGCGTGGGCAGCAGGCCCCGCTCCAGCCGGGCGTTCTCCTGCGCGCGCAGCTTGCCCTCGGCGAGCCGCCGCTCGGCCGTGTCGGAACGTTTCCGCTCCACGGCGTACCGGATCGCCCGGCTCAGCAGCCGTCCGTCCAGCTCGTCGCGGAACAGGTAGTCCTGGGCGCCGACGCGCACCGCCTCCGCGCCGCGCTCGGCGTCGCCGGACGCGGTGAGCGCGAGCACGGCGTGCCGGGGCGCGAGCTGAAGGACGTGCCTGAGCACGGCCAGCTCGTCGTCGTCGGCGGTGCGGCCGGGCGCGGGCAGCGCGAGGTCCAGCAGGATGCAGTGGACGTCGTCGGTGAGCAGCCGCTCGGCCTCGGTGAGGTTGCGGGCGGTGCGCACGCGGATCGGCTTGCCGGCCGAGTCCAGCAGGTCGGGCACGATCGGGGCGGCCGTGGGGTCGTCCTCGATCAGCAGCAGTGTGAGGTTGGTGTGGGTGGCGGCGCTCACGCCTTGGGGGACGCCGTCGCCGGGCGTGGTGTTGTCCACGACCGTCGCTTCCTTCGCCTCGTTGCGATCGTCGCTGCGGTCGTCCGTGCGCGGGGCTTCTTCCTTGGAGGGGCCGCCTACCGCGGGCACGGCCTGCGCCTGACCACACTCCACGGCCGGGATCGCTCTCTGCCGCGGTACGGGTACGGGCATCGTCTTGGGTTCCTTCCCTCCCCCCGAGGGCATGGCGGGGACGAGGGACCTCGACCCACCGACGGGGACCATAGCGGCAGAAGGCGCCGCAGCGGAATGGTGTGAGGCAGGCCGCTTGATCTCAGGCCAGTGTCATATGCCGCGTTCCCTACCGCAGTTGGGCAGGCCGGCGAGGCCATGGGAATGACGAACATCACGTCCGTACGGGGTTTGGTGAACGTGAGGCGTGCCGTGGGTCACGTGGCCGGGGTCACGGGAGGTGGTTGTGTCCGGGTGGCGCGGTGTGGGGTGGTTGTGTGGATTAGGCCGCTTCTACGGTGATAGGGGCGGCACTTGGCTTTCGCTCGGCCGAACCCGCTGGGCGTCGAGGCATACGGGTCGCCCGCCCCGAGTCGAACGCGCGCGTGTCCTTCGACGCACCGACGTGCGGGCTGTCCGGGGCACCGACGCGCGGGCCGCCCGACGCGCCTGCCCGACCCGGTCGTCGGCTCGCGCCCGGGGCCACCGGTCGCTCACGCGTCCGGGCGGACGACCCCCAGGATCGGCATCGAGCCCGCGCCCGCCATGGTGATCGGGCGGCCGGGGCGGGGAGCGTGGACCATCGCGCCGTCGCCCACGTACATCGCCACATGGCTCGCGTCGTCGAAGTAGATGATCAGGTCGCCGGGGCGCATGTCCTTGATGTCGACGCGCCTCAGCTGCCGCCACTGCTCCTGCGAGGTGCGCGGGATCGCTACGCCCGCGTCGGCCCAGGCCTGCGAGGTCAGACCGGAGCAGTCGTAGGAGTCCGGGCCCTCGGCGCCCCACTCGTACGGCTTGCCCATCTGCGCGGTGGCGTACTTCACCGCCTGCCGGCCCTGCGCGGACCCCTTGGTGGTGATCTCGTCCAGGATGCCGGTGTCCAGCCAGGCGGTCTGCGCCTTCTGCGCGGCCTGCTGCTGGAGCTGGGCGAGGCGCTCCTTCTCCTCCTTCTCCAGCTGGGACTCGAGCTTCTCGGCCGCCGCGATCCGCTTCTCGATCGTCTTCTGCGCCGTCGCCTTGGCCTTGCGGTTGGCCTCCAGTTTCTGCCACTGGGCGGAGGCGTCCTTGGCGTACTGCTCCAAGTCCTGCTGGGTGCGGGTCATTTCCCCGATCAGGCCCTTGGTGGCCCGCTGGCCCTGGATGACCCGGCCGGCGCCGTCGAGGAACTCGCCGGGGTCGTCGCTGAGCACCAGCTGCGCCTCGTCCGGCAGGCCGCCGGTGCGGTACTGGGATCGGGCCGCGGCACCCGCGCGGTCCTTCATCCCGTCCAGCTTCTCGCGCCCGTCGACGATCTTCTTCGCCAGCGCGACGATCTCCTTCGACTGCTTGTCCGCCTGCTCCTCGGCCGCGTTGTAGGCGTCGGTGGCGACCGCGGCGTCGTGGTAGAGCGTGTCGAGCTTCTTGCGGATCGCCTCGAGGTCCTTGTCCGGCGCGGGCGGAGGCGTCAGGTCGGGGTCGGTCGTCGGGGCGCGCGTGGGGGAGGGTTCGGGTATCGGGGCCGCGAACGCCGGGGCCGGTAGCGCCAGGAGGGTGACCGCGCAGACCACGGTCACGGCCGACGCGATCAGGCCGCGCTTGCCCCTACCCATACGTCCCCCCATATCTGATTTACCGTCAGTAACTTACGGGCGCCTGGGGGATCGTGTCATGCCGCGGCCGAAAACGACAGAGGTCGACCTCACCTCCCGTTCCCTCCCCGGGTCTTCCCCCGTCCCCCCTCCAGTATGAAGATCCCCCGACCTGTGTGACGAGCACCTCACGGGGATCGTTCCCGCAGGCCGGGCCATTGTTTCCCGCCCCAGTCCGCACCTCGGTTCTGCCCCCCTGTCTGCCCCGGAGGCCGTACCGCGGTTCTCCCGTGGTTCGCCCCGCAGTCGGCCCCGCGGCTCACGCGGCTCATCCCCGAGGCGCCAAGGCCTCCCACAGCACCGTGACTTCACCCTGCCGCCAGCGCGCGGGACCGTCCGTAACCGGCCAGTCGGCCGCCAGGTCCCGCACGGTCCGGATCCAGCGCTGGCGGGCGCCGTAGGAGGCGTACGGCGCGGCGGCGGCCCAGGCGCGGTCGAAGTCGCGCAGGAACGTGTGCACCCGTTCGCCCGGCACATTGCGGTGGATCAGCGCCTTCGGGAGACGTTCCGCCAGGTCCGACGGGCGCTCCAGGGAGCCCAGCCGGGTCGCGAACGTCACCGTGCGCGGCCCCTCCGGGCCCAGCGCGACCCATACGTGCCGGCGGCCGATCTCATCGCAGGTCCCCTCCACCAGCAGCCCGCCCCGGGAGCCCTCCGTCGCCGGCGCGAGCCGCTCGCACAGCCGCTCCCACACCCCGGCGACCTCGTCCTCGTCGTACTGCCGGAGCACGTTGGCGGCGCGGATGAGGTGCGGCCGGCGGGGCAGCGGGATCTCGAAGCCGCCGTGCCGGAAGGCGAGCCCGTCACGCTCGTACGGCTTCGCCGCCGCGACCCGGGCCGGTTCGATCTCGACGCCCACCACGCGCGCGTGCGGCGCGACCGACCGCAGACGCCGGAGGAGTTCTACGGCCGTCCAGGGGGCGGCGCCATATCCGAGGTCGACCGCCACGGGCTCGGCGGCACGGCGCAGCTCGGCGCCGTGGACGGCGGCGATCCAGCGGTCCATGCGGCGCAGCCGGTTGGGGTTGGTGGTCCCGCGCGTGACCGTGCCCACGGGGCGGGAGGTGGCGCGGGATGTCATGGATACGAGGGTAGGTGGCGCGGAGTGCCACTCCGACCGCTCCGTCCGTTCCCTCTGCGTGCCGCTCCGTCCGTCACCACTCCTGCCCCAGGACTCCCGGACGCCCCCGATCTTCGAACGGTTGAGCGACTCTCGGTAACGCGTCGGCAAAGAATGGGCGCGCCGGAATGGGAACCGGCGCCTCCGGTGTTGGACCTCCTCGGAGGGCGCCCACCTCCGTCCGGCATGCCCGCAGCAAGGAGGAACGCCACGTGAGCCACTACGTCAGCAGGCTCGGGCGTCGCTCTACGGCGGCACCCGCGCGGCTCAGGCTCCACCGCCGTCCCCGTCGCATCGCCATGCTCTCCGTGCACACCTCACCCCTGCACCAGCCCGGCACGGGCGACGCCGGCGGCATGAACGTCTACATAGTGGAGCTGGCGCAGCGCCTCGCCGCGATCAACATCGAGGTCGAGATCTTCACGCGCGCGACCACGGCCGCCCTCCCGCCGACCGTCCAGATGGCTCCCGGTGTCCTCGTCCGGCACGTCGACGCGGGCCCCTACGAGGGCCTCGCCAAGGAGGACCTCCCCGCCCAGCTGTGCGCCTTCACCCACGGTGTGATGCAGGCCTGGGCCGGCCACCGCCCCGGCTACTACGACCTCGTCCACTCGCACTACTGGCTCTCCGGCCACGTCGGCTGGCTCGCCGCCCAGCGCTGGGGCGCGCCCCTGGTGCACGCCATGCACACGATGGCCAAGGTCAAGAACGCCAACCTCGCCGACGGCGACACCCCCGAGCCCGCCGCCCGCGTCATCGGCGAGATGCAGATCGTCGCCGCCGCCGACCGCCTCATCGCCAACACGGCGGAGGAGGCCGACGCACTCGTACGGCACTACTCCGCCGACCCCGCACACGTCGCCGTCGTCCACCCCGGCGTCAACCTCGAGCGCTTCAGCCCCGCCGACGGCCGCGCCGCCGCCCGCGCCCGCCTGAACCTCCCGCAGGACGCGCTGATCCCGCTCTTCGCCGGCCGCATCCAGCCCCTCAAGGCCCCCGATGTGCTCCTGCGCGCGGTGGCCGTGCTGCTGGACGAGCGCCCCGAGCTGCGCTCCCGGGTCGTCGTGCCGATCGTCGGCGGCCCCAGCGGCAGCGGCCTCGCCAAGCCGGAGGGTCTGCAGAAGCTGGCCGCCCGGCTCGGCATCTCCGACGTCGTACGCTTCCGCCCGCCTGTCGGGCAGGAGCAGCTCGCGGACTGGTTCCGCGCCGCGTCCGTCCTCGTCGTCCCCTCCTACAGCGAGTCCTTCGGCCTGGTCGCCATAGAGGCGCAGGCGGCCGGCACGCCGGTGCTCGCGGCGGCCGTCGGCGGGCTGCCGGTGGCCGTGCGCGACGGCGAGACCGGCTTCCTGGTGCAGGGCCACGAACCTGCCCGCTACGCGCGCGTGCTCGCCGACTTCGCCGACACACCCGAACTCTCCGCCCGCATGGGCGCGGCCGCCGCCCGGCACGCCCAGTCCTTCGGCTGGGACACCGCGGCCGCCGCCACCGCCGACGTCTACACGGCCGCGACCCACGACCACCGCCGTCGCGTACGCTCCCAGCATGGGTGAGCAGCAGCGCGCGACGCAGGTCATCGAGGGCGTCCTGAAGGACACCGACGTCGAGTGGGAGAGCCCCGAGTCCGGCACCTACGTCGTCCAGCTCCCCGGCACCCGCAAGCTGAGGACGACCGTCTCGCTGATCGTCGGCCGCCACTCCCTGTCCCTCAACGCCTTCGTCATCCGCCGCCCCGACGAGAACGAGGCCGGCGTCCACCGCTGGCTCCTGGAACGCAACCTCAAGCTGTACGGCGTCGGTTACGCCGTCGACCCCCTCGGCGACGTCTACGTCACCGCCCGACTGCCCCTGGAGGCGGTCACCCCCGAGGGCGTCGACCGTCTGCTGGGCCAGGTCCTGGAGGCCGCCGACGGCGCCTTCAACACCCTCCTGGAACTGGGCTTCGCCTCCGCGATCCGCCGCGAGTACGCGTGGCGGGTGTCGCGGGGCGAGTCGACCCGCAACCTGGAGGCCTTCAGCCGACTGACCGAGCGGTCCGGGGACTGACCGGCCGCGGTCGGGTCAGCGGCGCGACTTCTTCTTCGGTGCTCCCTTTCGCCGTGCCGCCGACCGGAGTTTCTGCGCCTCGTGGTTCTTGCCCTGGGCTTTCAGGGCGTCGACCAGGCTGTGCGTGATGCGCCTGGTGATCCGGTGCTCCGAGCCCAGTACCTCTCGGGCCCGCGACCGGGCCTTCTTCAAGAGCTCCTCCGCCTCGGCGGGACGGCCGAGAAGGTTCTGGACCATGCCGACGCTGTGTGCCGTGTCCAGGGAGTCGGGGTGATGTCCGCCCAACGCCCGCCGGTGCCCCCACAGAGCCTGCGTCAGCAGGCTCAGGCCTTCGTTCCTCCGGCCGAGGTACGCGGTGGCCAGGCCGAGCATGTGCAGGGTGCGCAGCCTGGCGGGGTGGTCCTCGGACAGTACCCGCTGCTGTCGACGCAGGACGTCGGTCAGTGTCGTGAACGATTCCCGGTGGCGGCCGAGATGGCCCAGAACGGTGCCGAGACTGAGAGCGGACCGCAGAGTGTCGGGGTGATCGGGGCCGATGAGGGTGCTGCGCCGTTCCATGACGTCGCGGATCCGGTCGTACGACTCGTCGAAGCGGTCCAGATTCATGAGGGTGACGGCGAGATCGTGGGCCGAGTGCAGGGTGTCCGGATCCTCGTCGCCCAGCACCCTGCGGCGCCGCTCGAGAAGATCTTCGACCAGGGGGAGCACGCTCTCGTGCTCGTCCATCCCGCCCAGCGCCCAGGTCACCATGTGGGCGGCGCGCAGGGTGTCCGGGTCGTCCTTGCCCAGGGACCCGAGCCAGGTCTCGTGCAGCGTCGCGGCCAGCGCGTACGCGGCCTGGTACTGAGCGCTCCGTACGAGGTACTTGGGGGCGTTCAACAGCGTGGGACGCAGCTCAGGCCGACTGTCCAGGTTCGGCAACATGTCCGTCAGATGCGGCGTCAGCGCCGCCCACCGCGGCCAGGACGAGGGCACTTCCGGGTCGCCGGGATCGACGGCGGTCAGCAGCGCGGCCACGTCGTCCCGCACGACGTCGGTGCCGCCCACCCGGTGCCGCAGCACCGCCTGCGTGAGGCGGTGCACCTGGAACTGGTCCGGGCCCACCACCGCGAGCCCGTACCGGGCCAGCGGCTGGAGCGCGTTGCCCGGCCACCGGAAGTCGTCCGGATCACCGGGTACGGACCGCAGGGCCGGACGTCCGGCGACCAGCCACTCCGTCGGGATCGGCTCCGGCCCGAGGAAGGCCGCCAGCCGCAGCACCGCCGTGGCCTCGGGATGCTCCAGGTCGAGCCGCTGCCTGGCGATCGTCACGGACGCCGCCAAGGGGACGGGATAGTCGTACACGTCCCCGTGCCCCAGCAGTTCGGCCGTGTCGGTGGTGAGGACGCTGAGGTACCGGTCGGCCGGCATCCCGTCGCCCAGTACGCCCGCGGCCTGCGCCATCGCCAGCGGCAGGTCGCCCAGGGCCTCGGCGAGCGCCTCCGCCCGCTCGGCGCCCAGGGTCGGCAGCCGGCCGGTCAGATACGCCAGTGACTCCTCACGGCTGAACACCCCGAGCGGCAGCCCCGGCACGATCTTGCTCCACGCCGGGTTGCGGGCCGTGATCAGCACATGCCCGCCGGTCCCGTCGGGCAGCCAGGTGCGCAGCGCCAGCGGGTCCTCCGCGTTGTCGAGGACGATCAGCCACCGGTCGTGGGCGCGCAGGTACTCCAGGGCGTACCGGGCGTTCGTCTCGACGCCGGCGTCCGGCTTGGCCACACCGACCCGCGCGGCGAGTTCCGCGTACCGGGCGGACACCTGCTCACTCTGCTCGGCGTCGACCCACCAGACCAGGTCGTACTGACCGGCGTAGCGGTAGGCGTACTCCAGCGCGACCTGGGTCTTGCCGATGCCGCCGGGTCCGTGCAGCGCCTGGACGGCGGCGTTCGGCTTGGCGAGCAGCTTGTGCCGCACCTCCTCCAGGAGCACGTCCCGGCCCGTGAAGTGCGGGTTGCGCAGCCGTCGGCGAAGGTCCCACACGGCGGGGGCGTCGGCGTCGGAGGGGTACCGGGGCCGTGGTCCCGGCCGGGCGGGCCTCCGCGTGCGGGACGCCCCGGCGGAGGCAGGCCGTCTGCCGGGACGGTCCTGCCTTTCCCGTGCTCCGGGACGGTCGGACGACCCGGGATAGTCGGGCGGCCCGTCGGGCTCGGTGGGTCCGCGCAGCGCCCGGCCGAGCGCTTCGACGGCCTCGGACTCCTCCAGGTCGTGCAGCTTCGTGCGGATCAGGGGACGCAGGATCGGGGGGAGTTGACCGCTGTCCAGCGGTTCGACGACCAGGGGGACGAAACGGCCCCGGCCCGCCATGACCGCCGTCCACTCCTCCTCGGTGTGCCGCCCGGGCGCGAAGTACTGCGGCGAGAACAGGGCGACGAAGGCGGAGGCCCGCCCGAGCGCGTCGCTCATGTTCTTCATGAAGTCGTCGCCGGTCCGCCAGTGCCACACGTCCAGCTCGACCCCGTACCCGGCGTCCCGCAGATGCCAGGCCACCCACTCCGCCCACTGGCTGTCCGGCCCGGCGTGGCTGATGAAGACCAGCTCGGAACCATCGGATACAGCGGAACTGTGGTTCATGCCCGTCTCCCACCCCAGCGGCCCCAGCGGTCTCCCGTACCGCTGCTCCTTGTATACCGTGCGCACGCACGGGGTGACGGCCGAAGTGCCCTACCCCGCGCGGACTTGGCCGGGCTCCGTCTCCACCGCCCGCTCGGCGACCGGCTGCGGATCCTTCAGGCCGCGCATCAGCAGGGCGTACCCGACGCCCGCGACCGTCCCCACCACCGCGCACAGCCCCCACAGCCACTGCGCGCCGAACCGGTCGATGACATACCCGGACACCAGCGGGGCGACGAGCGAGGCCACCGCCCAGGACATCGTGTACATGCCCTGGTAGCGGCCGCGGCCATGGGTGGGGGAGAGGCGTACGACGAGCCCGGTCTGGGTCGGCGCGTTGACGACCTCGGCGAGTGTCCATACGCAGACGGTCAGCGCGAACACCCCGACCGATCCGGCGAAGGCGGTGAGTCCGAAGCCGTACCCGGCGAGGAGGGAGGAGACGACGAGCAGCCGCCCGGGATCCCGGTGCTCGATGAACCGGGTGACCGGGATCTGGAGGGCGACGATGAGGACGCCGTTGACGGCGATGGCCATGCCGTAGTCGGCCGGGGTGAAGCCGGCCTCGCCCATCGCGACGGGCAGCCCCACCGACCCCTGCTGGAAGACGAAGGCGATGAGGAAGGACAGCCCGACGACGCCCATGAACCGCCCGTCGCGCAGCACGGTCCCCAGCCCGACGGCGTCCTCGGTGGTGTCCTCGTCGTCCTTCTGCGGCCTCGACTCGGGCAGTTTGAGGAAGACGAGGACGGCGCAGACCAGCGTCATCGCGGCCTCGATGAGAAACCCGGAGAGGTAGGAGTACTCGGCGATGAAGCCGGCGCCCATGGAGGAGACGGCGAAGCCGAGGTTGATCGCCCAGTAGTTGAGGGAGAAGGCCCGCACCCGGTCCTCGGGCCGCACGATGTCGGCCATCATCGCCTGCACGGCGGGGCGGGAGGCGTTGGATGCCAGGCCGACGAGGAACGCGACGGCGGCGATGGCGACGGGATGGTGCACGAACCCGAGGAGGGCGACGGAGAACGCGGTGGCGGTCTGCGCGACGAGCAGGGTCGGCCGCCGCCCGAGCCGGTCGGCCATCACCCCGCCCCCGAGCGAGGAGACGACCCCGCCCAGCCCGTGCAGCGCGGCGACGAGACCGGCGTAGGAGGCGGAGTAGCCGCGCTCCAGCGTCAGGTACAGCGCCATGAAGGTGGCGACGAAGGCCCCGAGCCGGTTGACCAGGGTGCTGGCCCACAGCCACCAGAACGCGCGGGGCAGCCCGGAGACGGATTCACGGACGGCACGCCTCATGGCGACGACGGACACGGCGAACCCCCGGTATGTAAGTGGCGAAGAAGGCACAGGAAACTTACGAGCAAGGTCGCTGTGCGGGCCACCGAATTAGCAGATCCCGTCAACCGTCCGCTCTGCGGGCGGGGCGCACCTCGTCCCAAAGCCTTCGATTACGCTCAGACGCATGGCCGACGCACCGTACAAGCTGATCCTCCTCCGCCACGGCGAGAGCGAGTGGAACGCGAAGAACCTGTTCACCGGCTGGGTGGACGTCAACCTCAACGAGAAGGGCGAGAAGGAGGCAGTCCGCGGTGGCGAGCTCCTGAAGGACGCCGACCTCCTCCCCGACGTGGTCCACACGTCCCTCCAGAAGCGGGCGATCCGCACCGCGCAGCTCGCACTGGAGGCCGCCGACCGCCACTGGATCCCGGTCCACCGCAGCTGGCGCCTGAACGAACGCCACTACGGCGCCCTCCAGGGCAAGGACAAGGCCCAGACCCTCGCGGAGTTCGGCGAGGAGCAGTTCATGCTCTGGCGCCGCTCCTACGACACCCCGCCCCCGCCGCTGGCCGACGACGCGGAGTTCTCCCAGGCGAACGACGCGCGCTACGCGACGATCCCCCCGGAGCTGCGCCCCCGCACGGAGTGCCTCAAGGACGTCGTCATCCGCATGCTCCCGTACTGGTACGACGGCATCGTCCCCGACCTCCTGACCGGCCGCACGGTCCTGGTCGCCGCCCACGGCAACAGCCTCCGCGCCCTGGTCAAGCACCTCGACGGCATCTCCGACGCCGACATCGCGGGCCTCAACATCCCCACCGGCATCCCCCTCTCCTACGAACTGGACGCCGACTTCAAGCCGGTCACACCGGGCGGCACCTACCTCGACCCCGAGGCAGCCGCAGCAGCGATCGAAGCAGTCAAGAACCAGGGCAAGAAGAAGTAAGCCCCCCGCGTAAGCCCCCTGCCTGCGGGATCTCCGCCGGGAGGGGGCTTTTCGCTGCCTCTGGGCCGTCTCCGGGCCGTCGCTCCCGTTCGCTGAGGCAGGAGGGGTGCACCGGGGAGGGGCCCCTCGTCCGTTCGTTCAGGAAGCCCGGATCGCCCGGTCGATCTCCGCGCCGGTACGGGCCACGACGACGGGCCACTCGTCCCTGAGGGAGGCGGGCAGAAGCTCGCGGTCCTCGTCCCGCTGGATCATGGTCGGCCCGCCCGGGACGATGAGCACGGCATCCAGCCGTCGCAGCAGGACGGCCAGGAGGTCCATGATCCCGGCCCCTCCGAAGCGGTTGAGGGTGATGCCGGTCGGGCTGTTGAAGTACACACCCGCCTCCTCCCCCTCCGCCGTACTCACCAGCAGGAAGTCCGTCTCGGGATCCCGCGCCACCGCATAGGGGCCGAGGACCTCGTGCGCGGCACTCATGTCCAGCGGCGCCGGCTCACCGTTCTCGAACCGGCACACGAAGATGTCAAAACTCATGGAGTTCCTTCTCACCTCAGGTTGCGGAGCGCTTCCAGAGTTTGAGCCGAGGCCCCTGAACGGCACCCGGACGGGGCGCCCGGCGCCCTGGTAAGCCTTGTCCGCCCAGCACTTCACGTCGGCCTCGGCGAGCGCGTCGATGATGCCGTGGCGTCGGGCGGCGGTCAGGTCACGTATGTATCGGTACACGGTCGCGACGCCTATGCCGAACCCGGCGGCGAGCCGCGCGTAGGTGTCCCCGCACCGCAGGTGGGCGAGGACGAGCAGGGCCTGACGGCCGACAGGCAGCCGTCGCCACCGGGTCCCGATCTCAAGTTTCCGGCTGGCAGGACGCCCGGCAGAAGCGTCGGGCCGATCCGGGGTGCGGCCCGGGGTTCCGGAGCCGGCTATGCCGCGTTCGGCGGGGTCGACTGGAAGTGGCGCTGGCGCGTGCGGAGGAAGGGCACCGTGCTGCTGAGCAGGACCAGGAGCAGGACGACCACGCCCGCGGGGGTGAGCTGGACCGTCACCTGAAGCGTGGTGGGCAGCACGGCCACCGCCACGCCCGCGACGGTCAACCGGTTACGCGTGCCGAAGAGCAGGGCGATCGCGAGGACCCCGGCCCACAGGACCCCGGCCCACAGCGGGCCGATGACGCTGAGAACGCCCAGCACAAAGGGGTAGTACGTCTCGACGAGCTGCACGCCCGACATCAGGACAGCCGCCAGCACGGTGGTTCCCATGATCGTGCGGCGTTGTGACAGGGACGTGCCGAGCAGATCCCTGGGTGCGGCGAGGACGATGGCGCCGGTGAGCAGCGGCACGGCCAGTCGGATCACTGCGATCGAGGGGGTGCCGTGGAAGCCGGAGGAGGCGAACGCGGCCAGCAGGACGTCGGCCAGGCACAGCACCATCGCCGGCACGACGAGGGCACGGGCCACGGTCCAGCGCCCGGTCCAGACAGCCGCGAGCGCCGCCAGCCAGAGCAGCGGCGTGAGGCCCGTGTTGGCCAGGCTCAGCACATTCGGGGAGGAGGACGCCGGCAAGGTCCGGACGCCGGGGGCGAAGAGCCACAACAGGCCCGCCAGGAAGCTGCCCGTCGCCACGGCGACAGCCAGCGGGGCCGCCTGCGCGAGGACCTGCCCCGCCATCCGGTCGGAGCCCAGGCCGGTGCGCCGCCGCAGGCCATGGCCGGCGACATCGAGCGCCTCGCGCAGCCGGCCGAGCGGGCCGGCATCCTGCGTCGCCTCGGCATAGATCGCGGTCAACTCGGCTTCGTGCTCAGCGCGGTAGGCGGCCGGATGGAGGCGCAGCGCCCAGCGGAACGCGAGTGAGCTGTGCTGCTGCGTCATGCCAGGGCCCCCTTCGGGCGGATGGCGTGGGCGCGACGGGCGGCCAGTCGACGCTCCGCCTCGGCGACGACAGCACGCAGCCGCTCCGTCTCGGCGCTCAGCACGTCTCGGCCGGCCTCGGCGAGGGCGTAGACCTTGCGCGCCCGACCGTCCACGACCTCCTCGCGCTCGACCCGGATCAGGCCCTGCTGGACCAGCCGGTCCAGCGCGCCGTAGAGAGTGCCGGTGCGCATCCGCACGCGGCCCTGGGAGATCGCGTCGATCTCCTGAATCAGTCCATAGCCGTGCCTGGGCTCGTCGGCCAGGGCAGTGAGCAGGAGCAGCGTCGGCTCCTGAAGCGGTCGCTCATTCATGCCACCTATATATATCAGCGACCGACATATGTCGTCGATCGATTCGTCGGTCTCGTCGGCCAGTAGCCTGCGACGATCACCTGTGCTGGTCCGGTTCGCCAGGAGCGGTAGCTTCCACGAACCCTCCAGGCGTCTCTCAGCTCGACCTGCCGAGACGACCAGGTCCTGACGCGTGTGTCGTCCGGGCCGGCCTCCGGTCCGGACCGTCACGCGGCATCATGACGGCGTGATCACCATTCATCTGAGGTACGAGATCGACGCCGACAAGCTTGCGGACTTCGAGGAATACGGTCGTCGCTGGGTTAGGCTCGTGAACCGTTTCGGTGGGACGCACCACGGCTACTTCCTGCCGAGTGAGGGCGACAGCGACATCGCCTACGCCCTCTTCTCGTTTGCCAGTCTGGCCGCGTACGAGCAGTACCGCACGGACATCAAGTCCGACCCGGAGTGTCAGGAGGCGTTCGAACTGGCTCGTGCGACCCGCTGCATCAAACGCTACGAGCGCCGGTTCCTCAGGCCGCTCGACGGACTGGTCTAGGGAGAAGGGGCAGAAGTATGCAAGGGCAGGACTGGATCGAGCAGGCGGGTGAGCTGTTCGAGGCGGCGATGTTCGGCGGGGACACGTCCGCGCTGGACCGCTCCGATGACGTGCTGGACGCGGTCGAGGCGCCGCTCTCGATGGCGCGGGGCAAGGTACTGCACGTCCGCTTCCTGAACGACCGCGAGGAGAACAGCCAGGAACTGCTGTTGTTCGAGCGCGCGGCCGAGTTGTACAAGCGTCTGGGGGACGCGTCCGGCGAGGCGGACGCGTTGTTCTGGGTCGGCTGCTGGCACCAGGTGGTCAAGGGCGACGGCGCCACCGGCAGGCCGTACTTCGAGCGGTCGTACGCGCTGGCGAAATCCGTCGACGACCGCAGGACGATGTCCTACGCGATCCGCCACCTCGGCTTCGCCGAGCAGGAAGCAGGCCACTTCGAGCAGGCCCGCGAGTGTTTGACCGCATCGGTGACACTGCGCCGGGAGATCGGCTTCCAGCCCGGGGTGGCGGCCGGACTGGTGGCGCTGGCCTACCTCGCGGCCGAGACCGGCGACCCGTCGGGGGCGTCCCGCCACCTCGACGAGGCCCAGTCGGTCGCCGAGAGCTGCGGCGCCAAGGCCGTGCTGGGGTGGATCGAGCAGGCCCGCACGGGCATCCGCTAGGTCTTGCTGATCTTGCTCCTCCGGACGCCCCGGCGTGACAGCCCACCGCGTCGCCCGGTGACGGCCGTTCGCCCGCAGCCCGGTGACGGCCGTTCGCCCGCAGCCCCGGCGACGGCCGTTCACCGCAGCCCAGTGACGGCCGTCAACGGTTCGCCCCGCATCCCGGGCGTTCAGAAGAGTTCCGGCCCTCGCCCCAACTCCTGCTCCGCCCAGATCGTCTTGCCCTTTCCGCCCTGTCGTGTCCCCCACCGCTGGGTGAGTTGGGCGACGAGGAGGAGGCCTCGGCCGCCCTCGTCGTAGGTGCGGGCCCGGCGGAGGTGGGGGGCCGTGTTGCTGCTGTCGGTGACCTCGCAGATGAGGGTGTTGTCGTGGATGAGGCGGAGCTGGATGGGGGGTTCGGCGTGCCGGATGGCGTTGGTGACGAGTTCGCTGACGACCAGTTCGGTGATGAACGCGGCGTCGCCGAGCCCCCATGTCTCCAGTTGCGCCACCGCGTCCTTCCGGGTCTGGGCGACGGCGGAGGCGTCGGCCGGGACCTCCCAGGTGGCGACGCGGGAGGCGTCCAGGGCGCGGGTGCGGGCGAGGAGCAGGGCCACGTCGTCGACGGGGCGCTGGGGGAGCAGGTCGGCGAGGACCGCGTCGCACAAAGTGTCCAGGGAGGGGGCGGGGCGGCCGAGCGCCTGGCACAGGCGGCGCAGGCCCACGTCGACGTCACGCTCGCGGGACTCGATCAGGCCGTCGGTGTAGAGGGCGAGCAGACTGCCCTCGGCCAGCTCCAGCTCCACCGCCTCGAAGGGCAGTCCGCCCAGGCCGAGCGGCGGCCCGGCCGGCAGGTCGAGGATCTCGACGGTGCCGTCGGGAGCCGCCACGGCCGGGACCGGGTGGCCGGCCCGGGCGAGGCAGCAACGGCGCGAGACGGGGTCGTACACCGCGTACAGGCAGGTCGCGCCGACGCCGCCGGAGGTGTCCGGGGCCCAGCCGGTCCGCCGGGCGCCCTCGTCCTCGCCGGCGAGCCGGGAGACCAGGTCGTCGAGGTGGGTGAGCAGCTCGTCGGGCGGCAGGTCCATGTCGGCCAGGGTGCGCACGGCGGTCCGCATCCGGCCCATCGTCGCCGAGGCGTGCAGGCCGTGCCCGACGACGTCCCCGACGACGAGCGCCACCCGCGCCCCGGACAGCGGTACGACGTCGAACCAGTCGCCGCCCACGCCGGCGTGCGCGCCCGCCGGGAGGTAGCGGGAGGCGACCTCCACCGCCACCTGTTCGGGCAGCCGCTGCGGCAGCAGGCTGCGCTGCAAGGTGACCGCCGTCGCCCGCTCACGTGCGTAGCGGCGGGCGTTGTCGATGCTGACCGCCGCCCGGGCCGCCAGCTCCTCGGCCAGCACCAGGTCGTCCTCCCCGAACAGCTCGGGGTGCCGGTGCCGGGCGAAGACGGCGACACCCAGCGTCGTTCCGCGCGCCGACAGCGGCACCGTCATCACCGAGCGGATTCCGAACTCCCGCACCCGCGCGGCCCGCAGCGGATCCAGCGCGATCCACTCGCTGATGGCCGGGTCGGTCACCTTGTGCAGCATGGCCCGCCCGGAGCGCAGGCTCTCCACCGGAGCCGACCCCTGCGGGTACACGTCCACCTCGCCCGGCGCCACGACCGCCTCCGGGGTGCCCGGCAGCACCGACCGGTGCGCGGCCCGCCGCAGCAGCAGCGGCCCGTCCACCGCCACCGCCTCCGGCGGCCGTTCGAGTACGTCGTCCAGGGCGGCCAGCAGATCGACGCTGACGAAGTCGGCGAGCTCCGGGACGGTCATGTCGGCCAGTTCCTGCGCGGTCCGCGTCACGTCCAGGGTCCTGCCGAGGCGCCGGCCGGCCTCCGCGATCAGCTGGAGCCGCTTGCGGGCCCAGTGCTGCTCGGTCATGTCGTGCGCGGCCAGGCAGACCCCCCTGATGGTGCCGTCGTCGTCCCGCAGCGCCGAAAGGGACACCGACCAGGCGTGCTCGCGCGTCTCCCCGGCGGCGCGCAGGAAGTTCTCGTCGTACTGCGGCTCTCCGGTCTCCAGCACCCGTGCCATGCTGCGCTCGGCCTTGTCGCCGGCGGCGTTGTCGACGATCTCGTTCACGCGCAGGCCGCGCATCTCCTCCTCGGTGAGCGCGACGGAGCGTTCCATGTCGGTGTTGGCCCGCCGCAGCCGCAGATGTGTGTCGTACAGGGCCAGCGCGCAGCAGGGGGACTGGGTGAAGCTCCAGGTCACGAGTGGGTCGTCCATGGGCTGCCGGTCGAGGCCGGCCAGTGGCGAGACCACGAGCCACTCGCGGACGTCGGCCGCCGCCCCGGTCTCCGGTGTCCTGTGGTGGGCGATGACCCTGATCGAGAGGCGGTGACCGTCGCGGTGCCTCAGGGTGACCTCGCCGTTCCAGCGGGGCAGTTCGGCGAAGGGCGGCAGGTCGTGCGCGGGAACGGGGTCGGCCAGCAGCTCGGCGGCCGGGCGGCCGACGATCCGCGCGGCCGGATGGCCGAGCAGCTTCTCGGCGCCCTCGTTCCACGCTGTCACCGTGCCGTGCTCGTCGAGGGTGACGCGCGCGGTGAGGGCCTCCCGCACGATGGCGTCGAGGCGGCGGGTCGCCGTCCGGCCCGGGCCGGCGCCGGGGACGGTGCCCGTGCCGATGGGCTGCTCCATGATCGCTCAACTCGCTCTCGCGGAGATCCACTCACTCTCGCGGAGAACCGCCAGCAGGGCCGGCAGAACCAACAGCAGAGCCGGCGGAACCGACGGCAGGGGCGGTGGGCTCCGGAAACCGAGCCTCCGCCCCGCCTCCTCGTCCCGGTCCTCGGTCGTGAGGTGCCGCCTCACGAGATCGTCAACGGCACCTCGTGGATCTCGTCGGCCTTGTGCCCGGCGCGTTCGTGTATGCGCTGGACCGCGTCGGCCGACGGCCCCTCGGAGAGGCAGTAGACCGTGCCGGACGTCGGGTCCGCCCAGGCACGCTGGAAGTGCACGCCCTCGTCCTTCTCTATGGCGAGGTCGGCCTGGTGGGCCTGCCTGAGCTGGTCCTCCGTGATGCCCACCATGCCGTGGTGGACGTCCATGAACTGGGTCATCACCGGACCCCCTTCCCTTCTTCCGTTCTCTTACCCGTCTGTCCCTTCCATGCTGCGCCCCGCACCCGCCCCCGGGCGAACCCGCCGGCTGCCGGGTCCGGGAACGACGATGAGGGACCCGGCGACGACGCCGGATCCCTCACTCACTGACGTACTCGGTTTCCCCTAACCGCACTGGCAGGGACTGCCCGACTGGCAGCCGCAGCCGCACCCCGAGCCGCAGCCGCACGCGCCAATCAGCATCAGGTTCCTGGTCTCGGCGGGCTGCTCGGTCGGCCGTTCCTGGGTGGGGTCGGGCGTGCTGGAGGTGCTGGAAGCTTCCGCCATGGGTTCCTCCTGAAGGCCGGGGCGCCTGGACGCTGACGCGCCTGTCGCCTGGACGCTGACGCGCCTGTGCCCATTGCACGCCCGTTCCGCCGGGCGCATCAACGGCGCACTGTGGCTCCCGCACGCCTCCGAGGCCCCCGAGCGCCTCGCGCACGCCGCTCGCTACGCTCCCTCCGCCCCCGCCACCGGCTGGATCTCGGCCGGCACGTCCTGCTGGAGCTCGTCCGCGTGCTCGCCCGTCACCAGGAACACCACACGCTTGGCGACGGCCACCGCGTGGTCGGCGTACCGCTCGTAGTACCGGCCGAGGAGCGTCACGTCGACGGCCGTCTCGATGCCGTGCTTCCAGCGCTCGTCGATCAGGTGCTGGAAGAGGGTGCGGTGCAGCAGGTCCATCGCGTCGTCGTCGGACTCCAGCTGGAGCGCGAGGTCGACGTCCTTCGTGATGATCACCTCGGCCGCCTTGGCCATCAGGCGCTGCGCGAGCTGGCCCATCTCCAGAATGGTGGCGTGCAGGTCCTGCGGCACCGCGCGCTCGGGGAAGCGCAGCCGGGCGAGCTTCGCCACGTGCTGGGCGAGGTCGCCGGAGCGCTCCAGGTCGGCGGACATGCGCAGCGACGTGACGACGATCCGCAGATCCGTCGCCACCGGCTGCTGCCGCGCCAGCAGCGCTATCGCCCGCGCCTCCAGGTCGTGCTGCAATTCGTCGACCTTCTGGTCGGCCTCGATCACGCTCTCGGCCAGCTTCAGGTCGGAGTCGAGGATGGCGGTCGTGGCGCGCCCGATCGCCGACCCCACCAGCCGGGCCATCTCCACCAGACCGTCGCCGATCGAGTCAAGTTCCTCGTGGTACGCGTCCCGCATCAGGGTTCCCTCTCGTACGTCGCTCTTTGGGGGTCCGCCGTGTTCAGCAGGGTGTCTCCGCACCCCACGGTGCCACGGTCCGCCCCGTACGCGTCGGTTTCCGTCACCTCAAATGAACCACCTCTGGCTCCAAGGTGAACTCTGGGCGACGAGTGTTGGAGGTCCCGCTTCGATGGCTGTGGCCGGGAAGGATCTCGTGCCTAACCTGGATGCATGGACGTGAACGCGGCGGTCGCCGCAGCGGCAGCGATCGCCGGGGTGCTCACCGGCGTCATCGCCATGCTGGCGTTCCGTTGGAGCGAACGCGACCAGAATCGACCCACCAGGACCTCCTTGCACACCGATCCCGTTCTCCCCCCGGGCGTGGACACCGTCCTGTCGGTGCTCCGTTCCTCGGCCGTCGTCCTCGACGAGGCCGACGCCGTCGTCAAGGCCAGCTCCGCCGCCTACGCCCTCGGGCTGGTCCGCGGCGGCAAGCTCGCGGTGGAGCCGATGCTCCAGATGGCCCGGGACACCAGACGGGACGGCGAGATACGCCAGGTCGAACTGGACCTGCCCCGGCGCGGCACCGGACGCGGCGAGGCCCTCGCGGTCTCCGCGCGCGTGGCGCCCCTGGGCTCCCGGCTCGTGCTCCTCCTCGTCGAGGACCTCACCGAGGCCCGCCGTATCGAGGCGGTCCGCCGCGACTTCGTGGCCAACGTCAGCCATGAGCTGAAGACGCCGGTCGGCGCGCTCTCCCTGCTGTCCGAGGCCGTCATGGACGCCTCCGACGACCCGGAGGCGGTGCAGCGCTTCGCCGGCCGTATGCAGATCGAGGCCACCCGGCTGACCAGCCTGGTCCAGGAGCTGATCGACCTCTCCCGGGTGCAGAACGACGATCCCCTCGAGGACGCCGAGCCGGTCCGGGTCGACGAACTGGTCGCCGAGGCCGTCGACCGCTGCCGCCACCAGGCCGGCGCCAAGCAGATCACCATGGCCGCGGCAGGCGCCGCCGACCTGCACGTCTGGGGCAACCGGGGGCAGCTGGCCGCCGCTCTGGGCAACCTGGTCGAGAACGCCGTCAACTACTCGCCCGCCCGCACCCGCGTCGGCATCGCCGCCCGCCGGGTGACCGCACCCGGCGGCGACCTGATCGAGATCGCCGTGACCGACCAGGGCATCGGCATCTCCGACAAGGACAAGGAGCGCATCTTCGAGCGCTTCTACCGCGTCGACCCGGCCCGTTCCCGTGCCACCGGCGGCACGGGCCTCGGGCTGGCCATCGTGAAGCACGTGGCCGCCTCGCACGGCGGGGAGGTCACGGTGTGGAGCGCCGAGGGACAGGGCTCCACCTTCACCCTGCGACTGCCGGAAGCGGGCGCGGCCCGCGACCGGTCGGCGCACCAGCGCGCCGACCGGTCGCGGGC
>NZ_BQUN01000068.1:25428-46026 GCF_026008495.1 Streptomyces sp. A012304
ATGTCTCACCCCCCGACTCAACCGCGTACCAGACGCTTTCCGCTCCGGAGGTCCTTCCGTGACCCGTGTGCTCGTCGTCGAGGACGAGGAGTCCTTCTCCGACGCCCTGTCGTACATGCTCCGCAAAGAGGGCTTCGAGGTCGCCGTCGCGGCCACCGGGCCCGACGGACTCGACGAGTTCGAGCGCAACGGCGCCGACCTCGTCCTCCTCGACCTGATGCTGCCGGGTCTGCCCGGTACGGAGGTATGCCGCCAGCTGCGCGGCCGCTCCAACGTCCCCGTGATCATGGTGACCGCCAAGGACAGCGAGATCGACAAGGTCGTCGGCCTGGAGATAGGGGCCGACGACTACGTCACCAAGCCGTTCTCCTCGCGCGAGCTGGTGGCCCGTATCCGGGCCGTGCTGCGCCGCCGCGGCGAGCCGGAGGAGGTGACCCCGGCGGCACTGGAGGCCGGACCGGTCCGCATGGACGTCGACCGGCACGTCGTCACCGTGGCCGGCTCGAAGGTCGACCTGCCGCTGAAGGAATTCGACCTGCTGGAGATGCTGCTGCGCAACGCGGGCCGGGTACTGACCCGCATGCAGCTCATCGACCGCGTCTGGGGCGCCGACTACGTCGGTGACACCAAGACCCTGGACGTCCACGTCAAGCGCCTGCGCGCCAAGATCGAGCCGGACCCGGGCGCGCCGCGCTACCTGGTCACGGTCCGCGGCCTGGGCTACAAGTTCGAGCCGTAGACCTCCGGACCGCGAACCGGTCGCGCCACGACGTACGAGAAGGGCGGCACCCCCGCAGGGGTGCCGCCCTTCTCTCGTGTTCCGCGCCGCGTGCCGTGCTCAGTGGCTCGCGGCCCCGGCCGTCTCCCCGGCCGTCTCCCCGGCGTGCGGAGAGGCGCTGCCGGTCGCGGCGGGCGACTCGGTCCCGCCCTCGGTGGCACCCGCGGTCGGGGACTCGCCCTCGGCCGGCGACTCGGCGGGGGACTCCGCCGGGGCGCTCGGCAGGGGCGTCGGCCCCCAGGAGGTGAAGTAGCTCTCGGCGGGCACGACGAAGGCGCGCATGCTGATCTCGCCGGTCTCGCTGAAGGTGAAGGTGATCTTCTGGGCGTTGCCGTCCTCGACCGCCTCCCGGCTGCTGGGCAGGACGGCGGAGGCGTTGTTCTGCCCGCCGATGACGACCGAACCGCCGGCCGGGACGGTCACCTTGCCGGTGCCCTTGGCCGGCTTGAGCTCGGCGGACTTGCCGGTGCCGTCGACGGTGATCGACTCCAGCGTCTGCGCCTTGCTGCCACTGTTGAAGACGGTCGCGGAGATCACCGCCGGACCCGTCGACTCCAGGTCGGGCTGGGTGATGACGACGACGTTCTGCAGCTTGAGGTCACCGACACTGGTGGCCGCGTTGTCCGGCTTGATCTCCAGTGTCTGGGCGTCGTTGCCGGCGCCGCAGGCGGCGAGCGTGGCGATCGAGAACGCGAGGGCGGAGGCGGCGAGGGCGCCGCGTCGAAGGCTGCTGCTCACGGCGGCGGCAACTCCTTGAACGCACACGGGCAGCTCTCCTTCTATAAAGCCGCCCTAAGGGTCTGTCAGCGCGCTTAGGTTACCGAGCCGTTCCCGCGCCACCGCACCCGACCCGCCTCTAGCGGGTTCCGGGGGCCACGCGAGGCGCCCTCGACGCTCCCCGGACACACATGTCACCGGGTCCTTGAGTGGAGGTCGTCGCCCATTCACATAAGAGCCGCTCACGACGGAGCGCGGATTTTCCGTGAAGGAATGCGCGGCCGTCCCCGGAATTGATCACCGGCTCTTCGGCCGGCGGTGTGATCAATTCCGGAAACCGTCCGGATCCGGCTCGGAGCACCGAACGGAGTAGCGGAAGTCGCACGCTTGGAAGCGGACATATGTGGATGTTCGGCCGCTCGAGCGAGCCTCCGGATGCGTGTAACGTACGCGTTTCACCCCCCTCGAAGAGCCGCTCCGACCTGCGAATACCTGCTTCCGCGCACCCGTCGCAGCACGTTCCTGTCGCTGTTGTCAAGCCCCGAGATATGCCCTGACCTGCGAAAACGCCATTCAGAAGACGCCGTATCCGTGTTACCCTGGATAGCCACGGAAGGGGTACCTGTCACATGACGTTCAAGGTTGGCGACACCGTGGTCTATCCCCATCACGGGGCCGCGCTGATCGAGGCCATCGAAACTCGCCAGATCAAAGGCGTGGACAAGACCTACTTGGTGCTGAAGGTCGCCCAGGGTGACCTGACGGTGCGTGTGCCAGCGGACAATGCGGAGTTCGTCGGCGTGCGTGATGTGGTCGGTCAGGACGGACTGGACCGGGTCTTCGAGGTGCTGCGCGCGCCGTACGCCGAGGAGCCCACGAACTGGTCGCGTCGTTACAAGGCAAATCTGGAGAAGCTCGCCTCCGGCGATGTCATCAAGGTCGCGGAAGTCGTGCGTGACCTGTGGCGTCGCGAGCGTGAGCGCGGACTCTCCGCCGGCGAGAAGCGCATGCTCGCCAAGGCCCGCCAGATCCTGGTGAGCGAGCTCGCCCTCGCGGAGAACACGAACGAGGACAAGGCCGAGGCTCTGCTCGACGAGGTCCTCGCGTCCTGACGCAGGCGGCGTCCTGGCGCAGGCGTGAGCCGGCCTCAGAACATCGCACAGCACACCGAAATGCCGCGGTGCCCGATGACGTACTCCCGTCGCCGGGCGCTGCGGCATGTTCGCGTTCATCCACGGAGGTTCACCTGGGATGCTCCCCCGGGATGTTCACCCGCTGGACGCCCTGGATGTCCATCATCGAGATGTCCACCCACCGATCCCATCGATGACCGATCCCATCGACGACGCCGCACCGTACCTCGGGGGACGCCCCACGGAAGGTCCCCCGATACTGGTCGTGCCGGGCCCGGGCAGCTGGCTCGACCAGTGTCACGGAAGGGTCCGGTCGAGGCGTCGCGCCCGGCACGCTGTCTCCGTACCCACGTAGGCCGAGCACACAAACCTGACAGGAACCGATGTCTGACGATTCGCTTCCCGCCCCCGCTCCCGCCCGCACGGCCGCGGTGATCCCGGCCGCCGGCCGGGGAGTACGCCTCGGGCCGGGCGCCCCCAAGGCGCTCCGCACGCTGGGCGGGACCCCCATGCTGATCCACGCGGTGCGCGCCCTCGCCGCCTCCCGCGCCGTCTCCCTCGTGGTCGTGGTGGCCCCGCCGGAGGGAACCGCCGAGGTGAAGTCGCTGCTCGACGCGCACGCGCTGCCCGAGCGCACCGACTTCCTCGTGGTGCCCGGCGGCGACACGCGCCAGGAGTCGGTGCGGCTCGGCCTCCAGGCGCTGCCGCCGCAGTACGACATCGTGCTCGTGCACGACGCCGCCCGCCCGCTGGTGCCCGTCGACACCGTCGACACCGTCATCGAGGCGGTCCGCGACGGCGCCCCGGCCGTCGTCCCGGCGCTGCCGCTCGCCGACACCGTCAAGGAGGTCGCGCCCGCGGTGGAGCCCGGGGCGCCGGAGCCGGTGGTGGCCACCTTGCAGCGCGCCCGGCTGCGCGCCGTGCAGACACCGCAGGGCTTCGACCGGGCCACCCTCGTCAGCGCCCACGAGACGGTCACCGAGGACGTCACCGACGACGCGAGCATGGTCGAGCAGCTCGGCCTGACCGTCGTGGTCGTCCCCGGCCACGAGGAGGCCTTCAAGGTCACCCGCCCGCTGGACCTGGTCCTCGCGGAGGCGGTCATCGCCCGCAGGAGGCTCAACGATGGCTTCTGAGGCGCCGCCGCTCCCGCAGGTCGGCATCGGCACCGACATCCACGCCTTCGAGGAGGGCCGCGAGCTGTGGTGCGCGGGCCTGAAGTGGGAGGGCGAGGGGCACGGACTGGCCGGCCACTCCGACGCCGACGTCGTCGCGCACGCCGCCTGCAACGCGCTGTTCTCCGCCGCCGGACTCGGTGACCTGGGCCAGCACTTCGGCACCGGCCGCCCCGAGTGGTCCGGCGCCTCGGGCGTGACGCTGCTGACCGAGGCCGCCAGGATCGTCCGCGCGGCCGGCTTCCGCATCGGCAACATCGCGGTCCAGGTCGTCGGCCCCCGCCCCAAGATCGGTAAGCGGCGCGACGAGGCGCAGAAGATCCTCTCCGAGGCGGCGGGCGCCCCCGTGTCGGTGTCCGGCGCGACCACCGACGGGCTCGGCTTCCCCGGCCGGGGGGAGGGCCTGATGGCGATCGCGACGGCGCTGGTCGTGCGCACGGCGTGACACGGGCCGCGTCGTGTCACGAAAGTGCGGCCCTTGAGCGGAAGGGCGCGGGGCATCGCTCCACGCCCACTACCCTGGAGTGGTGACCATTCGCCTGTACGACACCAGCGCCCGGCAGATCCGTGACTTCTCCCCGCTCAAGCCGGGTTGTGTCTCGATCTACCTGTGTGGCGCCACCGTGCAGGCGGCCCCGCACATCGGGCACATCCGATCGGGCCTGAACTTCGACATCATGCGCCGCTGGTTCACCCACCGCGGCTACGACGTCACGTTCGTCCGCAACGTCACCGACATCGACGACAAGATCATCACCAAGTCCCACGACCAGGGCCGCCCCTGGTGGTCCATCGGGTACGAGAACGAGCGCGCGTTCAACGACGGCTACGAGGTGCTGGGTTGCCTGCCGCCGACGTACGAGCCGCGCGCCACCGGACACGTGCCGGAGATGATCGAGATGATGCGAGGTCTGATCGAGCGCGGCCACGCCTACGAGGCCGACGGCAACGTCTACTTCGACGTGCGCTCGTTCCCGGAGTACCTCCAGCTGTCCAACCAGGAGCTGGACAACCTGCTCCAGCCGTCGGGCGAGGGCGAGACGGGCAAGCGGGACGCGCGGGACTTCGCGATGTGGAAGGCGGCCAAGCCCGGCGAGCCCAGCTGGGAGACCCCGTGGGGCCGCGGCCGTCCCGGCTGGCACCTGGAGTGCTCGGCGATGGCCCACAAGTACCTCGGCTCCGCCTTCGACATCCACGGCGGCGGCCTCGACCTGATCTTCCCGCACCACGAGAACGAGATCGCCCAGGCCAAGGCCTACGGCGACGAGTTCGCCCGGTACTGGGTGCACAACGCCTGGGTCACCATGAGCGGCGAGAAGATGTCCAAGTCGCTCGGGAACAGCGTGCTGGTCTCCGAGATGGTCAAGCGGTGGCGTCCCATCGTGCTGCGCTACTACCTCGGCACCCCGCACTACCGCTCGATGATCGAGTACAGCGAGGAGGCCCTGCGCGAGGCCGAGTCGGCGTTCGCGCGGATCGAGGGCTTCGTGCAGCGTGTCGTCGAGATGGCCGGCGGGGTCGTCGAACCGGCCGCCGAAGTGCCGCCCGCCTTCGCCGAGGCGATGGACGACGACCTGGGCGTCCCGCAGGCGCTCGCCGTCGTGCACACCACCGTCCGGCAGGGCAACAGCGCGCTGGCCGCCGACGACAAGGAAGCCGCCGTGGCCCGCCTCGCCGAGGTCCGCGCCATGCTCGGCGTCCTCGGACTCGACCCCCTCGACCCGCACTGGGCCGGGGAGAACGACCGCGGTGAGGACCTGCACGGCGTCATCGACAGCCTCGTACGCCTGGTCCTCGACCAGCGGGAGGCGGCGCGCGGTCGCAAGGACTGGGCGACCGCCGACGCGATCCGCGACCAGCTCAACCAGTCGGGGCTCGTCATCGAGGACAGCCCCCAGGGGCCGCGCTGGTCGCTCGGCCCGCGCTGAGCCCCTGAACAGTGCGAATGTGCCGCCCGGCGTCTCGGGCGGCACACTTGCACTGACGAACGCACACACTTCCGCAGAGAACAGGTAGGTCATGGCCGCTCACAACCGCCGCATGTCCGGCAAGAAGGGCGCGCAGGTCGGCAGCGGCGGCCAGCGGCGCCGAGGCCTGGAGGGCAAGGGGCCGACCCCGCCCGCCGAGATGCGCAAGGGACACGCCAAGCAGCGCGCCGCGGCGGCCAAGGCCCGCCGCGTGCAGGGCCGTCCGCAGCAGCGGCGCGGCGGCGGCAGGTCGACGTCCGAGCTGGTCGTCGGCCGCAACCCCGTCGTCGAGGCGCTGCGCGAGGGCGTGCCCGCGTCCACGCTGTACGTGCAGCAGTTCATCGACAACGACGAGCGGGTGCGCGAGGCGCTCCAGCTCGCGGCCGAGCGCGGCGGCATCAACCTCATGGAGGCGCCGCGCCCCGAGCTGGACCGCATGACGAACGGCCTCAACCACCAGGGCCTGGTGCTCCAGGTCCCGCCGTACGAGTACGCCCACCCCGAGGACCTCGCCGAAGCCGCCTACGACGAGGGCGAGGACCCGCTGATCGTCGCGCTGGACGGCGTGACCGACCCGCGCAACCTCGGTGCCGTCGTGCGTTCCGTCTCCGCGTTCGGCGGCCACGGCGTCCTCGTCCCCGAGCGGCGCGCGGCCGGCATGACCGCCGGTGCCTGGAAGACGTCGGCCGGTGCGGCGGCCCGCACGCCGGTCGCCCGCGCCACCAACCTCACCCGCGCGCTGGAGGCGTACAAGAAGGCCGGCATCGTGGTCGTCGGCCTGGCCGCCGACGGCGAGTCGGAGATCGGTGAACTCCAGGCGCTGGAAGGGCCGGTGGTGATCGTCGTCGGCAGTGAGGGCAAGGGCCTGTCGCGGCTGGTCGGCGAGACGTGCGACTTCCGCGTGCGGATCCCGATGCCGGGCGGCGCCGAGTCCCTCAACGCCGGTGTGGCGGCGGGCATCGTGCTGTACGAGGCGGCGCGCCGACGGGGGTGAACACCTGTCCGGGCGTTCACCCCGGCGGGCTGATTCCGGCGGACAGGGCGACCTTGACGGGGTCCGGACAGATCCGGCGGGTCAAAGCAGTGTCCTAAACACACGTCACTCTGTTAGATGAGCGTGGACACCAGAACACCCCGCACACCCACGGGGGACGGCCCGTCGGGATTCGACGACGCTCCCGCGCTGAGCATGGTGAAGGTGCCGAGCGATCCGGCGCAGATCATCGTCAATCATGCGAGTTTCCGCGTGCAGTTGGGAGCGTCGACGCGGCGCGCCCCATCGCCGCGGGTCGCCCGGCACATGAGCGCCACCGAGGACACCGCGCGCATCCCCGTCGTCGGGGCTGCGGGGAGAGCAGGCGTGACCGGCGTGAACGCCGGGGCCCGCCGCCGGCCCGTCGTGTGGAGCGGCCGGTCCGCCCCCGACGACACCGGCGCGCACCGCCTGCTCCAGGCCGTGCGGGCAGGCAGCGTCGGCCACGGCGAACCGCCCGCCGCCGACGCCGGAGCCACCCAGGTCATCCCGCACGTCGGCGACGGCTACGACGGCTACGACGGCTACGACGGTGGCGACCTCACGGCACAGACCCTCGAGACCCCGATCGTCGGCCAGCAGCGCGGCCCGGGCGCCGGCGAGAACCGGCTCCTGCCGCGGATGCCCACCGTCGGCAGCGCCTACGACGAACCCGCCTACGACGAACCCGCCTACGACGACACCCGGTTCGAGGAGTTCGCCGAGGCGGCGGCGGACGCCGCGCCACGCGGCAAGCGCCACGGCGACGACCCCGCCCGGCACGCCTACTACCCGCACCGCCGGATGAACCTCGGCGTGGTGCTCCTCCCGCTGCGTCTCCTGCTCGGTTTCATCTCCGTCTACGCCGGCATGGGCAAGCTGTGCGACCCCGTGTACTTCGACGGCGGCAAGCGCGGCTCCATGGTGAAGTGGCTCAACACGCTGCACCCGTGGGAAGTCGCCGAGCCGCTGCGCCAGTTCGCCCTGCACCACCCCGTCGGCTCCGGGCTCGTCATCGCCTTCCTCCAGGTCATCGTGGGCGTCCTCACGATCCTGGGCTGCTGGCAGCGGGTCGCGGCGTCGGTCGGGGCGCTGCTGTCCGCGGCGCTCCTCGTCACCGTCAGCTGGAAGACGGTCCCGGTCTACGAGACCCCCGACATCATCTACCTCGCCGCGTGGTCGCCGCTGATCATCGCCGGCGCCCCCGTCTACTCCATCGACGGCCGGCTCGCGGCCGGTGCCTGGCGGCGGCTCGGCCCCCGCTCCGACCTGTGGGAGCTGCGGCGCTATGTGCTGCGGCGCGGCGCCCTGGTCACCGCGATCGTCATCGGGCTCACCCTGCTCGTCGGCTCGCTGCTCGGCGGTGCGGTGCGGGACGCCGACCGGGTGGTCGTGCCCGGTCCGGGCGAGGCCCCGCGCAACGAGCTGCCCGGTTCGCCGCTGCCGGAGGAGTCCGGCGAGCAGCAGCCCGACGAGGGGACGCCGTCCGCCTCCACCTCGCCCACGCAGGGCGCCACCTCCGAGGCGCCGACGCAGGAGGAGAGCGCGGCGGACGCCGGTCCGGGCGAGGACGCGGCCACCACCGGCGCGCCCAGCCAGACGCAGGGCACCGTGGGGCAGGCCCCGCCGGAGGACTCCTCCCCGGTCGAGGAGGCGCCCAGCACCAGCTCCGGCCCCTCCTCGGGCGGAGCGACCGCCTCCGGCGGCTCCTCGGGCGGCTCCTCGGGCGGCTCCGAGGGCGGCGGGTCGTCGTCCTCCGGTCAGCCGGGCCTGGTGGGCGGGCTGCTGGGGTAGGCCACGCTCCCACCACGGAAAACGGGTCACGCTCCCACCACGCAAAAGGGGCCCCGCACGTACGACGTGCGGGGCCCCTCGTGCGTACGCCCTGCTCTGCGGCGCTGTCAGCGGCCCAGTGCCGCCAGTTCCCTCGCCGCCTCGGTGAGGTCCTTCGCGGTGTCGATCGCGCGCCAGTAGGCGCCCTGCGGGATCGGGAAGCCGGCCAGTCGGCGCTCCCGGGCCAGGTGCGGGAAGGTGGTGCGCTCGTGGTCCCCGCGCTCGGGCAGCAGCGCGGCGAACTCGGGGGAGAAGACGTAGACGCCCGCGTTGATCTCGTATGTCGTCGGCGGGGCCTCGATGAAGTCGGTGATGTGGCCGAAGCCGTCCGTCTTCACGGCGCCCCACGGGATGCGGGGACGGGCCAGCGCGAGGGTCGCCACAGCGTCGCGCTCGGTGTGGAAGTCCGCCATGTCGCGCAGCGAGAAGCGGGTCCAGATGTCGCCGTTGGTGGCGTACCAGGGGCCGTCCGGGTGGGGCAGGCGGGCGGCGGCGTACCGCAGGCCGCCGCCGCGGCCGAGGGGCTCGGTCTCGACGACGGTGGTGACGTTCACCGGCAGGTCGGCCGACTTCAGCCAGCTCTGCAGGACGTCGGCGAGGTGGCCGCAGGAGACGACGACGTCCGTCACGCCCTCTTCGGCGAGCCAGCCGAGCTGATGCCCGATGATCGGCGTCCCCGTCCCGGGGATCTCGACCATCGGCTTCGGCCGGTCATCGGTGTAGGGACGCAGCCGGGACCCCTGGCCACCGGCCAGGATGACGGCTTGCGTGGGGCGGGACGCGGCGTGCGGATGGGTCATGCCCGCACTGTACGTGGTGGGGTTTCCCTGGGCGGGCGGGGGAGCGGGGTCGTACGGACGGGACCGTGCCCGGCGTGGCTGCCGTGCGGCGGCCGGGTGCGCGGGCCGTCGGCGGAAGTGGTGTGCGTGCTGCGGCTTCTGGACGAGGGGGCAGACCCCGGCCGGTTCAGCCGTCCGAACCGGCCGGGGTTCCGGGGGCTCAGCGGTGGGCTGCCAGGACGCCTGAGGCGAAGGCTGTGTCGCAGACCGGGCGGGCGTAGGACTGGGCGCGGGTGGGGCCGTACACGCGGACGGCGGCGCGGCCGAGGGCGCGGGCGATGGAGGCGCAGTGCTTGGCCATGGACGGTTTGCCGTTCACCGCCTCCTGGAGGTGGGTCAGGGCGACGCCCGGGTCCTTCTCCTGGAGTTCGGCCAGCAGCTGGTCGCGCAGGACGTCCTGCGGGGCGCTGTGCGCGGTGCGGTGCCCGACGGAGACTTCGGAGGCGGTGAGCACCGATTCCGAGGGGGCCCCCGTCCAGTTCACCCGGGTGACCGCGAGGGTCCCCGAGAGCACCATGACGACGGGCAGGACGAGGGCGAGGGAGCGGCCGATCCGTCGGGCGGGGCCCCGGCCGCGACGCGCCTTTGGGGTGCTGGAGTGCTTCACGGAGTGCTTCACGCGTGTGAGGGTAGCGCGGGGTAATGATTTGGCGACATTGAGTCACCCGGTCGGGGGATGCAGGAGTGCCTCTTTTTGGGTAGGGGGTTGACGGGCGTCCAGTGAAATGTCCGTACTACCGGGGTTTTTCAGTGGCAGCGAGAAGGGCCCCGCGGCAGTCCGCGGGGCCCTTCTCGTCAACGTCGCTCAGGGCGGCGTGTTCGTCCTCAGTCGGAGAGGCGCGCGCCCGTCGAGGTCGAGAACACGTGGGTCTCACCCGCGCGCGGGACGACGTGCAGCGTGCTGCCCTTCTCCGGGACGTCACGGCCGCCGACGCGGACCACGAGGTCCTTCGTCTCGCCGCCGACCTGGGCGGTGCCGTAGACGAACGCGTCGGAGCCGAGCTCCTCGACCACGTTCACGGTGACGGCGACACCCTGGTCGGAGTCGGCGCCGGCCACGTCGAAGTGCTCGGGGCGGACACCGACGGTGACCGTCTTGTCGGTGGCGGCGGAGAGCGCGTCGCGCTGGACCGGCACGACCGAGTTGCCGAACTTCACGCCGCCGTCGGTGATCGGGACCTCGATGAGGTTCATCGCCGGGGAGCCGATGAAGCCGGCCACGAACAGGTTCGCGGGACGGTCGTACATGTTGCGCGGGGTGTCGACCTGCTGGAGCAGACCGTCCTTGAGGACCGCCACGCGGTCGCCCATCGTCAGGGCCTCGACCTGGTCGTGGGTGACGTAGACGGTGGTGATGCCCAGGCGGCGCTGGAGCGAGGCGATCTGCGTACGCGTCGACACACGGAGCTTGGCGTCGAGGTTGGACAGCGGCTCGTCCATGAGGAAGACCTGCGGCTCACGCACGATGGCGCGGCCCATGGCGACACGCTGGCGCTGACCGCCGGAGAGCGCCTTCGGCTTGCGGTCCAGGTACTCGGTGAGGTCGAGGATCTTCGCGGCCTCTTCGACCTTCTTGCGGATCTCCGCCTTGTTGACGCCGGCGATCTTGAGCGCGAAGCCCATGTTGTCGGCGACGGTCATGTGCGGGTAGAGCGCGTAATTCTGGAACACCATGGCGATGTCCCGGTCCTTCGGCGGCAGGTGCGTGACGTCGCGGTCGCCGATGCGGATGGCGCCGCCGTTCACGTCCTCGAGCCCCGCGAGCATCCGGAGCGAGGTGGACTTTCCGCAACCCGACGGGCCGACCAGGACGAGGAACTCACCGTCCGCGATCTCGATGTCGAGGGCGTCGACGGCGGGCTTGGTGGAACCCGGGTAGATCCGGGTCGCCTTGTCGAACGTGACTGTGGCCATGGTGATGGGCCCCCTTCTACCGGCAGGAACGTGCCGGACGATCCGTTGTAGGAAGGTGGTTGGTTTAGTCCACACGTGTGAACTGGGTCAGGACGGTACCTTCCGTTCACCGTTCTGTCAGTAGGTCTGCCCCTGTGAACTTCGCGGAAATTTTCGACAGAGCACCCGCGTGGGCTGGGTACACTGCACGGGCGCCCATGCGTATGCCTCCTTAGCTCAGCTGGTAGAGCACCGCTCTTGTAAAGCGAAGGTCGTCGGTTCGAGTCCGACAGGGGGCTCTTCCCACCACCTGGGTCAACGCCCCCACGATCTTGGACCGTGGGGGCGTTGACGGTGGTTCTTGACGGCAGTCCCGGTCAGCGGCGCCGTTCGATCAGGCGATCCGTATGAAGACCCGCCGACTCGGAGGCCAAGCGGAAGTGGACGATGGCGATGTCATCGGCGGGAACGATGTCGGGGTAGTGGTACCGCAGCCTGTGGTGCAGTTCTTCAAGATCGCGGAATCCGTCGGCGATGGCGTCCTGCTCGGTCAGCTCGTCGACCTTTTTTGAGATGATCCGCGTTACGAAGCCCGGTAGCACCACCTCCTCATCCAGCTCGAAGACCATGTTGACCGGCCCCGTGGCAACCGGATCACGGAAGCGAACGGTCGTCGTCTTCCGTCCGGTGCGGACGGCTTCGAGATAGTCCCGATGGAAATACATGGACTGCCTCGCCGTCGCGTGGCAGCCCGGCTCGGAGGAGGCGGCCTGATCGGCCCATACATAGCTGTGCGGTAGGAGGCCCGCTATGGCGATGCTGCGAACCCCGTCGGCCGTGGGCACCAGGACGCGGATGTCTGGATGGTGGTCGAGAAGGACTTGTCGATCACGGCCACACGGCGCGAGCACACCGCGGCCCCTGTCGCCGACAGCAACAATGGTTGCCAGCTCACGCGCTCCTGCCGCACGGGCGTGCCCCAGTGCCACGAGCTCTGCACAGGGTCCGCCAGTGAAGTGGTAGAGGTTGATGCCACCGAATATCCGCCCTCGCGCATCTCGGACAGCGGCGCCAACCGTGTGCACCTCCCCGTCGCCGTTCGCCTCCACTATGCGCTGGGCGAACTCGACCAGCTCCATGTCTTCTTCCGTCGGCAATCGCAGGGTGCTGTCCACGCCCAGCACCCTACGGCCGGCACTTGGAGGCGACGGACCGAGGGGGACCGGCGAGTCGGGCAGTCTGTGGACCTGCCCGCCAAGGAACTGAGGAGCTGACGCAGGTCAGCGGTCGCGCAGGCGGCGGGCGAGCTCCAGGTCGTCCGCCTCCTGCGGCTCGCCGTCCTCGACGTTCCACAGGGCGTTCTGCAGCACCCGGCCGAGCGTCCAGGCCCGGGCGCGCTCCCGGTCCAGGCCCAGCACCTCGGTCATCGCGTCGAAGCGCCACAGGACGTCGTCGGGGTCGTAGCGGTTGTGCAGGGCCGGCCACAGCTCGAAGCAGGGGTCGCCGGCGAGCGGCTTGGGGTCGATGGCGCGCCAGTCGACGGCGAGGCCGTTCCCGCCGTCGGAGACCGGGCCGTTCCCGCGGTCGGCGGCGGCGAGGACGTTCTCGTCGTGCAGGTCCCAGTGCAGCAGCCGGTCGCCGGGCTCGCCCACGACCTCCCGCACGGCGGCCGCGCAGTCGGCGACCAGCCGGCGCTGCGACGGGTCGGGGATCCGCTCCAGCGCCCACGGCACCTGCTCCAGCATCTCCCCGGCGATGTCGCCGAGCCGCCGCAGGCCCGGCGGGGCGGGCAGACGCGTCAGGTGCGCCAGCAGACGGGCGATGACCACGACCGTCTCGTGGGTGTCGGGCACATGGGCGAGCATCCGGGCCGGATCGAGGCGTTCGAGGAGCATCGTGCCCGTCGCCTCGTCGTACCGCAGCAGCCGCACCGCCCGGTCGCCGTTCCACAGCCGCAGGGCGACCGGTTCGCCCGCGCTCTCCTCGTCGAGCAGCTGGAGCTTGAGCACGGCCCGGCTGCCGTCGGCGGCGACGACCGGCAGGACGAGCGCGGTCATGCCGTGCATCGCGGGCCCGTCGATCCGCAGCTCCCACCGGCCCAGGAAGTCCTCGACCAGCGCCGGCAACCCGGCGATGAACGCCCGCCCGGCCTCGCCGTTCACCTTCGCCTGGATCGTCGCCAGCCCACCCGGAATGTCGATCACACGGGGGACGATACGGGCGCGCGGGCGGCGCCTCACCCGGTTTTCCGGCCTCACCGGGCACCCCCGGAACGACGGAATCCGACCTGGACCGTGCCACGGGTCTCGGCTGGGCGGGCGGTTACGTCGGTTCGGGCGTGGCCACCGCGAACCTCGCCGGACGCACCCTGCGACTGACTGACGCTCAGGTCAGGTCAGGTAGTCAGGTCAGCGTCTGCTCCTTGTCGTGCGTGGTGGCCGTCGTCGGAGCCCGGCGTCGCGGCGGGCGGGCCGTGACCGTCAGGGCGGCGGCCAGGGCGGCCAGGAGCATGATGCCGGCCGCCCACCACAGGGCGACCGTGTAGCCGTGGACCAGGCCCTCCGCCGTGACCCGGGCCCGGTCGGCGGGGGCGGTGAGGTGGGCGGTGACGTAGGCGGCGCCGCTGGTGGTGGCGATCGTGTTCAGCAGCGCCGTGCCGATGGAACCCCCGACCTGCTGCGAGGTGCTGAGGGTGGCCGAGGCGACGCCCGCGTCCCGGGGCGCGACGCCGGCCGTCGCCGTGGTGAACACCGGCATGTAGGTCAGACCCATGCCGAGGCCCATCAGGACCAGCGCGGGCAGGATCTCGGTGGCGTACGAGCTGTGCACCGTCATCCGGGTCAGGACCATCATGCCGACGGCCGCGAGGACCATGCCGGGAGCCATCAGCGCGCGCGGCGGCACATGGTTCAGCAGCCGGGCCGAGATCTGCGTGGAGCCGATGACGGTCGACGCGGTGAGCGGCAGGAAGGCCAGGCCCGTGCGCACGGGCGAGTAGCCGAGGACGACCTGGAGGTAGTACGTCAGGAACAGGTACAGGCCGAACATGCCGACGATGGCCAGCCCCATGGTCAGGAAACAGCCCCCGCGGTCACGGTCCCTGACGATGCGCAGGGGCAGCAGAGGGACGGGCGCCCGCCCCTGCCACCCCACGAAGACGACGAGCAGGAGCAGCCCCATCAGGAAGGCGGTCAGCACCAGCGGATCGGCCCAGCCGCGCGGCCCGGCCTCGCTGAAGCCGTACACCAGCGCGACCAGGCCGCCGCAGCCCAGCAGCACGCCGGGCACGTCCAGGCGGGCGTCCGCGTGGCCGGGGCGGTCCCGCAGCAGCGCGAGGGCGCCGAGCACGGCGACGACGGCGATGAACACATTGACGTAGAGGCACCAGCGCCAGTTCAGGTACTCGGTGAGCAGCCCGCCGACGACGAACCCGAGCGCCGAACCGCTGCCCGCGAGCGCGCCGAAGACGCCGAAGGCCTTGCCGCGTTCCCGGGGGTCGGTGAAGGTCGTCGTCAGCAGCGACATCGCCGAGGGGGCCAGGACGGCGGCGAAGACGCCCTGGAGGGCGCGCGCGCCGAACAGCATGCCCGGCGTCGCGGCGGCGCCGCCGAACGCGGAGGCGGCGGCGAAACCGGCCAGGCCGATGACGAAGGCCCGTTTCCGGCCCACCAGGTCCGCGATCCGCCCGCCGAGCAGCAGCAGACCGCCGAAGGCCAGCGAGTACGCGGTGATGACCCACTGCCGGTTGCCGTCGGACATCCCCAGGTCCCGCTGCGCCGACGGCAGCGCGATGTTCACGATCGTCGAGTCCAGCACGACCATGAGCTGCGCCAGCGCGATCACCGTCAACGCCCACCACCGGCGTGGATCGGGTCGCGCCGCGCTGCTCTCGTCTGCCCGAATGGCGCTCACCCCGTCAGCAGACCATGATCGCGGGAGGGGCGCATCCGGTCATGGGCCGGTCGGGTTGCCCCGGGGGCCCGCCCGGGCGGAGGCGGTGCGCGCCCTGGCGGCGGAGGGCCGGCCTCGCGGGTCCCGCGGCCCGTGAGGGGCTGTCGCGGCCTTCACGGTTCCAGGACGACCTTCCCGGTCGTCCCCCGTGTCTCCAGCGCCCGGTGGGCGGCGGCCGCCTCCGACAGCGGGAAGCGCTGCACCGCCGGGACGAGACGGCCGGCGGCCGCCTCGGCGAGGGCGCGCAGCTCCAGGGTGCGGAGGGGGTTCGGACCGCCCGTCTTCTGGAGCATCACGGGGCCCAGGACCTGCTGGGAGACGCCGTCGACGAGGTAGGGCCCGCCGGTCAGGCCCTGTCCCGACCAGCCGAACACGAGGTGCCGCCCACCGGGACCGAGCAGCGCCACGGCTTCCCGGGCGACCTCGCCGCCGACGCCGTCGAAGACGACCGTGGCGGACCGGCCGCCCAGGAACGCGCGGACCTTCTGCGGCCAGGCGGGGTCGCGGTAGTCGACGGCGAGGTCGGCGCCGCCCGCCGCGACGCGGGCCGTCTTCCCGGGCCCGCCCGCGAGACCGACGACGACGGCTCCGGCGTTCCTGGCGTACTGCACGAGGAGGCCGCCGATGCCGCCGGCGGCCGCCGGGATCACGGCCACCGCGTCGGGCCCCAGCTCGGCGAACTGGAGGATCCCCATCGTCGTACGGCCCGTGCCGATCATGGCGACGGCCTGGGCGGCGTCCAGGCCGGCCGGGATCTCGTGCAGCCGGTCGGCGTCGGTGACGGCGAGTTCGGCGTAGCCGCCGGGGGCGAAGCCGAGGTGGGCGACGACGTGCTTGCCGAGCCAGCTCGGGTCGACGCCGTCGCCGAGGGACTCGACGACACCGGCCACCTCACGGCCCGGGACGGTCGGCAGCCTGGTCGGCAGGGGCACCGGCCCCTGGACGCCCTCGCGCAGCGCGGTGTCCAGCAGGTGCACACCGGCCGCCGCGACGGCGACACGCACCTGGCCGGGGCCCGGGCGCGGGTCCTCGACCTGCTCGTAGGTGAGGTTCTCGGCCGGGCCGAAGGCGTGCAGACGGACGGCGTGCATGGGGACCCCCTGTGGTCGTGTCGCGGGCGTCGTACGGCTGACGTGACGCGGGCCGTCGTACGGCGGACGCGCACGGTCGTACGGCGAGACGCGACGCGGGCCGTCGTACGGCTGACGTGACGCGGACTGTCGTACGGCGTGTGCGGATCCCACTCTTCGACCTCAAGCGTGCTTGAGGTCAAGCGAGTCGCGGCCGAGGGCGAGGGACACGGCGGTCAGGGCGCTGGTGAAGGAGACCTCGGAGAGCACGCCCGGGGAGGCCACCTGGTCGCCGGCCAGGTAGACGCCGTCGCCTCGGTCCACGGCCGGCCGGTCCCGCCAGCTGGTCCCGGGCAGGTCGACCGCGCCGGTACGGCCCGCCGCGACCGCCTCCCGCCGCCAGGTGACGCGCTCGCGCCAGCCGGGGAAGCCGAGGTCGAGGAGTTGCTCGGCGCGGGCGACGCCGTCGGCCTTGGACTCCTGCGGGCCGATCGGGATCTGCCCCTGGAGGAGCTGCTGGCCGGCCGGGGCGAGGGTGCGGTCCTGGGCGGTGAACCGTTCGATCCAGCCGGGCGCGTCCAGGTCGGAGACGGCGAAGGCGTCGCCCCTGCGGGTGCGTACGGCCAGGTCGAGCAGCGCGGTACGGCCGCTCGGCCAGGTCAGCGAGTCGTCCCGCAGGAGGTGCCGGGCGGCGTCCAGGGAGGTGGCGACGACGACCGGTGTGCCGGTGGGGAGCGTGTCGAGGCGGGAGAGGGTCTCCATGCGCACCCCGAGGTTCCAGGCGCGGGCCGCCATCCGGTCGACGAGGGCGCCCCAGCCGCCGCGCGGGTAGTGCGCCTCGGGCGGCAGCTTGGTGGCCCGGCGCAGACGTTCCTGCACGAAGGCGGCGGACAGGGAACCGGGGTCGTGGTGGAAGAGGGCGACGGCGGAGTAGTGGGCGGCGGCGCGGGCGCCCTCCTCGCCGGCCACCTCGGTCGCCCAGGTGAGGAAGTCGGTGTCGACGGGCGCGTGGCGGGCGCCGGGCCGCAGCAGCTTCAGCATCGCGAAGGGTGGGGTGCGGCGCAGGACGCCCCGGTGGCGCAGCCGCAGCCGGGCGGCCTCCAGGGGCGGGATCGGCGCGAGGGGGCCGATGAGGTCGCGCTGCTTGAGCCAGGTCCAGTGCGGGCCACCGTTGTAGAGGGCGTGCGGGCCCTCGTTGGTCCGGTACGGGCCGTCCGTGGTCCGGGCCCGCCCGCCGAGGGTGTGGTGGGCCTCGTGCAGGGTGACCTTGGCGCCCGCCTCGGCGGCGGCGATGGCGGCGGTGAGGCCGGCGAGGCCGCCGCCGATGACGGTGAGGTGGCGCATGGGAACTCCTTCGGGTCTGGGGCGCCTTCTTCAGGTACGACCGTCGGAGGTCCCGCTTTTGTGACATCGGAGGTGTCGGCGCAGGTCAGCGGCGTTGTCAGTGGCGGGGTGCAGCATGGGGGCATGGCGAGGACAGGGACCGGTCGTGCCGGTGGGGCGGGCGGGAGCAGGGTGAAGGGCGCGCGGCGGCCGGAGGTGCGGCTGCCGGCGCTGGAGCCGTACGGCGGCGGGGAGGTGGAGCCCGACGGGGACTACGACGGGGTGGAGTTTCCGGGGACGGACCTGACCGGGCAGGACGGCGGCGGTGCCCGTTTCATGGACTGCGCGCTGACGGGCTGCGTGGTGGAGGGGACGCGGCTGGCCCGCGCCCGTTTCCTCGACTCGGTCCTCACCGGCATCCGGGGCGTGGGCGTGGACCTGGCCGAGTCGACCCTGAGGGACGTCGAGCTCGTCGACGCGCGTCTGGGCGGCACGCAGGCGCACGGCGCCGTCCTGGAGCGGGTCCTGGTCCGCGGCGGCAAGATCGATTACCTGAATCTGCGTCAGGCGCGGCTGCGGGACGTGGTGTTCGAGGGGTGTGTCCTGGTCGAGCCGGACTTCGGGGGTGCCCGGCTGGAGCGGGTGGAGTTCGTCGACTGCGCGTTGAAGGGGGCCGACTTCACCGCGGCGACCCTGACGGACGTCGACCTGCGCGGCGCGAGCGAACTCGGCATCGCGGGCGGCCTGGACCGCCTGTCGGGCGCCGTGATCAGTACGGCCCAGCTGCTGGACCTGGCGCCGGTGCTGGCGGCGCAGCTGGGCATCCGGGTGGAGGGCTGAGGGGTACGCGCTGCCGGCCGGTCCGGGCCGCACCGTGATCCACCCCGGCCCGGACACCTCGGCGCTCGACAGCGCGGCGTGTCCGAGCAGGGACCTCGGGGCGCGCCCCGCCGGGCCCGGAGGAGGAGTACACGTACCCGGAGGCGCGGGGGGCGGTCCCCGAGGCGTTCCTGCCGGTGGCCGCCGGGGACGCGGTCCCCGAGGCGTTCCCGCCGGTGGCCGCCGGCCCGGTGCGCCCCGTCAGCCGACCTTGCGGAAGGTCCAGGCCTGGTAGGGATCGCCGTACTCGGGGGCGAGGGCCAGGCGCGGCGGGAAGATCCGCAGCAGGCTCAGACCGAGCCGCATGGGAGCGTCGGGCACGCCGATGAGGTAGGCGTCCGGCTCCCGCGCGGGCAGCAGCTGCCAGGCGCGCTCGTCGGGCAGCAGCAGCGACAGCTCGTGCATGTCGGGCTCGCCCTCGTAGCTCACGGCGAGGTCCAGGTGGGCGCTGGCCGAGATGATCGTGTGCGTGCCGTTGCCGTCGCCCCGGACCCGCCACTCCTGGTTGCCCTCGCCGGAGGGCAGCAGGACGAGCGGTTCACCGGGCTCCGGGCCCAGTGCGGTGAGCAGTTGTTCGTTGGTGAAGAGGATCTCGTAGACACCGTCGGAAATGCCGGCCACGTCGTGCCCTTTCGCCGAACCGTTCGGGCCGCCGGAACGGCGGCCCCGGCGGTCATCGTTGCCGGGGCGCCCGCTCGGCAATCACGGAAAGTGACGAGTTCATCCGTGTGGCGGGGGCGCGGGAAAGCGATCCGTCACCGCAGCCGGAGCAAGGCGACCTGCCACCGCACCCGGAACACCTGTCAGCGCACTCGGGGGAACTTGGCCTGGAGCGTCCAGATCGCCGGGTTCTCGCCCAGGTCCTCGTGGAGGTCGACCAGGTCGGCGATCAGGTCGTGCAGGAAGTCGCGGGCCTCGCGGCGCAGCTCCGCGTGGGAGAAGGTCAGCGGAGGTTCCTCGCCCGGCATCCAGTCGGCCTCGATGTCCACCCAGCCGAAGCGGCGCTCGAAGAGCATGCGGTCGGTGGACTCGGTGAAATCGAGTTCGGCGTACTGGGGGCGGGAGGCGCGGGAACCCGCCGGGTCCTGGTCGATCCGCTCGACGATGTCGCACAGCGCCCACGCGAAGTCCAGCACCGGCACCCATCCCCAGGCTGTGGACAACTCCCGGTCCGCCTTGGTGTCGGCGAGGTAGACGTCCCCGCAGAACAGGTCGTGCCGCAGGGCGTGGACGTCCGCGCGGCGGTAGTCGGTCTGCGGCGGATCGGGAAAGCGGTTGGAGAGGGCGTAGCCGATGTCGAGCACGTAGGCGATGGTGTCACGCCTCCACCGAACGGGGGCCCGCGCCCATAAGATCCCTGACATGTCCCGATCTTTACGCCCTGTCCGACCCGCAGCGGCCCTGTGGGCCCTGGTCCTCGCCCTCGGCCTGACGGCGTGCGACTCGGACGGCGGACGGCACGTCGGCGCCGCGGGCGGTGCCGGGAGACCCGGTGTGGGCGACCCGTACTTCCCGAAGGCGGGCAACGGCGGCTACGACGTGGGCCACTACGACCTGACGCTCGCCTACGACCCCGGCACCCGCCGGCTGACCGGCACGGCGCGCGTCACCGCCCGCGCCACACAGCACCTCACCGCGTTCGACATGGACCTGAAGGGCCTGGACGTGGAGCAGGTCACCGTCGACGGCGTGCCGGCCCGGGCCGACCGGGACGACGACGACCAGGAGCTGACCGTCCACCCCGCCGAGCCACTGGCGAAGGGCGACACCTTCGAGACGACCGTGCGTTACGCGGGCCGCCCGGAGAAGATCATAGGTCCGGACGACTCCGCGGAGGGCTGGCTGACGACCGCCGACGGGGCGATCGCGCTCGGCCAGCCGACCGGCTCCATGGCGTGGTTCCCCGGCAACCACCACCCGTCCGACAAGGCGACGTACACCATCGCCGTCACCGTGCCGAAGGGCCTGACGGCGGTCTCCAACGGCGAGCTGACCAGCACCCGGACCACCGGCGGGCGCACCACGTTC
>NZ_BQUN01000068.1:46128-66597 GCF_026008495.1 Streptomyces sp. A012304
CGCCGTGGGCCGCTACACCGTCACCCGCTCGGTCGTCGAGGACGGCGGCCTGCCGGTGTACACGGCGGTGGACCCCACCCAGCGGGCGGCCGCCCGTGCGGTCCTCGCGCGGCTGCCCGAGGTGATGGACTGGGCGGAGTACAACTTCGGCCGGTACCCCTTCTCCTCCACCGGAGCGATCGTCGACCGTCCGCAGGACGCCGGGTACGCCCTGGAGACCCAGAGCCGCCCCGTCTTCCCCGGCGCCCCCGACACCCTGCTCCTCGTCCATGAGATCGCCCACCAGTGGTTCGGCAACTCCGTCACCCCGAAGACCTGGCGGGACATGTGGCTCAACGAGGGCTTCGCCACCTACGCCGAGTGGCTGTGGACGGAGGACGAGGGCGGCCCCACCGCCGAGGAGACCTTCCGCACGCTCTACGACCACGGCGAGACCACCTACCCGGACCTGTGGGCCTTCCCGCCCGCGAACCCGACGAGCGCCGCGCGCGTCTCCGACAGCCCCGTCTACCAGCGTGGCGCGATGGTGGTCCACAAGATCCGCCGCATGGTCGGCGACGACGCCTTCTACGCCCTGGTCCAGGGCTGGACCGCCGCCCGCCGCCACGGCAACGCGAACACCGCCGACTTCACGACGTACGTCGAGCAGCAGGCCCCCGACAAGGACTTCTCAGCGGTCTGGGAGGACTGGCTGTACGGCGAGGGCAAACCGCGGCGCCCCTGAGCCGTCCCCTGGTGCTCACCGTGGGCAGGGGGCGAAGGCGCCCCTGAGCCGCCCCTCGGTGCTCACCGCGTGCGGGTGGCAAGGGAAGAGCCCCCGGCCGGTGCGGCCGGGGGCTCTCTCAGGCGGTGAGCGGTCAGACGTTCACGCCGAAGTCCTGGGCGATGCCCACCAGGCCCGAGGCGTAGCCCTGGCCGACCGCGCGGAACTTCCACTCGGCGCCGTTGCGGTAGAGCTCGCCGAAGACCATGGCGGTCTCGGTGGCCGCGTCCTCGGAGAGGTCGTAGCGGGCGATCTCGGCGCCGCCGGCCTGGTTGATGATGCGGATGTAGGCGTTGCGGACCTGGCCGAAGTTCTGCGAGCGGCTCTCGGCGTCGTAGATGGAGACCGGGAAGACGATCTTGTCGATGTCGGCGGGGAGGCCCGCGAGGTTGACGTTGATCGCCTCGTCGTCGCCCGCGCCCTCGCCGGTGCGGTTGTCGCCGGTGTGGACGATCGTGCTGTCCGGGGTCTGCTTGTTGTTGAAGAAGACGAAGTGGGCGTCCGAGTAGACCTTGCCCTGGGTGTTGACCGCGATGGCGGAGGCGTCGAGGTCGAAGTCCGTGCCGGTGGTGGTGCGGACGTCCCAGCCGAGGCCCACGGTGACGGCGGTCAGGCCCGGAGCCTCCTTGGTGAGCGAGACGTTGCCACCCTTGGACAGGCTTACAGCCATGGTTGGGAGTCCTTTCCTTCGGTGCGTGGAGGCTTGGTGCGCTTCGTGCGCCACGAAGCTACAGCTATCCCTAGGAACGCGGCGAGCAGGCCCGAAGGTTCCCGTGTCTTTACTTTCTTTACCGACACACCCGGTCCACCGGATATTCGCGTGACGTGAACGGGTCACAGGCGGGAACATGTACGGCATGTCCGGTCCCCATCTCATCCGCGGCTCCGTCGCCCTCCCCGAGGCCGAGCTGATGTGGCGTTTCTCGCGCTCTTCGGGGCCCGGCGGGCAGCACGTCAACACCACCGACTCACAGGTGGAGCTCCGGTTCGACCTGGCCCGCACCGAGGCGCTGCCCGAGGTGTGGAAGGCGCGGGCGCTCCAGCGCCTCGCCGGGCGCCTGGTCGACGGCGTCGTCACCGTCCGCGCCTCCGAGCACCGTTCGCAGTGGCGCAACCGCGAGGCCGCCGCCGTACGGCTGGCCGCGCTGCTCGCGGAGGCGACCGCGCCGCCGCCCAAGCCGCGCCGGCCGACCCGGATCCCGCGCGGCCTCAACGAACGCCGGCTGCGGGAGAAGAAACAGCGTTCCGAGACCAAGCGGGGCAGAAGCGGCCGGGACTGGGGCTGAGCGGAGCGGGTCACAGCTCCAGCACGCCCACCGTCTGCCCGCCGCTCGTCTCCCCGGTGTCCCGGAAGCCCAGCCCCAGGTAGAAGCCCCGCGGGCCGTGCTCGCCGGGATGCCAGGTGACCCACAGGCGGTCGCCGCCCCTGCGGCGGATCTCCGCGGCCACCGACTCCACCGCGAACCGGCCGTACCCCTTGCCCTGCTCGTCCGCCGCGATGTTCAGCCGCCACAGACCGGAGCGGATCACGCTGCCGTCGAGGTTCCAGTCGATGTCGAAGAACGCCATCAGGAAACCGACGGGACGGTCGCCGTCGACGATCAGCCGCGGCCAGGCGACACCGGGATGCACGTAGGCCTCCGCGAGGGACTCCACGACCGGCGTGGCCGCGAATTCCTGTTCGGGAAGGATGCGAATGGCGAGGGCGGCGTCGAGATTCGCCGCGGTGATTTCTTCGAGCCTGAGAAAAGTCGCGGCCGGTGCGGGATGAGACGGTGTCATCAACGCACCCTAGAACGGGAGTTCACATAGCCGCCACTGAATTCCCGTTCAGCCCAACTGCCGGTACCGGCCCTTGAAATAGACCAGCGGGCCGCCGTCCGCGCTCGGCACCTTCGCGCTCAGGACACGGCCGATCACCAAGGTGTGGTCGCCCGCCTCCACCCGCTGTTCGGTCCGGCACTCCAAGGTGGCCAGCGCGCCGCCGACCAGGGGGGCGCCGGTGGCCTCGCCCCGCGTGTACGGGATGTCCTCGAAGAGCAGCCGGTCGCTGAGCCGGCCCTTCATCGCGAAGCGCCCCGCGATGTGGCGCTGGCTCTCGGAGAGCATCGACACACCCCACAGGGGCTGCTCGTCCAGCAGGTCGTCCATGCGGGCGCCGGTACGCAGGCTGACCAGCACCAAGGGCGGGTCCAGGGAGACGGACAGGAACGCGGTCGCCGTCATGCCGGCGTACTCGCCCTCCGGTGCCCCGGGGTCGTCCGGGTCCAGCGGGGGCTCCTGCGCGGTCACCAGGACCACGCCGCCGGCGAGCCGGGACATGGCGGCGCGGAACTCGTCGTTGCTCACCCCCACAGCATGCCCGGACGCGCGGGAGGGGGCGGGGACGGCGGTGGTGCGGAGTACGTCTGGAGGCACGCCTGCACGCTAGTGTCCGCGCCGCCCGCCGCGCATCGGACCTCCGCCCGAGTACGGTCGTAGGACCGCGGACCGACCCGGTCGCCCGGATACCGAAGATCGGCCCCGCCGTGAGATCGACTCCCGTACCCTCGACGTATACGGAGTCATACGCTCAGTAAACGCACAGGAAAAACGCAGAAACACCACGCAAATGCTCACGTTCTTATGTGACTTGAGTCACAAGAGGCAGGAATTGTTGACCCTGTGTACCGAGTGGGCAGCGCGCTGTGATTCAGTGACGGAGACCAGACCCAGCAAAGAATCGACAGATACGCCGACGACAACCCTTGATTCGCTGCGAAGTCTCGGGGGGAGGGCGAGCATGGAGACCGAGTCGGAGCCTTACGTCCGCCTTGCGTCCCTGCGACAGCTGCACCAGGCCATGGCCGACATGAACTCGGCCCGAAGCCTGGCCGACACACTGCAGACCGTCGCCGACGGCGTGGTCACCGCGCTCGGCTACGAGCTGGCGTGCGTCAACCTCGTACGCCCCGACGGCGATCTGGTCGTCGCCGCGTTCTCCGGCAACCCCGCCGCCGAGGCGCTCATCACCGGCAGGGTCGGCTCCCGGGAGTCCTGGGAGCGGCGCCTGAGCATGGGCGAGACCTGGGGCGACCTGGTCTTCATACCCCACACCGAGGGCTGGATCCTCGACGACGACGACGTCCCGCAGTGGTACACCGACGGACCGGAGCCCCGCTTCGAGGACGAGTGGCACCCCTCCGACCGGCTCTTCGCCCCCATGTACACCCCCGCCCCGCCCGGCGGCTCCGGCACCTGCGGCGAACTGATCGGCGTCCTGTCCGTGGACCGTCCGCGCAACGGCCGCCGGCCGGGCGCCTGGGGCCGCGAGGCGCTCCAGATGTACGCCTTCCAGGCCGCCATCGCCATCAGCAACGCGCGACTGCGGTCCAACATGCAGCGCGCCCTGGTCCGCCTCGAACGCGAGCAGCAGGCCCTGCGCGCCAGCGAGGAAAGCTTCCGGCAGGCCTTCGAGTACGCCCCCTCCGGCATGGCCATCGCCGAGATGGGCGGCGACCAGCACGGCCGGATCCTGCGCACCAACGACGCCCTGTGCCGCCTCCTCGGCCGCCCCGCCTCCGCGATGCGCCGCTACTCCTTCTCCGACCTCGTCCACCCCGAGGACATAGGCACCCTGCTGCGGACCTCCGCCGAGGGCGGACGGGCGGAGCTCAGGCTCGGCCGCCGCGACGGCACCTACGTCTGGGTCAGCCTGCGCAACTCCGTCGTCGCCGACGCCGCCGACGGCCCCCGCTTCCTCCGCACCCACGTCGAGGACATCGAGGAACGCAAGCGCCGCGAGCTCCAGCTCGCCCACCGCGCCTCGCACGACTCGCTGACCGGACTGCCGAACTCCGCCGAGCTGCGCTCCCGCCTCTCCTCCCGGATCTGCCAGCGCCCACAGGCCGGCCACCCGGCCGCCGTCGACGCGATGGACGCGGCCTACGGCCACCCCGCCTTCGACGCCAACGGCCACGGCTTCGACTTCCGGCCCGGCGGCGGCGAGGCGTACGACGCCTACGACCACCATGTGCACACCGTCGCCCCCGAAGACGGCGCCCGCGACGACGGCACCAAGGGCCTCGCGGTCCTCTTCTGCGACCTCGACGGCTTCAAGTCGATCAACGACCGGTTCGGGCACAACGCCGGTGACGCCGTCCTCATCGAGGTCGCCCGGCGGCTCTCGCGCGGCGTCCGCGACGGCGACACCGTGGCCCGGCTCGGCGGCGACGAGTTCGTGATCCTCGCCGACGGTCTCGGCCGCGCCGACGCCCAGGACCTCGCCGTACGCCTGCGCAACGAGATCATCCAGCCGATCCGCGCCGAGGGCCGGGCGGTCCGGGTCGGCGCCAGCTTCGGCATCGGCTGGGCCCACTGCGGGATGACCGCCGACGAGGTCCTGAAGTCGGCCGACGAGCGGATGTACGTCGAGAAACGATCTCGTCCCAAACAGCACAGACGAGCCGGATAAGCCCCAGCTCAGCGGGGTACGGCGAGCCGAGTCACCCGTTTGGGGCTTGCAGACCGGGTAGGCTCCCTGTTCTCCGCACGTATCCACACACGTACGTATCCGCCCCGCACCTGTTGAGGAGTACGAAGGGATGACGCCCGGCAACAACGGCGCGAGCACGCCCGAGGACGACGACCCGTTCGGCTACCTCTACGCCGACGGTCAGGCCAACGGCGCACAGCCCCCCTCCGGCGGTTACGGCTACCCCAACTCGGTCAGCCGGGTGCGTGCCGTCGGCGAGCGCCGGTACGGACAACAGCAGCAGCCCCAGCAGCAGACCGCGCAGTACGGCCAGCCGACGGTGCCGCCCCAGCAGGGCGCGTACGGCCAGCCGAACGCCAACTACGCCGCGCCCGAGACCTTCCCGGGCGCCGGTCTGCCGGGCTCGCGCCCGCAGCAGGCGCCCGGCGGTGGCGGCCGGGGCCGGGGCCCCAACACCAAGGGCCTGCTGATCGGCGCGGTCGCGGTGGTCGCCGCCGTCGTCATCGGTATCGCGGTGGTCATGGCCAACGGCGACTCCGACGACGGTGACAAGGCCAATGACCAGGTCTCCACCGCGCCCAGCGCCTCCGCGAGCGCCTCGCCGAGCGCCTCCAGCTCCGGCGACACGGCCCAGGAGATCGAGATGCCGACCATCGACGCCAAGGCACTGCGCCTCGGCGGCAGCGCCGCCCTCGCCTCCGACGTCCAGGGCGCCCAGGCCGACGGCGGCGTCTACGTCAACCTCAACCAGGTCGGCAACTCCGTCACCTGGAGCGTCGACAACATCCCGAAGGAGGGGACGTACACCCTCTTCGCGCACTACAGCACGGCCGGCGAGGACCAGTCGATGACGCTGACGATCAACGGCAAGGTCTTCGGCGCCAAGATGCGCATGAAGAACTACGCGAACGCCGCCGACGGCGACTTCACCAAGGGCTGGACGACGACCTACGCGTACCCGTCCCTGACCAAGGGCACGAACACCATCTCGATCTCCTGCGAGAACGGCGACAAGTGCAACGTGCTGCTCGACCAGCTGTGGCTGAAGAAGGGCCAGGTCACGGAGTAGCCCGCGGGGCGCTCAGGCCGCGGTGACCTCGCGGGTCACCGCTACCCGGCCGAGCAGCTCCTCGTAGGCGGCCCGGTCGAACTCGCCCGCCGCCGGGGCGAGGACCGTCGCCGCGGACAGGGCGACCGCGCGGGCCAGACGGTCGGGCCAGGACAGGCGCTCGACCAGGCCCGACAGCAGCCCGGCGGAGACGGAGTCGCCGGCACCGGCCGGATTGCCGTGGACACGGGCCGGCGGGGCGGCCCGCCAGCGGCCCTCCGCGGTCGCCGCCACCAGCCCCTGTGGGCCGAGCGAGGCCACCACGGCGTGCGCACCGCGCCGACGGGCGTCCTGCGTGGCGCGCGACGGCTCGTGGGAGCCGGTCAGTTCGGCCAGTTCGTCGGCGTTCGGCTTGACCAGATCCGGGCGGGCGGCGACCCCCCGGCGCAGCGGCTCCCCGCCGGTGTCCAGCAGCACCGGCACCCCGGCGGTCCGCGCGGTGCGCACCAGGCCCGCGTACGCGCCCACCGGCACGCCCGGCGGCAGACTGCCGCACAGGGCCACCGCCTCGGCGCCGGCCACGAGATCCTCGTACGCCTCCTGGAAGGCGGACCACTCGGCGGGCGTGATGAGCGGCCCGGGTTCGTTGAGCTGTGTGGTGTCGCCGGTGCGGGTGTCGACGACGGCGACCGTGCGGCGCGTGGCGCCCGAGACGGTGACGAGAGCGTCGGTCACGCCGGTCAGCCGGTCCCGGACCAGCCGGCCGGTGGGGCCGCCCACGAAGCCGGTGACGGTGACATCGTGGCCGAGACCGGCCAGCACGCGCGCCACGTTCAGCCCCTTGCCGCCGGGCCGTTCCAGCACGTCCGTCACCCGGTGGGTGGCGTGCGGGCGCAGGGCCGCGACGCGGTAGGTGATGTCGACAGCGGTGTTCAGCGTGACCGTGAGGATCACCTGCGCCGACCTCCCCCGCGTGCTTGCCGTCGTCCGCCTTCTCGGCCCGGTCGTCGTACCGGGGCTCGATCATCCCAAAGAGACGGCGACCGGCCCAGCCCTCGGGTCGGCCACCGTCTCCTACGGGCGGACGTTTCACGTCAGTTGGGGATCCACCACCCACTCGCCGCGCCGCATCACGCCCTTGAGGTCGAAGTTCTCGTCCAGGAGGACCAGGTCGGCGTCCTTGCCGGGTTCCAGGGAGCCCACCCGGTCGGCCATGCCGAGCAGCCGGGCCGGGGTGGCGGACAGGGCCGCGACGACGTCCTCGACGGGGAGGCGGTCGACCGTCACCGCCCGTTTGAAGGCGCGGTCCAGGGTGAGGGTGGAGCCCGCGATCGAGCCGCCCTCCACCAGCCGGGCCACCCCGTCGGTGACGTCCACCGCCAGCGGGCCGAGGTCGTACCGGCCGTCTCCGAAGCCGGCCGCGTCCATCGCGTCCGTGATGAACGCCACCCGGCCGGCGCCCGCGTGACGGAACGCCAGCTCCAGGGCGGCCGGGTGCAGGTGGACACCGTCGTTGATCAGCTCGACCGTGACCCGCTCGTCCTCCAGCAGCGCGGCGATCGGGCCGGGGGAGCGGTGGCCGAGGGCGGGCATCGCGTTGAAGAGGTGGGTGGCGACCGTCGCGCCCGCCTCGATGGCCTGGACGGTCTGCTCGTACGTGGCGTCCGTGTGGCCGACGGCCGCGATCACCCCGTGGTCCGCCAGCAGCCGTACGGAGTCCAGGCCGCCCGGCAGTTCGGTGGCGAGGGTGACCATCTTCGCCCGGCCGCGCGCCGCGTCGATCAGCTTGCGCACCTCCGCCGGGTCGGGGTCGCGCAGCAGCGCCTCGGAGTGCGCGCCCTTGCGGCACGGCGAGATGAAGGGGCCCTCGAAGTGGATGCCGGCCAGGTCGCCCTGCTCGGCCAGCTCGGACAGCAGTCCGGCCTGGCGGATCAGGACGTCCATGTCGTCGGTGACGGTGGAGGCGACGAGGGTGGTGGTGCCGTGACGGCGGTGGGTCCGCACGGCCTGGAGCACGTCGTCCGCCGGTCCGGAGACGGAGGCGCCTCCTCCGCCGTGGTTGTGGATGTCGACGAACCCGGGCACCAGCCAGTGGTTCTGGACGTCGATGACCTGGGCGTCCGTCGGGGTCGCGGCGGAGATGCGGGAGCCGTCGACGGTCACCCGGCCGTGCGGGACCGTTCCGGTGGGCAGGACCACATGGGCGCCGGAGAGGACGACGGGCGCCCTGCCGGTCGCGGGCCGCGGGTCGAGTGTGGCTGGTCGCGCAGTTCCCCGCGCCCCTGTGGGGGTGGCCATCAGGCGGTTACCTCCGTACGGTCCGTGTTGTCGAGGAGATCCCAGGCCAGGAGACCGGCGCCGAGGCATCCCGCGGTGTCCCCCAGGGCGGCGGGGACGATCTCCGGCAGTTTCTGGAAGGTGATCCGCTGCCGGACGGCGTCCCGCAGTGGTGTGAACAAGGTTTCCCCCGCTTCGGCGAGCCCGCCACCGATGACGAGGGTGCGCGGGTCCAGCAGGGTGAGGGCGGTGACCAGGCCGTCCGCGAGCGCGTCGACGGCGTGCCGCCAGACTCGGACGGCGTTCGGGTCCCCGGACGTGACGGCCTTGGCGCAGTCCGCCGCGTCCGCCTCCGGGTCGCCGCAGGCCGCCGCCCACGCCTCGCTCACCGCGGCCGCCGACGAGTACCGCTCCAGACAGCCCCGCTGCCCGCACGGGCAGGGGGTCGCGCCGGGCCGTACGACGACATGGCCGATCTCGCCGGCGAAGCCGTGCGCGCCCGCCTCGACCCGGCCGTCGAAGCCGATCGCGCCCGCGATGCCGGTGCCCAACGCCACGAACAGATAACGATCCGCGCCCCGTCCGGCGCCGATCCGGCCCTCCGCGAGGCCGCCGGCGCGTACGTCGTGGCCGAGGGCGACGGGGATGCCGAGCCGGGTGCGGAGCAGCTCGCGCAGGGGGACGTCACGCCAGCCGAGGTTGGCCGCGTAGGCGGCGACGCCGTGTGCCTCGTCGACGATGCCGGGGACGGCGACTCCGGCGGCGGCCGCGGGTTCGCCCAGGTGGCGGGCGCCGTGGGCGTGCAGCTCGGCGGCGAGGTCGAGGATGCCGGCGACGACCGCGTCGGGGCCGCGCTCGCGTGCGGTGGCCCGGCGGGCCTGGTGCAGCAGAGCGCCGTCCGCCCCGACCAGGGCGGCCTTCATCCCGGTGCCGCCCACGTCGAGGGCGATGACATGTCTCACGGGGGACAGTGTGGCCCGAGGACCCGCAAGAGGTCTAGCCCACTTGCGTGGTGTAGACCTTAATCCGAATATCGGGATCATTGGTCAGAGCATTCATCGGTTGGTGCAAGGCCACCGACGGGTTCCACGGCCACCAAGGGAGTGGGGAAGAGCAGTGCAGCGGCGGGCAGGGAAGTCGGCAACGATCGCGGCGGTGTCCGCCTTGAGCATGACGGCGGTGCTCGCCGGGTGCGGACTCACCGGTGACTCCGGCGACGTCACCCTCAGACTCGTCGCCGCCGACTACGGCGACAGCGGCGCCAACAGCTCGAAGAAGTACTGGGACAACCTCGTCACCGTGTACGAGGCCGAGCACCCCGGCGTCCAGGTCGAGGTCACCGTGTACTCCTGGAACGACGTCGACCGCGAGGTCAAGGAGCTGGTCGAGGCGGGCGAGGCCCCCGACCTGGCGCAGATCGGCGCCTACGCCGACTACGCCGACGCCGACCTGCTCTACAAGGCCGCCGACGTGCTCTCCATACCCGTGCAGGCCGACTTCGTGCCGCAGCTCGCCGACGCGGGGCAGGTGCGGGGCGTGCAGTACGGCATGCCGTTCGCCGCCTCCACGCGGGTGCTGTTCTACAACAAGACCCTCTTCACCAAGGCCGGGATCACCCCGCCCAAAACCTGGGACGAGCTGGCCGAGGCCGCCGAGGCGCTCAAGGCGGAGGGCGTGAAGTACCCCTACGCGCTGCCCCTCGGGCCGGAGGAGGCGCAGGCCGAGACCATGCAGTGGATGCTCAGCGGCGGGGGCGGCTACACCCAGAGCGCCGCCGGCTACAGCCTCGACTCCGAGGAGAACGTGCGGACCTTCACCTGGCTGAAGAACGAGCTGGTCCGCAAGGAACTGACCGGGCCGGTCGCGCCCGGCGAGCTCAACCGGGCCGACGCGTTCGCCGCGTTCACCGCCGGCCAGGTCGGCATGCTCAACGGGCATCCGTCGCTGATGAAGGCGGCCGAGACGAAGGGCGTGAAGTACGGCATGGTGACCATGCCGGGCGTCGACGGGCCGAGCAAGGTCTCCATGGGCGTCGCCGACTGGATGATGGCCTTCAAGCAGAACGGGCACGCCGACCAGATCAAGGACTTCCTCAGCTTCGTCTACTCCGAGAAGAACGTGCTGGCCTTCTCCCGCGAGTACGACCTGCTGCCGGTCACCAACTCCGCCTCCCAGGTGATGAGCGCCGCGAGCGAGGACGCGGACCTGCGGCCCTTCCTGGACGAGCTTCCGCTGTCCGAGCTGTACCCGGTCGGGCGCACCTCCTGGGCGACGGTCAGCGCGGCGGTCAAGAAGGAGATCGGCCGGGCCGTCACGCCGAGCGGCAGCCCGTCCGGCGTCCTGGGCGAACTCCAGTCGACGGCGACGACGGCGGAGAGCAGCACCGGCTGAGCCGGTTGGGCTACGGTGCGGGCATGCAGCGGCCAGAGGAAGAGCTGGGGGCGAGGGAACGCGACATCCTCGCCCTGGAACGACGCGGGTTCCCCGGCCCCGGCGCCAAGGAACGAGCGATCCGCGAGGAGCTGGACCTCTCCCCGGTCCGCTACTACCAGCTCCTCAACGCCCTCCTGGACGACCCGAGAGCCCTGGCCCACGACCCGGTGACGGTGAACCGTCTCCGACGGATCCGGGAGACCCGCAGATCGGAACGGTGAGCCGCGCGCCCCGGCCCCACCCGGTTATCGTCACCGTATGGGCACCCAAGAGACGCACTCCCAGGACCCCGGACCCCGCATACCCCCCCCCACCCCCCCCGCCGGACGAGACGCGCTCGACGCGATCCGGGCGCGGCCCCGCACCGCGCTCGTCGCCCTCGATTTCGACGGCACCCTCGCCCCCATCGTCGAGAACCCGGACGACGCCCGGGCCCACCCCGACGCCGTCCCCGCGCTGGCGTACCTCGCGCCGGAGATCGCCGCCGTCGCCGTCGTCACCGGCCGCCCCGCCGCCGTGGCCGTACGCAACGGCGGGTTCGCCGGAGTCCCCGGCCTGGAGCGCCTCACCGTCCTCGGCCACTACGGCGCCGAACGCTGGGACGCCCGCACCGGCACGGTCAGCGCCCCCGCCCCCCACCCCGGCGTCGCCGCCGTCCGAGCCGAGCTGCCGGCGGTGCTGGAGGCGGCCGGGAACTGGCAGGGGACCTGGGTGGAGGAGAAGGGCCGGGCCGTCGCCGTGCACACCCGCCGCGCCGAGGACCCGCAGGCCGCCTTCGAGGCCCTGCGCACCCCCCTCACCGACCTCGCGGCCCGGCACGGCCTGGTCGTCGAGCCCGGCCGCATGGTCCTCGAACTGCGCCCGCCGGGCGTGGACAAGGGCGTCGCCCTGCTGGAGTACGTCCGGGAGATCGGCGCCGAGTCGGTCCTCTACGCCGGCGACGACCTCGGCGACCTGCCCGCCTTCGCCGCGGTGGAGAAACTCCGCTCCGACGGCATCCCCGGCCTGCTCGTCGCCAGCGGCAGCACCGAGGTCACCGAGCTCTCCGACCGCGCGGACCTCGTCGTCGACGGCCCCGCCGGCGTCGTACGCCTGCTGCGGGCGCTCGCGGATCAGCTCGGCTGAAGCTCCCGCAACGCCTGCAACTGATCCAGGAACCACTGGGCCGGAGGCAGCGCGGTCGCGGCGGCGGCGAGCCTCTTGGTGCGCTCGGCGCGCTCCTCCGGCTTCATCGACAACCCCTCGTGCAGGGCGCGGGCCGTCTCCAGGACGTCGTAGGGGTTGACGACGATCGCGTCCTCGCGCAGTTCCCAGTACGCTCCCGCCTCCCGCGACAGCACCAGCGCGCATCCCTGGTCGGAGACCACGGGGACCTCCTTGGCGACCAGGTTCATGCCGTCCCGGATGGGGTTGACCAGGGCGACGTCCGCGAGGCGGTAGGCGGCGAGGGAGCGGGCGAAGTCGTCCTTGAGGTTGAGCAGGACGGGGGTCCAGCCGGGGGTGCCGTACTGCTCGTTGATCTCGTCCGTGAGCCGCCGCACCTGCGCCATGTAGTCCCGGTAGACGGCGAGGTCCTGCCGGGAGGGGTAGGCGAAGGCGATGTGCACGACCCGCTCGTGCCACTCCGGGTGGTCCGCGAGGAGCTGTCGGTAGGCCAGCAGGCCGCGCACGATGTTCTTCGACAGCTCGGTGCGGTCGACCCGGACGATCGCCTTGCGGTCGCTCCCGCCGATCTCCTGGCGCAGTTCCGCCAGCCGCTCCTCGACGTCCGCCGCGTGCGAGCGGGTCCGCAGGAAGTCGGCGTCGGCGCCGAGGCCGTGCACACCGATGTACGTCCGGCGGGCGATCCGCTCGTCGCGCAGGTGTTCGATGGACCTGGGGGCTCCCGACGGCCACGCCGGAAGCCAGCGATGGGGGTCGAGCCCCTCCACACAGTTCTGGAACGCCGTCGCCCACCGGTGGGTCAGGAACCCTAGCCGGTCGGCCCCGAGCATGCCCTCCACCAACTGCTCGCGGATGTCCCGCGGCAGCAGCCCGAAGTAGTCCGGCGGCGCCCACGGCGTGTGCGAGAAGTGGCCGATGCGCAGGTCGGGGCGGAGCTCGCGGAGCATCCCGGGCACCAGGCACAGGTGGTAGTCCTGCACCAGGACCGCCGCCCCCTCGGCGGCCTCCTGCGCCAGCGCCTCGGCGAACGCCCGGTTGTACGTCTCGTACGACGCCCACTGGCGCCGGAACTCCGCGTCGAAGACCGGCTCCAGCGGGGTCTGGTACAGCAGGTGGTGGATGAACCACAGCACCGAGTTCGCGATGCCGTTGTACGCCTCGGCGTGCACGTCGGCCGGGACGTCCAGCATCCGCACGCCCGGTTCCCCGACGCCGCGCCGCACCGCCTCGCGGTCGCCGTCGGACAGCGCCGAGCACACCCACAGGGCACCCGCGTCCGGGCCGATCGCCGACAGACCCGAGACCAGTCCGCCGCCACCTCGTTTCGGCTGGAGCGAGCCGTCCTCGCGCACCGTGTACGAGACCGGGCCGCGGTTGGACGCGACCAGCACCTGAGCACCCTGAGCAGCAGCACCGTCCGTGGAAGCCATACGCCTCAACCTAGCCCGGTCAGGAAACGCTCAAACGTACGGACGCCCTGTGTTGACGGCCGTATACGGACCGTCCGCGGGGTCAGGCGACCTTGCGTGCCGCGTACTCCGCGATCTCCGCCATCGGCGGCCGTTCCTCGGTGTCCACGGAGTAGGTGCGCGGCTCGAAACCGTCGGGGCCGCGTTCGAACTGGGTGAGGGACGGGCGGACCAGGTGGCCGCGGGCCAGCCGTAGCTGGGCCGTGCGGTAGATCGCTGCCGCCATCCGACCGAGGGCCTGGCCGTCCTGGTGGCGGTGCTTGCGCACGCCCACGTCGACCTGGGCGAGGGCGTCCAGGCCCACCATGTGCAGGGCGTCGACCAGCATGCCCAGCTCCACGCCGTACCCGACGGGGAAGGGCAGCTGCTCCAGCAGGCGGCGGCGGGCCGCGTACTCGCCGCCCAGCGGCTGCACGAAGCCGGCCAGCTGCGGCCAGTGCATGTTCAGCAGCGGGCGGGCCATCAGTTCGGTGACCCGGCCGCCCTGGCCCGCCGCGCCGCCCAGCGGGCGGTCGTACATGGCCTTGACCAGGTCGACGTCCGGGTCGGTGAGCAGCGGGCCGACGATCCCGGAGACGAAGTCGGAGGAGAACTCCTTCAGGTCGGCGTCGATGAAGCAGACGATGTCGCCGGTGGTGACCAGCAGGGACCGCCACAGCACCTCACCCTTGCCGGGCACGGCCGGGACGCGCGGCAGGATGCTGTCGCGGTGGACGACCCGGGCCCCGGCCGCCGCGGCGACCTGCGCGGTGCGGTCGGTGGACGCCGAGTCCACGACGACGATCTCGTCGACGAGCGGGACCTGCCGCACGAGGTCGTGACGGATCACGGAGACGATGTCCCCGATCGTCTTCTCCTCGTTCAGGGCGGGCAGCACCACGGACACCGACTGGCCCGTGGCCCGCTTGGCGGCGAGTATCCGGTGCAGCGGGCGATCGGTCACGGACCAGGAGCGGGTGGCCAGCCAGCGCTCGACTTCTTCCAGCACGGTCTGCGACTCCTCACTGTCGTGATCACACCCGGTGCACGCCAGGTGACCGTGTGATCCATCTCGCGGTTCGGACGACTATCTCAACTCTCCTGGCCTTCGGTTACAGTCTTGAACAACGCGGATGACCATCGCATGTCCGGTCTCTCCGTCGTTCACAACCACATACCGCTCATCCAGAGGGGCAGAGGGACACGGCCCGATGAAGCCCCGGCAACCCTCCAGCCGGTCTTGTCACATCGAAGTGGCGAGGCTCCCGGCTTGGGAAGGTGCCAAATCCGTCTCACGGCGAGATGCGTCGTGAGGAAGATGAGGAGAAAGGGCCTCGCCTCACATGGCTGCGCAGACAGTTGCCAACACCACGGACACCACGACGACCGTCGACCTCGGCCCCGCCGCCGCGCTGAGCTGCCGCGAGTGCGGCCACCGCGTCCCCCTCGGCCCGGTCTTCGCCTGCGAGGAGTGTTTCGGCCCCCTCGAGATCGCCTACGACTTCTCCTCCTACGACACCGAGGAGCTGCGCAAGCGCATCGAGGCGGGACCCTCGAACATCTGGCGGTACGCGCCGCTGCTGCCCGTCCCGGCCGACGTGGCGGACAAGCCGAACATCAACCCGGGCTGGACCCAGCTCGTCAAGGCCGACAACCTCGCCCGTGAGCTGGGCGTGACCGGCGGGCTGTACGTGAAGGACGACTCCGGCAACCCCACGCACTCCTTCAAGGACCGCGTGGTCGCGCAGGCCCTGGAGGCGGCGCGCGCGTTCGGCTTCACCACCCTGTCCTGCTCCTCCACCGGCAACCTGGCCGGCGCCGTCGGCGCCGCCGCCGCCCGGGCCGGCTTCCGCTCCTGCGTGTTCATCCCGCACGACCTGGAGCAGGGCAAGGTCGTCATGGCCGCGGTCTACGGCGGTGAGCTGGTCGGCATCGAGGGCAACTACGACGACGTCAACCGCTTCTGCTCGGAGCTCATCGGCGACCCGGCCGGCGAGGGCTGGGGCTTCGTCAACGTCAACCTGCGGCCCTACTACGCCGAGGGCTCCAAGACGCTGGCGTACGAGATCTGCGAGCAGCTCGGCTGGCGGCTGCCGGACCAGCTCGTCGTGCCGATCGCGTCCGGCTCGCAGCTCACGAAGATCGACAAGGGGCTCCAGGAGCTGATCAAGCTCGGTCTGGTCGAGGACAAGCCGTACAAGATCTTCGGCGCGCAGGCCGAGGGCTGCTCGCCGGTGTCCGTCGCCTTCAAGGCCGGGCACGACGTGGTCCGGCCGCAGAAGCCGAACACCATCGCCAAGTCGCTGGCCATCGGCAACCCGGCGGACGGTCCGTACGTCCTCGACATCGCCCGCCGTACGGGCGGCGCGGTGGAGGACGTCACCGACGAGCAGGTCGTCGACGCGATCAAGCTCCTGGCGCGGACGGAGGGCATCTTCGCGGAGACCGCCGGTGGCGTGACCGTGGGGGTGACGCGCAAGCTGATCGAGAACGGCGTCCTCGACCCGGCGCTGACGACGGTCGTGCTGAACACCGGTGACGGCCTCAAGACCCTCGACGCGGTGGCCGGCACCGGCCTCACCGCCACCATCCGCCCGAACCTGGACTCCTTCCGAGAGGCTGGCCTCGCATGAGCGTCACCGTCCGCATCCCCACCATCCTGCGCACCTACACCGGCGGGCAGGCCGAGGTCCCCGCCGAGGGGGCGACCCTCGCCGAGGTCATCGCCGACCTGGAGAAGAACCACACCGGCATCGCCGCGCGCGTGCTGGACGACCAGGGCAAGCTGCGCCGGTTCGTCAACGTGTACGTGAACGACGACGACGTCCGCTTCGAGCAGGGGCTTGAGACGGTCACCCCGGACGGTGCCGGCGTGTCGATCATCCCGGCCGTCGCCGGCGGCTGAGACGGCCGATCATCGGCCGATCACGGCTGATCATTCGGTCGATCATTACCTTCGGTAACAGTGATTACCGAGAGTTCATCGAATTGCCCCCTCCGTGAGAGAAGCGGAGGGGGCAATTCAGTGTGATTGAGCGCGGTACAGTTGGGGAACGCGCCGCCCATTCGCATGCCGAACGCATGGAGTTCCGACTCCGCATGCGATGAGAAGTAGCCAAAGTGTGCAGGTCTTTTGCGCCTTTCGTTCCGTTTGTGAGGCCCGACTTGCCCTGAATTCGGGGGAATTCTCACCATATTGTGGACCGGCGACGTCCAGAATTCTCGTCCGATTGACCTGTTGCAGACGGCAGTTGGACAGATACATTCAGCCGCGGTCGACGCGTTCCGGCGCACGCCCCCAACGACTGGGGGGTGAGGTCTGACCCGGGTCCGCGAAGTGTGGATCTGTGCAAGGGCCAGTAATAGGGGAGTTAGGCATGGCTCAGGGCACCGTCAAGTGGTTCAACGCGGAGAAGGGGTACGGCTTCATCGCGGTCGACGGTGGTGCGGACGTCTTCGTCCACTACAGCGCGATTCAGATGGACGGCTACCGCACCCTGGAAGAGGGCCAGCGGGTCGAGTTCGAGATCTCGCAGGGCCAGAAGGGCCCGCAGGCCGACATGGTTCGCGTCACCGCCTGAACGATTCTCAGCGAAGGGCTCGCATCCCGGCGGGGATGCGGGCCCTTCGTGCTGTCCGGGCAGCCGCCCGCGGGGGCCGGACGCCCCGCCCGATCCCCGGGAGGCGCTTGCACTCGGCATGCCCGAGTGCTAATCATTGCGTTAGCACTCTGAAGGTGAGAGTGACAAAGAAGGACCGGGTCGGTGAGGCCCGCAGGCCAGGTGGGGCAAGGAACCACAGGCCGGCGAGCCGTCCGTCGCGGGCGCGGGCGCGGTCCGAAGGAATCACCCCCAGTCCTGGAGGGACCACTTCACATGGCCAAGATCATCGCGTTCGACGAGGAGGCGCGGCGCGGCCTCGAGCGCGGCATGAACCAGCTCGCGGACGCCGTGAAGGTGACGCTCGGCCCCAAGGGCCGCAACGTCGTCCTCGAGAAGAAGTGGGGCGCCCCCACGATCACCAACGATGGTGTCTCCATCGCCAAGGAGATCGAGCTCGAGGACCCGTACGAGAAGATCGGCGCCGAGCTGGTCAAGGAAGTCGCCAAGAAGACGGACGACGTCGCCGGTGACGGTACGACCACCGCGACCGTCCTCGCCCAGGCGCTGGTCCGCGAGGGTCTGCGCAACGTCGCCGCCGGCGCCAACCCGATGGCCCTGAAGCGCGGTATCGAGAAGGCCGTCGAGGCCGTCTCCGCCGCCCTGCTCGAGCAGGCGAAGGACGTCGAGACCAAGGAGCAGATCGCCTCCACGGCCTCCATCTCCGCCGCCGACACCCAGATCGGCGAGCTGATCGCCGAGGCCATGGACAAGGTCGGCAAGGAAGGCGTCATCACCGTCGAGGAGTCCCAGACCTTCGGTCTGGAGCTGGAGCTCACCGAGGGTATGCGCTTCGACAAGGGCTACATCTCGGCGTACTTCGCCACCGACATGGAGCGTATGGAGGCCGTCCTCGACGACCCGTACATCCTGATCGCCAACTCCAAGATCTCCTCGGTCAAGGACCTGCTCCCGCTGCTGGAGAAGGTCATGCAGTCGGGCAAGCCGCTGCTGATCATCGCCGAGGACGTCGAGGGCGAGGCCCTGTCGACCCTGGTCGTCAACAAGATCCGCGGCACCTTCAAGTCCGTCGCGGTCAAGGCCCCGGGCTTCGGCGACCGCCGCAAGGCCATGCTGAACGACATCGCCATCCTCACCGGCGGCGAGGTCATCTCCGAGGAGGTCGGTCTCAAGCTCGAGAACACCTCCCTGGACCTCCTGGGCAAGGCCCGCAAGGTCGTCATCACCAAGGACGAGACCACCATCGTCGACGGTGCCGGCTCCTCCGAGCAGGTCGCGGGCCGCGTGAACCAGATCCGCGCCGAGATCGAGAACAGCGACTCCGACTACGACCGCGAGAAGCTCCAGGAGCGCCTGGCGAAGCTCGCCGGCGGTGTCGCGGTCATCAAGGCCGGTGCCGCCACCGAGGTGGAGCTCAAGGAGCGCAAGCACCGCATCGAGGACGCCGTCCGCAACGCGAAGGCCGCCGTCGAGGAGGGCATCGTCGCCGGTGGTGGCGTGGCCCTGCTCCAGGCCTCCCAGGTCTTCGAGAAGCTGGAGCTGGAGGGCGACGAGGCCACCGGTGCCGCCGCCGTCAAGCTGGCGCTCGAGGCCCCGCTGAAGCAGATCGCCGTCAACGCCGGCCTCGAGGGCGGCGTCGTGGTGGAGAAGGTGCGCAACCTGACCCCGGGCCACGGCCTGAACGCCGCGACCGGCGAGTACGTCGACCTGGTCGCCGAGGGCATCATCGACCCGGCGAAGGTGACGCGCTCCGCGCTGCAGAACGCCGCGTCGATCGCCGCGCTGTTCCTCACCACCGAGGCCGTCATCGCCGACAAGCCGGAGAAGGCCGCCGCGCCCGCCGGCGGCGGCATGCCGGGCGGTGACATGGACTTCTGATCCTTCCGAGGATCGGACCCGTCCGCGGTACCGAGGGCGGCATCCCCTGTACGACAGGGGGTGCCGCCCTCGGGCGTTTCACGCACAGGTCCAGCCAGGAGGGGGCGGGACGGGCACGCTTCGTCATGCGGTCATTGTCCGAGGACCCGCCTCATCCTGTCGGGGAAGTCGGTGGTGAAGCCGTCCACGCGCAGGTCCCGGAGGCGGCGGGCCTGGGTGGGGGTGTTCACCGTCCACGGCCACACCTTCAGCGGCTTGCCGTGCGGGCCTTTGAGCGCGTGGGCGCGGCGCACGAAGTGGGCGGTGGTGGCCCCGTGTTCGGGATTGACCACGTCGGCGTACGTGGCGTACGAGGCCAGCTCGCCGGCCGTGGCCCTCTCGTCGCAGATGCCGAGCTTGATGTCCGGCCGCTCCTTGCGGACGGTCTTCAGCGCGGCGGGCAGGAAGCTGATCACGTACAGCCGGTCGTGGACGTGGTGGGCGTCCAGCCAGCCCTTGCGGTCGAGGACCCGCAGGGTGTCCTGGACGACTCCGGGGAAACGGCCCGGCCACTTCAGCTCCAGGAGCAGGCCCTGGCCGTTGCGGTCGAGCCGGTCGAGGGCCTGTCCGAGGGTGGGGACGCGGGCCGTCTCGTAGCGGGTGCCCTTCCACCGGGCGGAGGCCCCCGCGCGCAGTCTGCTCAGTTCCGCGTAGGTGAAGTCGCCCACCCTCCAGGGCGCGCGGTGCGGGAAGACCTTCTCGGCGTCGGTCGTGCGGACGAGGTCCGGGTCGTGCATGAGGACCAGGACGCCGTCCTTGCTGCGCTGCACGTCCACCTCGACCCAGTCGATGCCCGCGCGGTCGGCGCGGTCGACGGCTTCCAGGGTGTTCTCCGGGGCGAGTCCGGCGGCCCCGCGATGACCGATGACGAGCGGGGCGGCGGCATCCGCGTGGGCGACGGGGGTGAGCAGGGACAGGGCGAGGGCGGCGAGGGCGGCGGACGCCGTGACGCAGGTGCGTTCGGGCATGGGTGTGGTGCCTTTCAAGGTTCGTGGGGCGGTTTCACCACGAGCTTTGGACGGTCCGCGCACCCGTGCCCAGCGGTGCTGCTCCATGCGGGAAGGCGCGGAAATCATGGGAAACAGCCGGGGAAACATCGGGGAACGAATGGCTAACTGCCGAGGAACGGCAGGGGAGTTGCGGGGAGGGGGTGCGGACGGTCGACTCGGGCGTGTGCGGGATCACAGGGTCGGGGTGGCCGGAGCCGGAATGGTCGGCGGGCCGGGGCCGGTTGAAGGGTTCACAGGCACTGGATGCGTGTGCACATACCGCTTGGTCACCCATTGCGAGGAGCCCCCGACGTGAGCGTCACCCCGCCCGTCCCC
>NZ_BQUN01000068.1:66702-132672 GCF_026008495.1 Streptomyces sp. A012304
CGTCCCCAACCGCATCGCCATGGCGCCGATGACGCGCATGTTCTCCCCGGGCGGCGTGCCCGGCGAGGACGTCGTCTCGTACTACGCCCGTCGGGCCGCCGCCGGGGTGGGCCTGATCGTCACCGAGGGCACCTATGTCGGGCACGACTCGGCGGGGCAGAGCGGCCGGGTGCCCCGGTTCCACGGGGAGGAGCAGCTCGCGGGCTGGGCGAAGGTCGCCGAGGCGGTGCACGCGGCGGGCGGGACGATCGTGCCGCAGCTCTGGCACATCGGCATGGTCCGCAACGCGGGTGAGGAGCCGTACCCCGACGCCCCGGCCATCGGCCCCTCCGGGATCCGTCTCGACGGCACCGAGGGCGCGGGCAGGGCGATGACCCAGCGCGACCTGGACGACGTCATCGGCGCGTTCGCGGAGGCCGCCGCGGCCGCCGAGCGCATCGGCTTCGACGGTGTCGAGCTGCACGGCGCCCACGGCTACCTCCTCGACCAGTTCCTGTGGGCCACCACCAACCGCCGTACCGACGCCTACGGCGGCGACGCGGTCGCGCGGACGAAGTTCGTGGCGGAGGTCGTCGCGGCCGTGCGGGAGACCGTCTCGGCCGACTTCCCCGTCGTCTTCCGCTACTCGCAGTGGAAGTCGGACAACTACGACGCCCGTCTCGCCGAGACCCCGGAGGAGCTGGAGGCCGTCCTCGCCCCGCTCGCCGCCGCCGGTGTCGACGCCTTCCACGCCTCCACCCGCCGCTACTGGCTCCCCGAGTTCGACGGCTCCGACCTGAACCTGGCGGGCTGGACGAAGAAGCTCACCGGCAAGCCCGTGATCACCGTCGGCTCGGTCGGTCTCGACGGCGACTTCATCAAGGGCTTCATGGGCGAGGGTTCCCCGGTCAAGGGCATCGACGACCTGCTCGACCGGCTGGAGCGCGACGAGTTCGACATGGTCGCCGTCGGACGCGCCCTGCTCCAGGACCCCGAGTGGGCGGCGAAGGTCCTGGGCGGCCGTTTCGACGAGCTGAAGCCGTACGAGGCGTCCGCGCTGAAGACCCTCAGCTGAGACAACACGCCGGTATGGTCCGGGAGATGAGGATCCTTCATCTCTCGGACACCCACCTCGACCGGGCCGACGCGCCCGACGCCCGCAGGGTCGACGCCACCGCCTCGCTGCGGCTGATGCTCGACGAACTGCGTCATCTGCGGGACGTGGACGCCGTCGTCGTCACCGGCGACCTCGCCGACGACGGGTCGGCGGAGGCCTATACGGCGCTGCGTGAGCTGGTCGGCGGCTTCGCGCGGGCGCTCGACGCGCCGGTCTTCTGCACCACCGGCAACCACGACGAGCGGACCGCCTTCACCAAGGTGCTGGGCAGCGGGCACCTCGCGGCGGACGGCACGCTGCGGGCGGAGCCGGCCGTCGACTGCGCCGCGGTGAGCACGGTCGGCGGATGGCGGTTCGTGACGCTGGACTCGCTGGTCCCCGGCGAGGTGTACGGCCGGCTGGGCGCGGCCCAACTGGACTGGCTGAGGGGCGTGCTGAGCACCCCGGCCGAGCGGGGCACGGTCCTCGCGCTGCACCATCCGCCGATCGCCCTCGACCTCTCCGCGACCCAGCCGGTCTTCGGGCTGCGCGACCCCGGGGAGCTGGCGGCGGCGATCCGGGGCAGTGACGTACGGGTCGTGCTGGCCGGGCACTACCACCTCCAGCTCTTCGGGATGCTGGAGTCGGTGCCGGTGTGGGTGACGCCCGGGGTCGTGAGCCGCGTCGATCTGACCGCGGCGCCGGGGACCGAGCGGGCCGTGCGCGGGGCGTCGGCGTCGCTGGTGGTGCTGGGGGAGCCGGGCAGTCCGATGTTCCACACCTTCCACGCCCGGGACCCGCAAGCCCATGAGACCGTCTACGAGCTGGACGAGCGGCGGACCCGGGAGTTCGTCGAGCGCCGGGGCTGAACCGAGGCGGCTGCGGCAGGGCGCGAGGCCGCGCGGCCCGGAGATGGCCGAGGCCGCGTGGGGTCGCGTGGCTTCAGAGGTTGCCGAGGGGCTCGATGTCCACCTTCACCGGGGTGCCCCAGACGCGCAGGACCTCGTAGTCGGTGAACTCGTGGACCAGCCGGTAGGCCATCGCCGGGCGCGACCCGCGGCGCAGGGCGGCCAGGTACAGCTCGGCCTCGCGGCGGTCGCGGCGCGGGGTGCCGCACAGCTGCCACTCCTGCCCGTTCCACAGCTCCGGCCGCCAGCGCTGCTGGGGCTGTGGGCGGTCGGCGCTGGTGCCGTACCGGGAGGGCGCGGTGGGGGTGTGCGCAGCCCTGGGGGCGGGACCGTTGAACTCGGCCCTGCGGGCCGCCCGGCGGCGCGTCTCGCACAGCAGGCACAGGTCGGGGGCGCCCTCGTCGACGGGGCCCTGCGGGTGCTCGGCGCAGCGGGTGGCGGGCGCGGCGCCGGTCACGCTGTCGTCCAGCAGCTCCAGGGCCCGCCGCAGATCGGCCCGCACCTCGTGCAGCCGGGAGTCCGGGGTGTCGGCGGTCAGGGCGTCGCCGTGCTCGCCGAGGAGGCGGAGGGCACGGCCCAGGTGGGCGAGCTGGGCGTGATTCATGGCGATGGTCGGCGCTCGGGGTTGTGGGGGCTGAGGGGCCTGCGGGACTCGGGCTGTCGGGGCTGCGGGTTCGATCCAGTCTCGCACCGCGGCGAAGGGCCTGTCACCCTCCGCCCCACAGCCCAGGTCCGGGCTTCAACTGCCTGCCGACCGGTCGGCACCGCGCACGCGGTCGGTCACGCCGAAGAGATATGTGACGGCGAAGCCGACCGCGTACCCCGTCAGCAGGCCGCCCGCGTACACCCCGAACGCCGGGCCCCAGCCCTGGGTGCCGGACAGGAGGGGGAACAGGGCCCAGCCCGAGGGGCCGATCGCGGTCGCGCCGACCTGGTTGCCGAGCATCGCGAAGAAGCCGACGAAGGCCCCGCCTGCCGCGCCGCCCACGCAGGCGGTGAGGAACGGGCGGCCGAGGGGGAGGGAGACGCCGTAGATCAGGGGTTCGCCGACGCCCAGGAGGCCGGCCGGGAGGGCCGAGCGGATCGTCGTGCGCAGTGAGGTGTCGTGGCGCAGCCGGACGTACACCGCGAGGGACGCGCCGACCTGGCCGGCGCCCGCCATCGCCAGGATCGGCAGCAGCGCGGTGGAGCCCTGCTGGTCGATGAGGGTGGTGTGGATGGGGATCAGGGCCTGGTGCAGGCCGAGCATCACCAGGGGCAGGAAGAGACCGCCGAGGACGAGGCCGGCGAACGCGCCGGTCGTCTCCAGCAGCCGGTCCGCGGCCGTGCCGATCGCCGAGGACACCGCGCCGGCCGCGTACATCAGGCCGTACAGCGTGGCCAGGCCCGCGACGAGGACCGTCACGGTCGGGGTGAGCAGCACGTCCAGCGCGTCCGGGACCCGGCCGCGGCACCACCGCTCGACGTACGCCGCCAGCAGCGCCGCCGCCAGCGCGCCCAGGACGCCGCCCTGGCCGGGGGAGAGGGTCACCCCGAACGCGGTGACCTTCGTGACGCCCGGGTAGACGACGATCGCCGCGACGGCGCCCCCGAGCACCGGTGTCCCGCCGAACTCCTTCGCCGTGTTCACGCCGACGAACACGGCGATCAGCGCCATGAACGCCGAGGCGACGGCGGCCAGGGCGGGCGTGAGGCCGGGCAGCAGACCGGCGTTCGTCAGCAGCCCGCCCACGCCCGCGAGGACGCCGCAGCCGATCAGCGCCGGAATGAGCGGCACGAAGACCGCCGCGACGCGACGCAGGCCGGTCTTCACCGGCGTGGCGTTCCGCCGCCGCCGCGCCTCCCGCAACTCCGCTCCCCGGGCGGCCGGCCGCTCCCCGGTCGAGCGGGTCGGCGGTGCGACGGCGGCCGGCCGGGCGGCCAGTTCCTCGAAGGCCGCCGTCACCCTCGTCACCACTCCCGGGCCCAGCACCACCTGGTACGTGCCGTCGGCCACCACGAGCCCCAGGACGCCGGGCAGGGCGCGCAGTGCCGGTTCGTCCACCAGGGACGGATCGGCCAGGCCCAGCCGCAGTCGGGTCATGCAGCAGGCGACGGAGGTGACGTTCGCGGGGCCGCCGACCAGGGGGAGGATCGCGGCGGCCGTGGCACGGGCATCGGTAGGCACCTGCTGAGCGTGCGGCTCAGGCCCCGGCCGCCGCCAGCGCGGCACGCAGACGACCGCCGGACTCCTCCAGAAGGCGGGCGGCCGACGGGCCGTCCACCCCCGCAAGCAGCACCAGGATCGCGTCCTTCACCTCGCCGTCGGTGGCCGCGAGCGCGCGTTCGATCTCGTCGTCGCCCGCGCCCGTCGCGAGGGAGACGATCCGCCGGGAGCGGGCCCGCAGCTTCTCGTTCGAGGCGCGGACGTCCACCATCAGGTTCCCGTACGTCTTGCCCAGCCGGATCATCGTGATCGTCGACAGCATGTTCAGCACCAGCTTCTGCGCCGTGCCCGCCTTCAGCCGCGTCGAGCCGGCCAGCAGCTCCGGCCCGACGACCACCTCGATTCCGTGCTCGGCCGCCGCCGCCAGCGCGCTGCCCGCGTTGCAGGCCAGCCCCACCGTCAGCGCGCCCCGGGCCCGCGCGTACCGCACGGCGCCGAGCGCGTACGGCGTCCGCCCGGACGCGGAGATCCCGACGACGGTGTCGTCGGCGGTCAGCGCGAGCCCGGCGAGATCGGCCTGCGCCAGCTCCCGCGAGTCCTCGGCGCCCTCGACGGAGGCGACCATCGCCCGCGGTCCGCCCGCGATCAGCCCGACGACCTGCCCGGGCTCGGTGTTGAAGGTCGGCGGACACTCGGAGGCGTCCAGCACCCCCAGCCGTCCCGCCGTCCCCGCCCCGGCGTACACCAGCCGCCCGCCCCGCGCCATCCGCGCGGCGACGGCGTCGATGGCCCCGGCGATCTCGGGCAACCGCTCCGCGACGGCGGCGGCGACGGCCGCGTCCTCCCCGTTCATCAGCCGGGCGATGTCGAGCGTGGGCAGCCGGTCGATCTCGGCCAGGTCGGGGCGGACGGCCTCGGTGGTGAGGGAGGCGAGCTGTGACCGCAGGTCGTCACGGCGGGAGGCGGAGGTCATGGGGAACGGCCCTTTTCACGTGCGGCGCGGAAGGCGGTACGGGACGGCGGTACGGGTGACGGCGGTATGGGTGACGGCGGTACGGGACGCGGCGGTACGGGTGGTGACGGCGGTACGGATGGCATGCGGTGTGGATGAGGCAGCGGGCGGACGGCGTGCCGACGGACCGTCACTTCCACGTCTTACCGGTGCCGGTGCGCCAGCGCCTCGTACGACGCGGCCAGAGCCGGCGCGGCCCGCTCGTAGGTCCGCTGCGCCACCCCCACGAACAGACAGTCCACCACCAGCAGCTGCCCCGTCCTCGACGACATCGCCGCGGGCCGCAGCTCGCTCTCCCGGGCCGTCGACGTCGTCAGCACGTGGTCCGCGTACTGGGCGACCGCCCCGCCCGGCCGCCCGGTGATCGCGACGGTCGTCGCGCCCCGCTCGAACGCCACCCGCAGCGGCTCGACGACGTCCCGGGTCGACCCGGAGTGCGTGATGGCGACGGCGACGTCCCCCGACCGCAGCTGGACCGCGTTCGTCACGGCGAGGTGGGGGTCGCTGTGGGCGTGCGCCAGCAGCCCGATGCGCAGCAGCTTCTGCACGAGGTCCTGGGCGACCAGCCCGCTCGCGCCGACGCCGTACACGTCGACGCGCCGGGCGACGGCCGCCGCGGCGACCGCGGCGGACAGCTGGGCGATGTCCAGGCCGGCGGCGGTGTCGGCGAGGGTCCGCCGCTCGTCGTGGGCGAGTTTGGCGACGACGTCCGCGATCGGGTCGTCGACCGCGATGTCGGTGGTGATCGCCGGGGCGCGGCCCGACTGCCGCCGCGCGGCCAGCCCGGCGAGGGCCAGCCGCAGGTCGCGGTAGCCGGGGTAGCCGAGGAGGCGGGCGGTGCGCACGACGGTGGCCTCGCTGGTGCCGGTGCGCTCGGCCAGGCCGGTGACGGTGAGGGCGGCGCAGCCGGCCGGGTCGCTCACGACGGCCTCGGCGACGCGTTGCACGGAGCGGGTCATGGAGGGGGCGAGCGTGCGGACCTTGGCGGCGAGGGCCTCGCCGGACATCTCCTTCACGTCCTGAGACACGTAAGCGAAGGTATTTTCGTACCGGGAACGCGGTCAAGCATGCGCACAATGGGTGCATGGACCCCTCCGGCAACCCCGTCGCCCCACTGGAACAGGCCCTGCACGCGGCGCGTGCCCTGGTGCTCGCCGATCTGGTCGCCGGGCAGGTCGCGGAGGCGGACGTGGTGTCGCTGGTGGAGGACTCCGTCACCCAGCGGCGCTGGTGGGTCCAGCAGTGGCCGGAGGGCGTGGACTTCGTCGCCGGGCTGGTCGCGCAGGACGTCCAGGACGCCCTGCTGGAGCGGTACGGGCGCTGGCCGCTGTGCCCGGTCTGCGGCTCCGGCGACCCGCACGCCCTCGACGTCGAACCCGAACTCGGCCCCGATCCGCACTGGGTGTGCCACAAGGCGGGCGTGAAGGTCGCGGCGGTCGGCTCGCTGGGGTCGGCCACCGGCGGGACGCCGTCCTCATGACGCCTCCGGTGAGGCGCCGCACGACGCCTCGGGTGAGGCGCCGGTGACCCTCTACATCGACCCGCCGACCTGGCCGGGCCACGGCCGCCTGTGGTCCCACCTCGTCAGCGACGTCTCCTACGACGAACTCCATCTGTTCGCCGCCGGGCTGGGCGTGCCCCGGCGGGCCTTCGAGCGGGACCACTACGACATCCCGGCGCACCGGTACGCGGAGGTGGTGGCCGCCGGCGCGGTCGAGGTCAGCAGCCGTGAGGTGGTCCGGCTGCTGCACCGGGCGGGCCTGCGCAGACGCAAGCGCCGGGGGTGAGCCGGCCGGCCGGCGCGCGGGTCAGGCCGTCAGCAGGTCCAGTTCCGCGCGCAGGTTGTAGCGGGCCGTCGCCTCCCACTCGCGCTCGCCGTACGGGGTGCGGAACAGGCGGGGCAGGGCGAGGAGCCGGCGCAGGACGTCCGCCCGGCCCTCCCGGAAGGCGTCGTTCGGGACGAAGTGGTACTCCTCGCGGACGGCCGCCGTGTACGCGGCGTACGTGGACGGCGGCGCGGCGAGGATCGCGAGGTCCGCGTCGCACAGGAGCTGGCCGTCGCGGTCGTCGTCGTCCGGGTCGTGGGTGACGGTGAGCCGGACCAGGCGGGCCACCTCGGCGGTCCTCGGACCGGACAGGCCGGCCTCGGGCAGGGCGCGTTCGGCGAGGCGGGCCGAGCGTTCCTCGTTCTCGGAGCGGTCGGGCAGGTAGACGGCGTCGTGGAACCAGGCGGCGAGCCGGACGACGTCCGGGTCGGCGGCGTACGTCTCCAGTGTGTCGACGTGGTCGAGTACGGCGGTGAGGTGGGTGAGCGTGTGGTACCGGCGCTGCGGTTCCCGCCAGCGGGCCAGGAGGTTGTCGGCGTAGGGGACCGGGTCCGGACCGCCGGCCGGCCCTCGGGCCCCTTCCAGGGCGCGGACGAAACGGGAGCGCAGCGCGTCGAGATCGGCCATGCCGCCATTTTCTCCCGCGGCGCGCCGCTTCAGGCGCCTAGCGTGGGAGGCATGACGACGACCGATCCTTACGACGTCCGTGACCCCGAGCTGCCCGGGCGGCTCCTGATCACCGAACGGGACGCGCTGGTGCCGTTGCTGCGGGCCCGGCCCGACGCCGACTTCGCGTTGCCGGTCGCCGCGTGTCCCGGCTGGAGCGTGCGGGACGTGCTGGCGCACTGTTCATCGGCGCTGACGCGGGTGGTGGAGAGCCGGTTCGAGGAAGGCGTGTTCTCGCCCGAGGCCAACGACCGGGACATCGCGGCGCGGGCCGAGTGGTCGCATGCCCGGATCGTGGACGAGCTGGAGCGGGGGATGACCGAGGCGGGGCCCGTGATCGCGAAGGCCGGCGGCGCGCTGGACGGGATCGCGCTGGGCGAGTGGGTGCACGCGGGTGATGTGCGGGAGGCGTTCGCGGAGCCGGGCGCCTACGCGGGGGCGGGGCTGCCGGACGCGCTGGCCCTGCTGGGCCGGGTGACCCGGCAGCGGGGGCACGTACCGCTTCAGGCCGATCTCGACGACGTGGACGAGCCGCTGCGGCTGGGCGGTGTGCCGGGGGAGCGGACCCCGGCCCGGTTCATCGGCGACGCCGTCACGCTCGTACGGCTGTACGCGGGGCGTTCGACGGCCGGCGCGGTGTACGAGCTGGCGGGGGCCGAGGAGGGGGAGCTGAACCTCTTCGGGTGAGGCGGGCGGGACCCCGGGGCGGGCGTAGTCTTGAATTGGACTAGACCTGTAGAGCTGTAGTCGGCCGAGACGAATGGGGTCCCATGAGCAAGCACGCGGTCCTGGAGGTGATCGCCCTCGACGCCGAGGACGCGGTCGCCGCCCAGGCGGGAGGCGCGGACCGCCTCGAAGTGGTCACCGACATGGCGGCCGACGGGCTCACCCCGTCCCCCCGGACGGTGGCCCGGATCCGCGCCGCCGTCGACATCGCGCCCCGCGTGATGCTGCGGCTCGCGGACGGGTTCGCCGCGGGCGACGTCGACCGGCTGGCCGGGGCCGCCGCGGAGCTGCGCGGCGCGGGGGCCGAGGAGTTCGTGCTCGGGTTCCTCGACGCCGACGGCCGCGTGGACCTGGACGCGGTGGAGCGGATCGTCGGCGTGCTGGACGGATGCCCCTGGACCTTCCACCGGGCGATCGACCGGGCCGCCGACCGCGCCGCCCTGCGCAAGCAGCTGGACGGACTGCCCGGCCTGGACGCCTACCTGACGGCGGGCTCCGCGACCGGCGTCGACGCGGGCCTGCCCACGCTGCTCGCGGAGGCGGCGCGGCGCGGGGAGCCCGGCTACCGGCAGCGGATCCTCGTGGGCGGAGGCCTGCGCCTCGACCACGTCCCGGCGCTCACCGCCGCCGGCATCGACGCGTTCCACATCGGCGGCGCCGCCCGCCCCGACGGCTGGACGGGACCGGTCTGCGCAAACGCCGTGCGCGAGTGGCGCCGACTCCTCGACGGCGACGACGGCGACAGCGGCGGCGCAGGCGACAGCGGCGGCGGCGAAGGCGACGGCGTCTAGGCGACGAGCTGGGGCCGGGCGAGTTGCGGCGGCAGCGGGGCCGTGTGGGTGACGATCAGGCCCGAGACGGCTCGGGTCAGGGTCACGTACAGGCGGCGCAGGCCGGTGCGTTCGTCCGGTTCGCCGTCCACCACCGCCTGCGGCTCGTCCAGGACGACGTAGTCGTACTCCAGACCCTTCGCCAGCGACGCCGGGACCAGTGTCAGACGGGTGTCGCGGGTCGTCTCCTCGCCCGGCGCGAGATACGGCAGGCCCGCCGCCGTGAGGGCCCGCGCGAGCGCCGGGACCCGGGCGTCGGCCGCGATCAGGCCCGTCGAGCCCTCGTTGCGCAGCAGCTCCTCGCAGGCGGCGACGGTCTCGGCGTCCCCCGTGACCGCGCGCAGCGCGAAGAAACCCGGGTTCTCCCGGACCGACGCGACCGGGGTCAGGCCCGGGGCGATGTGGGGGAGCAGCCGGGAGGCGTAGCCGATGACGTCCGTCGGGACGCGGAAACCGGCCGTCAGCTCCTCGATCACCGCGTCCGGTTTGCCGAGGTGGGTCAGGGCCTCCTGCCAACTGCGCGTCGCCCACGGCGTGGTGCCCTGCGCCAGGTCGCCCAGCACGGTCGCGGAGCCGGTCGAGCAGCGGCGCCCGACGGCCCGGTACTGCATCGGGGACAGGTCCTGCGCCTCGTCGAGGACGACATGGCCGAGCGAGTGCGTGCGCTCGACCAGGTCCGTCGCCTCGTCGATCAGCACCGCGTCCGCCGCCGACCACTTGGCGGACTTCACGCTCCGCACGGGCTTCGCCCAGAGGATCGCCTTGCGCTCGTCCTCGTCGAGGATCCCCTCGGCGTGCACGGCGAGGAAGTCCGCGTCCGTGAGGAGCCGCAGCACCAGCTTCGCCGGGTCGACGGGCGGCCAGATCGCCTTCACGGCCGCCTTTACCGCGCTGTTGCGGGCGACGGCGTCCTGCACCCGGTCGTCCGGGGCCTCCCCGGAGCGCTCCATCTGCACCAGCACGGCGTGCGCGATCCGCTGCGGCAGGGCCTCGCGGGCGGCGCCGTACCGGATGTCGCGGTCCAGCAACTCCCGGACCATGTCCTCGAGTTCGTACGCCGGCACCCGCCACCGCCGTGAGCCGCGCACCACGACGACCGGTTCGGTGGGCGGGGTGACATGGGAGTAGACGGCCCGGCGCAGGACCTCCGCCATCCGTGCGTCGCCCTTGACGATCGCGGCCGCCGCGTCGTCCGTGCCGCGCACCTCCACATGGGCGACGAGGTCGTCCACCGTCGCCTGACGGACCGCCAGCTCACCGAGGGCGGGCAGCACTTGCTCGATGTAGTGCAGGAAGGAACGGTTCGGGCCGATGACGAGGGTCCCGGTGCGGGCCAGCCGCTCGCGGTGGGCGTAGAGGAGGTACGCGACGCGGTGCAGGCCCACGGCCGTCTTCCCGGTCCCCGGGCCTCCCTGCACGCACACGCTGCCGCCCAGGCCGCTGCGCACGATCTCGTCCTGCTCGGGCTGGATCGTGGCCACGATGTCGCGCATCGGGCCGACACGCGGCCGTTCGATCTCCTGCTGGAGCAGCTTGCTGGTGGTGGCCGCCTCCGCCGGGTCCGAGAGGTGCTCGTCCTCGTACGCGGTCAGGTCACCGCCGGTGTAGCCGAAGCGGCGGCGCAGCGCGATGTCCATCGGGTCCTTCTTGGAGGCCCGGTAGAACGGCTGTGAGACCGGCGCGCGCCAGTCGATGACCATCGGGTCGCCGTCGTGGTCGTGCACATGCCTGCGCCCGATGTAGAAGCGCTCCCCGTCCGCGCCCTCGGCCCGCTCGGCGCCGGGGGAGTGCAGATAGTCGAGCCGGCCGAAGAACAGCGGGGTGTCACTGAGGTCGGCGAGCGCCTTGATGCGCTCCGCCATCTGCCGGGCCAGCACCTCGGCGTTGACCCAGTTCGCGGTGACGTCGCTGATGTCGAGGGACTCGACGTCCTGCCGCATGGCGCGCAGCGCCGCCCGGGACGCGGCGAGGTGGGTGCGTTCACGGGTGAGGGGGTCGTTGACGGACGTGGCCAAGGGGGTGCCTCCGGGCATGCGGAACCTGCGGAATGGGGGGTTGCGGGATGCCGTCCGGTTGCCGTCCGGACGGCGGCACTCCCTGAGGGAGGCGGGCAAGAGCGGAGATTGTAGGGGAGAGGGAGAAGCGGGGGCGAACGATTTTCCCCGGGCCGTCCCCGCCCGGATGCGGGTCCCGTCCGCCCGGAGACGAGTCCCGTCCGCCCGGATGCGGGTCCCACCACCGTCCAACCCGCCCCCGCCCAGATACGACCCCTAGGGGACGGGGGCCTCATCCCCGGGGGGAGGCCGTCACCCCGGAGGTGTACGAAGGCAGTACCCGGCCTGGGACCCCAGGCCGATGCCGCGACGGGGTCCGGGGTCGCACCATGGAGACATGAGTGCAGCGACCATCACCCCAGCCCCCGGTCGCCCGTCCGGAGCGACCCCCCTCACCGGAACCCACCGCCACCGCCTCGGCGACGCCCTGCGCGCCGTCCGCGTCTTCGCCGGCGCCGCCTTCGACGTGATCATCCTCGGCGAGTACGGGGAGGAGGCGGGCGTCCGCCGCAGGTGACACCGCGGCCCGCGCCCGCTCCCGGGCCGGACCGTCAGGCGCCCTCTGCCAGGAGCTCGTCCGCGTCCATGATCCGGTAGGCATAGCCCTGTTCCGCCAGGAACCGCTGCCGGTGGGCGGCGAAGTCCTGGTCGATGGTGTCGCGGGCGACCACCGAGTAGAAATGCGCCTGGTGGCCGTCGGCCTTGGGCCGCAGGACCCGCCCCAGCCGCTGCGCCTCCTCCTGCCGCGACCCGAAGGTCCCGGACACCTGGATGGCGACCGTCGCCTCCGGCAGGTCGATCGAGAAGTTCGCGACCTTCGACACCACCAGCACGCTGATCTCACCCTCCCGGAAGGCGTCGAACAGCTTCTCCCGCTGGGCGTTGGACGTCTCGCCCTTGATGACCGGCGCGTCCAAGTGCTCGCCCAGCTCGTCGAGTTGGTCGATGTACTGGCCGATGACGAGGATCTGCTGCCCCGCGAAGCGGCGCACGATCGCCTCCGTCACCTTCCGCTTCGTCGCCGTCGTCGCGCAGAAGCGGTACTTCTCCTCCGCCTCGGCCGTCGCGTACGCCAGCCGCTCGGAGTCCGTCAGGTTCACCCGGACCTCGACGCAGTCCGCCGGCGCGATGTACCCCTGCGCCTCGATCTCCTTCCACGGCGCGTCGAACCGCTTGGGCCCGATCAGCGAGAACACGTCCGACTCACGGCCGTCCTCGCGCACCAGCGTCGCCGTCAGCCCCAGCCGCCGCCGCGCCTGGAGATCGGCGGTGAACTTGAACACCGGCGCCGGCAGCAGATGCACCTCGTCGTAGACGATCAGCCCCCAGTCCCGGGAGTCGAACAGCTCCAGGTGCGGGTAGACGCCCTTCCGCTTGGTCGTCAGCACCTGGTAGGTGGCGATGGTGACGGGCCGGATCTCCTTCTTCGTCCCGCTGTACTCGCCGATCTCGTCCTCGGTCAGCGAGGTCCGCTTCACCAGCTCGTGCTTCCACTGCCGGGCGGAGACGGTGTTCGTGACGAGGATCAGCGTCGTGGACTTCGCCTGCGCCATCGACCCGGCGCCGACCAGCGTCTTCCCCGCGCCGCACGGCAGCACCACGACCCCGCTGCCGCCGTGCCAGAAGTTCTCCACCGCCTGCTTCTGGTACGGCCGCAGCGCCCAGCCGTCCTCGGCCAGCTCGATCGGATGCGCCTCACCGTCGACGTACCCCGCGAGGTCCTCGGCCGGCCAGCCCAGCTTCAGCAGCACCTGCTTGATCTGCCCGCGCTCGGAGGGGTGCACGACCACCGTGTCCGGGTCGATCCGGGCGCCGACCAGCGGTGTGATCCGCTTGGAGCGCAGTATCTCCTCCAGTACCGGCCGGTCGGTGCTGGTGAGGACGAGTCCGTGCGCGGGGTGCTTGCTGAGCGTCAGCCTGCCGTACCGGTCCATCGTCTCGGCGACGTCGACGAGCAGCGCGTGCGGCACCGGGTACCGGCTGTACTCCACGAGCGCGTCCACGACCTGCTCGGCGTCATGGCCGGCCGCCCGCGCGTTCCACAGCCCGAGCGGCGTCACCCGGTAGGTGTGGATGTGCTCCGGCGCCCGCTCCAGCTCGGCGAACGGCGCGATGGCCCGACGGCAGTCGTCGGCCCGCTCGTGGTCGACCTCCAGGAGCAGGGTCTTGTCGGACTGGACGATGAGAGGACCGTTCACGTACGCGCATCCCTTCCGCACGGGCCAAACGTCCAGTGTGCCGTACCGGCCGCCGAACAGGTCGCGGCGTAGCTCACATCCGGCGGCGCGCGGGCGCCGTGCAACCCCGGCACCCGGCCGTGTGTCTTGACCGGCGGGAGCGGCGCGGTGCGCGCGGCGCGGGGAGGAGCTCGCGGTGACGTCGGCAGGCAGATGGGCGATCGGTTCGGGAGCGGTGGCGGTGCTGGTGGCGACGGGCGCGTGGGCGCGGGGCCCGGCCGGCGTCGACGCCCGCCTGTGGGCCGAGGTGCGGCCGGTGATCGAGGCCCGGCTGGTGATGGAGTCCCGGGGCAGCGGCCTCGGCGAGAGCATGCCCGCGCTCGACGCGCGCTGGTTCTGCCGCGCGGAGGCACTGGACCTCCAGGAGCGCGCCGGCCGGGTCCGGGCGGGCGTCGACACCCTCTGCATGGAGTACGGCGTGCGCGACGGCGCCCTGGTGGAGTGCGGCGGCGCACAGGTCCCGCAGGTGGTGCGGCTGGAGCGGGCGGCCGACGGCGACTACCGCGTCGTCTCCCGCGAGGAGCCGCCGGACGGCGCCGGCTACGCGGAGTGGGAGGAGACCCACTTCAGCTACGACGCCGAGTCCCGCCTCGGCGGCCCGGTCCCCTCCGACGCCCTGGAGACGGCGGCCCGCACCCACTTCGGCCTCCCGGCGGGGGCACCGGTCGAGGCCTGCTAGCCGGTCGAGGACGGACGGCGGTCGAGGGCTGCCGACGGTCGAGGACGACGCGGTCGTTGAGGGCGTCCGCGGTGTCCGTCGTCCACGGTGTCCGTCGTGCGCGGTCTCAGCCGTCCGCGAGTTCCGCGACGCCCGTGATCCGGTGCAGTGGGAAGGTGCGGACCTCGTCCGCCGTGTGGTCGTACGCCGTCACGAAGCCGCCCTCGACGCGGACCGGGGCGATGACGCGCTGGCTGGCGGCGCCCTCGGCGTTGACGTAGCCGATCCACAGGGACTCGCCTGTGAGGACGGCGGCCTGCATGGTGGCGAGGGTGTCGGCGGAGCTGGTCCGGGGGAGTTCGCCAGGGGCCAGAGTGGTGGAGTCGGTGGACTTGCGGGGCGTTGTGGACGCGAGGTCGCCGGCGCGGATCGCGCGGATCGCGGCCGTCAGGAGGGTGGTGTCGGGGACGGGCGGGCCCTCCGGGACCGGTGCGGGCGCCGTGCGGGGCGGGGTGCGGTGGGCGAGGGCGCGGGTGATCAGGACGTCGCCCTCGGCGGACTCGGCGGCCGGCGCGTAGCCCATCGCGCGCAGGCCCTCCAGAAGCGTCGCCGGGTCGGCCTCGGCCGCCAGCACGGTCGGCGCGAGACGCCGCAGGCGCAGGGTGGCGGCGCGCCGGTCGGCGAGGATCTCGCCCAGCACGGTGTCGTCGTCGCAGCGGACGTAAGCGGACGCCGCGCCCACCCGCAGATGGCCGTGCCTGCGGGCCACGTCGTCGATCAGGTACGCGAGCGGCTGCGGCACCGGGGTGCGGGAGTGCTCGGCGAGGAAGGCGTGCAGGTCGGAGGCGGTCCGGCCGGCGTCCAGCGCGCGGCGCACGGAGGCGGGCGTGAAGCGGTAGACGGTCGCGCCGCCCTTCGACTCCACGTCCGCGAGGACACCCAGCGTCTCGGCGAGCGGGCGGTGCAGCGGCCCGGGCGCCACCGCCGTCAGGTCCGCCTGGAGCAGGACGTGGTCCAGCGGCTCGGGCAGGAGCGGGGCGAGGAGCCGGGCGGCGGCCGCGGCGGCGACGGCGTGTTCGCCGGGGCCGGCTTCGTCAGGGGTGGTGAGCAGCGCCCGGCCGTGGGCCGACAGGGCACCGCGGCCCGTCACCCCCAGCAGCTCGGCCTCCGACAGCGTCCAGCGGGCGAGCCGGGTGCGCAGGTCGTCGTCCTGCTGGGGGGTCTGCGCTCCCCGCAGGGGACGCTCCCAGCGCAGTCGGGCCAGCACCGTCTCACCGTCCGGCGCGGCGCCCTCGGGCAGTTCGGCCAGCAGGGTGAGCACCCGGTGGCGCACCTCGGGCGCGGCGGAGCGGTCCAGCCCCGGCCCCAGCGCCGACAGCGTCCGCTCCTTCGCGTCCCGCCCGCCGACCACCCCCGAGGTGCGGGTCGCGGCCAGCCACGCCTGAGCGAGCGTCGCCCACCGCTCGGCGGCCGGACGCTCCCGCCACTCGTCGTACGCCGGGGTCGCCGCGTACCGCTCGTCGGCCTCGCCGTCGGAGGCGATCAGCCCGGTCGCATACGCCAGCTCGACCCAGAACGCGGCCACCGGCTCCGACACGTCGAGCGCGACGGCCGTCCGCTTGAGGTCACGGACGCTCAGCCCGCCGGCCCGCAGCACCGCGGGCCCGCCCTCGTCCCACTCCTTCAGCAGCTCCTCGACGGTCGCCAGCGCCGTGTACGCCTGGCCAGCCGCCGTCGCGTCCACAACCTGTGGACGGTGGGTGACGGCCGGCTCGACGGCGGGCGGCACGGGCTCCGGGTCGCGGTGCGCGCGGCCGGCCCGCAGATGCAGGGCGACCTCGCGGGGCAGCACGACCGTGCCCGGCGCGGTCGGCAGCAGCAGGCCCCGGTCCAGCAGCCAGCGCAGCCGCGCCGCCGGGGCCGCGGTGACCTGCCCGTACGGCGGGCCCCACACCAAGCGTTCCAGTACGTCGAGGGAGTCGGCCGGGGCCTGCGCGAGCAGCGCCGTCATCCGGGCGCGGTCACGGAAGAGGCCGGTGAGCGCGGTGACCGCGGAGACGGAGTCATGGGTGGACGGCAGCCCGGCCGCCGCCACGATCTCCTGGATCCGGCCCGGCGACATGCCGGCGGTGGCCTCCCGCACGGACGGGCCGAGCCCGGTCGGGGACGGATGCTGCGGGGACGGCGCGAGCAGCTCCCGCGCGGTGCGCACCAGCCGCAGCCGGTCGTCGGCGCCCCAGACGAGGGCCTGCTCACGCAGTGCCGCCACGGCGTCCGGCAGCGCGGCGACGACGGCCTCGTCGGGGGTGTCACCCGCCATCAGCCCCAGCAGCTCCTCGTACGACGCCGGGTCGCCGGCGACGGCCAGCGCCTCCGCCGTCTGGAGGGTGAACCGGTCCAGCCGCTCCAGTGCCCGTACGACGGAGGCGCGGGTGCCGGCGCGGGTGGCGAGCTGGGTGAGGTCGGTGGGGACCGGGGTGATGAGATCGGGGCGACGGCGCAGCAGAGCGGCCAGGGAGGCGTCGTCCCGCGCGCGGAGCGATTCCGCGAGGGACCGGGGGGCGGCCGGGAGGTCCTGGGTGCTCATCTGACCCACGTTAGCGGGTTGCCTCCGGGCGGCAGAGCGCCTTCCTCAAGCGCCGGGCAGGCTGGGGGGGGGTGTGTCCGCCGGTGTGGCGTTGTGCGGGTCGGCCGGTGTGACCGTACCTGGGGGCTGCCGCCCCCCGGCCCCCCGCTTCGGCCCTGAACGGGCCTCGTCCTCAAGCGCCGGACGGGCTGGTATGCGTCGGCGGGCTGGGAAGTGCGGGTCGGTCGGTGCCTGGGGGGAGGTGCTGGGCGGGACGGGATGCGGTGGGCGGGGCTGGAAAGGTCCGGGCCGGTGGGCGGCGGGTGCGCGGTAGCGTCTTCCTCGTGGGGATCGAGAGCGACCAAGTCGTCTACGAGTATCTGAGCCGGGTCGGGGACGTGGCGCAGCAGCGGCAGTTGTCGTCGGCCACGCGGATGCGGCTCGTCACGGAGCTGCGCAACGAGATCGACCGGCGCCGGGCCAAGGCGCCCGTCGACAGTCCCGCCGCCGTCCGTCGTATCCTCGCCCGCCTCGGCAGCCCCGACGACGTCGTCGACGCCGCGGCCGGGACCGGACCGGGTGTCCCGGACGCGCCGGCGTCGGCCGTGCCGGTGCAGCGGGACCGCGAGGAACCCAAGGAGCCCAAGGAGCCCAAGGAGAAGGGGGGCAAGGGGCTTCGGCGGATCGTGCCCCGGCCCCGCGCCGCCGCCCCGCCCGAGCCGTCCCCCGCCGCCCCCACGGACGTCCCCTCCCCACCCCACCTGGCCGGCCTGCACGAACTCGGTGACGCCACCGACACCCCCGACTGGTGGCGCCGCGACCCCGACCCGCTGGCCCTCGGCGACGAGGTGCCGGGCTTCGTCGGCGGCGTCGAGATCCCCGAAATGCTCAGGCGCCCACCGGAGAAGGAGGCGGAGCGGGAGAGCGGTCCCGTCGCGGAGGCCGCCGCGGTCGAGGCGGCGCCGGAGGAGGAGCGGCAGCGCCGCCGGTTCTCCCTCCTCCCCTCCCTGCGCCCCGGCCGGTGGAGCAACCCCCTTCTGCTGCTCGCCGCCGGCTGTCTGGTCGTCGGGGCGGTGATCGGGAAGTGGCTCGTGCTGATCGTCGGCTGGGTCATCGCCTACGCCTCCCGCCGCCTGACCGAGAGCGAGACGAAATGGGCGGTGATGTTCATCCCCGCCCTGTCGGCCGCGGCGGGCGTGACCTGGCTCTGGGGCCGCACGGAGGGCCGCTGGGGCACTCCCGTCGCCGAGGGCCAGATGAACGCCGCCGTGAGCGAGACCCTCCCCTGGGTGATCCGCGGCGCCGCCGTGGCCTCGGCCGTGTTCCTGGTGTGGCGGTCCCAGCGGCAGAAGTAGACCGAAACCGGAACAGTCCGGCCCGCTGGGCACAATGACGGGCATGACGTCCTCCGCCGCCCCGCTCACCGTCGGTTTCGATCTCGACATGACCCTCATCGACTCCCGGCCCGGAATCCACGCCGTCTACACGGCGCTGGCCGAGCGGACGGGGGTGCACGTCGACGCCGACCTCGCGGTGTCGCGGCTCGGGCCGCCGCTGGAGGAGGAGCTGCGGAACTGGTTCCCGGCGGAGCGGGTCGCCGAGATCGCCGCCCTGTACCGGGGCATGTACCCGGGCATTGCCATCGCCACGACACCCGCCATGGCCGGCGCCCGGGAGGCCGTCGAGGCGGTGCGGGCGGCCGGCGGGCGGGCGGTCGTCGTCACCGCCAAGTACGAGCCGAACGCCAAGCTGCACCTCGGCCACCTCGGCATAGAACCCGACGCGGTGATCGGCGACCTGTGGGCCGAGCGGAAGGCGCACGCCCTGCGCGAGCACGGCGCCGCCGTCTACGTCGGCGACCACGTCGGAGACGTCCGCGGGGCACGCGCCGCCGGGACGCTCGCGGTGTCCGTGGCCACCGGGCCGTGCGACGAGCGGGAGCTGACCGAGGCCGGCGCGGACGTCGTCCTGCCCGACCTCACCCATTTCCCGCGGTGGCTGTCGGGCTACCTCGCCCGCGCCTGACGCCGTCCCGCCGCGATCGACCGGAACACGCCCGCCCCCGCGAGCAGGAAGCCGACACCCATCAGCATGCTCAATCCGAACATGTACGTCGGAAAAGGCTCCGTGCCGAGGAACAGCGGGGCGACCGTGACGAGAGTGGCCACGGCACCGACGAAGAACACGATGGCACCGGCACGGATCAGTCGGTCACCAGGCGCGGCGGAATTCGTTTGGGTTTTGTCACGCACCGGACCAGGGTAGTTCCCAGCGCGGAGGAACAACCGGGCGACGTCTTGTCAGCCGCCCCAAGACCATTAGCCTTGGTACCGGCGGGTCATGGTCGACCCGCTGTAGTGCTATCAAGAGCCGTTTTCAGAAGCAGTTTTCCGACGAGTACGAGGACGAGGACAGACGTGCCTACCGGCAAGGTCAAGTGGTTCAACAGCGAGAAGGGCTTCGGCTTTCTCTCCCGCGACGACGGCGGTGACGTCTTCGTCCATTCCTCGGTCCTCCCCGCCGGAGTCGAGACACTGAAGCCGGGACAGCGCGTGGAGTTCGGCGTCGTGGCCGGACAGCGCGGCGACCAGGCACTCTCCGTGGTGGTCCTCGACCCGACCCCCTCGGTCGCGGCGGCCCAGCGCAAGAAGCCGGACGAACTCGCCTCGATCGTGCAGGATCTGACGACCCTCCTCGAGAACATCACCCCGATGCTGGAGAAGGGCCGCTACCCCGACAAGGCCTCCGGGAAGAAGATCGCCGGCCTGCTGCGCGCGGTCGCCGACCAGCTGGACGTGTAGTCCCCGCAGCTCTCAGGGGAAGCTCAGCGTGTCAGGGCCGAGGGGCGGCAGCAGCCCCTCGGCCGCCGCGCGGGTGAGCAGCCCGCGGACGGCCGCGTAGCCGTCCTCGCCCAGATCCGCCGTGAACTCGTTGACGTACAGCGCGATGTGCTGGTCGGCGACGGCCGGGTCCATCTCCTGGGCGTGCTCCATGACGTACGGGCGGGACACCTCGGGGGCGTCCCAGGCCGCGCGGACGGACGTACGGATCGCGTCGGCCAGCCGGGTCAGGGTCTCCCGCCCCAGCGACCGCTTCGCGATGATCGCGCCCAGCGGGATCGGCAGCCCGGTGGTGGCCTCCCAGTGCTCCCCCATGTCGGCCAGCTTGTGCAGCCCGTAGTCGCGGTACGTGAACCGCGCCTCGTGGATGACGAGCCCCGCGTCGACCTTCCCGTCCCGCACGGCCGGCATGATCTCGTGGAACGGCAGGACGACGATCTCCCCGACCCCGCCCGGCAGCGTGTCCGCAGCCCACAGCCGGAACAGCAGGTACGCCGTCGACCGCTCGCTCGGCACGGCGACCGTACGCCCGGTGAGGTCGAGCCCCGCCTCCCTCGTCAGCACCAGCGGCCCGCAGCCCCGCCCCAGCGCGCCCCCGCACGGCAGCAGCGCGTACCTGTCGAGGACGTACGGCAGCACCGCGTACGACACCTTCAGCGCGTCGAACTCGCCGCGCTCGGCCATGCCGTTGGTGAGGTCGATGTCCGCGAAGGTCACGTCCAGCGCGGGCGCCCCCGGGACCCGGCCGTGGGCGAGGGCGTCGAAGACGAACGTGTCGTTCGGGCAGGGCGAGTACGCGATGCGCAGCGGCTGCGACAGGTCACCGGTGGTCGTCATGTGGGGTCCAACTCTCCAGGACGGGGGTGAGCTTCCCGAAGGCCGTGGTCAGCGCGGCGAGCGCGTCGCCGACGCGCCACGCGGCGCGGTCGCGCGGGCCGACGGGGTTGGAGACCGCGCGCACCTCCAGGACGGGCGTGCCGTGCGCGGCGGCCGCCTCGGCCACCCCGAAGCCCTCCATGGCCTCGGCGAGGGCCCGCGGATGGCGGGCGCGCAGCGCGGCGGCGCGGGCGGCGGTGCCGGTGACCGTGGAGACGGTCAGGACGGTGCCGGTGCCCGCCCCGGTGGCGGCCGCGGCCTGCCGCACGAGGGCGGCGGGCGGGCGGTGGGTGACGGTGCCGAAGCCCAGCTCGGTCACCGGCAGGAAGCCGTCGGCGGTCTCGGCGCCCAGGTCGGCGGCGGTGATCTCGTCGGCGACGACGAGGGATCCGAGGGGCGCGCCGGGGAGGAACCCGCCGCCGATGCCCGCGGAGACGACCAGGTCGTACGGGGTGCCCGCGAGGGCGGCGGCGGTGAGGGCGCCCGCGGTGGAGGCGGCGGCCGGGGCCGGACCGACACCGGCGGCCAGCAGGTCGTACGCCCCCCTGCGCTCCAGGGTCAGCGCGGGGAGCCGCAGCTCACGGGCCGGTCCGGGCAGCGCCTGTGCCACCGCGTCCCGCTCCACGGGGACCGCGGTGGCCACGAGCACCCGGCGCCCGGCGGCAGCGATCAGTCGTCCTTCTTCAGCCTGAACGACCACAGCCCGGTGACCTCCTGGCTGTCCTTCTTGCCGTCGCCCGCCTTGATGGAGACGAGGGTGGAGTCGCCCTGGGCGCCGTACTGGGCGTTGAAGAACACGCTGCCCGGGATCGTCCGGTAGGTCTTGTCGCTGTCCTCGGTGAGCGGCTGGCCGTTCATCAGGATCGTCCAGCGCTTCTCCGCGACGTCGGGGTCGACGCCGAAGCGGACCGTCTCGTCGGGGTCGACGGAGATGGACTTGATGTCCTTGTCCTGGAGGCACTTCGTCGCGTCCGCGGCCTTCAGGACGTCGCCCTCGCCACCGCAGGTGGCCTCCGAGCTGACCGAGGACCGGCCGACGGTGATCGTGGACAGCGGCGTCGGCTTGTCGCAGGCCGACAGGACGAGCAGTCCGGCGGAAACGGCGCCGGCGGCGGCGACGGCGCGGCGGCGTCGCACAGCCCGGGATGCATCAGCGGCTTCGCCGCGGGGCAGCGTGGTCATGCCCGAAGGCTATCGGGCACGTCGGGCGGTCTCTCTACGTGGGGGGCGGCGTGGCTGTGTGTCACACCACACGCGGCACCCCGCGCCCGGCTCCGCGGGTCAGAGCACCCGGGCCCGCTGGGGGCCGCCGTGGCGGGCCGAGGAGAGCAGGCCGCGGACGGTGGTGACCCAGCCGAGGGCGACGACCGCGGCCGCCACCGACAGGCCCAGCGTGCCGTTCAGCGGCATGGCGATGCCGACCGCGCCGCCGAACACCCACGACACCTGCAACAGCGTCTCCGAGCGCGCGAACGCCGACGTGCGCACCGGCTCCGGCACGTCCCGCTGGATCAGCGCGTCCAGGGACAGCTTGGACAGCGCCTGCGCGAACCCCGCGACGGCCGCCACACAGGCCACCAGGAACGCCCCGAAGAACGCCGCCGCCGTGATCACCGAGGCCAGCACGCCCGCCACGACCGTCACGATGATCAGCTCCGGCGCCCGGGAGCGCAGCCAGGCCCCCACGGCCGTCCCCAGCGCGTTGCCCGTGCCCGCCGCGACGGCCACCATGCCCAGCGACACCGCCGCGCTCTGCCCGGTCAGCGGATGCTCGCGCAGCAGGAACGCCAGGAAGAAGGTGAGGAACCCCGACAGCCAGCGCTGCGCGGCGTTGACGGCCAGGCCGTGGGTGACGGCGATGCCGACCGTCCGCAGGCCCGGCCGCTTCACCGGCTGCCGGTGCGGTCCGTGCAGATGCTGCTCGTCCGCCGCGAGGAGCGCGGTGTCCTCGCCCTTGGCCGAGTCGACCTTCGCGGGCAGCGTGAAGGACAGGACCGTCCCCGCGACGAAGATCACGAAGGCGCCGTACAGCGGATAGCGCGGCCCGAGGGCCTGCAACCCGGCCGCGACCGGCGCGGCGATGCCGGTGGCGAGGAGACCGCCGAGGGTGACCCGGGAGTTCGCCTTCACCAGGGAGAACGCGGGTGGCAGCAGCCGGGGTACGACGGCGCTTCTGACGACGCCGTAGGCCTTGGAGGCGACCAGCACGCCCAGCGCGGCCGGGTACATCTCGATGCTGCCGGTGACGACCGCGCCGGACAGCACCAGCGCGAGCAGCGCCCGCGCGCCCATCGCGGCCGCCATCGCGGCCCGGCGGCCGTGCGGCACCCGGTCCAGCAGCGGGCCGATCACCGGGGCGAGCAGCGTGAACGGCGCCATGGTGATCGCCAGGTAGAGCGCGACACGGCCGCGGGCCTCGTCGGTCGGCACGGAGAAGAAGACGGTCGAGGCGAGCGCCACGGTGATCATGACGTCGCCCGCGCCGTTCACACCGTGCAGCTCGATCAGCTTGCCGAGGCCGGACTCCCCGGCGCCGTGCGCGTGCGTGGCCTTGCGGATACCGCGGGCGGTGCCGGTGAACGGCAGGTGCAGGGCACGGCCGACCGCGCGGACGGGCCCTCGCCTCTGGCCCGAGCCGCCAACGCTGCTTTTTCCCTTCGCCCCACCGGTCCCGGTGGCGCCCTGGGGTGTCCTCGCGGTTGCCACCCCGTCATAGTGCCCCGAGAACGGCGTCCGTAGTGCGGTTACCGCGCGTACGGCCCCGTCGGGAACGGCCGGCGGGGGCGGGCGGAGTGGGGAAAACCAGACGTGGACGGTCGCAGAAGGGTCGCAGTAGGACCGTCGGTGTGGGCTGAGAGCCCGCGAACAGGTAGCGTGCGTATCTCAGCCATCCCCCACAATGGATGGCACAGGTGCGTCCGGGCGCGAATCGGACGCGGACGTCGACGCGGCCCCCAGGTCCGCTCCGTCCGCACCCGCCGCCTTCAGGTCGGCGCACCCGAGTGACGGCGTAGGAGAGAAGCGATACCTGTGAGCGCAGCGACCACGCGAAGCCGCACCCCCGACCGCCTGTGCGCCGAGGCCGTCGACCTCGCCCGCGCCGCGGCAGAGGAGGCCGCCGCACCCGGCGTGGTCGGGGAGCACGTAGGGGTGCTCTCCGAGGGCGACCGCGTGGTCACGCACTTCTTCGAGTGCAGGGAACTCGGCTACCGGGGCTGGCGCTGGGCGGTGACGGTGGCCCGCGCGTCCCGCGCGAAGATCGTCACCCTCGACGAGGTGGTGCTGCTGCCCGGCCCCGACGCGGTGCTGGCACCGGAGTGGGTCCCGTGGAGCGAGCGCCTGCGCCCCGGCGACATGGGCCCCGGCGACCTGCTGCCGACGGACGCCGAGGATCTCCGCCTGGAGCCCGGCTACACCGGCGAGGACGCGCCCCCGCCCAACGCGGCCGTCTCCCACGAGATGGCGGACCTGGTGGAGGCGGAGGACGCGGAGGTCACGGCGGGCCCGCCCGCCAACCTCCCCACGGCCCCGTCCCGCGGCTCCATCGCCGCCGTCGCCGAGGAACTCGGCCTGCGCCGCGCCCGCGTCCTGTCCCGCTACGGCCTGCACATCGCGGCCGACCGCTGGGAGGAGGCGTACGGCCCGAAGACCCCCATGGCCCAGGCGGCGCCCGCCTCCTGTGTCAGCTGCGGTTTCCTCACGCCCATCGGCGGCTCCCTCGGCCAGGCCTTCGGCGTCTACGCCAACGAGTTCTCCCCGGCCGACGGCCGTGTCGTGTCCCTCTCCTACGGCTGCGGCGGCCACTCCGAGGCGGCCGTCATGCCGAAGCCGCCCCAGCCGGCCCCGCCGGTCATCGACGAGACGCGGGTGGACCCGTTCCCCCTCCGCCCGGCGGCGGACTCGGGCTCGGTCCCGGCGGTGACGGACGAGGAGTCGGCGGAGCTGGGGCACTCCTGAGCCGTCAGCGTCCCGACTGCGGCCGGTTGTCCTCGTCCCGGTAGAGCGGCAGGCCGTCCGTCGGGATCGTCCAGTCGCCGATGGTGACGTCCTCGCCGTACACGAAGTCCTTGCGGGTCGCGTAACGGGGGCCGTCGGGGGTGGGGTGGATGTCGGTGAGGACGGCGCCGGTGCCGGTGCGGGGGTCGAAGACGGCGTAGACGGGGACGCCGATCAGCGGGTAGTCGCGCATCTTGGACACCCAGTCGTTGTCCGGGTTGGAGCGCGAGACGATTTCCACGGCGGCGACGAGCGAGCGGGGATCGAAGGATCCGTCTCCCTCCATCTCGGCCTCGCTGATCACCATCACATCGGGACGGCGCATGACGCCCTCGGGTTCGTCCTCGACGTCGGGCTCACCCGTGTGCGCCACGAGATCCTCCGGCATCACCTTCTCCAGGCGTTTCCGGACGCGCAGCACGGTGAGCTCGTGCGGCTTCGAGGGCGACCTCATGTCGAGGACGATCCCTTCCTTGGTGATCTCGAACCTGCCGGGAAGGGTGTCGTCCGTGGACTGCACGAAGTCCCGCATGGCCCGGTAGAGGTGGGAGGCGCCCTGCCGCGCGTTGTCCGGGGCGATGGTCATGGCGCTCGCTCCTCGTCGTCTGTGCCCAGGGGCAAGGATCGTCGCTTTCATGCTAGGCGGCCCGTCGGGAGTTCGGTTCGTCGCGGCAACCGAGCGGTGAGGTGGTCGGCCGGGAGCGCGGCGCAGGAGTGAAAGTGGCGCTCAGGAACCCAGGTGGGTGATCTGCACTTCTGCGAGGAAGCCGGCAGGGGCGGTATGCGCTGCCTCCTCGGCGCCGAAGGCGTATTCCCACTTCCAGGTCACTCGCGGACCGCTCTCATGGCTTCGTCCAGGACGGTGCTCAGCCCCTTCAGGGCGTCCCGGGCGATCATCGGGTCCTCTTGCTCCAGATTGCTCACGGCCCGGGCATGGCGGAAGGCGAGATCCGGGCGGCGGGCGATCTCGATGTCCCTGGCCCACGCCAGGACCCAACTCCGGACCGGGCTGAGGCTTTGCCACTCGACCGCCTTGGCGAAGGCCTCGTCCTTCGTGGCCTGCATCTCCTCCAGACGCCCCCGGTGCCACTGAGGCGAGCGCCGCACGAAGGGCGTCGGGGGTCTGCTCGGGGCGGGGGATCAGCTCGTGCCCGTGGTTGGCCTGAGTGCTCATGGTGTCCTCCAGAGGATGCCCAGGCCAGACGTGGGTCTCCAGCTCGCGTAGCGCGGCGGCGATACGGGCCCTGCCCTCGGGGAAGCGGTCGGCGAGCGACTTGATGTCGACCCGGGCGCCCTGCGGCAGCGACTGGATGTGCACGGCGAGGCCGATCGCCAGCAGCGAGAGTTCGGCGTGCTGGGCGAGGTGGTTGCCGATCACCGTGAAGCGGGTGGTGTGGCGGGCATTGTCGTGGTTGAGACCCGCGTGGGGGTGGTTTTTGCCCGCGATACGGGACTCGGCGCACGGGGGCGCGCTAGGGTTTTGCGTGTCCATCGGGAAGCCCTACTTCCTCGGTGGTCAGGCCCTCGCATCGGGATGCCAGTCCCGGCGAGGGCCGTCGCATGTCTGCGGTTGGTCGCGCTGAGCGTAAGGCAGGCAACCGCCCTCGAATCCAGCCCAGTCCGGCATATTCACTCGCGGGAGTGAGTTTGCGCGGCGGGCGGGAGGGGTGGGGCTTGGTGGGGTTCTTTCTCCCCGGTTTCTGCCTGGAAGGGATCGCCCTTGTCACCGAAGCGCGCGTTTTCGGGTTCCGGTGACAGTCGGATCTCCGCCCACACCGTCTTGCGCGGCGGCAGCCCCTCGAACACGCCCCAGCGGTCGGCCAACGTGTCCACGAGCAGCAGGCCGCGGCCGGACTCGTCGTCCGGGGTGCCGTGTCGCAGGCTCGGCATCCGGTCACCGCGCGTATCGGTGACCTCGACGCGGAGGGTGCCGCCGATGACGTACAGCGACAGCGCGAAGTCCCTGCCGGGGACGCGGCCGTGGGTGACGGCGTTGGCGGCCAGCTCGGCGACGATGTGCGCCGCCGGGTCCAAGGGCAGGCCCCAGGCACGGAGTTGCTCCGTGGCGAGCAGTCGGGCGAGACGGGCACCGCGAGGAGTGGGGGACAGCCGCTGACCGAAGTTGCGGAAGCGGTGGGCGGATTTCTGGATCACGTCACTCAGAGTGGCCGCGTCTGCTTACTGTGAACAGTGACGACTTCGTTGCGTACGGTAACTGTCCGGAAGTTGTCCGGCGGTGTCGACGCTGTCCAGTGGGGGTGTGGCGTGACGCAGGTGAACGGCACGGAGGTGCGGCGTGAGGTGGAAGGTGAAGAGCCGGGCTGGGAGGTGGATCCGGACGACGACTGGGGCGTCGCGGTCGTCGAGACGGTCGGACGGCAGTTGAAGCTGCGCAGGGAGGCCTTGGGGATGCGGGCCGCCGAATTCGGGGTGGCGGTCGGCTACGGCGAGGACATGATCTACAAGATCGAGAGTGGCAAGCGGATTCCCCGACCGGAGTTCCTCGACAGAGCGGACGAGGTGTTGGAGGCCGGCGGGCTGCTCTCTGCGATGAAGGAGGACGTGAAGAAGGTCAGCTATCCCAAGAAGGTACGGGACCTGGCTTCGCTGGAGGCCAAGGCGGTCGAGTTTCAGCTCTACGACCCGCTGAACATCCACGGGCTGTTGCAGACACCTGAGTACGCCCGCGCGCTGCTGCTGATGCGGCGCCCCGCATACGTCGAGGAGGAGGTAGAGCGGTTCATCGCCGCGCGTGTGGCTCGGAAGTCGGTGTTCGAGAGGGAGCCCGCGCCTGAGATCAGCTTCGTTCTGGAGGAGTGGACTCTGCGCCGTCCGCTCGGAGGGACCACGGTGTTGCGCCACCAGCTCGAGCACCTGCTCGAAGCAGGTCGGTTGCGGAACGTCGAGCTTCAGGTGATGCCGATGGACCGCGAAGCGCACGCTGGCGTGGATGGCGGCATCGAGGTGCTGAAGTTCGAGGACGGTTCGGCAGTGGGTCGTTCCCCAGTCGTGGCCAACGGGCGACCGGTTTCTGAGCCCAGGCATCTCCGTATCCTGGAACTGCGCTATGGCATCATCCGGGCTCAGGCGCTCACCCCGCGTGAGTCGACGGCCTTCATCGATCAACTGCTGGGGGAAACATGATCCGCAACACCTCGGCCGGGGGTGCCTCCGGCCTGGCGTGGTTCAAGAGCAGCTACAGCAGCGGCAGCGAAGGCGACTCCTGCGTAGAGGTCGCCACCACCTCCGCCACCGTCCACGTCCGCGACTCCAAGAACGCCTCGGCCGACGGTCCCCGCCTCGCCCTCGCGCCGCGGGCCTGGGCCGCCTTCCTCCCCTACGCCTCCGCGAGCTGACCCCGCCCCGCGCGATACCTTCTCCTCACGCCGACGAGGAAGAGGGAAACCGACGTGAGCAAGTTCGTGCGGCCCGCGCCCGAGGGCGCGGACCCCTTCGGTACGGCCCGTCTGCGCCGGGGGGTGCTGGACGCCTGGGCGACCAGTCCCGCCCGGTTCCGGGAGGACGCCAACGCCGAGGAGGATCTCGTCCTCGGCGGCTACCGGGACCGCCTCGTCGTCGAGCTCGCGCAGAACGCCGCCGACGCGGCCGCCCGCGCCGGAGTGCCGGGGCGGCTGCGGCTCACCCTCCGGGAGGGCGTCCTCGTCGCCGCGAACACCGGTGCCCCGCTGGACGCGACCGGGGTCGAGTCGCTCGCGACCCTCCGGGCGTCCGCGAAGCGCGACACGCACCAGGCGGCGGTCGGCCGGTTCGGCGTCGGGTTCGCCGCCGTCCTCGCCGTCACCGACGAGCCCGCCGTGGTCGGCCGGCACGGCGGGGTGCGCTGGTCGCTGGCGGAGGCCCGGGTGCTGGCCGCCGAGACCGCACGGCACAGCCCCGGCCTCGGCGACGAGATCCGCCGCCGCGACGGGCACGTGCCGCTGCTGCGGCTGCCGTTCGCCGCCGAGGGCACCGCCCCCGACCCGTACGACACGGCCGTCATCCTGCCGCTGCGCGACCCGGCCGCCGCCGACCTCGCCGAGCGGCTGCTGACCGCCGTCGACGACGCCCTGCTGCTCGCCCTGCCGGGCCTGGAGGAGGTCGTGGTCGAGATCCACGACCAGGCGCCGCGCACCGTGCGCCGGGCCGCCGACGGCGACCTCACCGTCGTGGAGGACTCCCGGGACGGCACCACCCGGTGGCGGATCGCCGCCGCGAACGGGCCCCTCACCGCCGACCTGCTCGCCGACCGGCCGGTGGAGGAACGCCTGCGGCCGTACTGGTCGGTCACCTGGGCCGTCCCGGTCGACGAGGATGGCAGCCCCGCACGGCCCCGCACCAGCCCCGTCGTGCACGCGCCCACCCCCAGCGACGAGCCGCTCGGTGTGCCCGCCCTGCTCATCGCCTCCTTCCCGCTGGACACCACCCGCCGGCACGCCGCGCCCGGCCCGCTGACCGACTTCCTGGTGCAGCGCGCCGCCGACGCGTACGCCGGGCTGCTCGCCGGCTGGCGGCCGGTGGACGCCGGGATCATCGACCTCGTGCCGGGCCCGCTGGGCAAGGGCGAGCTGGACGGCGCCCTGCGCCAGGCGATCCTGGAACGACTGCCGCGCACGGCCTTCCTGCCGCCGGCCGCCGAGCCCGCACCCGAGGAGGACCTGCCCGAAGCGCTGCGCCCGCGCGACGCCGAGGTCGTCGAGGGCGCCGGCGCCGACACCGTACGGGTGCTCGCGGAGGTGCTGCCGACGCTGCTGCCCGCCGGGCTGGAACGCCGGGTCGAGCTGCGCACCCTCGGCGTGACCCGGATCCCGCTCGCCGACGTCATCGACCGGCTGGCCGGGCTGGAGAAGCAGCCCGAGTGGTGGCACCGCCTCTACGACAGCCTCGCCGGCGTCGACCCCGACCGGCTGACCGGCCTGCCCGTGCCCCTCGCGGACGGACGGACGACGATCGGCCCCCGGCAGGTGCTGCTGCCCACCCCGGAGGCGGCCCGCGTCGACGCGGACGTCCTCGCCCGGCTCGGCCTGAAGGTCGCCCACCCGGACGCCGCGCACCAGCTCCTGGAGAAGCTCGGCGCGCTGCCCGCGACCCCGCGCGCCGTGCTGACCACGCCGCAGGTGCGGGCGGCCGTCGCCGCGTCCCTGGACGACGACGGCGGCGCCTGGGACGAGGACACCCCCGACGCCGAGGAACTCGCCGACACCGTCCTCGCGCTCGTCCGCGACGCGGGCCTGGAGCCCGGCGACGAGCCCTGGCTGGGCGCCCTGGCCCTGCCCGACGAGGACGGCGAACCCGCCCCCGCCGGTGAACTCGTCCTCCCCGGCAGCCCCTTCGCGCGCGTCATCCGGGAGGGCGAGCTCGCCGCCGTGGACGCCGAGCTGGCCGCCAGGTGGGGCGAACAGCCGCTCGCCGCCTGCGGTGTCCTCGCGGACTTCGCGCTGGTGCGCGCCACCGACGTCGTCCTCGACCCGGACGAACTGGAACCCCGCGAGGGCGACTACGCCGAGCCCGACGACCCGGGGCTGCTCGACGCCGTCGACGTGTGGTGCGAGGACATCCTCGACCGCTTCCCCGACTCGCCCGTCCCGCCCGTCGCCACCGAACTCGTCGCGGTCCGCGACCTCGACCTCGTCGACGACGAGCACTGGCCGCAGGCGCTCGCCCTGCTCGCCCGGCCCCCGCTGCGCGACGCCCTCACCCAGCCGGTGCGCATCCTGCTGCCCGACGGCACCCACGAGGTCGTACGGCCCTACACCGCGTGGTGGCTGCGCGGGCACCCCGTGCTCGACGGCCGCCGCCCGGCCGGTCTCCTCGCCGCCGGCGGCGACCCGCTGCTGCACGGCCTGTACGACCAGGCCGACGCCACCGGCTTCGACGACGAGCAGGTGCTGCGGGCCCTCGGGGTACGGACGTCCGTGGCCGCGCTGCTCGACGAGCCCGGCGGCGCCGCCGAGCTGCTGGACCGCCTCGCCGACCCGGAGCGTACGGTGACCGCCGCGCAACTGCACGGCCTGTACGGCGCGTTGGCCGAGCTGGACCCCGAGCAGGTGACCCTGCCGGAGGAGCTGCGGGCCGTCGTCGACGGGCGGGTGGAGGTCGTGGACGCGGCCGACGCCGTCGTCGTCGACTCGCCCGACCTGCTGCCCTTCACCGAGGGCGTCCCGCTGCTGCCGGTGCGGCCGTCGCGGGCCGCCGAGCTGGCCGAGCTGTTCCAGGTGCGGCGGCTGAGCGAGTCGGTGACCGGGGAGGTCGACTCGCAGGGCACCGAGCACGACGTACCGGAGTCGGTACGGGTGCTGCTGGGCCCCCGCACCCCCTCCTCGTACGTCGAGCACGAGGAACTCGTCGTGGACGGGGTGGAGATCGACTGGCGGCTGACCGACGACGGTGTCCTGCACGCCGCGACCCTGGAGGGCGTCGCCGCCGGCCTCGCCTGGGCGGCCGGCCAGTGGCCGCGCCGCTTCGAGGTGGCCGCCCTGCTGGAAGACCCCTCCCGCACCCAGGAGTTGGCCCGGGACCGCTGGTTCGACTGAGGAGCGTCGACGGGCCGCCGGGACTCCTGAGCGATCTTCACGGGCCGCCCACGGTTGCTGCGAAATTGCCTCGCGATTTCTTCGCCGGACGTGCAACCGTGTGGCGGCACGGCGAGTCTCATCCGCCGTACAACCTTTTCCCTGAGTCGGGGATCTGATCATGCGAGCCGACAAGGCTCGTCGACACCGTGGGCTCACCGGTGATATCCGCCCGGAGAGCCCCCTTCCTCTTGGGACACTCATGCGTATTCGTGCCACCGTGGCCGCCGTCACCGGCGCCCTGGCCCTCTCCGCCTTCGCCGTCCCGGCTGCCCAGGCCACCGACAACACGCCCAGCAAGGCGGACGCCTTCAAGGCCCTGCACCAGGCCGCTTCCGGCAAGACCGCGTTCACCGGCGAGACCGCCGAGGACGGCGAGCCCTACGCCCTGAACGCCACCTTCTCCGCCGTGAAGGTCAACAACGGCAAGCCGATCGTCGCCGGCACCACCGGCGTCGTCTCCGTCCCGGTGACCTTCACCGTGACGCACTCCGCGGACGTCAACCTCAACGCCGCCGACACCGACGTGGACGTCTTCATCTACCGCGGCACGCTCGCGGACCCGACCAACCTGCTGCTCGGCGACGACTGGCCGAGCTGCGTCGCCGCCTCCGCGACCGTGTCCAACTGCAAGGGCACCGTCGACATCTACGCGGCCGAGGAGCTCTCCAACGCCGACGCCACCACCTGGAAGGCCGCGGGCTGGATCGCGGACTACAACGACCAGGCCGACGTCGAGTTCGAGGACATCGACTGGAGCAAGGTCGGTTACACCGAGCAGGACAACCTGACCACCGCCCGGCTCCAGCGCCTGACCAAGCTGACGGTCAACGCCTCCCCGGAGCCGGTGAAGAAGGGCGCCAACCTCAGCGTCACCGGCCGCCTGACCATCGCCAACTGGGACACCGGCACGTACACCGGCTACGCGGGCGTGTACGCCCAGGCCCAGATCCGCCGGGCCGGCACCACCGCCTACTCCGGCATCAAGTTCGTCAAGACCACCTCCACGGGCGGCCTGTCCACCACCGTCACGGCGACGGTGGACGGCTACTACCGCTACAGCTTCGCCGGCACCAACGCCGCCACGGCGTCCGTCGCCGCGGGCGACTACGTCGACGTGCGCTGAACCCACTGATCCACGTGACAGGGCCCGGCCCCGCAACCAGCGGGGCGCGGGCCCTTTCCGCGTCTTCCCGGTCTACCGGGTCTTCCCGGTCTTCCCGGTCTCCCTGGCTTTCCCGCTAGACGGGGAAGCGGCGGTCGACCCACCTCCACACCAGCTCCAGCGTGGCCGACGCCGCCACCGCGATGCCCACCGCCGTCCACGGCATCGTCACCCCGACCAGCTTCAGCGCGAAGAACTCCTGCAACCACGGCACCACCAGCACCACCAGGAACCCCGCGCCCATCGCGGCGACCAGGGCGACCCGCCACCAGGTGTACGGGCGGGCGATGATCGCCAGGACCCACATGGAGATCAGGAAGAGGGTCAGCGTCGCCGCGCTGGTCTCGGCGTCCAGGGCGCCCGGACCGGTGTAGTGGTGCCGCGCGACCAGGTACGTCACGAAGGTCGCCGCGCCGGCCAGCACCCCGCCCGGGATCGAGTACCGCATGACACGGCGTACGAAGTGGGGACGGGCCCGTTCCGTGTTGGGGGCGAGGGCGAGGAAGAAGGCCGGGACGCCGATGGTGAGGGTGGACAGCAGCGTCAGGTGCCTCGGCAGGAACGGGTACTCGACCTGCCAGCACACCACCAGCAGCGCCAGCAGCACCGAGTAGACCGTCTTCACGAGGAAGAGGGTCGCCACCCGGGTGATGTTGCCGATGACCCGCCGGCCCTCCGCCACCACCGACGGCAGGGTCGCGAAGCTGTTGTTCAGCAGGACGATCTGCGCGACGGCCCGGGTCGCCTCGGAGCCGGATCCCATGGCGACGCCGATGTCCGCGTCCTTCAGCGCGAGCACGTCGTTGACGCCGTCGCCGGTCATCGCGACCGTGTGCCCGCGCGACTGGAGGGCGCCCACCATGTCCCGCTTCTGCTGCGGGGTGACCCGCCCGAACACCGTGGCGTCGTCGAGGGCCGCGCCCATGCCGTCCCGGTCGGCGGGCAGCCGCCGCGCGTCGACCGTACGGGCGTCCAGGCCGAGCTTGGCGGCCACCGCCCCCACCGACACCGCGTTGTCGCCGGAGATGACCTTGGCGTGGACGTTCTGGTCGGCGAAGTAGCGCAGGGTGTCGGCGGCGTCCGGGCGCAGCCGCTGCTCCAGCACGACGAGGGCGGTGGCCTGCGCGCCACGGGCGACCTCGGGGTCGTCGAGGTCGCGCGCGGCCCGGGTGAGCAGCAGCACCCGCAGGCCCTGCTCGTTGAGCCGCTCGGTGTCGGTGAGGGCGGGGTCGTCGTCGGACAGCAGGACGTCGGGGGCGCCCAGCAGCCAGGTGCTGGTCTCGCCGTTGCCCTCGCTGAAGGTGGCGCCGCTGTACTTGCGGGCGGAGGAGAAGGGCAGGGACTCGGTGCAGCGCCAGTCCTCGGCGTCCGGGTAGGCGTCGATGATCGCCTGGAGGGAGGCGTTGGGGCGCGGGTCGGACTCGCCGAGCGCCCCGAGCACCTGGCGTATGTAGCCCGGGTCGGCGCCGTTGAGGGAGCGGACCTCGGTGACGTCCATGCCGCCCTCGGTGAGGGTGCCGGTCTTGTCCAGGCAGACGGTGTCGACGCGGGCGAGCCCCTCGATGGCGGGGAGTTCCTGGACCAGGCACTGCTTGCGGCCGAGGCGGATGACGCCGATGGCGAAGGCGACCGAGGTGAGCAGGACGAGGCCCTCGGGCACCATCGGGACGATCCCGCCGACGGTACGGGCGACGGAGTCCCTGAGGTCGTTGTCCTTGACGAACAGCTGGGTGACGACCAGGCCGATCGCGGCCGGGATCATCATCCACGTCACGTACTTGAGGATCGTGGAGATGCCGGAGCGCAGCTCGGAGTGGACGAGGGTGAAGCGGGAGGCCTCCTCGGCGAGCTGGGCGGCGTAGGCCTCGCGGCCGACCTTGGTGGCCCGGAAGGCGCCGCCGCCCGCGACGACGAAGCTGCCGGACATGACCTGGTCACCGGGGCGTTTGACGACGGGGTCGGCCTCGCCGGTGAGCAGCGACTCGTCGATCTCCAGCCCGTCCGCCTCGATGCACATCCCGTCGACGACGATCTTGTCCCCGGGTCCGATCTCGATGAGGTCGTCGAGGACGAGGGCGGAGGTGCTGACCTCCAGGGCCACGCCGTCGCGCCGCACGGTCGGCCGGGCCTCGCCGATCACCGCGAGGGAGTCGAGGGTCTTCTTCGCCCGCCACTCCTGCACGATGCCGATGCCGGTGTTGGCGAGGATCACGAAGCCGAACAGACTGTCCTGGATGGGCGCGACCACCAGCATGATCAGCCAGAGGACGCCGATGATCGCGTTGAACCGGGTGAAGACGTTCGCCCGGACGATCTCGCCGACGGAGCGGCTGCTGCGCACCGGAACGTCGTTGACCTGACCGCGCGCGACGCGTTCCTCGACCTCGGCGGCGGTGAGACCGGTCGCGGTGAGGGCCGAGGCGGGGGCGGCGGCGTCGGTATGGGTCATGGAATCGACGGTACGTGCGGATCGGGGGGTTCACCCCCGGAAGCCCGGAAGATCCGACCTGGGAAGGACGGCCGTCGTGCGGCGGTACTACGCGCCCCTGCCGGGGTGCGCCTACCGGGGGGCGCCGGCGCTCACTGGGGTGCGCCCGCCTCTTCGGTGTCCGTGGCCTCGGAGTGCGCGGCCCGCTTGATCGCCGCGTCCCGCCTGCGGACGTACCAGATGCCGATGAAGCCGAGACCGCCGCCCGCGAGGCAGGTCCACAGCCACCACAGATGCCCGTGGTCGTCGAACCAGCCGTAGAAGGGGAGCTGGACGAGGAAGAGGGCGAACCAGACGGCCGTGCCGCCGGTGATGGTGGCGACCACGGGGCCCTCCAGGGGCTCGGGCGCCTCGTGCTTGGGGGTCCACTTGGCCATGGAGGACAGCCTACGAGGCGGACGGGTCTACGCGCGGAGATGGAGTCCCGTACATTTATGTGTTCATACTGAAACCGTTTTGTCTTTGACCACTTCTGTTCGTAGGAATCGCCAATGCCCACCTCGGCCACCGCCAAGGCCCCCGCGCCCCAGGAGCCGGGCAGTGCGCCCGCGTACGGCGCCCTCGACCGCTTTTTCAAGATCTCCGAGCGAGGCAGCACCCTCGCCCGGGAGGTCCGGGGCGGCTTCGCCACCTTCTTCGCGATGGCGTACATCATCGTGCTGAACCCGATCATCCTCGGCAGCGCGAAGGACATGTACGGGCATCAGCTGGACAACGGGCAGCTGGTCACCGCCACCTGTGTGAGCGCCGCGTTCACCACGCTCCTCATGGGCGTCATCGGCAACGTGCCGATCGCGCTGGCCGCCGGCCTCGGCGTGAACTCGGTCGTCGCGCTCCAGCTCGCGCCGCGCATGGCCTGGGCGGACGCCATGGGCATGGTGGTGCTGGCGGGCTTCGTCGTCATGCTGCTGGTGGCGACCGGTCTGCGCGAGCGGGTCATGAACGCGGTGCCCTTCGGGCTGCGCAAGGCAATCTCCATCGGCATCGGCCTGTTCATCATGCTGATCGGCCTCGTCGACTCCGGCTTCGTCAGCCGGATCCCGGACGCCGCCCACACCACCGTCCCGCTCCAGCTGGGCGGCGACGGTCACCTCACCGGCTGGCCGGTGCTGGTCTTCGTCCTGGGCGCGCTGCTCACCCTCGCGCTGATCGTGCGCAAGGTGCCCGGCGCGATCCTGATCTCGATCGTCGCCATGACCGTGCTGGCGGTGATCGTCGAGGCGGTCGTGAAGGTGCCGAGCTGGGGCCTGACCACGCCCGAGTGGCCGGGCAACCCCGTCGCGACGCCCGACTTCGGGCTGCTCGGCGAGGTCAGCCTCTTCGGCGGGTTCGACAAGGTCGGCGTGCTGACCGGCGTGCTGTTCGTCTTCACGGTCCTGCTGTCGTGCTTCTTCGACGCGATGGGCACGATCATGGGTGTCAGCGACGAGGCCAGGCTGACCGACGCGCAGGGACAGATGCCCGGCATCAACAAGGTGCTCTTCGTCGACGGTCTCGCCGTCGCCGCCGGTGGCGCCAGCTCCTCCTCCGCCACCACCGCCTTCGTGGAGTCCACGGCCGGCGTCGGGGAGGGCGCCCGCACCGGCTTCGCGAACCTGGTCACCGGCGGTCTGTTCACCGTCGCCCTGTTCCTGACGCCCGTCGCCACGATGGTCCCGTCCCAGGCGGCCACGCCGGCCCTGCTCGCGGTCGGCTTCCTGATCCTGGCCAACTCGGTCAAGGAGATCGACTGGGCCGACCACACCATCGCCGTGCCGGCGTTCGTGACGATGGTGATGATGCCGTTCACCTACTCGATCACCAACGGCATCGGCATGGGCTTCATCACCTTCGTGGTGCTGCGGCTGGCGGCCGGACGCGGCCGGGACGTCCCGGCCCCGATGTACGTGGTCTCCGCCGTGTTCGCCTTCTACTACCTGATGCCGGCCCTCGGCCTCACGTGAGGTCCGCGCGGGGTTGTCCCACCTGAGGCACCCTGCGGGATGCCTCAGGTGAGCCCGTAGAACTTCTCCGTCTCGTCGACGGCGGTCTGGAACCGCTCGTCGAAGTCATCACGAATGAGCGTCCGGACGACGTAGTCCTGGACGCTCATTCCTCTTTTCGCGGCATGCTGCCGGAGCCGTTCGAGCAGCTCGTGGTCTATGCGCAGGCTGAGCACGCTGGTCCCCATGGGTACGAGGGTCGCGGCACGGTTCGGGGCGGCGGGTGACGTTCTGTGTGTCCATCACCCGGATGAGTGACATGGGGTTGTCAGGGGGTCAGTGGTGGGCGTCACGGACGCGGGGCGCCCCCTCGGTGGTCCTTAGTCAGAGTAATGAGTTACGCTAAAGAGATGCTGGACCTTACCCATGGCGACGACGCTGCCGCCGTGAACGCACTGCGATCCGCCGTGATGCGGTTGTCCCGTCGGCTCAAGCACCAGCGGGTCGACGAGTCGCTGAGCCCCACCGAGATGTCGGTGCTCGGCACCCTCTCCCTCTGCGGAAGCGCCACCCCGGGCGAGCTCGCCCGCAAGGAGCATGTGCAGCCGCCGTCGATGACCCGCATCGTCGCGCTGCTGGAGGCCAAGGGCCTGGTCCGGCTGGAGCCGCATCCGGAGGACCGGCGCCAGAAGGTCGTCACCAAGACCGAGCAGGCCGAGACCATGCTCGAGGAGAGCCGCCGCAAGCGGAACGCGTTCCTGGCCACCCTGGTCGAGGGCCTCGACGAGGACGAGTGGGCCAAACTGCGCGCCGCCGCCCCCGTGCTGGAGAAGCTCGCACACCTGTAAGCACCTCGCGAGGAGGCGAACCCCTTTGAGTTCGGGAACCGGAGCAGATTCCGCCCCCGCACCGACCACCCACGACTCCCCCGCACGGACGCCTGCCGAAGGCGTCACCCGCACGTCCTCGATGTTCAGCTCCCTGAAGGTCAGGAACTACCGCCTGTTCTTCGCCGGCCAGGTCGTCTCCAACATCGGCACCTGGATGCAGCGCATCGCCCAGGACTGGCTGGTGCTCAGCCTCACCGGCTCCGCCACCGCCGTCGGCGTCACGACGGCCCTCCAGTTCCTGCCGATGCTGCTGTTCGGCCTCTACGGCGGCGTCCTCGTCGACCGCCTGCCCAAGCGCCGCGCGCTGCTGGTCACCCAGTCCTCGATGGCCGTCACCGGCATCGCCCTCGCCGTCCTCACGCTGAGCGGCCACGTCCAGGTCTGGCACGTCTACGTCGCCGCCTTCGCCGTCGGCCTCGCGACCGTCGTCGACAACCCGGCCCGCCAGTCCTTCGTCTCCGAGATGGTCGGCCCCGACCAGCTGCAGAACGCGGTCAGCCTCAACTCCGCGAACTTCCAGTCCGCCCGCCTGGTCGGCCCCGCCGTCGCCGGTCTGATGATCACCGGCGTGGGCACCGGCTGGGCGTTCCTCGCCAACGGCCTGTCCTTCGTCGCGCCCATCGTCGGCCTGCTGCTGATGCGCGCCCGCGAGCTGTACGTCGTCGAGCGCGCCCCGCGCGGCAAGGGCCAGCTGCGGGAGGGGCTGCGCCATGTCGCCGGGCGGCCGGAGCTGATCTGGCCGATCGTCCTGGTCGGCTTCGTCGGCACCTTCGGCTTCAACTTCCCGGTCTACCTCTCCGCCTTCGCCGACGACGTCTTCCACGCCGGTGCCGGCTCCTACAGCCTGTTCAACACGCTGATGGCGGTCGGCTCCGTGGCCGGCGCCCTGCTCGCCGCCCGGCGCGGCACGGCCCGGATGCGGGTGCTGATCGCCGCGGCGGTCGCCTTCGGCGCGATCGAGCTGGTCGCGGCCGTCGCGCCCACGCTCTGGCTGTTCGCGCTGCTCATGGTCCCGATCGGGATGTTCGGCATGACGGTCAACGTCACCGCCAACACCGGCATCCAGCTGAACACCGACCCGGCCATGCGCGGCCGCGTCATGTCCCTGTACATGATGGTCTTCCTCGGCGGCTCCCCGGTGGGCGCCCCGATCGCGGGCTGGATCACCGACGCGTACGGCGTGCGCGCGGGCCTCGCGGCGGGCGGCGTCATCTCCGCCGCGGCCGCCGCCACCATCGGCCTGCTCCTCGCCCGCACGGGAGGCCTGCGCCTGTCACTGGGCTGGCACCACGGCCACCCGACACTCCGCTTCGTCCCGAGGGAACGGAAAGAGGAGCTGGCGGCCGTGGCGTGACCGGCGAGGGCGTCAGACGCGCGGGCCAGCCGCGCAGTACAGCGATACGCGGAGCCGCCGGTCACACCCTGCGCGCCAGCACCTGACCCGGCCAGTCGTTCTCGCCGGAGGTGTACCTCTGCGTCGGGACGAAGCCGTTGGCCTGGTAGTAGGCGACCAGCTTGCCGTCGTCGCCCGCGTAGCAGTCCACCCGCAGCAGGCCCACGCCCGCCCGCCGGGTCACCTCGGCGGCGTGGTCGAGCAGGGCACTGCCCACGCCGTGGCCCTTGAAGCGGCGGTCGGAGGCGAGCCAGTGGATGTACCGCTCGGGCTCGCCGGGCGGCGGCAGGTGGGACAGGTAGGGGCCGGGCGCGTCGGTGAGGGTGAGGGTGGCGGCCGGCACGCCGTCGGCGTCCGCGATGTACGCGCTGCCCTCCTCCATGTACCGGACGACCGACTCCACCGTCCTCGCGTGCCGGGACAGGGGCTGCGTCCCCCACTGCCCGGGGCGTCCCTGCGAGACCAGCCACTCCACACAGCTGTCGAGCATGCCGAGTATCATCGGGACGTCGTCGGGGCCGGCTTCTCTTATGGTGATCTCCATGCCGCCCATCATGCAGGGCGAACGGCCGCGCCACTCGGGAGAATCGAGGGCATGAGACTTTTCGCAGCCGTGCTGCCCCCGGACCGCGTCGCCAGTGAACTCGCCGCCGAGGTCGCCGAGTTGAGGAAGCTCCCGGGCGCGGAGGGACTGCGCTGGACCGGCCGCCCCGGGTGGCACTTCACCCTCGCCTTCTACGGGGAGGTCGACGACGACGTCGTACCGGAGCTGTCGGCGCGGCTGGAGCGGGTCGCGCGGCGCGGCGCGCCCTTCGAGCTGGCGCTGCGCGGCGGGGGACAGTTCGGGCACGGACGGGCGCTGTGGGCGGGGGCGGCCGGTGACCTGGCGGCGCTGCGGCTGCTGGCCGACCGCAGCGAGGCGGCGGCCCGGAAGGCGGGCCTGGACATGGGGGAGCACCGCCGCTACAAGGCCCACCTGACCCTGGCCCGCAGCCGGGACGCCGTGGACGTCCGGCCCTACGTCGAGGCCCTGCACGCCTTCGAGAGCCGGACCTGGACGGTGACCGAACTCGTACTGGTCCGCAGCAACCTGCCCCGCTCGGGCGTACCGGGCGAGCAGCCGCGCTACGAGCCGGTCGGCCGTTGGCCGCTCGGCGGGGCCGGTTAGGCTCGAAGCGTGGACCCGAAGACCCGGAACCGGATCATGGCCGGTGTGCTAGTGCTGATGTTCGTCGTGGTGGCGGTGGCGGCGGCGCTCGGAAAGTAGCCGCGCGCCGCCGCCGGCCGCCGTACGGGCCGGGCTCTCCCTACCAGGCGAAGGCCTCCGGGGAGGGCCCCGGACCCGGGAAGACCTCGTCGAGCCCGGCCAGCAGCTCCTCGCCCAGCTCCAGCTCGACCGCCCGCAGCGCGGAGCCGAGCTGCTCGGCCGTGCGCGGTCCGACGATCGGGCCGGTCACGCCGGGCCGGGTGAGCAGCCAGGCCAGCGCGGCCTCGCCGGGCTCCACGCCGTGCTTGTCGAGCAGGTCCTCGTACGCCTGCACCTGGGCGCGGCGGGTCGGGTCGGCGAGGGCCTCGGCGGACCGGCCGGAGCCACGGCGCCCGCCCTCGGCCTCCTTCTTGAGGACCCCGCCCAGCAGCCCGCCGTGCAGCGGCGACCAGGGGATCACGCCGAGCCCGTAGTCCTGCGCCGCCGGGATGACCTCCATCTCGGCGCGCCGCTCGGCCAGGTTGTACAGGCACTGCTCGCTGACCAGGCCGAACGAGCCGCGCCTGGCCGCGACCTCGTTGGCCTGGGCGATCTTGTAGCCGGGGAAGTTCGAGGAACCGGCGTAGAGGATCTTGCCCTGCTGGACGAGGACGTCGATCGCCTGCCAGATCTCCTCGAAGGGCGTGAGCCGGTCGATGTGGTGGAACTGGTAGACGTCGATGTAGTCGGTCCGCAGCCGCTTGAGCGAGGCGTCGACCGCCCGCCGGATGTTCACGGCGGACAGCTTGTCGTGGTTGGGCCAGGCCTCGTCGGTCGCCGCCATGTTCGCGTACACCTTGGTGGCGAGGACGACCTTGTCGCGCCGCTCGCCGCCCTTGGCGAACCAGTTGCCGATGATCGTCTCGGTGCGGCCCTTGTTCTCGCCCCACCCGTACACATTCGCGGTGTCGAAGAAGTTGATGCCCGCGTCCAGCGCCGCGTCCATGATCGCGTGGCTGTCGGCTTCGTCTGTCTGCGGGCCGAAGTTCATGGTCCCGAGGACCAGTCGGCTGACCTTGAGTCCGGTGCGTCCGAGCTGCGTGTACTTCATGACCACCAAGCCAACGACCTAGAGTGCGCTCTACGCAAGGGAGTTGAGGGACGGTGGTGGCGGGACCCGGCACCGCACGGCCCGGAACGCGGAGGACACACGGATGGCAGCAGGCCCCGGCACCGACCACCTCGTCGCCCTCGTCCGCCGCGTCCTCGGCGACGACGACCTCCTCGGCGTCCAGCTGCACGGCTCGGCCGTCCTCGGCGGGCTGCGCCCGCACAGCGACCTGGACCTGCTGGCCGTCGCCCGGCGGTCGCTGACGCCCCGGCAGCGGCGGGAGCTGCTGGCCGGGCTGCTCGCGGTCTCCGGCCGCGACGGCCACCGGCCCGTCGAGCTGACCGTCGTCGTCCAGTCCGATGTCCGGCCCTGGCGGTACCCGCCCACCTGCGACTTCCTCTACGGCGACTGGCTGCGCGCCGACTTCGAACGCGGCGTCGTGCCCGCCCCCGCGCCGAGTCCCGATCTCGCCCCGCTGCTCACCATGACCCTGCTCGGCGACACACCCCTGTACGGCCCGCCGCCCGCCGAGCTGCTCGACCCGGTGCCGTACGACGACCTGGTGCGCGGGATCACCGCCGGGGTGCCCGAGCTGATGGGCGAGCTGGCCGGGGACACCCGCAACGTGCTGCTCACGCTGGCCCGCGTCTGGACCACCCTCGCCACCGGCACCATCCGGTCCAAGGACGCCGCCGCCGACTGGGCGCTCGCCCGGACGCCCGCCCGCCACCGGCCGGTGCTGGAGCGGGCGCGGGCCGTCTACCTGGGTCAGGCGGAGGAGGGCTGGGAGGACCTGGCGGACCGGGTGCGCCCGGCGGCAGACTTCCTCGTGCGGGCCGTCGTCGAGGCTCAGGGCGCCTTGTAGGGCCCGCCGAGCCCCCACGCCTGGTGCATGGCCCCCGCGAACGCCGCCGCCAGCTTGTGCTCACCGGCCGCGTTGGGGTGGGTGCCGTCGTAGGTGTCGGTGTGGATGTCGTACGACTCCGGGACCGAGGCCAGCAGCAGGGGGGAGGCCGGCTCGTCGAGGTCGGCGGCCGTCTTCGCCAGGAGCTCGTTGAAGCGGGTGACCTGCGCGGCGAACGCCTCGTCCGACGCGGCCCGGATGTTCGGGATCACGGGGAGCAGCACCATCCGCACGCCCGGCCGCGCCTCCCGCGCCCCCGCGACGAAGGCCCGCGCGTTCTGGGCGGTCTGCTCCGCGTTCGTGTAGAAACCGAGGTCGATCAGGCCGAGGGAGACCAGCAGGACGTCCGCCCGGTGCGCGCGCACCGCCCCGCCGATCAGCGGAGCCATGTGCAGCCAGCCCTCGCCCCAGCCGGCCAGGTGGTGGCGGGGGAAGTCGGGTTCGGCGTACGCGTACGACGTGGGCGCGTCCGTCGTCTCGTCGTACAGCGTCTCGCGGGGGCCGACGAGGGTGAACGGGCCGTCGTACGTCGCGCACAGGTGGCGCCAGATCCGGTAACGCCATGTGTGCCGGCCCGCGCTGCCGATCGTCATCGAGTCGCCGACGGGCATGATCCTGAGCATCCGCTCATCATGAGGGATCCGTGGGACGCGTGGGGTGTGAGACCTGCCACCAGCCCTGAAATGCCGGGCGGGATGGCAGGCTTGGGTGCATGCGTCGACCGTTCGCCAGCCGTGCCGGAGCCCTGCTCGCCGGGGCCCTCCTCGTGGGCGCGTCCGCCGTGCCCGCCGCCTTCGCGGCCGACGGCGACAAGAGTTTCACGATCGAGGACCCCCGCATCACCGAGTCCAGCGGGCTCGCCGCCTCCCGGCAGCACCCCGGCGTCTACTGGACGCACAACGACCAGGACACCGGCGCCTTCCTCTACGCCGTCGACAGCGCCACCGGCCGGACCGTCGCCACGATCACCCTGACCGGCGTGGGCACCCCACGCGACGTCGAGGCCGTCGCCATCGGCCCGGACAACCAGCTCTACGTCGGGGACATCGGCGACAACGACGGCGTGCAGTGGCCCTACGTGTGGGTGTACCGGCTGCCCGAGCCGAAGACGCTCAAGGACCGGACGGTCCGCGCCACCCAGTACGTCGTGAAGTACTCCGACGGCTCCCGCGACGCCGAGTCGCTCGTGGTGCACCCCAGGACCGGGCGCGTCTACATCATCGACAAGCAGGAGGACGGCGGGCACCTGTACGCGGGCCCGGCCACCCTCTCCGCCTCCGGTACGAACGTCTTCCGGCCCGTCGCCCCCATCGACCTGTGGGCCACCGACGCCGCCCTCTCTCCGGACGGCGACCGCCTCGCCGTGCGCGGCTACTTCGGCGGCATCCTCTACGACTGGAACGACGGCACGCCCAAGCGGCTGGAGCGGCTCGACGTGCCGTTGCAGCGGCAGGGCGAGTCCGTGACGTACTCGCCCGACGGCTCGAAGCTGATGTACGGCACCGAGGGGGTCGGCAGCGAGGTGCAGGCCGAGGACGCGCCCGGGGAGCCCGCCGCGAAGTCCCCGACGGGCGGCGGCGGTTCGGCGTCCTCCGGCGACGGCGGCGGCGACGGCACGGGCGTGAGCGGGAACGTGCAGACCGGCGCCCTCGCCCTGGCCGTCGCCTGCGCCGCGCTCTTCGGCTTCCGCCGCCTGCTGCGGCGCCGCTGAGCGGTTCCGCCGACTGCTGGGTCGCCGCTGAGTGGTTCCGCCGTTTGCTGGGGCGCCGCTGAGTGGGCCCACCGGGTCCGCGCCGGGGGCCGGGTTCGCCGGGTCCGCGCCGGCGGGCCGGGTTCGCCGGGTCTCGCCCCGCCCGGCCGGCGGGTCCGGCCGCCCGGCCGTCGCGGGGGCTGCCGTTTCTGGCCTCGTCCGGCCGATGGCCCGGTGGGTGCGGCCGCCCGGCTGTCGCGGGGACTGCCGCTTTTGGCCTCGCCCGGCTGTCGCGGGGACTGCCGCCTCTGGCCCCGACTCCCAGCCTCGCTGTGGTCGCCGAGGGCCAGCCGGTCCGGGGGCCTGCTGCTTCGTCCGGCCGTCGCGGGGCCTACCGCTTCAGGCCCCCGGCTGTCGCGGGGACTGCCGAGGCGGGCCCCGCTTGGGCCGTTGCGGGGACTACCGCCTCTCGTTCCGCTCGGTGACCAGGACCTCCAGTCCGTCCAGGATCCGCTGGAGCCCGAACCCGAAGTGGTCGAAGTCGAGGGCGAAGGTGTTCTCGGCGAGCGCGGCCATGATCGGGTACCGGCCGGAGTTCATGATCTTCTCCAGCATGGGCGCCTGCTCCCCCCAGAACTGGGCGTCCGTCATCCCCGACTTCCGCTCCGCCTCCTCCAGGTACACCTGCGACCGCACGGCCCCGATGACGTAGTTGTCGACGAGGAGGATCGCCGACAGCAGCTCCGGGTCGGACAGGCCCATCGGCCTGATGCGGCTGAACACCTTCTCCATGCTCTCCACCGCGCTCGGGCCGAGCACGGGGCGGCTCTGGTTGACGCCCAGCAGCCACGGGTGGCGGCGGTAGACCGCGAGGGTGCTGTACGCCATGGCCGTCAGGGCGGAGCGCCAGCCGCCGTCGCCGGAGTCGTCGGGGTCCTCGGAGGGGCACTGGACCCGGTCGAGCATCAGATCGAGCAGTTCGCCCTTGCCGGGGACATAGCGGTACAGCGACATCGCCCCGGTCCCCAGCTCGGTGGCGATCCGGCGCATCGAGACCGCCTCGAGCCCCTCCCGGTCGGCGACCTCGACGGCCGTCTCCACGATCCGCTCCAGCGTCAGCCCCGGCTTGGGCCCCCGGCTGGGCCGTTTGCCGGTGTCCCACAGCAACTCCATGGTGCGCGCGATGTCACCGCTGCCGCTGGTCTCCGTACCGCTCGTCATGTGGGCAGTTTAGTTCCGCGCCGAAAAACCGGGTACACCGTACGCGTAATCGGGTACGGTGTACTCAATTGATCGGTCACGGAAAGGGGGACTCATGGCCGACGGATACGCCGTGCGCGCCGAGGGACTTCAGAAGCGCTACGGCGAGAAACACGCCCTCGACGGCTTCGACCTCGCCGTCCGCGAGGGCACCGTGCACGGCCTGCTCGGACCGAACGGCGCCGGCAAGACCACCGCCGTGCGCATCCTGTCCACACTGATCCGGCTGGACGGCGGCCGGGCGAGCGTGGCCGGCCTCGACGTGACCCGGCAGCCGCGCGAGGTCCGCGCCCGCATCGGGCTCACCGGGCAGTACGCGGCCGTGGACGAGGTGCTCACCGGCCGGCAGAACCTGGAGATGTTCGGGCGCCTCTTCCACCTCGGCGGCAAGCGGGCCAAGCTGCGCGCCACCGAACTGCTGGAGCAGTTCGACCTGACCGACGCCGCCGACAAGGGCGTCGGCAAGTACAGCGGCGGCATGCGGCGCCGCCTGGACCTCGCCGCCTCGATGATCCTCGCCCCGGCGGTCCTCTTCCTCGACGAGCCGACGACGGGACTCGACCCCCGCAGCCGGGGCGAGGTCTGGGAGTCCGTACGGGCGCTGGTGGCGAGCGGCACCACCGTCCTGCTGACCACGCAGTACCTGGAGGAGGCCGACCGGCTGGCCTCCCGGATCACCGTCATCGACCAGGGGCGGGCCATCGCCGACGACACCCCGGACGGCCTGAAGAACCGCGTCGGCGGCGACCGGATCGAGGTCGTGGTCACCGAGAAGACCGACATACCGCAGGTCGTGAAGGTCGTCGCCCGGGTCGCGGACGGCGAACCGGAGGCGGACGAGAGCGAGTCGCGGGTGCACGCCCCCGTGACCGACCGGGTGGCCGCGCTGACGGAGGTCGCCCGCACCCTCCAGGACGAGGGCGTCTCCGTCGAGGACATCGGACTGCGCAGGCCGAGCCTCGACGACGTGTTCCTGCGCCTCACCGGACACCGGACGGAGAAAGCGGCATGACCAGCACCGTCGACCTGACCACACGGGCCCCGCGCGGCCGCGCCCACTGGCTGCTCGCCGACTGCTGGAACATCGTCCGCCGCGGCCTGACCCACTACCAGCGCCAGCCCGTGAACATCGCCTGGCAGCTGGGCTTCCCGATCCTCTCCGTCCTCCTCTACGGCTATGTCTTCGGCAGCGCGATGCGGGTGCCCGGCGGCGGGAACTACAAGGACTTCCTGATGCCGGGCATGTTCGTGATGACCATGGCGTTCGGTTTCATCAACACGGCGACCCTGGTGGTCTACGACGCCACAAGGGGCGTCATCGACCGGTTCCGTTCCATGCCGATGGCCTCCTCGGCGGTGGTCGCCGGACGCGGGTTGACCGATCTCCTCGTGGCCTGCGCCGAGTTGGCGATCATGATGCTGACCGCTCTGGCCATGGGCTGGCGTCCGGACGGGGGCTGGGGCTTCGTCGCCGCCTTCGGTCTGCTGCTGTGGCTGCGGTTCGCGCTGATCTGGATCGGGGTGTGGCTGGGCCTGCTGGTGCCCAACCCGGAGGCGGCGGGCGGCCTGTTCGCCGTGGCCTTCCCGCTGACGATGATCTCCAGCATCTTCGTGGCGCCTCAGCTCATGCCGGACTGGCTGGGCTTCGTCGCCGCCTGGAACCCCATCTCCTCAACGGCCGCCGCCACCCGCGAGCTGTTCGGCACACACGTCGGCGACGGCGACTCCTGGATCGAGCAGCACGCGCTGCTGATGGCGGGGGTGTGGCCGGTGCTGCTGACGCTGGTCTTCCTGCCGCTGGCGGTACGCAGGTTCCAGAAGCTGAGCCGGTGACGTCCTGACGTCCCGGGGCCGGCGGCACCCCACGGTGTCGCCGGCTTCGTCCCCCTTCTTGACGTGGCCATGTTGCGTCAGTTTCCTTGAGGGGCGCGGTGTATGGGAGCGCTCCCATATGTTCCGGGTCCGCGCCTCCCGGAAGGAAGCAACGACATGTTCGGCAACTTGCGCAGAGCGCTGTGCGCCGTGGTCGCGGCCGTGCTGTTACCGCTGGCGGCGGGCGCGCAGACCGCCCGCGCGGCGTCGGCCGAGGCCGAGACGGCGCAGGCCGGCGCGGCGGCGGCGGGCGCCGGCTACTGGCACACCAGCGGCCGTCAGATCCTCGACGCGGCCGGGCAGCCGGTCCGTGTCGCCGGCATCAACTGGTTCGGCTTCGAGACCGCGAACCGCGTCGTCCACGGACTGTGGGCCCGTGACTACAAGAGCATGCTCGACCAGATGAAGTCGCTGGGCTACAACACCGTGCGGATGCCGTTCAGCGACGACATCTTCAAGGCCGGCACCATGCCGGACAGCATCAACTTCTCCGACGGCAAGAACGCCGATCTGCAAGGGCTGAACTCCCTGCAAGTCCTTGACAAGATCGTCGCGCACGCCGGCCGGCTGGGCCTGAAGATCGTCCTGGACCGGCACCGCCCGGACGCGGCGGGCCAGTCCGCGCTCTGGTACACCTCCGCCGTCCCCGAGTCGACGTGGATCACCAACCTCCAGGCCCTGGCGACCCGTTACAAGGGCAACCCCACCGTCGTCGGCATCGACCTGCACAACGAGCCGCACGACCCCGCCTGCTGGGGCTGCGGCGACACGGCCAGGGACTGGCGCCTGGCCGCCGAACGGGCCGGCAACGCGGTCCTCTCCGCCAACCCCGACCTGCTGATCTTCGTCGAGGGCGTGCAGAGCTTCAACGGCGTCTCCGGCTGGTGGGGCGGCAACCTGATGGGCGTCGCCCAGTACCCGGTCCGCCTGGACGTGGCGAACCGGCTCGTCTACTCGGCCCACGACTACGCGACGAGCGTGGCCCAGCAGAGCTGGTTCGACGACCCGTCGTTCCCGGCCAACATGCCGGGCATCTGGGACAGGTACTGGGGCTACATCTTCAAGCAGAACATCGCCCCCGTGTGGCTGGGCGAGTTCGGCACCACGCTCCAGTCGACGGTGGACCAGCGCTGGCTGGCCGCGCTGGTGGACTACCTGCGCCCGACCTCGACGTACGGCGCCGACTCCTTCCACTGGACCTTCTGGTCCTGGAACCCCAACTCCGGTGACACGGGCGGCATCCTGAAGGACGACTGGTCGACCGTGGACACGGTGAAGGACGGCTATCTGACGTCCGTCAAGGCACCGGGCTTCCCGCCGGGAACCGGGGGCGGTGACCCGGGCGGCCCGGGCGGTCCGGGCGGACCCGGGGGCGGCACGGCCGCCTGCACCGCCGCCTACGCCGTCAGCAGCGACTGGGGCGGCGGCTTCAACGCCGAGGTGAAGGTCACCAACACCGGCACGACGGCCATCTCCTCCTGGAAGGTCACCTGGACGTGGCCCGGGTCCCAACGCGTGACCAGCATGTGGAACGCCTCCTACACCCAGACCGGCGCCACGGTCACGGCGACGAACGCCGCCCACAACGGCACCCTCGCGACCGGCGCGTCAGCGAGCTTCGGCTTCGGGGGAGCACCGGGGGGTGGGGGCGCGCCGAGCGTGAGCTGCACGGCGACGTGACCCCGGCATGACGCCCGGATCGGGAGGGGCGGCCGGTGAGCAACCGGGCGCCCCGCCCGAGTTGTACCGCCGCCGGAGGCGGAGCAGCGCGACGCAGGGCCTTGCCCGTTCAGGGGCCTGGCCGGCAATGCCGTTGACCGAGTCACGGACGGCACCGCAAGCGGGAGTGTGGGGGTCGTCCGGACGGAGGTCCCAGAGTGATCCCGCTGCAGCCGATTACCTCACGAGGTGAAGTCTGTAGATCCCCTCGCCGACGTGCTTGTATGGCGGCTGTAGGGAAGGCGGCGGCAGACGCGGTTTGACGGCCGTCGCCGCCAGTGGAAGCCCGGCTGCCGCACCCATAGGGGCACCGGGCGTACCGGCAGGTGGTACCAGAGGCGGGTACTTAGCGAGGAGAGAGAAGCAGATGGCGACACCCACTCCGGGGGAGCCGTTCAACGAAGCGGCCGGAGAGGCGGTGCAGACGGCCGTCGTGGTTACGCGTCTGCTCATGGTGATCGCGGACGCTGTGCGACGGTACCAACAGCGCAGACAGAAAAGGGATGAGGCAAACCTGCCGTCCGCCGAACAGGCGGTAGGCGAGGTTGACGAGGTCGTCAAGCGCCTGCTCTCCTCCGATGTCTCCGCCGCGCTGACGGGGGAGGCGGACTGGTCGCAGTTGGCGCAACAACTGGTGGCGTTGCGCCGGGCGGGCGTCGACCTAGAGCAGATCCTGCCGCGGGTCGGTGAAATCACGGTGAACGTGCAGGTTCAGTTCGCCGCGAATGCCCATGGGGCAGCAGCCGACGGGCAGTGGGAGCGGGTGGTACGTGAAACGTTGCCGGCCGGGCCCGCACGGGAGGCGATCCTGTCTCCTCCGGCCTGGCCGGAGGTGGTGGCGACGATGGCTCGCCTGGAAGAGCGCGGCATCAACGCGCGAGAGGTCCTGGTGGCGGCCCACGACGAGGCACTCGGCGTCGGACAGGCAGCGGCGAAGAGTTTCGGAGCCGTCGCGGAACCCGCGACAAGCCGGGACGCCCAACTGTCGTATGGTCCGCTGACGACCGGGCTGGACGTACCCAAAGACCTCGATCTAGGTGACCGGGCGCGGGCGCTACGGCAGTTGGCTGTCTCGCCAGCGGAGAATGAGCGCTACACCCGCTGGGTGCGTGAGGTGATGCCCGAGCGGGTGCGGGAAGCCGACCTCTTGATCAGTGCGAGGCAGTGGCCGCTGGTCGCCGCGCGGATGGCCACGATGGAGAGCGAGGGAAAGCCGGTGCGAGAACTCCTCGCCCAACTGTCGAAGGACCTCTCTTGGGAAGAGGGGCCACGGTCGCAGCTTGGCTCCAGGCTGTTGCAGGCCGCCAACGAAGCGCTGCGTCGACCACACGGTGCGACGGCTGTTCCAAGGGCGACGGTGAACACATCAGCGGCGCGGGCGACGTCGACGACGGTGGGCCCTAAAGGGCGGGGGACTGCGAAAAAAGCGGTCCCTGGGCAGGCTGGGATCGCCCCGCAACGACGGGAAAGCATGCCCACGCCGAGGCGAGCCCGGACCAGGTAGCCGCCAAGTCTGCCACCGCGTCGCGAGTTGAAGAACGCGCCGACGGTCGCGCAGGACCGCTTCCGAGGTAGCCAAGTCCGGTGCCGTCCGGAAGCGTAGCGGGCCAGAGCTCAGAGCCAGGGCAGCTTTTCCAGCAGCCGGGGTGTTCCGGGTCAAGGGCGGGTCGCGCCGTAGTAGTCGCGTTCGGGCATCGCGGAGGTGAGGGGGACGATCTCGACGTTCTTGCCGGTGCGTGGGGCGTGGATGACGTTGCCGTCGCCTGCGTACATGGCGACGTGGTGGATGGCGCCGGAGCCGCTCTTGGACCAGAACAGCAGGTCGCCGACCTTGAGGTTGTTGCGGGAGACGGGGCGGTCGGAGGTGGCGCCGTACTGGGCGGCGGCGGTCCTGGGCAGGTGAGTGGAGGGCCAGTAGGAGTACTGGACGAGCGACGAACAGTCAAAGCCGACCGTGGACGAGGCGGAGCACTTGCCGCCGAGGTAGCCGTTGGTGCCGTCGCAGAAGCCGGTGGAGGGGCCGTTGGGGCCGCCGCCGCCCCAGGCGTAGGGGGTGCCGAGGCGGGTGGCGGCCCGGCGGACGGCGTCGGCGCCGTCGCCGGAGCCGGACACCTCGTACAGCCCCGGACCTAGGAAGCGCGGCATCGTCGCCAGGATGATCTTGACGTAGTTCTGGGTTTCCGTGATGGCAGGGACGCCTCGGGCGTTCTGCACGGCGCCCCAGCCCGCGTTGTAGCCGGCCAGGGCCAGTGCCCGCACGTCACCGCCGTATCCGGACTTCTTCGCCTGCTTGAGCAGGGAGCACATCATGCGGCCTTGGGCGGTGACGGCGTCGCCGATGTCCCAGGGGGAGGCGACGCCGTTGCCGTCGGCGTCGCGGCCCCAGGTGGCCCAGGTGCCCGGCATGAACTGCGCCGGGCCCTCGGCGCCGGCGTGGGAGGTGGCCTGCTCGCGGTTGGTCTGGAACTTGCTCTCCTGGTAGAGCTGCGCGGCCATCAGTGCCGGGGTCAGCTCCGGTTCGGCGCATTCCTCGGCGGCCTTGAGGATCCACCGCCGGAACTCGCCGGGCACGCCGCGCAGCCCGCCTCCGCCGTCCGCGCTCTCGGTCGCTTCCGCGTTGCCGTCGACGAGTACCGCGGCCACGAGGCCGGTGACGGACAGCACGCAGAAGCCGATGACCGCGGCGGCGGCCCTTACGATCCCCTTCACGGCTTCGTCCCCCGGGCCGCGCGCCGGCGTGTGCGGTCGGCGACCTTCTGGCGGACAAGGTTGCGGGCTGCCGCGTAGGCCCGGCGCCACTGCGCTGGCGTCAGCTCGTAGGCATCAGCCCATGAAACCAGGACGCGCACCCCGGAAACGCCGCGCTCGACCTGGAAGACTTTCTGCCGGAGGACGCAGATCCGGGCCGCCATCTCCTCCTGCGGGAGCCCCAGCCGCGCGCGTGCGTCGCGCAAGGTCAGGTTCTGGTCGTTGGTGAAAAGTTCGCCTAAGGGAACCCCGAGCGCGCGGGCGGGGGCGCGCACGACGCGGGGATGTGGCTGGTGAAAGCCCTTCTCGGCCGACCGGACGGTGTCGGCGCTGACGCCTGCGGCGACCGTCAGGTCTTCGGCACCGATACCGGCTTCCAGACGCAGAGCCCGCGCCCGCGCACCGCCGAATTCCCCCACGAATCCCGTGACCTCCCCCGACTCGGATACCGCTACGCAACGTCGTCGACGAGTCACGCTAGCCTCTGTAGCCTCAGAAGCCCAAGATCCAGTGGGCAAACGCAAACGTGCAGGGGGGAGTTGCGGCGTGTCCACCCATCCGGTGACCCCAACGGCAGGGAACACCGCTCCCGTTGCGCTGCGGTTTGCGCTGATTCCCGTGCATGGGTACGGCCTTGAGGGTGCCACCGTAGCCCGGATGCTCGACCCTCAGGGAAGCGGGCAGGCCCGTCTGCTGCACCCCGGCGAAGCCGTTCCGTACGGGGCGCGGCCGGTGCTGCTGGCGGAGACCACCGTGTACAGCGCGACGTGCGTGGAGCACATGATCCGCGGCTGGAGCACCGGATTGCCGCGCCCCTGGCTGGTGTTGATCTCCGACGCGCCGGCGCGTCCTGCACCGGCCGCGCGCTATCTCTTCCGGGCGCTGGGCTCCCGCCTGGCGGGCACCGCGACCGTGCCGTACCTGCCGGTGCTGCGCTCGGTGGAGTCGGCCGACGAGGCGCTGCAAGACAAAGACGTGAAGGCCGCTGCCGAGAGGCTTCGGCGGCAGATGGAAGGACGATGACCATGCAGGCAGTCATGGACATGATCACTTTCGCTGAGGGTGAGCTGATTCCAGGCACCAAGCCGACGCAGATCCCGGGCCTGAGCACCCCCGTCGGCACGATGTTCAACTACGGGCTGTGGCTGCTGATGCTGGCGGGCGCCGGCGGTACCGGCTTCGGCGTCTACAAGCTCGCCGTGTCCGACAAGTCGCGGAACGGTGGCGGCAGTGAGCCGTTCAAGTGGATGGGCGCAGGCGTTGCCTCGATCCTTTTGTCCGGGTCCCTGATCACGATCCTCAACTCCATCGCGAAGTAGGCGGCACCGTGTCACGAACGAGGGGGCCCTGGAACAGCAAGGGTGTGTGGCTGGCGGGCGGTGCCCTCGCGGCGGTGCTGGCGCTGACCGGGTACGCGGTGCTCAGCGGTGACGGCGGCGGATCGGACACAGCGGGCAACGGAGGTGCGACGCCGAGCACGTCGAGCTCTGCCACGGCCAGTCCGGCTCCGGCCTACACCCAGCCGGAGGACTGGACGGAGCCGGAGCGGTGGGCGGCGCTTCCTCGAGGCAGCCGCACCGACAAGTACGGCAGCCAGGTCGGTTTCCCGCACACCACCGAGGGAGCGGTGGGGATGATGGTGACCTCCACCACCGGCAGCGTCGAGCCGGGCAAGAGTGCTCTCGACGGGCAGATGCGTGTCTACCGCTCGTACATCCGGCCCGGTGATCACAGCGACGAAGCTGCTGATCAGATCGAGCAGAGTGCCAGGGAGACCGACAGGAGTCTGCATCAGCAGATGGGGGTGCTCGAGGACAGCGAGCTGCCGCCCGGCTCGTACGTGCGCACCACGGTGATCGGTTACAAGGTCATTCAGGTGTCTGACGACGAGGTTGGTTCCTGGCTGCTGGCGAAGGTCGTGACGAAGAAGGGTGAGCTGGAGAAGGAGACCAGCGAGTACATCCGCCTGGTTATGGGCGCCGTGTGGGAGTCCGGAGACTGGAAGCTTTCAGGGCAGGCGAGCGCGCGCGCCTCGCAGCAGGGTGGTTCGGACAAGCCAGGGATGGCCACTCCGGGTGACGCGAAGTTCAACGAGATCGGGTGGACCGCCATCCGTGAAGCGTCGTGAGGCGTCTGGCTGCGGTGCTGCTCGCCCTGGTGGCCGTGCTCATGGTGGCGGTGGCCGGGAGCGAGCTGGCGGTCGCCGACGATGGACCGATCAGCAGCGGCATCAGCGGCGCGTGCAAGGTCACCCAAACGACCTCCCCGATCGGGATCGTCACCAACATCGTCACGTCGGGCGCGGGCTACGACCTGTGCGACAAGGTCGGCGACAGCGTCGAGAGCAAGGTCAAGGAGGAGTGGAGCAACGTCTGGGACTCCGTCCTCGGTGACGTGGTCAAGTCGGCCGCTGATGTCACGAAGTGGATCATCAAGAAGGTCCTGACGGTCGCCCTGCTCGGCCCGAGTCTGGACCTGGAGGCCACCGGCCTGTTCGGTAAGGACGCCACCTTGGCGGGGATGATGACCTGGCTGGGGTTGGTCATCGCCACTGCGGGCGCGATGTGGCAGGTCGGGAAGATGGCCATCACCGGCCAGGCCAAGCACGTCGGCCGGGCGATGTTGGGCTGGATGGAGAGCACCGTCCTCTCCGCCCTCGGCGTCGGCCTGGTCGCGCTGTTGCTGATCGCCGGGGACGCCCTGACCGCCGGGCTGGTCAACGCCACCTTCGAGGACGACGGCAAGGCCTACGAGACGATCGTGGCGGTCATGGTGCCCGCCGCGATCAAGAATCCGGTCACCATGCTGTGCGTGGTCCTGGTGCTGCTGCTGGTCGGCTTCATCCAACTGATCCTGGTCTTCCTGCGGCAGTCTGCGATCCCGATCCAGTGCCTGCTGCTGCCGGTGGCCGCTGGGGGCCGGGTCGGCGGGGACGCCACCCGGCAGTGGGCGCCCCGCCTGATCACCTCGATCCTCGTGGTGATCGCCTACAAGCCGATCCTCGCGGTGATCATCTGTGTCGGGTTCGCCGAGTTCGGCACCGCCACCACACTCGCGGAGTGGCTGCGCGGCTGCGCCACGCTCATTCTGGCGATCCTCGCGCCCGGCCCACTCACGCGGATCTTCGCGCCGTTCGGTGAGGCCGTCGGGGCGGGCATGGCGGCCGGAGGCATCGGCGGAGCACTCGGCAGCGCCGCGGGGTACTTCACCGGCCGCCAAGGCAAGGACGGTGACGCCGACGGCGGGGCGCGGCCCACCAACGCGGTGGAGCACGCCGCCTACGTCGAGCAGAACATGGGCCGTCAGGGCCGTGGCGGCGAAGGCGGCGGCGAGGCGGGGCGGGATGCCCAGGCTCAGGCCCAGCGCAACGAGGCCGGACGGGTGCCCGGTCAGGGCGGTGCTCCCTCGGAGGGCGCGCCGACGGGCGTCGGAGGCGGTGTCTCCGGCGGTGCGCCCGGTGGACAGACGGGCGGAGCACCCGGCGGCATGGCGGGCAAAGGGGCCAGCACGGCGGCCGGCGGCGCCGCTATCGGGATCCAGTTTCTGGACGGGGTCAACAACACCATGCAGAGCGCGAGCGGGCAGATCGGAAACGGGGGCAACTCGCAGTGAGCACACACGAGGTGCCGAGGGCCTTGACGGTCGACGGTTTCAGGACCCGGCAGAGCTTCGGGTTCGGAGGGTTGTCGAAGACGGCCACGATGGTTGCGGCCGGGGTCCTGGTCGCCGAGGGCATCATCGGCTCGCAGGCACCGGCCACGCTCTTCATCACCCTCCCCATCACCTTCGTCGGTCTGGTCCTGGCGGCCGCCCGCCGGCACGGTATGTCCGCGCTGGCCTACTACTGGGCGCGCCTGTCGTGGAAGCGGGCGACCCGTGCCGACGTCACCTCCTACCGGAGGGTGCTGCTGCCCCACCCTTACGCCCTGGATCTGCCGGGGGTTGGCGCCTCGTCCACTCTCATCAAGGCCTACGACCCGGCCACCGGCAAACATGTCGGTGTCGTCCACGACCGCGCCTCCGGCCGGATGACCGTCACGACGCTGCTCGCGCCGGGCGGCAGCCTGATGGCGCAGACGGGCACCGTGCAGAGCAGTCTGCGGACCTGGTCGAGCGTGTTGGACGCGATGTCGACCGACGACCAGGTCCGGGGCGCGAGCGTCACCATCCAGATCACCCCGGGAGCTGGTGATGCGCTGGGCGACGACGTGAAGGCCCGCAAGGACCCGCACGCCCCGCAGCTGGCCCGGCAGATCATCGACGAACTCGTTCGTACCACCCCGCACGCCACCGCGAGCGTCGCGCCGTGGATGAGCGTCACCGTCGACCCCACGGCGTCCGCCAACGCCCCGACCGAGCTGGCCGACCAGGTCGCGGAGGCCCTGCGGGTCGTGGACGGGCTGGATCTGTCCGGCACCGGCACGGACATCGAGCGCCGCGCCACCGACGTAGACCTGCGTCGCCTGGTGCGTTCCGCCTACGACCCGGACGTCTTCAACGCCCGTGACAAGGAGTTCGAGGAGCTGTCGTGGCCGGAGTGCGGGCCGCAGGCCGCTGACGACGGGTGGGAGGAGTACGCTCACGACGGCGGGGTGTCCGTCTCCTGGGTGCTGCGGGAGATGCCCCGTCGCCCCATCGCCTACAGTGTGCTGCTGCCCCTGCTGGCCCCGGGCCGCTTCCAGCGGCGCATCACCCTGGCCTACCGGGTGCTCGACCCGTACGAGGGCGAGGCGGTGCTGGAGCGGGAGATCAGCCACGCCTACAACCGGGCGCAGGCGACCGCCGAAGTCAAGGGCAGGGCGAAGTGGTCGCAGAAGGCCGACGCCCAGCGCGCGGAGCAGGCCGCCGCCCAGGTCGCCGGCGGCTCCCAGGTCGTCGACTGGACGCTCATGGTGACCGTGACCGCCCGCAGTACCGCCGACCTGCCCGCCGCCCGTCAGGAGCTCGAGCGCGCGGTCAAGGCCACCAGGGGCATCCGCATGCGTCCCGCCTACGGCGCCCAGGCCGCTGTCTTCGCGGCCGGATTGCCCATCGGCTACAACCCGCTCGTGAAGGACTGAGTTCATGGCACGCAAGCCCCGCCCACCGGCCGTGACCACTCCCCGCCGGGTGACACGGCCGGCTGAGCAGGCGCCGAATCGTGAGGAACGCCGGGCGCAGAAGAAGCTGCGCGACCGGTTCGCGCCGCGCCTGGGGTGGGGCGGCCGGTTCGGTGGCCGTGCGGCCGTGGAGGACGCCGGCACCGTCTACACCGGCCCTACCTCGCAGGCGGCCGGGATCTATCCCTTCCTGCTCGGCTCAGGTCTGCCGCCGCGCGGCGTGCCGGTCGGCCGCGACGTCCTGACCGGCGAGCTGGTGTGTGTGGACCCCTCCGGCTGGACGGGCCGCCTGACCACCAACCCCGGCGTATGGGTGATGTCGCAGCCCGGCGCGGGCAAGTCCGCGCTGGTCAAGCGGTTGTGCCTGGTCTACTCCGCCTACGGGCACATGGTCGTGGTCCCCGGTGACGTCAAGGGCGAGTACACCCAGCTCATCTCCGAACTCGGCGGCTCCGTCGTCCGTATCGGCGACGGCATCGGCCGTATCAACCCGCTCGACTCCGGACCACTCAAGGGACGGGTGCAGTCCCTGCCCGCCGACCGGCGCGAGGCCCTGCTGGACGTGCTCAACGGCCGCAGACTCGAGACTCTGGTCGCCTTGCTGTCCACCAAGCACGGGCTGGGCCGCAGCCCCGACGAGATCGAGCGCTCGGCGCTGGACACGGCCGTCCAGGTCGCCTCCGCCGCCCAGGCCTCCGGCAGCGACCCGATCGTCGCGGACGTCACCGCCGTCCTGCGGGCCGCGCCCGAACAGCTGCGCAACAAGCTCGCCGCCCAGGGTGAGACCTACCAGAACCTCACCCGCTCCGTCGTCGCCGGACTCGACAACCTGATCGGCGGCCCGCTCAAGGGCCTTTTCGACGGCGCGACCACCACTCCGCTGGACATCAACGCCCCCGCCGTCTCCGTCGACATCTCCGCCCTGCGGGCCCGCGGCAACGACGTCGTCACCGCCGGCATGATCGCCACCTGGGCCTACGCCTACTCCAGCATCGACTCCGCCCGCAGCATCGGCCTGCTCGACCGCAAGCTGGTGCTGCCCATGGACGAGATGTGGCGGGCCCTGCGTTCCGGCCCGGGCCTGGTCGACGCGATGGACGCCATCTCCCGCCTCAACCGCACCACCGACGACGTCACCATCTACGTCACCCACTCACTGCTCGACGTCGAGGCGCTGCCGACCGAGATGGACCGGGCCAAGGCGCGCGGCCTGATGGACCGCTGCGACACCTGGGTACTGGGCGCCTCCACGACCGAGGAACTCGGACGCGTCACGGGCAAACGCATGCTCACCGAGCAGGAGGTCATGATGGTCAGCTCCTGGGCGTCCGCGACATCGACCGGCCTGGACATCGACCCCACCGCCTACGACGACGATGGCAACCCGCCCGCTGAGGAGGAGACGGTGCGTCACCCCGGCCGCGGCAAGTACCTGATCAAGCTCGGCACCCGGCCGGGCATCGCAGCCGCGCTCGAACTCACCGCCACCGAGCAGCGGCTGTACCGCACGGACACCAACAGACGCAGGGTGACGACCACCGGGATGGCAGAGCGATGATGACGGAGAACGATCGCGCGTGGGCGTTCGGCGGTGGCATCTTCTTCGGCTCGTTCCTCCTCGGCGCCTCCAGCTGGGCCGGGGCCGCCGCCGGCGCGGTCCTCGCCGGCGAGGACGCCGCCCCCGCCAACGTGCTGACCGTCTACCGGATGGCCACCGACTGGGCGGCGGTGTGGCCGCACTCCCAGACCACCTCCGCCATCGGCGCCGTCCTCCTCGACATCGTGGTTGTGGGCTTCCTGGTGTGGGGGCTGCGCTGGGCGTTCCGCTGGTACCGCAATCCATCAGGCCTGGCCACCCTGCACCAGGTACGTGAACTCACCCCGAAGCCCGCAGCGAAGAAGGCCACCCAACTGCGCGCCTCGCTCAAGGACGTCAGCCCCAAGGACATCGTCCCGGCCGACCGGGGCGTGCTGCTCGGCAACCACCTTCCGTCCAAGGTCGAGCTGCGCGGCTCCGACGAGGACACCTACGTCGCCATCATGGCGCCCCGCGCCGGCAAGTCGACGTCGCTGGCCATCCCCGTGGCCGAGGAAGCGCCGGGCGCCCTGCTGATGACGTCCAACAAGGCCGACGTCTACGCCGCCACCCTCGCCTCCCGCGCCCGCATCGGCACCACGTGGGTCTTCGACACCCAGGGCGTCGCCCAAGCCGAGCGGACCATGTGGTGGGACATGATCGCCCAGGCGGAGACGCTGGAGGGCGCCGAGCGCCTTGCCTCCCACTTCGTCGCCCAGGTCAGCTCCGAGCAGGCCGACCCGTTCTGGTCCCAGTCCGCCCAGGACCTGCTGGTCGGCCTCTTCCGTGCCGCCTGGTGGGACGGCGGCACCGTCCGCGACGTCATGCGATGGCTGGCCGACCCACGGGAGAGGGCGCCGCTGCGGATCCTGTACGCCAACGAGCCCGTCCTCGCCGAACAGGTCGAATCCTCCGTCAACATCGCCGAGGAAACCCAGAGCGGCATCTACCAGAACGCCCGCACCGCCATGTCCGCGCTGCGCGACGAGAAGGTGCTCGCCTGGGTCACCCCAGACGAGCGCCACCCCCGGTTCACCCTTGAGCAGTTCGCCACCAGCCGGGACACCCTCTATCTGCTGTCGAAGAAGGGCGGCCCCACCAGCGCCCTGGTCGCCGCCCTTGCCGATGCCCTGTTCACCGCTGCCGCCGAGGCCGGGGAGCGGGCCGGCGGCCGCCTGCCCGAGCCGATGCGCGCCGTGCTGGACGAGGCCGCCAACATCTGCAAGATCGCCGACCTGCCCGACCTTTACAGCCACCTCGGCTCCCGCGGGATCACCCCCTTCGTCATCCTCCAGAGCTATCGGCAGGGAGTGAAGGCCTGGGGCGAGGTCGGCATGGACGCCATGTGGTCGGCCGCCACCAAAAAGATCATCGGTGTCGGTCTGGACGACGCCAAGTTCACCGCCGACATCTCCAGTCTGGTCGGCGCCCACTTCGTCGGCCGCGGCTCGTACTCAAAAAGCAAGGACGGCTACTCCCGCTCCGTCGCCGAACAGCGCGAGCAGATCATGGACCCTGCCGAGATCCGCGCCATGCGCAAAGGCACAGCCCTGCTGCTGGCCACCGGCATGCCCGTCGCCCAGATCGCCCTGCGCCCCTGGTACGAGGAGGAGGCGATGGCCCACATCGGCCCCCAGATGAAGGCCGAGGAAGCCGCCATCACCAAGCGCGCCGTCGCCGCCTACGAAGAGAAGGAGGCCGCCCGCCGTGACCGATGAACCCGGCCCCAACAGCAAAGTTCCCTTGGGGCTGTTCCAGGATCTCGAAGGCCTCAAAGCCGAGGTCATCCGCCTCGACGCACAGGTCACGGCCCTTACCAAAGGTGACCAGGGCGAGGCTCCGGGTGACGAAACAGGAGCCGACACCCACGGAGAGGATAATTGGCAGTACCCACCGTTCATCCTTCTCTTGGATGCGCCGGAGTATGACGACGAACTGCGTGCACTCGTCGAGTGGGTGGAAGGCGTCGTCGTGCCCGGCTATCTGGGGGAACCCTCACCCGATGCCCGGTGGTGTCATCTATGGTTCGAGCACACCGTCGCCGTCGCCCGCCTCCACGCCTGCTGGCTAGCCTGGCAGGAACTGACCGACCCGACCACCTGCGGTTATACCGGCCCCAGCGTGTGGCACCGTGACCACCTCGATCCTTGCCTGCGTGAACTGCGCGTGTCCAGCGGGCCGTTCGCCGGGTGCGTCAAGGGCGAGCACCACATCGACCACCGCCTGCCGGGCAGCGTGCCCAGCGCATGGAGGCATCACGACATCTGAGGACATGGAAAGGATCGATCACCCTCGCTCGTCCGAACTTCCACGTTGTGGTGATGGGAGTTGGCGCGGGATCTTCGTGCGGTGATCCGGTCCTTGCGTCCGAGCGACCGGCTACCGTGCGACTAGTGAAGGAGGATGATCCATGGGAGAAGAACGCAACGAAACAGCCGCTGACCTGCGTCGGTACTGGTCTGTCATGACAGAGTTGGGGCGTGCGGCACCCCAAAGCGGGCTCGCAGACATCGGCGAGGCACTTGAGGCTGCTGGCCCTTGGCCGGAGGATCTACGCAAGAGCCCCGTGATCATTGATACGGACATCGGCGGGGACGCCGACGATGCGCTGGCGGTCGCGGTGGCGGCGCGACAAGTGCCGGAGTTGGCTGTGGTCATCACTGGCGACGAGGTGCGCGGAGAGCGGGCCCGTTTCGCCCGCCACCTGCTCGACCTGCTGCATCGCGACGACGTCGTCACCGTTTCCGGGGCCTCCCTCGGGCAGTCCCGCTACTTCTGCGTGGACGGCCTCGTCCCCGACTCGGTACCGGTGCAACGCAGTGAGGTGGTTGCTGCCGTCCGGAAGGTGTGCGAGGCCACCGACGGGCCGGTGCGCTGGGTCGGTATGGCGCCTCTGACCAACCTCGCCCGAGTCTTGGAGGATGCGCCCGAACTGGCGCCGCGACTGCGGGTGACCCAGATGGGCGGCGCCCTGCGCTACCGTGACCCGGACGCCGCAGAGCACAACATCCGTCTCGACGTCGAGAGTGCCCGGCAAGTCCTGGACGCCGTTGCCGGCGGTCTTCTACCGACGCCGGAATTCGTCGCCTCGGAAGTGACGTTCACGCCCCGGATCGAGGTCACCGCCGACAGTGCCTTGTACCAGTGGCTGGGCACCCTGCGGCCGGGGAGTTGGGAGCGCCTATTGGCCGACCATCTGGACCGCTGGTTCACCGGCTTCTACCCGGGCAGCATGCAACACGATGCTCTGGCGCTGTCTGCCGCTCTCGATCTGCCCTTCGTCGACTCCGATGTGCTGAATATCGAGATGGACTCGATCGGCCGGACGACCGAGGCGCCCCAAGACCGAGGCGCGAAAGTCCGTTGGAGCCTGTCGGCCGACTACGACGCCTTCATGCGCTGGGTGTCCGCCGCGCTGATGCGTCCGGAGGGCGACGCTGCCGCCACGAGGGCGAAACGGGCCGCCGGGCCCAATCGCCGGCATAACTTTGCCCAAGAAGGCGCCGCGGTTGAGGAGAGCGAGTAATGGCGGACGTAGAGAAGGCCCTTTCGGCTCTGCAGAACGTCTACCACCTCGACGCCGAAGGGCGAACGGCGGTCACCGAGGCATACGAGGTCTTCCGGGCGTTCCACGGCCCATTCATCACCTCGATCGCGACGGAGATGCTGCCGGACTTACAAGACGATGCGAAGACGGGCCGGCGTATCGTCTTCCTGGGCCGTGACGGACACGGCTTCGCGGCCGCGACGCGGGCGTTGGCCCCGAAGTTCTTCGCGGACCACTGCACTGAGGTTGTGCTGTCCCGCGTTGTGGCGGAAGCGGCTGTGCAGGACCTGGAAGTGCATCGCGGCACCCGGTTCGCCGACATCGAGGGGTTCCGCGGCACCCGCAACCGTGTCCACCCTGACGACGTGCCCGGTGCTTACCGGCAGCTGACAGCCTACCTCCGTGGCGTTGACGTGCCTGTTGGGCGTCCGAACAGTGCTGTCACCGTAGTGGACAGCAGCTTCAAGGGCACCGTCCAGGAGTTACTCGCCGCGACGTACCCGCAGACCGACTTCGAGGGCCGATACGCCTTCTTCGGCGCGGCCCCCGATGACTCTCGGGCACATCGCAAGCATGGCTACGTCGTGCATCTCCCGGCCGAGCAGACCGGTGAAGGGCGTGGATTTCCATTCGACGACCTTCACCCCGATCCTGCCCGGACGTTCGCCAGTAAAGAGCCGATCAATGCGATCGAGGACACCTTGCACGGCCCCATGGACACGCCGCTGCGGATCACGTTCGGTCGGCCGGTGCAGCTGCCCCAGCGGGACGATACTGAGTATCTGAATGGCTTCAACCCCATCCTCGTACCCCATAGGTTCCGCACTCCGCTCACCCGAGAGGCCGTCAAGGCCGCCGCTCTGCTCGCGGTGAAAGACGCAGCTGTCGAAGCAGCGGCCAACCGCACTCGGCCTGGCTGGCTCGACGGGCTGCGACAGCAGCGGGAGCGGTTCACTTTCGAGATGCGCCAATGGGTGGAGCGGTCACCGCAGGTCGATCCATCACTGAAGACAGTGCTGGACAGTTTCGCCCGCCGCGTTGATCACCCGGTTGTCTCCCGGTTGCAGCATCATTTGACGGTCGAGGGGGTCTCCGAACGAGACGCAGCACATCTGTGGCAGCAGGTGGAGGCAGCGCCGAACCGACATGCCAGGGCGGAGCTTGTCGGTGCCTTGGTGCAACAGTCGGGTGCGTCTCTCGTTCAGCGCCGGGTGAGTTCTGCAGCGGCCCGTAAAGGCTCTACGACTGGTCCTACTGCCCGCAAAGGTTCGGTTGCAGCCGGTGGGCAACTGCCTCCGCATCGAAGGCAGGGGCCTGAGGGCACCTTTGGGCGAGACAGAGGGCGATAGCTCTTATCGGGACGGCGCGTGCCGACAGGGCCGGAGTCGAACGCACACCAATGCCCGCAACTCCCGCCCCCATCAACTCCATCCCGGTGAGCAGCAGCCGGCTCCACAGGAGCAGGGTGCAGCCATCTGTCGTCAGCGGGATCACCTGCCCATACGCAGACGCAGCTCGGTCGGTGAACCGAACTGCTGGTACAACTCGGGGGCATGCCCTCGGTGATTCTCCCGTGGGCATCCATTTGGCCTGGCTTGGGCTGATGCCCAAGAACTCGAGGTCGCGCCGGGCGATGGCGTAGCCGGAGTCGTCCTGCGACTACCAGCGCGGGGCGGCTTCCGGGCTGTTGAAGATTGGCATGATCTGGCGTGTGCGGATCGGCGGGGTCGAGCCGGGCTGTGATCGGGAGCGGCTGCCACCGATCGGCCCGGGTCGGTGCCGTTGGAGCGTCCGGAGCTTCACTGGCAATGTCGCTGAGTGCCGGGGCGAACAGAGACACCATAAAAGCCGACCATGGTGAGCTGCAGCAGCAGACCTCTAGAGCTGTGGAACGGTGGCGAACTGGTCAGCACCGGGGTCGCCGGGCTTTGGGCCATCCGTCTGCTGAACGTCAGTCATCCGCCACTCTCCGCCGATCCAGCGCAGGTTCACGGTCATGGTGAGCCATCCGCTTTCGACCGGGATCTCCTCGGGCACGGTGTTCCCCGTCAGCCCGAACAGCGTGCTGCACCACACAGCGACGCTTGCCGTGTTGCCGGTGTAGCTGCGTACAGCCACGCCTGCTGGCATGGCGCGAGAGACGAACTCGGCTCCGAGCGGAGGGCGGCCTGCGGTGTCGAGACCGAGTCGTTTGGTGAACGGGACGTATTGGGCGTCATAGGCACGGATCATCTCGGCTCGTCGATTCGGTTCGGCGATCGAGTCCAGCAGATCGTGTCGGGCTTCGGTGCTGAACATCCGCTCGCTGCCCATGGCGCTGGCGATTTTGGCGGCCGTGCTCTGGGCGCCTGCGCGGCTGTGCGGGGTCGCGGCGGCCGGTGGCTTCGCGTCGTCTGCCGAGTTGTCGCCGGAGTGGCCTGCAGCGAGGGCTATCGCTGCGACGAGCGCAGTAACTACGCCCATTCCGAGGATGAGTCGCTGGCGGCGTCGGCGGTCCGCTCCGGCTCCGATGTTCAGCCGTCGCCATATGACTTGCGGCTGGCCCTTTTTCATCCCCGACGCTCCCTGGTCGTCCCTGCTGACGCTGCTGACCGTAGTGGTTCCACGTGATCGTCCGGGCTCCTGGTATACCCACCCAGGCCGTGCGTGAGACCCTTATCCCACCTGATCTGTCTGGGGGTTGATGTGTCCGCACGCGTGAGTACAGCGACAGCGGCCCGTCTGGTGATAGCTGCACTTGTGGGTTTCGTCGCGCTGCTCGTGCTGGGGCCGACTGCGCAGGCTGCTCCGACTCCGACTCCCACTGCGGCGCCAACGGCGACGCCGTCCAGCAATCCGTGTGATGCCATCGACGGCGTTGCGAGGGACTACTGCGAGCGAGGTCAGACCGGCGGACAGGACGGCACAAACGCTCCGCCGGTTTCTGACACCCTCGATCCCCTTCAGTCACTCGCGGACGGGTTCGCGGAGGGTGCGGCATGGGTCGTCAACGCCCTCAGTGATGCTGTGACGGTCACGGCGGACGTGGATTTCACGAATGCCAGCTTCCGAAAAACCTACGCCCTCGTGTTTGCCGCGTCATCTTTCCTCGTGATCTTGGTCTGGTTGTGGGCGGTCGTTAAGCGGGCGGTCCGTGGCGCCCCGCTGACTACAGCGCTGAGCGAGGCGATCGGCCTGTTGTGGGTCACTGTCCTGGTCTCCGCATTCACCCCGCTGATCCTCTACACCGTGGTGACCGCGGTGGACGGTCTCACCGAGGTGCTCGCCGGCGGGTCCGCGAACGCAAAAACGTTCGATGCCTTTGGTGAAGCGCTGACCGAGCACAATGGCGGTGGCCCTATCGTGAAGATCGTCCTGTCCGTCGTGAGCATCTTTGCGGCTGGTGTGCTCTGGATAGAGCTGGCCATCCGGGCGGCGCTGCTGTACGTAGGCGCGGTACTGGGGACCGTGGTTTACAGCGGGCTAGTAGACAAGAAGCTCTGGCCCAGGGTGCGCAAGTGGGTGGGCATCATGGCGGCGATCATTCTGATCAAGCCCGTCGTGGTGATCGTCCTTCAGTTGGCGAGCGCGCTGACCAGTGGAGGTTCAGATGACAGCCTGGGCGCGATCGTCTCGGGCCTGTCCATCATCATCATCGCCATCATCGTCAGCGTGCTGCTTTTCCGGCTCATCCCCGGTATGGGCGATGAGATCGTGGCCGCTAGGCGAGACTCCTACGATCCGGCTTCCCGTCAGTCCGCAGCAGTGGTCACCCGACCCGTGACAGGCATCACCCAAGGCATCAACACCCATGCAGCCCGGCCGGTTCAGCCTTCGGTGGGCCAGTCGGCCGCGGCTGGCGGTGCGTCTGGCGCCTCAGGGCCCGGGGGTGGCATCGCCGCTCACGCCTCACGTCCTGCGACACCCGCACCTCGCGTACAGGAGACCGCTCGTCCGGACGGCCAGGATCGCACTGGCCGGCAGTAATACCTACGGCCCCGGTTGGGGATTGCTGACCCCTATCAGGACCCCGATCACAATGAGGGCGATCAGTAGGTACAGCTTGCCCTTTGCGGTCATCGCTGGCCCCTTTCCGTCTGATGACAGCACCACGGTATCGCGACAGGCTGTAGATCCTGCCCGGCTGCCCCGGCGCGGCCGTCAGGGTGGCCAGGCGGGCTTGTCCGCGCGAGCGTCGGCCATTGCCGCCCGGTATGTTTCCTCATTCCCGACCGCGTCAGGGCATGGCGAGAGGGCACTGGTGCTCCGTCTGCTCCCCCCGGCGGCGCTCCGGTTCGAGGGCTGCCCATCGGTGCGGCTGCCATGCCTTGGGCGCCGGGCGGGACGTACCTGTCCAGCGGCCGGTGTTCGGTCAGCTCGGCTCGAGAGGTCACACCAACGCCCTCAACTCCCGCCCCATCAACCCCAACCCCACC
>NZ_BQUN01000068.1:132792-139878 GCF_026008495.1 Streptomyces sp. A012304
CGTGGTCAGCACGTATGGGACGGTGAGTACGAGCCAGCCCCACAGGAGGGGGTGCAGCCATAGGCCGAAGACGGCCAGGAGTGCGGCTGCGAGGAGGAGCCAGGCGAGGAGCAGCCAGCAGAGGAAGGCGAGTTCCGAGGAGGTCGGGTAGGTCTCGACGTGGTCTCCTGCCGTCAGGCGGATCACCTCCCAGTGCCACAGGCGCAGCTCGGCCGGGGCGCCGCGGTCCGTCGCGCGGTAGGTCTTCGGGCCGACGGCCAGCGGCTGGGTGCCATCGCCGAAGGCGACGTCCAGGCGGTAGCTGGTGGTGCAGGATCTCAGCCCGTCGGTGTCCGTGGTGCACGTTTCGCTGGAGTCCTTGGCGACGATCTCGCCGGTCGCCTGCGCGACGCAGTCGTGAAATCGGGGCACGGCGGACCCGTTGACGACGAAGGGGCGCTCGGTGCGGCAACTGCCGTGCCGAGCGCCCCTCTCACCGAAAGCCCAAGACGTCACAGGGATGTAAGGCGCCTGAGGGATTCAAGGCGTCAGAGGGACTCGGCTATCTGTTTGGCCAGAGTCAGACCTGTGAGGACCGGATTCACCGAACCGACCGTGGGAAACAGCGACTGGTCGCACACGTAGGCATTGCTCACGTGGTGGAACCGGCCCACGGAGTCGGTCACCGATGTCTGGGGATTGTCGCCCATCCACAGCGTGCCGGATTCGTGGTACGTCGTTCCCAGGCCCAGGTGCCATTCCGGGAACGGGCGGGTCAGGGGAAAGGGGGTGGCCTGCCAGGCTCCGTCGTAGTGGTAGTCGATGTCGGCCGCGTTGCCGGCGAGTCCCTGGGCCAGATCGAGAGCGGTTCGATTCCCTGGGCGACTCCGTCGCCCGCGTGCACCTTGATCACATGGGCCTCGGGCACGACGAAGAGCAGCCGGTTCGTGTCGTTGCCGCCGGACGCGTCGACGTCCTGGCGGACCGCGTCGATGAGCAGCGGCAGGCTGCTGTACTTGTCGAAGCTGAACAGCCCCGAGGCGGGGGCCTGGCCCTGCACGGAGAGCGGCGGCGCCTCGACGCCCTGGGTTCCCACCGCCGTCTCGATCTGCGGGATCGCGACGGTGACGGCCGGGAGCCGGGCGAGCAGAGCCTCGTACAGGTCCCCGGTGATGAAGTCGGTGCTCGGGTCGACGCCGATCTCGCCTTCCACGTCGGGGTAGTTGGCGATGAAGTACTGCGCCGTCGGGACCGGCCACCGTTGGAGGTCGCCGGGGGTCAGCCTGGGGCATCAGCCTCCCCAGTAGAGGGATTTCCCTCCGATGCAGTAGGCGAGGCCGGGGAATTCGACGTTGCCCCGCCAGGGAACGCCCCACACGAATTCCCGTGCGACGAGCGGATCGTTCGCCGGGTCGATGGGCTCGGGAATTCCCGACCCGATACGCCCGAGATTCTGCATGTGTTCCGGCAGGAGGAACTTCCCGGCGTCGAGCAGCAGAATCCGCTTCCCGGCGGCCCGCCGAAAGATCTTGGCCGCGCAGTACGCCCCGTACATTCCTCCGCCGATGACGACGGCGTCGAAGGGCGGCCCACCGTTCTGGGTGGCCTCCTCCCAGGTGTTGCAGACGAAGCGCCCGAGAAGGTCGTGCGAAAAGCTGGTCTCCTGAACCACCGTCGACTTCTGACCCGCGACGAGCTCTTTGAGCACCTTGTTCCCCTTTCGCACACCTGGGGAGAGTACATCCGCCGCCCAGGCGATCCGCCACCGCGGGCCCGCCCGCACTGCTCCCTTCGCCGGACGGGGGCGGGCACGGCACCGGCATGGTCTACGAGGAAGCGCGGGGGACGACCTTGATGTTGAAGGTGTGGTCCCCGAGACCGCCCGCGATGCCCATGAAGAGCAGCGCGAAGTGCTCCTGACCCCGTGCGGTGGTGATGCCGCCGATGTCCAGCTGGGACGACGGCGGCCAGCCGAGGTCGGTGAGCAGCCGGCCGGTGGTGCGCTTGGCCTCGGCGTCGTCGCCGGAGAGGAAGACGGTGCTCGGGCCGTCGAGACCGTCCGGGGCGATCATCGCGGTGGAGTCCATGGTGCACAGCGTCTTGACCACCGGCGTATCGGGGAAGGCCCGCTGGATCTCCTCGGCCAGACTGCTGTTGGGGTGGGAGAGCTCGGTGAAGTCGTCGGAGAGGCCGACCCCGACGTCGATCAGTAACGTGCCGGCCAGGGCCGGGGCCCCGATGGAGCGCAGCAGCTCCACGGAGACGTTCCCGGGGGTCGCGTTGACCAGCACCTCCGCGTGGGCGGCCGTCTCGCTCAGGCCGGCCACGGCCAGGCCGATGTCCTTCCGCTCCTGGGGGTGGCGTGAGCCGAGGAGCACGTCGTGTCCTGCGGTGGTCCAGCCCTGGGCGAGTGCCCGGGCGACGTTGCCGGTGCCGAGTAGTCCTATTCGCATGCCGCGACGCTAGCCGCCGCCCCGGACCCGGCGAATCGGCCCGCAGGCTCACACGGACGGCACGAAAGACCTAGGTCCGCGGTCGTCGGCCCCGCCGACGGGAGCGCCTGGCGCCGCCGGTCCGTGCGACGGACGGGGCGCACCGAGGGATAGGGCCGCACCGAGTAAACCGATCAGGGGCGTACCGAATAAGCCGATCAGGGGCGCGCTGACGGGAAGGGGCGCCCGGTGCTGTTCGCATCGGGCGCCCCTGTCCGTCGTCGTACGGAGGAAGCTGTCAGAGCTTCTCGATGACGTAGTCCACGCACTTCGTCAGTGCCTCGATGTCCGCCGGGTCGATCGCCGGGAACATCGCGACGCGCAGCTGGTTGCGGCCGAGCTTGCGGTAGGGCTCGGTGTCGACGATGCCGTTGGCGCGCAGGACCTTGGCGACGGCGGCGGCGTCGACCTCGTCGGTGAAGTCGATCGTGCCGATGACCTGGGAGCGCTTGGCGGGGTCGGTGACGAAGGGGCTGGCGTACTTGCTGTCCTCGGCCCAGCCGTACAGGGTGCGCGCGGAGGTGGCGGTGCGGCGGACCGACCAGTCCAGGCCGCCCTGGCCGTTGAGCCACTCCAGCTGCTGGTTGAGCAGGAAGAGGGTGGCCAGCGCGGGGGTGTTGTACGTCTGGTTCTTGCGGGAGTTGTCGATCGCCGTCGGCAGCGAGAAGAACTCCGGGACGTGGCGGCCGGACGCGTGGACGCGCTCGGCGCGCTCGATCGCGGCCGGGGAGAAGACGCCGATCCACAGGCCGCCGTCGGAGGCGAAGGACTTCTGCGGGGCGAAGTAGTAGACGTCCGTCTCGGCGATGTCGACCGGGAGGCCGCCGGCGCCGGAGGTGGCGTCCACCAGGACCAGCGCGCCCTCGTCGGCGCCCGGCACCCGCCGGATCGGAGCCGCGACGCCGGTCGAGGTCTCGTTGTGGGTGAAGGCGTAGACGTCGACGCCCTCCTCGGCCTCCGGGTCGGGGTGCGTGCCCGGGTCGGAGGAGATGACGGTGGGCTCGGCGAGCCAGGGGGCCAGCTTGGCGGCCTTGGCGAACTTGGAGGAGAACTCGCCGAAGCTGAGGTGCTGCGACTTGTTCTCGATCAGGCCGTGGGTCGCGATGTCCCAGAACGCGGTGGAGCCGCCGTTGCCGAGGATCACCTCGTAGCCGTCCGGGATCCGGAACAGCTGGGAGATGCCCTCGCGGACCTGACCGACCAGGTTCTTGACCGGGGCCTGGCGGTGGGAGGTGCCGAGCAGGGAGGTACCGGTTGCGGCCAGCGCGTCCAGCGCTTCCGTCCGCACCTTGGAGGGGCCAGCGCCGAAACGTCCGTCGGCGGGCTTGATGTCAGCGGGAATCTGGATCTCAGCCACGAGGCGGAGGGTATCCCGTGGGGGAAACGGTACGGGGAGATGTCCGTTCGATGAGACGAGATCTCCGCCGCTTGGACCTGTCGGGATCTACGACGGACCCCGAGCTGTCGTCACTGTCAGTGACGGGGTGCATGCTGGAGGCATGACGGATCTCGAGGGGGAACTGCGCGGGGCCGTCCGGGGTGACGTGGAGTTCGGCGTCATGGCCCGGGCGCTGGTGACCATGGACGCGTCGAACTACCGGCGGGTGCCGCTGGGCGTGGTCGCGCCGCGTGACGCGGACGACGTGGCGGCGGCGCTCGAGGTGTGCCGGACCCGGGGTGTGCCGGTGGTGGCGCGCGGCGGGGGCACGTCGATCGCGGGGCAGGCGACGGGCACGGGCGTGGTGCTGGACTTCACCCGGTATCTGAACCGGTTGGTCACCCTGGATCCGGGCTCGCGGACGGCCGTCGTACAGCCCGGCCTGGTCCTCGACCGGCTCCAGGAAGCCGCCGCTCCGCACGGCCTGCGGTTCGGCCCCGACCCCTCCACGCACAGCCGCTGCACCCTCGGCGGCATGATCGGCAACAACTCCTGCGGCTCCCACTCGGTGGCCTGGGGCACCACCGCGGACAACGTGCGGGAGCTGGCCGTCGTCACCGCGCGCGGGCAGCGCCTGCGGCTCGGGCGGGGCTGGGCCGGCGCGCCGGACGGGCTGCGGGACCTCGTGGAGGGCGAGCTGGCGCGGCTGCGCACCGGCTTCCCCGAGCTGCCCCGCCGCATCTCGGGCTACGCGCTGGACGCGCTGCTGCCCGAGCGGGGCGCCGACGTCGCCCGCTCCTTCTGCGGCTCGGAAGGCACCCTGGGCGTGCTGACGGAGGCGGTCGTCGACCTCGTCGAGGCACCCCGCGCGCGTGCGCTCGCCGTCCTCGGGTACGCTGACGAGGGCGCCGCCGCCGAGGCCGCCGCGGGGCTGCTGCCGTACCGGCCGCTGACGGTGGAGGGGATGGCCGCCGACCTGGTGCCGTCGACGCAGGGTCTGCCGCGCGGCGCGGCCTGGCTGTTCGTGGAGACCGGCGGCGACACGGCGGGGGAGGCACGCGCGCGTGCGGAGACGATCGTGCGCGCGGCGGACGTCGTGGACGCGGCCGTGGTCACCGACCCGGCCGGGCAGCGCTCCCTGTGGCGCGTCAGGGAGGACGCGAGCGGTACGGCGACCCGGATGCCGGACGGCTCCGAGGCCTGGCCCGGCTGGGAGGACTGCGCGGTTCCGCCCGCCCGGCTCGGCGCCTACCTGCGGGACTTCCGCTCCCTGCTGACCGCCCACGGCCTGCGCGGCACGCCGTACGGGCACTTCGGGGACGGCTGCATCCATGTCCGTATCGACTTCGACCTGCTCACGGACGCCGGGATCGCCCGCTTCCGGCGGTTCTCCGAGGAGCTGGCCGACCTGGTGGTGTCCCACGGCGGCTCGCTGTCCGGGGAGCACGGCGACGGGCAGGCCCGCGCCGAGCTGCTGCCGCGTATGTACGGCGCGCGGACGGTGGCCCTGTTCGAGCGGGCCAAGGCGGTCTGGGACCCCGACGACCTGCTCAACCCGGGCATGCTGGTCCGTCCCGCGCCCCTCGACCGCGACCTGCGTTTCTCGGTCCTGCCCCGCGAGCCCGTCGCCGTGGCCTTCGGCTACCCCGGCGACGGCGGCGACTTCTCGGCCGCCGTCCGCCGCTGCGTCGGCGTCGCCAAGTGCCGTACGACGGCGGCGAGCGGCCCGGCCGTGATGTGCCCCTCCTTCCGGGCCACGGGCGAGGAACAGCACTCCACCCGCGGCCGCGCCCGTCTGCTGCACGAGATGCTCGCCGGTGAACTGGTCACCGACGGCTGGCGGTCGCCGGAGGTGCTGGAGGCGCTGGACCTGTGCCTGTCCTGCAAGGGCTGCCGCTCCGACTGCCCGGTCGAGGTCGACATGGCCACCTACAAGGCGGAGTTCCTCCACCACCACTACGCCGGACGCCGTCGCCCGGCCGCCCACTACAGCATGGGGCGGCTGCCGCAGTGGTTGCGCTGGGCGAGCCGCGCCCGCGCGACGGGCGTCCTCAACGCGCTGGCCTCGGTCGGGCCGCTCGCGGCGGTCGCCAAACGGCTCGGCGGGATCGCGCCGGAGCGGCAGATCCCGCGGCTGGCGCGGGAGACGTTCAGCGGGTGGTGGCGCAGGCGTGGGGCGCGGCTGGAGGAGGCGGGCGACCTGGTCGTCCTGTGGCCCGACACGTTCACCGAGCACCTCTCGCCGTCCGTCGGCCGGGCCGCCGTCCGGGTGCTGGAGGCGGCCGGGCTGCGGGTGGCGCTGCCGCCGACGCTGCGGATGCGCGGGCGTCCGGTCGCGGACGGGCGTTCGCGCTCGGCGGCGGCCCTGCTGACGGCCCGCCGCGGCCGGGTCTGCTGCGGCCTGACGTACATCTCCACCGGCCAGCTCGACCACGCGCGCGCGGTGCTGCGCCGCACCCTCGACCTGATGGAGCCGGTGCTGGAGACGGACGCACCCGTCGTCGTCCTGGAGCCGAGCTGCGCCGCCGCCCTCCGCGCCGATCTGCCCGAGCTGCTGCACGACGACCCGCGCGCGGCCCGCCTCGCCGCCCGCGTCCTCACCTTCGCGCAGGCCCTGGAGCGGCACGCCCCGGGCTGGAGACCGCCGCGCCTGGACCGTCCGGCCGTCGGCCAGACCCACTGCCACCAGCACGCGGTCCTCGGCGACGCGGCCGAGCGGCGGCTGCGCGCGGCGGCCGGCCTCACCGGCGAGCTGAGCGGCGGCTGCTGCGGCCTCGCGGGCAACTTCGGCTTCGAGAAGGGACACACCGAGGTGTCACGGGCGTGCGCGCAGGAGCAGCTTCTGCCGGCCGTACAAAACGCCCCGGAGGGCGCGGTCGTCCTCGCCGACGGTTTCTCCTGCCGTACACAGCTGGACCAGCTGGCGGGCGTGCGGGGGGCGCATCTCGCGGAGGCGCTCGCCGAGGCGCTGCCCGGGGAAACGCCCGCGCGTTCCGCGACGCCGGGATGTCCGAACGGCAGGGCCTAATCTGGCCGGAACGGTCATGCGAGGACGGGCACCAGCCGTACGCCGTGACCGCGATGGTCACTCGAAGGAGCCCAGCGTATGAGCCTGCGTGTCCAGCCCATCACCCGCGACGAGCACCTGGCGTTCGTCGCGGCCCTGCCCTCCGCGAGCCATATGCAGATCCCCGCGTGGGGCGATGTGAAGCCCGACTGGCGGGGGGGGGGGCTCGG
>NZ_BQUN01000068.1:139925-281230 GCF_026008495.1 Streptomyces sp. A012304
CGGAGAGCCTCGGCTGGTTCGACGCGGACGGCCGGCTGTCCGGGGCCGGGCTGGTGCTGTACCGGCCGGTGCCCAGGCTGAAGAAGTACCTGGCGTACCTGCCGGAGGGGCCGCTCGTCGACTGGTTCGCGCCGGACCTGGTCGAAGGCTGGCTGGAGCCGATGCTCGCCCACCTCAAGGCGCGGGGCGCGTTCTCGGTGAAGATGGGCCCGCCGGTCGTCGTACGGCGCTGGAGCGCCGACGCCGTCAAGGCGGCCGTCGCGGACCCGGCCGCCCACCGGCTGCGCGACGCCGAGCCGACCTCCGAGGAGCCGCGCGCCCTCGCCGTCGCCGACCGGCTGCGCCGTTCCGGCTGGCGGCAGACCGACCCCGGCGGCGAGGACGGCTTCGCCGCCGGACAGCCCCGGTACGTCTTCCAGGTGCCGTACGAGGGGCGGTCGTTGCAGGACATCCACCAGGGGCTCAACCAGCAGTGGCGGCGCAACATCAAGAAGGCCGAGAAGGCCGGGGTGAAGGTGGTCCGCGGTGGCCCCGAGGATCTGGCGGCGTTCTACACCCTGTACACCGAGACCGCGGAGCGGGACCGTTTCATCCCGCGCCCGCTGTCCTACTTCCAGCGCATGTGGACCGCGCTGAACGCCGAACACCCCGACCGTATGCGGCTCTACCTCGCCCACCACGACGGCGACGTCCTCGCCGCGGCCACCATGCTGACCGTCGGCCGGCACGTCTGGTACTCCTACGGCGCCTCCACCGCGCGCAAGCGCGAGGTCCAGCCGAACAACGCCATGCAGTGGCGCATGATGTGCGACGCCCACGAACTGGGCGCCGCCGTGTACGACCTGCGCGGCATCACCGACACCCTGGAGGACTCCAACCACCTGCTCGGCCTGCTCCGCTTCAAGGCCGGCACCGGCGGACAGGCGGTGGAGTACCTGGGGGAGTGGGACTTCCCGCTGAACCGGCTGCTGCACAAGGCGCTGGACCTGTACATGTCCCGGCGCTGAACCGCTTCGGCTCAGGGCACGCGGGCGGGACGCGGGCCCGGAGCCGTGGGGTCATGGGGCCATGAGGGCGTGGGGCCATGAGGCATGAGGGCATGAGGCATGAGGGCACGAGGGCGTGGGGCCATGATGCTGGTGAGGCCGTGAGGCCGTGAGGCCGTGAGGCCATGAGGGTGCGGGCCGTCCGGCAGAGCGCGGGCCCGGAGCCATTCGCTCATGAGACCAGTGACGCCGCCAGCCGTCCGGCATGCGAGACACCGTCGGGACAGTGGCATAACCGCTTCACACACCTGACCGAGTCCACTACCCTGCACCGGGTAGTACATCGTGATGGACATGCCCTTCCCGGCCCGGACCCGAGGAACGCCCGTGAACACCCCCGACACCGCCACACCCGCCCCGTCGGCCGCAGCAGCCAAGGCGACGCGCGGCGGTCCGGCGCGTCGGGGCTCCCTCGGCCCGGTCGGCCTGGTCCTCGCAGGCGGCGTCTCGGTCCAGTTCGGCGGTGCCCTCGCGGTGTCGCTGATGCCGAGGGCGGGCGCGCTGGGCGTGGTGGCCCTGCGGCTGCTCGTCGCGGCCGTCGTGCTCCTGCTGGTGTGCCGCCCCCGGCTGCGCGGCCACTCCCGCGCCGACTGGGGCACGGCCGTCGTCTTCGGCATCACCCTCGCCGCGATGAACGGCCTCTTCTACCAGGCCGCCGACCGCATCCCCCTCGGCCCGGCGGTCACCCTGGAGGTCCTCGGCCCCCTCGCCCTGTCCGTCCTCGCCTCGCGCCGGGCGGTCAACCTGGTCTGGGCGGGCCTGGCACTCGCCGGTGTCTTCCTGCTCGGCGGCGGCAGCGGCTTCGGTGACCTCGACCCGGTGGGCGTCGCCTTCGCCCTGGGAGCGGGCGCGATGTGGGCGGCGTACATCGTCTTCAGCGTCCGCGTGGGGCGCCGGTTCCCGCAGGCCGACGGGCTCGCCCTCGCGATGGCGGTGGGCGCGCTGCTGTTCCTGCCGCTGGGCATCGCGGGGTCGGGGGCGAAGCTGGTCGACCCGGTGGTCCTCGGCCTGGGCGCGGCGGTGGCCCTCCTGTCCTCCGTCCTGCCCTACACCCTCGAACTCCTCGCCCTGCGCCGCCTGCCCGCCTCCACCTTCGCGATCATGATGAGCCTGGAGCCGGCCCTCGCGGCGGCGGCCGGCTTCCTGCTCCTCGGCCAGACGCTGTCCCTCATGGAGGCCGCCGCGATCGCCCTGGTCATCGCGGCGAGCATGGGGGCGGTGCGCACACAGGTGGGGTCCGCCCGCCACAATTAATGCAAGCATGCTTGCTTGTTTTTTGGTGCGCTGCCATGCTCCTCGCCATGGCAGACCCGACGCCCGTGCTCGACGACCTGCGTGCCGAAAGCGACGAACTGGACCGCCTCGTCGCCGCGTCGACACCGCAGCGGTGGACGCTCCCCACCCCCGCCCCCGGCTGGACCGTCGCCCACCAGATCGCGCACCTCGCCTGGACCGATCACTCGGCCCTCACCGCCGTCACGGACGAGGACGGCTTCCGCGCGCTGGTGGAGCAGGCCCTCGCCGCCCCCGACACCTTCGTCGACCAGGGCGCGGAGGAACTCGCCCGGCTCCCGGTCCCCGCACTCCTGGCCCGCTGGCGCGAGGGCCGCGCCGCCCTCGACGAGGCCGTGCGCAAGGCACCCGAGGGCGCCCGCTTCCCCTGGTACGGACCGCCGATGTCGGCCGCCTCCCTCGCCACCGCCCGGCTCATGGAGACCTGGGCGCACGGCCTGGACGTGGCGGAGGCCCTCGGCGTCACCCGCGCCCCCACCGACCGCATCCGCCACATCGCCCGGCTCGGCGTCCGCACCCGCGACTTCGCCTTCGGCGTGCGCGGACTGCCCGCCCCCACCGACCCCGTCCGCGTCGAACTCCTCAGCCCGTCCGGCGAGGTGTGGGCCTACGGCCCGCAGGACGCCCCCCAGCGCGTCACCGGCCCCGCCCTCGACTTCTGCCTCCTGGTCACCCAGCGCGCCCACCGCGCCGACCTGGCCCTGCGCGCCGAGGGCCCCGACGCCGACCGCTGGCTGGACATCGCCCAGGCCTTCGCGGGCCCGCCCGGCAGCGGCCGTCCACCCAAGGGGGCGGCCGGGTGACCCTGCGCGTCGGGAACTTCTCCGGCTTCTACGGCGACCGCTTCGACGCCCTGCGCGAGATGCTCGACGGCGGCGGGCTCGACGTCCTCACCGGCGACTACCTTGCCGAGCTGACCATGCTGATCCTCGGCCGGGACCGGCTGAAGGACCCCTCCGCCGGATACGCCCGCACCTTCCCGCGCCAGCTGGAGGAGTGCCTGGGCCTCGCCCACGAGCGCGGCGTCCGGATCGTCACCAACGCCGGCGGGCTGAACCCGGCCGGACTCGCCGACGCCGTGCGGAAACTGGCGGACCGGCTCGGCATCCCCGTACGGGTCGCGCACGTCGAGGGCGACGACCTCACCGCCGCGCACCCCGGCAGCCTCACCGCCCACGCCTACCTCGGCGGCTTCGGCATCGCCGCCTGTCTGCGGGAGGGGGCCGACATCGTGGTCACCGGGCGGGTGACGGACGCGGCGCTCGTCACCGGGCCCGCCGCCGCCCACTTCGGCTGGGGGCCCACGGACCACGACCGGCTCGCGGGAGCCGTCGTCGCCGGACACGTCCTGGAGTGCGGGACGCAGGCCACGGGCGGCAACTACGCCTTCTTCCGCGAGGGCGACGTGCGCCGGCCGGGCTTCCCGCTCGCCGAACTCCACGCCGACGGCAGCAGCGTCATCACCAAGCACCCCGGCACGGGCGGCTTCGTCGACGTCGGCACGGTCACCGCCCAGCTGCTGTACGAGACGGGCGGCGCCCGGTACGCGGGACCCGACGTCACCGCCCGCCTGGACTCCGTACGGCTCACCCAGGACGGCCCGGACCGGGTGCGGATCGACGGCGTGCGCGGTGAGGCGCCGCCGCCGACGCTGAAGGTCGGCCGCACACGCGTCGGCGGGTTCCGCAACGAGGTCGTCTTCGTGCTGACCGGGCTCGACATCGAGGCCAAGGCCGCGCTGGTGCGCGAGCAGATGGCCGAAGCGTTCTCCAAGTCCCGCCCCGCCGAGGTGCGGTGGGAACTCGTCCGCGCCGACCGGCCCGACGCCGACACGGAGGAGACGGCGAGCGCCCTGCTGCGGCTCGTCGTGCGCGACCCCGAACAGGCGGTCGTGGGGCGGGCGTTGAGCGGAGCGGCCGTCGAGCTGGCGCTGGCGAGCTACCCCGGCTTCCACGTCCTCGCGCCGCCCGGCAAGGGCTCCCCGTACGGCGTGTTCGAGGCGACGTACGTCCCCCGGGACGCGGTGGAGCACGTGGCCGTGCTGGACGACGGACGCCGGGTGCCGGTGCCGCCGGTGGCCGAGACGCTCGGCCGCCGGGTCTCCGTGCAGCCAGTGGCCGAGGCCCCCGGCCGCCGGGTCTCCGTGCCGCCGGTGGCCGAGACTCCCGTACCCGGTGATGACGGACGCGGGTTGTCCGTGCCGCCGATGGTCGAGGCCCCCGCACTCGGTGACGACGGACGCCGGGTGACCGTGCCGTCGGCCGTCGAGCCCCCCGTACTCGGCGACCGTCCGGTTGCGGAGCCTTCGCTTCCGGAACGGCTGCCCGCCGGGCCCGTCCGGCGTGCCCCTCTCGGGCTCGTGGCCGGCGCCCGCAGCGGGGACAAGGGCGGGGACGCCAACGTGGGCGTGTGGGTGCGGTCGGAGACGGCCTGGCGGTGGCTCGCCCACGAGCTGACCGTCGAGCGCTTCCGGCAACTGCTCCCGGAGAGCGCCGGCCTGCCGGTCACCCGGCACGTGCTGCCGGGCCTGCGCGCCCTGAACTTCGTCGTCGAGGGCCTCCTCGGCGCCGGTGTGGCCGCTCAGCACCGCTTCGACCCGCAGGCCAAGGCGCTCGGCGAGTGGCTGCGCTCCCGCCACCTGGACATACCGGAGGACCTGCTGTGACCGTCCTGTCGTCGGCGCTGGACACCGGCGCGTCCGACTACCGAGCCCACCGCGAGGCCATGCTCGCCAAGCTGACCGACCTGGACGCCGAGCACGCCAAGGCGCTCGCGGGCGGCGGCGAGAAGTACCTGACCAGGCACCGCGAACGCGGCAAGCTGCCGGCCCGCGAACGCGTCGAGCTGCTGCTCGACCCCGACACACCGTTCCTGGAGCTGTCCCCGCTGGCCGCCTGGGGCAGCGACTACGCGGTCGGCGCCTCGCTGGTCACCGGCATCGGGGTGGTCGAGGGCGTGGAGTGCGTGATCACCGCCAACGACCCGACCGTGCGCGGCGGCGCCAGCAACCCCTGGAGCCTGCGCAAGGCCCTGCGCGCGAACGACATCGCGCTCGCCAACCGCCTGCCGGTCATCAGCCTCGTCGAGTCGGGCGGCGCCGACCTGCCCTCCCAGAAGGAGATCTTCATCCCCGGCGGCGCCATCTTCCGGGACCTCACCCGGCTGTCCGCCGCCGGCGTCCCGACCGTCGCCGTGGTCTTCGGCAACTCCACCGCCGGGGGCGCCTACGTCCCCGGCATGTCCGACCACGTGATCATGGTGAAGGAGCGGGCCAAGGTGTTCCTCGGCGGGCCGCCCCTGGTGAAGATGGCCACCGGGGAGGACAGCGACGACGAGTCGCTGGGCGGCGCGGAGATGCACGCGCGCGTGTCGGGCCTCGCCGACCACTTCGCCGTCGACGAGCACGACGCCCTGCGCCAGGCGCGCCGCGTGGTCGCCCGCCTCAACCACCGCAAGGCCTACCCCGACCCCGGCCCGGCGGCCCCGCCGAAGTACGACCCGGAGGAGCTGCTGGGGATCGTCCCCGGCGATCTGAAGGTGCCCTTCGACCCGCGCGAGGTGATCGCCCGGATCGTCGACGGCTCCGACTTCGACGAGTTCAAACCGCTGTACGGGACGAGCCTGGCCACCGGCTGGGCGACCCTGCACGGCTACCCGGTCGGCATCCTCGCCAACGCCCAGGGCGTGCTGTTCAGCGCGGAGTCCCAGAAGGCCGCCCAGTTCATCCAGCTCGCCAACCAGCGGGACATCCCCCTGCTCTTCCTGCACAACACCACCGGATACATGGTCGGCAGGGAGTACGAGCAGGGCGGCATCGTCAAGCACGGCGCGATGATGATCAACGCCGTCTCCAATTCGCGGGTGCCGCACCTGTCGGTCCTGATGGGCGCGTCCTACGGCGCCGGCCACTACGGCATGTGCGGCCGCGCCTACGACCCGCGCTTCCTCTTCGCCTGGCCCAGCGCCAAGTCCGCCGTCATGGGCCCGCAGCAGCTCGCCGGCGTCCTGTCGATCGTCGCCCGCCAGTCGGCCGCCGCCAAGGGACAGCCCTACGACGAGGAGGCGGACGCCGCGCTGCGCGCGATGGTCGAGCAGCAGATCGAGTCCGAGTCGCTGCCCATGTTCCTGTCCGGGCGGCTGTACGACGACGGCGTCATCGACCCGCGCGACACCCGCACCGTCCTCGGCCTGTGCCTGTCGGCCGTGCACACCGCCCCCTACGAGGGCGCGCGCGGCGGCTTCGGCGTCTTCCGGATGTGAGACCAGACATGACCGCACCCGACCCGGTGACCATGACTCCCGACCCGGTGACCATGACTTCAGACCCGGTGACCACGACTCCCGACCCGCAGGCCGTTGCCGCTGACCCAGTGGCGACCACTTCCGCCCCTGCGGCGACCATTTCCAACCCCGTGACGATCTCTTCCGTTCTCGTGGCGAACAGGGGTGAGATCGCCTGCCGTGTCTTCCGCACCTGCGGTGAGTTGGGAATCCGGACGGTCGCCGTGCACTCGGACGCCGACGCGCACGCCCTCCACGCGCGCGTGGCCGACACAGCGGTACGACTGCCCGGCGCGGCGCCCGCCGAGACGTATCTGCGCGGCGACCTGATCGTGAAGGCGGCCGTCGCGGCGGGCGCGGACGCCGTGCACCCCGGCTACGGCTTCCTCTCCGAGAACGCCGACTTCGCGCGCGCGGTCCTGGACGCGGGCCTGGTGTGGATCGGGCCGGCGCCGGAGGCGATCGAGGCGATGGCGTCCAAGACGCGCGCGAAGCGGTTGATGGGCCTGGAGCCCCTGCGTCCGCAGGACGTGACCGAGGCCGACCTGCCGGTCCTGGTGAAGGCGGCGGCGGGCGGCGGCGGGCGCGGCATGCGGGTCGTGCGCCGCCTTGAGGAGCTGGACGGCGCGCTGGAGGGCGCGCGCGCCGAGGCCGCGAGCGCCTTCGGCGACGGCGAGGTCTTCGTCGAGCCCTATGTGGAGAACGGCCGCCACATCGAGGTGCAGATCCTCGCCGACGCGCACGGCACGGTGTGGGCGCTCGGCACCCGCGACTGCTCCCTCCAGCGCCGCCACCAGAAGGTCGTCGAGGAGGCGCCGGCACCCGCCCTGTCCGAGGACCTCGCCACGGAACTGCGCACCCTGGCCGTACGGGCCGCGCGGGCCGTCTCCTACGTCGGCGCGGGCACCGTCGAGTTCCTCGTCGCGGACGGCCGGGCGCACTTCCTGGAGATGAACACCCGCCTCCAGGTCGAACACCCGGTGACCGAGGCCGTCTTCGGCCTGGACCTGGTGGCGGAGCAGATCCGTGTGGCCGAGGGCCACGCCCTCCCGCAGGAACCGCCACGCGCGCGTGGCCACGCGATCGAGGCCCGCCTCTATGCCGAGGACCCGGCGAACGGCTGGACCCCCCAGACCGGCACGCTGCACCGTCTCGCCGTCCCCGCCGGGGTCCGCCTGGACACCGGTCACGGCGACGGCGACGAGATCGGCGTCCACTACGACCCGATGCTCGCCAAGGTCGTCGCCCATGCCCCCACGCGCGCAGAGGCCGTCCGCAAGCTGGCGGGAGCGCTGGAGCGGGCGACGGTCCACGGCCCGCCGACCAACCGTGACCTCCTCGTGCGCTCCCTGCGCCACGAGGAGTTCACGTCGGCCCGCATGGACACGGGCTTCTACGACCGTCACCTCGCCGCCCTCACCGAACCCGCGCCCGACCCGCACGCCCCCCTGGCGGCGGCCCTCGCCGACGCGCACGGCCGCTCCCGCTTCGGCGGCTGGCGCAACCTGCCCTCCGGGCCCCGGACCAAGCGCTACGCGATGGCCGGCGAGGAGCACGAGGTCCACTACCACCACACCCGGACCGGCCTGGCGGCCGACGGCGTGCTGGTCGTCCACGCCGACGCGCACCTCGTGATCCTGGAGACGGACGGCGTACGGCGCCGCTTCGAGGTGGCCCGCTACGGCGACCAGGTCCACGTCAACAACACGACGCTCACCGCCCTGCCTCGCTTCCCCGACCCGACGGCCCACCGGGCCCCGGGCTCCCTCCTCGCCCCGATGCCCGGCACCGTCGTCAAGATCGCGCCCGGTCTCGTCACCGGATCGAGTGTGCGGGCGGGCGAACCGATCGTGTGGCTCGAAGCGATGAAGATGCAACACGTCATCGCGGCCCCGGTGACGGGGACGCTGACGGCCCTGCCGGTGACGACGGGAAAACAGGTGGAGGTCGGCATGGTGCTGGCGGTGGTGCGAGAGACCCCCGACCCGCACGCGAAGGAGTCACAGTGACCACCCTCATCGAAACCGACGAGCACAAGGCACTCCGAGCGGCGGTGTCCGACTTCGGCAAACGCCGGCACGACCGCGACCACCGGACCCTCTGGCGGGAGGCGGCCGAGCTCGGCTACATCGGCGTCAACCTCCCGGACACCTACGGCGGGGGAGGCGGCGGCATCACCGAACTCTCCCTGGTCCTCGAAGAGCTCGGCGCCGCCGGCAACCCCCTCCTGATGATGATCGTCTCCCCGGCCATCTGCGGCACGGTGATCACCCGTTTCGGCACGGAAGCCCAGAAACAGGAGTGGCTCCCCGCGCTGGCGGACGGCACCCGCCTCATGGCCTTCGGCATCACCGAGCCCGACGCCGGCTCCAACAGCCACCGCATCACCACCACCGCCCGCCGTGACGGCGCGGACTGGCTGCTGACCGGCCGCAAGGTGTTCGTCTCCGGTGTGGACATCGCGGACGCGACCCTCGTCGTCGGCCGCACCGAGGACGCCCGCACCGGCCGCCTCAAGCCCTGTCTGTTCATCGTCCCGCGCGACGCGCCCGGCTTCACCCGCCGCCGGATCGACATGGAACTGCACAGCGAGGAGAAACAGTTCGAGCTGGTCCTGGACGACGTACGGCTGCCCGCCGACGCGCTCGTCGGCGACGAGGACGCGGGCCTGCTCCAGCTCTTCGCCGGCCTCAACCCGGAGCGGATCATGACGGCCGCCTTCGCGATCGGCATGGGCCGCCACGCGCTCGCGAAAGCCGTCGCCTACGCCCGCGACCGCGCCGTCTGGCAGACCCCCATCGGCGCCCACCAGGCCATCGCCCACCCCCTCGCCCAGGCCCACATCGACCTGGAACTGGCCCGGCTGATGACGCAGAAGGCGGCCCAGCTGTACGACGCGGGGGACGACACGGGCGCGGGCGAGGCCGCCAACATGGCGAAGTACGCGGCCGGGGAGGCCTGTGTGAAGGCGGTCGACCAGGCCGTGCACACCCTCGGCGGCAACGGCCTCACACGCGAGTTCGGGCTCGCCCGGTTGATAACGGCGGCGCGCGTGGCTCGTATAGCCCCGGTGAGCCGGGAGATGATTCTCAACTACGTCTCCCACCAGACCCTCGGACTGCCCAAGTCGTACTGAGGCGCCGCGTGGTGCCCGTCGCGCGAGGAGGAACCATGTTCCGCAGTGAGTACGCAGACGTACCGCCCGTAGAGCTGCCCATCCACGACGCGGTCCTCGGTCGCGCCGCCGAGTTCGGTGACCTGCCCGCCCTCGTCGACGGCACCGACGGCACCACCCTCACCTACGAGCAGGTCGACCGGTTCCACCGGCGGATCGCCGCCGCCCTGGCCGAGGCCGGTGTCCGCAAGGGCGATGTGCTGGCCCTGCACAGCCCCAACACGGTCGCCTTCCCGACCGCGTTCTACGCCGCCACGCGCGCGGGCGCCGCCGTCACCACCGTCCACCCGCTCGCCACCGCCGAGGAGTTCGGCAAGCAACTGCGCGACTCGGCCGCCCGCTGGATCGTCACCGTGTCACCGCTGCTCGAGACGGCCCGCCGGGCCGCCGAACTCGCGGGCGGCGTACGGGAGATCTTCGTCTGCGACAGCGCGTCCGGCCACCGCTCACTGATCGACATGCTCGCCTCGGCCGCCCCCGAGCCGCAGGTCGCCCTCGACCCCGTCACGGACGTGGCGGCCCTGCCGTACTCCTCCGGCACCACCGGCGTCCCCAAGGGCGTGATGCTCACCCACCGGCAGATCGCCACCAACCTCGCCCAGCTCGAACCGGCGATCTCGGCGGGCCCGGGCGACCGCGTCCTCGCCGTCCTGCCCTTCTTCCACATCTACGGCCTCACCGCCCTGATGAACGCCCCTCTGCGCACCGGCGCCACCGTCGTCGTGCTGCCCCGCTTCGACCTGGAGACCTTCCTCGCCGCCATCCAGAACCACCGCATCACCGGCCTGTACGTCGCCCCGCCGATCGTCCTCGCCCTCGCCAAGCACCCGGCGGTCGCCCAGTACGACCTCTCCTCCCTCCAGTACGTCATCAGCGCCGCCGCACCCCTGGACGCCGGCCTCGCCGCCGCCTGCTCCCAGCGCCTGAACCTGCCGCCCGTCGGCCAGGCCTACGGCATGACGGAACTCTCGCCCGGCACCCACGTCGTCCCCCTCGACGCCATGCGCGAGGCCCCCGCCGGCACCGTCGGCAAGCTCATCGCCGGCACCGAGATGCGCATCGTCTCCCTCGACGACCCCGACAAGGACCTCGGCGTCGGAGAGCCCGGCGAGATCCTCATCCGCGGCCCCCAGGTGATGAAGGGCTACCTCGGCCGCCCCGACGCCACCGCCGCCATGATCGACCCCCACGGCTGGCTGCACACCGGAGACATCGGCCGCGTCGACGAGGACGGCTGGCTCTTCGTCGTGGACCGCGTGAAGGAACTGATCAAGTACAAGGGATTCCAGGTCGCCCCCGCCGAACTCGAAGCCCTGCTCCTCACCCACCCGGGCGTCGCCGACGCCGCCGTCATCGGCGAGTACGACACCGACGGCAACGAAGTGCCGCACGCGTACGTGGTCCGCCAGCCCACCTCCCCCGACCTCACCGAAGGCGAGATCGCGATGTACGTCGCCGAACGCGTCGCGCCCTACAAACGCGTCCGCCGCGTCACCTTCATCGACACCGTGCCGCGCGCCGCCTCCGGCAAGATCCTCCGCCGCGAGCTGAGGAGCCGCCCATGACCGCACTGATCGGCCGCACCCGCGCGCGGGGCGTCGAGACGCTCAGCCTCGACGCGGCCGACACCCGCAACGCCCTGTCGGCGGCCCTCGTCGCCGACCTGTCCGCCGCGCTCACCGACTGTGCGGAGGACACCGCCGTCCGCGCCGTCGTCCTCACCCACACCGGCACCACCTTCTGCGCCGGCGCCGACCTGCGCGACCCGCCCGCCCCGGACGCCTTCGTCGGCCTGCTGCGGCAAGTGGTGGAGTTGCCCAGACCGGTCGTCGCCCGCGTCGACGGACACGTCCGGGCGGGCGGCCTCGGCCTCCTCGGCGCCTGCGACATCGCGGCCGCCTCCGACCGGTCGACGTTCGCGTTCACCGAGGTCCGCATCGGCGTGGCCCCCGCCGTCATCTCCCTCACCCTGCTGCCGCGCGCCGACCCGCGCGCCCTCGCCCGGCGCTACCTCACCGGCGAGCGCTTCGACGCGGCCGAAGCGACCCGCCTCGGCCTGCTCACCGCCTCCGGCGACGACGTCGACACCGTCCTCGCACCCGTCCTCGACGGCCTGCGCAGAGCCGCCCCCGAAGCCCTGACCGAGACGAAACGGCTGCTCACAGCTAGGGTGCTGGAGACCTTCGACCGGGACGCGGCCGACCTCACCGCGCTCTCGGCCCGGCTGTTCTCCTCCCCGCGAGCCCGCGAGGGAATGACGGCCTTCCTCGAACGACGGGATCCCGCATGGGTGCTGTGACCACGGTCGACCGTGTCCCGGGCGACCGCTCCCCCAAGCAGGACCGCAGCCGGGCCACCCGGCAGCGGCTCCTGGAAGCCGCCGTGGCCTGCCTCGCCGAACACGGCTGGGCGGGCTCCACGGTCTCCGTCGTCGCCGAACGCGCCGGCGTCTCCCGCGGCGCCGCCCAGCACCACTTCCCCACCCGCGAGGACCTGTTCACCGCCGCCGTCGAATACGTCGCGGAAGAACGCTCCACCGCCCTGCGCGCCCTGTTCCCGCAGGGCGCGGCGGGCGACCGGCGCGCGGTCGTGTCCGCCCTCGTCGACCTCTACACCGGCCCCCTCTTCCGCGCGGCCCTCCACCTGTGGGTCGCCGCGTCCAACGAGGAACAGCTCCGCCCCCGTGTCACCGAGCTGGAGGCCCGGGTGGGCCGCGAGACCCACCGCATCGCCGTGGAGCTGCTCGCCGCCGACGAGTCCCGCCCCGGCGTCCGCGAGACCGTCCAGGGCCTGCTCGACATGGCCCGCGGCCTCGGCCTGGCCAACCTCCTCACCGACGACCGGGGCCGCCGCGAGCGGGTCGTCGCCCAGTGGGCGGCCCTGCTGGAGGAGACACTGGGCTGACCCCGTTGTCGGTGGCGAGCCCTACGGTTCGGGCATGGGCAGCACATTCCAGACGATCGCCGACCGTGACGCGACCCCCGAGGACGCCCCCCGCCTCGCGCGGGCGGTGGTGGACTGGCTGGTCGCCGAGGGCATCGTCCTCGCCGAGGCGGAGCCGGGCTGGGCCCTGGGACCCCATCCGGTCCACCCGCCCGGCCCGCACTGGCAGAAGGCGGTCGAGGACCCCCGCTGGGGCCACCCCGAGGGCGTCGCCGTGTACACCGGGCACCACGTCTTCTTCAGCAACTGGAACGAACCGGGCCCGGTGGCCGTGACCTGCCCGCACTGCGGGGCGGGCGGCGACGAGCCGCTCCTGTCCACGGCGGCCGAGCGGTGGCACGTGACCGGCGAGGCCGACGCCGACTGCCCCGTCTGCGCCCGGACCGTCCCCCTGACGGCCTGGAACTGGACCAACGACCACCTGGCCTTCGTCCATCTCGGTTTCGAGTTCTGGAACTGGCCGTCACTCAGCGAGGAGTTCAAGGCCCGCGTGGCCGAGCTCCTGACCGGACACCGCACGGCCTTCCTGCCGGGCAAGGTCTGAGCCTCGGTCGGGCCCGCGCCCGCAAGGTCTGAGCCTCGGTCGGGCACACCGACGGACGGCTCAGGGACTCAGCCGCTCCACCCGCCAGCCCCCGTCCTCCCGCGCCACGTACCGCAGCCGGTCGTGCAGCCGGTTCTCCCGCCCCTGCCAGAACTCCACCGACTCCGGCACCACCCGGAAACCACCCCAGTGCGGCGGCACCGGCACCTGCCGGCCCTCCGGATAGCGGGCCGCCAGCTCCGCGTACGAGGCCTCCAGCTCCGCACGGCCCGCCACCACCGACGACTGGGCACTGGCCCACGCGCCCAGCTGGGAGCCGTGCGGCCGGGTGCGGAAGTAGGCGGCCGTCTCGTCCCGCCCGGTCCGCCGGGCCACGCCCTGCACGATGACCTGCCGGGCCATCGGATGCCAGGGGAAGAGCAGCGAGGCCCGCGGGTTCTCCGCGAGGTCGCGGGCCTTGCGGGAGTCGTAGTTGGTGTAGAAGACGAAGCCCTGCTCGTCGAAGTGCTTCAGCAGCACCGTGCGCACGCTGGGCCGGCCCTCGGCGTCCGCCGTGGAGACCACCATGGCGTTCGGCTCGAACAGGTGGGCCTCCGCCGCGGCCTGCTTGAACCAGCGCGCGAACTGCTCCACGGGCGTCGCGGCCAGGTCGGCCTCGGCGAGCCCCTCGGCCCGGTACTGCCGGCGCATCGAGGCGGGATCGGGGGAGACGGCGTCTGCGTCGTTCACATGGTCATCTTGCCGTACCGGACGCGCTCCGCACCGGAGACCCCGCACAGATGGTGGCACTCAGTGCCGCGAACACTCCCCAAAGGTGGCACTCAGGGATATGGTGCTGATGCCATCCCGGTTGCCGTCGGCCGCACGGGGCATCACAGGGGTGACCGCCCACGACCGCGAGTCCCCGCACGCACCCCCGTGCACCGGACCGCGGATCCGCCGGCGCCATCTGTCGCACACATCACGAGGAGCCGCCTGATGTCCGACTTCGTACCCGGGCTCGAAGGAGTCGTCGCGTTCGAGACGGAGATCGCCGAACCGGACAAAGAGGGCGGCGCCCTGAGGTACCGGGGCGTCGACATCGAGGACCTGGTCGGTCACGTCTCCTTCGGCAACGTCTGGGGTCTGCTCGTCGACGGGGCCTTCAACCCCGGCCTGCCGCCCGCCGAACCCTTCCCCATCCCCGTCCACTCCGGCGACATCCGCGTCGACGTCCAGTCCGCGCTCGCCATGCTCGCGCCCGTCTGGGGCCTCAAACCCCTCCTCGACATCGATGCCGAGCAGGCCCGCGAGGACCTCGCCCGTGCCGCCGTCATGGCCCTGTCCTACGTCGCCCAGTCCGCCCGCGGCCAGGGCCACCCGATGGTCCCGCAGCGCGAGATCGACAAAGCGCAGTCCGTCGTCGAACGCTTCATGATCCGCTGGCGCGGCGAACCCGACCCCAAGCACGTCGCCGCCGTCGACGCCTACTGGACCTCCGCCGCCGAACACGGCATGAACGCCTCCACCTTCACCGCCCGCGTGATCGCGTCCACGGGCGCGGACGTCGCCGCCGCCCTCTCCGGCGCCGTGGGAGCCATGTCCGGCCCCCTGCACGGCGGCGCCCCCTCCCGCGTCCTCGGCATGATCGAGGAGATCGAACGCACCGGGGACGCCGAGGCGTACGTCAAGCAGGCCCTCGACCGGGGCGAACGCCTCATGGGCTTCGGCCACCGCGTCTACCGCGCCGAGGACCCCCGCGCGCGCGTGCTGCGCCGCACCGCCCGCGAGCTGGGCGCCCCCCGCTTCGAGGTGGCCGAAGCCCTGGAGAAGGCCGCCCTGGAAGAACTCCACAACCGCCGCCCGGACCGCGTCCTCGCGACGAACGTGGAGTTCTGGGCGGCCATCGTGCTGGACTTCGCCGAGGTCCCGGCGCACATGTTCACCTCCATGTTCACCTGCGCCCGCACGGCCGGCTGGTCGGCGCACATCCTGGAGCAGAAGCGCACCGGCCGCCTCGTGCGCCCCTCCGCCCGCTACATCGGCCCGGGTCCCCGCGACCCCCGGCAGATCGAGGGCTACGGGGACACCGCGCACTGACACGGCACGACGATCACGCGGGGCTGAGCAGCTCCGCGTGATGCCGCTCGGCCACCAGCGGGTGGGCGCGCAGCTTGCCCTTCAGCTCGTTGAAGCCGTACTCCGCGAACAGCGGGTTGGCCGGGTCGTCGGTGACGCCGGGCGCGGCGGAGGCGTGCGGGAAGGGCAGCGGCTCCACGCGCGCGTCCAGCCGCGGGTTGTAGAAGAACGGCACGGAGAACCGCTCGACGGCGCTCGGCGGCGACACGACCCGATGGTTGGTGGCGACCAGGTACCCGTCGGTCGCCACCTCCAGCAGCTCCCCGAGATTGACGACGAAGGCCCCGGGCAGGGGCGGCACGTCATGGAACAGCCCGTCCTCCCGCTGCACCTGGAGCCCGCCCACCCGGTCCTGGAGCAGCAGGGTCAGGAACCCGTAGTCCTTGTGGGCCCCGACCCCCTGGTCGGCGCCGTCGCCCGCGCTGCCCGGGTACCGCACCAGCTTCAGATGCGGATGCGCCCGTTCCCCGAAGATCGGGTCGTAGAAGTCGGCCGGCGCGCCGATCGCGGCGAGCAGCTCGCGCAGCAGCCGCTGAGCGACCCCGCTGAGCCGCTCGATCCACCCCAGCGCGGCCGTCCGCAGCTCGGGCAGCCCGGCGGGCCACTGGTTGGGCCCCTCCAGCCACCAGTACGCCGGTTCACCCGGCCCCGGCACCCGCGCGGGCCGCTCCGCGCCGATGTCCAGCTGGTCCCGCCAGTCCTGGCGGCCCCCGGTCCGCTCGTCGCCGGTCCTGGTGTATCCGCGGAAGTGCGGTGAGCGCACATTGTCGATGGCGAGCCGCTCCGCCTCCGGCAGGGCGAAGAACCGCCGCATGGCGGACAGCAGCCCCTCGGTCTCGGCGTCGCTCACGCCATGCCCCACGAGCTGGAAGAACCCCACGTCGTGCGCGGCGCGGTGCAGCTGTTCCCGCAACAGCGCCCGGGCCCGCGGCCCTTGCTCGACAGCGGAGAGATCGACGATCGGCAGTTGCTGGTACGACGGTTTCGTCATGGTGGGTCCGCGGGGTCTACGGGTCCCGCGCGAGCGCCATGGGTGGGGCGGACGCACGGGTGCCAGGTGGGCAGAGGAGAAAACAGGCGGCCGGTGGGGGCCCGCGCAAAAAAGGACGGCTGGACGGCTCAGAGGGAGCGTCGACAGCCCATGCTCGTGACGCGGACGTAGTCCACATGGCGGCGTCGAACGAGCGAAAGCATGCCGTCAGCCTACTGCCTGACAAAAAATCCGTACGTGACGCGCATCACGCGCCGAAGGATCTCCGTAGAAGGCCCCGGGAAACGCAGACGACCCGCGAGTCTGGTCCTCCAGAGGAGGGCCGGCCGGACGTACCGGCGACTCGCGGGTCGGGTGACTGCTGGGATTGGGCCGGCTGCACGCGACTTTCACGTGCTCGGTCCGGCACCGCACTGAGTGTGGTGGCGAGCCGCTAGCCCGCAGTCACCTCACGCGTCCGGTTTTCATACATCTGCCGAACCACCTCCCTTCTCGTGTACCCGACACCTTAAGAACGCTTCCGGCGCCCGTTCAACCCTTTTTCCGAGTCGGTGTCACGCCGGTCCGGCAGTGGCCGCTGTGAGCGTGGTCAGCAGATGGCGTACCAGCGGATTCTCGTCCTCCGTGCGTCGTGCGGCCGCCACGGTCGTGTCGGCCGTGGGCGGCGTCAGGGGGCGGAAGGCGATTCCGCGCAGACAGAGGCGGTGGATGCCCGCGGGGGCGAGGGAGACGCCGAGGCCCGCCTCGACCAGGGCGCAGACCGTCACCCACTCGACGGCTTCCTGGGAGACGCGCGGCGTGAAGCCGGCCGTGGCGCACAGGGTGGTGATGCGGTCGTGGAGGCCGGGCCCGGCCGCGCGGGGGAGGAGGACGAAGGGGGCGTCCGCGAGGTCGGAGAGGGCGACGGCGGGGTGAGCGGCCAGCGGGTGGCCGGCCGGCAGGACGGCGACGAGGGGTTCGGTCAGGAGCGGGGTGAACGTCAGCTCCGGGTCCTCGGGCGGGGGTTCGCGCAGGAGACCGACGTCGACGGCGCCCTCGCGCAGCGCGGTGAGCTGCGGGGCCGTCGTCATCTCGCGGAGGTCCAGGTGGACGTCCGGGAACCGCGCGCGGTGGGCGTGCAGCAGCGGCGGGAGCAGGGTCAGGGCGAGGGAGGCCGCGAAGGCGACGCGGAGGCGGCCACTGCGGCCGTCCCCGGCGGCGCGGGCGGCACTGAGGCCGTCGGCGAGGCCGGTGAGGGCGCGCCGGGCGGCGGGCAGCAGCGCCCGCCCGGCCGGGGTGAGGGCGGTGCCGGCGGCGGTGCGGGTGAACAGGGGGTGGCCGACCTTGCCCTCCAGACGGCGGATCTGCTGGCTGAGCGGCGGCTGGGCGACCCCGAGGCGGTCGGCGGCCCGGCCGAAGTGGAGTTCTTCGGCGAGGACGACGAAGGCGTGCAGCTGGGGGAGGGGGAGTTCCGGACGCTCCATATCGCCAGAGATATCAGAAGGGCACTGGGTGAGTATTGGACGTATACATACGGGCGGCCTACCGTTCCCGGCATGACCGAGCGACGCGCCATCCTCAGCGGCTCCGTGTTCGAGGAGCAGATCGGCTACGCCCGGGCCGTCGTCGACGGCGACTGGGTGCATGTGTCGGGGACGACCGGCTTCGACTACGCCACGATGACCATCTCGGACGACGTGGTGGAGCAGGCCGAGCAGTGCCTGAGGAACATCGGCGCGGCCCTGGCGGAGGCGGGCTGCGGCTTCGCCGACGTCGTACGGGTGCGGTACCTGCTGCCGGACCGGGCGGACTTCGAGCCCTGCTGGCCCGCGCTGCGCCGGTGCTTCGGGGAGGTGCGGCCGGCGGCGACGATGCTGATGTGCGGGCTGGCCGACCCCCGCATGAAGATCGAGATCGAGGTGTACGCGCGGCGCCCGCGAACACGTTGACGCGCGCGTGGGGACACGCTTCGCTGACGCCGTGACGACGGATCTGCGCATCGCGCCCGTGGCCGGCGAGGCCATGCTCGAACAGTGGCGGCACGTCCACAACGTGATCGTGCCGCCGGCCGCCATGACCCTCGACGAGGCACGCGCGCGTGCGGCGCGGTACCGCTTGGAGAACGCCTACGCCGGTGACGTCCTCGTCGGCTGCTCGACCGTGCGGCCGCCGGAGGACGAGGAGGCGGTGGTGACCGTCATCGCGCGGGTGCTGCCCGAGTACCGCCGCCGCGGCTACGGCACCGTCCTGTACGACCGTGGCCTCGCCCACGCGCGCGTGCTGGGCGCCCGGGCGGTCGAGACGTGCGTGCTGGCGGTCAACGAGGACGGCCTGCGGTTCGCGCACGCGCGCGGGTTCGTCGAGACGGAGCGGTACGTGCTGGACGGCGAGAGCGACGTGTGGATCGACCTGCGGCTGACCCTCGCGTAGGGGACGCCCGGGGCCGTTACAACGATTCCTCTGCAATCTTGCGGGAACCCTATGTGGGCTGCGTCACGTTCGAGTTGAATGAGGGCACGTGAGCGAACCTGCAGGGGGTCCAGGTGAGTGCTTCCCGGCATAGAGGGACCACCGACGAGCTGGGGCCGGACGAGCCCGAGCGGTCCGGCGACCCGGAGGGCCCCGAGGGCCCGGACGGATCCGACCTGCTCGCCGCACTGCTCGACGGGATGGACGCGGCCCTGTGCGCCTTCGACGCCGACGGGGTCGTGACCCACTGGAACCGCGAGGCCGAGCGGATCCTCGGCTGGAGCGCGGCCGAGGCCGTCGGACGGCAGGGCTTCGCCGGATGGGCGGTGCGCGAGGCGGACGCTCAGGAGGTCGAGGGCCGCCTGATGTCGGCGATGCACGCCCCGGGCCGGCAGGTACACGAGTTCGCGCTGCTGACGAAGGACGGCGGCCGGGTCCTGGTGCGCACCCAGTCGGCGGCGGTCCGCGGGCCCGAGGGCAAGCCCGCCGGCCTGTACTGCGCCTTCAGCGAGGTGCACGCCCAGATCGACCTGGAGCGGTCGATAGCGCTGAGCGAGGCCCTCTTCGAGGACGCCTCCTGGGGTGTCGTCCTGGTCGACGCGGACCTGCGCCCGGCCGTCGTCAACGCGCACGCGGCCCGCGCCCTCGGCACCGGCCGTACGGCCGTCCTGGGCCGTCCGCTGGGCGAGCTGCTCGCCCGGGGCGTGGAGGAGCTGGAGAACGCGCTGACGCATGTCCTCGCCGAGGGAGCCCCGCCCGCCCCCGCCGAGATGTGGGTCGGGGTGCGCACCCCGGAGGGCGAGAAGCGGCGCTGCTGGCGCAGCGGTTTCCTGCGGCTGGCCTCGCCGCTGGCCGAGGAGCCGGTGCCGCTCGGTGTCGGCTGGCTGTTCCAGGACGTCACCGAGGCCAAGCAGGGCGAGCAGGAGGCCGCGCTGCTGCGGTTCCGCGCCAACCAGCTGCATCGCGCCTCACGCGCGGCCGCCGAGTGCGAGGACCCGGCCGAGGCGGCCACCGTCCACCTCGACTTCGCGCTGGCCGGGTTCGCCGACCACGCCCTGATCGACCGCGTCGCGGGCACCCCGCGGGCCGACGGGGAGTCCGTGCCGCCGCCCCGGCTGGTGCGGATCGCGGCGACACCGTCGGGCGGGCCCGGTCCGAGCGCGCTCACCGGGCACGCCGGGCTGCCCGTGCGGTACGCGGAGGGGCATCCGGCGCTCCAGTGCGTGGCCCGCGGCGGCTCGGTGCGCGCCTCCGCCGGCACCATGGCGCCGGACCAGGCCCGCGAGTGGGCGCGCACCCGCCAGTGGCCCGAGGACACGGTGCACGCCCTGTGCGCGGTGCTGCGCAGCCGCGGCCGCACCCTGGGCGTCGTGACGTTCCTGCGCGGCAGTGGCCGCAGCGCCTTCGAACGCTCGGACGCGACGTACGCCGAGGACGTCGCCGTCCACATGGCGGCGAGCCTGGACCTCGCCGACCTGGCGGGGCGGGCCGGCTCCGGCTGAGGCCCGGGGCGAGCGGGGCGTCGCCGGCGGGTGAGGCTCCGCCTCAGGGGCGGTAGAAGATCCGGTCCCGGTACTCGTCCATGATCCGGGCGTTCCACTCGTGTCCGCCGTCCACGTTCCCCGAGCGCAGCAGCGGCGGCTCGATGCCGCGCTCGGCGAGGGAGGCGGCGGCGGTGGCCATGACGGCCTGGAGCAGGGCCGAGGTGACGACCGTGGAGGCGGGCGCGAAGGGCGCCGGGACGGTGTCGAGGGTCAGCTCGGCGTCCCCGACCGCGATCTTGGAGTCCAGGACGAGGTCGCAGTGGTCCTTGAGGAACGTCCCCGAGACGTGCCGGGAGCCGGTGTGTGCCGCGTACGCCACCGACGTCACGCCGATGACCTTCACGCCGAGGGCGCGGGCGCGGAGCGCCATCTCCACGGGGAGGGCGTTGCGTCCCGACAGCGAGATGATCACCAGGGCGTCGCCGGCCCGCACGGGTGAGGTGTCCAGGACGGCGCTCGCCAGGCCGTCGACCCGTTCGAGGGCCGAGCCGAGGGTGGCGGGTCTGACGTCGACGCCGACGACGCCCGGCACGGCGAGCAGGTTCATCAGGGCCAGCCCGCCGGCCCGGTAGACGACGTCCTGGGCGGCCAGCGAGGAGTGCCCGGCGCCGAAGGCGAAGAGGCGGCCCCCGTCGGCGACGGTGTCGGCGAGCAGTGCGCCGGCGGCCTCGACGGCCTCGCCCTCCTCGTCGCGGACCTGCCGCAACAGGCCGATCGCGGCGTCGAAGAACTGCGCGGCGGGCGTGCGGTCACTCATCCGAAAGGCCCCTTTGCCGTGTCGGGTGGCCGGTGTCGCGGATCACCGTGCGGTCTGGACCAGTGCCCTGTCAACACGGCGCCCCCGTCCGGCACGGCTGACCGGCACGACCGACCGGAACCGCGGCGGGTCTCCTACCGCGACCGCGACCGGAACCACCCATCGGGACCACCGTCTCGACGTAACCGCCTCGTTTCAGCGGCGCGGCACGCTTGTCAGTGGTATCCGGCAGAATTGAAGCCAGGGCCAGCGCACGCGTCGGAGAGCCGTCCAGCCTTCGGCACATCTCATCGAGGGGCACGTATGTCCGGACTGATCGACACCACGGAGATGTATCTCCGCACCATCCTCGAGCTGGAGGAGGAAGGTGTGGTCCCCATGCGTGCCCGTATCGCCGAGCGGCTCGACCAGAGCGGTCCGACGGTCAGCCAGACGGTGGCGCGCATGGAGCGCGACGGCCTGGTCTCCGTGGCCAGCGACCGCCATCTGGAGCTGACGGACGAGGGGCGTCGGCTGGCGACCCGCGTGATGCGCAAGCACCGCCTCGCCGAGTGTCTCCTGGTCGACGTCATCGGCCTGGAGTGGGAGCAGGTGCACGCCGAGGCCTGCCGCTGGGAACACGTGATGAGCGAGGCCGTCGAGCGCCGTGTGCTGGAGCTGCTGCGCCACCCCACCGAGTCGCCGTACGGCAACCCGATCCCGGGCCTGGAGGAGCTGGGCGAGAAGGACGGCGCCGACCCGTTCCTGGACGAGGGCATGGTCTCCCTCGCCGACCTCGACCCCGGCCTCGAGGGCAAGACGGTCGTGGTCCGCCGTATCGGCGAGCCGATCCAGACGGACGCGCAGCTGATGTACACCCTGCGTCGCGCGGGCGTGCAGCCGGGTTCGGTGGTGAGCGTGACGGAGTCGGCCGGCGGTGTGCTGGTGGGCAGCGGTGGCGAGGCGGCCGAGCTGGAGGCGGACGTCGCCTCCCATGTGTTCGTCGCCAAGCGCTGAAGCCCGGGCGTCGTTCGACTCCTGTGCCCCGGGGCGCCCGAGGCGTGCCGTCGACGGCACGATCCGGGGATTCTGTGCGCCGAATCGCAGCGCTCCGGCGCTTCGCGTGCCACGCTGTCGCGTGAGGCATATGACCTGAGGGGGGCGGGATGATGTGCCGCGGATCATGGGAGAGCCCCGGTGCCGTAGGGCACCGGGGCCTGTCCTCCCCTGCGCTGACCCGGAGCCCCGAGCTCTCAGGGTCATTCCCCTCGGACCGGTTTCCCCGAGCGGTCCGCCTCCCGCTGAAGATCTCCCCTCGGTGGCGTCGATCATTCCTTGAGCGAGGTCACTCGTACGAGGGGTGTTGGCCGCAGAGGCACGCATTTTCGAATAGGCATTCGATAGCCTGCGGGTGAGGGAGGCCCGTGCGTGACGGATCACGCCGGGCGCGCGATGAGCAGAAGACAGTGGGCAGCACTGCGGTACGACGGCAGACACGACGCGTGACCGGACCGGCCGGCTCGAGCGGGAGCGGGGGTCCGGGCTGAGCTAGGGGGGTGCCAGGGCCTATGGCGCGACGCATCGAGGTGACCGGGGCGGGCGGTGTACGCCTGGTGGCCTGGGAGTTCGGCGACCCGCCGAAGGGCGACCCGCCGGACACCGGACCGCAGCCCGCGATCCCGGCCCAGTCGGCCGGCGACCGGACGGGCCCGCACGACGCGGACACCACAGACCCCGCAGACTTTTTCCGCTCGACCGACCCCTTCAGCCCCACCGCTCCCACCCCCGGCGTCCTGTTACTGCACGGCCTGATGGGCCGTGCCTCCCACTGGGCGTCCACCGCCCGCTGGCTCTGCGAGCGCCACCGCGCCATCGCCCTCGACCAGCGCGGTCACGGCCAGAGCGAGAAACCCCCACAGGCCGCCTTCACCCGCGAGGCCTACGTCGAGGACGCCGAGGCCGCCCTCGAACAGCTCGGCCTCGCCCCCGCCGTCCTCATCGGCCACGCCATGGGCGCCCTGACCGCCTGGCAGCTCGCCGCCAAGCGCCCCGACCTGGTCTCCGGCGTGATCATCTGCGACATGCGGGCCTCCGCGCTCGGCGCGGCCTCGCAGCGCGAGTGGGCCGACTGGTTCAAGTCCTGGCCCGTTCCCTTCGCCACCCTCGCCGACGTCCGCAAGTGGTTCGGGGAGGACGATCCCTGGGTCGAGCGCCCGAACCCGGCGCGCGGCGCGTTCTACGCCGAGGTGATGCACGAGTCCGCCGACGGCTGGCGCCCCGTCTTCGAACCCGAGCAGATGCTGAAGTCCCGCGAGACCTGGGTCTACGACGCTCACTGGGAGGAACTCACCCAGGTCCGCTGCCCCACCCTCGTCGTCCGCGGCCTCGACGGCGAACTCGGCCGAGCCGAGGCCCAGGAGATGGTGCGGGTGCTGCCCCGCGGGGAGTACGCGGAGGTGGCCGACGCCGGGCACCTCGTCCACTACGACCAGCCGGAGGCCTGGCGCGCCGCGATCGAGCCGTTCCTGGACGGCGTCCTCACTCCGTGACCCGGACCGGGCGCCGTCAGCGATCCCGCCCGCACGCGTAGGCCAACGGAGAGATCAGCTCCTCCGCGTCCGGCAGCCACCGGTTCGCGGGCGTCGGCCGGCAGGCCCACTGCACGGCACCCCGCGAACCGAACCGCGTGGGCGGCGCGGCCACGTACTCCCCTTCACCCAGCGCGACGAGATCGAGGGAGGACAGCGACCAGCCCAACTTGCGCACCAGATCGGGGACCTTGACCGAGGCTCCGGGCAGCACGAAGAAGTGCATCCGCCGGTCCGGCGCCAACGTCACCGGCCCCAGCGTCAGTTCCATCCGCTCCATCCGCGCCAGCGCCAGGAACCCGGCCGTCTCCGGCACGGAGATCGCGTCGAACGTACGCCCGGTGGGCAGCAGGATCGAGGCGGTCGGCTGCTTCTGCCACATACGGCGGGCGACGGTCGCGCTGCCCGTCGCCTGCGTCGCCCAGTCCGGCCGGGAGGGATGCGCCCCGGGCGCCGCGCACGCGGCGTCACCGCAGGAGCAGCGCTGTGCCCCGTCGACGGCTTCCAGCCAGGTGCCGGGGAAGACGTCCCAATGACGTTCCTCGGCGTAGCGAACAGCGGTCTCCAGCAGCGATTCCCCGCGCTGCTTCGGGATTTGGGTGGCTTCGGCACCCACGATGGTCTCTTCCACGATGAACACAACTCTAGCCGTCACCAGGGGTTACGCGGACCCGTGTGCGCGGGGGAGGAGCATCGATTCCGCGTCCGGGGCGCATAGGTGCATGTCCGGGGGCGCGCGGGAGGAACGGGCGCGGGAGCGGGTAGGCAGGCATGGGGGTCGGCTTCCGCCTTTACCCCGGCAATCCTCGCATGCCTCGCATTTTCGCCGTCTACGTGGGGCATTGATCTTCACGGCCGGAACTTTTCGGTGGAAGACACATCAACTCGGTGCGCGGGATGGCACCGCAGCCACAGGGGGTAGTGCCAATGGCCGCAAGGCCTCTCGTCGCGCGGCAGCCGAACGAACGGCTGCAGGCGCTCATCCAGGAGGCGGGGTGCTCGAACGCCGGGCTCGCCCGCAGGGTCAACATGTGCGGTGCCGAGCACGGCCTCGACCTGCGCTACGACAAGACGTCCGTGGCCCGTTGGCTGCGCGGTCAGCAGCCGCGCGGACGGGCCCCGGCGATCATCGCGGAGGCCTTGGGCCGCAAACTGGGCCGTACGGTCACGATCGACGAGATCGGCATGGCCAACGGCAAGAACCTCGCGTCGGGTGTCGGTCTCCAGTTCTCGCCGACGGTACTGGGGGCCATCGAGCAGGTCTGCGAGCTGTGGCGCAGCGACGTGGGGCGGCGCGACTTCCTCTCGGGATCGTCCGTGGCCGCCTCGGCGTTGGTGGAGCCGAGCCGGGACTGGCTGATCTCCTCGCCCGACGCGCAGGTGGCGCGCTCGGCGGGGCCACGGGTGGGGATGTCCGACGTGGCGGCCGTGCAGGCGATGACGCAGGCGCTGGTCGACCTGGACCACCAGTACGGCAGCGGGCATGTGCGCCCGGTGGTCGTGCACTACCTCAACAGCGTCGTCTCGGGTCTGCTGGCCGGCTCCTACCGGGAGGCGGTGGGACGTGAACTGTTCGCTTCCGTGGCGCGTTTGACGGAGCTGGCGGGCTACATGGCCGTCGACACCGGACAACCGGGCCTGGCCCAGCGCTACTACATCCAGGCCCTGCGCCTCGCGCAGGCGGCGGGCGACCGCGGCTACGGCGGCTACGTCCTCGCCGCGTCCATGAGCCACCTCGCCGCCCAGCTCGGAAACCCGCGCGAGATCGCCCAGTTGGCGCGGGCGGCGCAGGAGGGGGCGCGGGGGCGGGTGACCCCGCGCGCGGAGTCGATGTTCCACGCCGCCGAGGCGCGCGGGCACGCGCTCATGGGCGACGTACGGGCGGCGCAAGTGGCGGCCGGGCGGGCGGTGTCGGCGCTGGAGGCGGCCGATCCGGCGGCCGGGGACGACCCGGTGTGGATCGCGCACTTCGACGAGGCCTACCTCGCGGACGAGTTGGCGCACTGTCACCGCGACCTGGGGCAGGCCGAGGCGGCGGCGCGCTGCGCGGAGCGGGCGCTGGCCGGGCATCCGCCGAGCCGGGCGCGGCGGCGGGCCATCGGCTATGTGCTGTTGGCCACCGCGCAGGTCCAGCAGCGTGACATCGAGCAGGCCTGCACCACCGGGATGAAGGCGGTGGAACTGCTGGAGACACTGCGCTCCAACCGGGGCGCGGAGTACCTGGAGGACCTCCAGCAGCGGCTGGAGCCGTTCCGGGAGGAGCCCGTGGTCAGGGAGTTCGGGGCGCGTCTGGACCTCCAGGCCGCCGCGTGAGAGGGCGGAGCGCCGGGCGCGACGGGTACAGCGCACGGCGCTCCGGTGCCGCCAGACCCCTCACTGGGAGGGAGATCACGTCCTGAGCTGCGTGGCACGGGGTTCCGGGGACCCGGTAGCGTGAGCCGACGATTCCGAAGGTCCCCCATTCGTAGGAGTCCCGGTGACGCAGAGTGGACAGGGCGAGGAGCCCTCGGCGCGGCCCGCGCGCGAAGGCATCGTGCTGCCCTCCGACGGTGGCGAGCCCCTGCTGCCGGGCATGACGGGCGACCGGACCGGCCCGAGCGGCCCGCGGCCGCGCCCCTACGGCGGCCCGCAGCCCTACGACCGGCAGGACCCGTCGGCGTCCGCGCCGCCCGCCGGGCAGACCTGGGGCCGGCCGTGGGGACCCGAGCAGCAGCAGCCGGAGCAGGGACGGCCGCTCCCGGGCGAGCAGCAGTGGGACACCCCGCAGCCGACGGGCCCGGACGCGTGGCACGGGCAGACGGGTCCGGCCGCGTCCCAGCCGGGCGCGGGCCCGCTCCCGCCGGAGGGCGCCCCGGCACCGTCGTACGGGCAGGACGCGAGCGCCGTGCAGCCGTCGCCGTACGGCCACGGTGCGCCCACCGGGCAGCCGCAGCCGTACGGGCAGGACCTGCCGACCGCCCAGCCGCCGTCGTACGGGCAGGACCTGCCGACCGCCCAGCCGCCGTCGTCGTACGGGCAGGACTCCCGGGCCGCGCAGTCGGCGTCGTACGGGCAGGGGGTGGCGGGGGCGCCGTTGCCGCCCGTGGACGAGGGGGCCACGCAGTACATACCGCCGGTCTCGGCCGGGGCCGGGCCGATGCCCGCCTCCGACGAGGGCGCCACGCAGTATCTGCCGCCCGTCGCCGCCGCGCCCGTCGACGAGGGGGCCACGCAGTACATACCGCCGGTCGCGCCGGGCGCGCTGCCGCCGGAGAGCCCCTCGGAGTCGACGCACTTCCTGGGCCGGGCGCAGAAGCCGCAGCCGCAGCCGGGTTCGGCGCCGATGCCGGGTGCCGGGCACCCCGACGCCGAGGCCACCCAGTACATACCGCCCGTGACCGGGCAGGCGTCGGACCGGCAGCCGCCGGCCGAGTTCGACAACCTCTTCCGCGGCGGCGCGGGAGGCGAGGCGCCGGCCGGCGCCACCCAGCAGATACCCCGCTTCTCCGAGCCGGAGGGGTACGCCCCGCAACCCGCCTACTCCGCACAGCCGCCCGGCGACCCGGCGGGCGGGCGGCGCGGCAGACGCGGGGACGACGACAACGGCGGCGGCCGGGGCGGCCGTACCGGATCGCGGGTGCCGCTGCTGGCGGCGGTCGGGGTGGCCATCGCGGTCGTCGGGCTCGGCGCGGGCGCGCTGATGGCCGGCGGGGGCGGCGGTGACCAGGGGGACGACAACAAGACCGTGGCCGCGTCGGCGCCCGCGGGCGAGGGGTCCGCGTCGGCGTCCGCCGATCCGACCGAACAGCAGGCGATCGCCCTGGACAAGCTGCTCGCGGACAGCGGCAGCAGCCGGGCCAGCGTGATCAGCGCGGTCGCCGACGTGAAGGCGTGCACCGACCTCGCGCAGGCCGCCACCGATCTGCGGGAGGCGGCGAAGCAGCGCACCGAACTGGTGACGAAGCTGTCCGCCCTGACCGTCGACCGGCTGCCGAACCACACGGCCCTGACCACCGCCCTCACCAAGGCGTGGCAGGCGTCCGCGTCCGCCGACGACCACTACGCGGCGTGGGCCGACCAGACGGCCGCGGACAAGAAGAGCTGCAAGAAGGGCCAGGCCCGCACCACGGCGCAGACGCAGGCCGGCAACCGGGAGAGCGGCACCGCCAGCACGCAGAAGGCGCGGGCCGCCAAGCTGTGGAACGAGATCGCGAAGAAGTACGGTCTGACCCAGCGCCAGCCGACCCAGCTCTGAGACCCTCGGCGGGCTCAGTCCACGTCCGCGGTCTCCAGCGTCTTCGTCGTGTCGACGAAGCCCTGCTTGGCCGCCACCAGCCGGCCCCGCTTCACCGTCTGGAGCGTCACGTTGGCGTTGACCAGGCGCGGGAAGCCGATGGAGGCGAGCTGGTCGGTGAACTCCCAGCGCAGCGTGGGCGTGAGGCCGCCCGTGGAGACCTTCAGCCCGTCGTCCAGGGCCCGGCGCACGGTGTGGGCGGTCACCTCGCCGTCGCCCAGCGCGTCCACGGCCGCCCTGAACACGGAGTACGCGATCCAGGTGGTCTGCACACCGGTGTCCCCGGCGTCGATACGGGTGTCGGAGAACGCCTCCTCGCTGATCACCTTCTTCATCGCCTCCCAGCGCGGATCGCTCGCCACCGGGTACCAGCCGGTGACGTACGCGCCCTCGTAGGGGCCCGACGCGCCGCCGGAGGAGTCGATGACGCTCTGGTCGACGCTGCCGAGGACGGTGGCGGTGCGCACGGCGGGGAAGTCCTCGCGGGTGCGGCGGAAGGAGTCCATGAAGGTGCTGGTGCGGTCGCCGAGCGCGGGCACCACGCAGCCCTTGCGGTCGGCCGTGCCGTCCGCGGTCTTCTCCAGGGCTTCCTCCGCCTGCGCCGAATACTCGGTGGCGTCCTCCGCGGCCCGTTGGTCGGAGGAGGGGTCGTGGTCGCCGGCCGTCAGCCCGGCGTTGAGCATGGTGGGCAGCGTGTCGCCCGCGATGGTGTCCGGGCGGATGAGCGCGACCGGCCCGCAGACCGTGGCGAGTTCCTTCCCGAGGCCCGCCAGCAGCGTGGGCTGGCCGCCGTTGACCGGGTAGGACAGCGGGCTGGTGAACTCGGCGTCGGTGACGCCGTAGCCGCCGATGTAGGGGATGCCGGCGCCCTCCAGATGCGGGAAGAAGGCGTCGGAGTGCTGGCTGTAGGAGCCGACGACGGCGACGGCGTCCTCCTTGACCGCGCGCCGGGCGCACTTCGCGGCGCTCACCGCGTCGTTGTGCTCGTTGCACGTCAGCACGGACAGCTTGCGCCCGTTCAGGCCGCCGTTGGCGTTGACCCAGCGGGCGTAGGCGCGGGCGAAGGCGGGCATGCCGGGCATGTTCGTGGCGCCGGTGCCCTCGGGGGCCCAGGTCATGACGACCACCGGGTCGTCCCCGGAACCCCCCGTGGCGCCGGGGACGATCCCGCAGCCGACGGCCAGCGACGCACAGGCCACCAGTGCGCCCGCCGCGACGGCTTTCGCTCTGGCGGGCCTGGGGATGCGGATGGACCTGGGGAGGAAGGTGTCTCGCGTACGTCGCCTGCCGGTCATGTACCCGCACGATTCCGTCACATGGCTAACCTGGGAGTCATCCATGATCAACGGTTGGTAACGGGCAGGTGAATTGCGGGGGCCGGGGAGCCGCCCGGAGCCGGGAACGTACGATCGGTGACCGTGCAAGGTTCCCAGAACACTTCCCGTCGCGGCCGTCGCTCGTTCACCATGGGCGGCATGCCACTCAACGACATGCCGTGGTGGCGCTGGCGCAGCAATGTGCGCTCCGCGCTGCACATGCTCTCGGACCCGGTGTTCCAGCGGGACGTCTGGCTGGCCGGCGTGGACGGCTACGGGGACGTCACCGACGCCGTGTACCGCCTGGTCGAGGACACCTGGCTGGACAACTGGTCCGCCGAGAAGTACGTCGGCACGATCTTCCGTGACTCGCAGGAGGCGGCGCTCGTCGACACCGCGGTGCTGCGGGTGCTGCGGATCATGCACCAGGTCGGCCCGGACGCGCCGGTGGCCGCCTACCTCGAGCACCAGGCCTGGCCGGAGGCGGTGCGGGCGGCGCGCGACGCGCACGTACGGATGGCGGCGGCCGACGAGGAGGACCCGGACGCCCCGCCGCGCACGCTCGAGGTGCTGCGGATCATGACGCGGTCCGCGTAGCGGACGACGGTCGGTGGGGTGGGGCGGACATGAGACCCTGTGGTGCATGAACGAGCAGTCCACCCGAGCCGCGGCGGTCCCCGCCGACCAGTACGTCCTCACCCTTTCCTGCCCCGACAAGCAGGGCATCGTGCACGCCGTGTCGAGCTACCTCTTCATGACCGGCTGCAACATCGAGGACAGCCAGCAGTTCGGTGACCACGACACGGGTCTGTTCTTCATGCGCGTGCACTTCTCGGCGGACGCGCCGGTGACGGTGGACAAGCTGCGGGCGAGCTTCGCGGCGATCGGTGACTCCTTCCACATGGACTGGCAGATCAACCGGGCCGACGAGAAGATGCGCATCGTCCTCATGGTCAGCAAGTTCGGGCACTGCCTGAACGACCTGCTGTTCCGGGCGCGGATCGGGGCGCTGCCGGTGGAGATCGCGGCGGTGGTCTCCAACCACACCGATTTCGCCGAGCTGGTGGCCTCCTACGACATTCCCTTCCACCACATTGCGGTGACGAAGGAGAACAAGCCCGAGGCGGAGGCGCGGCTGCTGGAGATCGTCCGCGGGGAGAACGTCGAGCTGGTCGTGCTCGCGCGGTACATGCAGGTGCTGTCGGACGACCTGTGCAAGCAGCTCAGCGGGCGCATCATCAACATCCACCACTCCTTCCTGCCGAGCTTCAAGGGCGCGAAGCCGTACCACCAGGCGCATGCGCGGGGCGTGAAGCTGATCGGGGCGACGGCGCACTACGTCACCGCCGACCTCGACGAGGGGCCGATCATCGAGCAGGAGGTCGAGCGGGTGGGGCATGACGTCACGCCGGATCAGCTGGTCGCGGTGGGGCGGGACGTGGAGTGCCAGGCGCTGGCCCGGGCCGTGAAGTGGCACGCGGAGCGGCGGATCCTGCTGAACGGGCGACGGACGGTGGTGTTCGCCTAGGGCCACGGCGGCCCGAGCCGTCACATGCGCTGAGGTCCCCGAGCCGTCACATGCGGCTGAGGGACGCCGCCGCGTACAGGACGTCCCTGATGGCCTGCCGGTCTCCGGCCTGGCCCGCTGCCGCCTCCTCCGGAGGGACGTGGCCGGCGGTGAGTTTGCAGAACTCCGTGTCGTCCAGGGCCACGTGGGCCACCTCGTGGTCGGCGGAGCCCAGTGCGGCGGGGGAGTCCAGGGGGATGAGCCACTGGCCGCCGCCCGAGCCCTCGATCTCCAGCCGGAGACTGCGGCCGGGCCGGCCGGCGGGGACGAGGTGGCGGGTGGGCGCCGGGGCGGCGAGACCCGCGCGGCGGCGTTCGGCGAGGGCGCCGGGGAGCATGCGGGCGGCCAGGTCGATCATGCCGTGGAGGTGGCGCGGGGCGGGCGGCGTGTAGGGGTAGTCGACCGCCTCCGCGATGTCCTCGGCGTGCAGCCAGCACTCGAAGGCCCGGTCCAGCAGCGCGTCCCGCAGGGGCAACTCGAAGTCGCCGTACGACACGGGCAGGGTGCCGGGGCCCGCGCCGGTGAAGGAGACCGTGCGGACGAGGGCGTGGGTCTGGTCGCGCCACGGGCCGCGTACGGAGCGGTCGGGCGGGACGTGCGAGGCGTCCCAGAACGCCTCCGTGCGCTCGGCGGGGGTGCGCGCCGGTTTGTCGCCGGGGAGCGGGTCGTCGAGGCCGAGCGCGACGGCGACCAGGCCGTCCACCGCGAGCAGGTGGGCGATGACCCCGGCGACGGTCGTGCGGCGGCTGGTGGCCTCCTCGCCCCGGTACCAGCGCAGCCGTACCGGCGCGAGCCACTCGGCCTCGCCGAAGTCCTGGAGCAGGGCGTCCAGACGGGCGGTCTCGGCGTCGTACGAGGTCGCCCAGTCGGGCACCGGGATACGGGGCGGGCGCCGGTCCAGGCAGCCCTCCAGGACGCGGGTGCGCAGGCCGGGGTCGAGGTCGAGGCTCTCGGGGCGCTGGAGCAGGCCGACGGCCTCCCGCAGGCGCCGTGCCTCGTCGGCGCAGGTGCCGCAGGTGCCGAGGTGGTCCTCGACGGCCGCGGTCTCCTCGGCCGAGCAGGCCGCCAGCGCCCACGCGCCCAGCAGCGACTTGAGCACCCGGTGCTCCAGGTGGAGCGGGGCCGCATCCCGCTGGTCGTACGGGTCGAGGTCCTCCGTGCCGGTCATGCCGCGCCTCCGTATTCGGGTGGGGCTCCGGGCGCGGCGGTGTCGTGGGCCGTGGAGAGCAGTTGCAGGCCGAGGCGGAGCCGGCGGCGGGCCTCGTCCTCGGTGACGCCGAGGTCGGCGGCGGTCTGGCGGTAGTCGTGGCGCTGGAAGTAGGCCAGCTCCAGGGCTAGGCGCAGCGGGGTCGGCATGGACTGGACGATGTAGTCGGCGCGGGCGGCGACAGCGGCGTGGCGGACCTTGGACTCCAGTTCCTCGGTGGTGCCGGGGCCGCCGTCGGCGAGGGCGGCGGCCCCGGTGGCGCGCAGCCGCTGTACGGCGAGGCGGTGGGTGAGGGAGGCTAGGAAGGTGCGCAGAGGGCCCTGGCGGGGGTCGTAGGTGCCGGGGTGTTCCCAGACGTGGGCGAAGACCTCGCGGGTGATGCCGTCCGCGGCCTGTTCGTCTTTGAGTACACGGTGGGCGAGTCCGTGCACAAGCGAAGCGAACCGGTCGTAAAGCTCACCGAGGGCGGCGGCTTCCCCGCGCGTGAGCCGCTGCTGCATCGTGCGGTCCCAGCGGGGCGGTGCCTCCCTCTTCGTCATGCGGCCCCCTCACTCGTGCCGTTGTGTCCAGCCTGCTGCCTCCGTCACCTCGAATGTAGTCGGCACCCCGGACACCGCACGCCCCTTTGTGGCAATGTGCGCCCCCCGTCGCTCCGCGGGTGGTATTGGGCGCGCCCGTCCGGCCTCTTCATGATCAGGTATGCCCTATTGCGATCGAACGGGACCGAAAGCGATTGAAACAAGCCTCTTTCCTTTGTCTGCCGTTTTTTGCTCGGAGTTTCGGGGAACGGCCGCTGGGCAGCCGCGCTGCGAGGAAGCGAAGGGACAGCTTCCGTTCCAGCGAGCGAAGGGCGTGGTGGTGGCGTTCAAAGTGACCGGCGGCGAGCGGGGCGAATGGGCCGTGCTCCATGTGTCGGGCGAGCTGGACCTGGTGACGTCGCCGGTGCTGCGTCAACGGGTGCACGACGCGGTGGCCGAGGGCCGCCACAGTCTCGTCCTGGACCTGTCCGAGGTGCATTTCTGCGACTCCAGCGGCGTCGGCGTGCTCATCGCCGCCCGTCGCCTGATCCGCTCCTGCCGGGGCCGGCTGCGGCTGATCCTGCCGGCCCGGGGCGCGGTCGAGGACTCCCACGTCAACCGGGTCCTCGGCGCGCTGGGCGTACGCCGGCTCTTCGACGTCTACGGCGACGTCGCGGAGGCCGTGGACGAGGGCGACGACACCGAGCCGCTGTCGGCGTGACGCCCCCGGGCCGGGCGGACCGGGCCGGCGCGGGTCAGCCCAGTGCGTCGCGGGCGGCCACGACGAACTCCGTCACCGTCAGCCCAGTGCGTCATGGGCGGCCGTGACGAACTCCGTCACCGTCAGCCCAGTGCGTCGCGGGCGGCCGTGACGAACTCCGTCACCATGGCCCGTGTGTCGTCGCGGAGCCGGTCCAGTGCGGCCCGGTCGTGCGCCTTGTGCAGCTGGTCGATCCGCTTCAACGTCCGGCGTCCGCGCTCCACGAGGGCCTCGTCCGGCGACAGCATCTGCACCCGGAACAGCGCCTCCTGCGCCACCGACCGCAGCTCGTACCCCTCCGCGCGGGCCTGCCGGCACTCCTCGGGGGTGCCGTCCTCGTGCTCCAGGAACCACCGGCCCACCAGCGCCCGCCGGTAGTTGACGAGCGCGCCCGCGTACGCCCCGTAGGCGTCCATGCGCTCCTGCCGCAGCCGCTCGTCGCGGGTGAAGCGCTCCGTCCGCTCCACCGACCGCAACTGGAACCGGTGGGTGAGCGCCGCGCCGAGCAGGGTCCCCACCACCGCTATGAAGCTCGCCGCCAGTGCCTCCATGTCCGACAGTGGATCACATCACAGGTCGGCCACACGCCTGTTCCGAAATTCCCCCGGTCTTGGCACAACCGTCACCTTCCGGCCGTCCGGGCGTCGTCGGCGTCGTACGCTCCCGCCTGGAAGCACACCCCACGTGACGACGTAAGGCGGCCCGAGAAGACATGGTCAGCAGCGAGTACGAGCGCAGGATCGCCGGCCGGTTCGCCACCTTCGACCAGGACGGCAACGGCTACATCGACCGGGAGGACTTCGGCGCCGCGGCGAAGGCGCTGCTCGCCGAGTTCGGCATCCCCGCCCGGTCGGACAAGGGACAGGCCCTGTACGCCGGCGCCGAGGCGTTCTGGCAGGGCATGGCCGGCATGGCGGACCGGGACGGCGACCAGCGCATCACCCGGGAGGAGTTCGTCGACGGCGCGGTCAAGCGCCTGCGCGACAACCCCGGGCGGTTCGCGGAGATCGCCCGTCCGTTCCTGCACGCGGCCCTGGACCTCGCGGACGCCGACGGCGACGGCGCGGCCACCGTCGAGGACACCGTGCGCGTACTGCGCTGCTTCGGCGTCCCCGAGGACGTCGCCCGCGCGGCCGCCGCCGCCCTCGACACCGACGGCGACGGCCTGGTCGGCGAGACGGAGATCGTGCCCGCCTTCGCGCGGTACTTCACCGTCCCCGGGTAGGGCTATCCGGTGGTGCCCGCATAGCGTTCGCGCAGTTTGTACTTCAGTACCTTCCGCAGCGTCTCGTTCCGCGGGAGGGCGTCCACCACCTCCAGCCGCTCCGGCAGCTTGTGCACCGACAGCCCTTCCGCGCGCAGGTACGAGGTCACGGCCTCCAGGGTCAGTTCCGGGGCCCCCGAGGGCTGTTCGACCACCGCGCACACCAGCTCGCCGCGCTCCGCGTCCGGCAGCCCGACGACCGCCACGTCGCCCACCGCAGGGTGGGCGTGCAGCAGGTCCTCGATCTCCTTGGCCGAAATGTTCTCACCCTTGCGGATGATCACGTCCTTCAGCCGTCCGGTGAGGACGAGATGGCCGTCGGCGGTGAGGTGTCCGAGGTCGCCGGTGCGCAGGAACCCCTGCTCGTCGAAGGCCTCCGCGGTCTGCGCCGGGTCCAGGTAGCCCCGGCACACCGCCTCCCCGCGCAGCCGCACCTCACCGTCCACGATCCGGATCTCCATCCCCTCGGGCGGCCGGCCCTCCGTCGTCGCCAGGTTCTCCGGGGTGTCGTCGGGCGACCCCATGGTGATCATCGGCACCTCGGTCATCCCGTACCCGTGGGTGAGCCGCACGCGCATCTCGCGGACGACCGCGTGGTACAGCTCCGGCGGCTTGGGCGCCCCGCCGCCGGCGAGCAGCCGCAGCGACGGGATCAGCGGCGCCCCCGGCCGCTTGCGCTGCTCGGTGAGGAACATCGAGTAGAACGCCGTCGAGCCGCCCGCCACGGTCACCTTGTGCCGGCGGTACTCCGTCAGCGCCTCCGGCAGCGCGAACTGCTCGAACATCACCGCCGGGAAGCCGTACAGCAGCAGCATCACCGTGTAGTCGGGGCCGGCGATGTGGGCGTACGGGAAGGCCATCGAGCCCACGTCGGCGGCGGACAGCCGCAGCGCGTGGGCGAGGCAGGAGCCGCCCGCGATCAGCGAACGGTCGGTGTGCAGCACGCCCTTGGGGTCGGAGGTCGTCCCGGAGGTCCAGTAGATCCAGCGGACGCGGGTGCCGTCGGCGGGCGGCGGGGGCAGCACGCGCGGGTCGCCCTCCGGCAGGTCTTCGTACGCCTCGAAGACGCCCTTGGCGCCCAGTCGCCGTGCCATCTCGCCGTGGTCGAAGCCGCGCCAGACGCCCGGCACCGCGAAGAACTCCGCCTTCGACTCGCGCAGCGCGAAGCCGACCTCGCGGTCGCGGTAGAAGGGGATGACGGGGCTCTGGACGGCGCCGAGCCGGGCCAGCGCGAAGGACAGCACGGCCGTCTCCAGGCGGGTGGGGAGCTGCCAGGCGACGACCGTGCCGGGACGTACGCCCAGGTCGTACAGGCCGGCCGCGGTGCGCTCGGCACGCGCGCGCAGGGCGCCGAAGGTCAGTGAGCGGTCGCCCTGGAGGAGGACCGGGCGGTCGGGGGTGAGGGCGGCGCGGCGGTCGAGGAGGTCCCAGAGGGTGCGGGATGCGCTCAGCGCGTGGGCGGTGTCGGTCACGGCGGCCCCCTTCGGAGACGGACACGTGTTCTGACGGACAGTCAGATGGTGGGCAGAGCGTAGGGCGCGGCGCCTTGTCGGTCCAGGGGTGTGGCACTAGCCTGCTTGCGACGGTCAATCTGACGGTCCATCAGATAACAGGTGGGGGAACCCATGGTCGAACTGCCCCGCATCATCAGCGTCGACGACCACGTCATCGAACCCGCGCACCTCTTCGACACCTGGCTGCCGAAGAAGTACCGCGACCGCGGGCCCAAGCCCCTCACCGCCGGGATCGGTGAGCTGGCGTACGTCGGCGGCAAGTACCAGATCACGATGGACCCGGACGGCCCGCCCACCGACTGGTGGATCTACGAGGACCTGAAGTTCCCGTACAAACGCAACATCGCCGCCGTCGGCTTCGACCGCGACCAGATGACCCTGGAGGGCATCACCCGCGAGGAGATGCGGCGCGGCTGCTGGGACCCCGCCGCACGGCTGGCGGACATGGACCTCAACCACGTCGAGGCCAGCCTCTGTTTCCCGACCTTCCCCCGCTTCTGCGGGCAGACCTTCGCCGAGGCGCACGACAAGGAGGTCGCGCTGGCCTGCGTGCGCGCCTACAACGACTGGATGGTCGAGGAGTGGTGCGGCGACAGCGGTGGACGGCTCATCCCGCTGTGCCTGATCCCGCTGTGGGACATCGACCTGGCGGTGGCCGAGATCCGGCGCAACGCCGCCCGCGGGGTGCGCGCGGTCACCTTCTCCGAGATCCCCACCCACCTGGGGCTGCCGTCCATCCACTCGGGCTACTGGGACCCGTTCTTCGCGGCCTGCGAGGAGACCGGGACGGTCGTCAACATGCACATCGGCAGCAGCTCGCAGATGCCGGCCGCCTCCCCCGACGCCCCGCCCGCCGTCCAGGCCTCGCTCAGCTTCAACAACGCGATGGCCTCGATGATGGACTTCCTCTTCAGCGGGGTCCTGGTGCGTTTCCCGGCCCTCAAGCTCGCCTACTCCGAGGGCCAGATGGGCTGGATCCCCTACGCCCTGGAACGCGCCGACGACGTGTGGGAGGAGCACCGCGCCTGGGGCGGGGTGCGCGATCTGATCCCCGAGCCGCCGTCGACGTACTACTACCGGCAGATCTTCTGCTGCTTCTTCCGCGACAAGCACGGCATCGCGTCCCTGGACGTCGTCGGCCGGGACAACGCCACCTTCGAGACCGACTACCCGCACGTCGACTCGACCTTCCCGCACACCAAGGAGGTCGCCCTCGACCATGTGAAGGGCCTCGACGACGAGACCGTCCACAAGCTGATGCGGGGCAACGCGATCCGCATGCTCGGCCTCGGCCTCGACGCCTGATGGACCTCGCGGACACGCCCGAGGAGGCGGAGTTCCGCGCCCGTCTGCGGGAGTGGCTGGCGAAGGAACTGCCCGCGCTGCCCGGCAAGCCGCCCCCCGACGACTGGCCGGCCCGGCGCGCCTACGACCTCGGCTGGCAGCGCCGGCTCCACGACGCCGGGTACGCGCACGTGCACTGGGACGCCTCCCCGACCGTCCGGCTGATCTTCCTGGAGGAGACGGAACGGGCGGGCGCGCCCTACGTCGGCGCGGGCTTCGTCGGGCTGCTGCACGCCGGGCCGACGATCGCCGCCGAGGGCACGGAGGCCCAGCGGGAGCGCTGGCTGCCGCCGATCCTGCGCGGCGAGGAGGTGTGGTGCCAGGGCTTCAGCGAGCCCGGCGCCGGCTCCGACCTCGCGGCGCTGCGCACGCGCGCGTGGCGCGACGGCGACGACTACGTGGTGAGCGGGTCCAAGATCTGGACCTCCCACGCCGAGGTCGCCGACTGGTGCGAACTGCTGGTCCGCACCGACCCGGACGCGCCGAAGCACCGCGGCATCACCTGGCTCGCCCTGCCCATGGACACCCCGGGCGTCACCGTACGGCCGCTGCGCACGCTCGCCGGGTCGGCGGAGTTCGCGGAGGTGTTCCTCGACGAGGTGCGGGTGCCGGCCGCACACCGGGTGGGCGCCGAGAACGACGGCTGGCGGGTGACGATGGTGACGCTCTCCTTCGAACGCGGCACCGCCTTCGCGGGCGAGGTGGTCGCCTGCCGTCGCGTGCTCGGCGAACTCGCCCGCGAGGCCCGGGCGAACGGCCGCTGGGACGACCCGGCGCTGCGGCGGCGGCTCGGCGCCCTCAATGCCCGCTTCCGGGCCCTGTGGCGACTCACCCAGTGGAACGTCAGCGCGGCCGAGGCCTCCGGCGGGGTGCCCGGTGTGTCGGGTTCGGTTTTCAAACTGAGCTACTCGCACGCCCGCCAGGAGCTGTACGACACCGCCGCCGACGTCCTGGGCGACGCGGCCCTCGACCTCGGCCGGCCCTGGGTGCTCGACCGGCTGTCCTCCCTCTCCTACACCATCGCGGCCGGGACCTCGCAGATCCAGCGGAACATCGTGGGCGAGCGGATCCTCGGACTGCCGAAGGGGCGGTGACCACCGGCATGCGCTTCCAACTCACCGAGGACCAGCGCGCGTTGCGGGCGGGCATGCGGGAGGTGCTGGCGCGCCGCTTCGGCCCCGACGCGCTGCGGCGGAGCGTCGCGCGGCCCCGGCTGGACCGGGGGCTGTGGCGGGCGCTGGGCGACGCCGGGTTCTTCGCGCTGCGGGTGCCGGAGGCGGACGGCGGGGTCGGACTCGGCCTTCCTGAGGCGGTGTTGCTGTTCGAGGAGGCGGGTCGGGCACTGCTGCCGGGGCCACTGCTGGCCACCCATCTCGCGGCGGGGACCGTACCGGGCGCGGCGAGCGGGGAGACGGTCGTGGCGGCCGTCGACGGCGGACTGGTGGAGTGGCTGACGGAGGCGGACGTCGTCCTCGGGGACGCCGGGGGAGCCGTGCCGCTGCGGTCGGTGGATCCGCTCACCCCGCTGCACCGGGTACCGCCCGGCGCCCGGACGGCGGACCCCGTCGCCGTCCTCCTCACCGCCGCCGAGCAACTCGGCACCGCCACGCGCGCGTGCGAACTCGCGGCGCAACACGCCCGGACGCGAGAGCAGTTCGGGCAGCCGATCGGCGCCTTCCAGGCGGTCAAGCATCTCTGCGCGGAACTGCTGGTGCGGGTCGAGGTGGCCCGGGCGGCCGTCTACGCGGCGGCCGTCACCGCCGATCCGGCGGACATCGCGGCCGCCCGGCTGCTCGCCGACGAGGCCGCCGTGCGCGGCGCCCGCGACTGTCTCCAGGTGCACGGCGGCATGGGGTTCACCTGGGAGGCGGAGGTGCATCTGCTGCTGAAGCGGGCCTGGGTGCGCACCCGGCGTGCGGGCTTCGACACGGAGAGTGAGGAGTTGCTCGCGGCGGACCTGCTGGCGGAGACGGGCGGAGAGGCCTCCCGCCTGCGGTGATGGTGTGACTGGCGTGATGGATGAGGCTGGTGTCGCGGATCGTGGCACAGCATCGTCACGCAGCGTGGATATGCGGTTGTGTCCGATGCGTGACCCGTCACGGCGTGGAGTCGGACGGTCGCTCCGGTACCTTCTGTGGGATGCGAGTGGTTCCGAGCGCGATCCGTGCCGGTGGTGCCCCTGGGGCGGTGCCGGACGCGAGGGTGCGCACCCCTGCTCGCAGGGCTTTCGCGTGGCCGGACGGCAGTCGGGGCCCCGCGTGTTCGACTCCCCGGAACGAGCGTCGCACAGTATGCCGCACGGGTACTCCTTCGCGCTGGAATATGCCCGAAGCGCTTGTTGAGGTGACTGTACGTCAATCAAGCTGTCTCGTAAGGGATTCACGTTCCGTCACCCTGCCTCTGGCTGTTGTTCTGGCCATGCAGAAAATGGCTACGATCGTGGCCCTCGTCGTCATGGTGCTCGCGTGGCTAGCGTGGCTCGCGTGGCGCGCGGCCATGTGTCCGCCGGTTCGGATGGTGTGAGCGGTGCAGGTGCTTCAAGTGCAGCTGGAAATCCGGCCCGACCCCGCTGAGGTGGGGCGAGCCCGGAGGTGGGCCCGTTCGCGCCTGGCCGGGTCCGGGATAGGGGCCGACGAGCCGCTCGCCGAGACGTTGATCCTGCTCGTCTCCGAGCTCGTCACCAACGCCGTCGTGCACACCGGCTGTCCGGCCGTGCTGCGGCTCTCCCTGCCCGGCGGGGCGACCGGGGAGGCCGTGGTCCGCCTGGAGGTGGCCGACCGCAGCGACCGCGCGCCCGTGCCCCGCTGTGTGGACGACGACGCGACCGGCGGGCGCGGACTGGCTCTCGTCGACGGCCTCGCCGACCGCTGGGGCTGGACCATGGACGGCCCGGGCAAGCGCATCTGGTGCGAACTCGACCGCTGCGCCCCGCCGGAGAAGGGCGAGAAGCAGGGGCCGGCCTATCAGGGTCCGACCTACGAGGGGTTCGCCTGCGAGGCGGTGTGACGGCGCACGGGCGCGACGCGCGCCCCTGGTCCCCCGTTGCCGGAGCACGGATGCAGAAAGCGCTGTCGCCCAACTCCCGTCCGGCCGTGGTGCGCCCGGACGTGCTTCCGTGCGCGCCCATCACAAAAGGTGCGTAAGTAATAAATCCCCGATCGGGTGTTGACGGCACGTGTCCGTTTGATCACGCTTGTGGTCAGCGATTCGCCGCGAGGGGACGGCGAGGGCTTCGGTGACGGGAGCCCTCGGCGAGTGCGGGTCGCCGGTTCGGCGCCGGCTCCCTCAGGGCCGAGGAGAAGGGCGGGTGCGCCGAGTCGGATGGTGGCGCGCAGTGTGCCGTGCTCGGGGCGGGCAGGTGCGCGCCACCATCCGTCGTTCTCCGGGCCGGACGGGCCACAGCGCCGGGCGGAGGGGTGCACCGCCGCCCGGCCGCGGGAGCCGCTGATCAGATGCCGGGACTCAGGACCCGGGTGTAGGTGAGGGGATTGCTGGTACCGGCGGCCGTGGTGACCGTGACGCCGACCGGCCCGGCGCTGCCCGCCGGTGCCACCGCGGTCATCTGGGTCGGGGAGACGACCGTGAACGCCGCGGGGGTGGCACCGAAGCGGACCTCGATCGCGGTGGTGAGGCCGGTGCCGGTCAGGGTGATGACGGTGCCGGCGTACGTCGGTCCCTGGTCGGGGACGAGGGAGAGCAGCGTCGGGGCCGCGACATAGACGTAGCTGACGGGGTTGCTGGTGCCGCCGGGAGTGGTCACGGTGACTGCCGCCGTACCGGCCGCTTGGGGCGGGGTGACCGCGGTGATCTGTGTGGCCGAGATGACGGTGAACGACGTCGCGGGCACCGCGCCGAACTTCACGGCCGTCGCACCGAGCAGGTCGTTGCCGGTCAGGACGACCGAGGTGCCGCCCGCTGTGCTTCCGGACGCGGGTGTGACAGCGGTCAGCGAGGGCAGCGCGGCGAAGTAGAAGTACGCGCTGGGGTCGTCGGGGTTGCTGGTGCCGCCGGGAGTGGTCACGGTGACCGCCGCGGCACCGGCCGTGTGGGGCGGGGTGACCGCGGTGATCTGTGTGGCCGAGATGACGGTGAACGACGTCGCGGGCACTCCGCCGAACCTCACGGCCGTCGCACCGGTGAAGGCCGTGCCCGTCAGAGTGACGGTGGTGCCGCCGGAACTCGGGCCCTGGACGGGTGACAGGTCGGTGACGGCAGGGGCCGCGACGTACGTGAAGGTGAGCGCGTTGCTGGTGCCTCCGGAAGTGGTCACGGTGACGGGTACGCCACCGGCCGCATGCGCCGGGGAGACCGCGGTGATCTGCGTGGCCGAGGTGACGGTGAACGACGCCGGGGTGCCGCCGAAGCTCACCGCTGTGGCCCCGGAGAGGTTGGTGCCCGTCAGGGTGACGGTGGTGCCGCCGGACACCGATCCCTGGGTCGGCGACAGGCTGGTGAGGGACGGACCCCCCGTGACATAGGTGAAGGGCACCGACTGGGTGCTGGTGCCCTGGCTGGTGGTGACCGTGACGTTCACCGTCCCCGTGCCGGACGGGCTGACCGCCGTGAGCTGGGTGCTGCTGGTGGAGGTGAACGAGGTCGCGGGTTTGGTGCCGAACCGGACGGTTGTCACGCCGGTGAAGCTGGTTCCGGTCACGGTGACGGTGGTGCCGCCGGAGGCCGGTCCCTGGTTGGGACTGACCGATGAGACCACAGGGGGAGCCATGGCTGTACTCCTTCGATGGGACACGCCCATGGACGCGGGTGGGGGCCCGTCCGGGCGGAGGGGGGACTGCCGCCCGGACGGGTTCTCATCGCCTCCGCCGAGCGAAGGCCGCCTGAGGGCTCAGATGCCGGGGCCGGTGACGTAGGTGAAGCCGCCGACCTCGGTGTCCGATCCCGAGGGGTTGGTCACCACCACGTCGACCGCGCCCGCGGTGCCGGGTGGGGTGACCGCCGACAGCGTGGTGGTGTTGATCACCGAGAACGGCGCGGGGTTGCCGTCGAAGGTGACCGACTCCGTGCTGTCGAGGTTGGTGCCGGTGATGGTCACCGCGGTCCCACCCGAGGTGCCGCCCGTGTTGGGGCTGATGGTCCCGATCGTCGGGTCCTCGACGTAGGTGTACGACAGGCCGTTGTTGGTGCCGCCGGCCGTGGTCACGCTGACCCCCACCGGCCCGGCCGCGAGACCCGCCGGAACCGTGACCGTGAGCTGGCTGTCACTGACCACGGTGGGGGTGGCGGTCACCCCGCCGAAGGACACGCTGGTGGCCGTCTGCAGACCGGTGCCGTTGACGGTGACGACGTTGCCGCCGGCCAGCGGTCCGGACGTGGTCCCCAGGGAGCCCTTGAAGGGGGCGCCGACGTAGAAGAACGACACCGGGTTGCTGGTTCCGCCGGGCGTGGTCACGGTGACACCGACCGTGCCGGTACCCGACGGGGAGACGGCGGTCACCTGGGTCGGCGAGACCTGGGTGATGTTCGTGGCGGACTTGGTGCCGAACTTCACGGCGCTGGTGTTGGACAGGTTCGTCCCCGTGATGGTCACCAGCGTCCCGCCGCCGGTGGAACCCTGATTCGGAGAAATGGGCATGAGGCACTCCTCGCTGGTTTGCTGGTTGAGGGAGACGTGCGAGGAACCGGCGAGGGGAACCCGGCCATCGGCTGCCACGCTCAGGAGGACCAGCCCTGCCGCGGGCAGGTCTGCTCTCTTCCGGGCCGTACGGGCGCAGTCGGTGTCACCGGGCACGAGGCGCACGAGGAGACATCCGCTTTCGCGCACAGGGCGCGAGACGCGAGGCACAGCGGCCTTCGGCATCCCTTTGGGCAAAGAGAAAACCGGCAAACGCTGCCTGTCTCAACGATCCCCCGGCACGGGGATGGGCAGCCCGCCGGTTCGCACTTTCAGTGACTCACACGTCCGAACGGGTGACAAGAGGGCGTCAACTCATGTCACCCATAAGGGGGAATGGTCGAGCGCGTGTTCCCCAGGTCGTGGGTGTGGGAGTCGATGCGGCGGTGTGGCGGCCTGCGATGTGGCGCGGAGAGGCGAGTGGCGCGGAGAGGTGGTGTGGCGGCGTGGCGGGGCTTATCGGGCCGGGTGTCGTCGACGGCAGTGTGCGCCTGCTCGCCGGAAAAACGGGTCGGCCGGCCGGGAAACGGGTCGGTGGGCCTGAAAAAGGGTGTGGCGGGAGAATTCCGATTCCCTGACGCGGTTTCATGCCGCAGTTACCGTTCCGCCGCACCGCGTAGGTGATTCGTCTCCGCGGAAACGTCGTCGGCGCCACCGCCTTTGCCGGGCCTTTCGGTCCCGGGCCTTTCGGCGGCTGTGAAGGGGGTATGACCTGGGCGGCCGTTTCAGCCGGTGCCGCGAACGGCACCGGCTGAACGGGATCCATTTCCCCACCGGGGGTGCCCATCGCGGTATGCCGGAAGGACCGCCCGGACTCTTCCGGAAAGAGCCGCGGGTGGATCCGGCTGCCACATCCCCCGGCGAGGACGGGCGGCCCACCGGTCGGATCCGTTCCAGTTATTCATTGCGGCTATGCCAGCGGCAAGGGGCTTCGGGGCAACTCACACGAACGGCCCAGCGCGCATTTCGCGCCCCCCACGGCGGGCGGCGTCAATTCCAAGGGGAGGACGGCGCGTTGGGAAGCGCGTCCGTCCGGCCTGCTTCAAGAGGCGACCGCCCCTCCGGGACCGGCCGGGGCCCTGTCCTCACTCGTCCAGATCCCACTGGGTGCGCACGGTCGACGGCCGTGATCACAGTGGACTGCCGAGGACCGACCAGAGAAACGAGGAAGAACCAGTGCTGACGGTGAAGAATGCGCGCGGCCTGGCCTTGGCCGCATTGCTGGGAACGTCCGTGTCGGTCATCGCCACGCCGGCCGCCGCCGAAACCCTGACCTCAGGCGGAACGGCGGTGGTCCCGTGCGGAGACGTCGCCAAGCTGACCGAGCGGATCGAGCAGGCCAACACCCTCGGCGTCGGAGTGATCGTGCTCGCGCCCGGCTGCACCTACACGCTCACGGCTCCGTCCGCCGAGCTCGTCGGCGTCAACGGCGCCAACGGACTTCCCGCCATCACCTCGAGACTGTCCATCATCGGCCGCGGCGCCACCATCACCCGGTCCTCGCTCACGCCCTTCCGCATCGCCGAAGTCGCCGCCCAGGGGTCCCTCGTCCTCTCAGGGGTCACCGTGTCGGGCGGCAGCGCCACCGCGGCCGTCGGCACTCCCGGCGGCGGAATCCTGAACCAGGGAACCCTCACGGTGGTCAACTCCCGCATCATCGGCAACGCCGCCTCGGGCGCGGGAGGCGGCGTCGCGGTGACGGCCGGTGCCCGCGCACAACTGGTCAACAGCACCGTGTCGCAGAACACCGGCTCCGACGGCGGCGGCCTCCACGTCGGCGACTCCGGCCGGCTGACCGTCAGCTCCGCATCCGTCGTGGACAACACCGCGACCGCCACCGGCGGGGGACTGGCCACCTTCGGCACCACGGTGATCAACAGATCGAGGGTTCGTGACAACACCGCCGTCGGTTTCGAGGGCGGCGGCATCTACACGGCGACCGGCACCCTGACCGTCAACGCCGGCCGCATCGAGGACAACGACGCCGGCTCGTACGGCGGTGGCATCGCGAACTGGGGCAGCACCGTGTACCTGCGGGCCTCCCTGCTGGACGAGAACACCGCCACGGAAGACGGCGGTGGCCTGTACAACAACAGCGGCACGTCCCGCCTGATCAGCAGTCGCGTCACCGACAACACGGCGGAGAACGGCCAGGGAGGCGGCGTGTTCGTCGCGGGCGGCTCGGTCACCCTGACGGCCGCCCTCGTCGCAGGCAACGATCCCGACCAGTGCGCCCCGGCCGGCAGCGTCCTCGGCTGCTCCTGAGCCCCGGCGACCGCCGTCAGAGGATGGCCACGGGTGCCACCGGAGCACCCGTGGCGCCGACGAAGGGTTCGGGCATCGCCGACAGCAGGAACGCGTAGCGGCCCTCTTCTCCACAGGCTGTGGACAAACCTTCGAGATTCCAGTTCTGGCCTTGCAGCATCCCCATCTCCACCAGGTCGAGCGCATGCACGGGCAGCCACAGATCGTCGATCTCGGGCGGGAAGATCTCGAACGTCAGTGTGTCGTTGGCGACCGCCGCCACATCGCGCGCGTGGAACCACTCGGGCGTGCGCACCGACAGCCCCGGCGAGGGATGCGCGTAGCCGTGCTTGTCCCCGGCCAGGAAGACCCGCATCTGCCCGGTCCGTACGAGCACGATGTCGCCGGCCCGAACCCGGGTGCCCGCCAGGTCCTCCGCCGCCCGCAGGTCCTCCGGGGTGATGGCGTGCCCGCCGGGCAGCCGGTCGACGCCACGCGCGCGTGCCACGTCCAGCAGGACCCCGCGCGAGACGATGTGGCGCGCCTTGTCGATGCCGCTGAACTCGGCGCCGCCGTACGCGGTGACGGTGGCGGCCGGGCGGCCGTTGTAGATCCGGCCCGAGTGCGAGACATGGGTCAGCGCGTCCCAGTGGGTGGCCGCCTGAAGGCCCATCGTCACCGCGTCGTCGCTGCACGCCACCGTGCCCGGGCCGAAGATCTCCTGGTTGATCTGCACCATCGTGTGCAGGGGATTGACCCGCCCCGGGATCATCCCGGTCTGCACGCCGTCCTCCCGCAGCGGGAGCGCGAGCGGCACGCGGCGGCCGGTGCGGACCTCGGCGGCCGCCCGCCGCACCACCTCGTCGGTGATCAGGTTGAGGGTGCCGATCTCGTCGTCGGCGCCCCAGCGGCCCCAGTTGTTGACGCGCGCGGCGATGGCGTGGAACGCCTCCGGCAGTGCCATCCGGTGCCTCCCCGGGGCTTGTCTCCGACCGTCTGACGGGACATAAAATCTAACGGTCCGTCAGAAACTGCGGGAAGGGGCCGGGCATGGGGAACTTCTTGGCGGGCAGGACCGTCGCCGTGACGGGCGCGGGACGGGGCATCGGCCGGGCGGTGGCACTGGCGGCGGCGGCCGAGGGCGCGCGGGTCGTCGTCAACGACTACGGCGTCTCGGTCGACGGCGCCTCACCCACCAGCGAGGTCGCCGAGGCCGTCGTCAAGGAGATCGAGGCGGCCGGCGGCGAGGCCGTCGCGGTCGCCGACGACATCTCCACGATGGCGGGCGGGCAACGGGTCGTCGACACGGCCGTGTCGACGTACGGGCGGCTCGACGGGGTCGTGTGCGTGGCCGGGATCCTGCGCGAGCGGATGCTGTTCAACATGTCCGAGGAGGAGTGGGACCCCGTCGTCGCCACCCATCTGAAGGGCACGTTCACGGTGTTCCGGGCGGCGTCCGCCGTGATGCGCGCCCAGCGGTCCGGCACGCTGATCGGCTTCACCAGCGGCAACCACCAGGGGTCGGTGTCGCAGGCCAACTACAGCGCGGCCAAGGGCGGGATCATCTCGCTGGTGCGCAGCGCGGCGCTCGGGCTGCACAAGTACGGGGTGACGGCCAACGCGGTGGCGCCGGTCGCGCGGACCCGGATGTCGGCGGGCGTGCCGATGGAGCTGGCGGAGATCGGGGAGCCGGAGGACGTCGCCGCCATGGTGACTTTCCTTTTGTCGGACCGGTCGCGGGAGCTGGGGATAACCGGGCAGGTCTACACGGTCGCCGGTGCCAAGATCGCGGTGTGGGCACAGCCGCGGGAACTGCGCTCGGCTTACGCGGAGGGCGGTTCCTGGACGCCGGAACGGATCGCGGAGTTCCTGCCGGGGTCGGTCGGGGTGGATCCGATGCCGATGCTGGAGCGGCTGGAGGAGATGGCGAGGGCGGCGGCGCGGCAGAAGCAGGGGCAGGCGCAGGGATAGGCGCAGGGGCGCCGACGTGAGGAGTCACCGTGGATTTCGGGTTCACCGAGGACGACGAGGCGTTCCGGGTCGAGGCCCGGGACTGGCTCGCCGCTCATGTCCCGCACGCCACCGACCGCCGTGGCTGGGAGCGCACGCTCGGTGCCGCCGGGTGGATCGGGATCGGCTGGGGTGAGGGCGGATACGGCAACCGGGTCGCCGGGCTCACGCGGCAGGTGGTGTGGGCCGAGGAGTACGCGCGGTCGGGGGCGTCGGCGCGGTCCGGGCACATCGGGGAGAACCTGCTGGCGCCCACTCTCCTCGCGCACGGCACGCCGGAGCAGAAGGCGCGTTTCCTGCCGCCGGTCGCGGCCGGCGCCGAGCTGTGGTGCCAGGGCTACAGCGAACCCGGCGCCGGATCCGACCTCGCGGGGGTCCGGACGAGAGCCGAGCGGACCCCGGACGGGACGGCGTACCGGGTCAGCGGGCAGAAGATCTGGACGTCGCTGGCCCATGAGGCCGACTGGTGCTTCGTGCTGGCGCGCACCGATTCCGCGTCGACGCGTCATCGCGGGCTGAGTTTCCTGCTCGTGCCGATGGACCAGCCGGGGCGGATCGAGGTGCGGCCGATCCGGCAGATGACCGGCACGAGCGACTTCAACGAGGTCTTCTTCGACGGGGCGCACGCGCGCGCGGAGCACGTCGTCGGGGGCGAGGGCGACGGCTGGCGGGTCGCGATGAGCCTGCTCGGCTTCGAGCGCGGGGTGTCCACGCTGGCCCAGCAGATCGGGTTCGCCGAGGAACTGGGGCGCGTGGTCCGCACGGCCGTCGAGACGGGCGCCGCCGACGATCCCGTCGTACGGGACCGGCTCGTGGCGCTGTGGGCCGAGCTGCGGGCGATGCGCTGGAACGCGCTGCGGACGCTCGGCGGTTCGGGCGGTCCGGGCGCGCCCAGCGTGGCGAAGCTGCTGTGGGCGGGCTGGCATCAGCGGCTCGGGGAGCTGGCGGTGCAGGTGCGCGGCGCGGCGGCGGGGGTGGGGCCGTCGGACTGGTCGCCCTCGGTGCCGTACGCGCTCGACGAGGCGCAGCGGTTGTTCCTGTTCTCACGGGCCGACACCATCTACGGCGGCTCGGACCAGATCCAGCGCACGATCATCGCCGAGCGGGTGCTCGGCCTGCCCGGACAGCCCAAGGGACGGTGAGGGACGCGATGCGTGGCGTGGTGTTCGACGGGGAGCGGGCCGAGGTCGTGGACGATCTCGCGGTGCGGGATCCGGGGCCGGGCGAGGTGCTCGTCGCGGTGGCGGCGGCCGGGCTCTGCCACAGCGACCTGTCGGTGGTCGACGGGACGATCCCGTTCCCGGCGCCGGTGGTGCTCGGGCACGAGGGGGCGGGCGTGGTGGAGGCGGTGGGCGCCGGGGTCACCCACGTCCGGCCGGGGGACCACGTCGCCCTGTCCACGCTCGCCAACTGCGGCGCGTGCGCCGACTGCGACCGGGGACGGCCGACGATGTGCCGGCGGGCCATCGGGCGGCCGGGCAGACCGTTCACGCGCGTGGGGCGGCCGGTGTACCAGTTCGCGTCCAATTCGGCCTTCGCGGATCGGACGGTCGTCAAGGCCGTGCAGGCCGTGCGGATCCCCGACGACGTTCCGCTGCCGTCGGCCGCGTTGATCGGGTGCGGGGTGCTGACCGGCGTCGGCGCGGTGCTCAACCGCGCGCGGGTGGGGCACGGGGAGAGCGTCGTCGTCATCGGGACGGGCGGGATCGGGCTGAACGTGATCCAGGGGGCGCGGATCGCGGGGGCCCTGCGGATCGTCGCCGTCGACGCGAATCCGGCGAAGGAGGCGATGGCACGGCGGTTCGGCGCGACGGACTTCCTGACCTCGACGGACGGCGTGCGCGAGCTGCTGCCGACCGGCGCCGACCACGTCTTCGAGTGTGTCGGACGGGTGGAGCTGATCCGGGCCGCGGTCGACCTGCTCGACCGGCACGGGCAGGCCGTGCTGCTCGGGGTGCCGCCCGCGACCGCCGAGGCGTCGTTCCTGGTGTCCTCGCTCTACCTGGACAAGTCGATCCTCGGCTGCCGCTACGGCTCCTCCAGACCCCAGCGGGACATCGCCCGGTACGCCGAGCTGTACCGGGCCGGACGGCTGCTGCTGGACGAGCTGGTGACGCAGACGTACCCCGTCGAGGACTTCGCGAAGGCGGCGGCGGACGCGGAGGCGGGCCGGGTCGCGCGGGCCGTGCTGACCTTCTAGGCCCTGTCGTCCGGATCAGCCCCGCGACGTCGGGATGACCCGGACGACAGGGCCTGGCCCCGCGCCTTCGACCGGGTGGTGGGTGAGGGGTCAGCGCAGGGCGCCGACGCCGCCGGGGCTCTCGTCGGCTCCCGTCGCGCCGCTCGCGGTGCGGAAGGTGCGGCGATATGCCGTCGGAGTGACCCCGAGGGCCGCCTGGAGGTGCTGGCGCATCGACTGGGCCGTGCCGAAACCGGCGTCGCGGGCGACCTGGTCGACGGACAGGTCGGTGGACTCCAGCAGGTGCCGGGCCCGTTCGACGCGCTGCTGGGTGAGCCACTGGCCGGGGCTGAGGCCGACCTCCTCGCGGAAGCGGCGGGTGAAGGTCCGTACCGACATGGACTCCTGGGCGGCCATGTCCCGCAGCTGGATCGGCTCGTGGAGCCGGCCGAGCGCCCACGCGCGCGCGGTGGTGGTGCCGGCCTGCTGCGGGTCGGGCACCGGCCGTTCGATGTACTGCGCCTGCCCGCCGTCGCGGTGCGGCGGTACGACCGTGCGGCGGGCGACCTCGTTGGCGACGGCGGTGCCGTGGTCGCGGCGGACCATGTGCAGGCACAGGTCGAGTCCGGCGGCGACGCCCGCCGAGGTGAGCACGTCGCCGTCGTCGATGAAGAGGACGTCCGGATCGACGTCGATCTGCGGGAAGAGCCGCTGGAGGCGGTCGGAGTCGGCCCAGTGCGTGGTCGCCGGGCGGCCGTCGAGGTAGCCGGCGGCGGCGAGGACGTACACGCCGGTGCAGATGGAGGCGAGGCGGGTGCCGGGGCGGATGTGCGCGAGGGCGGCGGCCAGGTCCTCGGTCAGCACGCCCTGCTCGAAGACCGGGCCCAGCTCGTACGAGGCCGGGACGATCACGGTGTCGGCGGTGGCGAGGGCCTCCGGGCCGTGGGCGACCTGGATCGCGAAGTCGGCGTCGGTCTCCACGGGGCCCGGCGGGCGGACGGAACAGGTGACGACCTCGTACAGGCGCCGTCCGTCGGGGCCCTTGGGGCGGCCGAAGATGCGGTGCGGGATGCCCAGCTCGAAGGGGAGCAGGCCGTCGAGGGCGAGCACCACCACGCGGTGCGGGCGGAAGTCCGAGATGCCTGAGGCCGATTCCATGGCCCGATCCTAGCGAACACTGTCCTTCGGGCCACTCGATGGCCGTGATCCGGTATCCGAAGCTCTATGACGTGACACAGACAACGGAAGCCACCACAGTCGTCCCCGAGCGGCGGCGGAGCCGCGTCCACCGCGCCTGGTTCGTCGCCGCCGTCACCTTCGTCACGATCATCGGCGCGGCGGCCTTCCGCTCCCTGCCGGGCCTGCTCATCGACCCGCTGCGCGCGGATTTCGGCTGGTCGCGCGGCACGATCGGCGCCGCCGTCTCGATCAACCTGGCGCTGTACGGCCTCACCGCGCCCTTCGCCGCCGCGCTGATGGACCGCTTCGGCATCCGCCGGGTGGTGGCCGTCGCGCTGACCGTGATCGCGGTCGGTTCAGCACTGACGGTGTGGATGACGGCGCCCTGGCAGCTGTGGCTGTGCTGGGGGCTGCTGGTCGGTCTGGGCTCGGGCTCGATGGCGCTGGCGTTCGCGGCGACGGTCACCAACCGCTGGTTCACCGAGCGGCGCGGCCTGGTCAGCGGCATCCTCACCGCCGCCTCCGCCTCCGGGCAGCTGATCTTCCTGCCGCTGCTGTCCTGGATGGTCACGCGCTACGACTGGCGTCCGGCGGCGGTGACGGTGGCCCTGGCGGCCCTGGCCGTGGTGCCCTTCGTGTGGCTGCTGCTGCGCGACCACCCGGCGGACGTGGGTCTGAAGCCGTACGGCGCGCGGGAGTTCGTCCCCAAGCCGCCGCCGGTGACGGGCGCCGCGCGCAGGGCCGTCACGGTCCTCCTCTCCGCGATGCGCACCGGCCCCTTCTGGCTGCTGGCCGGCACCTTCGCGATCTGCGGGGCGTCGACGAACGGCCTGATCCAGACGCACTTCGTGCCCGCCGCGCACGACCACGGCATGCCCATCACGGCGGCGGCCTCCCTGCTCGCGGTCATCGGCGTGTTCGACGTGGTCGGCACGATCGCCTCCGGCTGGTTCACCGACCGCTTCGAACCGCGCCGCCTGCTGGCGGTCTACTACGCCCTGCGCGGCGTCTCCCTGCTCTTCCTGCCGATGCTGCTGGCGCCCACGGTCCACCCGCCGATGCTCTTCTTCATCGTCTTCTACGGCCTCGACTGGGTCGCCACCGTGCCGCCCACCCTGGCCCTGTGCCGCGAGCAGTACGGCGAGGACAGCGCCATCGTCTTCGGCTGGGTCCTCGCCTCCCACCAGGTCGGCGCGGCCCTGGTCGCCTTCCTCGGCGGCGTCGCCCGCGACGTCTTCGGCTCCTACGACGTCGTCTGGTACGCGTCGGGCGCGCTGTGCGCGGCGGCGGCCCTGATGGCCCTGGTGATCCGCCGGAGGCCGACGGGTGCGGTGCCGGTGGTGGCGTAGGGATGGTGGCGGCCTGCCCGCGATAGGCGGCAGGGTCCACAGGGCATCGGCACCCCTAGAGGAACCGTCCCTTGTGGAACAGCAGCGGTGCCGTGTCCTCCCGGTGGGTGCCGAGGGCGGTCACGTGGCCGACGACGATCAGGTGGTCGCCGCCCGGGTGGACCGCGTGGATCGTGCAGTCGATCCAGGCGAGGGTGTCCGCGAGGCGGGGGGCGCCGGATGCGGGGGCGGGGTCGTAGGGCACGCCCGCGAACTTGTCGGCGCCGCTCACCGCGAAGGCGCGGCAGAGGGCGCCCTGGTCGGCGGCGAGGACGTTGACGCAGAAGGCGCCCGCGCGGGCGATGCGGGGCCAGGTCGTGGACGTGCGGCCGACCATGAAGGCGACCAGGGGTGGGTCGAGGGAGAGGGAGGTGAAGGACTGGCAGGCGAAGCCGGCGGGGCCCGCCTCGCCGTCGGCGGCGGGGGCGGTGACGACGGTCACGCCCGTCGCGAAGTTCCCCAGCACGCGCCGGAATGCGCCCTGGTCGACCGGTGCCCGCTCGTCGTCGCGGACACATCGCAGCTCGGGGCGGGGGAGCGGCTCCACCGGCCCCGCCCGGAGATAGCGCACGGCGGCGGCCGCCATGCCCGCGTGTCCCATCATGCCCCCATTGAAGCTGACGGTGCGTCAGATAGGAAGGGGTGGGGTGACGGCCGGCGGGTCAACTGCGCTGTCGGCGTGGCCTCTTGCTGGGCGTCACTCGGCCGCCGGCGAGTGGAGGCTCGACGGGCGGCCGGCCGCCCTGCGCGATCAGGTCATCGCCGCCGTGGCGGCCGAGACCCACGCCACTCCCACCCGGGTCGCGCTCGCCTGGCTCCTCGGCCGCTCGCCGGTCGTCCTGCTGTAGGGCATTGCGTACGCTGCCCCGCATGGGGTGGGGAGAGGTCCGAAGCGGGGCCGGGCGGTACCGGGCCGGCGCCGAGGTGAACGTGAACGTGGCCGCGGCGGCGGGGGCGGCGCAACTGCCGGCGGTCTTTCTGCTGTGGTGGGCGCACGCGCTGGCCACCGACCCGTACGGCGTCGGCTACGGCGGTGCCTTCGGGCTCGCCTGCCTGGCCGTCCTCGCGCCCGCGTACCTGCCGCTGCTCGGGCTGCTGCACGCGTGCGCGCAGACGGTTCCGGGGGCTCTCCTGGGCGGGCCGGCGTTCCGGCGGCTTCCCTGGCCGCGGTGGGTCCGGCAGTTGGTGGGCGCCGGGATCGTCGGTCTGCTGTGGGCCGCGGTGGGGGCGGTGCTGTGGGGCTGGCCGTACGTCACCGCCGCGCTCGTCCTCGTCGGCCTCGGGGTGCTGCCCGTCCTCGCGGTGGCGTACGCGCGCGTGCGGGCCGTCGGGAGCCTGTGGGGCATCTGGTGGCGCGCGGGCGTGGCCTCCGTCGCCCTGTTCGTCTTCGCCTTCGTCGGCAGTCTGCTGGCCAGTGTCACCGGGCTCGTCGAGGAGTACGAGGCTCCCGAGCTGTCGGCCGCCGAGCTCGCCGGCGTCTGGCGCGGGGACGACGGGGAGGTGCTGGAACTGCGACCGGGCGGCCGGGCCACGCTGACCGGGATGCCGGTTCGGGCCGGCTTCGAGGCGGAGGCCGACTTCGAGGTGTGCGCGGGCGGCGGGACCTGGTCCCTGCGCGGGGAGAGCGAATACGGCACGCGGGACGCCGTCGCCGTACGCCTCGAGACCGGTAGCGGCACCGGGAGCGGGTGCGGGGAGGAGACGCTCTGGACGCTCGCGGGGACCGAGGCGGACCCCGAGCTGTTCGTGATCTTCGGTGATCCCGACGCGGGGGAGGTGCGGGTCCTGACACGGGACTCCTGAACCTGGGCGGCCCTCGGCGGTTCCCGGTGCGGGGGCTCACCGGCCCCGGAAGCGTGGTTCCCGGCGTTCCGTGAAGCTCGCCACGCCCTCCCGGGCGTCCGTCGTCGTCATGTTGATCTCCTGGGCGGCGGCCTCGGCCGCGAAGGCGCCGGCGCGGTCGGTGTCGAGGGAGGCGTTGACGAGCTGCTTGGTGAGGGTGAGGGCGCGGGTGGGGCCGCAGGCGAGGCGTGCCGCCCAGGCGCGGGCGGTCTTGTCCAGTTCCCCGTCCGGGACGACCCGGTTGACCAGGCCGAGGCGTTCGGCGTCGGCCGCGCCGAGGGCGTCGCCGAAGAACATCAGTTCCTTGGCGCGCTGCGGGCCGATCAGACGGGGGAGGAGGTAGGCGCCGCCGGCGTCGGGGACCAGGCCCCGGCGCACGAACACCTCGATGAACCGGGCCGATTCGGCGGCCAGGACCAGGTCGCAGGCGAGGGCGAGATGCGCGCCGAGGCCGGCCGCCGTGCCGTTCACCGCCGCGACCACGGGCTTTTCGCAGTCCAGGACGGCGGCGATCAGACGCTGGGCGCCGAGGCGGAGGGTGCGGGCCACGTCACCGGCGATCCGCTCGCCCGCCGGAGGCCCGCCGCGCAGGTCCGCGCCCGCGCAGAAGCCGCGCCCGGTCCCGGTGAGGACGACCGCCCGCACGTCCGGGTCGGCCGAGGCCCCGGCGAGCAGGTCGATCAGCTTCTCGCGCAGGCCGGGCGTGAGCGCGTTGAGGGCCTCGGGGCGGTCCAGGGTGATGTGGGTGACGTGCTGGTCGGTCGTGGTCCGGATCCACGGGTCGGGCATGGTCGGGCTCCGTTCTGATTCCGGCGCGGTCCAGCCAAGCGCGGGCGGGCCTGCCCTTCCGTCGGTTGCCGGGCCTTCCGCTCCTCGGCCGGTTCGTCCCCCCGGCCGCTGCCGCCCCGCCTGCTTCTTCTCGTGTCCGCCGTGCGTGGTCCGGCGCTCCCGCCGGGCGCGCCGGCCTCTTTCGTCCCGCTCTCCGCCATGAGGTGATCCCCGGCCGGTACGGCGGCCTCCGCGAACCCCTCACGGCACACCGCCGGCGCGTCCAGTGTCATCGCAGCTCTCACCGGCACACCGCCTGCGCGTCGAGTGTCATCGCAGCTCTCACCGGCACACCGCCGGCGCGTCCAGTGCCGTCGCAGCCCTCACCGGCACACCGCCGGCGCGTCCAGTGCCATCGCAGCCCTCACCGGCACACCGCCAGCGCGTCCAGCGCCACCGCGCCCTGCCCCCGCTCCAGCACCATCAGCGGGTTGATGTCCAGCTCCGCCAGGTCGTCCCCGAGTTCCAGCGCCATGCGCTGCACCCGCAGGACGACCTCGACGAGGGCGTCCAGATCGGCCGGGGGGCGGCCGCGGACGCCGTCCAGCAGGGGCCTGCCGCGCAGTTCGGCGAGCATGTCGCGGGCCTGTTCCTCGCCGAAGGGCGGGACCCGGACGGCCGCGTCCCGCAGCACCTCCACCAGGACCCCGCCCAGACCGACCGTCACCGTCGGCCCGAAGAGATCGTCGTGGGTGACGCCGACGACCATCTCCACGCCCCGCTCCACCATCTGGCACACCAGGACGCCGTCCAGCGAGACGCCCTCGTAGCGGGCGATGTCGGTCAGGTCGCGGTAGGCGTCCCGTACCTGGCTGGCCGAGGTGAGGCCGATCCGCACCAGGCCCAGCTCGGTCTTGTGGGCGATGCGGGCGCCGGACGCCTTCATCACCACCGGGTAGCCGACCAGCCCCGCCGCCCGCACGGCCGCCGCCGCGCTGGTCACCAGATGTTCGCGCGGGACCCGGATGCCGTACGCCCGCAGGAGCTGCTTCGCCGCGTGCTCGCTGAGCTGCTGGCCGGGGCGCATCAGCAGCTGCGCCTTGCGGAAGGACGGGGACGCGGTGCGCGGGGCCTGGTCGAAGGGCGAGCGGTAGTCGCGTACGAAGCGGTGGTGGCCGAGATGGGCGCGGACGGCGGTGAGGCAGCCCGCGACCGTGCGGAAGGTTGCCACCCGGGAGGAGCCGAGCAGCACGTCCCGGTAGGCGGGCTCGGTGCCGACCGGTGAGCCCCACACCACGCACACCAGCTTGTCCGTCGTCTCCGCCGCGTCCACCAGGTCCCGCACGAGCCGGTCGCTCAGCGGCGGGAACGGGCCGGTGATCGGGCAGATCAGGACGCCGACCTCGGGGTCGGCCAGGATCGCGTCGATGATTCTGCGGCCGCGCCAGTCGCCCACCGGGTGGCCGCCGTTGTCGATCGGGTTCGCGACGTTCAGGTACTCCGGTATCCACTGGTGCAGCTCGGCCTGCTTGTCCGGCGACAGCTGCGGCAGCCGCAGTCCGGCCGCCGTCGCCAGGTCGGCCACGTGCGCGCCGGTGCCGCCGGAGATCGCGTACACCGCCACCCCGTCGGCGCGCGGCGGCCTCGCCCGGGCCAGCAGGGCGGCGGTGTCCTGGAGTTCGTCGAGTCCATCGACGCGGATCACGCCGTACTGCCGCATCGCCGCGTCGACGACGTCGTCCGCGCCGGTCAGCTTGCCGGTGTGGGTGGCGGCGGTGCGGGCGCCGGCCTCGGTGCGGCCCACCTTCACCGCGACGACCGGAACCCCGCGCCGGGCGGCCCGGTCGGCGGCGAGCAGGAAGGCCCGGCCGTCCTTGAGGCCCTCGATGTAGCAGGCGATCGCGCCCACCTCGGGCCGTTCCGCGAAGTAGGAGAGGAAGTCGGCGGTCTCCAGATCTGCCTCGTTGCCGGTGGGCGCCCAGTGGGAGAGGCGGATGCCGAGCTCCTGGAGGGCGAAGACCGGACGGCCCTGGTGGCCGGACTGGGTGATCAGCGCGATGGCGGGGCCGTCGAGGTCGTCGCGGAAGCGTTCGAAGGCGTTGAGGTTGGTGTTGGGCCCGAGCAGCCGCATCCCGGAGCGGGCCACGGCCGCCGCCAGCCGCTGCTGCGCGGCCGCGCCCTCGGCGCCGGTCTCCGCGAACCCGGAGGCGAAGACGACCGCGAACCTCGCCTTGGCCTCGGCGAGCTGCTCGACGACGGGCAGCGGATCGGCGACCAGCAGTACCGCCAGGTCGACCTGCTCGGGCAGATCGGTGACGGAGGGGAAGCAGGGGATCCCGAAGACGGTCGCGCGGGTGGGGTGCACCGGGTGCAGCCGGGCCCCCACCCGCTCCGCCCAGCCGGCCAGCTGCCGGGTGATCCCGGTGTTCGGCCGGCCCTCGGCGTCCGACGCGCCGATCACCGCGACGGACTCGGGGCGGAAGAACCGGTCCAGATCGGGGACGGCCGCGTACAGCGGGCGGCCGCTGACGTCGAGGTCGTCCGCGTCGGCCGGCCGTCCGTGCACGGCCGGACCGGGCTGTTCGCCGCACGCGATGACCCGGGCCCGGCGGGAGTCGGTGGTGAGGGTGCCGTGGGTTGATCCAAGCATCGGTCCGCCCGCTCCTGTGTGACTGCCAAGTAACTGACGCCCTGTCAGATTACAGAACTGACGACTTGTCAGGAATGGGTGTGCACCGACAACCGCACCGACAACCGCGCCGCCGCCCGCACCGGCACCGCGCCGGCACCCGCGTCTCCGTCCGCGTTCGCCGTTCGCGTTCGCCGCCCGCGCCGACGACTACAGCGCTGCCAGCACCTCCTTCGCCACCCGCTCGCCCGACCGCACGGCCCCGTCCATGAAGCCCATCCAGTAAGTGGACGTCTCGGTGCCGGCCCAGTGGATGCCGCCGACGGGCTTGCGCAGGGCCGGGCCGTACTGGGTGAGGACGCCGGGCGCGGCGATGGAGACGGGGCCGCCGCGGGTGTAGCCCTCGTTGTTCCAGCGTTGCAGGACGAAGGAGGAAGGGGAGGCGGCTTTCTCGCCGAAGTACGTCGTGTAGTCCTTCAGTACGGCCGCCCTGACCTCCGCCTCGCTCGCCGCGTCCAGTTCCCGCGCCTTGTCGGCCTCGATGAAGCCCATCAGCGCGCCGTAGGAGGCGTCGGGCGGGGAGTTGTCGAAGGTGGAGCTGATCACGCCGGTGTCGCTGACGACCTGCCCGTTGAGCCCGTCGGCACGCCAGAAGGGGGTGTCGTAGATCGCGATCGCCTTGCCGACGGAGGCCATCGGCAGGCGCTGGGTGAGCTGGTCGCGGCCGGCCGGCAGGAGCGGGTCGTACTGGATGCGGGCGGCGAGCGGCGGCGGTACGGCGACGACGACCCTCCTGGCGTTGACGGTGATGCCGTCGGCCGTCACCACGTAGCCGCCGCCGGAGCGGGTGATCGTGCGGACCGGGGCGCTCAGCACCACCCGGTCGCCGAGGGAGGCGGCGAGCTTGACGGGGACGAGCTGGGAGCCGCCGACGAAGCGCAGCTGCTGGGCGCCGGTCCCGGTCTCGGTGAGGCGTTCCAGGGTGCCGGGGTTCGACGCGTCACCGGCGGCGGCGATGTAGAAGAGGACGAACAGCAGCGACAGCTCACGCGGTTCCGCCGAGAAGATGGACGTGCAGGCCACGTCGAGGAGGAACTTGGCGGACGGGATCACGGCGTTGGCGCGCAGCCAGCTCTCGAAGGTCTGCCGGTCCCACTCCTCGGCCTTCGCCGCGGTCCAGGGCGCGTCGACCGGCACCTGCTTGGCCATGTCGTTCAACGAGGCCTGCACGATCGCCGCGTTGGCGAGCCCGGCCGCGTCGACCGGCGGGACCGCGCCGAGCAGGCCGTCGGTGGCGTACGGGGTCTTCTTGCCGTCCTTGTAGAGCAGGTTCTTGCCGCTGTTGTAGGTGGCGAAGGTGGCCACGCCGAGGGAGTCGGCGAGCGCCTTGATGCGGTGCTGGGTGGGGCCGATGAACTCGCCGCCGCCCTCGGTGACCCCGCCGCCGGCCAGGTTCAGGCCGACGACCCGGCCGCCGACCCGGTCCCGGGCCTCCAGGACGGCGACCGTCCGCCCGGCGGCGACCAGGTCACGGGCCGCGGTGAGCCCGGCGAGGCCCGCGCCGACGATCGCGACGTCGACGTCCCGCGTCGCGGCGGAGGCCGTCCCGGCGGCCGCCGCGGTGAGGCCGGCCGTACCGGCGGCGACGGCGGCGGTGCGGCCGAGCAGGGAGCGGCGGGAGAGGTGTCTTTCGCTTGCCACGTGCGTCCTCCGTGGAGAGGGGGGTGGAGCCGGAAAGGTGAACAGGGCTCACATTCTGGCTCCGCGCGAGGGCGCGGACAACGCTCTCGTCACATTGGACACACATGTAACGGGCAGGGATATCAGGCGAGTTGGGGCGTGGGCAGGTGCCGGGGCGGTGTCAGGCGAGGTGGCGGCGGACCGACTTCGCGATGCGTTCCGCGTCCCCCGCCACCTCGCGGAGCGTGCCGCTGATGGGGGTGGTGAAGCCGGTGAAGTACAGGCCGGGCGCGCTCTTCGGGGCGTTGCGGCCGTGGGTGACGGGCAGGCCGCGCTCGTCCAGGACGCCCAGGTGGCCGACCAGGCCCTCCAGGGCGCGGACGTATCCGGTGGCGGCGACGACGGCGTCCGGGGAGATCCGGGTGCCGTCGGCGAGGACGACCTTGCCGCCCTCGAAGCCGTCGACGGCGGCCACGACCTCGACCTTCCCCTTGCGCACCGCGTCGATCAGGCCGACGTCCTGCACCGGGATCGCCCCCTGCCGGGCCCGGGTGTAGAGGCCGGTGTCGGGGCGCGGCAGACCGTGCGCGGACAGGTCGGGCAGGGTCAGCGCCATCACCCGGCAGATCCGGTCGACGAGGCCGACGGGCAGCCGGCGTACGAGGATGCCGCTGTACTGGGAGGGCCAGCCGACGGTCGAACGGCGCACGATGTGCGGGACCGTGCGCACGGCCAGCCGCACCCGCTCGGCGCCGCTCTCCACCAGGTCGACGGCGATCTCCGCGCCGGTGTTGCCGACGCCGACGACCAGCACGTCCCGGCCGGTGTACGGGGTGCCGTCGCGGTAGGCGGAGGCGTGGGCGAGGTCGCCGGTGTACGCCTCGCGGCCCGGCCAGTCCGGCAGGTGCGGGGTGTGGTTGTAGCCGGTGGCGACGACGACCGCCGCGCCGGTCAGCTCCCGGCCGCCGGAGGCGCGCAGCAGCCAGCCGGTGCCGTCGGGGGTGCGCTCGACGCGGGAGACCTCGACGCCGGTGACGATCTCCAGCTCGTGGTGTTCGGCGTACTTCTCCAGGTACCGGGCCACGTCGTCGCGGGCCGGCCAGCGCCCGAACCGGCGCGGCATCTTCAGTCCGGGCAGGGCCGAGGTGCGCCGGGTGGTGTGCAGGTGCAGCCGGTCGTAGTGGCGCCGCCAGGACGCGCCGATCCGGTCGGCCTTCTCCACCACGACGGCGCGTATCCCCTGGGCGCGCAGCGCGTACGCGGTGGCCAGTCCGGCGGGGCCGCCGCCGACGACGTACACGGGGCGGTCGGCGGGGTTCGCGGGAGTGACGGGGCTGGGCGGTGCGGAGTCGGCCATGAGCGCGAGCGTAATCACATGCGCGGTTGATGGGTCTCGGTCAAGACCGGAATTGGTTGCGGATCGATCACGCTTGGGGGAGGTGTGGGTAGGGCCGGTGACGTACCTCGCCTGAATGTGGACGAGTCGCGAGGTGGGAAGCCGCGACGCCGGGCCCGGGTGCGCTGGGGCCTGGAGTGGCGGGGCGGAGTGGCGGGGCGGCGTCGCGGGGGCGGCGTCGGTTCTTATGGCCTGGACTTCCCAGCCCGTGCCATCTGACGTACCGTCAGATCCATGGATGCGCTCTGGCTCACCGGTGCGGAATGGCTCGCGGTGCTGCGGATCGGACTCGGTCTGTGGTGGCTGGAGAGCTGGCGGCACAAGGACAGGAAGGGCTGGTTCGAACGCGGCACCGGCATCGCGTGGGCGGCGGACGTGGCGGCCAAGCACCGCTGGAACGCCGTACGGTCCGGCTTCCAGGTGGTGGTGGCGCCCAGGCCGCGCGTGATGGCGTACGTGGTGGTCTACGCGGAGCTGGCGCTGGGCCTGGGGTTGATCGCCGGGTTCCTGACACCGGTCGCCCTGGTGGGCGGGCTGCTGCTGAACGGCCTGTACTTCACCCTCATGATCCACGACTGGGCGGAGCAGGGGCAGAACTCGATGATGGCGCTGATCTCGGTGGTCGCGCTCGGTGGGATGTCCTGGCAGACGTGGTCGCTGGACAGCGCGGTGGGGTGGTTCTGATGGGCGTGGCCGGGGGCGGGCGGTGTGCGAGGGGGCGGTCGCGATGACCACTGCCGGGGGCGGGCGGTGTGCGAGGGGGCGGTCGCGATGACCACCGCCGGGAGCGGGCGGTACGACCTCCCCGAGGCCGACGCCTTCACGCGCGCGTACTGGGACGCGGCCGCCGAGGGGCGGCTGCTGATCCGGCGCTGCGGGGCGTGCGCGCGGGCCCACCACTACCCGCGGGAGTTCTGCCCGTACTGCTGGAGCGAGGACGTGACCTGGGAGGCCGCGAGCGGGAGGGCCACGCTGTACACCTGGTCCGTCGTCCACCGCAACGATCTGCCGCCCTTCGCGGAGCGGACGCCGTACGTCGCCGCCGTCGTCGATCTGGAGGAGGGGCCGCGGATGGCGAGTGAGGTGGTCGGGGAGGTGGCGCCGGTGGCCGGGATGGAGCTGGTGGTGGACTTCCGGGAGGGGGTGCCGGTGTTCCGGGCGGCGGCCTCGGCGTCCTGGCAGGTCGTCCGGCTCGGCGGCGAATAGCTGGCCGGGGTCCTCCAGGATCCAGGCGCGCGGGACGAGCGCGGCGAGGCCGCCGTCGGAGACGGCCGTCGCGCGGAAGGTGTCGGCGTCAGCGCTCCAGCCGCAGTGCCAGCCCGTCCAGGACGACGTCCAGGCCGAAGGTGAACTTGGCGTCGCGCAGTGCGGCCGGGTCGGCGGTGGCGGGGGTGATGTCGGCGTAGGCGGTCCTGAGGTGGTCGTGGCCGGCGGCGGCCTCCTGGGCGGCGGGCGCCAGACGGGCGATGAACTCGGCCTCGGTCTCGCCGGAGCGGGCGACGGTGAGGAGCCAGGCGGCTTCCGTGGTGCTGATGCCGATGACATAGCCGAGCACCGTCTCGATGGAACGCTCCGGCTCCGGGAAGCCGGCGCCCGTGAACAGGGCGGCCAGCCGCTCGCTGAACGACATCAGGTTCGGGCCGAGGTAGACCAGCCCCGCCTGGCCGAGGACCGAGGACAGCCACGGGTGGCGCAGGACCGTCGCCCGGAAGGAGGCGGCGGCCTCGGTGACCGCGGTCCGCCAGTCGGCGCTGTCGGCGGGCGGCACGTGGATCTCGGCGGCGACGGCGTCCACGGCCAGCTCCATCAGCTCGTCCTTGGTGGCGACGTGCCGGTAGAGGGAGGCCGCCCCGGCGTTCAGACGGGCGGCGAGCTTGCGCATGCTCAGGGCGTCGACACCGTCCGCGTCCGCCATCGCGATCGCCTCGCGCACGATCGCCTCCCGGCTCAGCGTGGGCTGCTCGGGCTCACGCCGCTGACGCGCCCAGACGGACGGGACGGGCTTCTCGTTCTGCTTCTGGTTCTTCTCGCTCTGCTTCTGGTTCGTCTTCGCGGCCATGGGCTGCGGCTCCCTCGGTCGTGGTGGCTCGTGAACGGTTGTCGTGCGCGTGAGCGGCGTCGTGGCGCGTACGTGGTCGGCGTGTGGCGGGTACGCGGCCGGCGTCGTCGCTGCGTACGTCGTTCGCGTCCAGCGTACAGAGTTCTGGGCTTGCGAACAGTGTTCCGTCGTGCGTACAGTGTTCGCAACGAAGGAACGGCGTACGCAACGCCGTCCGGGAGTGCAGTCGGGAGTGAAGGGGAGTCCCATGGAAAGCCGCACGGAAGTCCGCGCCGAGGGTGTGAGCCGCGATCCGCGGCGCTGGTGGATCCTGATCGTGCTGTGCCTGAGCACGCTCGTGCTGGTCGTCGACAGCATGGCGCTGACCGTCGCGGTGCCCTCGATGACCGAGGACCTCGGGGCGAGCGCCCAGGACACCCAGTGGATCCTGGACTCCTACATCCTGGTCTTCGCCGGCCTGCTGCTCACCTCCGGCAGCCTCGGTGACCGCTTCGGCCGCCGCAAGGTGATGCTGATAGGCCTCCTGCTCTTCGGCGCGGCCTCACTGGCGGCGACCTTCTGCGACAACCCTGCCGAGGTGATCGCCGTCCGCGTCGCGATGGGCGTCGGCGGTGCGCTGATCATGCCGTCCACCCTCTCCATCCTCATCACGGTCTTCGACGAGGACGAGCGCGGCAAGGCGATGGCGGCCTGGGGTTCGGTGTCCATGCTCGGACTGGTCGGCAGCCCGGTGCTCGGCGGTGTCCTGATCGACCACTTCTCCTGGCAGTCGATCTTCCTGATCAACGTCCCGGTCGTCGCGCTCGCCCTGCTCGCCGGCGTCCTGCTGATGCCCGAGTCCAAGGCCCCCTGGCAGAAGCCCGACCCGCTGGGCGCGGTGCTGTCCGCGGCCGGTATGACCGCCCTGGTCTGGTGGATCATCGAGCTTCCGCAGCACGGCGCCTTCGGCGGCCGTTCCGCCGTCAGCCTCACCGTCGCCGTCGTCTCCCTCGTCGGGTTCGTGATCTGGGAGAACGTCACCAGCTCCCCGATGGTCCCGCTGGTGCTGTTCAAGCACCGCAACTTCAGCGGCGGTTCGCTCTCCCTGGCCCTGGTGCAGATCGGCAACGGCGGCCTGCTGCTGGTCCTCACCCAGTACCTCCAGTTCGTCCTCGGCTACTCCGCCATCGAGGCCGGCCTGGCCTTCCTGCCCCTGGCGATCACCGCCCTCGTCGGCAACGGCGCCGGCGTCAAGCTCGCCGCGAAGATCGGCAACCGCTTCGTCATCCTGACCGGCATGCTGCTGATGGTGGCCTCCTTCGCCCTGCTGACCACCGTCACCGCCGACAGCGGCTTCACCGTCCCGGCCATCGCCCTCGGCCTGCTCGGCCTGGGCGCCGGCCTCGCGATGCCGGCCGCCGTCGCCGCCCTGATGGGCACCATCCCCGAGGACAAGGCGGGCGTCGGCTCGGCCCTGAACGACACCATCCAGCAGGCCGGCACCGCCCTCGGCATCGCGATCCTCGGTTCCCTGCTGAGCAGCGGCTACGACGCCGAGATGCCCGCCGACGCACCCGAGGTCGCCCGCCAGTCCATCGCCGGCGCCCTGGCGGTGGCGGGCGAGGACACCGCCCTGGTCCACGCCGCCCGCGAGGCCTTCACCGCCTCGATGTCGACGACCTTCACGGTCAGCGCGATCGGCGTCCTCGCGGCGGCGGTCCTGGCCACCCTCGTGATGCGCGACAGCAGGACCGGGTCCTCGGACGGGACCGAGACCCCGGCGAAGGAGCGGGAACTGGCCGCCTGAGCCACCCGACGACCCCCTCCGCACGACCGCACGACACTCCCGAGGCCGGTGCCCCCTCCCAGGGCGCCGGCCTTGCGGCGTTCCGGGGAGACACCGACCGACACCACGGAAAACGGCCCCGACCTGGCACCGAAGACCGACAACGGCCCGAACCGCCACCGCAGACCTAAAACGGCCCGACCTGCCACCGAAGAGGCCGAAAGACCGTCTTCACCGTCGTCGCCCGATGATCATCACCCGAGACGAGGACCACCGTTGACATCACTTCTCGACCGTCTGACGAGCCGGCCCGTCGGCGCCCTCCTGGCCCTCGCCGGAGTCGTCGCCAGTGTCCTGATCGGCAAGGACGGTCTGGACACGGTGGTGGGCTGCGGAATCACCAACGACGCCCGTGCCTCCCAGACCGCCGAGGACTGGACCACCCAGGCCGACCACGTGGTCGTCGCCACGCCCACCGCCGAGCAGGACACCGGCCGGCGTGACTTCGCAGCGGGCGCCATCCAGTACCGGACCGACCGCAAGGTGACCTTCCGCGCGGACGACGTCCTGTGGTCCGCGAAGACCCCGCAGCGCCCCCTCGGCAAGGACTTCACCATGGTGGCCGCCGGCTGGCAGGTGTACCGCGAGAGCGGCACGCGCGTGAAGCGCACGACCCCGGCCGCCCCCCGCCTGGAGATCGGCCACACCTACCTGCTCGCCCTGCGCTGGACGGACGACCAGTGGACCGTCCTCGGTGAGGGCGCCGCCGTCCCGTTCGACGACCGCACCGTCGCCCAGGGCGAGTGGTGCGGACGCGTCCTGAGCAAGGAGGAGATCGCCCGGGCCGAACGCTTCGCCCGCTCCGGCGACACCAGCCTGGAGAAGGTCCTGGCAGGCCAGGACGAGCAAGCCGTCGAGCGGGAACTCGCGGCGGCGGGCGGAAAGCAGCGCTAGCGCCGCCGGCGGACCCGGCCGGCGAGGAAACACGGGGCCGGGCGCGTCGCCGACCGCCGGGAGGTCAGGTCCGCCCTTGGCGCGCGCGGGTGTTCAATGGCCGGATGACCGACATCAGCGAGCCGTACGCCGCACCGCCCGCCCCCGGTCCCCCCGGTCCCCACGGCCACGGCCTGCGTCTGCGCCTGTGGGACCCCGCGTCCGAAACCGACGTGGACGCGTGGCTGCGCGGGCGGACCGACCCGGAGTTCCGGCGCTGGAACACACCTCTGAGGGCGGTCACCGACCGGGAGAGCGCGCGGGCGTCACTGCGGGACAAGGCCGCGGAGCGGGAGGCCGGGACGAGCGTGACGTTCTGCGTCACGGACGCCGCCGACGCGACGATCCTCGGCGAGATCACCGTCAACGCGATCAGCCGTGTCGAGCGCAGCTGCAACATCGGCTTCGGGGTCCTGCCCGAGGCCCGCGGCCGCCAGGTGGCCACCCGCGCCCTCCTGCTCGTGACGCGCTGGGCCGTCGACGAACTGGGGCTGCACCGCCTGGAGTTGGGCCACGCCCTCGGTCACGAGGCGTCCTGCCGGATCGCCGAGCGCTGCGGCTTCCGCTACGAGGGCACCCTGCGCGGCGCGATGCTCGAGCAGGGCGGCACGGACGCCTTCCGCGACGTCCACCGCCACGCCCGTCTCGCCACCGACCCCGAACCGCGCCCCTGGGAGACCCTGCGCGGGTGACCCACCGCCGGTTCGGGGCGGGTCCCCGGAGGTCGTCATGGCCCTGCGGGGTCAGTTGGCCGTCGGCGCCACCAGGCGGGCCACCCGCCCGTGCTCGCCCGAGGCCCAGCAGCTGCCGTCGCCGCCCCGCGAGACCGCGTCGAAGCTGCTCGTGTCGAACGTGGTCCAGGTGAGTCCGTCGTCGACGGACACCTCGCTTCCGGTCGGGCCGACCACCAGGAAGGCGTGCCCGGTCCACACGGCTCCCGAGCGGTAGGCGGGCGGCGCGTGGTCCTCCACCGCCCGCCAGGTCCCACCGCCGTCGCGGGTGACCGCCAGGAGCCGGCCGGGGCGGGTCTGGTCGGTGTAGTCACCGCCCACGGCGACGCCCTCGGCCGGGCTGCGGAAGGACAGCGCGAAGATGCCCGCGTCGCGCACCGTGCGGATCGGAGTGTCGGCCACCTGCCAGGTCCGCCCCAGGTCGAAGGAGCGGAACACCCGGGCGCGCGCCGCGCTTCCGGTGGCGAACCAGTACTGCCCGCCGTGACTGACCAGGCATGTGCCGCTGGCGGCGAAGGCCGCCTCGCCGTCGAGGGCCGGCGGCATGCCTTGCGGGTCGACCGGTGACCAGGTGCGGCCGCCGTCGGACGTGCCCATGAGACGGAACCTGCCCTCCACCGGATCGGCGAGCGCGAGGCCGTGCCGACGGTCGGCGAACGTCATGCAGTCGTAGAAGGCGGCGGGGTCGCGGTTGCGGAAGGTCTCCGTCCAGTGGACACCCCCGTCGGCGGTGGCGAAGATCCTCGCTGCCTCTCCGGAGCCGAAGGTCAGGGCCACCGCGTGGGTGGCGTCGAAGGCCCGGATGCTTCGGAAGTGCAGGGCGTCGGCGCCCGCCGGACCCACCGGCTGCCACGCGGCACCACCGTTCTCGGTGCGCAGGACCACGCCATTCGCTCCCGCCGCCCACACGGTCCGGTGGTCGACGACCGCCAGGCACCGCAGTCGTACGTCGACTCCGGTGGGCGTGACCACCCACGCGTGGTCGTCGGCGGGAAGGGGGCGGGAGGCGTGCACGCTGGGGTTTGTCATGCTCCCCTAACTTACGTCGGGGTGCGGCCGGGTGGGGCTTCTGCGACGAAAAGGGAAGAGTGGCGCCGAGGTAGACTGCACAGCGTGACTGACTCAGCCGTGCGCGTCCGTTTTGCGCCTTCTCCCACCGGAATGTTCCACGTTGGCAACGCTCGATCGCTGCTACTCAACTGGGTTGTGGCGCGACAGACCGGCGGTGTGATGGTGCTGCGTATCGAGGACACCGACGCCGCCCGGAGCCGTCCGGAGTGGACGCAGGGCATCCTCGACGCGATGGCCTGGCTGGGTGTCGGTCCCGACCAGTACGAGGGCCCGCTGTTCCAGTCCGAGTACGCCCACCACCACCAGGAGGCGATCGACAAGCTCCTCGCCGAGGGCAAGGCGTACTACTGCGACTGCACCCGCGAGGACGTCGTCGCACGCCACACGGCCGGCGAGGTCGACCAGCGCCTGGGCTACGACGGCTTCTGCCGCGACCGCGGCCTGGAGGCCGCTCCGGGACGCGCCGTGCGGTTCCGCACCCCCGACGAAGGAGTGACCACGGTCGAGGACGTCGTCCGTGGCAAGCCGACCTTCGAGAACGCCCTGATGGAAGACTTCGTGATCGCGCGGGGCGACGGCTCCTCGGTCTTCCTCCTCGCCAACGTCGTGGACGACATGACGATGGGCATCAACCTCGTCATCCGCGCCGAGGAGCATCTCTCCAACACGCCGAAGCAGCAGCTGCTCTGGGAGGCCCTCGGCAAGACGCCTCCGACCTGGGCACACTCGCCCATCCTCGTCAACGAGCAGCGGCGCAAGCTCTCCAAGCGGCGCGACCGCGTCGCCCTGGAGGACTTCCGGGACGAGGGCTACCTGCCCGAGGCCATGCGCAACTACCTGATGCTTCTCGGGTGGGCGCCGTCCGGCAACCGCGAGATCGTCCCGTGGTCGGTCTTCGACGAGGAGTTCCGGCTGGCGGACGTCAACCCCGCACCCGCCTTCTTCGACGTGAAGAAGCTGCGCGCCTTCAACGGCGAGTACATGCGGGCGCTCTCGGTCCCCGAGTTCATCGAGCGCTGCCGTCCCTGGCTGGCCGGGGAGAGCGTCCCCTGGGACGCCGCCGACTTCGACGAGGAGCTCTTCGCGCAGGTCGCGGAGCTGGCCCAGACCCGGATCACGCTGCTCAGCGAGATCGTGGAGTACGTCGACTTCCTCTTCCTCAAGGAGCCGGTGTTCGACGAGAAGTCGTGGAACAAGGCGATGAAGGAAGGCGCGGCGGACCTGCTCCGGGCCACGATCGCGGCCTACGAGACCGTCGACTGGCAGACGGACGCGCTCAAGGCGGCCCTGGAGGCCGTGGGCGCCGAGCGCGGCCTGAAGCTCGGCAAGGCGCAGGCACCGGTCCGCGTGGCCACCACCGGCAGGACGGTCGGCCTGCCGCTCTTCGAGTCGCTCGAAGCGCTCGGGCGTGAGCGCACCCTGACCCGTCTGCGGTCCGCGGCGGAGCGCCTCGAGAGCTGACCGCTCTCCGGCGGTGCACGGCAACCGCCGTTCCGCGGCCGGCCCGGTCGGTGCCGGCCGCGGAACGCCCGCTCCCAGGAGCAGGGCGACTTCGGGCCCGGGTCAGTCGTCGCCCGGTTCCAACGCCGTCAGCCGGACGGTGACACGCTCCCCGAGACCCGTCGGCTCCACCCAGGGCTTGCCCTTGTAGTGGTGACTGAGCCGGTCGATCGTCTCAGCGGCGCCTTCCGTCGTGAAGGTGGTGGTCCCGCGGACCCGTACGCTGCTGTACGGGTCTCCCGCGGGGTACACCACGAGCGCGGCCTCGGGCCGGTGCTCCAGGTTGCGGTACTTCGGACGGTCCTTCGTCGTGGACATCAGTACGTCGTCACCGTCCATCTCGGCCCAGACGACGAACTGCTGGGGCCGGCCGTCCGGGCGTACGGACGACAGGACCGCGACGTTCGCTCCCGCGAGCACCTCGCGCAGCCGGTCGATCGTTTCCTTCATCTCTCTCCTCTGCTGGGGCGGCCGAGGCAGAACCTCGTGCCCTGTCTGTGTGATCTGCACGTGGTGAGCCATGGCCCGCACGGTCGTCAGGTCCTGGACGACCCGCGGACTGAGTGGGAAGCCGAAGGTCTCTGCCAGGGCGAGGAGCACGGGCAGATGCTGCAACGAGCTCCAGTCACCGGTCGGCAGGCCCGAGTCGGCGGTGAGTTCGGCAGGCTCCCTCCCCAGGGCCGTGGCGACGATCTCCAGCACCCGACGGGTCACTTCCCCGCTCACCGCCGCCCCACCACCATGGCGTCCCGGTTCCTCGCGAACCACGGATCCAGCACCTCCACGAAACTCCTCAGGGAAAAGGCGGCGATCTGGGTGAGCCCCACCGTGGTCGTCCGTACCGCTCCGGCGGCTTCCAGCACCCGGCCGACCGGTCCGGCATGCAACTCGACACCCGGACGGCGGATGTGGCACGGCCAACTGCGCGTCGTGACCACGCCGTTCACCACCACCTTGCCGGTGAAGCGTTCCCACCGTCGGTAGGGCACGTCGTGCCGCTCCTCCAGCCAGTGCACGTGCGCGACGCCGTCGTGGAAGCTGCACCCGATGAGCAGGACCGTGGCGTCGATCTCGATGAGGTGGTCGAAGACGGATCCGGGCCCGAACGCGGTGGCGGACGACAGCCCGCAGATCCCGGGAGCGGCCGGGCCCCGCACGCAGACCGGGTTGTAGGGCGGGTCCCAGGTGCGGCGGGTAAGGGGACCCAGCCGGAACGCCTCGGACAGCACACCGGACCGGGACGGGGTCTGCTCCAGATCGAAGCAGCCCTCGTAGCGGAATCCCGGGTGGAAGCTGGGCATGACCAGCGTGCCCTCGGCGCCGACGGCCGTGTCGAGCGCCGACTGCACGGTGCCCACGGGGTCGCGGAGCAGCCCGAGCGAGGCGAGGGAGGAGGCCACGTAGACGACCTGTCCCCGCTCGACGCCCACCGAACGGAAGGCGTGCAGGATCTCCTCGCTGGTCGTGCCGGTGAGGGACTCACGATCCATCCGTGCCTCCCAGCAGCCCGTGCACCGCGGCCGGCCACCGCTCCGGGTCGGGACCGTGCTGGGCGAACAGCGCGTACGCCCACCGGTCGAGCCCGAGGCCCATGCAGCAGCTGTGGGCCCACTCCCCGTCGCCCGTCCGGATGCGCCAGGCTCGGCCGAAGTGGTCACCGTGGTAGTTGACCGACCCGATGGCCAGGTCGGAGCCGTCGAAGGGCAGCTCCGCGAGCAGCTCGTGCTTGACGCTGAACGAGAGCTGGTACATGCGCATCCGGGAGAAGGTGTCGATGAAGAACGGGTCGGCGGCGGTCCGGATCTGCCCGCGCACCCTCCGCTCCCGAAGGAGTTCCGCCGCGGCCTCCAGCATCGTCTCCCTGGCCCGGAGCACGGCGGTCTCGGAGCCGACGCAGACCAGCTCCCGCACCGTGAACTCGCGCAGCCTGCGCAGCCCTTCGGTCGCCCCGCTCTCGTACCGGTAGCAGCGGGCCCGGCCGCTCACCACCTGCGGGCCGTCCAGGGTGCGGTCGGACAGCGTCCGGTAGAACGGCTGGCACACGGCCGGTGAGAGGACGGCATCCGGACGGTCGCTGGTGTCCGGGACGGAACGCAGGTCCAGCTCACCGGTGTCGGGGTCCACGCACGCGGCGGCGAAGCGATCGACCACCGAGCGGCCTTCCTGGAGGTGGAAGACGTAGTTCGCGGCGGGCGCGGTGGCTCCCAGGCCGCCCGTCGTGTGCAGCGTCCGCGGCGCGACCAGCGTCGGCAGCTGGACCTCGGCGGGGCCGAACGCGCTCAGCCGCCGGCGGAAGGACCGGTCCAGCCCGTCGATCAACCGTGCCATGGGGCCGGTGTACGTGAAGGATCCGGGCGCCTCCGCGCAGACCCAACGCCGCTGCTCCAGCGTCGGGAAGGGGTCCGCGCGGGGCGCGGCCGCCAGCACCACCGGGCTGTCGTGGACGACGACGGGCCGGAACGCGTCCGACCCGGCGAGGACTTCGGACGCGGCCTCCCGGAGGGCGCGGGCGACAGCCGGACCGTCCAGCGCGCCCTCGTAGTCGACGACCATCCCGGGGGGTTCGCCCTCGACGACGGTGACGGCACGGATGCCGGGCGTCACCCAGTACATGTGCTTGCACAGGGTGTCCCGCACATCGCCGGGAACGGGCGCGGGCAGGCGCACGGAGATCGTGGTCACACGCGGCCCCGGAGCGGAAGAGGAGTCAGCAAGGTCATTCCTTCAGTCGCAGCGCCTTGACGGGGCACAACTGCACGGCCTGTCGTACGGCTTCGGACGACGCGGCGGGAAGCCGGTCGCGCCGCAGCCGCACGGTGCCGTCCGTCGGCTCCTGCTCGAACACATCGGGCTCGATGAGGACGCACTGGCCCGCGCCGATGCAGCGGTTGAGATCAGCGGTGAGCTTCATCTGCGGGCGGCTCACCACGTCACGGGCAGTCGGTGGACGCCGTACAGGCCCATGTCGTGTTTGAACGGCACCTCCTCCAGGGGCACGGCCGGCCGCAGGGTCGGCACCCGGCGGAACAGCGTCCCGAAGACGACGTGCAGCTCCAACCGCGCGAGCGTGTGGCCGAGGCAGTGGTGCACGCCGTAGCCGAACGCCAGGTGGCGGCGGGCGTCCCGGTCGAGGTCCAGCTCCTCGGGACGGTCGAAGACGCTCTCGTCGTGGTTGGCGGAGGCCAGGGACGTGATGACCCCCTCGCCCGCCCTGATCGTCCGCCCGCCGACCTCGATGTCCTCCAGCACGGCTCTGGTGGGCGCGATGTGCACGATGGTCTGGTGCCGCAGCAGCTCCTCGACGGCGGCTTCGACGGCCGCGTCCGAGGGGTCGTCGCTCAGCTTCTTCAGCTGGTCTGGCGCCTGGAGCAGGGCGAGCACCCCGAGGGTGATCATGTTGGCCGTGGTCTCGTAGCCGTTGACGAGCAGCAGCCGGGCGATGTCCACGAGGGCGTCGTGCGACAGCTCGCCCGTCCGGACGTGCCGCAGCGCGACCCGGCTGATCAAGTCGTCCTCGGGACGGCGGGTCTTCTCGGCGACCAGCCGGTGCAGGCGGTCGAGGATCTCCTGGTTGGCCAGGCGGACCTGTTCGGGCGCGGCGTTCAGGTTCATCCGGGTGGCGGTGCGCTGCGCGAAGAACGCGTGGTCCTCGTACGGCACGCCGAGGAGGGCGCAGATGACCTGTGACGGTACCGGCAGCCCGAAGGCGGCGACCAGGTCCGCCGGGCGGGGACCGGCGAGCAACGCGTCGATCAGCTCGTCCACGACCCGCTGCACCAGCGGGCGCAGCCCGGCGATCGCACGGACCGTGAACTCCCCGCTGAGCATGCGGCGGTACATGTCGTGCCGTGGCGGGTCCAGATGGTTGAAGGAGGCCTCGCGGTCGGGTGCCTCGGCGCGTCCTTCGCTCAGGAACGGATATCCGTGCGTGCGGGGATTCGCGCTGAGACGGTGGTCGCCGAGAAGGGCGCGGACATCGGCGTGGCGGGTGACGAGCCACGCCCGCTCACCGTTCCACAGCCGCACCGGGCACACCGGCTCCTCGGCGCGCAACGCGGCGAAGTCCGGGGGCGGCAGCAGAGGGTCGTCCCGTTTCATCGGGTAGGCCGGCGCGTCGGGGTTTCGGTCGGTCATCGCTGCCCTCACCTCCTCGTCGGCGCGGCCAAGGCCCGGGCCAGGGCCGCTTCGCTCGGTCGGACGGCCACGAAGTTGCCGCCGCGGAATGATTCCGATGTCACGTCGTAGGGGCGGAACTCGACTCCGTCCGGGAACAGCCTGCCCAGTGAGTAGCCGTGGGGTGCGAGGCGTGCGTACAGGTCGGCGAGCAGGCAGCGGGCGACGACGTTGGCCAGTCCGTACTCGAACTGGATCACCCGGATCCTGCCCTGTTCCAGCGTTCGGGAGAAGCCTTCGAGGACGCGGCCCTCGGCGCCCTCGACATCCAGCTTCAGCAGGTCGATCGTGTCGACGCGGGCTGCCTCCACGTACTGGTCGCCGGTGACGACGGTGGTGGTCCGGCGTTCCGAGGGCGAGCTGTGGGGGACCGGCAGGATCGACGTCAGCGCCGGTTCCGCCGGGTAGAAGTCGTAGTCGACGGTGCCCGCCTCGCGGTCGAGCCCGCTCGGGGCGACGGTGAACCGGCCGGGACGCGAGGAGAGCCGGTCCCGCAGCCGGGAGCGGTTCTCCTCGTCCAGTTCGAAGCAGTGCACATGAGCCCCGCGCAGGCGCTGTGCGGCGGCCTCCGCCCAGTCGCCGACGTTGGCCCCGACGTCGAACACCACTGACACAGCGTGGGCGGCGAGACGGGTCAGCAGCCGGGACTCGCCGTTCGTGCCCATGTCGAACTGCACGTTGTCGGCCGCGTCCAGCCACGCGTGGGCGGCCTTGGTGAGGCAGCGGGCCGCGGGTACCGCCCGGTTGCGGGCGACGAGGTTGGCAAGCCGGCTGTAACGCCAGCGGCGACTGCTGAACTGGGGGACGACACGCTGCCTGAACTCCGCGTCAAACACTCTGCGGCTCCAGGGCTCGCGCGATCCTGTCGGCGCTCTCCGCCGGGCCGAGCAGGGCGACCAGGGCGAGGATGTCGGGGCTGGTGCGCGATCCCCACACCGCCCAGCGGACGCAGTCGAGGACGGTGCGCGCTGTCACGTTCTCCTCCTGTGCGACGCCTTCGAGGACTCGTCTCGCCTCCTCGGCCGAGCCGACGGGTGCGGACCGCAGGGCGGCGACGACCGCCGGCAGGGTCGTCCGGTGGGCCGCGAGCAGTTCTCGGACCTCGGGAGGCAGTTCCGGCGGGCGGACGAGCCGACCGATGTGGCCGGCGAGGTCCCTCAGGGTGCGGCAGTGGGGGAGGAACACCGCGACGGCCCGCTCGCGCTGGGCGAGGGTGCCGGGCGGGAGGGCCAGGTCGGTCAGGAAGGGCACGACCGCGTGCGCCAGCCGGCGGTGCGACTGCCGCCGCAGGTGCTTGCCGCTGAGCCACTCCAGGCGGGCCGGGTCGGCGCTGCCGCAGGACCGCCGGAGCTGTCCGAGAGCGAACGCGGAGGTCATGTCCCGCAAGGTGAACACCTCCTGGCCGGAGTGCTGCCGCCAGCCCAGTGCCGCCGCGAAGTTGACCACCGCGTCGGCCGGCACGCCGCGGTCCTTGAGCTCGCGCACGGGCGTGCGGTAGATCCCGTTCGAGACCGGCGGGACGTGGGCGAACCGCGGGGGCTCCCAGCCGAACCAGTCGTACAGCAGCAGGTGCTTCGCCGTGTTCACCAGCCAGACGTCGGCGCGGATGACGTGGGTGATGTGCATGAGGTGGTCGTCGACGACGGACGAGAAATGGTAGGTGGGCATTCCGTCCGCCTTGAGCAGGATCTGATCGTCCAGTGTCGACAGGGGGATCCCGACCTTCCCGTGGACGGCGTCGTGCACGTGGATCCGTGCCCCGGCCTCCCCGGGGATCCTCATGCGGACGACATGGGGGTCCCCGCGGTGCACCCGGGCCCATGCCTGCGCGAGCGGAATCGTGGCGCACCGCCCGTCGTAGCGCGGCGGGTGTCCGGCCGACCGCTGCTGTTCGCGGATGGCGCGGATCTCACCCGGGGAGCAGAAACAGAAGTACGCCACCTTCGCGGCCACGAGGTGATGGGCGTGGGTCCGGTACAGGTCCGCCCGCTCGGACTGGGTGTACGGCCCGTAGGGGCCGCCGCGGAGCCCGCCCTCGTGGTAGTCGACTCCCGTCCAGGCCAGCATGGAATAGAGGTCGTCGGTGTGTTCCAGGTCCAGACGTGTACGGTCGGTGTCCTCCACACGGATGACGAAGGACCCGCCGTTGGCCTCGGCGAAGGCGTGGTTGAACAGCGCGATCCGCAGCGCACCGACGGAAAGGGGACGCTGCAGGCTGGGGCCCACCCTGACTCTCACCGTCATCGGACGTCAGTCCTCCAACCCGGACGCCACCAGCGCCTCGTAACGCAGCGGGGCGCGGCGGTATCCCTCGTACCGGAAGCGGATGCCGTACGAGAACAGATGGCCGCGCAGTGCCTCCGAGTCCTCGCTCGCCTCGCCGCTGAGCACCCTCTTGGCGAAGTCGAACCGGCAGACGTGTTCGCCGGCCGGCCCGGCGACGCGGACGTGCAGCACCTCGCCGGCCTCCAGGAGCAGTTCCACGGCGGGACGGGTGCCGCGCAGCCGGAAGCAGGTCGCGTCATCCGTGTCCACCTCGGCGGCCGGCCAGCGTCGGCGGGCGAAGGCGGCGAGCGCCGCTGTCCGCAGCGGTGCGGGGGAGGCCGGCCGTTCCTGGATCCGCAGGAGACGGGCCGGCACCCCTCCCACCAGGCCTCGTTCGGGAACGTCTTTGGTCACCACCGAGCCGGCGGCCACGGTGCCCCCGTCCGCGATCCGTACGCCGGGGGAGATGACGGACCGGCTGTAGATCGCCACGTCGGACCCCAGGGTGACCGGTCCGTGGGCGTACAGGAAACCGTCGTCGGCGGGCTGCCAGTGGGCGTGGGTGGCGAGGGTGCAGTCCATGCCGATGGCCGTGTCGTCGCCCAGGACGACCGGCTCGGCCGTGTTGACGTGACTGCTGCGCCCGATGTGACAGCGGTCGCCGGCCTGGAACAGACCGTCGCCGGAACGCCATCCACCGCCGCCGATCTCGGCGCGGCGGTTCATCCAGAACTCGGTGCCGGTGAGGATCCGCCCCGCCTTGAGCACCGCGTCCCGGCTGATCTTCGCGTGCGGCCCGAAGCGCGCCTCGCCCAGGGTGTGCACGGTCACGCCGGGGAACAGGACGCAGTTGTAGCCGAGGTGCAGGTTCTCCGCGGTGATCCGGCAGCCGTCGCCGATGTGGCAGTCGGCCGCGACGACCACGCGGTCGGCCGTGATGCGTACGTCCCGGCCGACGCGGGCGCCCGCGCCGATCTCGATCTCGTCGGCCTCGATGCGTGTGCCCCGGCCGATGGACACCCGGGGTCCGATGCGCGCCCCGCGCAGCCGGTGGTGCAGGCGGCGCGCCGAATCACTCAGTTCCACGGCAGCTCCTGAGTGAGCTCCCGCAGCCACCGCGTCGACGCGTAGGCCGAGCCGGCGTCGGGCTGTCCGGTGACGTGTTCGAGGACGACGTACTCCGGTCGCGCGTGCCGGGCCAGTGTGCGCATCAGCCTCGGCAGGTCGATCCAGCCGTCCCCCGGGGTTTGGGCGGGCAGCGGCACCTGGTGCCTCCCCGCGTCCGGGCCGTCGTCCTGGGTGTTGTACAGGTGCACGGACGAGATGAACTCGCCGGTCCCGGCCACGAAGTCGTACACGTCCTCCCCATGGATCGAGGTGTGGGCATGCCCCACGTCCAGGCACATGCGCAGGGTGGGGAAGGCCTCGAAGAACGCCCGGTAGTCGGTCGCGGAGCCGAACCGCGGGTGGTAGCTGAGGTTCTCGACGAACAACGGCACCCCGAACAGCTGCTGCAACTCGGCCAGCCGGGCACCGGCGTCGACGAGGGCCTCGGGTGTGTCACCGTCCGCTCCCTCCGGGCGCGGTGGTGGGCCGATGGGGCGGGGGTGAGGGGTGGGGAAGTGGACGACCACGTAGGCGGCCGAGGCGTCCACGGCCGCTTCGAGGGTGCGCCGGACGAGGTCCAGCGCAACGCGTCGGCCCTCGGAAGTGGGCCCGGTGATCTGGAACTCCCGCAGACGCCCTTCGTACGGCACGGGACAGTGCAGGCCCACGGGCAGGGACGCGGACCTGATGAACCGGGCGACCCGCGGCCACTCTCCGGGGCCGCAGGCGCACACCTCCAGACTGTCCGGGCCCAGCCCCGCCAGGGCGCCGAGATCCGTCATCCGCCCGGCGCCCGCCGTGGACAGGCCGATACGGGGCACCGCCTTCCGGACCGCCGTCGCCTCCGTCACGAGAACTCCAGCCGCTGCACCACGCAGGAGAAGGCCTCCGCGAAGGCACAGCCGCTGCGGTCCCCGTGATAGCGGGCCCTCGCCCGCAGATGCTCCGCGTACTTCGCACCGGCCGACTGGGAGGTGTGGCAGCCGACGGCCTCCAGCTTGCGGGCGAACTGCTCGGACACGTCCACGTACGTGTTGAGCGGGAACGGCGCGACGGAGGCGGCGTACTGGTTGGCCTGTTCCGCCATGAACAGGTCCGCGGTGTGTCCCCGCAGCGCCGAGACGGTGGCCTGCGCGACCAGCACGTGGTCCCGGTGCGTGTCGCCGTGCCAGTGCGTGAAGACCTTCGCCGGACGCAGCTCCCTGACGTAGGAGTCGAACTCCCGGACGAGCGCGTAGGCCGGGAGGTCCTCCACCTGCCAGGTGCCCGGCCGGTCGAGGACGTGCGCCTTCGCTCCCAGCGCGGCGGCGCCGGCCGTCACCTCCGACAGCCGGCGCTCACGGTGGTCGGGGACCGATGCCACGACCACATGGACCTCCCACCCCGCCGCGGCGAGCACCGCGAGGGTGCCGCCCATCCCGATCTCGGCGTCGTCGGGGTGCGCGGTGAAGGCGAGCGCGACCGAACTCACCGCCACTTTCCGATCATGGTCGGTAGCACCGCGCCGGCGCCGAGCGCCGTCTCCACCACGGTACGCAGCCAGGCGCCGTAGGAGTAGAAGGGCGGGTACTCGTCCAGCGAGTAGTGCGCCTCCGGCTCGGTGCCGGCCCGGGATATGCGCCAGTCCGTCAGGCCGCGCACATCGTGCTCCCCCTCCGGGGTGGTGACCCGGATGTCCATGAGGGAACGCAGCGCCGTGGTCACGCCGGCGACGACATGGCCGCGGTGGTGGGCGTTCTCGTTGAAGAAGATGCCCCGCGCTCCGAGGTCGTCGGCCAGGCCGGCGGGCGTGTACCGGTCGTCCGCGTCGTAGATCTTCTTCGCCACGCGGGCCTTCTTGGCCGCGTGATGGGCGTACATCGCCTTGCGGATGGCGGTGTGGTCGCCCACTCCAGAGCCCGGTTGCGGAACGAAGTCGCGGTGGAAGACGACGTAGATGCCGAAGTCCTCCTTGCCGAGCCGGCCGGGCCGGTCGAGGTTGGTGCCCCGGGGACACATCAGGGTGGCGTGGTCGGACGGGTGCCGTGGGTCCTCCGCCGCGTGGGCCATGATCAGCTCGATCAGGGCCATGGGCGTCTCGTGCGCGTCGATCTCCGCGAGGGTCGCCTCCCGCAGGCAGGCGTGGACGTCCCCGGACGACGGGACCGCGACCGCCGGATGGCGCTCCGCCAGGGCGGCGGCGAGCGCGGGCGGCAGCACGTCGCCGTGGAGCTGCTCCAGGGGCAGCAGCAGCTCCCTGCGGTGCCAGGTGCGGCCGTCGATCTCCAGGACCCGCATGAACGTGCGGTCGATGCTCCGGCGCAGGACGGGCAGCCGCGCCGCCACCTCCCACCACTCCAGGCTGTCGGTCGGCGGCCCGCCGTCCTCGCCCAGCTCCTCGAGACGGGTCCGGTACTCCAGGTGCATCCGACGGAGGTGGCGTTCGACGACCTCCAGGTCCGCGGTGATGCCCACCTGTTCCAGGCGGATGTGGGCCTGGCCCATCGCGTAGAAGGCGGCGAACAGCCGGGCCTCGTCCTCCTGCCAGGTCTCCTCGGGCTGTGCGCTCAGCTTGTCCAGCCGGGCGGCGACGTCCGCGACCGAGAGGGTCTGCCCACCGACGTCCAGGGTGAGGTAGCGGCGGTCGATGGCGGTCACCTTGGCGGCTGTCGCGGCTGCCTCGCTGACGGAGACGCCGCGCAGGAAGCCGAGGGGGTCGGGTGTCCTTGGGGTCGCTGTGGTCATGACAGCGTCACCGGTCCGCTGATGTATCCGGGTCCGCCCACTTCGACGTAACGGACGTGCTCGGGGAAGGCGCGTCCCGCCCAGGTGCCCAGGTTGTCGACGACGCAGGTCGCCTGGGACAGCCCGGCGAGCAGGGCCTCCCGGTCGATGGCCCGGTAGGGCTCGTGCGGGGTCACGAGGACGACGCTGTCGCACTCGGCGAGTCCGTCGGGGAACCGCAGCGGCGCGCAGCCCGTGATCCGGGTGATCTCGTCGTCGGAGTAGAGCGGGTCGTGGACCCGGACGGTCACCCCGTCCTTGGCCAGCTCACGGGCGAGCCGGACGCCGGGGGAGCGGGCGTGGATCTTCATCTCGGGTGCGTACGCCACGCCCAGCACCGCCACGGTGCCGAACCGTCCGTGCTTCCGCAGGGCGCGTCTGGCCTCGGAGAAGAGTCTCTCCTCCGTGGAGTCGAGCTCCTCCGCCAGGCCTTCCAGGCCGGGTTCCGCGGCCAGGTAGTCCTTGGCGAGCGGCACGCAGTAGCCACCGATGCCCAGTGAGGGGTGGTACTCCTGCATGTTCCACTTCGTGCTCGCCATGCGCAGCACGGAGGACACGTCGTAGCCGGGCAGCATGGTGACGAGTTCGTTGGCCAGCAGGATGTCCCGGTAGCGGAAGTAGTTCTCGATCACCTTGACCAGGGCGGCATGTTTGGCGTCGGGCGCCTCGTGGATCTCGCCGCAGATCGGTTCGTACAGCTTCCGCATGAGCGCGGTGATCTCGGGGGAGTCCCCGCCGATGATCTTGGGGATGGACGCCATGGTCCGCCCTCGTTCGGTGAGCCAGTCGCGGCGTGGCGAGGAGCCCAGGTGGTAGTCGGTGCGGTGCTCCAGGCCAGCCTCCTGGAAGGCCGGGTGGATGACGGAGTCGATCCACGCCGGCGCAATGGTCGACTCGACCACCACGTGCAGCGGACGGGCCCGGGCCCCGTTGGCGATGCGTTTGACGACATGGCCCAGCGTGCCGTCGTCGATGCTGCCCTGAGCCTCCGTCGGGATGCACAGGATGTGGACGGGGTGGTCCGCGGTGAGGAGCAGCTCGTCCTCGGTCGTCGCCCTGAGCATGCCGCTCCGGGTCTCCGCGGCGTACGTGTAAGGGAGTTTCGGCAGATGCGTGAAGGGCATTTCGCCGCTGTTCAGCCGAGCGACGCGCTCCTCGTCGATGTCCATGATGAGGCAGCGCCGACCCGTGCGGGCGAGTTCCCCGGCCAGGGTGTATCCGATCAGGCCGAGACCCCAGATGGCTATCTCGTCGTCACTCGGTCCGCCCATGTGACTCCTCACTTCGTCTTGATCCAGGTACGAGCGGGGGGACACTGCCGCGTCCTACTCCGCGTGGTGCTGCTGGGAGCGCAGGTGCAGGTCGTCCAGACGACCGAGGAGCGAGGGGTCGTGCTCGAAGATCGTGTCGAGCAGCCACATGGAGATCTTCGCCAGGTGCCGGTCGATCTCGCACTTGAAGCCGTCCGGGCCGCCGAAGAGGTCGCCGTAGAGGATCTCGCCGTCGTGGAAGCAGGAGCCGCCGCACACGTACCGGATGTCGCACCGGGCGCAGACGTTGGCGTTCTTGACGCCGGCGGTGGACTCGGTCTGCTCGAAGAACGGCGTGCCGTCGAGCTGCTTGTGCAGGTGGGCCGGGACGGCGGTGCCCTTGGGCCGCTCGGACTCGCCGAGCAGCTGCAACGCCCTGACGCCCGGCTGGCCGGTGAGCTTGGAGACCTCGGGACCGGAGGGGACCGACGCCGACGTCGCGTCGCCCTGTTCCCGGCGGCGGATGCCGAGCGGCACGTCCACGGTGGTGCGGTCGATCGAGCCGATCCGCTGGGTGCCGTCCGTGGTGAAGCGGTGGCAGAGGTTGACGTTGCCGTCGACGTCGACGTTCACGTACGCGGTGCCCGCACCGCAGCGGTTGTGGCGCTTCTCCAGGTTCCTGAAGTTGCCGAAGTACTTGTAGAAGTCGGCGAGGTACCACACGTCGCCGCGCAGCAGCTGGTCGCGGTACGCCTCCGCGAGCCGGTCGTAGGCGGCGATCAGCTGGGCCAGCTTCTGTTCCTTCGCCACGGCGATCTCGGGCACCGCGGTGCCGACCAGGGCGTAGCGGATCAGCTTGACGCCGAGGCTGCGGAACAGCTCCGCGTACTCGTCGACGTCCAGGTTGCTCGCCGTGAGGGTGGCGTTGATCATCGTGTGCGGGTCGATGTCCAGGAACTTCTCGATGTTGCGCACGACGGCGTCGTAGGTGCCCCTGCCGTTGCGGAAGATCCTGAAGGTGTTGTGGGCCGCCCGGGTGCCGTCCATGCTGATGGACACCGTCATGCGGTGGTCCTTCAGCAGTTGCTCGATCTCGCGGTTGAAGAGCGTCCCGTTGGTGTTGATGCTCATGTAGACGCGCTTGCCGGAACGGTTCGCCTTGTCCTCCGCGTACTCGGCGGCCTGGCGGATGACCGGCACGTTCATCAGGGGCTCGCCGCCCAGGAAACGCAGGTAGACCTCGGGTTTCTCGCCGGCCTGCTGGAACAGCCAGTCGACGGACTTCCGCGCGGCCTCCACGTCCATCAGCTTGCGTTCCTTGCCGCCGTACAGGCCCTGCTTGGCGAAGCAGTAGGGACACGCCATGTTGCAGTCGTGGGCGACGTTGAGCGTGATGAAGCTGATGCCGCCCTTGGGCAGCTCCTTCAGGATGGTCCTCGGTCGCTCCGCCTCGTCGAGGTGACGAGTGAGGCGCTCGTTCGTACGTCCCACGGGCGCGAAACGAAGGGTGTTGGGCTCGTAGGCGTACTGCTGTCCCTGGTACGTGAACTCACGCAGATCAACAGGCTGCATGGTCAAAGCCATGAGGAGACTCCTCGCCTCGGCGGTCAGTCGCTGTCGGTGGTGTGATCGATGTACGGAGCCGACACACCGCCCTGCATGGGCGGCGCGTAGATGTGGAAGGTGACGGCACGTCCGGGCCCGTCGTTGCGCATCCGGTGGTGCGCCCCCTGCGGCGTCACCAGCGTCTCGGCCGGCCCGAGGACGCGTTCCTGGCCCTCGCTCACCGCCGTGATCCGCCCTTCGACGACCAGGACGACGGACTCGGAGATGCCGTGGTCGTGGTACGAGCTCTCCTGGCCGGCCTCCCAGCCGACGAGGATCACATCGCACTGGTCGGAGGTGTAGAGGCGCTGCACGGCCCGCCCCTCCTCGGCGAACCACAGCATGTCCTTGAGGTTCACCGCGGTGAGCGGGAACCGGTCGAGACCTGGCTTCATGCGCTGTCACCCTCCGTCGGCAGACGATCGTCATTGCCCATGCAGATCTCCGTCACCCTTCCGGAACCCGAGCACTCCAGACGGGCGTGCATGAAGCGCCAGTTGGAGAACGCCAGGATGTCGCCGGCCTCGAGCCGGACGCGTTCCGCGAGGTCCTCCTGACCGCGGCAGTACGCGAAGAACTCGTCGAAGAGCCGCTCCTCCTCCTGCGAGAGCGCCAGGTGGTCGCCCTTGCTGGCGCCGTGCCGGTCGTAGATCCGGCAGGGGGCGTCGGCGGCCTCCGGAACGACCAGGGCGGCGGTGACCGGTGTCCCGACCGCCACCCGTCCGTGGTTGTAGTGGCGCGGCTCCATGCTCAGGGGCCGTTCCGCGACCAGCATGTCGACGATGTCGTCGCGGCCGAGCCCGCGGAGCCGGGTGAGGATGTCGTCGATGTGGAGGACCAGGTTGTCGCCGCCCTCGGCGTCCGGCACCACGCACCGGATGACGGTGAACTCCGGCGGTCGCAGGTACCGGGACATGTCGGTGTGGAAGTCGAGAGTGCGCGGGCGGTAGGCGGTGTAGTCGGGCCGCTCCAGGGCGCCGTCGACCTCGCACCGCCACACACCGGTGACGTAGGAGCGGTGGTCACGCCAGACGTCCATCCACGGCAGCGCCGTCTGCACTGCCTCCAGCGTGTCCCTGTCCGCGACGGCTGACGACTTGACCAGTACGGCGCGGTGCCTGAGTTCGTCCGCCGCGACGGGGGCCGACAGAAGGTCGTCCGGGCTCCGCACGACCCTGATGCCGCGATCCGTCGGGGAGGCCTGTTTCAACGCCTGTGCCGGGGGGCTGCCTGCGTTCAAAGTCCTTCTCCGTCCCAGTGGCGTGCGCAAGCGGAAACCACACAGAACGGCCTGGATCTGAGCCAGACCGCGGGGATGATTCTTGGCGGCTCCCGGAGGAGCCGTCCAGAGGTCGAAACCGTACATGTCGGTTGTGCGGTGTTTGTGATTTGGCGTCAAATCGCCTATGCCAAAAGGGAATTCGGTGGAGCGCGGGGGCGCGTTCGCTGCCAGGAGACGAGGTTTCCGCAGGTGACGCCTGATGCACACAACGCCACGGTGAACACGGATGTCCGCCCTCACCCCACCTGTGTGGTTCGGGTGAAAACTTTCAAGACTTCACCATGACCGCCCGCGAGCGGCGCCGTCAGTGCGCCGCGAACTGAACCCCGGTCGCCTGCACGGCGCCCGGGCGCAGCGCGATGCCCTCGACGGTCAGCCGCTCCCCGTAGATGTCGGTGATCCTGATCGCGCCCCCGCAGCCGGTGCCCCGCTCGGAGAGGAAGTAGTTGTACTCGGTGCGGGGCAGCGCGGTCCATCCGTCGCCCGTGCGGATCTCCAGGCGCGCCAGCGGGTTGCGGTGGCCGAGTGCCTGGATGCCGCACCAGTACTGGCTGGAGCCGGTCTTGTAGCGCAGGGAGACGGTGTCGGTGGTGCTGGGGCTCAGCAGGGTCCAGGTGATCGCTATCCGGCCCACCGAGAGGTCGGCCAGCTTCGCGAAGGCCTGGGTGCTGAGGTCGAGCTGGCCGGGCGCGCAGGGCGCCGGGCACTCGTTGGTGATCCGGACCGTGACGGACGCGCCGCTCGCCGCACGCACCCGCACGTACGCCCCGCACGCCTTGGACGTCTCGTAGTCGGCGGTGTTCATCGCCGCGATCATGAGGTCGTCGCTGGGCCCGAACGAGCAGGCGCCGTCGCCGTTGCCCGCGTCGTACGACGTGGCGACGCCCCGGTAGGTGACGCCGGGCCGTACCCGTCCCCCCGCCGGCGCCGCGGTGGACGGCGTGCGGGGTCTGCCGCCGCCGGCCGTCGCCCGCGCCGACGGGGTCGGGGTGGCGGAGGCCGACGGTGTGGCCGTCGCGGCGGTGGCGCTCGGGGACGCCGAGGCCGTGGGTGTCGCGGAGGGTGTCGGCGCCGTCGGTGGGCCGGAGGCCTCGGTCTCCGCGACGGGCGTCACCACGGCCGCCCCGCCCTCGGCGCCGCCCCCGCCCCCGCCCTCCGGGCGCAGGGCCACCACCAGGGACACGAGCAGCACGACGGCCGCCGCCGTGACGACGACGGCGACAGGTGCGGTGCGCCGGCCACCACGGGCACGGCGATGCGAAGCGGAAGCCACGACTGAGTCCTCACACGATCCGGGAAACACATCCTCCCCTCAGTCGCCACCGGCCCCACGAACGTTGCCGCGTCCCGGGAAATGCCTAGGGCCACAGCAACTCGCGCGCCCACGCCTCCTCCACGCGGCGGTACCTGAGACGGACGTGGCGGCGGCGTTCCTCGCCCTGGAAGAACTCCGCCTCCTGCGGGCGGAGCCGGTACAGGGTCCAGGTCGGGGACGGGGTGGTCGGGTCGTGGCGGGCGCGTTCCCAGGCGGCTTCGGAGGCCGTCGCCAACTCCTCCAGCGAGCCGAGGACTTCGCTCTGGCGGCCGGTCAGGGCGGCTGCCAGGGCGCCCGTGGAGCGGGCGTGCAGGTCGGCGAGGGCTTCCTCGGCGGGCGCCGCGGTGACCGGGCCGCGCAGGCGGATCTGGCGGCCGTGGACGGGCCAGTAGAAGGTGAGGGCCGCGTAGGGGCGGGCGGCGAGGGCACGGCCCTTGCTGCTGGTCACGTGGGTCGCGAAGGACCAGCCGTCCGCGTCGGCGCCGTGCAGCATGACGATCCGGGCGTCGGGCAGGCCGTCCTCGTCGGCCGTCGCGAGGGTCATCGTGTGCGGTTCCCGCTCGCCCGCCGCGACCGCCTCGGCGAACCAGGCGGTGAACAGCGCCAGCGGTTCGTCGGGCGCCGTCGCCGGGTCGAACGCCGGGAGGTCGGTCACCTCCGGGTCCCACACCCGCAGTGACCTGAGCAGCTCGTGAAGATCCGTTCCCATGGGTCGAGTATCGACCCGCCGGCCGGGAGCGACTCCGAGCGTGGTCGCCGTGGACGTGCCGGCCGGGAGCGACTTCGGGCGTGGTCGCCGTGGACCCGCCGGCCGGGTGCGGCTCCGGGCGTGGTCGCCGTACCGGCGCTGACTACGCTCTGCTTCCATGCGCCTGATCCCCGACGATCCGTTCCCCGAGGTCGGCCACCCCTTCACCACCGTGGTGAGCGCCGACGGCCGCTGGCTCGCCGTCGCTTGTTCCGTCACGGGCCGCAACGGCGGCGGCCGGGTCGCCGTGTACCGGACGAGTGATCTGGCGCTGTGGGACCAGTTCGTGCTGGAGCGGGGCATCGAGGACATGGCCTTCCACCCCGCCCTGCCCGTCCTGGCCGTCGGCACCGAGGACGGTGACGAGTTCGAGCGCCGCGGCGGACTGCACCTCTACGAGCCCGGGACGCGACGCCGCGCCGACGCCGCCCTGCCGGACGTCGGTGTCACCGGCCTGCGCTGGCTGGACGCGCGTCGGCTGGAGGTGACGTTCGCCGCGCCCGTCGTCGACTACGAGGACCTGGGTCGGGACGCGTACACGCGCCGCGTCGTCGAACGGGACGACTGGGCGACGGCGGCCGGCCCGGACACCGACGCCTCCGCCGCTCTCGAAGCGCTGGTGGCCGGGGAACGCGTCCCCGTGGACATCGACCGGGAGCGGCCCGGGGCGGCGGACCTCACCCGGCCCCAGCGGTACCTCGCCGAACTCGCCGCCGAGCGGGGCCGTACCTGGACCCGCCGTGCCGGTGTCGCCGTCGTGCACGCGCTGCGCGACGGGCGGGTGCTCACGGCCGCGCAGGGCGGCACCCTGCTGGAGTGCTGGTCGCCGGACGGCGGGGAGCTGTGGTCCGTGCCCGCCCCCGAGGACGCCTTCCAGCGTTCGGGCTGCCGGCTGTACGTGACGCCGGACGAGAGAACCGTCTGGATCACCGTCCTGGTCGGGACCAGCGACAACCGGACCACCCTGCTGCGGCGGTTCGCGCTCGCCGACGGCACCCTCCTCGCCGAGCTGAAGTTCGCCTTCCCCGTCGCCCTCGCCTCCCGGACGGACGGCGTCTGGATCGCCCGGGACTCCCGCGAGCTGTACCCGGGGCCGCGCTGGCCGCCGTACGAGAGTGTCGTCCTGACCCCGTCCGGGAAGCGGCTGGGTGCTCTCGCGCTGGGGGAGAGCGACAACTCGTACGACCTCCAGGTGCGGCGGTCGCCGCACCTGCTGCTGCTCCAGGGGGCCGGGGCCGAGGACACGCGCACCGAGCTGCTGGAGAAGTGGGTGGTCAGGGTCGCGCCGGACGGGGCCGAGCGGCTGTTCCCGTACGCGTGGGGCGACGCCGCCGTGGGCCCCGTGGGGCGTTTCCTGCGCGGCGGGCCCGCCGTGTACGTCGAGGACGACGGGGCCGGGCTCGTCCACGCCTGCACCGACGGCCTGGACGGGTTCCTGCTGCGCCGGGCGTTGCCCGGGGGCGAGGTGGTGTGGGCGCACCGCCTGCCCGCGCGGGTCACGGGCGTCGACGCCCACGCCGGTCTGGTGCACGCCGTGACGGCGGCCGGCCCCGACAACGGCGAACTCCTCACGCTCCGCGCCGACGACGGCGAGATCCTGCGCCGGGTCCCCACGGCCGTCGGCGGCCATGTCTTCACCCCCACCTGCCTGAGCGTCTCCGACAGCGGTGCGCTGGTCATCGGGACGGTGGAGGGACGGGTGCTGTCGACCCGGGTGTGATCCCGCCCAGGTCGCTAGTCCCGGCCCAGCACCACCGTCCCCGAGGAGCAGAACCAGCCGCCGGTCCCCGACGCCACCCCCAGCCGGGGCAGGGCGCCGTCGCGGGCGCGGACCTGCCGGGCGCCCGCCTCGCCCCGCAGCTGCCGTACCGCCTCCACCAGGAGGAACAGGCCGCGCATGCCGGGGTGCTGGGCCGACAGGCCGCCGCCGTCCGTGTTCACCGGCAGGTCCCCGCCCTCGACCCGGAGCCGGCCCTTCTCCACGAACGCCCCGCCCTCGCCCTTCGCGCAGAACCCCAGGTCCTCCAGGGTCACCAGCGTCATGTAGGTGAAGGCGTCGTAGAGCTGGGCGAAGTCCATCTCGTCGGGGCGCACCCCCGCGCGCGCGAAGGCGAGACGGCCGCTGACCGCCGCCGGGGAGACGGTGAAGTCCTCCCACTCCGTCATGGCGGCGTGCGAGACGTGTTCGCCGGTGCCGAGGATCCACACGGGCGCGGTGCGGCAGTCCCGTACGTACTCCTCGGCCGCCAGCAGGACCGCCGCGCCGCCGTCGGAGCGCAGGCAGCAGTGCAGTTTCGTGAACGGGTCGGCGATCATTGGGCCGGACAGGACGTCGGCCACGGACACCGGCGTGCGGAACATCGCCTCCGGGTTCAGGGCCGCGTTCGCCCGCGCCTGGACCGCCACCTGCGCCAGCTGCTCGATCGTCGTGCCGTACTCGATCATGTGGCGGCGGGCCGCCATGGCGTACTTGGCGATCAGGGTGTGGCCGTAGGGGACCTCGAACTGGAGCGGGCCGCGCGCCCCGAAGGAGAGGGTCGCGGTGCGGCGGCCCGCCCGGACGTCCGCGCGGGCCGTCGAGCCGTAGACCAGCAGGACGGCGTTCGCGTGGCCGGCCGCGATCGCGTCCGCCGCGTGTGCCGCCATCACCTCCCAGGTGGAGCCGCCGACCGAGGTGGAGTCCACCCAGGTGGGCCGCAGGCCCAGATAGTCGGCCACCTCGACGGGGGCGAGGGTGCCGAGGCCGGCGGAGGCGAAGCCGTCGATGTGCGCGCGGCCCAGTCCGGCGTCCGCCAGCGCGCGGCGGGCCGCCTGGGCGTGCAGGGCGTACGGCGTGGCGTCGTCCACGCGTCCGCAGTCGGAGAGCGCCACACCCACGACGGCGACCTTGCGACCTGACGTCATGGATCTGACGGTACATCAGATCCGGGTGCCCGGGCAGGGGCCGTCGCTCTGGGCATCCCGGTCGCCCCGGCCTAATATGACGGATCGTCAGATAGCGAGGAGGGGGGAGTTCCGCCCATGGACCCCAGCTTCACCGCCGAGCAGCAGGAGATCCGCCGCACTCTGCGGGAACTGCTCCACAAACGCTCCGGCCCGCACGATCTGCGCGCCGCCCTCGACACCCCCGCGGGCCACGACCCCGCCCTCTGGTCCGCCCTCGCCGGCCGGCTGGGCCTGCCCGGCCTCGCCCTCCCCGAGGCGTACGGCGGTGTCGGCTGCCCGGTCACCGACCTCGCCCTCGCCTGCGAGGAGACCGGCCGGGCCCTCGCCCCCTCCCCGCTCCTGGCCACCTCCGTCCTCGCCGCGCCGCTGATCCTCGCCCTCGGCACCGACGCCCAGCGCACCGCCCTGCTGCCGCGCGTCGCCTCCGGCGCCCTCACCGCCACCCTCGCCGTCCCCGCCTCCGCCCTCACCACCGCCCTCGCGCTGACCCGCGCGAACGACGGCGACTGGGCGGGTGGGGGCCGGGCCGGCGGCATCCAGGCGTCCCGGCGCGCCGACGGCGGGTGGCGGCTGTACGGCGAGGCCGCGGGCGTGCTCGACGGGCACAGCGCCGGCCTGTTGCTCGTCGCCGCCCACACCGGCGGCTTCGTCCGCTCCCGCCCGCTGCTCTTCCTCGTCCCCGGGGACGCCGAGGGCCTGACCCGCGTACGGCAGACCGCGCTGGACGCGACCCGCCCGCAGGCCCGCCTCCAATTCCGTCATGTCGAGGCCGAGTTGTTGGGCGGCGACCCGGACACCGACATCCTCCCGGCGCTGTCCCGGCTCGGCGACCGCGCCGCCGCCGTCCTCGCCTGCGAGGCCGTCGGGGCCGCCGACCGGGCGCTGGAGCGGACCGTGGAGTACGCCGGACAACGCGAGCAGTTCGGCCGGACGATCGGTTCCTTCCAGGCCGTGCAGCACCGCCTCGCCGACGTGTACGTCCAGGTGCAGACGGCCCGCTCCGCCGCCTACTACGCGGCCTGGGCGACCGCCCGCGACGAATACGTCGGCGCCCTCGCCCTCGCCCAGTGCCTCACCGCCCTGCGCACCGCCGCCGCCGAGGCCGTCCAGTTCCACGGCGGCATCGGTTTCACCTGGGAGCACGAGGCGCACCTGTACTTCAAGCGCGCCGCGGGCGACGACCTGCTCCTCGGTCCCGCCCACCGCCTGCGCGCCCACGCGGCGCGACGATCGGGGCTCTTCGAGCGGGGCGGACGCGACCGGCGTCACCGGCGCGACGAACGCGACGAACGCGACGGACGGGACGACCGGCGGACGGAGGTGGCGGTGTGATCGGTACTCGGATCGTGCAGAAGGTGTCCTCGACCCCGCTCTTCGCCAAGGCCGCGCCCCGTGTCGTGCCCGCGCTCGACCGGGCCGTGCACCGGCTCACCCGGGGAAAGGTGCTGCTCAGCGCGCAGCTGCTGCCGGGGGTGGTGCTCACCTCCACCGGGGCGAGGAGCGGTCTGGCGCGGCGGACGCCGCTCGCCTGCATGCCGGAGGACGGGGGCCGCGGCTGGATCCTCGTGGGGTCCAACTTCGGGCGGCCCGGACACCCCGCCTGGACCGCCAACCTCCTCGCCCACCCGGACGCGGAGATCAGCTGGAAGGGCGCCGACATCCCGGTGACGGCCCGGCTGCTGGAGGGGGAGGAGCGCGCGGCGGTCTGGCAGGCGGTGCTGGCGTTCTGGCCGCCGTACGCGGCCTACCAGGCGCGGGTGGAGCGGGAGATCCGGCTGTTCAGGCTCACCCGCCGGGCGGAGCCGTAGGGCCTCACAGCGTGGCCAGTCGCTGGAGCAGCAGGAACGCCCCGATGCCCAGCATCGCCGCCCCGGAGGTCCGGGTGACCGCGCGGGCCGCGGCGGGGCGGGCGCCCAGGACCGCGCGGGCCGCCGCGCCCACCGTCAGATAGACCGCGGCGCAGCACGCCATGTGCAGCAGGCCGAGGACGGCCGTCTGCGCCGGGACCGGCAGCCCGCCCTCCCCCGTGACCAGGAACTGCGGCAGGACCGACAGGTACAGCAGCAGGCCCTTGGGGTTCAGCCCGCTGATCGCCGCCCCGCGCAGGAAGACCCGCTCCCCGATGCCCGACGCCTCCGTCGGCATCCCCGGCCGCCGCAGCACGCCCCACCCCAGCCACACCAGGTACGCCGCACCGGCCACCGTCAGCCCGGTCAGCAGCGCGGGCGACCCGGCCACCAGGACCGCCAGGCCCGCCGCCGCGAGCGCCGTGTGCAGGGCGTAGCCGCTCACCAGGCCGGCCACCGCCCGCCCCACCGAGCGCCCGCGCAGCCCCGCCGCGATCACATACGCCCAGTCGGCCCCCGGCACGCACACCAGCAGCAGGTCCAGGAGGAGGAAGGAGAGCAGGAGTTCCGAGTGCATGGAGGGGACATTAGGCGTGAGACGGCCGAAAGTGTTTCTGAAGTTTGCGCGGTACCGGCCTGTCCGGGGGAAAATCTGCCTCATGGACGACGTGGACCGGAAAATCCTTGCCGAGCTCCAGCAGGACGGGCGGCTGACCGTGACCGAGCTGGCCGCGCGGGTGCGGCTGAGTGTCTCGCCGTGTCACCGGCGGCTGCGGGAACTGGAGCGGTCGGGGGCGATCAGCGGCTACCGGGCGGTCGTCGCGCCGGCCGCCGTGGGGCTGACCTTCGAGGCGCTGGTCTTCGTGTCCATGCGGCAGGAGGACCGGGACACGGTCGCCGAGTTCGAGAGCGCGCTGGCCGGCATCCCGCACGTCCTGGAGGCCGAGCGGCTGTTCGGGGAGCCGGACTACCTGCTGCGGGTGGCCACCGCCGACCTCGCGGCCTTTCAGCGGCTGTACGACGAGCGCCTCGCGACGCTGCCCGGGGTGCAGCGGCTGACGTCCACGCTGGTGATGAAGCACGTGGTCAAGGACCGGCCGCTGCCCGCATAGCGCGGCGGGCGGTGGTCCACTCGCGTGAACCACCGCCCGCCAGACAGGACTTGGGATCTGGGAAACCGGATGAACCAGATGAATCAGGTGAACCGGATGAGCCAGATCAACCAGGGAATACCGGAAAACTGGAAAAAGGGTGCTCCGGCCGCGCCGGACGCTACTTCGTCGGCTTCTTGCCGGTGATGCCCAGATGCACCAACAGTGCGAGATTCGGCTTGAGTTCGGCCTGCTTCACGCCCCAGGAGGAGAAGCCCTTCTGGTGCGAGGCCACCGCCGCCAGCATCGCGACGATCGAACCGGCGACCGCGGCCGGGTTCACGTCCTTGTCGACCCGGCCCTTGGCCTGCAACTCGGCGACCGTCTCGGCGAGGGAGTTGTTCACCGAGTTCAGGATCTTCATGCGGAGCTTGTAGAAACGCTTGTCGCCCTCGGCGGCACCGAGGTCGACCACGCGCAGGATCGCGTCGTGCTTGCGCCAGAAGTCCAGGAAACCGTCGACGAGTTCCTGCGCCGTCTGCCAGCCGGCCTTGCCGACCCAGGACCGACCCTCCAGCAGTTCCGTCAACCCGGCGCCCTCGGCGGCCATTTGCTCGGCGATCTCCAGGACGGCGCCCTCGACGTCCGGGAAGTACTGGTAGAAGGTCGCGGGCGAAGTGCCCGCCTTCCGGGCGACGTCGATGACCTTGACGTCCCGGTACGGAGAGGAGCTGAGCATCTCACTGAGGCAGTCCAGCAGCTTCTGCCGCGTCGCCTGCCCGCGTCGACCGGCCACGCGGCCGTCGACGGTACGCACTTGTCCTGTCATGTCGTCAGCTTACCGAGGGGTGATCGGAGCGCTATTCGGCCGACTGCAAATGGGGTGCGCGAGGACGCGGACACGGCTGTGCCTGGTCTGCGCGCTGCGTGCACCGCCGTTAGTTTGGCTGCATGGCCGAAAACAGGGCATCGGTGTACACAGGGGGATACCCGGAGGGATACCCCGAGGGCGTCCCCTGCTGGGTGGACGCTCAGCTTCCCGACGTGGAGGCGGGCAGGCGGTTCTACGGCGAGCTCTTCGGGTGGGTCTTCGAGGGCGCGTACGGCGCCTCCGTGTGGGCCCGGCTGGAGGGGAAACCCGTCGCGGCGCTCGCGCCCAAGACGGACGGCCGGATGCCCACCGTCTGGACGGTGTACTTCGCCACGCCGGACGCGGAGTCGACCGCCCGGCGGATCACGGCGGCCGGCGGGCAGGTCGTCATGGCGCCGTTCCCGGTCGACGGGCTGGGCGTCGCCGCCCTCGCCGCCGACCCGGAGAGCGCCGTCTTCGGTCTCTGGCAGGCGGGCAGCCACCACGGCTTCGGCATCCGCCACCGGCCCGGCACCTTCGCCTGGGCGCAGCTGTACGCCCGGGACATCGAGACCGCCAACACCTTCTACGGGCACCTCTTCCACGAGGCGCTCTTCGGTCCCGGCGCCGACCCCGACTTCGGCCGGGCGGCCGTCACGGACTTCTTCGCGGAGATGATGCCGCCGCACTTCCTCGTCCACTTCGGTGTCGCGGACTGCGAGGCGGCGCTCGGCGCGGTGACCCGGCTCGGCGGGCGGGTCCAGGCCGGACCCTTCGCCGCCTCGTACGGCACGGTGGCGGTCGTCACCGACAATCAGGGGGCGTCGTTCGCGGTCCTGGAGCGCTGAACTGTAGCTTTCTGCCCTGATATGACACTGGACACCCCGATTGTCCCCGGGTTCGCAACCGGTGGCCCGGCCAGGAAGAATCGGGGTGCGTGCCGCCATGGCGGTGCGGTGGTGAGACGCTGCACGGGGTCGCGTACACATATGGGTGGCGGGGCTCGTACGGGGAGGTGGCAGGCAAGTGGTGGATCAGCTGACGCAGCACGATCCGCGGCGGATCGGGCCGTTCGAGGTGCTGGGACGGCTGGGTGCCGGCGGCATGGGGCTGGTCTATCTCGCGCGCTCGGCCTCGGGCCGGCGCGTGGCGATCAAGACGGTCCGTACGGAGCTCGCCGAGGACCAGCTCTTCCGCGTGCGCTTCACGCGCGAGGTCGAGGCGGCCCGGGCGGTCTCCGGCTTCTACACGGCCGCGGTGGTCGACGCCGACCCGCGCGCCGCCGTGCCGTGGCTGGCCACCGCGTACGTGCCCGCGCCCTCGCTCGAGGAGATAGTGAACGAGTGCGGGCCGCTGCCGGCCCAGGCGGTGCGCTGGCTGGCGGCGGGCGTCGCGGAGGCGCTCCAGTCCATCCACGGCGCCGGGCTGGTCCACCGTGACCTGAAGCCCTCCAACGTCCTCGTCGTGGAGGACGGCCCCCGGGTGATCGACTTCGGTATCGCGTCCGGCGTCTCGAACACGCGTCTGACGATGACGAATGTCGCCGTCGGCACCCCCGCCTACATGTCCCCGGAGCAGGCGAAGGACTCGCGCAGTGTGACCGGCGCGAGCGATGTGTTCTCGCTGGGCTCGACCCTCGTCTTCGCGGCCACCGGGCATCCGCCCTTCCACGGCGCGAACCCGGTCGAGACCGTCTTCATGCTGCTGCGGGAGGGCCCGGACCTGGAGGGCCTGCCCGACGAGCTGCGCCCGCTCATCGAGTCCTGCATGCAGATGGAGGCCACGGGCCGCCCCTCCCCCGCCGACCTCCAGGCCCAGCTGGCCCCCCACCTCTTCGGCTCCGGCTCCGACGACAGCGGTACGGCGTCGGCGTGGCTGCCGGAGAAGGCGGTCGCGCTCATCGAGTCCCGGCGCGGCGCCCGCACGACGACCGGGGTCGCGCCCGTCGCCGGTGCCGGGGGAGCCGGGGGAGCGGCTCCCGCCCGGCCCGCCGCACCGCCCCTGCCTCCGCCGCCCTCGCGCGACCCCGTGGTGCTGTCCCGGCCGCCGCAGCCCGCGCCCGTCGGCACCCCCGACACCGGTCCCGTCCGGCTGATCGGCGCGGCCGTGCCCATCGGGCCGGGGCCGCGCGTCGCCGAGATGCGGGCCGGCGCCGCCGCCAAGGCGCCCGTGCCCGAGCCCGGCCTGGTCGCCTCCTGGACCCGGCCCCGCACCGGCGTCAACGGCGCCGACCCCGCCGTACCGCCCGCCCCCGCCGCGCCCCCGGAGACCCCGGCGGGGTGGCGGCCGTGGCGGTTCCGCATGTCCAACGACGTGTGGGGCACCCCGGCCGTCGCGGGCGACCTCGTGTACGTCACCTCCTTCGAGGTGCACGCGCTGGACGTGGCCACCGGCCGCCGCCGCTTCAAGACGCGCGACGTGGCCTGGTCGATGGCGGTCGCGGACGGCCGGGTGCACGCCTCCGACGGGCCCACGCTGTTCGCGCTGGACGCCCGGGAGGGCAACGACCTGTGGCGGCTGCCGACGGACGCCTGGGTGTACTGCCTCAAGGCCGAGCGCGGCACCGTCGTCACCGGCACCCGCGGCGGCGGCATCCAGGCCTGGGAGGCCTCCACCGGGCAGAAGCTGTGGGAGGTCACCGGCTGCCAGACCGACTTCGAGTCCCCGGAGGCCGGGCCCGCCCTGCACGACGGCGTCGTCTACGTCTGGCAGGACGCCCGGCTGCGCGCCCTGGACGCCCGTACGGGCGACGAGCGCTGGTCGTACCCCATCGGGGACACGGCGTCCTGCGGCGGCGTCCCGGTCCGGGTCACGCCCGCCCCCGACGGCTATGTCTACGTCTCGGCCGGCACCCGGGTGATCGCCGTGGACGTGGCGAGCGGCATGGTGCGCTGGCACTTCGAGGCGCCCGCGGCCTTCCTCTCCCCGCCGACCTTCGTCCCCGGCCCCGCGGTGACCGGGGGCGGGGTGTACCTGGCCGACTACCTCGGCACCGTGTACGCCCTCGACGCCACCGACGGCCGCGACCGCTGGCGCATCGCCACCGAGGCCCGCTCCTCCATCGAGCCGGTGCTGGTGGCCGCCGGCCATGTCCACGTCGGCAGCGGCAAGGGCCTCTACACCCTGGACGCGGTCACGGGCACGCCCAAGTGGCGCTTCCAGTCCGGCGGCGACATCGTGGGCGCCCCCGTGGTCGCCGAGGGCCGCATCCACTTCGGCTCGACCGACCACCTGCTGTACACCCTGAAGGCCGACGACGGCCGGCTGCGCTGGAAGCTCGCCACGGGCGGCGAGATCACCGGCTCCCCGGTGGTCCGCGACGGCGTGGTGTACGCGTGCAGCAAGGACCGCTGCGTGTACGCGCTGGACGCGGAGAAGGGCACGGGCACCGCGAGAACGGCGTGAGCCCGACGCCGTCCGGGACGGCCGTCGCACCGAGTACACACGGAAAGGGGCCGGACGGCGGCCGTCGCTGCGGGGGAGCGGCCCACACGCCGCCCACACCGCAGACGCTACGCCCAGCACAAACCGCACGCCACACGGTGACGCCCCCCACCTGAACCCCGCACGCGTCACCGCACCCACGCGCCCCGCACCCCGGCGCGCGGGTGACCACCGACGCCCCGGCCCAGCCCCGCACCGAGCACCCGCGCGGGCTCACCGGCCCCTGGCCCCGCCCGGGCCCGGCGCGGCGCGCGAGGCCGGCCCTGTCCGCCCTCGCCGTGCCCGCCCACGGCCTCCCGCGCCCGTCCGGGCGGGTACGCGGCGGTGACGGCGGTGCGGACTCCGGGGCGGGTGGCCGGCGGCGGCGCGACCGGGGTCGTGCCGAGCGTCCGCGCGGGCTTCACGGGGCCCGGCCCCGCCCGGCTCTGTCCCGCTCCGCCGTGCGGGCCCGCCCGTGGCGCCCGGGCTCCGGCGCGGGTCCTCGGCGGCGCGGATCAGGGACTCGTGGTCGGCGTCGTGGGCCGGGTCATCGCACGCGGAAGTCGTTCGGGCGGCGGGTGGTGAAGAGGTCGGTCTGCCGGTCGGGGGCGAGGTTGCCCAGGGTGACGAGGTGGGGGGCCTGGGCGTAGGCGGCCGCGCGGGTCGCCTCCTTCGCCGCCCACAGGGCCCGTACGGTGCCCTGGACCGCGGTGGGCGGGTGGCCGGCGATGACGGTGGCGCAGGTGAGGGCAGCGTCCAGGGCGCCGCCCGCGTCGGTGAGCTCGGACACCAGGCCGGTGTCGTGGGCGCGGCGGGCGGAGACGCGCTCGGCGGTGCCCATGAGCATCATCCGCGCGGCCTCCCCGTACGGCATGCGCCCGCTCATCAGCACCGACTCGTAGGCGCTGACCATGCCGTAGGTGGTGTGCGGGTCGAAGAAGACGGCGTCGGCGCCGGCGACGAGGAACTCGCACTCGCCGAGCAGGTAGAAGGCGCCCCCGCAGGCCATCCCCTCCACGGCGGCGACGACCGGCTTCCACAGGTCGTTCGCCTTGGGTCCGACGGTGAGCAGCGGATCGTCCAGCATGTAGGGCGAGGAGGGCTGCGGCACGACGGCGTCCCGGTCGATCCCGGTGCAGAACGCCCGCCGCCCGGCCCCGGTGAGGACGACGGCCCGCACGGTGTCGTCGAACCGCAACGCCCGCCACACCTCGGCCAGCCGCCGTGCCATGTCGAGGTCGATGGCGTTGAGCCTCTCGGGCCGGTCGAGGGTGACGACGGCGACCCCGGTGTCCCGGTCGGCGGTCAGACGCACGCTCACGGCCGCTCCAGCACCCACTGCGGCAGCCCGCCGTCCGCGTCGAACACGACGCGCACCCGGGCCCCGACGCGCAGCCGCTCCACCGGCACGGAGTCCAGCCGCGCCCCCGCCGCGCTCACCAGGTTCCCCACCAGCCGGATCCGCGGCGCCTCGGCCAGCTCCACCACGATCACGTTGTACGGCGCCTGCTCGGCGTAGTCGGGCAGCAGCGGCGGGTGCGGGACGACGTACGACCAGATGCGTCCGCGCCCCGAGGTCGGCGTCCACTCGTTCGCGAAGGACTGGCAGTGCGGGCAGCAGGGCCGTGGCGGGAAGCGGGGTTCGCCGCAGTCGGCGCAGCTCTGCACGCGCAGTTCGCCGCGGGCGGCGTACTGCCAGAAGGGGGCGCCGTCGGCGTCCGGGACCGGCTTGAGCATCTCAACTCCTGAGGAGCAGGGCGGAGGTCGGGACTCCCTCCCCGGCGGTGACCAGGCAGGTGGTGGCGCCGGGGACCTGCGCGGTGCTGGTTCCCCGGAGCTGCTTCACGCCTTCGTTGATCAGGTTGAAGCCGTGGACGTACGCCTCGGAGAGCCCGCCCCCGCCGGTGTTGACCGGCAGCCGTCCGCCGGTCTCCAGCGCCCCGCCCTCGGTGAAGGCCCCGCCCTCGCCCCGCCCGCAGAAGCCGTACCCCTCCAGGGAGAGCAGGACCAGCGGGGTGAACGCGTCGTAGATCTGGGCGACGTCGACGTCCTGCGGGGTGAAGTCGGCGTGTTTCCACAGGTGTCGGGCGGCGGCCCAGGCGGGTCCGGTGAGCGGGTCGTCGTTCCAGTAGTTGACCATGCCGTGGTGCTGGGCGGGCAGCCCCTGGGCGGCGGAGTGGACGTACACGGGCCGCCGGCGGCAGTCGAGGGCGCGCTCGCGGCTGACGACCACGCAGGCCAGCGCGCCGTCCGTCTCCAGGCAGTTGTCGTAGAGGCAGAGGGGTTCGCTGATCCAGCGGGAGGTCATGTACGACTCGCGGGTCAGGGGGCGTTCGTACATGACGGCGGCCGGGTTCTGGTTGGCGCGGTTGCGGCAGGCGAGGGCCACGTGGAAGAGGTGGTCGCGGGTGGCGCCGTACTCGTGCAGGTACCGGCGGGCCAGCATGGCGATCTCGTCGACGGGCCGCAGCAGCCCGTACGGCCGGGTCCACTGGGCGGGGGTGGGGAGCTGCACGCTGGTGTTGGTCCAGGGCCGCGGCCCGCTGCCCCGCTTCCGCGACCGCCACGCCACCCCGACCGTGGCCTGCCCGGCGGCGATGGCGGCGGCGAGGTGGGCGACGGTGGCGCAGGAGCCGCCGCCCCCGTAGGGGACGCGCCCGAAGTAGGTCAGGTCCCCGAGGCCGACGGCCTTGGCCAGCTCCACCTCGTCGGTCTCCTCCATGGTGTAGGAGGCGAGCGCGTCGACCTCGCCGGGTGCGATCCCCGCGTCGTCGAGGGCGGCGAGGACGGCACGGCAGGCGAGGGTCTTCTCGTCCTCGGGGAGATGCTTGGCGAAAGGGGTCTGGCCGATGCCGACGATGGCGGTGGCGTCCTTGAGACCGGCCATGCTGGGGCACCTCCGCTCGCTCGGCGGTCAGCTGACAGTCCGTCAGGTTACCGTTAATCTGACGGTCAGTCAGCTACTGGGTTCCGGGTTCGGGAGGCTGTCGTGCGCGGTGACGCGGAGTGCGGGACATGGGAGACGTGGCGGACGATCCCCGGACTCGTCCGGTGGGCGGCGCACCGGTACGCGGACGTGGAGGCGGTCGTGCAGGGCCGTACCCGCGTCCCGTACGGCGATCTGGGCGCGCGGGTGGAGCGGTCGGCGGCGGCGTGCCTGGCGCACGGGGTGCGGCCCGGCGACCGGGTCGCGATCTGGGCGCCCAACTCCCTGGACTGGGTGGTCGCCGCGCTCGGCGCGGTGTCGGCCGGCGCGGTCCTGGTCCCGCTGAACACCCGGTTCAAGGGCGCGGAGGCGGCGGACGTGCTGCGCCGCAGCGGGGCGCGGCTGCTGTTCGTGACGGGCACGTTCCTGGGCACCTCGTACGTGGCGTCCCTGCGGCGCGCGGCCGGAACGGGCCCCGGGCAGGGGCCGTTGGGCGGGCTGCCGGCGCTGGAGACGGCGGTGGTGCTGTCGGAGGACGCGCCGGTGGGCTTCCACACCTGGAAGGACTTCCTGGCGGGCGGGGAGGGGGTGGGGCCGAGGGAGGTGCGGGACCGTGCGGCACTGATCGACCCGTCCTGGCCGTCGGACATCGTCTTCACCTCGGGCACGACGGGCCGCCCCAAGGGCGCGGTCATCACCCACGCGCAGACGCTGCGGGCGTACGAGATCTGGGCCGACCTGGCCGGCCTGCGCCGCGGCGACCGCTATCTCGTCGTGAACCCCTTCTTCCACACCTTCGGCTACAAGGCGGGCGTGATCGCCTGCCTGATGCGCGGCGCGACGATGATCCCGCAGCCGGTGTTCAACGTGGACACGGTCCTGGCGAACGTGGCGAAGGAACGCGTGTCGGTCCTCCCCGGCCCTCCCACCCTCCACCAGTCGCTGCTGGACCACCCGTCCCGCGCCGCCCACGACCTCTCGTCGCTGCGGCTGGTGGTGACGGGCGCGGCGGTGGTGCCGCTGCGGCTCGTCGAACGCCTGCGGGGCGAACTGGGCGTCGGCACGGTCCTGACGGCGTACGGCCTGTCGGAGGCCAGCGGCATCGTCACCATGTGCCGCCGGGGTGACGAGCCGTCGGTGATCGCGTCGACCTCCGGCCGGGCGATCCCCGGCACCCGGGTGCGGGTGGTCGACGCCGCGGGCGCGCCGCTCGGCCCCGGCGTGCCCGGGGAGGTGATGGTGCGCGGCTTCAACGTCATGCGCGGGTATCACGAGGACGAGGCGGCGACCGCGCGGGCCGTGACCGAGGACGGCTGGCTGCGCACGGGCGACGTCGGTGTCCTGGACGAGTCGGGCAACCTGCGGATCACCGACCGCATCAAGGACATGTTCATCGTCGGCGGCTTCAACGCCTACCCGGCGGAGATCGAGCAGACCCTGGGCCTGCACCCGGACGTCGCCGACGTCGCGGTCATCGGCGTCCCCGACGCCCGCCTGGGCGAGGTCGGCAAGGCCTTCGTGGTCCGCCGCCCCGGCTCCCGTCTCACGGCCGACGACCTGATCGCCTGGTCCCGCCGCGAGATGGCCAACTACAAGGTGCCGCGCGGGGTGGAGTTCGTGGCCCGGCTGCCGCGCAACGCCGGCGGGAAGGTGGTGAAGGGCGAACTGCGCGGGCGGTGAACGGAGCAGTCCCCTCCCCGGCCCGCCCGGAGGCGGGTGCGCCCCGCCCGCGGTCGTCGGGGATCATGAACCGTCCATACACGAGACGGTGAGGGAAGTTCTCGGGTGAGTGGCAGGGACCGGAACCGGGGGTCGGTCGTCGAACGGGCGCGGACGGTGCTGCCCCCGGGTGAGGTGCTGAGGGGTGAGCACTGCGTGGGACTGGCGGAACGGGCGCCGAGGCCCGGCCGTTTCCGTCGCCCGCGCGCTCTGCGGTCGGAGAGCCGCACGCTGGGGAACTGGTTGATGCTCCCGGTGTTCGGGGCCGCGCGGCTCATGTCCGTCACGTGGAACCCGTTCGAGGCGCTCTTCGAGGCCCTCTTCTGGCGGGAGGAGAAGAAGCCGGGCAAGCCGTTCCACGGCGGCTGGGACAGCATGGCGGGCCGGCTGGCGCGCGCCGTCGTGCCCCGGACCAGGAACGGCGCGGTCGTGGTGATGCAGGTGACCGACCACCGCCTCCAGCTCGCCTACGTCTCCCATGCCCGCTCCCTCATGGGCGGGCACGGCCCGGTGGAGGCCGGGTGGTCCATCGACCTCCGTCACGTGAGCTGGATCCGTGACCGCGCCGACGTGGCGGGCGGCGACCACGAGATCGGCTTCGTCGACGGCTCGTGGTGCTCGGTCCACTTCACGGGCCCGGGCTGGCGCCACATGCCGGACGCGTTCCCGTTCAGGCTGAGCCACCTCGACCGGAACCCGCACGCGGGATGATCCGGCGGAAACACCTCGGCCGCGACGGCTCCCCCTCCGTGCCGTCGCGGCCGAGCCCCCGTCCGTGGAGGGGGAGTCGGGTCAGGCCGGCTCACCCGTGGCGTGGGTGTTGTCGGTGCCGACCTCGCCGGTGTCCCCCGTGGCCGGCTCGCTCGTCTTGAGCGGCTTGATGGTGGCGTGGGTGTTCAGCGTGGTGAGTTCCTCGGCGTCGGTCGCCTCGGGCGTGGTGGTCTTCTGGTCGTCGCTCATGGACTGACTCCCTGACGTGGTCTTGTGGTGGGGTGGGAGAACGCCCGCCCGGCCATTCCCCCGCGGACCGCCGGACGGGCGCTCCCTGGCCGCTACACCTTAAGGCGCGGCCCCCGCCGCCCCGTCTGCCCCCCGACGCGACGGAACGACACGATCCAGAGTGCCGGTTGGCGATAAACGAACGATGAACGGGCCGGCGACGCCTCGGGCGATCGGGGCCGTCCCGGGCGATCGGGACCGCTCACGTGCTCGGCGGTGCCTCAGGTGATCGGGAGCGGTTTCAGCAGGGGGCGCACCGCGTCGGCCTCCGGGGCCTTCAAGGACTCGAAGATGGCCAGGGCCTCCTGCCAGCAGACCTGCGCCCGGCCGGTCTGTCCGATGCCGCTCAGCGCGTGGCCGAGGGCGACCAGGACGTTCCCGCGCCGCCATTCGCCGCCGATGCCGCGCAGGACGGTCAGGGCCGCCTCGGCGTGCGTCGCGGCCTGCGCCAGGCGCCGCGCGGCGATGTGGGCCTCGGCGAGCCGGAAGAGGGTCATGCCCTCCCACAGCCGCTGCCGGCTGTCGCGGAAGACGGCGAGCGCCTCTTCGAGACGGTCGACGGCCGAGGTGAGCGAACCGCTCTGGGTGAGGGCGAGGCCCAGCGCGTACCGGCCGTTGGCGCCCTTGAGGGCGTGGCCCATGGCGTCGTACATGTCGGTGCCCCGCTGAGCCAGGGAGACGGCGGTCTCGGTGCGGCCCGTCGCCAGGTGGATGCGGGACAGGTTGCACAGCGCGCTCGCCTCGCCGGGGCCGTCCCCCGAGGCGCGGAAGCTCTCGATGGCCCGGGTCAGATGGGTCTCGCCCGCGTCGTGGCGGTTCTGGTACAGCGCGATGACTCCCAGCATGTTGGACGCCCAGCACCGGGGGAGCGGATCGTCCGCCGACTCGGGCAGCTCCAGTGCCTCCGCGGCCTCCTGGCCCGCCAGCTCGAACCGGCCGGACATGTGGTGGCCGTTGGCCAGTGTCACCAGGGCCCTGGCCTCCGCCCGCCGGTCACCGGCCGCCCGCGCGGCCTCCCGCAGGGCCGCCCCGGTGGCCTCGTACTCCTTGGAGTTGGCGCCGGACTCGGCGAGGTCGATGGACGCCCACAGCAGGTCCACCGCCCGTCTCACCTGGTCGGGCCCGGTCGACTGGCGTACGCACGCCAGCAGGCACACCGCCTCCGCGTACAGCCAGTCCTGCGCCGCCCGCCGGTCCGCGAAGGACAGGCCCGGGTAGTCCGTGCCCTCCAGGTGGTCCACCAGCCGGTCCCCGGGGCGTTCGATGGCGTAGACGCCCGCCACCGTGGCCAGGTAGAAGTCCAGCAGACGTGACAGCGCCGCGTCGCGTTCCGCGGGGAACTGCTCGTCGCGTTCGGCGCATGCACGCGCGTAGAGCCGGACCAGGTCGTGGAAGCGGTAGCGGCCGGGTGCCGCCGACTCCAGCAGGGAGGTGTCGACCAGGGCCTCCAGGAGGTCTTCGGTGTCCTCGGCCGGGAGGTCCAGGACCGCCGCCGCGGCCGCGAGGGAGATGTCCGGGCCGTCCGCGAGGCCCAGCAGCCGGAACGCCCGCGCCTGGTTCGGCTCCAGCTGGCCGTACCCCAGCTCGAACGTCGCCTTCACCGCCAGGTCCCCGGCCTGGAGTTCGTCCAGCCGGCGCCGTTCGTCGGCGAGCTTCGCCGCAAGCACCGACACCGTCCAGGTGCGGCGGGCAGCCAGCCGGGAGGCCGCGATGCGGATCGCCAGCGGCAGGAACCCGCAGGCCGCGACCACGTCCAGCGCGGCCTCGCGCTCGGCGGCGACCCGTTCCTCGCCGACGATCCGCGTGAACAGCTGCAAGGCCTCGTCGGGGGACATCACGTCCAGGTCGACGAGGTGCGCGCCCGCCAGGCCGACCATCCGCACCCGTGACGTCACCAGGGCCGCGCAGCCCTCCGTCCCCGGCAGCAGCGGCCGTACCTGCGCCGCGTCCCTCGCGTTGTCCAGCAGCACCAGGACCCGCCGGCCGTCCAGGACCGAGCGGTACAGCGCCGCCCGCTCCTCCAGGGAGTCCGGGACCGCCGTGTCCGGGGTGCCGAGCGCCCGCAGGAACGCCCCGAGCACCGCCTCCGGTTCCGCCGCCCGCGCGCCGGCGCCCTGGAGGTCGACGTACAGCTGGCCGTCCGGGAAGGCCGCCCGTGCCCGGTGGGCCACATGGACGGCCAGGGTCGTCTTGCCGACGCCGCCGATGCCGGCCAGCGCGGAGACGGCCATCACCCGGCCCGCTCCGCCGCCCCCCTCGGGGCCCGGCTCCGACGCCCCGGCCAGCACCTCGCTCAGCTCCTGCACGACGGCCGACCGGCCGGTGAAGTCGGGCACGGTCGCGGGGAGCTGGGCGGGACGGACCGGCGCCGAGGAGGGTTCGGCCGGCGGCGCCGACGGCTCCGCCAGCTCCGGGTCGGCCTGGAGGATCCGCCGCTGGAGCTCGCGCAGACCGGCCCGCGGGTCCACGCCCAGCTCCTCGGCCAGCAGGCGCCGGGTGTCCGCGTACACCGCGAGGGCCTCCGCCTGGCGGCCGCAGCGGTACAGCGCCAGCATCAGCAGCTCACGGAAGCGTTCGCGCAGCGGGTGCGCCGCGGTCAGGGCGGTCAGTTCGGAGACCGCCTCCGCGTGCCGGCCCTGCTCCAGGTCCATGTCGAGACGGGACTCCAGCAGCCCCAGCCGCCACTCCTCCAGCCGTACCCGCTGGGCCTCGGCGTACGGGCCGGGCACACCGGCCAGCGTCTCGCCGTCCCACAGGTCCAGCGTCCGGTCGAGGATCTCCCGGGCGCGGCACAGGTCCCCGGCGGCGCGTGCCTTCTCCGCCTCCGCCGCCCACTCCTGCGCCACCGCCAGGTCCAGCGCGCCCGGCCGCAGCCCGCGCACCGCGTACCCGCCCGACTCGCTCACCAGGACGCCCGCGTCGAGCACCTTCCGCAGCCGTGAGGCGTACGTCCGTACCGCCGCGAGGGCCTGCGACGGCGGCTCCTCGCCCCACAGCGCGTCGATCAGCTCGGCGGCCGTCGCCGTACGGCCCTCGCGCAGCAACAGCGCGGCGAGCAGGGCGCGTTGCTGGGGGGAGCCGGTGGCCAGCGGCTCCTCGCCGCGCCGGGCGCGCACCGGGCCGAGCACGTCGAAGCGCAACGCCGTCGGCTCCACCGAGGAGCCGGGACGTCTCTGCTCCGGCACGCGCGGTACACGGTCGTCCATCGGGGTCTCCCTACTACCTGACCAACCAGGACAGTTTGCCCTGTCCATGGCGGAACCGTCAGCCGTGCGAGACACCTGTCACAAGGCTGGTCACGCGCGGCCCTCGGGAGTCCACACACCTCTCACAGTGTCTCCGCACAAGTCCGCGCGGAGCCGGACACGGCAGCCCGCTCCACGGTAGCTGACGGTCCGTCAGATCGGCGCTACCGTGACCCCCATGGACACGCATCCCACCCCGCTGCCCCGGATCATCTCCGTCGACGACCACACCGTCGAACCGCCCACCGTCTGGCAGGACCGCCTGCCGAAGAAGTACCAGGACACCGGGCCCCGCATAGTTCGCGCCCCGGTGAAGGAGATGACCTTCCTCGGCGGCCACTTCAAGCCCGTCATGGGCGAGCCCGGCGACGACGGCCCCCTCGGCGACTGGTGGGTCTACGAGGACCTCCGCCGGCCCCTCACCCGCCTCGACACCGCCGTCGGCTACGACCGGGACGAGATCCGGCTGGAGGTCATCACCTACGAGCAGATGCGTCCGGGCTCCTACGACGTTCCCTCGCGCCTCGCCGACATGGACGTCAACCACGTCCAGTCCGCCGTCTGCTTCCCCACCTTCCCGCGCTTCTGCGGCCAGACCTTCACCGAGGCCGCCGACCGCGAGCTGGGTCTGCTCTGCGTGCGCGCCTACAACGACTGGACGGTGGAGGAGTGGTGCGGCCCCGAGGCACACGGCCGGCTCATCCCCCTCACCCTCATCCCCCTCTGGGACGCCGAGCTGGCCGCCGCGGAGGTCCGCCGCAACGCGGCCCGCGGGGTGCGCGCCGTCGCCTTCTCGGAGATCCCCCCGTTCCTCGGCCTGCCCTCCGTGCACACCGACGCCTGGGACCCCTTCCTCGCCGCCTGCGACGAGACCGGCACGGTCATCGCCATGCACATCGGCTCCTCCAGCCGCATGCCCTCCACCTCCGCCGACGCCCCGCCCGCCGTCGGCTCCACCATCACCTTCGCCAACTGCTGCTTCTCCATGGTCGACTGGCTGATGAGCGGCAAGTTCGAACGCTTCCCGAACCTCAAGGTCATGTACGCCGAGGGCCAGATCGGCTGGATCCCGTACATCCTGGAGCGCGCCGACGTCGTCTGGGAGGAGAACCGGGGCTGGGGCGGCGTCGCCGACAAGGTCCACCGGCCGCCGTCCGAGCTGTTCGCCGAGCACGTGTACGGCTGCTTCTTCGACGACGCCTTCGGGCTGCGCAACCTGGACGCCGTCGGCGTCGGGAACGTGCTGTACGAGACCGACTACCCGCACTCCGACTCCACCTGGCCCAAGTCCCGCGAGGTCGGCGAGGCGCAGATGGGCCATCTGGACCCGGACGTCGTCGAACGGATCGTCCGGGGCAACGCGATCGAGCTGCTGGGGCTGACCGAGGACGGCCTGTGGGACGGACCCCGGTGACCGCCCCGGAGTACGGCATCCAGCTGCCCGTCCAGTCCCAGTCCACGCTGTACGCCGAGCCCTGGGAGGCCGGCGCGGGGCCCGCCGAGCTGGTCGCCGTCGCCCGCGCCGCCGACCGCGCCGGCTTCGCCTATGTCGCCTGCTGCGACCACGTCGCCGTCCCGCGCCGGCTCGCCCCGGCCATGGGCACGGTCTGGTACGACCCCGTCGCCACCCTCGCCCACCTCGCGGCCGTCACCGAACGCGTCCGCCTCCTCAGCCATGTCGCGGTCGTCGGCCTGCGCCACCCGCTGATCACCGCCAAGCAGTACGCCACCCTCGACCATCTCTCCGGCGGCCGGCTGGTCCTCGGCGTCGGCGCCGGACACGTACCGGAGGAGTTCGAGGCGCTCGGGGTGGACTTCCGGCGGCGCGGGGCCGTGCTCGACGAGTGCGTGGACGCCCTGCGGGCCGCCCTCGGCCCCGACGAGTTCCCGTCGTACGCGGGGAAGGAGTACGCGTTCGACGGGCTCGGGCAGCGGCCCCGGCCGGCGCAGGAGCGGATCCCGCTGTGGGTCGGCGGCTCCTCGCCCGCCGCCGTACGGCGCGCCGCCCTCCGGGGCGACGGATGGCTGCCCCAGGGCGACCCGCGCGAACGACTGCCGCGCCGGCTCGCCCGTATCCGCGAGCTGCGCGAACAGGCCGGCCTGGACGGAGAGTTCACCTTCGGAGCGATCACCGAGCCGCTGTACGTCGGCACCCCGGCCTGGGACGTCGGCCGGCGCACGGTGACCGGCGGCCCGCAGGCCCTCGCCGAGTCGCTGCGGGAGTACCGGGCGATGGGCGTCGACCAGGTCCAGGTGCGGTTCCGGAGCCGGAGCGCGGCCGAACTCATCGACCAGATGGACGCGTTCGGGACGGAGGTGGCGCCCCTGCTGTGACTACCTGTCTGACAGCCCTTCTTGAATTTTTGAACATGTCCGCGCCGGGCCGCGTATGTACGAACGTACGGACGTGATGGTTCCGGCGGAAGGACCCGTGTCATGCGCTCCTCCCAGCGACTCTCCGTCGCCCTCGCCTGCGCGGAGGGCGACTGGCCGCACGACGACTGGCCCGCCCCCGACGACCCGTACGTGGGGCGGGCCGTGCGTCTGGCGCGTCCCTTCCGGGTCCCGCGGGGCGTGGACGTCGCCCTGCTGCGCTGCGCCGAGCCGCTGGACGCCCTGGGGGAGCTGTCGGGCGCGCGCGTCCCGGTGATCGTGGTCAGCGCGTGCCGGGACACGGACACCGTCGTGGAGGTGTTCCGGCGCGGGGCGGGCTATCTCGTCGAGGGCGACTACTGCACCTGCATGCTGTCCTCGGCGGTCGTGGGGGCCACCGTGGGCCACACGTACCTCTCGCCGTACGCCTGCGCCGCCCTGCGCGCGGGGGCCCGGCGCACCCCCGCGGCCGACGGGGCGATCGAGCGGCTGCGGGCGCTGCTCTCGCCGCGCGAGCAGCAGATCATGGAGCTGCTGTCGACCGGTCTGGGCGCCCAGGAGATCGGGCTGCGCTTACGGCTGAGCGAGAAGACCGTCCGCAACAACCTCAGCAACATCTACGCCAAGCTGAACGCCCGGGGCAGCACGGACGCGGTCCTGCGGTGGCTGGGAGCCGCGCCCGTGCTTCGCATCTGAGAACGGTACGTCAGCTCGCCGGGATCTCGCTCAGCGGGATTTCCACGTCGGTGACGTTCCCGCCGCCCTCACCGAATCCGGGTTCGGCGCGCAGGCTCTTCGTCGAGTTCTTGATTCCGTTGGCCTCCGGGGTCCCGCATTTCACATTGCGCAGCCACAGCCGGCCGTCGGGCGTTCCGTTGTTCAGGATCTGCGGATAGAAGACGTGCACGGTGGCGGCGCCCTCGCTCGGCGCGAAGAACACCTTCTGGCCGTCCTGTGCCTCCTTGTACGTGGCCCTCAGGAATCCGCTCACGTCGGTGCGCTTGGCGGACCACATGAAGAAGCCGATGCTGTCCGGCTGCACGGTGTCCGTCCGGCTGAATTGCAGGGTGGTCGTCTTGTCGTCACGCGTGATGTTGATGGTCGAGGTGTTGAACTTCACGCCGATCTCGAAGAACGAGTTGCCCAGTTTGGTGTCGGCCCCCGCGGTGAATCCGTCCTCCAACTGGATGGTCCTGGTGACGGACGTGCTCACGCTGAAGGTGTTGCTCGTGCCGGTGGTCGATCCACAGTTGTCGGTCACCGCCGAGACGCGCTGGTTGGGGCCGAGGCTGTTCGCCTTGAACTGGACGTCGACGAATTCGCAGTTCTCCAGTTTGTCGGAGTCCGCGGCGCAGTCGGCGGTCACCTCGGAGGGAGTGGCGGCACCGGCCTGGTTCATCAGCGGGACGATCACCGCGAGGGCCGCCACCGGAGCGAGGGCCAGGGTGATGCGCTTCTTCTTGCTGCGGTGGCTTCTGGTGCGGTGGGTGCGGGTCATGGGGGGTCTCCGAAAAGGGGGTAGGGGCATTCGATTTGGGGGTGCGACCTGGGGGGATCGCGGCCGTGCGGGCTCAGCAGTCCGACAGGACCGCCTTGGAGGTGCCGTCCACCACACCGGGGGCGCCCGCGGCGCCCGGCAGGACGACGGGGCCCTCGACGACGTCCGGCGCCACGAAGTTCTGCTCGGGGGTGGCGTTGGTGACGGTCGTCGCCTCGCGGGCGTCGATCCGCACCCGCCATTCGCCGGTCATGCGCTGCATCTTCGGGGTGAACTCCATGTGGAGCACCTTTCCGACCGGCACCTCACGCTGTTCCGTGGCGCCGGCGGTCGCCGCTTTCACGGTCATGTCCAGCGTTCCCTTGTGCTTGAGCCACGACCCGCTCAACAGCCCGAAGAGGCCGCCTCCGCCGCCCTGCTGGGTCACCGTGTACTTGCCCTGGCCCTGGGCCGCCGTCGCGGACCAGGTGACGGAGACCTTCGCCGGTTCGGTGGCGTTCGGCTCGCAGTTCGGGAAGTCGATGGACGCCTTCTCGGTGGGTCCGTCGAAGGTCTCGAACTTCGTCTCGACGAAATCGCAGTTGTCCGACGCGAAACTCGGGCCGGCGATCGGATGACCGCCGAAGTCGGATATGGACTGCTGCTTGCCGTTGAGCACCTTGGCCCGCTGGCACATGGTCATGATCTGTTCCGGCGTCTTCTCGTCGGCCGCGTTGGCCGACGGAAGCAGTACTGCGGCGACCGCCGCGCCGGTGGTAAGCGACGCCCCGATCGCCACGTACCTGACCTTCTTGTTCCTGAAGCGTCTGTTACCCATGTCCTGTTCTCTCCTTGGGGGTGCCTTTACCTTCCGGTCGAGGATTATTCGGTGCCCGCGGAGGCTGTCGACAGAGTCAAATGTCCCTACTCACCGGTCACTCAGATCGCTTGTGCAATCGGACCTACCGGTATCTGACGCATCGTCAGCCATAGCGGTACGCTGACCTCGGCCAACGCACCGCGAAGGGAGTCCGCATGGGCAAGCTCGACGGACGTGTCGTCCTCGTCACAGGCGCCGCGCGCGGCCAGGGGGAGCAGGAGGCCCGCCTGTTCCGGCAGGAGGGCGCCGAGGTCGTCGTCGCCGACGTTCTCGACGAGCGGGGTGAGGCGCTCGCCCAGGAGATCGGCGCGCTCCACGTCCACCTCGACGTGAGCCGGGAGGCCGACTGGCGCCGCGCCGTCACCGCCGCGCGGGAGGCGTACGGCCGGATCGACGGACTGGTCAACAACGCCGGCATCCTGCGCTTCAACACCCTCCTGGAGACCCCGCTCGACGAGTTCATGCAGGTCGTCCAGGTCAACCAGGTCGGCTGCTTCCTCGGCGTGAAGACCGTCGCGCCTCAGATGGCCGACGGCGGCACGATCGTCAACACCGCCTCCTACACCGGGCTGACCGGCATGGCGGCCGTGGGCGCGTACGCCGCCACCAAGCACGCCATCCTCGGGCTGACCCGGGTGGCCGCGCTGGAGCTGGCGCCCCGGGGCATCCGGGTCAACGCGATGTGCCCCGGCGCCATCGACACCCCCATGTCCAACCCCGCCCTGCTGGACCCGGAGGCGGACGCCGAGGCGACGGCGCGGGGCCTGGACCGGCTCTACCGCAAGCTGGTGCCGCTCGGCCGGATCGGCAGGCCGGAGGAGGTGGCGCGGCTCGCCCTCTTCCTCACCTCGGACGACTCCTCCTACATCACCGGCCAGCCGTTCGTGATCGACGGGGGCTGGCTGGCCGGGGTCAGTGTGATCTGACGCCTGGTCGGCTATTGACGGTCCACCCGCCCGGTGCCACAGTCGGCGGCAACCGATGTATCTGACGATCCGTCAGAAACCATGGACCCGGGACGGTGAACCTCCTTGGAATTCGGGCTCTTTGTACAGGGATACGTGGGCAAGCGCGCCGAGACCGACCCGCTCGCCGAGCACAAGGCGCTGATGGAGGAGACCGAGTACGTCATCCAGGCGGACCGTTCCGGCTTCAAGTACGCCTGGGCGTCCGAGCATCACTTCCTGGAGGAGTACTCCCACCTCTCCGCCAACGACGTCTTCCTCGGCTATCTCGCCCACGCCACCGAACGCATCCACCTCGGCTCCGGCATCTTCAACCCGCTCGCCCAGGTCAACCACCCGGTGAAGGTCGCCGAGAAGGTCGCCATGCTCGACCACCTCAGCGGCAACCGCTTCGAGTTCGGCAGCGGACGCGGCGCGGGCTCCCACGAGATCCTCGGCTTCCTCCCCGGCATCACCGACATGAACCACACGAAGGAGATCTGGGAGGAGACCATCGCGGAGTTCCCGAAGATGTGGCTCCAGGACGAGTACGCCGGCTTCCAGGGCAAGCACTGGTCGCTGCCGCCGCGCAAGGTGCTGCCCAAGCCGTACGGCAAATCCCACCCGGCGATGTGGTACGCGGCCGGCTCGCCCCCGTCGTACGCGATGGCCGCCCGCAAGGGGCTCGGGGTGCTGGGCTTCAGCGTGCAGAAGGTCTCCGACATGGAGTGGGTGCTGGAGCAGTACAAGACGGCGATCGTCGACGCCGAGCCGGTCGGGGACTTCGTCAACGACAACGTGATGGTGACGACGACGGCGATCTGCGCGCCGACGCACGAGGAGGCCGTACGGGTCGCCGTGAACGGCGGGCTGCACTACCTGCCCTCGCTGGTCTTCCGCTACCACGACACCTTCCCGCGGCCCGAGGGCTTCCCGGAGTGGCCGCAGACGCTGCCCGAGTACACCGCCGACTTCGTCGAGCTGCTCATCGAGGAGGAGCTGCTGATCTGCGGCGACCCGGACGAGGTGCTCACGCAGTGCAAGCGGTGGGAGCAGGCCGGGGCGGACCAGTTGAGCTTCGGGCTGCCGGTGGGGGTGCCGAAGGAGGAGACGCTGCGGACGATCCGGCTGATCGGGGAGCACGTGATCCCGAAGATCGACACGGACCCGGTCCATCGGACCACGCGGTTCCGGCAGGCCGCCTGACCGCCGTCGGCGGGTGCGGGCCCGTTCCCGGTCGCCCGCGCCCACGCGGCACAGCCGCACACCGACACCGCCCCGCGCCCCCTCGGGGAGCCGCCCCCGCCGGAGTTGAGGAGGACCGCATGCTCGATCACGTCATCAAAGGCGCGACCGTCGTCGACGGGACGGGCGCGCCCGCCCGGGTCGCCGACGTGGGGATACGCGACGGCCGTATCGCCGTGGTGGGGAAGGTCACCGAGGCCGCCCGCTCCGTCGAGGACGCCGCCGGGCTCATGCTCGCCCCCGGGTTCGTCGACCCCCACACCCACTACGACGCCCAGCTCTTCTGGGACCCCTACGCCACACCCTCCCTCGACCACGGGGTGACCACGGTCGTGGGCGGCAACTGCGGGTTCACCCTCGCCCCGCTCCATCCCGCACGCCCGGAGGACGCCGACTACACCCGGCGGATGATGTCGCGGGTGGAGGGGATGGCGCTGGTGGCGCTGGAGGAGGGGGCGCCCTGGAACTGGCGCGGCTTCGGGGAGTACCTGGACGCGCTGGAGGGGCGGATCGCCGTCAACGCGGGCTTCATGGTGGGGCACTGCGCGCTGCGGCGGTATGTGATGGGGCCGGACGCGGTGGGCGGGCAGCCGTCGAAGGAGCAGCTCGCCGCCATGACCCGGCTGCTGGGGGAGGCGATGGAGGCGGGCGCCTGGGGGCTGTCCACCACACAGTCCTCGACCCATGACGACGGCGACGGCAGGCCGGTCGCCTCCCGGCACGCGCGGCCGGACGAGCTGCTGGCGCTGGCGAAGACCGTCGGTGAGCACGAGGGCACACAGATCGAGGCGATCGTCGCGGGCTGCCTGGACCAGTTCAGCGACCCCGAGATCGACCTGCTGGTGGAGATGAGCGCGACCGCCGGACGCCCCCTGAACTGGAACGTCCTGACGATCGACGCCACCGTCCCCGAGCGCGTCCCCCGGCAGCTGGAGGCGAGCGAGCGGGCGCGGAAGGCGGGCGGCCGGATCGTGGCGCTGACCATGCCGATCCTCACCCCGATGAACATGTCCCTGGGCACCTTCTGCGCCCTGAACCTGCTCCCCGGCTGGGGCCCGGTCCTCGCCTTGCCCGTCCCGGAGCGCATCGCGCGGCTGCGCGACCCCGACGTCCGCGCGGAGATGCTGCGGCGCGCCGACTCCAAGGAGGCGGGCGTCTTCCGGCGGCTCGCGAACTTCGGGCGGTACGTCATCGGCGACACCTACAGCGAGGCCAACCAGGGCCTGACCGGCCGGGTGGTACGGGACATCGCCGCCGAACGCGGCCAGGACCCCTTCGCCTGCCTGGTCGAGATCTGCGCCGCCGACGAGCTGCGCACGGTGCTGTGGCCGATGCCCACCGACAACGACCCGGCGTCCTGGGCGCTGCGCGCCGAGACCTGGCGGCACGAGGACGTCCTGCTCGGCGGCTCCGACGCCGGCGCCCACCTGGACCGCATGTGCGGGGCGCCGTACACCACGCGCTTCCTCGGGGACTGTCTGCGCGGCCGGAAGTTGGTCGAGCCGGAGCAGGCGGTGAAGATGCTCACCGACGACCCGGCCCGGCTGTTCGGGCTGCGCGGGCGGGGCCGGATCGAGGAGGGCTTCCACGCCGACCTGGTGCTCTTCGACCCCGAGCGGATCGACGCCGGCCGGGCCACCCTGGTGCACGACCTGCCGGGCGGCAGCCCGCGCCTGGACTCCCGGCCGATCGGCGTGCGCGCGGTCTGGGTCAACGGGGTCGCGGCCGTCCGGGACGACGTGGTCACCGGTGCCGTGGCGGGGAAGGTGCTGCGGTCCGGCCGCGACACCCGGACGGTGGCCACCCGGTGAACCAGCGGTTGTTCGTCGGCGGCGCGTGGGTCGAGCCGGACGGCGGCCACTACGAGGTGACCGACCCGGCGACCGAGGAGACCGTCGGACTGGCGCCGGAGGCCTCGCCGGACCAGGTGCGCGCGGCCTGCGCCGCCGCCCGCGAGGCCTTCGGACCGTGGTCGCGCACGGCCCCCGAGGAGCGGGCCGCGCTCCTCGCCCGCACGGCGGAGATCATCGCGAGCCGGTTCGGGCCGTACGCCGAGCTGGCCCGGGCGGAGACCGGCGCGACGACGGCGACGGCACGGGCGATGCAGGTCGGTGTCGGCATCGCGCGTTTCCGGCGGTACGCGCGCGTGGAGCCGTCCGAGTGGGCGATCCCGCCGCAGATCAACGAGGCCGGCCCGATGGGACGGGCGGGCGTGATGGGCGCGCTGGCCGTGCGGCAGCCGGTCGGCGTGGTCACCTGCGTCACCTCGTACAACAACCCGTGGGCGAACCCGGCGGGCAAGGTCGCCCCGGCGCTGGCCATGGGCAACACGGTCGTCGTCAAACCCGCCCCGCAGGACCCGCTGTCCGTGTACCGGATGGCGGAGGCGCTGGCGGAGGCGGGCGTGCCCCCGGGCGTGGTGAACGTCGTCTCGGGCCGCGCGGTGGAGGTCGGTGAGATCGCGGTGGCGTCCCCGGACGTCGACATGGTGAGCTTCACCGGCTCCACGGCGGTCGGCCGGCGCATCGCCGAGGTGTGCGGCCGCGGGATGAAACGCCAGCTGATGGAGCTGGGCGGGAAGGGCGCGGCGGTCGTCTTCGACGACGCGGACCTGGACTCGGCGGTGGCCGGCATCGGCACGACGTTCTCCTTCTACAGCGGCCAGATCTGCACCGCCCCCACCCGGGTACTGGCCCAACGCGGCGTCTACCAGCGGCTGGTGGAGCGTCTCGCGGCCTACGCCGCCCGGCTGAAGGTCGGTGACCCGCGCGAGCCGGACACCGTGGTCGGCCCGCTGATCTCGGCCGCCCACCGCGACCGGGTCGAGGGGTATGTCGACCTCGGCCGCAAGGAGGGCGCGGTGGTGGTCACCGGCGGCGAACGCCCGCCCCTGGAGCGTGGTTTCTACGTCGCCCCGACCCTGCTGGCCGACTGCGCGAACGACATGCGCGTGGCCCGCGAGGAGATCTTCGGCCCGGTGGTCGTCGTGATCCCCTTCGACGACGAGGACGAGGGCGTGGCCCTGGCCGACGACAGCGACTACGGCCTGATCGACTACGTCTGGTCCGGCGACGTCGCCCGCGCCTTCCGCGTCGCCCGCCGCCTGCGCGCCGGCGGGGTCGGCGTCAACACCGTCGGCCGCAACATGGAGGCCCCGTTCGGCGGCTTCAAACGCAGCGGGGTCGGCCGGGACGTCGGCTCGTACGCGCTGCACGCCTACAGCGAGGTGCAGGCGATCGTCTGGCCGGGCTGAGCCGTCCCGCGCCGGGGTCAGGGGCCCGCCGTGCCTTCCGGGCCGGCGGCGGGGCGGCCGGCATGACGTCCCGCGCGGGTCAGGCGTCCGCCGTGCCCAGCACCAGCACCTTGATCGCCAGTACGGCCGCGCCCCGCGCCCAGTCGTGGAAGTCGGACACCTTGGTCTCCAGATCGACCGGCGCGGCCAGCGGATGCCGGTTGACGCGGATGGTCTCCTCCACCGTCTTCCCGGCCACGTCCATCAGGCCGACCCCCTCCCCGGCGAGCAGGATCTTCTGCGGCATGACGAAGTTGGCGATCTGCGCCACGAGGGTGCCGAGCGCCTGCGCGGCCTCCTCGATGACGCGGGCGGGCATCGGGTCCCCGGCGGCGGCGAGCGCGAGGATCTCCTCGTAGCCCGGGTCGCGGCCGGTGGCGGCCCGGATCTGGTAGCGGATGTTGGGGATGGTCAGCAGGGACACGGCGCTGCCGCGCCGGCCGTCGGGGGTGAGCGGGCCGTTGGGGTTGACGATCCAGTGGCGGCCCAGGCCGCGGTTCTCCTCCGCGGAGGGCACCCGCTTGCCGCCGAGGACGAGCCCGTAACCGAGGCCGGCGCCGATGGTGAGGACGACGAAGCGGTCGAGGCCCCGCCCGGCACCGAACCACGTCTCGGCCTCGACGAGGGCGGCGACGTCGTTCTCGACGACCACCGGCAGCCCGGTGCGTTCCTCGACCAGGTCGCCCAGCGGGACGTCCCGCCACCGCAGGAACGGCGACTCGTCGACCACCGTACGGTCCTGGACATGACCGCCCACGCCGATGCCGATCCCGGCCGGGCGCGGACGGTCACGGGACAGTTCCGCGGTCATCTCCGCCAGCAGCGCCGCGACCTCGGCGGGGTCGTGCGTGCTGAGACGGCGGTCGTGGCGGGCGACGATGTCGCTCCTGAGGGTGGTGACGACGCCGTACACCATGTCCTCGGTGATCTTGAAGCCGAGGAAGGAGCGGGAGCCGGCGACGACGTCCAGGGGCTGTGAGGGGCGCCCCTGGCGCGCCTCCGCCGCCGTCCCCGCCTCGGGGACCTCGATCAGCAGGCCTGATTCGATCAGCGGCTTGGTGAGCCGGGTGACACTGCCGGCCGACAGGCCGAGCCGCCGGGCGAGATCCGTGCGCGACAGCGGCCCGTGGACGAGCACCTCGATCGCCACGGAGCGTTCGCCCGGGCTCAGCGGCAGCCAGCTGGCGGCACCTGCGGTCATGACCCTCCGCCCCTTGATTTTTTTCGCACCGAAATCAACAAGGTCATTCTATGGCGGCAAAGCGGGTTCGGAGAAGATACCGGCACGCCTCTTGACGCATGGATTGTTCCGCGCCAAAAGTAAGTGCGCATCAGGATGAGCCGCCGCATGCGAGGAGTCTCCCGATGACCATCGCCTCCAGCAGCCCTCCGTCGCGCCTGCCCCTCGACGGCGCGACGGACCGGGGAGCCAAGCCGAGAACGGGACGGGCGAAGGACCGTGAGAACCAGGGTGACGGGCGGCTGGCCGCCGTCTTCCTCGCCCCCGCCCTGCTGGGCTTCACCGTCTTCCTGCTCTGGCCGACGCTGCGCGGCGTCTACCTGAGCTTCACCCGCTTCAACCTGCTGACCCCTGCGGAGTGGGTGGGCCTGGACAACTACACGCGGATGGTGCACGACCCCATCTTCTGGAACTCCCTCAAGGTCACCGTCCAGTACGTGGTCATCAACATCGGCGTGCAGACGGTCGCGGCCCTCGCCATCGCCGTGCTCCTCCAGCGGCTGACGCAGTCGGCGGTGCTGCGCGGGATCGTGCTCACGCCGTACCTGATGTCGAACGTCGTCGCCGGCCTGGTCTGGCTGTGGATCCTCGACACCCAGCTGGGCATCGGCAACGAGATCGTCGTCGCCCTCGGCGCCGACCGCGTCCCCTTCCTCGCCGACGAGACCTGGGCCGTCCCCACGATCGCCCTCATCAACGTCTGGCGCCACGTCGGCTACACCGCGCTGCTCCTCTTCGCCGGCCTCCAGGCGATACCGAACGACATGTACGAGGCGGCGAGGGTCGACGGCGCGAGCGAGTGGCGGATGTTCTGGCGGATCACCATGCCGCTGCTGCGGCCGGTGCTGGCGGTCGTGCTGATCATGACCGTGATCGGGTCGTTCCAGGTGTTCGACACCGTGGCGGTGACCACGGCGGGCGGCCCGGCCAACGCCACCAACGTGCTCCAGTACTACATCTACGGCTCCGCCTTCGGCCGCTTCCAGTTCGGCTACGCCTCGGCCATGTCCGTCGCCCTGCTGGTCGTCCTCAGCGCCATCACCGTCCTGCAATACCGGCTCACCCGGGCCGGCCGGACCGACCTCGGCTGACGGAAGGGAGACACCGACATGGCCGCCGTGACAACGACCGCGCCGACGACCGCGCCGACCACCGGGGGAAGGGCCCGGCGCCGCTTCTCCCCCGGGCGGGCCGCCGCCTGGACCGCGATGGGCCTGATCGTCCTCATCACCCTGCTGCCGTTCTACTGGATCCTGCGCACCGCGCTCTCCACCAACGCCGGCCTGGGCGCCGACCCCACCGACCCGCTGCCGGTCGACCTCACCACCACCGGCTTCCAGCGGGCCCTCGGCCTCCAGTCGGCGAAGGAGGCGATCGCGCAGGGCGGCGCGGGCGGCGGACTCGACTTCTGGCGCTACCTGCTCAACTCGCTGATCGTCTCCACCCTCGTCACCGGCTGCCAGATCTTCTTCTCCGCGATGGCCGCGTACGCCTTCGCGCGGCTGCGCTGGCGTGGCCGGGACCAGGTGTTCGGGCTGTTCCTGGCCGGGCTGATGGTGCCGACCATCTTCACGCTGCTGCCGAACTTCGTGCTCGTCAAGGAACTCGGCCTGGTCGACACCCTGCTGGGCATCGCGCTGCCCAGCCTCTTCATGACGCCGTTCGCGGTGTTCTTCCTGCGGCAGTTCTTCATGAACGTCCCCCGGGAGGTCGAGGAGGCCGCGCTGCTCGACGGCGCCGGGAAGGTCCGGATCTTCTTCCGGGTGATCCTTCCGATGGCGTCCACACCGATCATCACACTGGGCGTGCTGACGTACATCACCGCCTGGAACGACTACTTCTGGCCGCTGATGGTCTCCTACAGCGACAGCTCCCGAGTGCTGACCGTGGCGCTGGCGGTCTTCCGGTCGCAGACCCCGCAGACCGGCGTCGACTGGTCGGGACTCATGGCGGCGACGCTGATCGCCGCGCTGCCGATGCTGGTGCTCTTCGGCTGCTTCGCCCGCCGCATCGTCAGCTCCATCGGCTTCACCGGGATCAAGTAAAGGGGACCGTGATGCGCATTCGTACGCTGACCGCGCTGACCGGCGCGCTGACGCTGTCCCTGGTGGCCGGCTGCGCGCAGGGCGGCGCCGGGGCATCGTCCGCGAACACCGTGACGTACTGGCTGTGGGACGCCAACCAGCTGCCCGCCTACCAGGCCTGCGCCAAGGGGTTCGAGAAGGAGAACCCCGGACTGAACGTCAAGATCACCCAGCTGGGCTGGAGCGACTACTGGACCAAGCTCACCGCCGGTTTCATCGCGGGCACCCAGCCCGACGTGTTCACCGACCACATCCAGAACTTCGGCCAGTTCGCCGACCTGAAGGTCCTCGAACCGCTCGACGACCTCGGCATCGAGTCGTCCGACTACCAGCCAGGCCTCGCCGACAACTGGATCGGCAAGGACGGCCACCGCTACGGCGCCCCCAAGGACTGGGACACCGTCGCGCTCTTCTACAACGACACGATGGCCAAGGACGCCGGGCTCACCGCCGAGCAGCTGAACGACCTGTCCTGGAACCCGGAGGACGGCGGCACCTTCGAGAAGGCGATCGCGCGCCTCACCGTCGACAACAAGGGCAGGCGGGGCGACGAACCGGGCTTCGACAAGAACAACGTCAAGGTGTACGGGCTGGCCACCAACGGCGGCGGCTTCGGCGACGGCCAGACCCAGTGGAGCACCTTCACCGCCTCCGCCGGCTGGAACTACCTGGACAAGCCGCGCTGGGGCACGAAGTACCAGTACGACAGCAAGGTCTTCCAGTCCGTCGTGAAGTGGTACTTCGGCCTGGCGAAGAAGGGCTACCTGGCCCCCCTGTCCGACTACAACATCCAGTCCAACCAGGCCAATACCCAGGTCGCCGCGGGCAAGGCCGCCGCCGCGTTCGACGGCGCCTGGATGCTCTCCACCTACGCCGGCTTCAAGGGCCGGGACATCAGGACCGCGCTCACCCCGGTCGGCCCCACCGGCAAGCGGGCCACCATGATGAACGGCCTCGCCGACTCCATCACCAAGGCGTCCAGGAACAAGGACGGCGCCCGCAAGTGGGTGGCCTATCTCGCCTCGGACAAGTGCCAGACCGTCGTCGGCCGGTACGCCGTCGTCTTCCCCGCCACCGAGGCCGGCACCCGGGCCGCCGTCGCCGCGTACGAGAAGAAGGGCCTCGACGTGTCGGCGTTCACCGAACCCGTGGCCGACAAGCGCGCCTTCCGGACCTTCTCGTACCCGATCGCCAGCTACTCGGCGGACATGACGGCACTCATGGCGCCCGCCATGGAGGACATCTACGGCGGCGGTGCGCCGGTGAGCAGCCTCGACGAGACCAACGACCAGATCAACCGCATCCTCGCGCAGTGAACTCCCCACCAGTGAAGGGCACGCCTCACATGACGTTCTCTCTCGGCATCGTCGGCGCCGGCCAGTTCTCCGGCCAGTTCGCCACGCTGTTCCAGGCCCACCCCGGCGTCGGCGACGTTCACGTCACCGACCTGCTGCCCGAGCGGGCCGAGCAACTCGTCGCGGCCCAGGGGCTGGCGGGCACCTTCCCGTCGTACGACGCGATGCTCCAGTCGCCGGCCGTCGACGCGGTCGCGATCTTCACCCAGCGCTGGACGCACGGCCCGCTCGTGCTGCGGGCCCTGAACGCCGGCAAGCACGTCTACTCCGCGGTGCCCATGGCGATCACCACCGAGGAGATCGCGGCGATCATCGACGCGGTCAAGGCGACCGGACTGACGTACATGATGGGCGAGACCAGCCAGTACAACCCGGCCACGGTCCACGCCCGGAACCAGATCGCCCAGGGCGCCTTCGGCCGGCTCTTCTACGCCGAGGGCGACTACGTCCACGACATGGACCTCGGGTTCTACGACGCGTACCGCTACAGCGGCGGCGAGAACTGGAAGGCGACCGCCAGCTACCCCCCGCTGCTCTACCCGACGCACTCGGTGGGCGGGGTGCTGGGCGCCTGGCAGACGCACGCCGTCAGCGTCTCGGCGATAGGCGTCGTGGACGACCGGGGCGACGGCGTCTTCGACCGGGAGGTCAGCCAGTTCGGCAACGACGTCTCCAACGCCACCGCGCTGTTCGAGGTGGCGGGCGGCGGATCGTTCCGCACGAACGAGTTCCGGCGGGTCGGCTACCCCTCGCACATCCGGGAGTCCCGTTTCCGCTTCTTCGGCACGGAGGCGAGCATGGAGCAGCTCGCCACGGTGGCCCTGTGGCAGGACAAGAAGGGCGTACAGGACATCAGCGAGCTGCTGGAGCCCAAGCCGACCATGTCCCCCGACGACCCCTCGCTCCAGCACATCGCGCCGGAGCTGCGGGCCGCCTTCACCTCCGGCTCGGCGCCGGTGCACGACCGGTCGCGGCTGCCGCGGGAGTTCGACCACCTGCACAACGGGCACGAGGGCAGCCACCACTTCCTGGTGGACGACTTCGTGACCGCGGTCACCACCCGGAGCCTGCCGACGGTGAACGCGTGGGTCGCGGCCCGCTACACCCTGCCGGGCATCATCGCCCACGAGTCCGCACGGCAGGGCGGAGCACGGCTGGAGATCCCGGACTTCGGGGACGCGCCGGGGACCGTCGAAGCGGGCTAGCGTCCACGCCGCGGCGGCGTCCCTTCAGTGGGCGCGCCGGCCCTCCGCCCAGCGCCGCCGCAGCGCCCGTCCACCCGCCGTCAGACGTGCGGACGGTCCGCCGGGACCCCGCTCACCGCCCCAGGAACACCGGATTCGTGAACGCCGCCAGTGCCCCCGGGAGGGGGCCCGTCGCCACCTCGTGGCGGAGTTCCGCTCGGACGTACGCCGCGTAGGAGGGGGTCGTCCGCCATTCCACGGTGCCGGTGCCGGAGACCGGGAGCGGGGCGGAGGTGTGGAGGACGCCCTGGTCGGTGACGAGGCGGACGGTGCAGCGGGGGGCGCCGGAGACGGTCAGGCGGACGGTGACCGGGGTGTCCGGGGGCACCGGGAGGCGCTCGCCGATGCCGGCCTGTTCGCCCCGGCCGCCCGTGGCCGTGAGGGTCAGGGACAAGGAAGACGACTCGGCCACGTAGGAGCGGCCCGCCCGGATGCCCTCCTGGATCGCCTCGCGGGTCAGGTCGTCGGCCAGGACGACCGTCTGGGGGAGGCCGACCACGTCCGGAGCGCGGTGGGCGTCGCTGTTGCCCATCGCCGGGATCCAGTCCCGCCGGCCCTGACGCACCCCGGCCACGAGCATCGCGTCCCAGTCGGCGAGCGCCACCTCGTCGTCCGGCGTGTAGGGGCCGTTCCAGACCTCCACCGCGTCCGCCTCCCCGAAGCCGAACTTCCAGCCGCAGCCGATGCAGGTGGCGTGCGGGTGGGCCGGGACGACCAGGCCGCCCGCCCGGCGGATCCGGTGGGCGAAACGGCCGAAGCGGTTGTCGCGGGCCCGGTAGCGCCAGTCGACGAAGGTGCCGGGGTCCGTGCCCAGCGCCAGGACGTGGCCGTTGCGTGTCGTGACCTCCTCGCCGAGCAGCACCAGCAGGTCGTCGCCCGCCACGTCCGCCCAGTGGGCGTGCCCCGCGTGCGTGTTGTGCTCCGACGTGTTGATGAAGTCCAGCCCCGCCGCCCGCGCCAGCGCCCCGATCTCGGCGGGCGTGCGGCGGCCGTCCGAGTACCAGGAGTGCAGATGGCAGTCGCCCCGGTACCAGGCCCGGCCCCGGCCCCTCGCCCGCGTGGGCGGGTACTCCGGCGGCACGGCCTCGCCCGGCTCGCCGTAGGTCAGCGTCACGGTGACCTCGTACGACAGTCCCTGCGGCGCCACCGTGTAGGGGCCGAGGGCGATGCGCCAGGTGCCGGGGCGCACGGGACCGGGGACGTACCCGGGCGTCGCCTCGTCCGCGCGGAGGAAGAACTCCGTGCGCGCGCCCCCCGACCAGCCCCGGAAGCCCGCACCGCCCAGCTCGGTGCCGCGTTCGTCGAAGACGCCGATGTCGAGCGCGTTGCCGGGCGTGCCGGCGGGCACGGGCGGGCGGTCGTAGCCGTACGCGACCCTCAGCTCCCGTACCCCGGACGGAACCTCCACCGGCAGGTAGACGAAGTCCGGTGACCCGGGGGGCAGGGTTCCCCGGATCGTCTTCGTCTCCCGGTCCTGACCGGAGGCCGCCGCGAAGCTCACGCCTCCCAACGTAAGCGCGGCGGCGGCCCCCGTCACGAACAGCGCGCGTCTCCCGATACCTGCTTCGTCGCTCACGTCGCCACCCATGCCCGCAACCGTTCCCCTCGGAGGTGAACCTCCAAGGAAGGGAAGGAGAAACCATGGGCGTCGGAGGGTCGGAAGGAAGGGTGATGCTCGCGGTCCCGCCGGGGTGGGCGGTGATGCGCCGGTGGCCGGGGCGCCGCGACCGAGGAGACCTGGGTGGACAGCGGAGGCGCGTTCTGACGGCGCCGCCGCCCCGGATGCCGACCGGTCGGTATGGACAGGGGCCCTTTCTCCCGGTACAGATGACGATGTCAGCCGCGACGAAAGGCCCCGCCATGCGCATCGCCGTCACCGTCTTCCTCACCGACGAGACGATCACCCCGACCCGCCTCGCCCGGGAGCTGGAACAGCGCGGGTTCGCGGGGCTCTACCTGCCCGAGCACACGCACATCCCGCAGGAGCGCACCACGCCCTACCCGGCGGGCGGCGAACTGCCCCGCGAGTACGGCCGTACCCTCGACCCCTTCGTCGCCCTCGGGCAGGCGGCGGCGGTGACGGAGACGCTCGGGCTCGGCACCGGCATCACCCTCGTCGCCCAGCACGACCCGATCGACCTCGCCAAGCAGATCGCGACCCTCGACCACCTCTCCGGCGGCCGGTTCACGCTCGGCCTCGGCTACGGCTGGAACGTCGAGGAGGCCGCCGACCACGGCGTCGCCTGGCGGACCCGCCGGGAACTCGTCAGAGACCGCATGGGCCTCATGCGCGCCCTCTGGAGCGACGAACCCACCCCCTACGACGGCCCGTTCGCGAGTGTCCGGGCCAGCCACGCCCACCCCAAGCCGGTGCAGAAGCCGCGCGGGCCGGTCGTCGGCCCCCGCACCCTGATCGGCGGGGCGGCCGGCCCCAAGCTGTTCGCCCACATCTGCGAGTACGCCGACGGCTGGCTGCCGATCGGCGGGCGCGGTCTGTCGGAGTCCCTGCCGGTGCTGCGGGCGGCGTGGGCCGACGCGGGCCGTGAGCCGGAGGCCCTCCAGGTCGTCCCGTACGCGGTCCACCCGAGCCCCGGCAAGCTCGCGCACTACGCGGACCTCGGCATCGAGGAGGTCGTCGTGCAGCTGCCGCCGGAGGGGGAGGCGGGAATCCTGCGGGCGCTGGACGCGTACGCGTCATACGTCTGACCGGCCGGCCGCGCATCTGGTCCGTCCGCCGCGGCGACCGGTCGTCTAGTCGTCCCCGGCGACGCCCTTCCCCGACGGTCCGAAGTCGTCCGGCGTCAGATTCTCGCCGGCCAGTCCGAGGTCGCCCTTCTTCCAGCCGGGGTCCACGGCGCAGGACGTGGAGGCGTCGCCGCTGAAGTAGTCGCGGTCCGCGTACCACTGGAAGGACACCCGCTCCTCGCCGTCCGAGCGGGAGGCGAACAGGGACCAGTAGTCCCCGGAGACGTTCTCCCGGTAGGAGCTGATCTCCCAGCCGGTCTTCTTGAGGTGGTCGTGCAGCCGGCGCAGGGCGGGGACCGCCTGTTCGGCGGGGACGTCGTCGAGCGCCCACTCGTGACTCATGCGGTAGGCGCCGTCGACGGTCTCGTCGGTCATGCCGCCCCGGTAGCAGTAGCCCGAGCTGAGCGTGTTCTCGGTGGAGACGCCCAGCTCCTCGACACCCGGCGGGATGGTGCGCGTGAACCCCAGCACGTCGTACGCCTCCCGGGAGCGGTCGACGGCGCGGGCCGCCATCTCCTCGGGGGCGACGCGCGGGAAGTCCGACGCGTCCTTCGTCACCACGGCGAGCCAGACGAGGAAGGCGATCACGAGGAGCAGCGGTACGGCGACGAGCACGGCGCAGCCGATGCCGACGGCCCGCGCGACGGAGCGGCGGGCGGGGGCGGGGGCGATGGTGATCTCCTCGGGCATGGCTGGACCGTAGACCGGCCGAGGCGCCCGGCGTATCGGTACGGCCGCGCACCGGCATGGGTACGCGTACTCAGGTTCCGCACGGCCGCCGACCGCGCCCCGCGCCCGGAAACCGTGATCGTATGCTCGGAGGATGACGACCTCCGAGACCTCCGGAACCGGCCCCGCCGACCGCCCCGGCGGCACCGGCCCGACCGAGAACTCCCTGCGTCGCGCCCTCAAACGCGCCCGGGACGGTGTCGCCCTCGACGTCGGGGAGGCGGCGGTCCTGCTCCAGGCGCGCGGCGATGCCCTGGACGACCTCGTCGCGTCCGCCGGACGGGTGCGGGACGCGGGCCTGGAGACGGCCGGCCGGCCCGGTGTCATCACGTACTCGAAGAGTGTTTTCATCCCCCTGACCCGGTTGTGCCGGGACAAGTGCCACTACTGCACGTTCGTCACCGTCCCCGGCAAGCTCAGGCGCGCCGGGCACGGCATGTTCATGTCCCCGGACGAGGTCCTGGACATCGCCCGCAAGGGCGCGGCCCTCGGCTGCAAGGAAGCCCTCATCACCCTCGGCGACAAGCCCGAGGACCGCTGGCCGGAGGCGCGCGAGTGGCTCGACGCGCACGGCTACGACGACACCATCGCCTACGTCCGCGCCGTCTCCGTGCTGATCCTGGAGGAGACGGGCCTGCTGCCCCACCTCAACCCGGGCGTCATGTCCTGGACCGACTTCCAGCGCCTCAAGCCCGTGGCCCCGTCGATGGGCATGATGCTGGAGACCACCGCCACCCGCCTGTGGTCCGAGCCCGGCGGCCCCCACCACGGCTCCCCGGACAAGGAGCCCGCCGTCCGCCTGCGGGTGCTGGAGGACGCGGGCCGTTCGTCGGTCCCCTTCACCTCCGGGATCCTCATCGGGATCGGCGAGACGTACGAGGAGCGCGCGGAGTCGCTGTTCGCGCTGCGGAAGGTCTCCCGCGCCTACCACGGCATCCAGGAGCTGATCATCCAGAACTTCCGCGCCAAGCCCGACACGGCGATGCGCGGCATGCCCGACGCCGAACTCGACGAACTGGTCGCCGCGGTGGCCGTCGCCCGGCACATCATGGGCCCGTCCGCCTGCATCCAGGCCCCGCCGAACCTCGTCGACAGCGAGTACGAGCGGCTGATCGCGGCCGGCGTCGACGACTGGGGCGGTGTCTCCCCGCTCACCATCGACCACGTCAACCCCGAGCGCCCCTGGCCGCAGATCGAGGAACTCGCCGCCCGCTCCCGGGCCGCCGGCTTCGAGCTGCGCGAACGGCTCTGCGTCTACCCGGAGTTCGTCACCCGCGGCGAACCCTGGCTGGACCCGCGGCTGCTGCCGCACGTGCGCGCGCTGGCCGACCCGGCGACCGGCCTGGCCCGCCCCGAGGCCCTCCCGCAGGGGCTGCCGTGGCAGGAGCCGGACGAGGTGTTCGAGGCGTCCGGCCGCACCGACCTGCACCGCGCCATCGACACCGACGGCCGCACCACCGACCGCCGTGACGACTTCGACGAGGTGTACGGCGACTGGGGCGCCCTGCGCGAGGCCGCCGCCCCCGGCATGGCACCGCAGCGCATCGACACCGACGTACGCCAGGCCCTCGCCACGGCCGCCGACGACCCGACGAAACTGACCGACGACGAGGCCCTCGCCCTGCTGCACGCGGACGGCCCGGCCCTGGACGCCCTGTGCCGGGTGGCCGACGACGTGCGCAGGTCGGCGGTCGGCGACGACGTCACCTACATCGTCACCCGCAACATCAACTTCACCAACGTCTGCTACACCGGCTGCCGTTTCTGCGCCTTCGCGCAGCGCCGCACCGACGCCGACGCCTACACCCTCTCCCTGGAGCAGGTGGCGGACCGCGCCCAGCAGGCCTGGGAGGTCGGCGCGGTGGAGGTCTGCATGCAGGGCGGCATCCACCCCGACCTGCCCGGCACGGCGTACTTCGACATCGCGCGGGCGGTGAAGGAGCGCGTCCCCGGCATGCATGTGCACGCCTTCTCCCCGATGGAGGTCGTCAACGGCGCCACCCGCACCGGCCTGTCCCTCCGCGAGTGGCTGACGGCGGCGAAGGAAGCCGGCCTCGACAGCATCCCCGGCACGGCCGCGGAGATCCTCGACGACGAGGTCCGCTGGGTCCTGACCAAGGGCAAACTGCCGACGGCCACCTGGATCGAGGTGATCACCACCGCCCACGAGGTGGGCATCCGCTCGACGTCGACCATGATGTACGGCCATGTGGACCAGCCCCGTCACTGGCTCGGCCACCTGCGCACCCTGGCCCGGATCCAGCAACGCACGGGCGGCTTCACCGAGTTCGTCACCCTGCCGTTCATCCACACCAACGCGCCGGTCTACCTCGCGGGCATCGCCCGCCCCGGCCCCACGACCAGGGACAACCGGGCGGTCACCGCGATGGCCCGGCTCCTGCTCCACCCGTACATCCCCAACATCCAGACCAGCTGGGTGAAGCTGGGCACCGAGGGCGCGGCGGAGATGCTCCGCTCGGGCGCCAACGACCTCGGCGGCACGCTGATGGAGGAGACCATCTCCCGGATGGCGGGCTCCTCCTACGGCTCCTACAAGTCGGTGCGGGACCTGATCGCCGTGGCCGACGCGGCGGGCCGCCCGGCCCGGCCCCGCACCACCTTCTACGGCGAGGTCCCCGAGGAACGGCGGCGCGCGGCCGCCGCCTCCGACGGCCACCTGCCGGAGCTGCTGCCGGTGCTGGACTGAGGGACCGGACGGGCCCGATCAACGGGCGCCCCACAGTACGATGATCGAACCCCCCGGAGCAGCGGGGCCCCGTACCTGAGGAGATGCGTGCCCGTGCCAGCCCGACGGCTGCCCTCGTGGGCCTGGGTCACCGGCCTGACGGCCGGCGCGATCGTCGCGGTCGCCGCGCTGACGGTGCAGGCCGAGAAGGGCCCGCACCCGACGGCGTCGGCGGCCCGGCCGTCCGCGTCGCCGTCCGCGGGCAAGCCCTCGGCCTCCGCCGCCCCGTCGACGCCGCCGAAGGCGCCGGCCGTCCCGGAGGCCTCCGGCACCGGCCGCCGGATCGTGTACTCGCTGGGGCAGGACCGGGTCTGGCTGGTGGACGCGGACGACGCGGCCCGCCGCACCTTCACCGTCTGGCCGGGCACGGTCGACCCCGACCCCGGCACCTACACCGTGTCGGTGCGCAAGGACGCCCTCACCGGCTCGGACGGCGTCGCGATCGAGCACGTCGTCTACTTCACCGTGAAGTCGGGCGTCAACATCGCCTTCTCCAACGCGGTCGACGGCTCGTCCCCGCCGCCCGCCGCCTCCGGCGCACAGACCGGCGGCATCCGCATGGCGAAGGCCGACGGGTCCGCGCTGTGGGCGTTCGGGGCGACGGAGACACGCGTACGGGTCGTCGAGTAGCTCTTGTCGAGGCCGGTCAGTCGGTGGTCGTCCGGCCGAACGGCAGGTACTGCACGATCAGCACGACCCCGCTGAGCAGGAACACCCGCAGCGCCGCGTCCAGCCCGTTCCAGTCCGACGACTGCCACATCGCGAACCACTCGCCGCCGATCGCGATGAACCCGCCGCCGAAGAGCAGCATCAGCATCAGCAGCCCGTACGTGGACACCCGCCGCGCGCGGGCCTCGTCGCGCCGGGCCCAGAACCACGTACCGGCGATCAGCACGACCGCGGCGACGGTCTCCCACGCGATGATCGCGACGTACGCGGCGTCCTGGAGCCACGTGCTGGTGATCGCCCGCCACATCAGGTCGTCGTCCTTGAAGGTGGTGTCCATGGCGAGGACGTGTCTCACGAACTGCTGGTTGGTCCCGAAGTCGGTGATGTTGCCCAGGGCGACCAGGGCGGTGTAGAGGGCGACGACGCCGGTGAGCAGCGTCGCGGTGAGGGTGAGGGCACGGGTGGTACCCGTGGTGGAGGTGATCTGCCTGGTGTCAGGGGTAGTCATGGGGAAAATGTGCCCACAGTGATGATCGACTCCCGTACACATCTCGCCAGAATGCGATGCGCACGGCTCCTCCACCAGACCCGCACCTCAGTGCCCCCGCGCCGGCCCGGCACACAGCAGGCACACCGGGCATAGCGCCCCGCCCGGCCCCCGGCCTGGCCCGTTCGCCCCTCAACGCCGCGTCCCCGTTCGATTACAGTGGCGAACCGTCGTACGTGCGGACGGGGCCCGGGGAGGACTTGGTGGGTGCGACAGCCGGGGCCGTCTGGGGCCGTGCCGAACAGCAGGACTTCCGCAGCCGGGTGCGGGGCACGCTGCTGGGCGCCGCCGTCGGTGACGCGCTCGGGGCGCCCGTGGACGGGCTCGGGCTGGAGGAGATCCGGCAGGGCCACGGCCCCGAGGGTCTGGTCGACCTCGCCCCCGCCTACGGCCGGCGCGGCGCCGTCACCCACCTCACCCAGCTGAGCCTGTTCACCGTGGACGGCCTGATCCGCGCCCAGGTGCGCCGGGACACCGGGGCCTGGCATCCGCCGACGGATCTGCACCGGGCGTATCTGAGATGGGCGGCCACCCAGCGCGACTGGGGCCCCGACCTGCGCCGCAAGGACGACGGCTGGCTGGCCCGCGAGGAGTGGCTGTACGCCCGCCGCGACCCCACCCGGGCCCTGCTGATGGGGCTCGGCGACGACATCATGGGCACCCTGGAGAAGCCCAAGAACCCCGCCGCGACCGGCCCCGAGGCCACCGCCCGCTCCGCGCCGTTCGGGCTGCTCGTCGGCTGGGAGCCGCAGCTCGTCGCCCAGCTGGCCGTCGAGTGCGCCGCCCAGACCCACGGTCGTCCGACGGCGTATCTGGCGGCGGGCGCGTACGCGGTCACCGTGCACGCGCTGGCCCGCGGCGACAGCCTGGACGGCGCGGTGCAGCAGGCGCTGGCCCTGATGGCCGCGCGGCCGGGGCACGAGCCGGTGTCGGAGGCGTTGCAGCGGGCGCTGGGCGCCGTACGGCAGGGCCTGCCCGGGCCGGCGCGGGTGGAGGAACTGGCGGGGGCGGGGACGGCGGAGGGGGTGCTGTCCGCCGCGGTGTACTGCGCGCTGGTCGCCGAGGACGTCCGCCACGGTCTGCGCCTCGCGGTGAACCACGGCGCCCCCTCGGCCCCCACCGGCGCCCTGACCGGCGGGCTGCTCGGCGCCCTGCACGGCGAGACGGCCCTCCCGCCGGCCTGGCTGGCCGAGCTGGAGGGCCGCCCCACGATCCTGGAACTGGCCGACGACTTCGCGATGGAGATGACCCAGGGACCGGCCCTGCACGGCCCCGCCGGGGCTTCGCCGGGATGGCTGAGCCGTTACCCACGGGGCGGGGCCGACTGAGGGGCCCACTGGTATCGCCGGGTCTCGCCGTCGAGTGCCCGTCGGGCTGTCTCGGGCGGCCCCCGTCGTCAGACCCCCGACGGGCTCGTCGGCTGCCCCCCGACCGTGTCCCTGGGCTCCGGTACGGCCGCCGCCCCCGTGGAGTCCCCGTCGCCGTCCGAGTTGATCTTGTCGATGATCGCGAGCCGCTCGGGGGTGTCCTCCGGCTTGAGGAAGCCGATCAGGATGTACAGCACCAGCGACACCGCCAGCGGCACGGACACCTGGTACTGCAACGGCACCCCGCCGTCGACGTTCCAGTTGATCGGGTAGTTGACCAGCCAGAAGGCGAGCAGGCCCATGGACCAGCTGACCAGGGCGGCGGTCGGTCCTGAGCGGCGGAAGGGCCGCAGCAGGCCGAGCATCATCGGGATGGCCATCGGACCCATCAGACCGGCCACCCACTTGATCACGACGGTGATGATGTCCTTGAAGGTGGGGGAGTTGACCTGGGTCGCCGCCGCCATGGACAGGCCGAGGAAGACGACGGTCGCGATACGGGCGACCCGCAGCCCCTGGCCCTGGCTCCAGGCCCTCGCCCTGGGCCAGATCACCGGCGCGCAGTCCCGGGTGAAGACGGCGGCGATGGCGTTGGCGTCGGAGGAGCACATGGCCATCGTGTGGGAGAAGAAGCCGACGATGACCAGGCCCAGCAGACCGTGCGGCAGGAGCTGTTCGGTCATCAGCGCGTAGGAGTCGGAGCCGTCCGGCTTCTGCGAGTCCACCAGCAGCGGCGACATCCACATCGGGAAGAACAGCACGAGCGGCCACACCAGCCACAGCACCGCCGACAGCCGCGCCGACCGCTCGGCCTCCTTGGGGTTGGGCGTGGCCATGTACCGCTGGGCCTGGTTGAGCATGCCGCCGTTGTACTCGAACAGCTTGATGAAGAGGAACGCCAGCAGGAACACCACGCCGTAGTCGGCGACCAGCGGCTTCTCGTGGCCGTTCAGCGCCGGTTCGTCCCAGGCGCTCACCGGCCCGAGGCCCTTGTCGTCGAGTTCCATCAGGACGGCGACGAACATCGCGACGCCCGCGAGGAGTTGGATGACGAACTGGCCCAGCTCGGTCAGCGCGTCCGCCCACAGGCCGCCGATCGTGCAGTAGACGGCGGTGATCGTGCCGGTGATGAGGATGCCCTGGTTCAGCGAGATGCCGGTGAACACGGACAACAGGGTCGCGATGGCGGCCCACTTGGCGCCCACGTCGACGATCTTCAGCAGCATCCCGGACCAGGCCAGCGCCTGCTGTGTCTTCAGGTCGTACCGGTTCTTCAGGTACTCCAGCGGGGAAGCGACATGGAGACGTGAGCGGAGCCGGTTGATGCGGGGCGCGAACAGCTTGGAGCCGATGCCGATGCCGATCGCGATCGGGAAGGACCAGGTGATGAAGGAGGTGACGCCGTAGGTGTAGGCGATGCCGGCGTACCCGGTGAACATGACGGCGCTGTAGCCCGACATGTGGTGCGAGATGCCGGACAGCCACCAGGGCATCTTGCCGCCCGCGGTGAAGAAGTCGCTGACGTTGTCGACCCGTTTGTGGGACCAGACACCGATGGCGACCATCACGCCGAAGTAGCCGATGAGCACGGCCCAGTCGAGACCGTTCATGTGCCCCCTTCCAGGGTTCGCCGCCAGGGTCAGGCATGTGAACTCTGAGATGGGTGGCATGGCCACGGCAAGGAAGCGTAAGGTCAAGAGCCAGTAAAAATGTTCTCCGTGATGACTTGGATTTACATATCTGAACCCGCGCCCGGAGCGGAAATTGGCCGGAAAAAGCCGGTCATCGCATCAGCTCCCCGGCGTTGACCAGCAGCGACTGACCGGTGATCGCCCGCGCCCGGTCCGAGGCGAGAAACGCCACCGCATCGGCCACGTCCCCGTCCGTGGCCAGCTCCGGCAGCGCCATCCGCTCCGCCAGCCGGCCGAGCACGACCTCCTCCGCCACCCCCTCCGTGGCGGCCGTGAACCGGACGTACGCCCGCACCGGCGGCCCCCACATCCACCCCGGCAGCACGGTGTTCACCCGGATCCGGTACGGCCCCAGCTCCCGCGCCAGCGAGTACATCGCACTGGTCAGCGCCCCCTTCGAGGCCGCGTACGCCGCCTGTCGCACCTGCGAGGGCGCCGCCACCGCCGACTGCGTCCCGATGAACACCACGGACCCGCCCCGCGCCTTCAGCCCCTCCAGACAGGCCCGCGTCATCCGCAGCGACCCCAGCAGGTTCACGTCGAGCACCGACCGCCAGGTCGCGAAGTCCGCGTCCTGGAGCCCTCCGAAGTACGAGTCCCAGGCCGCGACATGCACCACGGCGTCGATCCCTCCGAACCGCTCCCGCGCCAGCCCCGCCAGCGCCGCGCACTGCCCCTCGTCGGTGATGTCCGTCGCCCGGAACGCCGTGTGCGCCCCGTCCGGATCGATCTCCGCCGCGCTCTTGGCGAGACGCGCCTCGGTCCGCGCCCCCAGCACCGCGTTCCCGCCGTCCCGGACGACGGCCGCGGCGACCCGGTGCCCGAGCCCGGCCCCGACCCCCGAGACGACGACGGTCTTGCCGGTGAGCAGCGACATCGGGGCCTCCTGGCTCTGGCGCATCATCTGACGGAGCGTCAGAGTATGGGCGACCGCAGGAGGACGGAAGGGAAAGCGCATGAGCGAGGAGACCCGCAGCGACACCTACGCCGAACTGGCCGCCGTCGGCCCCTACGGGGTCCGCCCGGGCCACGCCCTGATCACCCTGGTCGAACCCCACCCGGGCCACGAGTACGCCTACAACCGCTGGTACGAGGACGACCACTACTACGCCGGCGCGATGGCCATGCCCTGGATGTACGCCGGCCGCCGCTGGGTGGCGACCAGGGATCTGCAACTGCTGCGCCGCCCCGAGAAGTCGGCCGTCGCCCAGCCCGTCACCACCGGCTGCTACCTCTCCACCTACTGGATCACCGACGGCCGCTACGACGACCACATGCGCTGGACGGTCGCCATCAACAAGCGCCTCAACCACGACGCCCGCGTCTACCGCGACCGCACCCATGTCTTCACGGCGTTCCAGGACCACGAGACGACCGTCTACCGCGACGGCGCGGCCGGCCCCCGCGACTTCCACGCCCTGGACCACCCCTACGCGGGCCTGGTCCTCCAGGTCGTCGACGCGGAGTCCCCGCGGCAGCGCGCCGACCTCCTGAGGTGGCTGACCACCCGCCACCTCCCGCGCCGCCTCGCCGCCTCCCCGGCCGCGATGGTCACCGTCTTCCGCCCGACCCCCCTCCCCGGCGACCGCATGACCTACGTCAAGCAGGTCGAGGCCGTCGACACCCGCCTGACCCTCCTGTGGTTCCTGGAGACCGACCCCCGGGACGCCTGGGACCGGCACTTCACCGGCCTGGAGGAGGCGGTGGGGGAGTCGGGGCTGGGAAGGGTGGAGCTGCTGGCACCGTTCATCCCGACGGTGCCGGGCACCGACCGGTACGTCGACCGGCTCAGGTGACCGGCTCAGGTGGTCACTTCAGCTCGTCCGGGCACGGCGTGCCTCGGGACCACTGATAGGGCGCCGCCAGCCGATACGTCCCCGCCTTCGGCGCCACCAGCATCGTCCACTGGTCGCCCTCCGCGTCCTTCTCCGTCTCGAACAGGCAGCCGTCGACGTTGTCGTACGTCTTCGGCTCGCCCTCGGCACGCTCCTTGGACGACTCCGTCTCCCGCGGCGGCTCCAACGCCTTGCCGTCCGCGTCGACCAGGCTCAGCCACGGCGAGTACGGGATACGGATGAGGATCCGCCCCGCCTTCCTCACATCGATGGTCATCTCCCCCTGCGCCGCCCGCTGCACGACCGCGTTCGGCTCGGCGAGCGGCGCGGGGTCGGTGACCCGGAACAGCTGCCAGTTGGCGTCGCCCCAGATCTGCTTCAGATACGGCAGCCCCCGCTGTACCAGCTCCCGCTCCCGCTGCGCGCCCTCCCCGTCCGGTTCGTCCTTGGGCACGACCACGAAGTGCACGGCCCACCGCTGGAGCCACTCGCGGTAGTTCGCGGAGTTGAGCGTGTCGTCGTAGAAGAGCGGGTTGCGCCCCATGTCGGCCTGCCGGTTCCAGCCGCGCGCCAGATTGACGTACGGCGCGAGCGCGGAGGCCTCGCGGTGCGAGCGGGCCGGGACGACCTCCACCCGGCCCTTCTCCGCGCCGACCTCCTGCAACTCGTTGACCAGCGGCGCCAGCTCACGCGCCCAGGACGCGGCGGGTGTCGTGCGCACGATGTCGTCGACGGACTTGTAGCCGATCCAGCCGACGAACGTCGCGGACGCCAGGACGATCACGTACCACTTGCGGCTGCGCGGCACCGCGAACGGCAGCGCCGCCATCAGCACCACACCCGCGAACAGCATCGACAGCCGCGTGATGTTGGAGCCGATCTGCGAGTTGATGACCCACACCAGCAGCACGGCGAGCCCGTACACCGCCGCCGTGATCCGTACCGTCTTCCAGTCGCGCGGCACCACGAAGTACACGAGGACCGAGAACAGCAGCGGCATCGACGCCGAGCCGAACGACATCGGCTGGGTGCCGGAGAAGGGGAACAGCCAGGCCGAGACCGCGACGACGGCGCTCGGCGCGAGCCCCAGCGCCCAGGCGCCCGGCCGCCGCTTCTGCAGGAACAGCGCCACGGCCACCAGACCGACGAACAGGCCCGCCACCGGCGACCCCATCGTGGCGAGCGCGGCGAGCGGCGCCGCGCACAGCGCCTTCGCCCACCGCTTGTAACGCCAGCGGTGCGGCCAGCAGAAGACGACGGCGACCGCCCCGAGGGCGAACATGTTGCCCAGCCCGAACGTCACCCGCCCCGAGGCCGCGTTGCACAGCAGCGCGAAGACCCCCGCCAGCGCCGGCCACACCGGGTTCCGCACCGGCCGGCAGCGCAGCAGGATCAGCGTCAGCAGCCCCGCCGACAGCGTCCCGGCGATCATCATCGTCGTCCGCACCCCGAGCACGGACATCAGATACGGCGACACCACGCTGTACGACACCGGGTGCATCCCGCCGTACCAGGCGAGGTTGTACGCCGAGTCGGGGTGCCGGCCGACGAACTCGGCCCACGCGTCCTGCGCCGCCAGGTCCCCACCGCTGTTCGCGAACGTGAAGAACCAGACGAGGTGCAGAACGCCGGACAGGGCCGTCATGGTCAGCACGAGGTGCCGTCGCAGCCATCCGCCGACCTGGCCGGCGGCGATTCTCACTCGGGAGGTCGCGGGGGGCGGTCCCGGCATGCCGGGGTCGGGCTCCGGGTCACCGGCGGGCGGTGCGGGCAGCTCTGCCCGCGGGCCGGTGTCCGGGCCCGGACCGGTGTCGTCGGCGCGTGTCGGCTCCGCAGTGGCCACCTGAAGGCACTCCCCGTGTCCCGTCTTTTGTTCTCGGCCGCGTCCCGTTCGCGCCCGCTTCACGGCCGCGTCGCCGCGACCGCCGACCTGTCCCGTTTCGCGACGCTAGCACGCACCCCGCCGAGCGGCTGCCCGGCGGGGTGCGGTAGGAGGCGTCCAGGGCGCGCGGCTCAGCCGATGCGCGTCAGCTTGTCCGAGAAGCCCGGCTCGACGAGGTCCGCCTGGAGGGCGACCGGCACCTTCACCGCTCCGCCGGAGCCGTCGCCGACCGTGAGCGTGCCCACCTGGGTGCCGGCCTTCGCGGTGTGCGGTACCTCACCGGAGGCGAACGACAGCTTCGTCGTCAGCCCGGCCCAGCCGACCCTGGTGACGTCCTCGGTGACGACGACGGGGGTGCGGCCGCCGAGACCGTCGTCCACATACCCGACCACGTCGCCCTTCTTCAGGGTCTTCGCCGAGATCAGCGCGTTCTGGGCGGCGGTCAGGGCCGTCCGGCTGACCCGGTTGACCGTCTTGAGGATGGTCGGCTTGTGCTGGCCGAGGATCGCGCCGACGATCGTGACCGTCTCACCGCCCACCTCCTTGCGGGAGGCGAAGAGCAGGTTGCCGCCGGCCGCGGTGGTGGAGCCGGTCTTGATGCCGATCGCGCCCATGAGGAAGGGCAGCTCGTTGTAGTTCGAGAAGTAGGTGCCGGAGGGGTCCGTCCAGCTGGCCGCGCTGGTGATCGCCACGAGGGCGGGGTTCTTCACGACCGCGTTGCCGAGCTTCACCTGGTCCTCGGCCGTGGAGACGGTGGTCTCCTTCAGCCCGGAGGGGTCGGTGTACGTCGTCGCCGTCATCCCGAGCTCCTTGGCGGCCGCGTTCATCTTCTTGACGAACGCCGCCTCCGAGCCCGCGTCCCAGCGGGCCAGCAGCCGGGCGATGTTGTTCGCGGACGGGATCATGACGGCCGACAGGGCCTGCTTCAGCGAGAGCTTGTCGCCGGCCTTGACGCTGTTCAGGGTGGACTCGCCGGCCTTGTAGTAGCCGCCCTCCGTCTCGGCGGTGGCGTCGACGGTGATGTTCGGCCCCTCCTCGCCCGGCTTCAGCGGGTGGCTCTTGAGGACGACGTACGCGGTCATCGTCTTGGCCACCGAGCCGATGGCGACGGGCGTCTGCTTGCCGAAGGTGTCCATCGTGCCGATGCCGTCGACGTCCATCCAGCCCTGGCCCTCGTCGGGCCACGGCAGCGAGAGCTTGCTGCCCGCGAAGGTGTACGAGTCCTTCGCGGTGAGCGTCAGCTCGGGCGCCGGCAGCGGCCGAACGGCCTGCACGACCGCAAAGACGATCACCAGCAGGAGCACCAGCGGCGTCCAGATCTTGACCCGCCGGGCCAGCGTCCGCATCGGGGTCGGCGGAGGCGGCGGGGTGTTCGTCAGCTCGGCCAGCAGGTCCAGCGGAGGCTTCGGCGGCAGCGGCTGCTGCGTCGTGCGCTCCGGACCGATCTGCGGGACGACGGCGGTGGCGTCGGCGGCGGGCCTCACCGTGTCGGGCTTCGCGGGTTCCGAAGGCTTCGGCTTGCGGGTCGAGGGGTCGTCAAGGGGCTTCAGCGCGACGAACTTGCTGGTTCGCTCGCTGGTCCGCTCGGCCTCGGCGGCCGACTCGGGCTCGTCGCCCTCCGGCTCGGGCTTGCGCTCGGCCTCGGGCTCGGGCTTCGTCTCGGGCTTGGCCTCGGCCTCGGGCTCGGGTTTGGCTTCGGGCTTCGTCTCAGGCTTCGTCTCGGGCTTCGCCTTGTCGCCGCCCAGCTTCAGCATGGTGGTCGGCTGGTCGACGGCCGGCTTGTCGGGCCGTACGGCCTTGAAGACGGCGGTGGGCTGGTCGACCGGGGCGTCGGCCGTGTCGGACTCGTCGGCGTCCTCGGCCTTGTCGCTGTCGTCGCCCTTGTCCTTCTTGTCGGCCTTGGGCGCGCTCTCCTCGGCGTCGTCGGCGTCGTCGGCGTCGTCGGCGTTCTCGGCGTCCTGGTCGTCCGAGTCGTCGGTGTCGTCGGCGTCGTCGGTGTTCGCCGTGGCCCACTTCGGCGCGCGCTTGGAGGCGGGCTTGGCCTCGGACTTGGCGTCGTCCTCGGCCTCGGTCTCCGTCCCGTCCTCCGTCCCGGCCTCGGCCTCCGGCTCGTCGGAGCTGTCGGCGTCGTCGGAGCTGTCGGCGCGGTCCGCGTCCTTCGCGTCGCCCTTCGCGTCCTTCGCGTCGCTCTTCTCGTCCGCGGAGACGACCCACTGCGCCACGGCGGCCCGCAGCCGCTCGTCACCGCCCTCGGCGGCGTCCTGGGGCTCCTCGGCGGCCTCCTCGGCCTCCTGGGCGCCCTCGGCCGCGTCGGCCTCCTCGGCCGCTTCCGCTTCCCGGGTCGTCCCGGTCTCGTCGGCGGAGTCCTCGGCGTCCGTCTCGGTCTTCAGTTCCCGCACCGAGAAGACCCGGGTCGCCGTATCCACCCCACCCCGTGTCTCCGAGACCCGCGGATCCCGTGCCTCGGGAACCGTGCCCGCGCTCCCCGACGTCGGTTCTGCCGACGACTCGCGCTGCTTCGACCTGTCGGGGGACTCGCCCGCCACCGATGCCTCCTCCATGTGCCGCACGCCCACCGCGCGCTGTCGAACCATGAACCGCCGCCCGGGACACCGCCTTCGGCGCTGTCCGAACCATGTACCAGTGTCCTGTGTAGAGGGCTTGGCTCCTGCGGTAGACGAGAACGACATACCTACTGGTTCCACTACGAACCGGTCACGCACCCTCGACAGATGAATGTGAGAGGGGTCACCCTGTCATTCATCCACGCGGGGAGGCATGGATGGGCAGGAGCCGCAGAACACTTCCGGAGGAGCTTCTGCTGCTGGCATTGGACCCGACCACGGGTACCACTGCGCAGCCGCAGTCGCTCGACCTTGGTCTGGCCGGAGCACAGCTAGTGGAGCTGGCGCTGGCCGGACGGATAGCCCCAGACGGGGATCGTATCGCCGTGGTGTCCCCACGGCCGACTGGAGATCCGACTCTGGACTGCGCGTTGGAGTTGCTGCGAAGGCGTGGCGCTCCCGTACGGGCCGTCCATTGGATCGGCGGGCCGCGTCTCGGGCTCCGCCAGACCTACCTCTCGCATCTGGAGCGGTGCGGCATGGTGCATGCCGTGGCGGGCCAGATGTGCGGAGTGCTGCCGACGACGCGCTACCAGGCGACGGACACGGCGATCAGCCGGGAGATCAGGGCCCGGCTGGACTCCGCGATCCGTACCGGTGTGCCGCCGGACCCGCGGACCGCGGCGCTCGCCGCGCTCGCGCACGCGGTCGGCCTCGGCAAACACCTGTACCCGGGCAACGAAGGGCGCTCGTCGCGTTCCCGGTTGCGGGATCTGATCCGGCACGACCCCATGGGCGGACTCGTCGCGCACGCCGTGATGGACGTCCAGAACGGTGCGGTGGCCCAGCCGCGCCGCAGCCCGGCCCAGGCCACCGGCCGTCAGGCCGGACCGGGCACCAGGCCGGCCGTTCCGGAACCCGCCCGTGGTGTTCCGGCGCAGCCGCGCCGCGGTTCCATGGCGCGCGTCGTGGCCCACTGAGCCGCGGTCCCGCGACGCGCCCGGACGACGGGGACGGCCGTACGGCCGGTGCGACCCGTACGGCAGGACGACCCGCACGACCCGAACCACGCGCTTGTCCCGTAAGGCCCGCAGGACCCGTAAGGCCCGTAGGAGACCGCAGGACCCCTGTAAGATCCTGTAAGACCCCGTGAACCCGTTCGGGAGCCGCCGCGGCCCGCGCGGGGCGGTGATGCCGCAAGTCCCCGTGACGCACGGCCCCATCGCCCCGCGCGGACGCATGTCATGGGGTACTTCTGTTCGGGGGGCACGCCCGTACTGGCGTGTGCAAGCCGCATATCCACCGTTTTCCAGCGGTAGAAAGCACCTTGGTGGCAGTCTGCTCAACAGCAGATACGCAAAGTGTTAGTTACAGGCATGCAGCCGGAGGTGCACGTCCCGTGGCGTCCAATGTCAATCCCACCGTCCGGCGACGCCGGCTGGGTCAGGAGTTGCGCAAACTTCGCGAGGACAAGGGGATGACGGCCGAACAGGTCGCCGACCGTCTGCTCGTGTCCCAGTCGAAGATCAGCCGCCTGGAGAACGGCCGCCGCAGCATCAGCCAGCGCGACGTCCGCGACCTGTGCGGAGTCTACGAGGTCGAGGATCCGCGGATCGTCGAATCGCTGATGCAGATGGCCAAGGACTCCCGCCAGCAGGGCTGGTGGCACGCGTTCGGGGACATTCCTTACAGCGTGTACATCGGCCTGGAGACCGACGCGGAGTCGCTGCGGGTGTACGAACCCCAGATCATCACCGGCCTGTTGCAGACCCGCGCCTACGCGGAGGCCATCATCAGGGGAAGTTCGCCGGAGACCTCGGACGCGGAGATCGACAAGCGCGCCCAGGTCCGGATGCGTCGGCAGGATCGTATCGCCGCCGAGCGGGACCCGCTGCGGCTGTGGGTGGTCCTGGACGAGTCGTCGTTGCGCCGGGTGGTGGGAAGCCCTCAGCTGATGCGCGAACAGCTGGAGCACGTGGCCGAGCTGTCCCAGCGGCCGCACATCACCGTGCAGGTGCTGCCGTTCGACGTGGGCGCGCATCCCGGCCTCAACGGTCAGTACTCGATCCTGGAGTTCTCCGACGCGGCCGACTCCAGCGTGGTGTACATCGAGGGCGTGACCAGCGACCTCTATCTGGAGAAGGCGCACGACGTGCAGAAGTACTCGGTGATGTACGAGCACCTGCGGGCCCAGGCCCTGAACGTGGACCAGTCCCGCCAGCTCATCGAGGACGTGGCGAAGGAGTACGCCCGAGGGGCGGTGCGCTGAATTTTCCGGGGAGGGGGACGCATGGTACACCCCGCACCGGTCTTGCTGGAAGTATCCCTTGGCATATGTCATCCAGAAGAGTGAACGACTGCTCCGAAAGGGGAAAGGGGCCGGTAGCGTCGATCACGCCAACGATCAACAGCGGTTGGCGGAATCCGAACTGCGCAACTGGCCAACGGAGCAAACATGGCAATCCTTCTGGGCGCCACCGAAACGTGGACCACGTCCTCCTACACCAACGCCAACGGCGCCTGCGTGATGGTCAGGTCGACCGTCGAGGAAGCGCTGGAGCTCGGCGACACCAAGATCCCCGAGGGGCCGAAGCTGGCCTTCCCCGCCGACGCGTGGACCGCCTTCGTGGCGTCGGTGAAGAAGTAGGGCGAGGAACCTTCTGAGCGACGCCCCGGTTCCGGACCGAGAACCGCACCACCCACCGACGGAGCCCTCTCGACAAGATCGCCGTCCTTGCCGAGGGGGCTCGGCTCATGCCCGGCGCCGGTCGGCTACCGCACCGGGAACGCCACGTCGCACACCGCGTCCTGCGGCCCCGCCGCGTCCCAGTCGGCGAAGTAGATCTCGCGGCAGGGACCGGCGTACCGCAGGCCCTCCCGTTTCATCCACGCCTCCACCGCCTCGTACGCGGCGAGGATCTGAGGGTGCGCCACCTGAGCCTTCGTGATCCGCGTGTACGCCAGCCGGTGGGCCGGCTCCACCCGCGCCCCGGTCTGCCGCTCCCGCCCCCGCGCCGCCGCCCAGGCCCGCGCCGCGGCCTCGTCGGCGACCGGCACGCACGCCTCGACCGGCCCGTCGCTCTCCGGGGACACGTCGGCGTGGTACACGACGAACGGCGCCCCGGCGATGCCCCCGCACCGGGTGGCCGCCGCCTCCTCCAGCCGCCCCAGCGAGGCGGGGATCCACACGGGCAGCTCGTCCACCAGGACGTGCCGGCTCTCGGTGACGACCACCTGCTCGGGCACATCGACCGTTTCGATCTCGAACTTCTCGTACATCTCGGAGTTCCTCCCCGACAGTCGGGCACGGAGGTACTCGGCGAGCGTGCGCTGGGCGGCGAACCGGGCCTCGGCATCGGCCCAGTAGGCGGCGAGCCGGTCACCCGCGGCGACCCCGTCGGCCGTGTCGACGACCCCGACCACCTCCGCGATCCGCGCGAGGGGCATGTCGAGCTGCCGCAGCATCGCCACGAGCCGGGCGAGGTCCACCTGGCCGGCACGGTAGTAGCGATAGCCGCTCGCCTCGTCGACGTGCGCCGGGGCGAGCAGGCCCAGCCGGTCGTAGAGCCGCAGGGCCTTGGCCGACAGGCGGGCCCGGGCGGCGAACGCGCCGATGGTGAGCAGTTCGTCGTCGTCCCGTACGTCCACCACGTCATCCTCCGTCACCGGGCGGTCGTTTCCGCCCGGTGACGAGGAGACTCGGGCTTGCCCCAGGGGCAAGGTCAACCCGGGTTCAGCCGAGCTGGGCCTCGATCGCGGCGACGACGTCGGCGGCCTCCGGCTCGGTCTGCGGCGAGAACCGCGCGACGACGGTCCCGTCCCGCCCGACGAGGAACTTCTCGAAGTTCCAGCGGATGTCCCCGGTGTGCCCCTCACCGTCGGCGAAGCCGACGAGCCGCTCGTACAGCGGGTGCCGCGCCTCCCCGTTCACCTCGACCTTCTCGGTGAGCGGGAAGGTCACGCCGTACGTCGCCGAGCAGAACTCCGCGATCTCCTCGGCGGTGCCGGGCTCCTGCCCGAGGAACTGGTTGCAGGGCACACCGAGGACGGTGAACCCCTTCTCGGCGTACCGCTCCTGCAACCGCTCCAGCCCCGAGTACTGCGGGGTCAGCCCGCACTTGGAGGCCACGTTCACGATGAGCACGACCTTCCCGTCGTACTGCGACAGTCCCGCGGATCCGCCCTGGAGGGCCCCGATCTCAACACCAAGCGGAGAAGCACCAGCATCAGTAGTCATACCTGCGACCTTATCCGCCGCTCCCCGCTCGCCACCCACGGGCACGCGTGCCGCCTGGGGCGCCGGGGCGCT
>NZ_BQUN01000069.1 GCF_026008495.1 Streptomyces sp. A012304
AGGACGCCGCCGAACAAACTTTGAGGGAAACCCCCGCACCGTTGGTGCGGGGGTTTTCTGCGTTATGGGCTCTCCTTGTACCTGAGCCCTGTGCCGGTGCCTTGGAAGAGTTCGCTTCGCTTTTTAGAGGCGGCCCGCTGCTTTCAGTGTCAGGTAGGCGTCTGCCAGGGCCGCCGGCAGATCCTGGGGCATGGCGTCGACGATCGTGACGCCGTGACGGCGGAGTTGTTCCGCGGTGCGATGGCGTTCCGTCTGGGCCTGGGCGGCGGCTGCGGCTTCGTAGACCCCGGCTGTGGTGCCGCGAGCGGTGGCCATGCGGGCGATGTGGGGATCGGCCACCGAGGCGATCAGTACGGAGTGGCGTTGGGTGAGTTGTGGGAGGACAGGGAGGAGACCTTCCTCGACGGGGGCTGGGTCGAGGGTGGTCAGCAGGACGATCAACGAGCGGCGTCGGGCCGTACGGAGGGCTGTGGCGGTGAGGCCGCGGGCGTCTGTTTCGATCAGTTCCGGTTCGAGGGAGGCCATGGCGTCGACCAGGGCGGGGAGGACGTCGCGGGCTGTGCGGCCCTGGACCAGAGCGCGGACTCGGCGGTCGTAGGCGAGGAGGTCGACTCGGTCGCCGGCGCGGGAGGCCAGGGCGGCCAGGAGGAGTGCCGCGTCCATGGCGGCGTCGAGGCGGGGCGTGTCGCCGACGCGGGCGGCGGCGGTGCGGCCCGTGTCGAGGACCAGGAGGATGTGGCGGTCGCGTTCCGGGCGCCAGGTGCGCACGGCGACCGCGGAATGGCGGGCTGTGGCGCGCCAGTCGATGGAACGCGTGTCGTCGCCGGGGACGTACTCGCGGAGGCTGTCGAACTCTGTGCCTTCGCCGCGAGTCAGGGCGCTGGTGCGGCCGTCGAGTTCGCGGAGGCGGGCGAGCTTCGCGGGCAGGTGCTTCCGGCTGGTGAAGGGGGGCAGGGAGCGCACTGTCCAGGAGACCTTGTGGGTTCCTTGGCGGGCGACGAGGCGGAGGGGGCCGTAGGAGCGGATGGTGACGCGGTCGGCTCGGTGGTCACCGCGGCGGGTGGGGCGCAGGTGGGTGGTGATGCGGCGGCGTTCGCCGGGCGGGATGGTGATGTGGTGTCGGGAGGCGGTGATCTCCGTGCCGGGCTGCCAGCTGCTGGGCGGCCAGGCGTCGCGGAGGTGGGCGCGCAGGGGGCGGCTGGAAGGGTTGCTGACGGTGAGGGTGATGTCCGCGGTGTCGCCGAGGCGTACGGAGGTGTCGCCGGAGCGGGTCAGGCCGAGGCGGCGGACGGGGGCTGCGAGGGCGGCGTCGCAGGCGCAGGCGAGGGCCAGGGGAGTGTTGACGGCGAGGAGGCCCGTCCAGCTGGGGTCCCAGATGCCTACGGGGAGGGAGCCGAGGGCCGCGAGGAGGGCGGCGCGTCCGGTGACGGCGATCATCGGGGGACCGGGACGTGGGTGAGGATCGCGTTGATGACGGCGTCGGCCGTCACGCCCTCCATTTCGGCCTCCGGGCGGAGTTGGACGCGGTGGCGGAGGGTGGGGAGAGCGAGGGCCTTGACGTCGTCGGGGGTGACGTAGTCGCGGCCGGTCAGCCATGCCCACGCGCGTGAGGTGGCCAGAAGGGCCGTCGCGCCTCGTGGGGAGACGCCCAGGGTGAGGGAGGGCGAGGTGCGGGTGGCGCGGCACAGGTCGACGACGTAGGCCGTGATGTCCGGGGAGATCGCCGTTTTGGTGACAGCGGCGCGGGCTGCTTCGAGGTCGGCGGGGCCGGCCACGGGGCGCACGCCGGCGGCTCGCAGGTCGCGTGGGTCGAAGCCTTCGGCGTGTCGGGTGAGGACGTCGATCTCGTCCTGGCGGGAGGGCAGGGGCACGGTGAGTTTGAGGAGGAAGCGGTCGAGCTGGGCTTCGGGCAGTGGGTAGGTGCCCTCGTATTCGACGGGGTTCTGGGTCGCGGCGACGAGGAACGGTTCGGGGAGGGGGCGGGGGGTGCCGTCGACGGTGACCTGGCGTTCCTCCATGGCTTCGAGGAGGGAGGACTGGGTCTTGGGCGGGGTGCGGTTGATCTCGTCGGCGAGGAGGAGGTTGGTGAAGACCGGGCCGGGCTGGAAGGAGAACTCGGCGGTGCGGGTGTCGTAGACGAGGGAGCCGGTGACGTCGCTCGGCATGAGGTCGGGGGTGAACTGGACGCGTTTGGTGTCGAGTTCGAGTGCGGAGGCGAGGGCGCGGACGAGCAGGGTCTTGGCGACTCCGGGGACGCCTTCGAGGAGGACGTGTCCGCGGCACAGGAGGGCGACGACGAGTCCGGTGACGGCGGGGTCCTGGCCGACCACGGCCTTGGCGATCTCGGCGCGCAGGGCTTCCAGGGTGGCTCGGGCGTCGCCCGGGTCCCCGGTGTTCCCGGCGTTGTCAGTGGTCGGGTCCATCATGGACGGCGTACCTCTCTTTCGAGGGCGTCGAGTCGGTCGGCGAGGGCGATCAGTGCTGTGTCGTCGCCGGGTGGTGGGCCGAAGAGGAGGGTGTGCAGGGGCTGGCCGTCGCCGTCGAGGTGGGCGGACAGGGCGGGGATGAGGGCCTCGGGCGTGTGTGCCTGGGGGACGGGGATGCCTACGAGAGGGGCGAGGCGGGTGCGGGTGGTGGAGCGAAGAGCGGCGGCCGCGCGGTCACGGGCGTCGGCCTTGCGGTAGAGGCGGGCGCGGCCTTCGACGGTTTCGGAGGCGCGGATCGCCACGGGGAGTTCTTCGGGCACGAGGGGGCCCATGCGGCGTGCGCGCCACAGGGCGGCGAGGGCTGCCGCGACGAAGAGTTGCAGCGTGCCCCAGAGCCAGCCGGAGGGGAGCAGGTCGAGAAGGCTTTTCTCGTCGTCCGGCTCGGTGGCGGAGGTGTCGGAGAGGGAGGGGAGGTACCAGACCAGATGGGGGCGGGAGCCGAGGAGCTGGAGGGCGAGCGAGGCGTTGCCCTGCTTGTCGAGGCGGTCGTTGTAGAGGATGTCGGGTGCGCCGAGGACGACGGTGTCGCCGTTTCCGGAGGTGTGCGGGACGCGCAGCAGGGTGGCGAGGCGTCTGCTGGGGTAGCACTCGTCGGTGTCGAGACGGGCGGTGGAGTAGCGGATGCCGCCGGTCTCGGCGGTGCCGGCGCGTTGTGCGGCGGGCAGTGCGCAGTCGGGGGCGAGCGCGGTGCCGCGGCTGGTGGCGGGGTCGGTGGTGACGCCGGGGACGAGAGTCGTGATGGAGGGGCTGCCGGGGGCGACGAGGACGGTACGGCCTCCGGAGCCGCTGGTCGCCGTGTACAGCGCTGTCTGCTGCCGCTTCGTCAGGAGGTCGGGGGTGGCGACCAGGAGGGTGGTGTCGGGGGCGGTGGCGGCGCGGGCTGCGGCCAGGGTGGTGACGACGCGGGTGGAGACGCCGCGGTCGGCGAGGAGTTCGGCCAGGGCGCGGCTGCCGTAGGGGTCGGCGGAGCGCGGGTCGAGTTCGCCGTGCCGGATGTCGGCGCGGAGCGTGGCGAGGGCCAGGGCGGCTGCCAGGAGGAGGGCGACGGCGAGGGCGATGCCTCGGGTGCGGGCCCACAGTTGGCGGGCGGTGGGGGAGGTGGAGGTGGGCGGGAGCGTGGCCTCGGTGGTCATTCCGTGGCTCCCTGGCGGGTGGTGGTGGCCGCGTTGGGGGTGCTGCTGTGGGTGAGGTGGGGTTTGGTGCGGGTCAGGTCGTGGTCGAGGTCGGTGATGCGCTGGTATGCCTGCTCGGTCGCTGTGCGGCCGCCGTATGTGACGTCGTCGAAGGTGCGGGCCGCGGCGTGCAGCCGGTCGGTGTGGGCGGGCAGGGTGCGGCCGGCTTCCGTGGCGGCCTCGTCGGCCGTGCGTCCGGGCTGGGTGTCGAGGAGGGCCCGCTCCTCCAGGGCGCGCACGATGGCACGCATGCGTTCCTGGACGGCCTGGGTCCAGTGGCTCTGGGCGGCGTGCGCCTCGGCGGCGGCGCGGTGGTCGGCGGCGCTGCGGGGCCGGTCGTCGAACAGGGCGGCGGAGGTGGGTCGGCGGCGGGGGGTGCCCAAGCGCCACCACAGGGCGCCGACGGCGGCGGCGACGGCCAGTGCGATGACGAGCAGGCCGAGCGTGCCACCCGGGGCGGCGGTCGAGGCGGTGTCCAGGAGACTGCCGATCCAGTCCCAGAGAGTGTTCAGGGCGCGTTCGAACAGGTTCGGGTCGTTCTCGTGGTACGGCTGCTTCGACAGTTCCCGGCGGGCCGCCTCGCGGGCGGGGTCGCGCGGGATGGTCAGCGGAGGTTCGCCGTCCGAGGCTGCCCAGGTCCGTGCCGGGCCGTTGTCCGGGCGGAGCAGGCTGTGCAGGGGCCGGTCGGCGGCACCCGGCAGTGGTGCCGGGGCCGCTTCGTCCGGGCCGGGTGGCGGCGGTGCGGGTGTGCGGCCCGGGAGCGGTCGTGCTCGTACCGCTGTGAGGAGGACTCCGCCCGCCGGGCTCACCGCGTCAACTTCCTGGAGTCGTGCCGGACGTGGGGGTTGCGTAGCCCTTGATGCCGGCGGCGCGGGCCAGGTCGATGTCGAGGGCTTCACGGCGGATGCGCTGGTCGATGTAGAGCAGGACGCCGACGCCCGCCGTGATCGGGAAGGTGATCATGGAGCCGATCACCGAGCCGATCCCGCTGATGATCAGGTACGTCCAGCCGGAGCTGGTGCGGCCTTCGGCGAAGGCGCTGAGGCCGCCGTCGCTCAGGCCGGCACCGAGGAGGGCGAAGGGGAGGGCGACGACCATGGCGACGATGTTCGCGATGATCAGGGAGAGCACCTGGATGCCGAAGATCCGCCACCAGGAGCCCTTCACCAGCTTCGCCGAGCGGCTCAGCGCCTTCTTGATGCCCTGCTTCTCCAGCATGAGCGCGGGCGAGGCGAGGGAGAGGCGGATCAGCAGCCACACCGCGACGACGATGCCGGCCAGGGCGCCCAGGGCCGAGAGGGCGTCGCCCTCGGCGTCCGCTCCGGCCGAGCTCACCAGGTAGCCCGGCAGGACGCCCGCGACGCCGACGCCGGCCGCGATGAGCAGCATCAGGAAGATCAGGCCGAACAGCCTGGGCACCTGGGGGCGGGCGTCGCGCCAGGCCTCGCCGGTGGTGACGGACTTGCCGAGCACCGCGCGGCTGGTGACGGTCGTCAGGAGCGCTGTCGCGGCGATCGTGCCGACCAGGGCGACCAGGAAGACGACACCGGAGTTGCGCATGAGGTCGCCCATGGCGCGGGTCTGCTCGTCGACGGTGGCGTCCGGGTCGGTGAGGACGGCCGTGCTGGCGGTGGTGTCGTCCAGGACCAGGCCCTGGAGGAGGGCGACGATGACCTGGATGACGACGGCCACGGTCAGGGAGATGCCCAGCACCGTGCGCCAGTGGGCGCGCAGCGTGGAGACGGCGCCGTCCAGGATCTCACCCACGCCCAGCGGGCGCAGCGGGATCACGCCGGGCTTGACCGCGGGCGGGGGGCCGCCCCAGCCGGCTCCCCAGCCGCCGGGAGCGCCGTACCCGCCGGGGCCTGTGGGCGCGCCGCCGTGGCCGCCGTGGGGAGCGTTGCCGGGGGCGCCGGGCGGGCGGGTGCCCCAACCCGGGTAGGGCGCCGGTGGCGGAGGGGTCTGGCCGGGGCTCTGCGGGCCTGTCGGCGCGGACCACTGGCCGGGTGGCGGCTGCTGTGCGGACCACTTCGTGCCGGGGCTCTGCGGTGCCGCGCCCGGCTGGTCGTCGGGCTGCGCGCCGTCAGGACGGTCGGCGGGCTCGGCAGGGCCGGACGTCCCCGGCTCCTGCCCTTCGGACGGGGCGGATCCGGGCGAGGCCCAGCCCGGAGTGTCTTTCATCGTCGCTCCTTCACGGTGCCCGTCCGCGGTCGCGGCGGCAGCTTGAACGTCATCGTGCCATGGGGTGGTCACCGGGTGACCGGCCGCGGTAGGGGCTGCACACCTTCAATTGTCCGCCGCAGAAGGGGCAGACTGGCGGCATGGCTGATCAGTACGCGCAATCCGGCGAGGACAAGCCGCCCACCGAGATACCGGCGATCCGCTGGGAGGAACCACCCGAAGGCCCCGTACTGGTGCTCCTCGACCAGACGAGGCTGCCGGCCGAGGAGGTCGAACTGGTCTGTACCGACGCGTCCACGCTGGTGGAGGCGATCCGCTCGCTCGCCGTGCGCGGGGCGCCGCTGCTCGGCATCGCCGGGGCATACGGCGTCGCGCTCGCCGCCGCGCGCGGTTTCGACGTGGACGAGGCCGCGGCCTCGATCGAGGGCGCCCGGCCCACCGCGGTGAACCTGTCCGTCGGCGTATGCCGCGCCCGGTCCGCGTACCGGGAGCAGCTCGCCAAGGGCGGGGACCCCGAGCAGGGCGCCCGGGCCGCGCTGGCCGCCGCGCGACGACTGCACGAGGAGGACGCCGAGGCCAGCGCCCGCATGGCGCAGCACGGGCTGGCGCTCCTCGAGGAACTCGTGCCCGGCGGCGGGCACCGGATCCTCACCCACTGCAACACCGGCTCGCTGGTGTCGGGCGGTGAGGGAACGGCGTTCGCGGTCGCTCTCGCGGCGCACCGCGCGGGACGGCTCCGGCGGCTGTGGGTCGACGAAACACGGCCGCTGCTGCAGGGCGCTCGGCTGACGGCGTACGAAGCGGCCCGCAGCGGCATGGCGTACACCCTGCTCACGGACAACGCGGCGGGTTCGCTGTTCGCGGCCGGGGAGGTGGACGCGGTGCTGATCGGGGCGGACCGCATCGCGGCCGACGGGTCGGTGGCGAACAAGGTCGGCAGCTATCCGCTCGCGGTGCTCGCGCGATACCACCATGTGCCGTTCATCGTGGTAGCGCCCGTGACGACGGTGGATCCGAGGACACCGGACGGGGCGTCGATCGAGGTCGAGCAGCGCGCCGCCTTCGAGGTGACGGAGTTCATGGCACCGCAGGTGCCGGTCACCGGAGCGGGCGGCGGGATTCCGGTGGCACCGCTGGGGACCCAGGCGTACAACCCGGCGTTCGACGTGACGCCACCCGAGCTGGTGACGGCGATCGTCACGGAGGAAGGCGCCGCCTCGCCCGTGACGGCGGAGGCTCTCAGGGAGCTGTGTGCCAGATCGAGCCAGGCAGTGGCCGGGTGAACCGCACCGTGCTGCGGTGAGCAGGAACCGGTCGGCCTCATCGATCCACTGAGGCCGGCCGGGGCCGGGGCGGGCGACCGCATCCGGGAACAGCACGAGATGACATCCGTTGCCGACAGCGGTGTCGGGCGGACGGGGCAGACAGTGACGGTTCACTACGACTATGGTCACGGGCCAGTGACCCTGCTCACCAGCGCCACTGTCACTGTTATGAGAATGGGATGATGTCGTTTATGAAGGGACGAGTCCTTGTCGTCGACGACGACACCGCACTGGCCGAGATGCTCGGCATCGTGCTGCGTGGTGAAGGTTTTGAGCCGTCTTTCGTAGCCGACGGCGACAAGGCGCTGGCCGCATTCCGTGAGGCGAAACCCGACCTGGTCCTGCTGGACCTGATGCTGCCCGGGCGGGACGGCATCGAGGTGTGCCGTCTGATCAGGGCGGAATCCGGAGTGCCGATCGTGATGCTCACGGCCAAGAGCGACACCGTCGACGTCGTCGTGGGCCTGGAGTCCGGCGCCGACGACTACATCGTGAAGCCGTTCAAGCCGAAGGAACTGGTCGCCCGGATCCGGGCACGGCTGCGGAGGTCGGAGGAACCGGCGCCCGAGCAGCTCGCCATCGGTGACCTCGTCATCGACGTGGCCGGCCACTCCGTGAAGCGGGACGGGCAGTCGATCGCGCTGACGCCGCTGGAGTTCGACCTGCTGGTGGCGCTGGCACGCAAGCCGTGGCAGGTGTTCACCCGCGAAGTGCTCCTCGAACAGGTGTGGGGCTACCGGCACGCCGCCGACACCCGCCTGGTCAACGTCCATGTACAGCGGCTGCGCTCCAAGGTCGAGAAGGACCCCGAGCGGCCGGAGATCGTGGTGACCGTCCGTGGTGTGGGCTACAAGGCAGGACCCAGCTGACATGTCCGGTGGCAGTGCCGCTTCGGCACCCGGCCGGTCCGGGGCCCGTCCGGAGCGGGCTGCCGGCCCGACGACCAAGGGATCGCGCATCGGGCGTCTCCTCGAGGGCGGACTGCTTCATGGCGGGTTGCGCAACAGCCCCGTCCTGCGGCTGCTGCTGCGCTGGGTGCGGCGACCGCTGCTGCCCGTCATGCGGCTGTGGCGGCGCAACATCCAGCTCAAGGTCGTCGTCACCACCCTGCTGATGTCCCTCGGCGTCGTCCTGCTGCTCGGGTTCGTCGTCATCGGGCAGGTCCGCAACGGGCTGCTCGACGCCAAGGTCAAGGCCTCCCAGAGCCAGGCCACCGGCGGATTCGCCGTGGCCAAGCAGCAAGCCGACGAAGCGGCCGGCGCCGCGGCCGGCGACGGCAACCCGGCCGACGGGGGCAACCCGCAGAACGTCATCCAGTGGATGAGCGAGCTCGTGTCGTCGCTCTCCAGCGGCGGCCAGGGCGCCTTCGACGTCGTCACCCTCCCCCCGGGCGACGACAGCGGCGGCGGACGCGGACCACGCGCCTCCGGCGGCGTCGAACCCAACAAGAGCGTCCCCGCGGACCTGCGCGCACGCATCAACAGCACCGCCGGCGCCGCCCAGAGCTACACCCGCATCATCTACAAGACCGACGGCAAGGAATCCCAGCCGGCACTCGTCATCGGCAAACAGGTCAACGACCCCAACGGCGACCCCTACGAGCTGTACTACCTCTTCCCGCTCACCCAGGAGGAGAAGTCCCTCAGCCTCGTCAAGGGCACCCTCGCGACCGCCGGACTCTTCGTCGTCGTCCTCCTCGGCGCCATCGCCTGGCTCGTCGTACGCCAGGTCGTCACACCCGTACGCATGGCCGCGGGCATCGCCGAGCGGCTCTCCGCCGGACGCCTCCAGGAACGTATGAAGGTCACCGGCGAGGACGACATCGCCCGGCTCGGCGAAGCCTTCAACAAGATGGCGCAGAACCTCCAGCTGAAGATCCAGCAGCTGGAGAACCTGTCACGGATGCAACGGCGATTCGTGTCCGACGTGTCGCACGAGCTGCGCACACCGCTGACGACCGTGCGGATGGCCGCCGACGTCATCCACGAGGCCCGCGAGGACTTCGACCCCGTCACCGCCCGGTCGGCGGAACTCCTCGCCGACCAGCTCGACCGCTTCGAATCGCTGCTCGCCGACCTGCTGGAGATCAGCCGCTTCGACGCCGGCGCCGCCGCCCTGGAGGCCGAGCCCATCGACCTGCGGGAAGTCGTCCGCCGCGTCGTCACCGGCGCCGAGCCGCTCGCCGACCGCAAAGGCACGACCATACGCGTCATCGGCGACCAACAGCCCGTCGTCGCCGAAGCCGACGCCCGGCGCGTCGAACGCGTCCTGCGCAACCTCGTCGTCAACGCCGTGGAACACGGCGAGGGCAAGGACGTCATCGTCAAACTCGCCGCGGCCGGTGGCGCGGTCGCGGTCGCGGTACGCGACTACGGCGTCGGACTCAAACCCGGCGAGGCCACCCGCGTCTTCAGCCGCTTCTGGCGTGCCGACCCGGCACGCGCGCGTACCACCGGCGGCACCGGGCTGGGCCTGTCCATCGCCCTCGAGGACGCCCGGCTGCACGGCGGCTGGCTCCAGGCCTGGGGCGAACCGGGCGGCGGCTCACAGTTCCGCCTGACCCTGCCCAGGACCGCCGACGAGCCCCTGCGCGGCTCGCCGATACCCCTGGAGCCCAAGGACTCCCACCGCAACCGGGGACTCGACGAGACCGGCCGGCCCCGCGCCGGCGGTGAGAAGAGCGCCACGGTGCCCGTGCAGCAGAGCACGCAGCAAGGGTCACCCGCACGGGTCCCGCTCGCGCCCCGGCTCGCCGGCGTCGCCCCCACGGCCGACCCCACAGCCCTGCCCGGCAACGGCGCACGCGTGGTGTCCAGGACCGCCACCGGCACCCGGCGACACGACGACCCGCCCACCGACAGCACATCACAAGGCGACTACGGCACACCGGACCAGGCCGGCACCGCCACCGAGCGCACGGACGAAGGGGAGACATCTCGTGGGCGCTGACCGCGAGGGAAGCGGCCGGCGCACGCCGGCGCGCGCGGTGGCGTACGCCGCCAGCGGCGTCGTACTGCTCGCCGGATGCGCCTCCATGCCCGACCACGGGGACCTGCGCGGCGTGGAATCCACCCCCCGCCAGGAGACACAGGTACGCGTCTTCGCCATGCCGCCCCGCGAGGACGCACAGCCCCCCGAGATCGTCCAGGGCTTCCTCGAGGCCCTCACCAGCGACGACCCCCGCTACTCGACGGCCCGGCAGTACCTGACCACCAAGGCCGCACAGAAATGGGAACCCGAACGGGCCACGACCGTCCTCGCCGACGGGCCCGAAACCGTGGCCGATCCCTCGGGCGGCCGAGCAGACGGCGACGACTTCTCGTTCACCCTCACCGGCACCAAGGTCGCCACCATCGACGCCCAGCAGTCGTACGCCCCCGCCGCCGGCACATACAGCCAGACCGTGCACCTCACCCGCGACGAGAAGACCGGACAGTGGCGCATCGACGCCCTGCCCCAAGGCGTCGTCATGGGCAAGTCGGACTTCCAACGCAACTACATGTCCGTCAACAAGTACTACTTCGCCTCGGACACCACCTCCGCCGGCTCCGGACAGCCCATGGCCGTCGCCGACCCCGTCTACGTCCGCGAACGCGTCGACCCCATGACCCAGATGGTGCGCTCCCTGCTCAGCGGACCCACCAGCTGGCTGCGGCCCGTCGTCCGGTCCAGCTTCCCCACCGGCACCGCACTGCCGAAGAACGTCAACGCACTGGCGCCCGACGACCAGAACAAACTCACCGTGCCGCTCAACGACAAGGCCGCCCGCATCGGACACGGCAAGTGCGACGAGATGGCCGCGCAACTGCTGTTCACCCTCCAGAGCCTCACCCCCACCGTCGACGAGATCGCCCTGCGCGCCGACGGCAAGGAACTCTGCTCCCTCACCGAGGAACGCGCCACCGCCGTCGCCGAACGCGGCGCGGAGACCCGCCCCGAATACCTCTACTTCATCGACAACCGCCACCGCCTCCTGCGTACACCGAACAACGGCAGCCACAGCGCCTCGGCCGAACCGGTACCCGGAGCACTCGGAGACGGCAGCAAAGCACTGCGCTCCGTCGCCGTCGACCGCGACGAGCACGACGCGGCCGGCATAGCCCTCGACGGCAAGGCCCTCTACGTCACCTCCACCACCCTCAGCAGCACCATCGACGCCCCCGTCCTGCAGAGCAAGGGCAGAACGGAGACCGACCGGCTCACCACGCCCACCTGGGACGCCCAGGGCGACCTGTGGGTCGCCGACCGCGACCCCGCCGACCCACGGCTGCTCCTGCTGGAGAAGGGCGGCGGCCAGCCGCTGACCGTGCTCACCCCGCAGCTCGACGGACGGATCAACGCCGTACGCGTCGCCGCCGACGGTGTGCGGATCGCGCTCGTCGTGGACAAGAACGGCAAACAGTCCCTGCTCATCGGGCGGATCGAACGCGAGAAGAACGGCACCCAGACCACGGTCTCCGTCCAGGAACTGCGCTCCGCCACACCCGACCTGGAACAGGTCACCGCCATGTCATGGGCCGGGGACAGCCGCCTCGTCGTCGTCGGACGCGAGGACGGCGGAGTCGAACAGGTGCAGTACGTGCAGTGCGACGGCTCGATCCCCGAGACCGGGCCCCTGCCCGGCCTCACCGAAGTGACGAGCATCGCCGCCTCCGAGGACAGCGACGCCCCCCTCTTCGCGACCTCCAAGGACGGGCTGCTGTGGCTGCCCGGCGGGAGCGGATGGCGGACGTTGAAGGAGACCGCCTCGGTCGCTTTCTACCCCGGGTGAGCTGCTCTTCTCGGCAGGCGTGAGCAGCCGTTCCAGGTAATCCGATCTTGGGCTTGTGGGATTTACGACGCGCTTTCCACAGGGTGGCCGAAGGCGTTTTCCACAGCGGTGGCCGACCCCCGCCGACCTCGGCACAGTAGAGCGCATGGAACGCGCTCGGCGATGGTGGCAAGAGCTCGCCGGCCTCGTACTGCCGGCCGAATGCGCAGGCTGCGGACAGGCCCGCACGGTGCTCTGCCCGCCATGCCGCGCCGCCCTCGGCGGAAGCACGCCCCGCCGCGTACGGCCGGTACCCGAGCCACCCGGGCTGCCCGCCGTGCACGCGGCAGCCCGGTACGCCGACGAGGTGCGGGCGATGCTGCTCGCACACAAGGAACGGGGTGGGCTGGGGCTGGCGGGGGTGTTGGGGGTGGCGTTGGCGGGGGCTGTGGGGGAGGGGC
>NZ_BQUN01000070.1 GCF_026008495.1 Streptomyces sp. A012304
CCCGGTCGGCAACCTGCCGCTGCAGCAGTGCGGCCAGGTACTCCTCGTGGGACCAGTTCTCGTCGCGGGCCTGGGCGGCCAGTTCCTCCCAGAACGCGCCGATGGTCGGGGTCTTCAGGACCCGGGTCAGGTAGGCGATCATGGACGGCAGGCCGTCCTTCGTCGGTGCGGTGGTGGTCACTCACTGCTCGCTTTCGTCGTGCTCGCGGGGTCGAAGTCGACGCCGAACAGGGCGTCGTAGTCGGGCAGGGCCCGGAGGGCGACGGCATGGCCGTCGCTGTGCTGGCGGGTTGCCGCCTGGCGTCTTTGCCGGTCCAGGGCCAGGGCCTGGCGCATCCGGGCCGCGGTGGCCGCGTGGACGGGGTCGGTGACCACAGCCTGCTTGGCCCAGGACCGCTGGTGGTGGGCGACGACTTGGCCGTCGCAGACGGCCGTGACCGTGTCCGGCATCGCGGTCACGTCGACGAACCGGCCGATGGCCTGCGGGTCCACCGAGTAGTCGACGGTGTCGACGCGGACGTAGTAGTCCCGGCCGAGCCGGACCCGCTGGGTCAGCCCGATCGGCGGCGCGAAGGGCGGCAGCGCGATCATCGCCTGGCGGTCGGTCTCCAGCAGGTCGACCGGGCGGCCCTGGATGGAGCGGACGGTGCGGGCGTTGGCCCGCTCCAGCCACTCAGCCAGCTGCTGGTTGAAGTCGGCCGGCGAGGCAAACTGCCGTCCCGGCAGGAACGAGGTCTCCAGGAACTGGTTGTTCCGCTCGACCATGCCCTTGTATTCGGGGTCGCGTGGCGGCGCGAGCTTGATCTTCGTGGTCAGCGTTCCGGCGAAAGCGGCGGCCGGCGCGGTCACCTTCCCGCTGCCGCCGATGGCCGCCTCGCGGTCCCAGACCAGCGTGTGCGTCACCCGGCCGATTCCGCTGATCAGCGACCACATGCCCGCCAGGATGTCGCCGCCCTGCCGCGTCGGGATCATCTCCGCGGTCAGGAACCGGGAGAAGCCGAGCGTCATGACCAGGACCGGCAGGACCCGCTGCTGGCCGGGAGCGACCTGGACCCTCGTCACCGGGAACCACAGGTCGCACTGGGTGATCTGGCCGGGTTCGTAGGCCACCCGGTCGACCGGGTCGATGCCGACGTACTCCGGCCGGATCTCGGCCAGTTTCTTCGTCAGCGGCGACATCGAGTACGGCCACTTGATGCGCTCGGCGATCACCGGTGCCGGCATCCTCGGCCACTCGTTCAACAAGCCGCGGATCTGCGGCTCGAAGGCGTCCGCCACCCGTCCGCGCGGGGCCCGTTCGTACTTCGGCGGCCGGTCCGAGTTCAACGCGGCCCGCACCGTGTTCCGGGCCACCCCCAGCCGCCGTGAGATCTCCTTGATGGGCACGCCCTCTGCTCGATGCAGCCGACGTATCTCCGCCCAGTCCTCCACCTTCAGCACCCTCTTGTATTGAGCAGGCAATTCGGGAGCCACGTGATCAGCGAGCTCGAGCCACCTCGCGAATTCAACCGAGCTCCCGGAGGCTCAGGACTGAACTGCCGCGGTCGGCTCCGGGAAGGTGACGCCGGTCAGCTCTTCGGAGACGGTCCACAGGCGGCGCGCGGTGGCCGGGTCGCTGGCCGCCGCCGAGCGGCCGGCCAGGGCGGGGGTGCCGCGCATCTCGAACATGCCGTCGGGGCCGACGAAGCTGCCGCCGGGCAGGTCCTGGACGGCCGCGTAGAGGGAGTTGAGCGCGCCCGCCTGGCCGTCCTGGGCGATGAACTTGTTGCCGAGGCGGAAGAACAGGCGCCGCAGGGTGCTGGCGTCGTTGCCCTGGAGATTGGTGGCAGCCCAGCCGGGGTGGGCGGCCAGCGCGCGGACGGGCGAGCCGGCTGCGGCGAGCCGTCGCTGGAGTTCCAGGGTGAACAGCAGCATCGCCAGCTTGGACTGGCTGTAGGCGGTCATCGGGTCGTACTCGCCGGTCAGGTCAAGGTTGTCGAAGTGGATGCGGGGACTGCCCGGGGACTTGTGCGCGGTCGACGACAGGGACACCACGCGGTCCGTGATCTGCGGCAGCAGCAGGTTGGTCAGGGCGAAGTGCCCCAGGTAGTTGGTGCCGAACTGCGTCTCGAAGCCGTCCTTGGTGCGGCCCTCGGGGACGTTCATGACGCCGGCGTTGTTGATGAGCAGGTCCAGGTCGCCGTGCCAGTCGGCGGCGAACTCGCGCACCGAGGCGAGGTCGGCCAGGTCGAGCCGGCGGACCTCGACGCTGCCGTTCACGGACTGGGCTGCGGCCTCGCCGCGCTTGGCGTCCCGTACGGCGAGGACAACGTGGGCGCCCGCGGCGGCCAGGGCCGTGGCGGTGGCGAGGCCGAGGCCACTGTTGGCGCCGGTCACGACTGCGGTGCGGCCGGACTGGTCGGGGATGTCGGTGGTGTTCCAGGGCTGGGTGTGCGTGTGCTTTGCCATGCCTCCAATGTATTCACTGACCACAATGTATGCAACATTAACAATGTGGGCGTCGCTCACACCCGGCTAGGCTGGGAGCATGACGAACCGCCCCTACCACCACGGAGACCTCCCCGCCGCGCTCCTCGCACGGGCCGAGCAGACGTTGCGCGAGAAGGGATCGGGCGCACTGTCCCTGCGGGAGCTGGCCCGCGAGATCGGGGTGAGCCCCGCCGCACCCAGTCGCCACTTCAAGTCCAAGCAGGCACTGCTGGACGCCCTGGCACTGACCGGGTTCGAGCGACTAGCCGAGGCCATCGCAGCCTCACAGGAAGGCGCTGGTGAGGCGTTCGCCGACCGGCTGGATGCTGCGGCCCGCGCCTACGTGGGCTTCGCCGTGGCCAACGCAGCCCTGCTCGACCTGATGTTCTCGGTCAAGCACAGCCCGGAGGCATCGGAGGCGGTGGGCGCGACCGCCCACCGGTGGTCCGAGCAACTCCTGGAGCTGATCGGCGACGGACAACGCCGGGGCGAAGTGCGCGAGGGGCAGCTGGAACGTGTTGCGCTACCGGTCTTCGCGGCGCTGCACGGCTACGCCGACCTGACGGTGAGCGGCGTACTGCCAACCGAGGTGGCCGAGCACGGCCTGGACGACCTGATCGCGTCCATCCTGCGCGGCTGCGCGCCGCAGTAGCCGCGCAGGACGGTCAGAGGGGTCAACTTTCAAGAACTTGCTGAGGGTCACTTTTCAGAGACTGGCGACAGCCGGGAAGGCTTCACGTGCGTGGTCGCCTTCGAGGGTGGTGAACCCATCGGGTTCACCTACGGGGCGCCCGGCGAGCCGGGCCGCGAATGGTGGCGTGAGTACCTGGCCGAAGAGCCGGCCGACCCCTCGACGTTCTCCGTCTCGGAACTGATGCTCAGGCCGAAATGGCGCAAGCAGAGACTCGGGGAACGGCTGCACACCGCGCTGCTCGCCGACCGGCCCGAGGCCCTGGCCGTGCTCACAGTGGACACCAAGCGGCCCCGCCTCCAGGCGATGTACGAGGGCTGGGGATACAAGAAGGTCGGCGAACGCCAGCCGTTCCCCGACTCACCGCTGTATGCCGTGATGCTGCTCGACCGCACGCACACGACCTGATCGGCGCCATCGACTCCCTCAACGGGAGGTCCCGGCCTGACCGGTGCCCTGACATTCCGTGATGTGGTCCGGTGTCGCTCGCAAGGGTGGTCTTCTCTCCTTCACCGTGGTGTCACCGACCGAAGCGGAAGAGCCGTGGTTGGCTGCCCCTGGACGAGGCCGGGCCACGCTGGCGGTCGTCTGGGGCATGAGGGACTGCGGTTTCACAGCCGCAGCGTGAGGAGCCAGGAGGCGGCCGAACCCCGGGAGTTGTGACCCGGGAGAAGTGGCAGCGTGTCCCGAAGCCCCCATAGTGCGTCACGCTCACCCGGTCGTTCAGCAGACGGCCGAGACAAAGACAAGCAGGTGGTGAGCCCCGGTGCCCGTGCGTGCGCGGCCAGCTAGCCGCCTGCGCGCAGGAGCCGCGAAGCCCCGTGGCGGTCTTCGGCTACGCGTACGAGCCGGGCCCGGCCCTCCGACTCTGTCGGGGCCGGGCCCGTGCCGTATGCCGGCCCCGGTCGGCTGGTCTTCCCCGAAGTCCCCTCCCCCGGTGATCCGGGAGCAGCAGAATCGGGGCGTCGACGCAGCCGCGGTACGGGAGGGCAAGGGCTCATGGGGATACAGGACGTGTGGGTACGGGCGCAGAGCATCATCTCCGGCAGCCGCACGGTACGCGCGGACACCATCGTGCAGGTCAAGTGGGACCGCCAGTCGTCCCAGTACCTCACGCTCGTCGTCAAGGGCGGCGAGGAGATCCACCACCAGGTGCGTCCCCATGGTGCCCAGCCGCTCGCGGAGAAGGACGGCACCGCGCTGGCCGACGGGCTGCTGTCCGCCATGGCCGCGTCCGCAGCTCTCCCGGGCAGTCACCTCCTGATCCTTCACGAGGTAGGCGATGCCGCTCCGAACGGCACCGGCCTGCAGTGGTGCCGCGCCGCCATGAACGACGCCGGTGAACAACCCGCCCCCTAACCCGAGGCGTCGGGACGGCCTCGCCGGCCCCGCCCCCGGCCAGCCAGCCGACCTCTTCCCCTGCTATCGCGTGGGAAGAGGTGTCATCCTGGCCGGGCGGCTTGCCCACAGGGGCTGACCTGCTGGAACAGGCGATGTCCGGTTTGGGGGCTCCCACCCTCGGTCCCCCGCTGGAAGCAACCGTCCAGCCAACGGTTCAGCCTCCTGTCGGTGCAACCCTCCGCGCACCCTTCGCGGGACGCACTTGCCGACGACGCCGCCCTCCCTCCCGCATCTGATGACGGGGAGGGGCGGCGCCGTTTTCGTGGGTCAGCTGCGGCGGCGGAACAGGCCTTGGAGCTTGCCCGGCTCCTGGTCGTGGTCGTGCTCCGGCTCCGGTGGCGTGGCAGCCTGGATGCGGGCGGCTTCGGCGGCGGCTTCCTCGCGGGCGACGTCGTCGGCGTGGCAGGGCCCGCACACGGACAGGTCACCGGCCTGCCAGGCCGTCCGATGCATGGTGATCTCCTCCCAGCGCTCGTCGGTGAACTTCGCCCCGCACCGTTTACACACCGGCCGCCGCGCCTCCCGCTCAGCGGCACGGCGCCTCTTGTACTCCGCGTCGGCGCGGGCCTCCTGGTTCCAGAAGAGGACGTCGCCGTCGGGGTTGTCGAGCGCAGCCGTCAGCGTCTGCTCGCCCGCCCGTCCCAGGCGCCGCCATACCGCCGCGTCCGCGCCGTGCTCCATCAGCTGTTCCAGGGTGGTGAAGACGACCGGCACCGCCTGGCTGTAGTCCTTCGCTGTGATCGCCTCTCGGTAGAGGGTGTCGTACCGGCGCGGCGCCCAGTAGCGGCGGCCGGCTTCCTCGAGGACCTGCACGGTGTTGTCGACCTTGGCCTTGGTGGTGTCGGCGAACACGAACGCGAGTGGCACCAGGCCCTCCCGGCCGGTCGGCGGGTAGACCCGGCGCCACAGCCGCTTCTCGTTGCCGACGTCCTCGATCGCGTTCGGCCGGGAGCGGACCAGGTCCACGGTGTGCTTGTCCGCGTCCGGCGCCAGCAGCCGGCCCCACTCCCAGTACCGGCGCAGCTTGTGCACGAGTTCGTGGGCGTCCTCGGTGCGGCGGTCGATCTCCAGCAACAGGACGGGTACTCCCGAGGCCGGCGCCCGCATCACCAGGTCGGCCCGCTGCACGTATCCGCTGCCGAGCCGGTGGGGTACCTCGGTCTCGAAGCCGAGCAGGTGCCCGATGCCCGCCCGGTGCAGTTCGGCGGCCGTCGAGGTGACCGCCGCGGCGTGGTCGTCGTAGCCACCGCTGAGCACCTCCCCCGTGTCCGGGTCGTACTCCTACTTGCGCAGTGCGGAGACGCGTATGCCTTTCGGCTCCAGCAGCTGCTTCGCCTCGCGGTGTCCCCGGGCGGTGAGCACCCAGACCTGCCGCTGGTCGTCCTGGACGGACTCGATCCTCACCAGGCGGTGCTCTTCCAGATCCAGGAGGTTGTCCCGCGTCAGCTTGTCGTGCCGGTTGTCCGGCCGGGTCAGCTTCCACAGCTGGTCGGCAGTCGCGCGCTGGAAAATCCCCAGTGCTTGCAGCAGTTCCCTCCGCCTGGGCTCTGTCGAGTTCTTCCGGTGAGTAGGACGCCTTGAGGCAAGAGGGTTGTCAAACCTGCGCCGCCCCCTTGTCCGCCGGGTCTGACCTGCGTCAACGCCGTGACCCTGGCGACGGGGCGCGGAGGGGGCGATGGAGGGGGCTGAGGAGGGGGCCTTCCGGGTGCGGGAGGGGGTGGACTCGGGCTCGCCGACGGTGCTCGCCACAGGGCGCTCCAGGATGGTGGGGCGGGTCATTCCCGCCGTTCACCTTCTACAGGTGTCGATCCGCGCTGCGGTGTGACGTCGGGTTCTCGGGCTTTGCCGAGCCGTGATCTATTCGTAAGGGGGCATGTGACTTCGGTTGATAGGTGGCCCCGTGCCCGCGGGAGTCGACGAGGTTGGCGGGCAGCGAGGATTTGCAGTTGGCCCGCCTGAGGATCGATAGATGGCCCAAGAAGCTGTTGTCTTTTCGATCTTGAGCGGTGGCAGTCGAACGTGGGTTCCCGGTCTGGTGATCCTGCCGTGGCGAGGGCATGAGGAAGGGACCTCCTGAACAGCTCGTGGGTGTCGAATCCATAGAGCAGCAGGAGGCCCCGGTGCCGCAGTCTTCCGTGTCGATGGCGGGGCAGTCCAACTCGGCCGCTCCATCGTGTGATTGCCTCGCGCACGTGTACGGCAACGCGGCCGACCGGCCCGGGCGGCAGCGCCGGTACCCGACGGACATGACGGACGGGGAGTGGGCTGAGGTCCGGCCGCTGCTGCCGGTGCCGGGCTGGATGCGCGGGCGGGGCGGCCGACCGGAAGGGTATTGCCACCGCGCGCTGCTGGACGCGGTCCGGTATCTCGTGGACAACGGGATCAAGTGGCGTGCGATGCCGGCCGACTTCCCGCCGTGGGACCGGGTGTATGCCTTCTTCCGCCGCTGGCGCGACCACGCCCTGATCAAGGAGTTCCATGACCGGCTGCGCGCCCGGGTCCGCGAGCGGCTGGGCCGGGACGCGGAGCCGACGGCGGGCGTGATCGACTCGCAGTCGGTCAAGGCGGACGCCGTCGTCGGCGCCGACAGCCGCGGCTTCGACGGTGGCAAGAACATCAACGGGCGCAAGCGGCACGTCGTGGTCGACACTCTCGGCCTGCTGCTCGGCGTCATGGTCACCGCCGCGGATGTCGGCGATCGGGCCGCCGCCCAGGTCCTGCTGCGCCAAGTCGCTGGCGCCCACCACCTGCTGGACCTCGTCTGGGCCGACGGCGGCTACACCGGCAGCCTCATCGAGTACTGCCTGGCCACGTTCGCCCTGGTCCTGGCGATCGTCAAACGCAGCGACGACATGCGTGGCTTCGTGGTGCTGCCCAAGCGGTGGATCGTCGAGCGTCTCCTCGCCCACCTCATGCGCACCCGCCGCCTGGCCCGCGACTTCGAACGCCGCACCGCCAGCGCCGAGGCGATGATCTACTGGTCGATGACCCTGCTCATGACCCGCCGCCTGGCCCGCTCACCCCGCGGGCGGGCGTGAACCGGCCCGGCGCCGGCTCAGCCAGCCAGCCGCGCGCGACCAGGCGTTTCGCCTTCGACCTCAGCGCCTCCACCCGCGCCGGAACCACATCCATGCCGAACAAAGCAGCCATCTCCTGGCAGGTCATCGGCCCCTGCCCGAGCCGGGCCCGGCCCGCGAGCGCGGTGAGGATGCGCTGGTAGTCCGCCGACAACGCCGACCACGCAAGCCCGGAACGCCACACCGGCACCTGCGACTTCGTCTTCGCCGCTTCCGGCGTCGGCGATACCTCCCCGGCCTGCCCGTCGGCGGCCGGTGCTGTCCGGTCGGCCTGGTCGTGGCCATGCCCGGTCTCGTCCGCCGGGGCAAGCACCTCGCCCACCTGCGAGCGAGCGATGGCCCATTCCTTCCAGTCCCGCTCGGCCACGGCCAGTTCAGCCTGGATGCGGTCGGCCTCCTCCCGCAGCTCGTCCACGCCACGGCGAGCGACGAGCTCGCGCTGTTCCAGCAGCCCCACGACCGACGGCATCCATGACCTCCACAGCAGCGGCGACACGACAGACCACCACTCCCACAGGATCATCCACCCCATGCCCGACCAGCGAAAACGCCGTCCTCAAGCCCGGAAAGACAACAGCTTCGGGTCTGTCAAACGAGCGGTGTAACCAGGGTGGTTGGGGTTACTGACGGGCTGCGGAGAGTC
>NZ_BQUN01000071.1 GCF_026008495.1 Streptomyces sp. A012304
GCCCGCCGACCCCGCACCCACCCCGCCCGCCGAGCCCTACCGGGCCTACGACATCTCCTGAGGAGCCCATGCCGGACCACGTCGCGACCGACTTCCGCGAGCACGAGACCCAGCCGCCCACCGACGAGCCCTTCACCGTCACCCGCTCCGAGGACGGCCGCTGGTACACGGTGAAGGGCGCCTGTCCGACCTGCCGGGCGGCCACGGTCTTCCGCGTCGCCCACGGCGTCCTCGGCCCGCCCAAATGGGGCAGGCGCGACCGCCCGGAGCCGCTCACCGGCGCCATCACCGTGTACTGCCAGTGCGGCTACCCGCACGCCGAACGCCCCCCGGAGTCCCCCGACACCGGCTGCGGCGCCTTCTGGGACGTGCCGGTGCCGGCCGAGCGGGGGACCACCTCGTGACCGACCTGCTCAAGAAGCGGTACGCCCAGCTCGGCCAGCAGCTCCAGTACGACCAGCTGGGCACCGTCCGCCGTCAGGCCGAGGGCTGGCGCACCGGGCTGACGGGGCTGACCGGACTGGTCGGGGTGGTGTTCGTCCTCAAGGGACGCGAGAGCGTGGCCGGGATGCCGGACCTCTGGCGCTGGACCACGGCACTGCTGCTGGTCCTCGCCTTCGTGCTGCTGCTCGTCGGCGCCCTGTGGGCGGTGCGCGCCGCACACGGACAGCTCGGCGAGCGGACCTGGCTGAGCGGCGAGCGGCTGCTCGCGGCGGTCCTCGACGAGGTCGAGCGCACCCAGCGGGCACTGGTCGGGGCGCGGCGGCTGGCCGTCGCGGGGCTGTGCGCGATCGTCGCCGCGATCGGGGTGTCCTGGCTGGTGCCGGTGGAGGACGCCGCGGCGTCGGGGAAGGGCGGTCCGTATGTCGTGGTGGTCACGGACCGTGCCGTGCGGTGCGGCGAACTGGTCGTGGGGGACTCCCGGGCGGTGACGCTCGAACCGGCCGAGAGCAAGGGAGACAAGGGCAAGGAGGGCAAGGGCGGCGACAAGGGGGCGAACACGGCGTGGATCCGGATCCCCGTCGGTGAGATCCGCTCCCTCACCCCCACGAACGGCTGCTGACGCGCACTGCCCGCACCGCCTTGGCGGAGATCGCCAAGAAGCAAGCGCGTACCGTCGGTAATACTTGTGGGTAACAACGTCTAGTCGCGGCCGACCAGCGGTTCTACGGTGCCCCCATGCCGAACCTGCCCGATGTCGTGCTGTGGTCGATACCCGCCTTCGTCCTCCTCACCGTGGTCGAGATGATCAGCGTCCGCCTCCATCCCGACGAGGACGCGGCCGGCTATGACGCCAAGGACTCGGCGACGAGCATCGGCATGGGGCTCGGGAGCATCGCCTTCGACTTCCTGTGGAAGATCCCGATCGTCGCGATCTACACCGCGCTCTACGAACTGACGCCGCTCAGGGTCCCCGTCCTGTGGTGGACGCTCCCGCTCATGCTCCTCGCGCAGGACTTCTTCTACTACTTCTCCCACCGAGGCCACCACGTCGTCCGCGTCCTGTGGGCCTGCCATGTGGTCCACCACTCCAGCGAGAAGTTCAACCTCACCACCGCGCTGCGTCAGCCCTGGACCACCCTGACCGTCTGGCCGTTCTACGTCCCGCTCATCGCCGTCGGCGTGCACCCGGCCGCGCTCGCCTTCTGCTCCTCGGCCAACCTCGTCTACCAGTTCTGGATCCACACCGAACGGATCGACAAGATGCCCCGCTGGTTCGAGTTCGTGTTCAACACGCCCTCGCACCACCGTGTCCACCACGCCTCCCAGGGCGGCTACCTGGACCGCAACTTCGGCGGCATCCTCATCGTCTGGGACCGGCTGTTCGGGTCGTTCGCGCCGGAGCTCGAGCGGCCCGTGTACGGGCTGACGAAGAAGATCGACACCTTCAACCCGATCAAGGTGGCCACCCATGAGTACGTGGCCATCGCCAAGGACCTCAGGGCGGCGCGCAGCTGGGGCGAACGGGCGGGGCGCGTCTTCCGCGGGCCGGGCTGGCGGCCGGCCCGTGCCGCCGCCGCCACCACCGCGCCGGCCGGGAAGACCACGCGCGCGTGACCCGCTCCCGGCTCCTCCTCGCCGCCTTCGCCGCCGCCACCGCCGTCGACCTGATCAGCCTCGCGGCCGACCACACCCCCGGCCATGTGGTGGCCAAACCCCTCCTGATGCCGCTGCTGGCCGCCTGGACGGCCGTGCGCGGCGCCCCGCGCCTCCTCGTCGCCGCCCTCCTGTGCGGCTGGGCCGGCGACACCCTGCTCCTCTTCGACGCCGACCCCGCCTTCCTCGCCGGCATGGCCTCCTTCGCCGCCGGCCACGTCTGCTACCTCGCCCTCTTCCGCCGGCACGGCCCGCCACGCGCGCGCGGCGCCGTCCTCGCCCCCTGCTACGCCACCGCCCTGATCACCACCGTCGTCCTGCTGTGGCCGGACCTCCGGGCCGACCTGCGGGTCCCCGTGGCCTGCTACAGCACCCTCCTCACGGCCATGGCGTACACCGCCGCCACCCGGCTCGGCCCCGTCGCCGGGCTCGGCGGCGCGCTGTTCCTGCTCTCCGACACCCTCATCGCCACCGGCGTCGCCCACTGGCCCCAGCCGCCGCGCCCCGACTTCTGGATCATGCTGACGTACGCCGCCGCGCAGTTCCTCCTGGTCCAGGGCACCCTCGACGCGCCGTCGGACAGGCCCCGGCTCACCCCGCCCACCGCGCGGGATCCGTCCCCCAGGCCCCCGGCGGCCGCTCCCAGTCGGCCGGTCCGCCGTCGAAGGTGACCGGTGGCAGGGCGTACCGCAGCCGTCCCAGGCCGCTGTCGGTTTCGGTGAGCCACGCGTCCGGACCGGAGTGGGTGGCGCCCTCCGCGGGCTTCCCGGTCCCCGCACTCTTCGTCAACCACGCCGCCGTCCGCGCCAGCGCCATCCGTACGACCCGGCCGTACCCGGCGGACGACTGTTCGGTCAGGGCACGCAGGACCGCTGCCGCCAGCAGGTAGCCCGTGCCGTGGTCGAGGGCCTGGGCCGGCAGGGCGCCCGGCCGCTCGGGCTCGCCCTCGATCGCCGCGATGCCCGTCGCGGCCTGCACCAGGCTGTCGAAGCCGCGCCGCGCGCCCCACGGCCCGTACGCCCCCCACGCCGACAGCTGCGCCACCACCAGCCCGGGCCGGCGGGCGACCAGCGCCTCGGGGGAGAGGCCGAACCGGTCCAGGGCGCCCGGCCGGTAGCCGGTGACGACGACGTCCGCCGCGCCGAGCAACTCCTCGAAGGTGTGCCGGTCGGCGGTGAGGTCCAGGACCGCCGACCGCTTCCCGAAGCCCGTGTCGGCGTGCTGGTCGGGAAGTTCGGGCAGCCCCGGGGCGTCGACGCGCAGCACGTCCGCGCCCAGCAGGGCGAGCACCCGGGTGGCGACCGGGCCGGCGATGACCCGGGTCAGGTCCAGGACGCGCAGCCCGGCGGCCGGCAGCAGGGGAGTGCCGGTGAGCGGCGGAAGCGCACGCGCGCGTGCCGTGTCCAGCCGCTCGGCCTCCACCAGCGGCCGCCGGGCGACCGCCGCCGCCTGCTCGTGCGTGGCCCACTGCCCGGGCGTGCGCAGCGCGACGGCCAGACCGCCGGCCGCGTACACCGCCTCCTCCACCTCCAGGGCGGACCGCTCGGCGAGCACCGCCCCGACGGTGGCCGGATCGCCGTCCGGCACCTCCAGCGCACGCAGCAGCCGCTCGCGGTGGTGCGGATAGTTGGCGTGCGTCCGCACCCACCCGTCGGCCGTCCGCCAGAACCGTGACAGCGGCGCGAAGGCGACCGGCGCCCGCCCGTCCACCAGCAGATGACGCTCACTCACGAAGGCAGTGGCCACCGCCCCGTCGTCCACCCGCACCCGGGGCACCCGGGCGAGCCCGGCCCGCCGCGCCCCCAACTCGGCTGCGGCCAGCGCGCACGCGCCCACGCAGGCCCGCGCCAGTTCCCGTACCGGAAGCCGCGCCGCCAGGGCGCCCTCCCGCACCACGGTCGACACACCCGCGAGGAGCTCCGGATCGCCGCCCAGCTCCGACCACGCACACTCGATATCGGTCATGACCGCACTATGCCGAAGGGCCGGACGGTACGCCCGCCCGGCCCTCACGATCACGCCCGTGAACGGCTACTTCACCGCGCGCAACGCGTTCACCACACCGAACCCGTAGAACCCGTTGATCCGCTTGCCGCCGGCGCAGGTCGCGTCCACCACGCCGTCACCGTTGCCGTCGTACGGCTCGGCCGGGCACCCCGGGTTGTCGGCCTGCGCCTTGAGCAGGGCCTGAAGCGTCGCCGGGGAGGCGTACGGGTACTTCGACTTCAGCAGCGCCGCCACACCGGCGACGTGCGGGGACGCCATCGAGGTGCCCTGGAGGAAGCCGTACCCGTTGTTCGGCATCGTCGACAGGATGCGGCCGTTGGCCGACGGGGTGTCCGGGATCTGGTACCGGTCGCCGCCCGGCGCCGCGACGTCGACGACGCCCAGACCGTACGTGGAGTAGTACGACTTGGCGCCCTTGACGCCCGTCGCGCTCACCGTGACGACCCCCGGCAGCTGGGTCGGCACGTCGAAGCACTCGTGCGGGTCGATCGTCCGCGGCACCGGCGTGGAGTCGTCCGGGCTGGAGGTGTCGACGATGGCGTCGGAGTCCAGGTCGTGGTTGGAGTTGCCCGCCGAGGCGACGTTCAGCGTGCCCTTCTTCTGGGCGTACAGCTGCGCCCTGTTGACCGCGTCGACGATGGCCTTCTGGTCGGGGTCGTCCATGCAGTTGTACAGCCACGGGTCGACGTAGTAGCTGTTGTTCGTGATCTCGACGCCGTGGTCGGCGGCGAACACGAACGCGCAGACGACGTTCTCCGGGTAGAAGAGGCCGTCCTTGGGGTCGCTCACCTTGATGCTGGAGACCTTCACCCCGGGCGCGACACCGGCCACGCCGATGCCGTTGCGGGCCGCCGCGATCTCACCCGCGACGTGCGTGCCGTGGTAGTCCTGCTCGGTGTACGGACGCCACGCGCCCTCGGAGGTGTCCGCGACACCGCCGACGCAGTTGGCCGACTGCGACGCGGAGAAGTTCGGGGCCAGGTCCGGGTGGGTGTCGTCGACGCCGGTGTCGATCACGGCGACCGTCACCTTCTTGCTGCCCGGGTTGATCTCGGCGGCCTTGTCGGCGCCGATCGCGCGCAGGTCCCACTGGTCGGCCTCGAGCGGCTCGCTCTCTCCCGCCGCCGCGGACGCCTTCGCGGTCCTCGCGGCCGCCGCCTTCGACAGCAGCTGTGCCGCGCCCTCGTCGGTGGTGCCCGCGAGGCTCAGCGGCGCGGTACGGGTCGCGCCCGCCGACTGCACCCCGCGCACCGCGCGTATCGTCGCGCCGAAGTCGGGGTTCGCCGAGTGCACGACGAGCACGCCGATCTTGTCGTACGCCGCGGTGACGGTTCCGTCGGCCGCGGCGATCGCCTTCTTCACCGACGCGATCGTGCGGCGGTCCACCTTCGTGTTGACGACGTACGCCAGGGTGCCGGCGTCGGCCGCCTGTGCGGCGGGGGCCGTGACCGGGGCCGCCGTGGCGGCCGTCGGCAGGAAGCCGAGGGAAGCGGTCAGCGACAGCACGACGGGCACCGCGAGGGCGAGACGGCGTCTGGAAGGCAGATGAGCCATGGGGTCTCCACATCATCCGGAAACGAGACCGCCCGGGACACGGGTCGCGCCTGGGCAGGTACATGACGGGTGGTGCAGGCTCGAAGCTATCTCCCTGACTCGCCGGCCAGCAATGACCTTCCGAAGATGACTTCCACAAACCCCTCGGTCGTGTTGAACCCGTCCACGCGTGGCGCCGTGACCTTGGGCAGGGAACGCGAGGACACTCGCCTCCGTTCGCCGTCCGACTCGCATCCCGCAACGAGGAGACTCCGTGGCCACCGAGACACCGCCCCCCTCGAAATCCCAAACTCAGCTCCCCTCCACCGAGGAGTTCGTCGCGGTGCAGGAGAGCGCGGAGTTCGGTGAACTGCGCCGCTCCTACCGCTCCTTCGCCTTTCCCCTGACCATCGCCTTCATCGCCTGGTACCTGCTGTACGTCCTGCTGTCGAACTACGCGGGCGACTTCATGGGCACCAAGCTCTTCGGCAACATCAACGTCGCCTTGGTCCTCGGCGTCGCCCAGTTCGTCACCACATTCCTCATCGCCTGGTGGTACTCGCGGCACGCCGCCGCCCAGCTCGACCCCAAGGCGGAAGCCATCAAGTCCCGGATGGAGGGCGGCGCATGAGCCCCGCACAGCACACTTTCCTGGCCGCCAACGAGGCCAGCGAACACCGGCCGCTGATCATCACCCTGTTCGCGCTGTTCGTCGTCGCGACCCTCATCATCACCATCTGGGCCGGCCGCCAGACCAAGGACGCCGCGGACTTCTACGCCGGCGGACGCCAGTTCAGCGCCTTCCAGAACGGCCTCGCGGTCTCCGGCGACTACATGTCGGCCGCGTCGTTCCTCGGCATCGCCGGCGCCATCGCCCTCTTCGGCTACGACGGCTTCCTGTACTCCATCGGCTTCCTGGTCGCCTGGCTGGTCGCGCTGCTCCTGGTCGCCGAACCGCTGCGGAACTCCGGCCGCTACACCATGGGCGACGTCCTCGCGTACCGCATGCGCCAGCGCCCGGTCCGTACCGCGGCCGGCACCTCCACGATCGTCGTGTCGATCTTCTACCTGCTGGCCCAGATGGCCGGCGCCGGCGTCCTCGTCTCCCTGCTGCTCGGCATCACCTCCGACGCCGGCAAGGTCCTCATCGTCGCCCTCGTCGGCGTCCTGATGATCGTGTACGTCTCCATCGGCGGCATGAAGGGCACCACCTGGGTCCAGATGGTCAAGGCCGTGCTGCTCATCGGCGGCACCATCCTGATCACCTTCCTGGTGCTGCTGAAGTTCGACTTCAACATCTCCGACCTGCTCGGCACCGCCGCCGAGAACAGCGGCAAGGGCGCCGCCTTCCTGGAGCCCGGCCTCCAGTACGGCGCGACGGGCACCTCCAAGCTGGACTTCATCTCCCTCGGCATCGCCCTGGTCCTCGGCACCGCCGGCCTGCCGCACATCCTGATCCGCTTCTACACGGTGCCCAACGCCAAGGCCGCCCGTAAGTCGGTGAACTGGGCGATCGGCATCATCGGCGCCTTCTACCTGATGACCATCGCGCTCGGCTTCGGCGCCGCCGCGCTCATCTCGCAGGAGGAGATCATCGCCTCCAACCCGTCCGGCAACACGGCGGCACCGCTGCTCGCCCTGCACCTGGGCGGCGTCGACTCGACCTGGGGCGCGATCCTGCTCGCCACCATCTCCGCGGTGGCCTTCGCGACGATCCTCGCCGTGGTCGCCGGCCTGACCCTGGCCTCCTCCTCGTCGTTCGCCCACGACATCTACGCCAACGTCATCAGGAAGGGCCAGGCCACCGAGAAGGAGGAGGTCCGGGCCGCCCGCCTGGCCACCATCGGCATCGGCGCCGTCTCCATCCTCCTGGGCGCCCTCGCCCGCGACCTCAACGTCGCCGGCCTGGTCGCGCTCGCCTTCGCGGTCGCAGCGTCCGCGAACCTGCCGACCATCCTCTACAGCCTGTTCTGGAAGCGGTTCACCACCCAGGGCGCGCTGTGGTCGATCTACGGCGGCCTGATCGTGGCGGTCGGCCTGGTGCTGTTCTCGCCCGTGGTCTCCGGCGACCCCAAGGCGATGTTCCCCGACGTCGACTTCGCCTGGTTCCCGCTGAAGAACCCGGGCATCATCTCCATCCCGTTCGGCTTCTTCATGGGCTGGCTCGGCACGGTCCTGTCCAAGGAGCGTCCCGACGCCGGCAAGTACGCGGAGCTGGAGGTCCGCTCCCTCACCGGCACCGGCGCCCACTGACGGTACGGCACCCGCGCGGGGCCGTCGTAGATCCCTACGGCGGCCCCGCGCCGCGTCTTGTGGGATCACGCACCTGTCGTTGTCGGTGCCGTCGCGTAGGCTCGCAGGTGTCGGAGAATCACCGACCCGTGTTCGAGGGAGGGGGCCCACGTGCTCATCGACACCTACGGCCGAGTGGCCACCGACCTGAGAGTCTCCCTGACCGACCGATGCAATCTGCGCTGCACGTACTGCATGCCCGAGGAGGGCCTGCAGTGGCTGGCCAAGCCCGACCTCCTCACGGACGACGAGATCGTCCGGCTGATCGAGATCTCGGTCACCTCCCTCGGCATCGAGGAGGTCCGCTTCACCGGCGGTGAGCCCCTGCTCCGTCCCGGCCTGGTCGGCATCGTCGAGCGGGTCGCGGCCCTCACCCCGCGCCCCCAGATGTCCCTGACGACCAACGGCATCGGCCTCAGGCGTACCGCGGCGGCCCTGAAGGCCGCGGGCCTGGACCGGGTCAACGTCTCCCTGGACACGCTCCGCCCGGACGTCTTCAAGACCCTCACCCGCCGCGACCGCCACAAGGACGTCCTCGAAGGCCTCCAGGCCGCCCGCGACGCGGGCCTGACCCCGGTCAAGGTCAACTCCGTCCTGATGCCCGGGATGAACGACGACGAGGCCCCGGACCTCCTGGCCTGGGCCGTCGAGAACGACTACGAGCTGCGCTTCATCGAGCAGATGCCGCTCGACGCCCAGCACGGCTGGAAGCGCGAAGGCATGATCACCGCCGGGGACATCCTGGCCTCCCTGCGCACCCGCTTCGACCTCACCCCCGAGGGCGACGAGGCCCGTGGCTCGGCCCCCGCCGAGCGCTGGCTGGTCGACGGCGGCCCGCACCGCGTCGGCGTCATCGCCTCCGTCACCCGCCCGTTCTGCGCGGCCTGCGACCGCACCCGACTCACGGCCGACGGCCAGGTCCGCACCTGCCTCTTCGCCCGCGAGGAGACCGACCTGCGCGCCGCCCTGCGCTCCGGCGCCCCCGACGAGGAGATCGCGCGCATCTGGCGCCTGGCGATGTGGGGGAAGAAGGCGGGCTCGGGTCTGGACGACCCGTCGTTCCTCCAGCCGGACCGCCCGATGTCGTCGATCGGCGGCTGACCGGACCGGGATCCTCCGCGTGCGGCGGCCGGACCTCTTCGCCGGGGCTAGCCGGACCCTTCGGGTGCCTGCCAGTCCTCGAAGCTCACGACGTCCTTGAGGAACCCGCGCACACCGAGGAACTGCGACAGATGCTCCCGGTGCTCCTCGCAGGCCAGCCAGGTCTTGCGCCGCTCCGGCGTGTGCAGCTTCGGGTTGTTCCAGGCGAGGACCCACACGGCGCCGGCACGGCAGCCCTTGGCTGAGCAGATCGGGGTCTCGTCACTCACTGGTCCGACTCACACATCGCGATGAACAAGGCGACGCCGAGCAGCCACGGGGGGAGCTGCCCGGCGTCGGTCCGTCGCTCCGACGGGGGATGCGGAGCGCGTACGAAGTATGTCACGGGTCACCCAGCCCAGGGCACCTGAACTACATGATTAGATCTGAGCTTTTCCTGAGCTTGGCACACAGGCTACTCATGGCTGCCGCTCGGTCGGACCGGCCTCCGCTTCGCCCCCGACGGATTCCGCGAAGCGCTCCTCCTGGCCCTCTTCCTCCGCCCGCGACGGCTCGATCATCGGCCTGGGCGGCACCGTCACGAACGTCGACGGCAGCCCCGGGGCGTTCTCCCGCCCGGCATTGGCGATCACCACCGCGATGTACGGCAGGACCGCTCCCAGGACGAGGGCCACCACGGCGACATGGCGCTCCACGTTCCACAGCACCGCCGCGAGGATCACCGACACCGTGCGGACCGACATCGAGATCACATACCGGCGCTGCCGGGCCCGCACGTCGTCCTGGAGGCCCTGCCGCGCTCCGGTGATCCGGAACACCTGGACGTTGCCGCCGCCACCATGCTTCCGCATCACATTCCACCATCCGCCCGCGTCGAACTCTCCCCGCCCTCCACGGTACGCCCGGCCTGCGCCGCCTTCGAGACCGGGGCGCCTTCCGTCCGCCCGCACGCCCTGCGCCGTACCGCGTACGGCCCCGCCCGGCATGCGGCGTAGAACGGGCGCGCCGAGACTGGGAGCAATGCTCGGGTAGGGCCGTACGAGGAGGCAGCCATGGGCTGGTTGTGGGCGATCATCGTGGGATTCGTGCTGGGGCTGATCGCCAAGGCGATCATTCCGGGCAAGCAGCACAGCCCGCTGTGGCTGACCACCATCTTCGGCATGCTGGGCGCGATCGCCGGCAACGCGATCGCCCGGGCGGCCGGTGTCGACGAGACCTCAGGCATCGACTGGAGCCGCCACGCCTTCCAGCTGATCGCCGCGATCATCATCGTGGCCCTCGGTGACGCGCTCTACATGGCGACGCTGGGCAAGCGGAAGTACCGGGCCTGAGCGCTCGGAGGGGCGCGAGCCCCGCCACCGCGGACCCGCGCCCTCCCGACGACTACGCCTCCGTGACCTCCACGGCCGCCAGGTTCTTCTTGCCGCGCCGCAGCACCAGCCACCGCCCGTGCAGCAGATCCTCCCGGGCCGGGACGGCGTCCTCGGCGGCGACCTTGACGTTGTTCACGTAGGCCCCGCCCTCCTTCACCGTGCGCCGGGCGGCGGACTTGCTGGCCACGAGGCCGACCTCGGCGAACAGGTCCACGACCGGGCCGAGCTCGCTGACCTGGATGTGCGGCACCTCCGACAGGGCCGCCGTCAGTGTCCGCTCGTCGAGTTCCGCGAGCTCGCCCTGGCCGAAGAGCGCCTTGGACGCGGCGATCACGGCGGCCGTCTGGTCGGCGCCGTGCACCAGCGTCGTCAGCTCCTCCGCGAGCGCCCGCTGGGCTGCCCGGGCCTGCGGCCGCTCCTCGGTCTGCCGCTCCAGCTCCTCCAGCTCCGCGCGGGACCGGAAGGACAGGATGCGCATGTACCGCGAGATGTCCCGGTCGTCCACGTTCAGCCAGAACTGGTAGAACGCGTACGGCGTCGTCATCTCCGGGTCGAGCCAGACGGCGCCGCCTTCGGTCTTGCCGAACTTGGTGCCGTCCGCCTTGGTCATCAGCGGTGTCGCCAGCGCATGCACGTCGGCATGCGGCTCCAGCTTGTGGATCAGGTCCAGGCCGGCCGTGAGGTTGCCCCACTGGTCGCTGCCGCCCTGCTGGAGCGTGCAGCCGTAGCGCCGGTAGAGCTGGAGGAAGTCCATGCCCTGGAGGATCTGGTAGCTGAACTCGGTGTAGCTGATGCCCTGGTCGGACTCCAGGCGGCGGGCCACGGAGTCCTTCGTCAGCATCTTGTTGACACGGAAGTGCTTGCCGATGTCCCGCAGGAACTCGATCGCGGACAGACCGGCCGTCCAGTCGAGGTTGTTGACCATGACGGCCGCGTTGTCCCCCTCGAAGGAGAGGAAGGGCTCGATCTGGGAGCGCAGCTTGCCGACCCAGCCGGCGACCGTCTCCGGGTCGTTCAGCGTGCGCTCCGCCGTCGGGCGGGGGTCGCCGATCAGGCCGGTCGCCCCGCCGACCAGCGCCAGCGGCCGGTGACCGGCCTGCTGGAGCCGGCGCATGGTGAGCACCTGCACCAGGTGCCCGACGTGCAGGGACGGGGCGGTCGGGTCGAAGCCGCAATAGAACGTGACGGGACCGTCCGCGAGCGCCTTGCGCAAAGCGTCCTCGTCAGTGGACAGGGAGAACAGGCCCCGCCACTTCAGCTCGTCGACGATGTCCGTCACGGTCGTATGTCTCCTCGAACGGTGGAAAACTGTGCCCCGCCAGTCTATGGGGGCCCGCTGACACTCAGACGCCCTGGCTGACCGAGCTCATGTTGAAGTCCGGCACCCGCAGGGCCGGCATGGCGGCCCGGGTGAACCAGTCGCTCCACTCCCGGGGCAGCGTCTTCTCCGTCCGCCCCGCCTCGGTCGCCCGGCCCAGCAGGCCGACCGGGGACTCGTTGAACCGGAAGTTGTTCACCTCGGCGACGACCTCGCCGTTCTCCACCAGGTAGACGCCGTCCCGGGTCAGGCCGGTCAGCAGCAGGGTCGCCGGGTCGACCTCACGGATGTACCACAGGCAGGTCAGCAGCAGCCCGCGCGTGGTGCCCGCGACCATCTCGTCCAGGGAGCGGTCGTCGCCGCCGTCCAGGATCAGGTTGTCGGCCCCCGGGGCCACCGGCAGGCCGGTCAGGGCCGCGCTGTGCCGGCTGGTCGTGAGGTGCTTCAGCCGGCCCTCGCCGATCCACTCCGTCGACCGGACCGGCAGCCCGTTGTCGAACACCGACTGGTCGCCGCCGGAGGAGTGCGCGATGACGAACGGCGCCGACTCCAGGCCCGGCTCGTGCGGGTCGCTGCGCAGGGTCAGCGGCAGCCCGGTCAGCTTCTCGCCCACCCGGGTGCCGCCCCCCGGCCGGGAGAACACCGTCCGCCCCTCGGCCGCGTCCCGGCCCGACGCCGACCACAGCTGGTAGATCATCAGGTCCGCCACCGCCGTCGGCGGGAGCAGCGTCTCGTACCGCCCGGCGGGCAGCGCGACCCGCCGCTCGGCCCAGCCCAGCCGTACGGCCAGCTCCGCGTCGAGCGCCGCCGGGTCGACGTCCTTGAAGTCCCGCGTCGAGCGGCCCGCCCACGCCGAGCGCGTACGGTCCGGGGACTTGGCGTTGATCTCCAGGGTCCCGTTCGGCTGGTCGTGACGCAGCCGCAGCCCGGTCGAGGTGCCCAGGTAGGTCGACACCAGCTCGTGGTTGGCGAAGCCGTACAGCTCCCGGCCGCCCGCACGCGCGCGTGCGAACGCCTCACCGAGCGCCGGTGCGAAGTCCGCGAACACCGCCGAGGAGGTCTCGACGGGCGCCTCCGTGAACTCCGGGGCCGGCGCCACGCCCGTGACCAGCGGCTGGGCGTCCTCGGCCGGGCCGGCGCCGCGCGCGGCGGCCTCGGCGGCCCGCACCAGCGGCTCCAGCTCGTCCTCGGTCACCGCGGTCCGCGAGACGACCCCGGAGGCGGTGCCCTCCTTGCCGTCCACCGTCGCGATCACGGTGAGGGTGCGCGAGCGCGTGACGCCGTTGGTGGTCAGCGCGTTGCCCGCCCAGCGCAGGTTGGCGGTCGACTGCTCGTCGGCGATGACGACACAGCCGTCGGCCCGCGACAGCTCGAGGGCGCGCTCCACGACCTCGTGCGGCTTGATCGTAGGGGCGCTCATCGGCCGGCCTCCTGGGTGGTGTTGAGGATGTTGACGCCCTTGAACAGGGCGGACGGGCAGCCGTGCGAGACGGCCGCGACCTGCCCCGGCTGGGCCTTGCCGCAGTTGAAGGCACCGCCGAGGACGTAGGTCTGCGGACCGCCGACGGCGGCCATGGAGCCCCAGAAGTCGGTGGTCGTCGCCTGGTAGGCCACGTCCCGCAGCTGCCCCGTGATCCGCCCGTTCTCGATCCGGAAGAAGCGCTGCCCCGTGAACTGGAAGTTGTACCGCTGCATGTCGATCGACCAGGAGCGGTCCCCGACGACGTAGATGCCCCGGTCGACACCCCCGATGAGGTCCTCCGTGGACATGCCCGCCGGGTCCGGCCGCAGCGACACGTTGGCCATGCGCTGCACCGGCACATGGCCGGGGGAGTCGGCGTACGCGCATCCGTTGGACCGCTCGAACCCGGTCAGCCGGGCGATCCTGCGGTCCAGCTGGTAGCCGACGAGCGTGCCGTCCCGCACCAGGTCCCAGGACTGCCCCTCGACGCCCTCGTCGTCGTACCCGATGGTCGCCAGCCCGTGCTCGGCGGTGCGGTCGCCGGTGACGTTCATCAGCTCCGAGCCGTACTTCAGCTTCCCGAGCTGGTCGAAGGTGGCGAAGGAGGTCCCGGCGTAGGCGGCCTCGTAGCCGAGGGCCCGGTCCAGCTCGGTGGCGTGCCCGATGGACTCGTGGATGGTCAGCCACAGGTTCGACGGGTCCACCACCAGGTCGTACAGGCCCGGCTCGACGCTCGGCGCCCGCATCTTCTCGGCGAGCAGCTCGGGGATGCGCTCCAGCTCCTCGTCCCAGTCCCAGCCGGTGCCGGTGAGGTACTCCCAGCCGCGTCCGACCGGCGGCGCGAGGGTGCGCATGGAGTCGAACTCACCGCTCGACTCGTCGACCGAGACCGCCGTCAGCGACGGATGCAGCCGCACCCGCTGCTGCGTGGTCACCGTCCCCGCCGTGTCGGCGTAGAACTTGTTCTCGTGGACGGTGAGCAGCGAGGCGTCGACATGGTTGACGCCGTTCGCCGCGAGCAGCCGCGTGCTCCACTCCGTGAGCAGCGCCGCCTTCTCCTCGTCCGGCACGGTGAACGGGTCGATCTCGTACGACGACACCCACGTCTTCTCGGCGTGCACCGGCTCGTCGGCCAGCTCGACCCGCTCCAGCGACCCCGCGGCCTTGATCACCTGGGCGGACAGCTTCGCCATCGCCACCGCCTGCGCGGCGACCTTGGCCGCCGCGTCCATCGTCAGGTCCACGCCCGAGGCGAACCCCCACGTGCCGCCGTGCACCACCCGCACCGCGTACCCCAGGTCCGTCGTGTCCGAGGACCCCGCGGGCTTGCCGTCCCGCAGCCGCCAGGAGGCGCCGCGCACCCGCTCGAACCGGAAGTCCGCGTGCTCCGCCCCCAGCGCACGCGCGCGTGCGAGCGCCGCGTCGGCCAGGGCGCGTAGGGGTAGCGCGAGAAAGGTTGGATCGATGCCGTGGGCCACAGGAGGCTCTCCCCTATCGAATGGGTTCACTTCGGTTCTCTTCGACGGTTCTCCGCGAGCGGACAGGCCGCAGTCAAGCACGTCAGAACCGGGCGTGGTGTGTCCACCGGGTTTCCCGACGGCGGATCACGGCAGGTCACGACAGGCCCCGGACGGCCCGGCCAATGCCTCCGGTACGTGCCCGCGGATGAACGCAAAGTGGCATGATGACGCCATGCAGGGGTGGGGGAGTGATTTTCGTACCTGGCTCTCGTCGCTCGACGAGCACGACATTCGCAGCTTATTGACGGCGCATCAGTGTCTGCGCCACCAGTCCTGCGCACGCGGCCATGACGTCCGCAGCCGCACGACGATCACCCGGCGTGACCTGAACACCTTCCGGGTGTGGGTCACCAGAGCGAGACAACCGCAGCTCCAGCTGGCCGGATCCTGCGGCCTGACCTGGGCGTACCACGCGCTCGTCGAGGACCACGGCTGCCCCGACGAACTGCTGGGCGATCCGACGCTCGAACAACTCCAGACGATGTTCAGCGTCCTCGAACCCACGCTCGCCCGCTGCGCGCTGTACGGACTGCTCTCCCCGGAGCTGCAGAAGACGCCGTTCGCGCGCCAAGCCCAAGGACACGCGGACGCGCTGCGCGCGGCAGCCGACCGTCAACCCCCGTCGAATCCCGCTGAGATCCTCAGGAGAGTCGTGACAGCAGCAGTGCACCACGGTCCGGACGGCGTGCAGGACGCCGACGGCGGGGGCGGCGGGGCGGCGGAGGAACGGCTCGACGTCTGGCTCGCCGAACTCGCCGACTCCGGCCGGGAGGTGGCGGCCACGCTGCGCGCGGTGGCCGACGTGGTCGAGTCCGGCCGGCGTCCCACGGCGGCCCAGGACCTGGCGGACACCGTGACGGCGTGGATCTGCCTGCGCGACCGCGTCGCCGACCGGTGCGCGGACGAGGGGGTCGACTGGTCGCACGAGTCCGACTACGCGTGGCTGACCGCCGAGCGGGCACGGCTGGAGAGGTCCCGCGCGGAACTCGCCGCGCTGCGGGAGCGCTCCGAGTCCTACGACGCGCTGATCGACGCGGCCATGGACCCGGACGAGGCCGCGACGCTCACCATGCTGCGCAACCGGGTGCGGGCGCAGATCGACGAGCTGGAGAGCACGCTCGGGACCGGCACGCCGACGCGGCCGGCCGCCTCGACGAAGGTCCGGGAGACCGTCGTACCGGAGCCGGATCCGGAATCCGAGGTGGAGGCCGCGGTGGAGGCCGAGGCCGCGGCGGACGACACGCCTGCCGCGGAGGCCGTGGAGGTCATCGAGTCCGCTGAGCCCGTGGAGTCCGCTGAGCCCGTGGAGGCCGTAGAGACCGTCGCGTCGGAAACGGAACCGGAACCGGAAGTCGAGCCGGAGGCCGCTCAGGAGCCCGAAGCGGAGGTCGAGGCGGAGGTCGCCCCCGAGCGCGCCGAGGAGCCCGGCGACGCCGCCCCCGCCCCCGCTGCCTCCGAGCCTCCGGCGAAGAACCCGGAGACCGTGAACGCCCGAGCCACCGGCGCCCGCATCACCGCGCCCGCCCCGCAGGCCCCCGGCGAGGAGCCGCAAACCCCCGACACGATCCTCGAGCGGGAGCCCTGGCCGCCCTCCGTCGCGGACGCCGACTGGGACGTACGGGCCCCCTGGGAGACGGGCAAGGAGCCGCCGGTCGCCGTCCTGGTGCGGTCGGGGCGGCTGGCCGAGGCCTACTGGATGACCGAGGCGTCCGCCGAACCCGCCGTCCGCGCGCGGGCGCTGGCGTTCGCGGCCGCCGCCTTCGACTGCGTGACCGAGTCGGAGGCCACGGACGTCCAGATCATGCACGACATCGACCAGGTGCCGCTCGCCCGGGACCGGGACGCCTACCTCGTGGCCCTGGTGGCCGCCCTGCGCGCGGGGCTCACCGCCTGCTGGCCGCACGTGCTCGTCGGTGACTTCTCCCCGCCGGCCGGACTGGCCGAGCCCTGGCAGGAACTGCTCACCGTGCTGGTCGCCGCCGTGCGCAACGGCCGGGCCTTCGACCCCGGCGCGCACCACCCCGACGACGCGCAGCAGGACCACGACCTGCGCGAGGAACTCGGCACACAGGCCCACCAGCTGCTCGACAGCCTCTCCCGCCGCAAGACGATGTACCAGCGCGCCACCCGCGTCCTTCAGGACCTGGTCGGCCCGCGCGGAGAGCTCGGCCTCGCCCTGCGCGACGTCATCCAGTGGGTGGAGGGCGGCCCCCTGCCCGCCACCGACTTCCGCTCCCGCGCCGAGCAGCTGCGCGGCGCCGACCACGTCGACCGGCTGATCGAGAACACCGACAGCCGCTTCCGCACCCCCAAGCAGGCCAAGGAGCCGATAACCGCGGGCGCCCTGCGCCAGCTGCACGCGGCCTGCCGGTCCGTGGCGGACGTGCTGACCAAGGCAGACGCGGTCGCCGCCAACCTGCTGCGCCCGGCCGGCCTGTCCCAGTCGGGCATCCCCGAACTGGCCTCCGCGCGCCGCGCCCTGCGGGACGTGGCACCGCCGCCCGGCGTGGGCGGCGCGGCCCTGGAACTCCTCCACCAGTGGCTGGAGGGCGAGCTGCCCCAGCCGGCCGCCGAGGACCGCCCCGGCCCCGAGGACGGCAGCCCCCGCCCCACCGCCGACTGCCTGCTCACCCTCTCCGACCTGCCGCGCGACAGCGTCGGCCTGCCCGACCTCCAGGACCCGCGCACCGCCCGCCGCATGGCCGCGCTCATGGCGCCGCCGCACGCCGAGCACGCCCTGCGCCGCTACCTCACCCGCGGTGACCTGCACCTCGCGCGCTCGCTCGTCGACGCCGTACGGCAGGACCCCGGCGGGTACGGGAACCCGGACGCGGAGTGGGGCGAGGGGGCCGAACGGCGGGTGCAGCAGGCGCGCGAGAACTGGCGGGAGACCGTGCGGCGCCGGCACGCGGAGGCGGCCGGGCTGCTCGCCCAGATGCGCACGCTCAACCTGCTCGCGCCCGACCAGGAACGCGAGTTCGCGGGCCGCCTCCAGGAGTTCGCCGACGGCGAGAAGGGCGGCCGCTACCGGTACGCCGTGGAGCGGCTCGAAGCGCTGCGGGGCGAGCTGTCGCAGCTCGTGCAGGAGTCCACCCGCCGCCAGCGCCAGGAGCTGGAGCAGCTGCGGCTCACCCCCGGCGCACTGCTCGACCCGGCCGACTACGACCGGATCGCCGGTCTCATCACCGAGGGCGACACGGTGACCGCCGAGGAGTTCCTGGCCCTCGCCCGCGGCGGCAAGCCCCTGCCCGAACGGCCCGAGGACGACGGCGAGGAACTCGCCGTGTTCCTCGACGGCCTCACCGGTCCGGGCGTCCCGCAGCCGGGCGGCGACGGCGTCGACGCCGACTGGTGGGCCGCGCGCTACGGCTCGGGCGCCCCGCTGACGGAGGCGGCCGACCTGGGCCTGCGCTCCTTCAAGGCGCTGTGCACCCGGCACGGCCGCAACAGCGAGTGGCAGCAGCACCTCCCGCGGGTGCTCAGGCTGCTCGGCCTGGAGCCCAGCGGCCAGCCCGTCGTGGAGACCCGGACCCAGGGCGTGCGCCGGTTCAAGGTCCGCGCCCGGGTCGCCGAGCGCCCCGGTTACGTCGCCGCGCTCGGCTCCCAGGCCACCTCCTACACCGTCCAGCTGATCTGGGAGGAGCAGCGGGCCAACGGCCCTCTCGCCCACCTGGAGGACGCCGACGTCGACGCCAACGTGGTGCTCTACCTGCACCCGCTGGGCGCCGAGGGACGCCGTCGCCTCGCCGAGGCGTCCCGGGCCGGGGCCCAGCAGGCGCTGGTCGTCGACCCGGCCGTGGTGGGCTGGATGGCCGCCCGCGCCCCCGGCAGCTTCCGCGCGCTCCAGCGCGTCACCCTGCCCTGGGCGGCGTACAACCCGTACACGCCGTTCGTCGCGGGACTGGTCCCGCCGGAGGTCTTCTACGGCCGCGACGAGGAGATGCGGGAGGTGATGGACCCGCGCGGCGGGCTCTTCCTGTACGGCGGCCGCCAGCTCGGCAAGTCCGCGCTGCTGCGCCGGGTCGCGAAGATCTTCCCGCGCCGCTCCGACAACTACGTGGCCGTCTACCTCGACCTGCTCAAGGCGGAGATCGGCCAGGCCGAGGCGCCCGACAAGATCTGGAGCCTGCTCGCGGAGGAACTCAAACGCCGGGGTGTCTTCGGCAACAAGGTGTCGGAGCAGGCGGGCCCCGACGTCATCGTGCGCAAGCTCGGCGACTGGCTCGACGCCGACGAGTCGCGCCGGCTGCTCGTCCTCGCCGACGAGGCCGACGCGTTCCTGACGGCCGACTCGCGCCGGACGTTCCGCATGGGCGGCGAGTCGACGTTCCCCAACGTCAAGCGCTTCCAGCAGCTCATGGAGCACTCGGAACGCCGGTTCAAGATCGTCTTCGCGGGTCTGCACCAGGTGCAGCGCTTCGGCGCCCTGTCGAACGTCTCGACGGCGCACGGCGGTCCGGACGTCCTCGTGGGTCCGCTGAAGCAGCAGGCGGCCCTGCGGCTGGTCACCGAACCGATGGCCGCCCTCGGCTATGTGTTCGAACGACCGGAACTGGTGTGGCGGATCCTCGCCATCACCAACTACCAGGCCAACCTGGTGCAGATCTTCTGCAGCGAGCTGGTGCGCACCCTGCACTCGCGGCCCTACGCCGTCACCGGCCGCGCCACCGCCATCTCCGAGGCCGACGTGCAGGAGGTCGCCGCCTCCGAGACGCTGCGCCGCCGGATAGCGGAACGGCTGCGGTTCACCATCAACCTGGAGGACCGCTACCGGGTCCTCGCGCTCCTCATCGCCCTGGAGAGCCTGAAGGACAAGTACCAGGGCGACTACAGCGCCAAGGAACTGCTCGACCTCGCCCGCGACGCCTGGCCCGAGGGCTTCGAGGAATGCGGGGTGCAGCAGGCGGAGATCTACCTCAACGAGATGGTCGGACTGGGCCTGCTGATCCGCCTGGGCGACCGCGCGCGTTTCGCCGTGCGCAGTCCGAACGTCGTCAACATGCTGGGCACCCGCGAGGAACTGGAGACCGAGCTCCACGAGACCGAGTTCGGCCTGCCCTACGACTACAACCCGCGCGCCGCCCGGCGCATCCTGGGCCGGGACCGCAGCACCGGCGCCCCGCGCTACAGCCCGCTGACCGAGGGCCAGCTGCACGAGGCCGCCCAGCCGGGCGTGTCGGTGGTGGCCACCACCGCCCTGCACCAGCCGGACCTGGTGCTCCAGGCCGTCTCGGCGTTCGCCGAGGGACGCGGTGTGAAGGTGCTCAAGGTTAAGCGCGGCGAGGACCTCGGTGCCGTCCTGACGGCGGCGGCCGCGGCCCGCCCGCGCACGGCCCACGTCGTCCTCGCCGACCTCAGGGGCGTCGCGGCCGACGCCCTCGGCGAGGAGCTGCGGCGGTGCGTCGAGCACGCCGGTCCGGCCGCCGACAAGCACGTGCCGCAGAACGAGGGACGCAAGAACAAGCAGAGCCGCTCGGTCGTCGTGGTGGCCGACGCCGGCGCGGTCGGCGTGCTGCGCGGCGGCGACGAGGGCCGACGGCTGCGGGTGCGGACCCTCCAGCCGCGCCGCTGGACCGCCGAGTCGCTGCGCGCCTGGCCCGAGTGCCCGTTCGTCGACCGCGAGGACCGCCGCCGGCTCACCGACGCCACCTCCGGCTGGCCGCAGTGGACGGAGGCCGCCGTCGCCGACGTCTCGCTGCGTGGGGCGACCCTCGACGACGCCCTCGACCACATCCGCACCGTCACCGCCAAACCGGCGAACGTCGACGCCCACCTCAGGAAGTCCGGCCTGAGCGAGCACGACCTCACCCTGCTCACCCATTGGACGGAGTACGTCGAGGAGGGCCAGGGCGTACCGGTCGACGACGTGGAGGCGGCCACCGGCCTCGGCCCCGAGGAGACCCGGGACTGGCTCGCCCACCTGGACGAGCTCAACGTCGTCGACGAGACGGACGGAGGCATGGCACTCGACCCGGTCACCTTCCGGGCCGTGCGCGCCCGCGCCGCGGAGAGCGCGTGACGGCGTACCCGCCCGGCCGGGCACTCGTCGGCCTGCCGGGCGTCAGGGCGCAGGTCGACGAGATCGCCGCCCGGCTGGCGGCGGGCCTGAACTGCCTGTGGCTGCTGCCCGACCAGCTGGTGGAGACGGGACAGGCGGAGGAGCTGTACCGGGCCGCGCTCACCACCACGCCCGACCGTCTGGACGTGGCCCCGCCGACCGTGTTGACGGTGCCCGCCCAGCGCGGACCGGCCGGGGCACCGGGTCAGGACCACTGGGACGACCCGGAGCACCGTGCCGGAGAGGCCGCTGCCGCCGATGTCGCCGACGACGCCGACGAGGGCTGGGGCGACCTGCCCGCGCTCGACTTCGACGACGATTTCGACCTCGGCTGGTCGGACGTCCGCCCCGCGCGCCCCGCCCGGCCCGCGGTGCGCGAGCAGGCCGTACCCGAGCTGTTCGAGCGGCTGGGCAAGGAGCTGGCCGTCGAGCCCGGCGAGGTCGTCGCACGGCTCACCGACCCCGCGCGGCGCTGGCGGCCCGTGATCGGGCTGCGCGCCTGGACCGAGCCCGACGACCCCGGACCGGCCGTGCCCGGCCCGCGCGGCGGCGCCGTCCGGGGCGGGGCCGTGCAGCGGCTCTTCCACGCCCTGACCGCCGCGGTCAAGGACGCCGGTCTGCCCCCGCAGGCCCGCCCCCGGCTGCTGGTCGTGGCCCGGCTGCGGGACGTGCCGCAGGCGCTCACCGACGAACTCGACCGGGACATCGCCACCACCGCCGTGCACTGGTGGTGGGGCACGGTCGGACGCCTGGACACCGCGACCGTGGTGGCCTCCGCCCGTGAGCGCGGCCCCGGCACCACCGTCACCCAGCGCGTCCTGACCGCCGTACGCGAGGAGGTCGTCACCGAACTCGCGGCCTTCGACCTGGCGCTCGCCGAGCGGCTGGCGGCCCGGTGGGACGGCCGGGCGGGCGGGCTCGCACCGGCCCTGCGCTCCTGCCTGGACGACTCCCTCGTCGCCGCCGCCGGCCTGTGTCCCGAGGCGGCCCTGGACGCGGGGACGCGCCGCCGCCCCGGGTCACGGCTGCGGCCGGCCTGGGCCCGGGGACTGGTGCAGTCCTGGGAGGGCAGGCTGCGCCGTCACCCGGCGGTCTGGTACGCCGCCACGGCCACCCCCGCCGAGGTCGACGTGCTGCTGGGGCAGGCCCAGCAGCGTGTGGTGACCCCCTGGATCGAGGACGCCCGCGCCCAGCTGGCCCGGCTCGGGACGCGCTACGCGACCCGCCCGCTGGCCGACCTGGTGGCGGCCCACGCCGCGCGCCCGCCCGCCGACCACCGCACCCGGCCCGAGGCGGCCTTCGCACAGCTGGAGGTCGGCGCGCTGCTCGGCGCGCACCTGGCCGGCGGGCTGGCGCTGCCCGACGAGGAACTGCGCCTGCTGAGGGAACTCGTCACGGCCAGGAACGTCCTCGCCCACCGCGGCGCGCTGCGGGACACCACCCTCCACGCCCTGTGCGAGCAGCTGACGCTCGCCCATCGGCGCTGGGCGAAACTGTAGGGACCCCACAGCGACACCCCTGACCCACTGTCGGTGCCCGAATGTCCCCGACCCGGAGCGGACCGATAGGTTTCGAGGGAAGCCGCCTGCCATCCACGGGTTCGGGCGGGTGTGTCAGACCCCTATCGAAAGGGTGATCCGTTGAGCCGCTCGGTTCTCGTCACCGGAGGAAACCGGGGCATCGGCCTCGCCATCGCCCGCGCGTTCGCCGACGCCGGCGACAAGGTCGCGATCACGTACCGCTCGGGCGAGCCGCCGGCCGGCTTCCTCGCGGTCAAGTGCGACATCACCGACCCCGAGCAGGTGGAGCAGGCCTACAAGGAGATCGAGGACGCGCACGGTCCCGTCGAGGTCCTCGTCGCCAACGCCGGCATCACCAAGGACCAGCTCCTGATGCGCATGTCCGAGGAGGACTTCACCTCGGTCATCGACACCAACCTCACCGGCACCTTCCGCGTCGTCAAGCGCGCGAACCGTGGCATGCTGCGCGCCAAGAAGGGCCGCGTCGTGCTCATCTCGTCGGTCGTGGGCCTCTACGGCTCGCCCGGCCAGGCCAACTACGCCGCCTCCAAGGCCGCTCTGGTCGGCTTCGCGCGTTCCCTCGCCCGTGAGCTGGGGTCGCGCAACATCACCTTCAACGTCGTCGCGCCCGGCTTCGTCGACACCGACATGACCAAGGTCCTTACCGACGAGCAGCGGGCGGGCATCGTCGCCCAGGTGCCGCTCGGCCGGTACGCGCAGCCGGAGGAGATCGCCGCGGCGGTGCGGTTCCTCGCCTCGGACGACGCCTCGTACATCACTGGAGCCGTCATCCCCGTTGACGGCGGACTGGGAATGGGTCACTGATCACCATGAGCGGAATTCTCGAGGGCAAGCGCGTCCTGATCACCGGTGTGCTGATGGAGTCCTCCATCGCCTTCCACACCGCCAAGCTGGCCCAGGAGCAGGGCGCCGAGATCATCCTGACCGCGTTCCCGCGGCCCACGCTGACCGAGCGCATCGCCAAGAAGCTGCCGAAGCCCACCAAGGTCATCGAGCTCGACGTCACCAACGACGAGCACCTCTCCCGCCTCGCGGACATCGTCGGCGAGGAGCTGGGCGGCCTCGACGGCGTCGTCCACTCCATCGGCTTCGCCCCGCAGGACGCCCTCGGCGGCAACTTCCTCAACACGCCGTTCGAGTCGGTCGCCACCGCCATGCACGTCTCGGCGTACTCCCTGAAGTCGCTCACCATGGCCTGCCTGCCGCTGATGCAGAACGGCGGCTCGGTCGTCGGCCTCACCTTCGACGCGCAGTACGCCTGGCCGCAGTACGACTGGATGGGCCCGGCCAAGGCCGCCCTGGAGGCCACCAGCCGCTACATGGCGCGTGACCTGGGCAAGCAGAACATCCGCTGCAACCTGGTCTCCGCGGGCCCGATCGGGTCCATGGCCGCCAAGTCCATTCCGGGCTTCGCCGAGCTGGCCTCCGTGTGGGACACCCGTGCCCCGCTGGAGTGGGACCTGAAGGACCCCGAGCCGGCCGGCCGCGGTGTCGTCGCCCTGCTGAGCGACTGGTTCCCGAAGACCACCGGCGAGATCATCCACGTGGACGGCGGTCTGCACGCCATCGGCGCCTGACCCCCGCGGTACGTCCCGACGCCCCGTTCCCCGCCTCGCGCGGGGAGCGGGGCGTCACCCGTTCGGCTCATCCGGCCAGGCGCGCGGCGCTCCCGACCAGCGACGATGAAGTACGCGTACCGCACGCGGAAGTGCGCGTACGGCACGCGTTTCCCTCCCCAGCACCGCCGAGGAGGTCCCCTTTGTGCGCCTGTCCCGCAGCCTCGCCCCAGTGACCGTCGCCGTCTGTCTCGTCCTGTCCGTGCCGTACGACGCGCTGCCGCACGCGCGAGTGGAGGCACCGGATCCCACCCCCACCGCGGAGCCGTTCGGCGCGGAGTGCCGCGTCGGCGTCCACGGCTCCCAGGTCGTCGCCCACTGCCACAACCCGCACGCCACCGTGGACCGCGTCCGCCTGCACATCGAGTGCGCCCGCTGGTGGGACCTCGACACCGACGGCGCCCCTGCCGACGCGGGCCCCGCCATGACCGTGCGGCTGACCGGCCGGTGCTGGAAGGAGGTCGGCGCGGCCTGGGTCAGCCACCAGAAGCTGTGAACCGGCCGGGCCGGCACAGGAAGGGATAGCTCGCCGCCTCCGCGGCGGCCCTCTCCGCGTCGCCGGCCCGGATCGCGTCCACCAGCCGTCGGTGGTCCATGTACGTCTCCGGCGTCAGCTCCGCGCCGACGTCGGCGCGCAGCCAGTCCCGCAGCACCTCGCCCAGGTCCGCGTACATCGCGGTCATCACGTCGTTGCGGGAGGCGGCCACCACCGCCAGGTGGAAGGTCGCGTCCGCCGTCACGAAAGCCTCCGCGTCGCCCGACTCCCAGGCCTCCTCGCGGCGCAGCAGCAGCGCGTCGAGCTGCTTGAGGTCCTTCTCGGTGCGCCGCTCGGCCGCCAGCCTCGCCGCGGACGACTCCAGGGTGGACCGCAGCTCGGCGATGTGCCGGGGGTCGGCTCCGGCGAAGCGGCGGTGCATCACACCCGCCAGCTCGCTGGTCGCGGCCACGTACGTGCCGGAGCCCTGCCGGATGTCCAGCAGGCCGTTGTGGGCGAGCGCGCGGACGGCCTCACGGACCGTGTTGCGGGCGACGCCCAGCTGCTCGACCAACTCGGGCTCGGTCGGGATGCGCGAACCCACCGGCCACTCGCCCGAGGTGATCTGGGTGCGCAGCGCGGCGATGACCTGCTCGGACAGTGCCGACCTGCGGGGGTGGTTGAGCGGCATGACCGTCCTAGGGGTGGGGGAGAGTGTTCCGAGTATTCATCCTATGATTCTATGATGGGGTTATGCCGCTGGGAAATCAGGAAACCGGGACGACGATGTCCACCTCCATACGCAGTTCCGCCGACGACCTCCGCACGGCGCCCACGCGCGCGTGGCCGCGTCGTCTGCTGATGACCGCCATCGTCCTCGCGGCTCTCAACCTGCGCCCCGCCATCACCAGCCTCGGCGCCCTCCTGGAGGAGGTCCGCGACGGACTCGGCATGAGCGGCAGCGTCGCCGGGCTGCTCACCTCCGTGCCCCCGCTCTGTTTCGCCGTCTTCGGTGTCATGGCCCCCCGCCTCGCCCGCCGCTTCGGGCCGGGCGCGGTGGTCTGCGCGGGCATGGCGGCCATCGCCACCGGGCTGGCGGTGCGGCCCTTCGCCGGCGGCACCGCGGCCTTCCTCGCGGCCAGCGCCCTCGCCCTCATGGGCATCGCCGTGAGCAACGTCCTCATGCCGGTCATCGTCAAGCGCTGGTTCCCCGACCGGGTGGGATCCATGACCGGCCTGTACTCGATGGCCCTCGCCCTGGGCACCTCGGCCGCCGCCGCGGTCACCGTGCCGGTGACGGACGCCCTGGGCGGGAGCTGGCAGTCGGGGCTCGCGGTGTGGGCGGGCCTCGCCGCGGCGGCCGTGGTGCCGTGGCTGCCGCTGGCGCGCGAGCGAGGGCGGACGGCGCACCAGGAGGCGACGCCCGCCCGGCCCGCGGAGGCACCACAGGCGACGCCCGCCCCGCGCGCGGAGGCACCGGTCGGGCTGCGTGTCACCCGCAGCCGCACCGCCTGGGCGCTCGCCGTCTTCTTCGGGCTCCAGGCCACCGCCGCGTACGTCACCATGGGCTGGATGGCGCAGATCTTCCGGGACGCGGGCGTGGCCGCGGGCACCGCCGGACTGCTCCTCGCCGTCACGATGGTGATGGGCGTCCCCCTGGCCTTCGTCATCCCGCGCCTGGCGACCCGGCTGCCGCACCAGGGCCCCATCGTGATCGCGCTCGGCGTCTGCGGACTGGCCGGCTACGCCGGTCTGTACTTCGCGCCCGTCGGCGGCGCCTGGGCCTGGGCCCTGCTGATCGGCGTCGCCAACTGCGCGTTCCCGCTGGCCCTCACGATGGTCGGCATGCGGGCCAGGACCGGCGCGGGCGTGGCCCAGCTGTCGGCCTTCGCGCAGAGCACCGGCTACCTGATCTCGATGCCGGGTCCGCTCCTGGTCGGCGTGCTCTATCAGCACAGCGGCGGCTGGGGACTGCCGCTCGCGCTGATGGCGGCGCTGATGCTTCCGCAGATGGCCGTCGGCGTCCTGGCGGGCCGTGACCGCACGGTCGAGGACGAGGCCGCCCGCTGACCCCGGGGCGAGCGCCGCGGGCGCGGGGTGCGAGACTTGCCGCATGCCAGTGCTCGACCCGAACCCGCAGAACGGCCAGAAGAAGATGCTGCTCGTCTTCGGCGCGTTCCTCCTCATCTTCGTGATCATCGCCGTCATCGCGACGATCGCCTCCCCCTGACGCCCCGCCCGCCGGGCATGGTGGGGTTAACCCCCCTGTCCCCTAGGGGGTGAGGGTCAGGGTCAAGTGGGTGGATCACCGGATGGGTTGAGGGTCGCGGAGTCCGTACCTTCGAGATGTGGCCGCGGAGCGCGGACACGGACCGCGAAGCGGGACCACGGACCAGTCGAAGCCAGCGGAGGCACCCATGTCGGCGCGTACGCACATCCGGCCCCACCCGGTCACCCCGGGCGGCGTCCGCACCCGCCTGCCCTGGTGGGCCCTCGCCCTGCCGACGCTCGCCTTCGTCAGCCTGCTCCTGCTGATGCTGAACCCCTCCGACGCCCACGCGACCGCCGGCGACCCGGCGATCACGCACCTCGTCGAGCGCGTGCGGCAGTTCCTCACGCGCTAGCCCGTGTCGATCACGCCCCGGGCACACCCTTCACATCCCGGTCCGCGAGTGAAGGGCCATGTCAACTCCCTGCGCCCCATGGCGTGTTTCATGCGAAGCTGGGAGTCATGAGCGTCGCAGAACCCCGCAGGATCGTCCTCTTCCGGCATGCGAAAGCCGACTGGCCACAGGTGACCGACCACGAGCGCCCGCTCGCTGAGCGGGGCCGCATGGACGCCGCCGTCGCCGGACGCAAGCTGACCGACACCGGTATCCCCTTCGATCTGGCCCTGTGCTCCACCGCGACCCGCACCCGGGAGACCTGGAAGCTCGCCGTCCAGGAGTTCCCGCAGCGGCCGAAAACCGTCTACGAGGAGCGGATCTACGAGGCCTCCCCGGGCGAGCTGATCGCCCTGCTCAACGAGACGCCCGACGACGTGCGCAACGTCCTGCTGATCGGCCACAACCCGGGCATCCAGGGTCTCGCCGACATTGTCTCCGGCGCGGCCGAGGGCGACGCCCGCGAGCGGATGAACCGCCGCGGCTTCCCGGCCGCCGCCTTCGCCGTCGTCTCCTTCGACGGCTCCTGGAAGAGCCTGGAGCCGGGCGTGGCCACGCTGCTCGACTACTGGGCGCCCTCCGAGTGACCCTCCGGCACACGCGGGCCCGGCACCTCCACGGCGCCGGGCCCTGCCGTTTCCGTGTCCGGCCGGGGAAGGGCCGGCGGCTCCTCGTGGGTGTCCGCTGACTGAGGGCTACTCGTGGGTGTCCGCCGCCTCGACCTCTTCGCGCGTGATGCCCAGCAGATACAGCACGGTGTCCAGGAACGGCACGTTCACCGCCGTGTGGGCCGCCTCGCGGACCACCGGCTTGGCGTTGAAGGCGACCCCGAGACCGGCCGCGTTGAGCATGTCCAGGTCATTGGCGCCGTCACCGATCGCCACCGTCTGCGACAGGGGTACGCCCGCCTCGGCGGCGAACCGGCGCAGCAGCCGCGCCTTGCCCGCGCGGTCCACGATCTCCCCGGTGACCCGGCCCGTCAGCTTCCCGTCGACGATCTCCAGGGTGTTCGCCTGGGCGAAGTCCAGCCCGAGCCGCTCCTTGAGGTCGTCGGTGACCTGCGTGAAGCCACCCGAGACGACACCCACCTGATAGCCGAGCCGCTTCAGGGTCCGGATCAGGGTGCGCGCACCCGGCGTCAGCCGCACCTCGGTGCGCACCTTCTCCACCACGGAGGCGTCCAGCCCCTCCAGCAGCGCCACGCGCGCGTGCAGCGACTGCTCGAAGTCCAGCTCACCGCGCATCGCCGCCGCCGTCACCTCGGCGACCTTGTCCTCACAGCCGGCGTGCGCGGCGAAGAGCTCGATCACCTCGTCCTGGATGAGGGTGGAGTCGACGTCCATGACGACGAGCCGCTGGGCCCGCCGGTGCAGCCCCGCCGCCACCACGGCGACATCCACGCCGAGCGCGGCCGCGTCCGTGACCAGCGCGGTGCGCAGCGGCTCGGTCTCCACACCGGAGACCGCGAACTCCACCGCGGTGACCGGGTACTTGGCGAGCCGGAAGATACGGTCGATGTTGCCGCCGACCTTGGTGATCTTGGCGGCGACGGCGGCCGTGGCCTCGGCGGTCAGCGGATGCCCGAGCACGGTCACCAGGGAGCGGCCGAGACCACGGGGACGGTTGTCACCGAGGCCGGAGATGATCTCCGCCTGCATCTTCATCGACTCCGCCCAGCTGTGGACGGTCGACCTGAGGTCCCCCTCCAGCCCGCGCGGCGGCTCGGTCACGAGCGCGCACAGCACCATCCGGCCGCGGGTGACGACCTGCTCGATGTCGACCACGTCGACGGAGTACGCGGCGAGGGTGTCGAAGAGGCCGGCCGTGATGCCCGGCCTGTCCTTGCCGAAGATCTTGACAAGGAGAGTGGGGACATCGGCTGGCGAGGTCTGCGAAGCGCTCATGGTGTGTCCACCGTATCCGGCCACTCCCGGTCACCGCCGCCGAGGTCCGTCTAGCGGACACGGAACAGTACGTGTCCTGCGGGTGACCTCCGTCTGAAGCCCCGGGTGGGGCGCCGGGGCCGCGCCCCTCACCGCGGCCTCCGCGGCTTCTTCGGCCCGGGCGGCGAAGCCGGGGGAGGGGGAGGCGGCGGAGGCGGCCCGTCGTCCGCGGACCCCTCCGCGTCCCTCCGCCGGGCCGGCCCATAGGGGCGGACCACGGTGGGGGCGTCGGACAGATCGCGCCGGGGCGGCAGCAGCTCCCCGGACCGGGCGGTGGCCGAAGGATCGGGCGGCTGGGAGTCGTCCGGTGGCGGGGACGAGGGCCGGGCCCGCGGCGGCGATACGTCCGGACGCCGCCCCTGTCCGCGCACCCATCCGGCCCGACCGCCCCCGCGCCCGGACCCGCCGCCGTCCCCACCCCCGCCCCCGGACCCGGACCCTGATCCGTTGCCTCCGGGCGGTCGAGCGTCCCGCCCGGGCTCGGTGTCGCCGCTTCGGGCCCACCGGGGCCGACCCCCGCCGGACCCGGACCCGCCCGCAGGCCCCGGACGTGCGTCCTCCGGCTCCCTCGCCCCCTCCGGCAGCCGCAGATACGGATTGGTCGCCGGGTTGGGAGGCCGGTACGGCGTGCTCGGCGAATACGGCCCCGACGACGGATCGCCGGCGGAACGCGGCACCCCGGACGGTTCGCTGCCGGGGTGCGGCATCCCGGACGGTTCGCCGGCGGATCGCGGTGCCCCGGACGGTTCGCTGCCGGGATGCGGCATCCCGGACGGTTCGCCGGCGGATCGCGGTGCCCCGGACGGTTCACCGCCGGAACACGGCCCCCCGCACGGTCCGCCCACTCCCACGTCCCGAACTCGCCCCGCCCCCACCGCCAACGGCGCCGCCCGTCCGCCCGCCGCCCCGGTCGCGCACGCCAGCAGCGCCCCCGCGGCTCCCGCCGCCGCGCCCCACCCGGCCCCCAGCAGCAGCGCCATGCCGAGGTGCCCGTGCAACTCGACGCCGGCGCCGAACGCGTCGAACCCGAGCACCGACAGGGACGCGCTCACCGACACTTCGGCCAGCCAGGCGAGCAAGGGCAACGCCAACGCCGTCACCACCCCCAACCGCAACGCGCAATCCCCGACGAAACGAAGGCCCATGGAACTCCGCCCAGCACCGCCACGCAGCACCCCGCCACCGCCCCGGCCACCCCCGGCCCCCGACACACCCCGACCGCCACCGGCCCCGGTCC